>NZ_JBFJUX010000003.1:0-380852 GCF_041624475.1 Litorivivens sp.
CGCGCCGACGATGTCACCCTTGGTGATGCCGTGTTGTTTGCCCACCGCCATGCGGAAAGTTTCCATGGCAACGTCTTCCGGAGCGAGCGTCGGCTCGTGTCGAACCGGTTTTTCCTTGCTCTCAAACTCACGCTCCTTGCGCGCGGGTGACGGGGCGATGGGGCGGTCACTCTGGGCCATAAAGGCCAGCGCTGCGGCGACGTTTGACAGATCGGCGCTGGTCTCCGCCAGATAGCTTTCGATCAAGCCGTTGAAGAAGCTCAGGTCTTCATTTTCCATGGTCTCGCTGATAATACTTTTGAACTGATCGATGCGCTTGAGATTCACCGCTTCGCGGGTGGGCAGCTCCAGCCAGTTTACAGTCTGGCCGGTCACGCGCTCGATGGTTTTCAGCATGCGCTTTTCGCGCGGTGCCACAAACAGAATGGCTTTGCCGCTGCGCCCGGCGCGGCCGGTACGGCCGATACGGTGGGTGTAGGCCTCGGTATCGTAGGGAATATCGTAGTTGATAACGTGAGTCACCCGGCTCACATCGATACCGCGCGCCGCCACATCGGTGGCCACAACAATATCAATACGCTCGTTTTTCAGGTTTTCGATGGTGCGTTCGCGCAGTTGCTGGGTCATATCGCCGTTGATGGCCCCGGTGCGGTAGCCGCGGGCCTCCAGCTTTTCGGCCAGCTCTACTGTGGAGTTTTTGGTGCGCACGAACATGATCACACCGTCAAAATCTTCCACCTCGAGAATGCGGGTCAGTGCGTCCAGCTTGTTGGTGCCTGAAACCTGCCAGGCCCACTGTTCGATGCGGGCAATGCTGCGCTCGCCGGCTTCAATGGCCACGGTAACCGGATCATTCAGATACTGTTTGGTGATCTTGCGAATAGGCGGTGGCATGGTGGCGGAAAACAGGGCCACCTGGCGCTGCTTGGGGGTTTGGTCGAGAATCCAGGTCACATCGTCGATAAAGCCCATTCGCAGCATTTCGTCGGCTTCGTCCAGTACCACGGTTTTCAGTGCGCTCAGTGACAGCGTGCTGCGCCGCAGGTGATCCATAACCCGGCCCGGTGTGCCGACAATCACATGCACGCCCTCGCGCAAGGCCTTGAGCTGCTGAGCCATGCCTTGTCCACCGTAGACCGGCAATACGCGAAAGCCCGGCATTCTGGATGCGTAGGTCTTGAAAGCTTCGGCTACCTGTATGGCTAGCTCGCGGGTAGGTGCCAGCACCAGTGCCTGGGGCTTGCGAAGCGACAGGTCGATGCCGGCCAGCACCGGCAGGGCGAAAGCGGCGGTCTTGCCGGTGCCGGTCTGGGCGGTGCCCAGCAGGTCTTTGCCGTTAAGCAGGCTGGGTATGGCCTGGGCCTGAATGGGAGATGGTTGTTCATAGCCTACTTGTGCAAGAGACTCGAGAAGGTTGGCGGGCAGGCCAAGGTCCGCGAAAGTGGCGGGGACAGATTGGGTCATTCAATTTTCCTGGTGATTCGGGCTGACTGACTCATTTATGAGTCGGCGTAAGAGCCCTAGGCGGGGCGAACAAAAGGGCGGAAATTATACGCGTAAACGAAAACATTAACCAGTGCAAGCTTTATGCCCCCCCGCTTGACTCATTCTGGCAAAGCATAGATGCTGCTGCCTCGGAATTAAAGGAGACTGCCATGACCCTGTTTCGCCCGGTTTTTGTACTTGTATTGGTGTTATTGCTGGTGGGCTGCCAGAAAGACGCCGAGTCTACGGCCAGCGACGGTGTTGACAGCGATGGCCTGGCTACCGGGTCGAGCAATGCCGACTTTCAGGTATACAAAAGCCCCACTTGCGGCTGTTGTGGCGAATGGGTTGAGCACGTTCAACACACGGGCTTTTCAACCGCCGTTCATCATCCGGAAGATCTCGGTGCCTTGAAGAACGAGCAGGGGATTGCCCCGCAATACCAGTCCTGTCATACCGCCGTTTCGCCCGAGGGCTATGTTTTTGAAGGGCATATTCCGGCCCGTGATATAGCGCAGTTTCTCGAGTCGCCGCCGGAAGGCGCCATTGGTTTGGCGGTGCCGGGCATGCCCGTGGGCAGCCCGGGCATGGAAGTGGGAGACCGATTTTCGCCTTATGATGTTCTGCTGTTGAAGGAAGATGGCTCCAGTGAAGTCTTCCGTCACGTCGCCAGCGCCAGCGAGCAGTAATTAATCGCCCACGGCAGGTCGAAGGGTGAAGCGGCATATCTGCCACACCCTTCCGACATAGATCAGCAAGCCCAACAGCAGAACAATAAGCCACCATTCAAAGGCGTTTTCCAACCTATCGTAGTCCTCGCCCATCGACGCATCCAGCACCAGTGAAAACAGGGCGATGCCGAGTATCGCGGCGCAGGCACGCGTCAGCGCCTGTGCAAACCGGGACTCGCGGGTCTGCCTCAGGGATTGCGCCAGGCCAGCAAAGTTGACAAAGCTCAATCCCAGAAACAAGACGACGCCAAAGCGTCGCAGCGTGCGGAAATGGTCGCCACTGTGACCGAGCGAAAGGGTGTAGGTCAGTAATGCGGCTGAGGCGATCAGGCCGACAAAGCCCAGCCAACGATTGGGCTGTTCTAACTCTGCCAGCCATAGCTGTGCCAGCCTCCAGAACAGGGCGAGCAGGACGCAAGCGGGAATCATGCCGCCCTTGAAAACGAAGTAGGCACTGCCATAGCGGCCCGATTTGCTGATACTGACACAGTCTGCCCAGTAGGGAACGCAGGCGTGAACATGGCCTTCGTTCAGTGACAGCAGAAAACAGAGGTGGATGGTGACCAGCACCAGAGCGGCGGTTACATAGGGTAGTGTCGAGCAACGCAGAGTCATGGCTCTAGTGTAGAAAATTTCATTCGCTCTCGCCTGTGCTTTCAGGCGAAGGCGAGAGCAGAATAAATCACGCGTATTAGCTTTTCTCTGCCATCACCGCATCGCGCAGGGCTGTTACTGGCTGGTTGGGCCGGATAAAAATACCTTCGCACTCGGCGGTAACATGGCCATTGGCTTCTATCTTGCCGCTGACAAAAGTCTTGCGTCCTTCGGAGCGGTCAATCCAGGCCGACATTTCCAGTGGTACGTTCAGCGGGGTCGGTCGCCGATATTTTATGGTGAGGGTGCCGGTCATGCCGGGGTGGCCCCCCATAAACTGGGCCATACCGAGAAATTCGTCAAACAGGGCGGCGACAAACCCGCCGTGTACGCAGCCGGGTGGGCCCTCATAGCGCCAGCCCATGGTGACCCGGGCGTATGCCGTTTCGCCTTCGGCCCACATTTCCAGCGGCGGCGCGATCGGATTGCTGTGCCCGCACAGGGGCCCCACTTCCTGAAACACCTCACCAAAGCTGCCTTCACCAATCTCGGTGTAGCCATTGCGACCGTAAACCCTGGGCGACTGCGACAGTTGCACGGTGGCGTCTTGCAGCCACTCATTCATGGCCGACATTTGCTCCGGTGTGGGCGTTGAGGTCATCAGGGCTTCGGTGTAATCCCGCAGCGTTTGCGCGAGTTGCCGTTTGGCCTCCCATTGGGGTGTAGCCGGAGTGCGCTCATCCAGTGGAAGGAAGGGATTGTGTAGGTCTTCAAGCATACGACGTCCTGACAGCTTGTCGGACCCTGTGGGCGAATCAGCCATAGTGCCACTTCCTGGCTGGCTCGGCGCCGTTTTCGTAGTCGATGGATTGCACATCAAACCAGATAGGCAGCAGGTGTCTGACGTAAAAGGCGTGGACAATGGTACCGCCTTCCTTGAGGTCTTCGTATTCTTTAATCTGAATCTCGCTATTCACTGTCTGCATGGCTTTGGCTTTTTCCAGCAGGGCATCCACTTCCTCGCGGGTATCGAACAATAGCCCGAGGTGGTCGTAGCCCGGGGATTGCATGGGTTTGGGGCTTTCGGCCAGCAAAATAAACTGGCTCACATCTTCGTCGAGCATCAGCAGCAGGGCCTTCTGGTCGACGATATCGATTTCCAGCGTGTTCCAGCCAAACAGTTCGCGGTAAAAGTCCGTGATCTGCTGTTTGAATTCCGGAGTCAGAGTGCCTTCCGGAAAGGTCAGCTCCATATGGTTGAGGCGCATGGGCATAAGTTTGTCCTTATTCTGGTTTAGCGCTCATGATTTTTGCACAGTGGCCAGTCGTCCAGTATTACCCTGGTGTTAACTTGCCGACCAGAATCAGAGACTGGGGCAGGTCGCTATCGGCAGGCGTTGGTTCCCGCTGCTGTTCGAGGTTGAAACCGTACTCGGTAAACAGCGACTGCCAGCTGAGCAGGGTGCGAAAATACCAGGGTGCCGCTTGTTGAAAGCGCTCAGAAAACCCCTGCCATGAGCCTTCGCGCCAGCCGTCTTCATAGGTGTGCTCGCCGCAGGCCGTGACCGGATGCAGGGTTTGTACCACCAGCTTGCCACCCGCTTTCAGAAAGTGTGAAGCAGCGCCGAACACGGCCTCGGTCGAGGTTTTTCCAATCAGTGAGAAATTGCAGACGGCGCAATCCACCGGCTGCACAGGGGCATGAGCCAGGTCGTGATAGTCTAGACGCAGGTAGCGGCCGCCCTTGGCCTGTGCCTGCTGCACCAGGTCGTCGATGGCATCCACGCCGGTGCACGCGATGTTGTGGCCTGAGAGTGCACGACAGAGCCAGCCTTCGCCACAGCCTATATCAAGTAGCGAGTCGGGTTTGAGAGCGAGCAGCGTTTCTATAATGGCAGCGTTGGTCAGCGTTTCGCGGCTGGCAATCTGGCGCTGGCGTACCGCGTCAGTCCAGGGGGACGCATTGACCTGCCATGAGGACAGTATGGCCTGTTCCTGATGCGCGTCCCCGAGACTCATTCAGCGTATCCCGCGCAGAAAGTCGATTATTGCGCGGTTGGTTTCGGCCGGCTGGTCGGCGTTGACCCAGTGCTCGGCGCTGTCGATGGCGACAATCTCGGCTTGGGAAATCAGTTTCTCGGCTTCGCGGTGATGGTAGTAGGGGAAGCTGCTGTCCTGACGGCCCCAGATAAACTGAACGGGTATTTTTGTTTTACCGAGTTTTTGCCAGCCGGCTGTGTAGTCGAGCACTGGCGAATAGCGAAGGGTCGACAGAGCTGCACGTTTCACCCCGGGATAACTCTGGTAGACCTTCCAGTAAGCCTTGGCCCAAGGATTGTCCTCCTGATTGAGTAAATAACTGTCGAGTTTGGATAGCAGTAGGGGCTTGCCCGCATAGTAAAATATATACTCGCCGAGAAAGGGCTTTCTGGCCCATTCCTGCGCCGCGTTTTTGTCGTCGGGCCAGCCGGCGGGGCCTGTGAGCGTCAGGCTTTTGACCTGATCCGGGTGATGCAGGGCAAAGTCGCTGGCGATGACGCAGCCGAATGACGCGCCGATCAGGTGCATGGGTTTGCTAATCCCGAGGGTATCGCGCAGGGCGGTTAACTGCTCACGGAACAGTGCCAGGGTGTGTGGTTTCAGTGGCCGGTCGGACAGGCCGCGACCAAACAGGTCGTAGGCTACGACCCGGTAGCCGGCATTGACCAGGGCTTCTATGTTGGGTTCCCAGGTTTCCAGATAGCCGTTGAAGCTGTGAATCAATACCACGACTGGGTCTTTGCTTTTCCCCCAGCTCTGATAACGGGTAACCCCGCTTTCTGAGGCCGCGAGCGACAGATTCCGCTCCTGCCTATAGTCGATCAGTGGCTGGTGATTTTCTAGCTGGGGTGCCAGCAGCGGCAGCACCAACAACACCGCGATAATCAGAAACCCTAATACTAAGCGCAAGACTAAACCTCCCTAGTCACGCCGGGGAGTATAACGAGAAAAATGCACTACTGCTTAGTGTCTAGGGCCGATTATTCCTTGGCGGAGCGTGTTATCAGTAACCGCACATTTCCGGCAGATAGGCACGACAGCTTTCGGTCAACCACGGTTTTCCAGGAAGGGGTCTGCTGGCTGGGGTGTGCAATCGTGCGTCCAGTTCATCCACCACTTCGGCCCAGTCGGCGTCGTCGCTGATGGCTTCACGCAGAAAGTCGGCCTGGGCGGGCGACCAGAACGCCGCATCCTGCAGGCAAACGCGATCCGGGAGCGGTTGATGAGATTGAATGAAGCTCTCAATGTCTTTGTCACCGTCAGGCAATCCCAGTTGTCTGAAAAGTGAATTGATGCTGTGAACACCGGGTTCCATGGAAGACTTCCTCGCTCTCAGTGGTAGCATCACCGATGGTAGCAAAAAGGTTCGGCTTCGGTCGGATCGAAGTGGTCTATGCCGTGCATTGCTTATAATGCCCGGTTACAAGTCATCTGCTTTGGGAGAAGGGAATGGATTCAACGCTGTTACTGCCACGGGTGTTACGCGTGGGCGCCGGCGCACGACATGAGATTGGTGAAGTCTTGCAGAGCCTGGGCTTGAGCCGGCCCTTTTTGGTTGTCGATGAATTCCTGAAGGGGCAGGGACATGCCGAGGCGCTGGAACAGTCCCTGCGTCAGAGAGGCATGGCGCTGCGCATCTTTTCGGGGGTGGTGCCCGACCCCACCACGGATTCCATCGACGTCGGGCTGAACGTGCTCAAGGACGGAGACCACGACGCGATTATCGCCCTTGGCGGCGGCAGCGCCATCGACACGGCCAAGTTTATTGCCGTAATGGCCACCCGCGAGGGTAAATTGCGCAATTACAAGGTGCCGGCCACCCTGGACAGCGGCCTGCCGGTGATCGCAATTCCTTCCACGGCAGGAACCGGCTCGGAAGCGACCCGCGCGGCGGTAGCCACAGATTCTGAAACCCAGGAAAAGATGCTGTGCATGGGGCTTGGATTGATGCCCGTGGCCGCGCTGGTGGATTACGAGCTGTCGATGACCATGCCTTACCGCCTGACAGCTGATGCCGGTCTGGACAGCCTGTGCCACGCGCTTGAGGCCTACGTCAGTCGCAAAGCCAACCCCTTTACCGATCCGATTGCACTGAGTTGTATGCGCAGCATCGTCGAGTACCTGCCGATTGCCTGCGCCGAGCCGGATAATCGCGCCGCGCGGGAAGCAATGATGCTGGCAGCGACCCAGGGCGGCATTGCCTTCTCGAACGCCTCGGTCACATTGATTCACGGCATGAGCCGCCCCATTGGCGCGCATTTTCACGTACCGCACGGTTTGAGTAATGCGATGTTACTGCCGGAGGTAACCGCCTGGTCGGTGCCTGGCGCGACCGAGCGCTACGCGGACAGCGCGCGGGCGATGGGCTACGCGGCTCAGTCAGACAATACGGAGGTGGCTGTGGCAAAACTGGTGACGGGTTTGCGGCAGTTGTGCGCTGATTTGAAGGTACCCTCGCCAGCCGAGTTTGGCATTGCGGAGAGTGACTGGAAATCCTTGACGCCACTGATGGCGGAGCAGGCGCTGGCGTCGGGCTCGCCCGCCAACAATCCGCAGGTGCCAGAGCGTGAAGACATTATCGGCTTGTATGAAAGGGTCTGGGTGGCGTCTTGACCACCCAGACTGGAAGTGCCGCCTGAGGCTGCTTAGAAACGCATGCTCGCGCCGAGGTTGATGCCGCCAATTTCAACATTGTCGTCGTCATACAGCGAAATGTATTCGCCGAAAAGGTCGATGCCATTGTTCAGGCGAGCGCTGATACCTATGCCATAGCTGATGTCGTCATCATCGTCATCGCCGAAGTTAGTGTCGACAGTCGTTTCTGCGAGACCGAGCAAACCGTAAACAGAAATCACGTCTGAAACGGGGAGAATGGGTTTCGCGTAGATGCCAATGTAGTCTTCGATCTCAACTTCTACGCCGTTTTTGCTGTCATCACCGACTCCAAATCCCAGTCGTCCTTCCAGCGCGAAGTTGGGGTTGAACTTGCCACCAAAGGCCAAGTTCAGGGTTGGTGTGTCAAAGTCGGTGCTGCCGACTTCGGTTTCCAGCAGGCCATAAGAGGCGCTGCCATAAAGCTGTGGCTGACTTTGTTGAGCACTGGCTCCCGCCGCGATCAAACCGGCGGCCGCAAAACAGAGAACTTTCTTCATGAGGGTTCCTCCACACGATAGTGTTTGGTGGGAGGGGATACTGCACTATGAAGGTGCGGGATGCAGTGGGAATGTTTGTTAATTTGTCTGTGAGATGACAGGGAACTGATTGAAAACTAGACATTTATCACATTTTTTCTACTCCCCGGCCTGCAACCAGACAATACCTGACTGCGGGTTGCTTAAAGTATCTTTCGACGTCCATGTCATAGAAGCGCGGATCACCCAGAGTCTGAGCAAAACGACCTATAGAGTCCAGGGTTGCTGGAGCGCCGATTTCTTAGCGTGCGTTGCTGCGATCGATACGAAGGAGTGAATTATAGAATCTTGCCCCGTGTGTACGGTTTACCCTGCAAACTTTTGTTTTTCTGCTTGGAGGCGGGCAATAAACGGATAGGGGGCGTTTCACCCGTTTAGGTGAAAGGCCCGCGATGGTTCAAACCGCAATGGAGGGATCGGCTCGCAGTGATGCGTCTTTATCGGAATCCAAGCCATTGTCAGAATCATTTGCTTCAGTGGGCTGTTGCGCGCTGCTGGTGTAAGTGAGCTGGCGCGGGGCGGATTCATCGGCTTCTTTGATATGACTGGTCCCGCTGAATTGACCGCCGGGTTCGATGACCAGCTCGGTGACCTTGATTTCACCGGTAACACGTCCGGTGCTGACAATTTCCAGGCGCTCGGCGTCAATGGTGCCGTCAACACGGCCACTGATCATGACTTTTTTGGCTTCGATCTCGCCGTCAAACTGACCGTTGACGCCGACTGATACGTTCAGACTGGAGTACAGCCGGCCTTCCATGCGGCCGTCGAGATGAAAATCGTCGCTTAGTTGGAGATCGCCGACAATTTTGGTTCCGCCTGCAACAACAGTCGTTCCGGGCTGATCACCGCTTTCCTTACTGACTCGGCCAAGGAATCCCATTTTATATTCTCCTCCCGTTCGAACAACACATCATAGTTCTCAAAGGACCAGTCAGTAAATGGTTTTGGGTCGAGCCTGCGATGCAGGTAGCGAATTTCGTAGTGCAGGTGAGGAGCGCTGCTCATGCCGGTATTACCGGTGTGTCCAATCAGGTCGCCGCGCTGCACATAGTCACCCACATTGACCAGTATCTTGTTCAGGTGGCCGAAGGTAGAGCTGAAGCCGTAATTGTGGTTGAGCTTGATCATATTGCCCAGGCCACTGCTCTTGTGGGGTGCTGCCCATTCGACTACGCCGTTCGCTGTGGCGTAGACCGGTGTGCCAACTTTGGCGCTCATATCCAGGCCGCCGTGCAGGGCTTTGCGGTTGAGCACCGGGTGCACACGCATACCATAGCCGCTGGTGAGCCGGGTTTGCTTCAGGGGCAGGCCGCTGGGGATGGATTCCAGCATCAGTCTTTTCTGTTGGGCAGTGAGCGTGGCGGAGTCGAGTCGATCAGCTATGGTATTGGTAGTCTGTGGCTTGAGGCCTATCAGGATCTCCAGGTCTCCCAGCTCGTCACTCATGCGGGTAAGTGCGTCGGCTTTTTCTTCAACGGCGTGTAACAGGGATTTTTGCTTGCGCAGCAGCTGCAGGTTCTGTTCCTTAATATGAGCCTGGTAGTTCTCCAGCATTTTCAGGTCGGAGTTCAGCGCCGCGACTTTGGTGGACAGCATATAGATGGCAAAAGCGCCCAGCACAAACCCCAGTGTTACCGCTGTGCCGACCGCACCTAGCATACGGCGCATCAGCTGGCTGAGATTGAAGTGACGGGCACCCCGATAATCGGTAATCGTGACGGTGTATCTGTCTCGCATTTTTTATGAACTCTAACTTTAGGCACTTCGATGCCCTATAGGGGCGCCTGGGTGTGCGTGGCAGATTTTCTATTGGTACTTTTACGTACTTTGCGGGCTATTGTGAAGCAGCTCACGGCATTGCGCAATCCTGCATCTGCGCTTGCCGGCCGAGGCGTGTGCCGGGTCGGCTGGCCAAATTTTATACAGATTGAGCATTTTGGCAACCGTTCGGGATGTTTTTGCAGCGGTTAATCGCCAAATTAACCCTATACTCGGCATTTAGCCTGGTGATGATTTGGAGAGACTATGAGTCTGGATGGGTGGCGCTTGGCGGTCTTTGCCGCGGTTCTGCTGCTGATGTGGGGCTGGGAGTGGTATCGCCCCCACCGGCCAAGGCCGACAAGAGCAGGGCGCCGCCGTTGGACGAATCTGACGCTGGTGGTGGTTAATACCGCCTTTCTGCGGTTTTGCCTGCCACTGCTGGCGGCGGGAGTCGCCATAGAGGCTCAGTATGCCGGTTTTGGCCTGTTCAATCGCGTCAGCTTGCCCGGCTGGGTCGAGTTCGCCACGGCGCTGGTTGCGCTTGATCTGGCGATTTACTGGCAGCACCGCCTGATGCACCGCTGGCCACCGCTGTGGCGTCTGCATGCGATGCATCACAGTGACACGGCAATAGATGTAACTACCGGCGTGCGTTTTCATCCCTTGGAAATCCTGTTGTCGATGCTGCTCAAGATGGGGCTGGTGGCATTGTTGGGCGCAAGCCCGCTGGCGGTGGTGGTGTTTGAGATTGCGCTGAATGCGGCTGCTTTGTTCAATCATGGCAACGTAGCGCTGGGACGTTTCGAGCCGGGCCTGCGACGGCTGCTGGTAACCCCGGAGATGCATCGAATTCATCACTCGCCGGAGCCTGATGAGCATCACTGTAATTTTGGTTTCACCCTGTCTTTGTGGGATCGCTGGCTGGGAAGCTATCGTGCAAGCGCGCAGGCGGGTGACTTGCAGGTGGGGGCAGGTTTGAGTCAATTTCGGGAGGCGCGGAGCCAGACGCTGATTCAGCTGTTGAAGCAGCCTTTCAGTCGCGGGCCCTTTCCACGCTGACGGTGCTGGTCTCGATAACGGCATCCCCGTAAAGACGGCAAAAAATCGGCGGCATGCGCCTGGCCTTGCCGCTGGACAGACCGATGCAAACCAATTGCCAGCGGCCGCGCAACAGGGTGGTGCCCCGGTTGCGGTGGCGCAGTTGAAAGCTGCGCTCCAGCTGCAAACGGTGATCGCAGCCGGTCAGCCAGGTGCCCAGTTCCAGTTCGTCACCGAGATAGGCCGCGCTGATGTAGTCGTAGTCCGCGCGGCGGATGGCCATGGCGGTGTCCAACTCCCGGTAGTGTTCGATACCGAGTCCGAGCGCCTGAGAGTGCTGCCAGCCCGCCTTTTGGCACCAGTCCACATACACGGTGTTGTTGACGTGCTGGAGTACGTCGATGTGCTGCGGCTCAACTGTAAAACGGAGAATGAAAGGCTCCGGGTAATCCCAGTGTTCAGAACTGGTCATCTAGAGCCCCCCGGATAGCAACTGCGCCTGGGCAATGCCATCGAACAGAAACTGCACGGCCAGCGCGGTCAGCAGGATGCCGAACACTCGGGTGATGACCTGAATGCCGGTAACGCCCAGAAAGCGATTGATTTCGCCTGCCATCAGCATCGAAACCAGTGTTAACAGGACAATGGCGGCCAGCGAGCTGAGCACGATGGTCTGGTGCAGCAGATTGCCCTGGGCTTCGGCCATGAGCAGCAGTGTGGCACCGATAGCGCCGGGCCCGGCGATCAGTGGTGTAGCGAGGGGGAAAACGGCGATGTCGTGCTTTTCTATGGCTTCGTGGTCTTCGTCTGCGGTCGTCGAGGTGGCACCGGAATGTCGGGCGAACACCATATCAATACCGATCAACAGCAACAGGATCCCGCCCGCAGCGCGCAGGGCCGCCATCGAAATGCCCAGACTGTCCAGAACGAAGCGGCCAATCAGGGCGAATACGACCAAAATAATCAATGCAATGAAAGAGGCCTTAAAGGCGATGCGGCGTCGTTCCTTGCGGGGCAGGGCAACGGTAAAAGCCGCAAACATGGTAGCCACATCAATGGGGCCAACTGTTGCGAAAAAGGTGGTCAGGGCGACCGCAGCGTATTCGATCATGGCGGCAACATTACTGGCAAAGCCTCAGGCCGTCCAGCATCGCACTGCGAATGTTTCCGCTAGTCGCTGCGGTGGAGGCGGCTGATCGCAAAGCGTGAGCTCGGTCACAAGCAGATGGTGTGCGCGCTGATTTCAAAGGTCAGCTGGGTTAATGTTTTGAAGGGTAACGGCGCAAGGGCGCCGAGAATCATAATGACAAAAACATAACAGCTTAGCGGAGCACCGCTTTCGCCGGTGTTCTGCCTCGGAAAATTACTACGTGAAACTCAAGCTCTTTCCTGCAGGCCGCAATGTGCGGTGTGCCGTTCTGGCCGTGTCCATGGCAATTCTGTCTGCGTGCGACAGCGATTCCAATGGCTCTACTGCGCTGCTTCCGACTGTCGCCAATGTGGAACCGACGCCAGAATTGTACGAGGCCTTTCGCCTGGCCAGGCAAGCTACCTTTGGGCCGACCACCGAGTTGGTAGCCGCCATGCGCGAGCGTGGACTCCGCGCCTGGATCGATGATCAACTGGCCGCACCGTCGGCCTACGATGATCCCGACGACGCCAGACTTAGTCATTTGCAGCGGATGATCGTTATGGCCGAGGCGTTGGAGCCGGACGCGGATTGGTATCCTTCAGCGTTGGCAGGCCGCGCCGGTGAGCCGGTATTTAGCGGCGCTGCCTCGCGATCCAGCCTGCACTACCAAAACAGTGTCTGGTTTGAAAACGCTCTCCACGCCCCGGATCAATTGCGCCAGAGAGTAGCTTATGCGCTCAGTCAGATTCTGGTGGTGTCATTTTCCGAGTCGCCGCTGGATAGTCGCGCAGAAGCATTGGCGCATTACTACGATATTCTGGCGCGACATGCCTTCGGCAATTTTCGGGATTTGATTGGCGACGTCGCCCGGAGTCCGGCGATGGGTGTTTTTCTCTCTCATCAGGGAAACCGCAAGACGAGCGGCAATACCACGCCGGATGAAAACTTTGCCCGCGAGCTGATGCAGCTGTTTACCATTGGTCTGTACGAATTAAATCTCGACGGAACGCCGAAGCAAGACGCAAACGGACAGCTGATTCCCTCCTATACGCAAGACGATATTGAAGAGTTGTCGAAAGTCATGACTGGCTGGGATTTGCGTTTTAACTCCCGTTACGGGCTGGTCAGGGCGGACGAGGGCAGTCTGATCCACCCGATGGAATTCACCCCAGATGAGCATGAAACCAGTGAAAAGCAGCTGCTCGGTCAGATCATTGGCGATGCTGGAAGCGGTGAAGACCTCGATGCAGCGCTGGATATTCTGTTTTATCACGCTAATGTCGCCCCCTTTATTTCGCGACAACTGATTCAACGATTGGTGTCCTCCAATCCGACATCAGGGTACGTGGAGCGTGTGGCGGCGGTATTTGAAAATAACGGTTTCGGTGAGCGGGGCGACCTGAAGGCCACAGTACGGGCGATTCTGCTCGATCCGGAAGCGCGCGATGAGCGCCGCGCCCGCGAGCCCGCAGGGGGTAAAGTGGTGGAACCCCTGCTGGCCTATACCGGCCTGCTGCGTGCCTTTTCGGTGCAGCCTTTGAATGGCTGGTTTAACAACCGGGTGGAAGGAACCGCGCCTGCGGTAGAGAGCATGTACTACTTCCGGTCGGATTTTGGCTGGGATCTGGGGCAGGCGGCGCTGCGCTCGCCTTCAGTATTTAACTTCTATAGCCCAGACTTTGTGCCGCAGGATGGGTTTTACCATCAGGGGCGCGAGGGGCAGGCGCTGGTGCTGCCTGAGTTGCAGTTGCGTACGCCCGCCAACATTGCGGGAATGCAGAAGTTGCTGCGGATCGATGGCAACACACTCCCGGAAGTGAATGAGCTGGTCAGACGCTACGGCAGTGTTGAGCAGTTTGTGGCGGATACCAGCAATTGGGTGAACCGGGATCAGATTGCCTTGGTCGACTACAGCCCCTTGCTGCAGACCTTCGATCTCGCCCTCGACGGTACTCGTGATGGTGTTTACGAGGGGCTCGACAGCGCGGAGCAAGATGCCAGCCGCCGCACGGCGCGACAGCGTGCGATCAGCGCTACGCTGGCAACGCTGGAGCTTATGCTGTTGGGTAATCAGGTGATTGAAGAAACCCAGCGCGAAGCGCTGGTCGATTATTTCGATTCCGCCCCGGTTTTCACTTGGGGTGATGACAGTGAACGGGTACACAAGATGCTGGGCTACATGGTGCAATACGTTGCCCTGTCCGCTGATTATCTGGCGAGGAATTGAGCATGCCCAGGATGAATCGTCGCGATTTTATGCAGACTTTATTGGGGGGCGGGGCGCTGGCTGCCACTGGCGGTGTGGGAACGCTGTATTCGGGATTGGCGCGCGCTGCAGCACCAGCGTTTGAAGACTACAAGGCCTTGGTTGTCGTTTACCTTTTCGGTGGCAACGATGCGTTTAATATGACAGTGCCACGCGGTTCCGGCAACAGCAGTCACTCGACTTACCTGACCAGTCGGGGTGAGGTGGCCATCTCTGATGTGCCTCGTACGCCCGGCCGTGACCTTAGTGCGGGGAACCCCTACGATGCACCTGGCCTGGATACTGACTCGGCTAAGTACCTCAATGGTTTATACCAGTTTGACGACGTCGGTTTTAACGCCGTGATGCCAGAGCTGGCTCAGCTCTACGCCGAGAGGCGTGCAGCGGTGGTGGCCAATGTCGGCAGCCTGATTCAACCGGTCACCAAGGACGATTTGCATAACGCTCCGTTGCCGCCATTTCTGTTTGCCCATAACCACCAGACCCGGGCTATGGAAACGGGTTGGGCGGATAACCTTAACGCCAATGGTTGGGCTGGGCGCATTGCCGATTTGTGGGAGGCGCATCAGCTATCGGGAGTGAATGGTGGCTCGCCCCTCGGGCTGAATGTCTCTTTCAGCGGCAACAATCGATTGCAGAGCGGCCGTTTTACGAGCGCGGCTGCGATGTCTTCATCGGGTCAGCTGTTTTCCGGAAATGGTTTTGATGTCGATGTGTTCCGGCAGCTGAATCAGGAGGTCGCATCCGATCACCCGCTGCGTCGGGTACTGCACGCGGCTAATCGAAAATCGGCCGACCTGTCGGATGTGATGTCTGCTGTCTTTGGCTCAGGCGTCGACCCCTTCCCGCATCCGGAATTGGCTAATTCCTACGGTCAACCGCTTTTCAGTCATCCGGATCAGCGGATGGCTCAGTACAATGAGCCTGATTACCTCAACCTGCAGGGGCGTTTATCAGGGCAGGCCCTGAGGGGCCTGGAGGCCGTGGCGAAAATGATCAGCTACTCCCGCACGGATTTGGGCCTGGACCGACAAATTTATTATGTCGGCATCGGCGGTTTCGACAACCATGCCGATCTTACCGGCAAACATCCCTTACTGCTCCGGGAGCTGAGCTTGGCGTTGAGCGACTTTACTACCGCCATGGATCATCTCGATTTGGGCGATCAAGTGATGGTGGCCACCCTCAGCGACTTCGGTCGCACACTGGGCAATAACGGCGATGGTACCGACCACGCCTGGGCGGGAAACAATATCTTGCTGGGTGGCGGTATGGACGGGGGCCGCCTGTTGGGCGCCTGGCCGGATTTAACCCTGAGTGGCGAAAGCGACACCTCTACCCGTAACGGGAAAGGTCGCCTGATACCTACTACCTCTGTGGATCAATATTTGGCCACCCTGTGCAGCTGGTTCGGGGTAGAGGATGAGGATATGAGTGATCTGTTTCCCAACCTGTCGAATTTTGCCACGGGCTCGGATATTCGCACCGCCTACCTTGAGCTTGAGTCCGCAGAGGGGGAGCCGTCCGAGCCGGGATTGCCGCTGCCACCGTTGCCCCTACCGGGCTTGGGCTAAGGCATCCAGGCTTGCGGTAAAGTTTCCTGCCAAAATAGATTCCTGATAAACTAGCTCGCTAGGTTGTAACTACGGGTTGTGTTGTATGGAGCAGCAGGTAACTCCTCAGCAGCAGTGGGTGCGTGATCATCTGGACAGTCTCGATGCAGGGCTGCCAGCGTCTGGCGTCGACCGCGAAGCTCAAATTGAGCGTATCAAGGCACTATTGCAGGCGCGTGACGCGGTTCTGGTCGCTCACTATTACACGGACCCTGAGATTCAGGCCCTGGCCGAGGAGACGGGCGGCTGTGTGTCTGACTCCCTGGAAATGGCCCGCTTTGGTCGCGATCACCCGGCCTCAACGCTGGTGGTTGCCGGCGTCAAGTTTATGGGTGAGACCGCAAAAATCCTGTCACCCGACAAGCGGGTACTCATGCCCACCCTGGAAGCGACCTGCTCACTGGATATTGGTTGTCCGGCCGACGAGTTCTCCGCGTTTTGTGACCAGCACCCGGATCGCACCGTGGTGGTGTATGCCAATACCTCGGCGGCGGTCAAGGCTCGTGCGGACTGGGTTGTAACCTCCAGTATCGCACTGAAAGTTGTCGATTATCTCGACTCTCTCGGGCAGAAAATCCTGTGGGCGCCGGACAAGCACCTCGGCAGTTATGTGCAGCGGGAAACCGGTGCCGACGTGCTGTTGTGGGACGGTGCCTGTATCGTTCACGATGAGTTCAAGGCCAAGGGCCTGAGCGATCTGAAGGCGGTTTACCCGGACGCTGCGGTACTGGTGCATCCGGAGTCACCCGCATCCGTGGTGGAACTGGCGGATGTGGTGGGCTCTACCACCCAGATTATCAATGCAGCTCGCGACCTGCCCAATCAGCGTTTTATCGTGGCGACTGATCAGGGGATTTTCTACAAGTTGCAGCAGTTGGTACCCGACAAGGAATTTCTTGTTGCCCCGACGGCGGGTAACGGCGCGACCTGTCGCAGCTGTGCCAATTGCCCCTGGATGGCGATGAACGCTTTGGACAATCTGGCGGAAGCGCTGGACAAAGGTCTGAACGAGGTGTTTGTGGAGCCAGCTTTGATTGAAAAGGCGCTGGTGCCTCTGGATCGAATGCTGGATTTCGCTAGTAAAAACCTCTAACGCGATTTTCGGGCACATCCAACGCCGTTCGTTTGTGCATCCGTCATGGCGAGCGTAGCGAAGCAACCTCGTTAATTCTTCTTCCCGCCCTGGAAAATTGCTTCGCTGCGCTTAGCATGCACGGTGAAGCATTTTGGGTACGCAGTAACCGCGAAATGCTAGAATTTCTTCAGCGTTTCTCTCAATTCCTGCAAATCTTTAAGTCGCTGGCGAACCCGATGCCGGGCCACGTTGTTGGTCTCGGTCAGGGGCCAGGCGTAGTGCAATTGTTTCTCAGCGCTGTCCAGATAACCCCGCAGCATAAAGTATTCCGCGCGCGCCATATGCACGCCGAGAATATTGCCCGACAAGCCGTGCAGCTCTGCCAGTTGATACCACAGGGCCGGGTCTTCCGGGCGGCGCTTGCTGTGATCGATCAGCAGCTCCTCGGCCTCGTGAGGCCGGCCGGCGCGCTGCAGAACATCGGCCAGCGTCATTGTCAGTGGGTTATTGCCCGGATTCAGGTTTAGATGTTTGCGCAGTAATTCAGCGGATTCATCATAGCTTTTCTGACCCGCAAGGATATTGGCCTTGGCTACCACGTAAGCAATGCGGCTGGAGTCATCAGCCAGCAGCGGGGCCAACCTGCTGTCTGCTTCCTTCCACTTGTCGTTGGCCATCAGGGCGATCACTACGCCATAGGTGTTGGCGTCGCTGGGTGATTTTTCCAGCGCGTGCTGCCACTGGGCCAGCAGGTCGCGCTTGTTACTGGCCAGTGACAGCTCGGCGCGCTTTTTCATCAGCTGAAAATTCAGGCTGTCGGTGTAAACCCCGCGCGGGAATTGCCGGGCACGGTTTTCACTGTCACTGATACGGGAATCGGTCAGCGGGTGAGTCAGCAGAAATTCCGGAGGCTTGTTGCTGTTAAAGCGCAGGCGCCGGTTCATGATTTCAAACATGCTGGGAATGCCGCCGGGATCCATGCCCGCCTTGGCGAGGGTCTGCATGCCGATGCGGTCGGCTTCCTGTTCGTGTTCTCGGCTGAAGCGAAGCTGAGACTGCATAGCGGCTGCCTGACCTGTGGCAATGGCCGCCATGCCTGCATCACTGCCAGTTGTGGCTGCCAACACAATGCCCGCCAATAGGCCGGCCATCATCGACAGATTGCCTGCTTTTTGTTTGTCGAGTGAGCGGGCAAAGTGGCGCTGGCTGAGGTGGGCAAGTTCGTGGCTGAGCACACCGGCAAGCTGAGCTTCATTCTCGGCGTAGGTCAGCAGGCCGTTGTTAACGCCTACGACTCCGCCAGGCACGGCAAAGGCGTTCAGTTCGGGGCTGTCGACGATCACCAGCTCAAGACGCTTGTCACTCAACTGGCTGTGCCGTGCGAGCTGATAGGTCAGGTTCTCGATGTAGTCCTGCATCAGCGGGTCTGAAACTGTGGTCACCTGACTGCGAAAGGCTTTCAGCCAGACGCGGCCCAGTTGGTGTTCCTGCTCGAGGCTGAATTGACTGGAGCTGCCGTCACCGAGTTCGGGCAGGTTGTAGCCGTCGCTGCTGGCAGAGCCTGAGGATTGTGCTGAGGCCGCCAGTGATGACAGGGCAAACAGGGCGATAAGTAGGGTTTTAACCACGTGACTCATTATGCTCGGCGAGTGATAGGGAACTTTATCGCCTTGTGAGTACCGAAAACAAGGCTGAACTTATCAGACCGCAAGAATCGTAAAAAGTGCCGAAGTGTGGGCCGGTCGCCTCCAGGTGTGCTGGGCGGGCTAGGGTAGTGTCGGTATACTCCACGCTATTGTCAGAACTGTAATCAGTGAGAGTGGTAGATGGATAGGGCTTGTGAGGTGACGGTTGATGCGCGCGGACTGGATTGTCCGTTGCCCTTGTTGAAAGCCAAACAGGCCTTGAATCGCATGGCAAGCGGGCAGCAATTGGAAGTGCTTGCCACCGATGCGGGTTCCGTGCGCGACTTTGCGGTTTTCTCCGAGCAGAGTGGACACTCGCTTTTGCTGTCTGAAGAAGAGGGCGGTGAGTACCGCTATATCCTTGAAAAATCCTGATCAGGAAACGGGCATGCTGCGCATAATTAGCAATTGGGTCGACCGGCTGTTTGCCGAAGAAGAAACCGTTGTTCTGCTGTTGCTGATCATTGTTGCGCTGGTATTGATCATTACGCTGGGGCACGTGCTTGCACCGGTGATCGCATCGCTGGTTTTCGCTTTTATGATGCAGGGTGTTATCGCCCAGATGATGCGCTGGCGAGCGCCGCGCTGGCTTGCCATCACTGTGTCTTACCTGCTGTTTATGAGTCTGTTTTTTGGCTTTATCTTTGGTTTGATGCCGCTGGTCTGGAATCAGCTCACCAGTCTTGTGCAGGAACTGCCTCTGTTGCTGCGTCAATTACAGTCAGCGCTGATGCAACTGCCGGAACGCTCCGATCTGGTGTCCGAAGCGCAGGTACGTGAATTGATTGGAGTGGCCGGGGTTGAAGTCGGCAAGCTGGGGCAGCAGGTGGTGTCCTTTTCCATCGGGCAGATACCCAACCTGGTTGGTGTGCTGATCTATCTGGTGCTTGTTCCCATTCTGGTGTTCTTTTTCCTCAAGGATAAAGATCTCATCCTCGGCTGGCTGAAGCATTTTTTGCCGCATCGGCGTCCGCTGATGGCGAAGATATGGCTGGAGATGAACGATCAGGTGGCCAATTACGTGCGCGGTAAAGGTATCGAAATAGTGATTGTCGGTGTTGCCACCTACATCAGTTTTATCTGGATGGATCTGAACTACGCCGCACTGCTCGCCCTGTTAGTCGGGCTGTCAGTAGTGATTCCTTACATCGGTGCTGCTGTGGTTACCATTCCGGTGGTGATCGTGGGCTACCTGCAGTGGGGTGTGGGGTCCGAGTTTTATACGCTGCTGTTGGTCTACGGCATTATTCAGGGGCTCGATGGCAACGTGCTGGTGCCGCTGCTCTTTTCCGAAGTGGTCAACATGCACCCGGTAGCCATCATTCTGTCTGTGCTGGTGTTCGGCGGGGTGTGGGGGCTGTGGGGTGTGTTTTTCGCCATTCCGCTGGCCACCCTGGTCAAGGCAATCCTCAACGCCTGGCCAACACAAACAAACAATTCGTCAACAATGGGAGACGCTAGTCGATGATGGAGTCGCGCCTGCGCTGGTTAATTCTGTGGTTACTGGTCGTACTGAGTGCGTGTGGCGAGAGGCCCGTTGAGAATGTGGTTCTGCCGCAAACCGATTCGAGGGAGGTGCGCTACTTACGGCTAGACAATGATCTGCAGGTGGTGTTGATCTCCGACCCTTCCGCCGACAAGGCGGCCGCAGCACTGGATATCAACGTCGGCAGCCGTCACGACCCGAAGGACCGGCAGGGGCTGGCGCACTTCCTGGAGCATATGCTGTTTCTCGGTACGGAAAAGTACCCTGATGCCGGTGAATACCAGTCTTTTATTGCGTCGCGGGGCGGCTCTCACAATGCCTACACCTCGTTCGAACACACCAACTATTTTTTTGATATCGGCGCCGATCATCTCGACGAGGCGCTGGACCGGTTTGCACAGTTTTTTGTGGCGCCGCTGTTTAACGCAGAATTCGTCGGGCGCGAAGTCAATGCGGTGAATTCGGAATATCAGGCGCGCATTCAAAACGATTTCCGCCGTGCGCTCGATGTCTTCAAGGAACTGGCCAACCCCGAGCATCCATTCAGCAAGTTCACTGTGGGCAATCTGTCGACCTTGCTGGGCGGGCGCGGAGAAGACGCGCTGCGCCAGGACCTGCTGGATTTCTACCAGAAGCACTACTCAGCCAACCGCATGGGACTGGTTGTTATCGGTCGCGAAAACCTGGACGAGCTGCAGGCTATGGTGGTGGAGCGTTTCTCGGAAATCGAAAACCACAAAGTGAGAGACAAGCCTATCAAGGAGGCTTTGGTCGAAGATACCCCCTTGCGCTTTGAACTCAAGCCGCGCAAAGAGATGCGCTCGCTGTCTGTGAGTTTTGTACTGCCGGACGTGCGCGCGCAATACCATAAAAAACCGCTCAGCTATCTCGGCCACCTGCTCGGGCATGAAGGTGAAGGCAGCCTGCTTTATGTGTTGAAAAAAAATGGCTGGGCTGAAGGTCTGCGTGCGGGTGCTGGTATCGAGTACCAGGGCGGGAGTTTGTTCAATGTAGAGGTGCAGCTGACCCCGGCGGGTATGGCGGCGGTGGATACCGTAACTGACATGGTGTTTGAAGCCATCGCGCTGGTTCAGGCCGAGGGTGTGGCCCAATGGCGCTATCAGGAACTGACGGATATCGCGCGACTGCAGTTTGATTTTCGCACTCGCCCCAGCGAAATTCACGAAGCCAGTCAGCTTGCCCACAATCTGCACTACCACTCGCCCGCGGATCTGATTCGCGGTGACTATTCGATGACGGATTTCGATCCGGAATTGATACAGTCGCTGGTCGATGAGATGAAGCCGGAAAAGGCCATCATCGCGATCACGCGGCCGGAGATGGAGGGCGATCAAACCTCAGAACTTTATGGTGTGCCCTACAGCGTATTGCCGCCCAGCGAAGCCGAAGTGGAACGCTGGCAGCGCCGCGCCGGCGTCGCCGGCCTGGTTCTGCCCAAGCCCAATCCCTTTATAGCCGATGATCTCTCCATTAAAACCGGCGACGCCAGTGAAACACCAAAAGCCGTGCTGCGTACCGGACGGGTAGGCGTCTGGCATATGCTCGACAAGCGCTTTGCCCTGCCGAAAGGCAATCTCAATGTATTGATTCGCTCACCCGGTGCCAGCAAAGACGCCACTCGTCAGGCTGCCGCTGAGCTGTGGGTGCGCATGGTTCGCGACGAGCTGAATGCCTTTGCCTATTCGGCGCAGCTGGCCGGGCTCGACTACAGCCTAAGTGCGCGCTGGGACGGCATTGCGCTGGAGCTGCGAGGCTTTAACGACAAGCAGGGGATGCTGCTGGACAGCCTTGCCAGTCGGTTGGCGAACCCCGAGTGGGACGAGGTTCGTTTTTTGCGGGTGAAAATGGAATATATCCGCGACCTGGAAAACCAGCGCCACGCCGATCCCTACCGCTATCTGTCGAGCGAGCTGGGGCAGAAACTGCGGCGCTTCCGTTTTTCCAGTGAGCTGCGGCTCGAGGCCGCTCGTGGGCTGGGTATGCGCGAGGTAAAGGCCTACAGCAAGGAAGTCATGTCAGCCACTCAGCTCTATATCATGGCCCATGGCAATTATAGCGAGAGCGATGCGCGGCAGTTTGCGCGGGTCGCTGCAGACTTTCTTTTAGGTGGGCGCTTGCCGGATGCCCAGCCGGAACAGATTCGCCGGATACCGGAAGGCGACTTTGGCGACAGTTACGCACTTGAACACGGTGACGCGGCGCTGCTCTGGTATCTGCAAGCGCCGGATCCGGGGCATCGGGCGCGGGTGGTGCTGGGCATCGCCGGGCAGATGGTTGGGCCGGCGTTCTTCAACCAGCTGCGCACACAGGATCAGCTCGGTTATGTCGTCTATGGCGGCGCCTACCCGGTGCGTGAAGTGCCCGCGCTGTATTTTGTGGTGCAGTCTCCGGTGACGGATACCGCAGATCTACAAAAACGCTTTCGGGCCTTTCTAAAGGACTGGCAGGAAAACGGTCTCGATAAGAAAAGCTTTGAGCGCAACCGCCAGGCGTTGCGGGTCAAGCTGCTGGAGCAACCGCGCAATCTGTGGGAGGCCGGTGACCAGTTCTGGCGAGACCTGATGGATGGTTACACAAACTTTGACAGCCGTGAGCAGTTGGTCGACGTTCTGGACAGTATGGGTTACGAGACCTGGAAGCGGGAGCTCTCGGCTATTTTGGCCGAAGAATCGCGTCGTTCTCTGTGGCTGCAGGCAGGCGGCGAGCGCGGCGAGAAGGTGCTGGGTACGCAATCACTGGACGGTCCTCAGTGGATCGGTCGCAAACGGCAGTTCTTTTTATATGAGCACCCGCCGCTGACAGATTAATCCTGTAGTAAAACTACAGGTCGTGTAGTTGCGGGTTTTCAGGTAACTGGTTAAAAATCGTTATGTTAGCGGTGAGTATACTGCGCAAAATTTGTGTGTCCGCAAATGCACTTGCATGTTTCTGAATTAACTGTAAAATTTTTACACGCAATACGGGCCTGACCGGCCCGTTTTTGCATTCGATCAAAACACAAAAGCGGGTATCAGCCCACAAGGCGATAACACGCAAGCAGGCCAGGTGATAACCTTCACTCAGGCAACCATTCAATCGTCTGACGGCGGAGCCCCGCATGTCGGAAATCGAAGGTGCAGAAGGTGGTCAATCCTGGCCACAATGGGCTTAACTTGGCCCATCACACTGACATTCGATGGAAGGACGGTTTCATGCTGCAAGAGCTTGAAGAGCTGCGCGAACAATTACGCGACGACTTAGACCCCCAGGAAACTGAGGAATGGCTGGATGCCCTCGACGGTGTCTTGCGTCATCAAGGCAAGGCGCGAGCCGCCTATCTCTTGAAGATGCTGGTGCGCCACGCCGCCCAGCAAGGCACCAAACTTCCTCCTGCAATCACCACGCCCTTTCGCAACACCATCGAACCGACCGCTGAAAAACGTATGCCCGGCGATCTTTTCATGGAGCGCCGTATCCGCTCGCTGATTCGCTGGAATGCGCTGGCAATGGTAATGCGCGCCAACGACAACAACGAGGCTCTGGGCGGGCATATTTCCTCCTTTTCCTCAGCGGCAACGCTCTACGATGTGGGCTTTAACTATTTCTTTCGCGGTGGTGACAAGCCGGACCTGGTTTACTATCAAGGCCACAGTGCGCCGGGTATGTATGCCCGCTCTTATCTGGAAGGGCGCTTGAACGAAGATCAGCTCGACAATTTCCGTCGCGAAGTGGACGGTAACGGGCTTTCCTCTTATCCGCACCCCTGGTTAATGCCGGACTACTGGCAATTCCCTACCGTCAGCATGGGACTCGGGCCGATACAGGCCATTTATCAGGCCCACGTGATGAAGTATCAGCATAGCCGTGGTCTGGTAGATCAGGCGGATCGCAAGGTCTGGTGCTTCCTCGGCGATGGCGAGTGCGACGAGCCGGAATCGCTTGGTGCTATCGCGCTGGCCGGTCGTGAACAACTCGATAATCTGGTTTTTGTCGTGAACTGCAACCTCCAGCGCCTTGATGGGCCGGTGCGCGGCAACGGCAAGATTATTCAGGAGCTTGAAGGCGTATTTCGCGGTGCGGGCTGGAACGTCAACAAGGTGATCTGGGGCCGCCACTGGGATCCGTTGTTAGAGAAAGACAAAGAGGGCTTTCTCAAGCGCCGGATGAATGAAGTCTGCGACGGTGAGCTGCAAAATTACAAAGCCAATGGCGGCGCTTATACCCGCGAGCACTTTTTCGGCAAGTACCCTGAGCTGCTGGATATGGTCAAAGACCTGTCTGACGACGACATCATGTACCTGAACCGCGGTGGCCATGACCCCTATAAAGTCTATGCTGCCTATGCCAACGCCGTTGAGCATAAAGGACAGCCCACCGTGGTGCTGGCGATGACGGTCAAAGGCTACGGCATGGGCAAGGGCGGTGAAGCCCAGAACGAAACCCACGGCATCAAGAAACTGGATCTGGAAAGTCTGAAAAAATTCCGCGATCGTTTTGCGGTACCGATTTCCGATGCAGAATTGAAAGAGGTCCCGTATTACCGTCCGGCGGAAGACAGCCCAGAAATGGTTTACATGCGCAAGCGACGCGAAGAACTGGGTGGCTATCTGCCGGCGCGCAAGGCCGACTTCGACGCACTTGAGGTGCCTAGTCTTGATGACCTAAACGGTCAGCTGAAGGGCAGCGGCAAAAGAGAAATTTCCACCACCATGTCCTTTGTGCGTACCCTTTCAACCCTGGTGAAACACAAAGGCGTCGGCAAGGTTGTGGTGCCCATTGTTCCCGACGAGGCGCGTACCTTCGGTATGGAGGGGATGTTCCGTCAGCTCGGTATCTACTCGTCGCAGGGCCAGCGCTACACGCCGCATGACTCCGACCAGATCATGTACTACAAGGAAGACAAGAGCGGTCAGATTCTGGAAGAGGGCATCAATGAGGCGGGTGCTTTCAGTGCCTGGCTGGCGGCTGCGACGTCTTACAGCAACCACGGTCTGCCGATGGTGCCGTTTTACATTTTTTACTCGATGTTTGGCTTCCAGCGCATTATGGATCTGGCCTGGGCGGCGGGCGACAGTCAGGCGCGCGGTTTTTTGATGGGCGCAACGGCCGGTCGCACCACGCTGAACGGCGAAGGTCTGCAGCATCAGGACGGACACAGTCACCTGATGGCCAACATGATACCAAACTGTCTGTCCTACGACCCCACCTATGCCCATGAGCTGACGGTGATTATCCAGGATGGCATGAAGCGGATGTATCAGGACAAGGAAAACGTGTTCTATTACATCACACTGATGAACGAGAACTACGGTCACCCGGAAATACCCAAGGGCTGCGAAGAGGGCATTGTTCGCGGGCTCTATCTGCTAAGCGAAAGCGATCAGAAAAAACCAAAACACCGCGTTCAGCTTATGGGCTCGGGCACCATACTGCGGGAAGTGGAAGCAGCGGTTGAATTGCTGGCGGACTATGGTGTGGCCGCCGATGTCTGGAGTGCGACCAGTATCAATCAGCTGCAGCGCGACGGGGCAAACTGCGAGCGCTTCAACCTGATGCACCCGGATGAAGAGGCTCGGGTGCCGTATGTGTCGCAAATGCTCGACGGTCGCGACGGCCCGGTCATCTGCGCCACCGATTACATCAAATCTTACGGCGAGCAGATTCGCCCCTATATCAATAAGCGCTTTGTGGTGCTGGGTACCGACGGTTTCGGTCGCTCTGACACACGCAGCAAGTTGCGCCACCACTTTGAAGTGGATCGCAGCTTTGTGGCTCTGGCCGCCCTGAAAGCGCTGGCGGATGAGGGTGAGATCGAACGCTCCGTGGTCAGCAAGGCTATCCAGAAGCTCGGCATCAACCCCGACAAACCCAACCCACTCTACGCCTGAGTGTTAAGGACAGAATCGTGAGTAAAGAAACTATCAAGATTCCCGATATCGGATCCGATTCCGCCGACGTGATTGAGATCAGTGTGGCGGTGGGTGATGAGGTAGCCGCTGAAGATTCGCTGGTAGTGCTGGAGTCTGACAAGGCCTCAATGGAAGTGCCCTGCCCGAAGGCGGGAAAAATCACCGCGATCCTCGTGAAGGAAGGCCAAAGCATCAGTGAAGGCGATGATCTGGTGGAGATCGAGGTCGCTGGCGAGGACGGCGCGGCAGAAAGCGAAGAGACCAAGTCGGAAGATACCGAGTCGGAGGATGCCAAAGCTGAAGAATCTGCAGCATCGGATCAAAAAGCTGAAAACAATCAAGACGAGAGCCCGCCAGCAGCTGCCGAAAAGACACAGGAAGAGGGCGGCTCACAGACGGTATCGGTTCCCGATATTGGTACCGACGACGAAGTCGATGTCATAGAAGTCTGTGTCGGCGAGGGCGACGAGATCAGCGAAGGCGATTCGCTGGTGGTGCTGGAGTCTGATAAGGCGTCGATGGAAATACCCTCGCCTTATAGCGGCACCGTCGAATCAGTTGCCCTGAAAGAGGGGAGCAAAACCAGAACAGGCGATCAGGTTCTGGTTATGCGCGTGGCAGGCGCCGTCGCCTCAGAGCCTGAGGAAAAACCTGAGCACAAGCCTGAGGCGTCAACGGAGTCTTCAGAAAGTTCGTCGCCAGCCAAAGCCGACAAGCCCGAACAGTCCGCTCAGGACAAACTGGCCCTCGGTAAACAGGCCAACAAGGCGCCTGGAGGCGAGGTCTATGCCGGCCCGGCGGTGCGCAAACTGGCGCGGGAATTCTCGATTGACCTCAAGGCGGTCTCCGGTAGTGGGCCGAAAGGTCGGGTGCTGAAGGAAGACCTGCAGGACTACGTTAAAAGCCTGGTAGAGAACAAAGCTCCTGCCGGTGCCGCTGGCGGTGCGGGTATTCCCGCTGTCCCCGAAGTGGATTTCGCTCAATTTGGCGAGGTGGTGGCGGAGCCTGCCAGCAAGCTGCATAAGTTGACCGGCGCCAATATGCATCGCAGTTGGCTGAACGTACCCCACGTGACCCAGTGGGATGATGCGGATATCACTGAACTGGAAGCCTTTCGCAAAGGGCTGAAGGGCGAGGCAGAGCAAAAGGGTGTGAAAATGACGCCCATGCCTTTCCTGCTGAAAGCCTGCGCGGCGGCATTGAAGGCTAACCCGAAGTTCAATGCTTCGCTGGCCGACAACGGTGAAACCATTGTCTACAAGCAGTATGTGCATATCGGGATCGCCGTGGATACTCCGGCCGGACTGGTGGTGCCGGTGGTACGCGATGTCGATAAAAAATCCTTGTGGGAACTGGCGGAAGAAACCGCCGAGTTGGCGGCCAAGGCAAAAGACCGCAAACTCAAACCTCAGGAAATGCAGGGCGGCTGCTTTACCATTTCCAGCCTCGGCAATATTGGCGGTCAGGGCTTTACACCGATTGTGAACACACCGGAGGTGGGCATTCTCGGGGTATCAAAACTGACGGTGAAGCCGGTATGGAATGGGCAGGAGTTTGTGCCGCGCGAGATGTTGCCGTTGTCGCTGTCCTACGATCACCGGGCGATTAACGGTGCAGATGCCGGGCGTTTCTTCAGCACCTTGAATGAGGTGCTGGGGGATATTCGGCGATTGTTGCTGTAGCCCATTCGAAGCCCCTCACCCCGACCCTCTCCCAAGGGGAGAGGGGGCGTCTAAATTAGCTTAGGGAGATACCCTCTCCCACTGGGAGAGGGCAGGGTGAGGGCATCAGCGCTGTTGAAAGCGCTGCTTGCGCCGATAGGGGAACAGGTCCGGCACAAAGCCCTTGCTGATCTTGTCCTGTAAATCCTGCCACCACTCCGGGTCATACAGGTCGCTGTGGAGCTCATCAAAAACTTTTTTAGCGCGCTGATTGCCTGAGAAAAACAGGCGAAATTCCTCGGGAAAAACATCTTCCGGATTTACTTCATACCAGGGTTGGGTCGACATGGCCTGCTCGTCATTCTGGGGTTCCGGCAGTGAGCGGAACTTGCAATCTACGAGGGGGCAGATTTCGTCGTAGTCGTAGAACACAACCCGACCGTGGCGGGTTACGCCGAAGTTTTTCAGCAGCATATCGCCGGGAAAGATGTTGTTGGAAGCCAGCTGCTTGATGGCATTGCCGTACTCGTCCATCACACTGTAGAGCTGATCGTCGTCACATTGCTTCAGGTAGAGGTTGAGAGGGATCATTTTGCGCTCGATATAGACGTGCTTGAGCACCAGAGCATTGCCGCTTTCCTCGATTTTCGACGGAGCTTCTTTCTTCAGTTCGGCCATCAGTTCTTCGGAAAAACGGCGGCGGTCGAAAGCCAGGTTGTTAAACTCCTGGGTGTCCGCCATACGCCCGCCCCTGTCCCAGCGTTTTACCAGGCTGTAGCAGGCCTTGACGTGTTCCTGACTCATTTCCTTGGGTGGGGTAAAGCGATCCTTGATCACCTTGTACACATAGTCAAAGTCGGGGCGGGTAAACACCAGCATGACCATACCCTTGATCCCCGGCGCAATGATATAGGGGGCATCGCTGTTGAGGGTGTCATCGACGGCAAAGCGGAAGAACTCGGTTTTGCCGTGTTTTGGCATGCCCATGGTGTTGTAGAGCTCGAATACTTCCTTGTGTGGCATCAGTTTGTGCAGGAAGGCGACGTACTCCGAGGGAATGGACGCGTCGACCATAAAATAGCTGCGGGCGAAACTGAACACGATGCTGATGTCATCGGGATCGTAAAGCAGGGTGTCGACGTAGACTGAACCTTCGCCACTGTTCTGGATGGGCAGAACAAAGGGCAGGCTGGTGTCGCCGCAGACAATGCGGCCGACGAGGTAGGCGGCTTTGTTGCGGAAAAACAGAGATTCCAGTGTTTCGGCTCTGGCCCTATGATTTTTGGTGTCGAGTTTGGGCAGCAGTTCCCGTTCCACCAACTCCATGATGAAGCCGATATCCCGCTCCTGGTCTTCCCAGGGGATATTGAAGTGGCAGTTATCCAGCATCTCCTTAACGACATCGCGACCGTCGCCGCGAAAGTTGTAGACGTGGATGATGCGTTCACTGCCCTCCGGCTTATAACCCTGCGGTGCGGAGACAAAGGCGTGTAGCTCGCGCACTTTTTCGTGCTCGAAGATATAACAGTAAATGGAATTGAAAAAAGACTGGGCGATTTCAAAGTTCGGGTGGTGCTGAATTAATTCCGAGTATTCAGCTTTGGCAACTTCCCAGTTATCCCGATCGTAGACGCCGCCGGCAGTAATCGTAGTTACTGCTTCGGCTACAATTTTCCGCTTTTGCTTCCACAGGTCCAGGCGGTCGCGCATGGCCTTTTGCGCGGCTTGCCAGTCGGCGGCTTCAAAGCGCGCCTGGGCGCCGAGTGTGATGTTTTTGTACTCGGCGAAGAAGGCATCGAAGCCATTCAATATGGCAAGGGCCAGGCGGCGGGTTATGGTGGTCACAGGAGAAATGGCTCCGGGTAGACGAAGTACGAATG
Source organism: Litorivivens sp. (assembly GCF_041624475.1). Taxonomy (GTDB): domain Bacteria; phylum Pseudomonadota; class Gammaproteobacteria; order Pseudomonadales; family Spongiibacteraceae; genus Litorivivens. The sequence goes on from NZ_JBFJUX010000003.1 coordinate 29,551, forward strand.
ATAGCGAGTTACCGGCGGGCGAATAAAGTAATTTCCCTCACCCTGTCCCTCTCCCAAAGGGAGAGGGAACCCTCCATTGTGTTTCAGTGCGCACCCTCTCCCAAAGGGAGGGGGAACCCTCCATTGTGTTTCAGTGCGCACCCTCTCCCTTAGGGAGAGGGTTGGGGTGAGGGGGTTTACAGCAGCGCGTCTGCGAGTATTGGTAGTACTTCAGGCTGTTGCGCGTTGATCAGCAGCGTGCCAATTTCACCTCGGGCGCCAGCAGCCTTCCAGTCCTGAGCGCGCTCGCGAATTCGCGCTTCCGGGCCAACCAGTGCGATGTCGTCTACCAGTTGATCGGGTACTGCATTGCGGGCTTCGTCTTTTTTACCGGCCAGATACAAATCCTGAATCTTTTCGGCGGCGTCACCGTAGCCCAGGCGGGTTGCGTAATCCGTGTAGAAGTTCTTGCCCTTGGCGCCCATCCCGCCAATATAGAGTGACAGGAAATCCTTGATGAAGTAGCGGCAGCCGTCGAGATTGTCGTCCATGACCACACCGACGGTAGGCGCAACATCAAAGTTTTCCATGCTGCGACCACTTTTGGCGAAACCGCGATCCAGGTCCTTTTTCAGCACATCAAACTTTTCGGGAATCATAAACACAGGGAATACGCCATCGGCGACTTCAGCCGAGTTGGCCAGGCCGGCAGGGGTAATGGAGGCCAGGTAAATCGGAATGTTGGGATTGCCGTGCAGAATGGACTTCAGTGGTTTTCCCAGTCCGGTGGTGCCTTCGCCTTTGACCGGCATTTGATACATCTTGCCGTCGAATTCGACCGGGGCTTCGCGCTCAAAAATCTTGCGCATGATCTGGATATATTCCTTGGCGCGGGTTACCGGCTTGCCGTAAGGCACCCCGTGCCAGCCTTCAACCACCTGCGGGCCGGAGGCGCCGAGGCCCACTAGAAAACGACCGTTAGACAAATGGTCGAGGGTATTGGCGGTCATGGCTGCCATCGCAGGAGTACGCGCAGGCATTTGCATGATGCAGGTGCCGACCTTGATTTTGTCGGTCTGCGCCAGGATCCACGCCGCCGGGCTGATAGAGTCCGAACCATAGGCTTCGGCGGTCCAGACTGAATCAAAACCGAGGGACTCGGCTTTCTTGATCAGATCCATGGGGATGGTCATTTTCTTGCCAGAGTAGCCCAGCATCATTCCGAGTTTCATAACAGCTCCTTATTCTTGGTTCAGTTGTCGTCGCCGAGATCAGTCAGCTTGAGTGCTTCGCCTGCGACAATCACGCCGGTGCGGTCCGCGTAGATAAAGTTGCCGGGTTGAACGCTCAGGCCGGCAAACTGCAGATTGATGCCGGTGCGGCCTTCGCCGCGTTTCTCAGTCTTGCGGGGAATGCTGCCCAGCGCCATCACGCCAATGTCCATATCGGCGATATCTTCAAGATCGCGAATATAGCCGTACACAATAATGCCTTTCCAGCTATTGTCCATAGCCATGCGCACCAGTTTATCGCCCAGCAGTGAGCGCCGCGGCGAGGCGCCGCCGTCAACAACCAGTACTTTGCCCTCGCCATTGGTACGCAGAGACTCACCAACTTTGGAATTGTCTTCAAAGCATTTGACGGTGGCAATTTCGCCGTGGAAGTTGTCATTGCCGCCGAAGTGGCGGAAAACAGGGTCGGCTACCTGGACCTTGTCGCCGTAGGCATCGCAGAGATCGGGAGTGGATATATTAGTCATGGTGCCTCCTTTCTTGGCGCCAGACGTCGGATGTTTGACGCACACCTAAACCAAAAAGGGGCGACATAATGTCACCCCTTATCGTAGTCAGCTAGTAAAGCTCACAATCAACCAAACTGGTTCATCGTGTTGTCTTTACCACCGGCCTTCAGCGCGGCTTCACCGGCGAAGTATTCCTTGTGGTCGTCACCGATGTTAGAGCCAGCCATGTCCTGGTGCTTAACGGTGGCGATGCCCTGACGGATTTCCTTGCGCTGAACACCTTCAACGTAGGCCAGCATGCCTTCGTCGCCGAAGTAACCTTTGGCCAGATTGTCGGTAGACAGGGCCGCAGTGTGGTAAGTCGGCAGGGTGATCAGGTGGTGGAAGATACCGGCTTCACGCGACGCATCGCGCTGGAAGTTGCGGCACCACTCGTCGGCCAGTTGGCCCAGCTCGGTGTTGTCGTACTCTTCGCTCATCAGCTTGGCGCGATCGTAGCCAGACAGATCCTTGCCTTCTTTTTCCCAGGCATCGAATACCTGTTGGCGGAAGTTCAGGGTCCAGTTGAAAGACGGGCTGTTGTTGTAAACCAGTTTCGCGCTGGGAACCACTTCGCGGATACGGTTTACCATGCCGGCGATCTGGCCAACGTGGGGCTTCTCGGTTTCAATCCACAGCAGGTCAGCACCGTTCTGCAGGCTGGTGATACAGTCCAGAACCACGCGGTCTTCGCCAGTGCCCGGCTTGAACTGGAACAGGCCAGAGCGCAGGCGCTTGGGCTTGAGCAGTTTGCCGTTGGACTTGATCACAACGTCGCCGTTTTCGATCTGGTCGGCAGATTCGATGTACTCGCCGTCGAGGAAGGCGTTGTACTGGTCGCCCAGGTCGCCTGGCTCTTCTGTTACAGCGATCTGCTTGGTCAGGCCGGCACCCAGAGAGTCGGTACGGGCAACGATTACACCGTCATCGATACCCAGCTCAAGGAAGGCGTAGCGACAGGCGCGGATTTTCGCGAGGAAATCTTCGTGCGGTACAGTTACTTTACCGTCCTGGTGGCCACACTGCTTCTCGTCAGATACCTGGTTTTCGATCTGGATACAGCAGGCACCGGCTTCGATCAGTTTCTTGGCCAGCAGGTAAGTGGCTTCAGCGTTACCGAAACCGGCGTCGATGTCAGCAATGATCGGTACAACGTGAGTTTCGTAGTTGTCGATCTTGTTGATGATTTCTTCTTCCTTGGCTTTGTCACCAGCTTCACGAGCTTCGTCCAGGCCACGGAACAGGTGGTTCAGTTCCCACGCGTCAGCTTGCTTGAGGAAGGTGTACAGCTCGCGGATCAGGTCAGCGACAACTGTTTTCTCATGCATGGACTGGTCGGGCAGGGGGCCAAACTCGCTGCGCAGGGCGGCAACCATCCAGCCTGACAGGTAGAGGTAGCTTTTATCGGTTGTGCCGAAGTGTTTCTTGACCGAAATCATCTTCTGTTGACCGATAAAGCCGTGCCAGCAACCCAGAGACTGGGTGTACTTGCTGGTATCAGCATCGTACTCGGCCATGTCTTTACGCATGATGCCGGCGTTGTACTTGGCGATATCCAGGTGGGTGTTGAAGCGGTTTTGCAGCTTCATGCGGGCAGCGGCTTCCGGCTTGATGTCGCGCCAGGCGTCACCCATCTGCTCGCGCAGTTTGGCGATGTGTTCGATAGTTGAGCGATAATCAGACATATTCGATCCCTTCTCGTGTCGAATGGAGTTGACGGATGCCGCGTATTCTAGGGCTGGGCTCCTGATTTATCTAATTTATAGACTTAATAGCGAGTATTTTTCGTGTAAATAGCATTCTCCCCATCACTCAGGGGAATTTCTGCCAACAAAAAGTATTGTAGACAGCGCGGTGGCGTCTATAAATGAAGGTGTGGCACACAATCCCGGTAGTTTTGTTTATTTTCTGCGTGAATTGCGTGGATAATATGGATTAATTTGTGAAATTATCCTGCGCTCGCTAACATGCCCGCAAACTCCGGTTCCCGGACTGCCGGGCATTTGTACTTACCAAGACCTGTATATTAAGGAGCAAGCATGTCTTCATCTTCCACCAAGCGCATCGAACACAGCGGCCTGCAGATTGCAGAGGTGCTGTATCGCCTGGTCAACGAAGAAATTGCACCGGGCACCGGAGTAGAGCCAGACCACTTCTGGTCGCAGTTCGCGGCCATCCTCAAGGATCTGGCGCCCAAGAACAAGCGTCTGCTGGCCGCGCGTGACGAAATGCAGGCCACCATCGACAGCTGGCACCGGGAGAACCCGGATTTTGACGCCGCCAAATACAAAACCTTTCTCGAGGATCTGGGCTACCTGCTGCCAGAGCCGGCCAATGTTGAGGTTAGCACCTCCAATGTGGATGCCGAGATTGCCACCCTGGCGGGTCCGCAGCTGGTCGTGCCGGTCATGAATGCTCGCTACGCCCTGAACGCGGCCAATGCCCGCTGGGGCAGCCTTTATGATGCGCTCTACGGCACCGATGTGATTCCCGAGGACAGCGGCGCCGATAAAGGTAAAGGTTACAACCCGGTGCGCGGCAACAAGGTCATTGCCTACGCCCGCAAGTTTCTGGATACCCATACGCCGCTGGCGAATGGTTCACACGCTGACGCCACCGGCTATACCGTTGGTGACGGCCAGCTGCAGGTAGCGTTGAAGGATGGCAGCACCCAGGGCCTGAAGAACACCGATCAGTTTGTGGGGTATGCGGGTGATACTGCCGCGCCCAGCAACATTCTCCTGATTAACAACGGCCTGCACATCGATATTCAAATCGACGCAGAGCACCCGATTGGCAAAACGGACCCGGCCCATGTCAAAGATGTGGTGCTTGAGGCCGCATTGACTACCATTCAGGACTGCGAAGATTCTGTCGCGGCGGTTGATGCTGAAGACAAGGTGGTGGTTTACAGCAACTGGCTGGGCCTGATGAAGGGCACGCTGGAAGAATCCCTGGAAAAGGGCGGGAAAACCATCACCCGCCGTCTGGTTGAAGACCGCGTCTTTACCGCCAAAGACGGTAGTAAGTTGACTCTGCACGGTCGCAGCCTCCTGCTGGTGCGTAATGTGGGCCACCTGATGACCAACGAGGCGATTCTGGACGCCGACGGCAACGAGGTTCCGGAAGGCATCATGGACGGCATGGTCACCGCACTGGCGTCCATTCACGATCTGAAGCGCACCGGCACCCTGTGTAATTCCCGTGAAGGCAGTGTGTACATCGTTAAGCCGAAAATGCACGGCCCGGAAGAAGTGGCCTTTGCCTGCGAACTGTTTGATCGAATTGAAGACGCGTTGGGCCTGACCCGCAACACCCTGAAAATTGGCATCATGGACGAAGAGCGTCGCACCACGGTGAACCTGAAAGCCTGTATCGCCATGGCCAAGGAACGGGTGATCTTTATCAATACCGGTTTCCTTGATCGCACCGGTGACGAAATTCATACCAGCATGGAAGCGGGCGCCTTTGTGCGCAAGGCTGACATGAAGCAGCAAGCCTGGATCAAAGCCTACGAAGACTGGAACGTCGATATTGGTCTGGAATGTGGCCTCAGTGGCAAGGCCCAGATCGGTAAAGGCATGTGGGCCATGCCCGATGAAATGGCGCAGATGATGGACGCCAAAATTGGCCATCCGAAGGCCGGCGCCAACTGTGCGTGGGTACCGTCACCTACCGCCGCGACTCTGCACGTAATGCACTACCACGAAGTCAGTGTTGCCGATGTCCAGCAGCAGCTGGCAAAGCGTCAGCGAGCAGCACTGGATGATATTCTGACCATTCCGGTAGCCAAGGACACTAACTGGTCTGCGGAAGAGATTCAGAATGAACTGGACAACAACGCCCAGGGCATTCTTGGTTATGTTGTGCGCTGGATCGATGCCGGTGTCGGCTGTTCCAAAGTGCCGGATATCAATGACGTTGGCCTGATGGAAGATCGCGCCACCCTGCGTATCTCCAGTCAGCATATCGCCAACTGGCTGCGCCACGGGGTCTGTACTGAAGAGCAGGTCATGGAAACCCTCAAGCGCATGGCCGAAGTGGTAGACCGCCAGAATGCGGGCGACCCGGAATACGTGAACATGGCACCGAACTTTGATGACAGTGTGGCTTTCCAGGCCGCCTGTGATCTGGTGTTCAAGGGTACCGAGCAACCCAATGGCTATACCGAGCCGGTGTTGCACGCCCGTCGCCGAGAGCTTAAGGCAAAGCGCGGCCAGTAGCCTGATCGGGCACTGGGCGCTTTCCAAACCGACTTCATACCTGTCAGTGTGAGGCTTGCCCGGCAATTTGCCGGGCTTTTTTTTAAGCCCTCTGGACTGTGTTTCCATTCGGCGAAGCTTCTGGTTAAATGATTTTTCATAATTATTATTGGGCTTGAGGCATTTATCCTATGAATTTGTCCCGCGTTGATCTCAATCTGCTGGTGTATCTGGACGTGCTGCTGCGTGAAAAAAACGTGACGCGTGCGGCGGAGCAGTTGGGCATCACCCAGCCAGCCCTGAGTAACGGCCTGCGCCGCTTGCGGGAACTGTTTGGCGACCCCTTGCTGGTGCGAACCAGTGAGGGGATGACGCCCACAGAGCGCGCCAATGAACTTCAGCCTCAAGTACGTGGCATACTGGCCTCGGTTGAAAAGGCCGTGCTGCCGGTGGCGGAGTTTGATGCCAAAACCAGTACCCGGGTGTTCCGGATTATGGCCACGGACTATGCCGAATCAACCCTGCTGGCGCCGCTCTTGAACGACCTGCGCGATGCGGCCCCCGACATCACGCTGGATATCCTTACGCCCTCTGACGTGTCCTTTCAGGATCTGGAGCAGGGCAAAATCGACATGGCCATTAACCGCTTCGATCAGCTGCCCCAATCCTTTCATCAGGCTACGGTCTGGCGTGACAGCTTTTCCTGCCTGATGAGCGCCGATAACCCCGTGCTGGAAAATTTTGATCTGGAAGCCTATTTACAGGGTAACCATATCTGGGTCAGCAAGACCGGTATGGGAGTCGGGCGCGGCATGAACACCAAGGACCCACAGCGTCTGGGTTGGGTTGATGAGGCGCTGGCAGAATCCGGCCACACCCGCCGCATCCGCCTGTTTACCCGTCACTATCAGGTTGCCGCGCTGCTGGCCAGTCAGCCGGATCTGATTGCCACGCTCCCGACTCAGGTTGCCCGCCTGCACGCGGAGGATTCGCGGCTGGCAATTCGCAAACCGCCTTTCATGATCATACCGATTGAGCTGAAGATTGCCTGGAGTCCGCTGCTGCAGCACGATCCGGGACATATCTGGCTGCGCCGCGAAATTGTCGATCTGGGCCAGCGGATTATTCAGGAAACCACAAACCGGTAGGCATTTAATCGCATTATCGGCTAGGCTCATCCAAAGCAAAAAAATAAAAATGGATAAGGCTATGCCACTTTACAAGCGTCCGGTCGACCTGCTGTTGTTCAGTTTTTATTGTATTTCCGTTACCTACGGCCTGTTGTTCAGCCTGCCCGAGGCGTTGGGTGTGCCGGTGAGTCCGGATAGCCCCTGGCCGCCACTGCAGTGGCTTCATGGCTGGGCTGTCGCGGAAGAACCACAGCACCTGAACCCACCTATGACCCTGCTGGCCAGCACTGCGCTTGATGGTCTGGTGCATTCGCCCTTTCTGCTGGTTCTGTTGTATGCCTTGTGGAAACAGCGTAATTGGATTCGCCTGTGGGCCTTACTGTTTGCCGGTTCTTCCGTCACCAATATGTATTTTTACTTTTACGAGACCTTTAATGGCGCTCATCCACCGCCGAATACGCTCTATTACCTCGCCTTCAACTTGCCCTGGATGCTCATGCCCATGCTGCTGGCCTGGCGCATGTGGCCCGAACGGCCGTTTGACGCGGAGCGTTGAGGCGCAGCGGTATAGTCGGGCATGTTCCCCCATCAACCGGGAAAAACGCCCATAATCCGGGCTATTTTTCCTGTTTTCCGTGACCTCGAGGCTTCAAAATGGCATCCTGTGCAGCTCATTTACTAACGAGGTTACTATGAAAATCGCAAACAACTGTGCCGTCTCCTTCCACTACACCTTGACTGACGAAGACGGCCAGACACTGGACAGCTCCGAAGGTCGCGATCCGCTGACCTATCTCCACGGCCACAATGGCATTATCCCCGGTCTGGAAAACGAGCTGGCAGGCAAAGAGGCAGGTGAGTCGCTGAAGGTTGTTGTGCAGCCTGCTGACGGTTACGGCGAGATCAATCCCGACCTGCTGCAACAGGTTCCTCGTGAGGCCTTTCAGGGCGTAGAAAGCATAGAGCCGGGCATGCAGTTCCAGGCCCAGGGCGAGGGCGGTCAGGCGCAGATGGTTGTTGTCCGCGAAGTCAGCGAAGAAGCGGTTCTGGTTGATGGCAACCACCCCCTGGCCGGACAGGTACTGAACTTTGACGTGACCATCGATTCGGTGCGTGAAGCATCCGAAGAGGAAATTGCTCACGGCCACGTTCACTAAGTAAAAGGCCGCTGCGATATTCGCAGCGGCTACTTTCCATGCTAGTTGTCACTGATCTCGACGGCACCTTACTCGACCACCACACCTACTCCCATGCGCCCGCGACGGCGGCACTGGCAGAGCTCGCCCGCCGCAACATTCCTGTTGTACTCAATACGAGCAAAACGCGCACCGAACTGGTGCAGTTATTGCCTGCACTACAATTGAACACCCCCTTTATTGTCGAAAACGGCTCCGCGGTTTATCAAGCCGATGGTGAGGCGTGTCAGGTATTGGGTGTGAAACGCCCGGTCTTGCTGGAGACGCTGGATGAGGCGCGCCGCCAGGGCTTTGAATTCCGCAGTTACCGCGATCTGCGGCTTGACGGCGTGATGGCGCAAACCGGCCTGGATCGCGCGGCTGCCAAGGCCTCGCTAGACCGGGAATTTACCGAACCCTTGGTTTGGCGGGGAACGCCTGAACGGCGCAGAGAATTTATCAGCTGGATTCAGGCACAGGGATTGCAGTGTCTGGAAGGCGGGCGTTTTCTGCATGCAATGGGGCGCTGTGATAAAGGTGTGGCCATGCAGAAGCTTCGAGAAAGCTACTATCCTGATATAGAGGGCCCGGTGGTGGCACTGGGTGATAGCGAAAATGACCTTGCCATGCTGAAACGCGCGGATATCGCGGTATGTATTCGTTCGACCAGCGGCAGGCGTTTGCGCCTTGAGAGTGGACCAAACAACACCGTGCTGCATACCTTGGCCTGTGGCCCTGAAGGTTGGGCAGAAGCGATAAGCGATATTTTACAAACGAACTAAAACAGAAGGAGTGGCGCGATGGGTGACTTTTATCAGGGGGGAATGGTTGCCACCCTGCATAACCTGGTCGATCGGCCGCTGAAAGATCTCGAGGCCGATCTGATCGATTTTTCGAAATCCCGGCCAATGAGTTTGGTGCTGCCCAGCCTGTTTTCTGAACTGCAGGGGCAGGCGCTGGAAGATATTGTGCAGAATCTACGCGATGTGGCTTATCTCAGTGAAATCGTGATCGGCCTCGACCGTGCTAGTGCCGACGAGTTTCGGCAGGCGGTCAATTATTTTGGCCGGCTGCCTCAGCACCACCGCATTCTCTGGAACGACGGCCCACGCCTGCGCGCTATCGATCAGCGCTTGCAGGCCGAGGGGCTGGCGCCGCGTGAACCCGGAAAAGGGCGCAATGCCTGGTATTGTCTGGGCTATGTGCTCGCCTCAGGGCGCGGCAAGGCAATCGCTCTGCACGATTGCGACATCGTGACTTACGAGCGACTGCTGCCGGCGCGCCTGTTTTACCCCATAGCCAATCCAGCCTTCAGTTATGAATTCTGCAAGGGCTATTACGCGCGGGTTACCGACACCAGTATCAACGGCCGGGTCAGCCGCTTGCTGGTGACACCGCTGGTGCGGTCCCTGAAAAAGATCTACCCCAATACTGACTATCTCGACTATCTCGATAGCTTTCGCTATCCCCTAGCCGGCGAGTTTTCACTGCAGGCCGACGTGGTGGGTGAACTGCGCATCCCCAGTGATTGGGGGCTGGAAATCGGTCTTTTGTCCGAGGTGTACCGCAATTATTCCAGCAACCGTCTGTGTCAGGTGGACATAGCAGATCGTTACGACCATAAACATCAGGATTTGTCAGAACACGACGACGGCGGTGGCTTGTCGAAAATGTCGATTGATATCACCAAAGCGATTTTCCGAAAACTGGCGATCAACGGCGCGGTGTTTTCCAACGAAACCTTTCGTTCGATCAAGGCGACCTACTACCGCACCGCCCTAGACTTCGTCGAAATGTATTACAACGATGCGCGCATGAATGGCCTGAGTCTGGATATTCACCGGGAAGAGCAGGCGATTGAACTGTTTGCGGCCAATATTGTGAAGGCGGGAAATATCTTTCTCGACAATCCTATGGAGACACCTTTTATCCCGAGCTGGAATCGGGTGGTGAGCGCGATACCGACTATTTTGGATGATCTGCGTGAGGCAGTCGAAGCGGATCGCAGGGAGTTTGCCGGGGGTGAGTAACAGCAGCGATTTCGCGCTTTTTCAGGCGACCTTGCAAAGCCAGCTCGCTTTTCTTTACGGCGAAGAACGCGCCCCGACACTCTGCCGCGAGGTGATAGCAAGTTTTGGTTTCAGCGACCAAACACAGGGGCCCAAGCCGTTTACCAATCACTGGGATCAGAGCGACGTCTGGGTGATCACCTATGGTGATAGTATTCAGCGCGAGCCGGAGCCGCCGCTGCAGGTTCTAAAGCAGTTTCTCGATAAGCATCTGCTGGACGTGATATCCGGTGTGCATGTCTTACCGTTTTTCCCCTACAGCTCTGATGATGGCTTTGCGGTTATCAATTACGCGGAAGTCAACTCCTCGCTGGGCGATTGGCAGGACATCGAAGCTCTGGCGCAGAGTTACAGCCTGATGGCGGACTGCGTTATCAACCATTGCTCCAGTCGCAGCCTGTGGTTTGAAAACTTCAAGAAGGGCAGTGGTGTTGGTTCAGATTTCTTTTTTACCGCATCACCCGAAGACGACTTGAGCCAGGTCGTCCGCCCACGAACCAGTCCCTTGTTGCGTGAGACTGAAACGGCCGATGGTGTGAAGCACGTCTGGTGTACTTTCAGTCACGATCAGGTGGACCTGGATTTTCGTAATCCGGCGGTGTTGCTGGAGTTTCTGTCGATTATCAAACTCTATATGGATAAAGGCGTGCGCATTTTTCGCCTGGACGCCATAGCCTTTCTCTGGAAGGTTCCGGGCACCGATTCGCTTAACCTGCCGCAAACACATGAAGTGGTGCGCCTGATCAGAACTGTTGCTGAACACTACCGCAATGACGTGGTCATCATTACCGAAACCAATATTCCCAATCGCGAGAACCTCAGCTACTTTGGCAACGCCAATGAGGCGCACCTTGTTTACAACTTCTCCCTGCCGCCCTTGCTGTTGCATACCTTGTTGAGCGAAGACTGCAGCCATCTGAAAACCTGGCTGATGAGTATGCCGCCAGCGCAACACGGCACAACCTACCTTAACTTTATTGCCTCGCATGATGGTATAGGATTGCGTCCCGCCGAAGGGCTGCTGTCTGATCACGAGCTGTCGCAGATGGTGGCGAGTATTGAAGGCTTTGGCGGTAAGATATCCTGGCGGGCACTGGAAAACGGCGAAAACCGCCCCTACGAGTTGAATATCAGCCTGTTTGATGCGCTCAAGGGTACCCATGCCGGAGAAGACGATCTTGCGGTAGGCCGCTTTGTCTGCGCCCATGCCATTATGCTGGCGCTTGAAGGGATACCGGCCTTTTACATTCACAGCCTGTTTGCAACCCGCAACGACTATCGCCGTCTGGAAAATACCAGTCACAACCGCTCTATCAATCGCCATCAGTGGCAGTGGCAGGAATTGCTGGATGCGCTAAGCGAGGAGGGGGCACACAAAGCCGTGTTTGAACAATTGCAGGCACTGATTCGCTTGCGACGGGTCCAGCCGGCCTTTCATCCCAATGCCACCCAATACACCCTGCATATCAATGATCAGGTCTTTGCCTTCTGGCGTCAGAGCGCCGACCGGCGCCAGAGTATTTTTGCCCTGCACAACATCTCACGTAACCCACAGAGCATCAGCCTCACGCAACTGAATCTTATCGCGACCGATAACTGGCGCGACCTGATCAGTGGCGAGGTTCTGAGCGACATCAAGGTGAACATTGAGCTTGGCCCATACCAGTGCCGCTGGATAAGTAACTAATCCTGTCAGACCTGTTAAAAAGTGCCTGTTGTCGGCTGATCCGATGTGATACATCTATTCCGATGGAGTCGGCTTGGCTGTTCCGGGGTAAAAGTGGGGCGACCAAAGGTGCCGGACCAAACGAATCGAGGTGTTTTTTCTGTATGCCAACGTCAGGGCCGTTCCTTACAAACTGCCGGTTTTTGTTAGCTACGCTGGTAGCTTTCAGCAGTCTTCTGGTCTGCGCCAGCGCTCAAAGTGCGCCCAGGTCGGAGCTGGAGCTGCAGCGTGAGTTGTTTGTGGTCGCTGTCGATGAGGCGCGCCGGGGTAATCTTGCAGAAGCCCGGGCTGCGAGGCAAGGCCTGCAGGACTATGCGCTTGTCCCCTATCTGGACCTTGAACTGTTCAAGGCGGAAATCCATACCCTCAGCCACGAATACGCCAGTCGTGAAATGACGCGCTACAAAGGTACCGCCGTTGGTTCACTGATGAAGCAGGCCTGGCGAGCCAAGCTGGCGCGGAATCAGGAGTGGGAGGCTTTTCTGAAGGCTACCAAAGGCAGGGCGCCGCGGGGCTTGCAGTGTGACTTTGTGCGGGCGCTGCGGGCAACCGGAGAAGATGCCAAAGCCGACCGTGAAACGCAGTCCCTGTGGCTTACCGGTTACTCGCTGCCCGATAGCTGCGATGACGTCTTGGCCGAATGGCTATCGCGGCTGGGTATTGAGGAAGTTGAGCAAATGCATCGACGCCGGGCCGAGTTGGCGATCGGCAGCGGGCAGAGCGGTCTTGCGCTTTATTTGCTGCGCAAAGTACCGGGCACCGAGACGGAGCGTGAATTGCTGCGGCAACCGGAGAGCCTGCATGAACTGGGCGGCAAACTGGAAGTCACCCCCTTCAATCGCCAGCTGGTGATTCTGACCCTGAAGCGGCTGGCCGCCCGGGACTATGAAGCGAGCAACCCGCTCTGGCACCAGCTTGCCCGTCGTTTTCAGTTCACAGATGCCGAGAACTACACGCTGCGAGATACCTTTGCCCGGCAGATTATTGCCGACGGCGCACCCTATGCCCGCGACTGGCTGAATGCCAATGATCAGAATTTTGAAGATCCCTACCTGACAGAGTGGCGCGTGCGCCTGGCCCTGAAAGACGGTGATTGGCGTGCGGCCCAGCATTTCATTCAGGCACTTCCGGCCGAAACGCATAGTGATGCCCAGTGGCAGTACTGGTCGGCGCGGGCCGACATCGAGCTGCGCCAGGCGATGACTGAGGAAACCCGGGCTTCTCTTGAATATCTCGCCCAAAGCCGTGGCTATTACAGTTTTCTGGCTGCCGATATGCTGGGCAAGGACTATCAGATGGGCGAACGTCGCACGGTTAATCGCGAACTTATGCCTGCCATTGAAAAGCTCCCGGCCGTACAAAGAGCGCGTGAACTCTATTGGCACGGCTTGGTGCGCAACGCTGATGCGGAATGGCGGCGGGCTTTGCGCAAACTGAATCGCGACGAGCAGGTGGCGGCTTCCCAGTTGGCGCTGGAATGGGGCTGGCCGAATGCAGCGGTGATGACGGCGATCAAGGCAAAAGAGTGGGACGACCTGGAGCTACGCTTCCCGCTAGCCTTTGCCGACACCTTTAAAGAAAACGCCAAGGCTCGTGATATCGATTTGAACTGGGCCTACGCCATCGCCCGACAGGAAAGTGCCTTTGCCGAACACGCGCAGTCGCGTGTCGGGGCTCGGGGAGTGATGCAGCTTATGCCCGGCACGGCGCGCACCATCTCCCGAGAACTGGGCAGGCCGTCGCCCAAGCTGCAGGAGCTTCACAACCCGATCGTGAATATCGAAATGGGCAGCTACTACCTCGGCCGCTTGCTAAAGGATTTCGGCGGTAATCATATTCTGGCGACAGCCGCCTATAATGCTGGTCCTGAGCGCATTCGCCGGGTGCTGGCGCGGCAGAAAGAGCCGTTGCCGGCTGATATCTGGATCGAAAACCTGCCTTACGGCGAAACCCGCGAATACATCAAGAATGTACTGGCTTTCAGTGTGGTTTACGGGCTCAAGCTCAAGGGCTGCAAAACGCCGAGTGTACAGGCGGGCTGCAATGCCAAGGGCGAGGCGCGTTACGCCTATATCGAGCCGCAGCCAGAGGAAGCGGCGCCCGCAGCAAGCGGAGGCTAGTGCCGGAGTGACGAATCGGCTAGGGTGGCGACTTTGAAAACACAGCGCTGCCCTGACTATGCATATTCTGGTTTTATCCGCCTACCACGCCGCCAGTCACGACTACTGGCTGCAGGGGCTGCAGAAGGCTCTGCCCGAGCATTGCTGGGATACCCTGACCTTGCCGCCGCGCTATTTCAACTGGCGTATCCGCGGTAACCCACTGAGCTGGTACAGTGAAGGCCGACCCGAACTCGAAACTCCCTATGACCTGATCATCGCCACCTCAACCGTGGACGTGGCAAGCCTGCGCGGCCTGATACCCGCTTGGCGCAATACGCGGTGGGTGGTCTACTTTCATGAGAACCAGTTTGCCTACCCGCCTTCGCCTGAGGGCAATGTCCGCCAGCAGGTCGAACCGCAGATGGTGAACCTCTATGCGGCGTTGTCGGCGGACGCTCTTTGGTTTAATTCGCGGTTCAATCTCGACAGCCTGATAGACGGCTGCGAAGCCCTGTGTCGCAAGCTGCCCGATCGGGTGCCTTCTGCCGGCTGGTTTCATGGTCTGCGAGAAAAGGCTCTGGTGTTGCCAGTGCCGCTGCAGGAACAAAATGGATCGCCGCCACGCGCGGAGGGCCTTCGCGGCAGCGTATTGCGCGTAGTCTGGAATCATCGCTGGGAATACGACAAGGGTGTCGACCGACTGCTGGCGCTGGTCAATGAGCTTAACCGGCGGGTTTTGCCGGTGCGGCTGACGCTGCTTGGGCAGCGCTTTCGCAGCGTACCGCAGGCCATGACGGACCTGTTGGCTCTACCGGCAGGTGCTGTGGTCGTGGAGTGCCCCGATTTCATTGAGAATCGCGAGCAGTATCTGGCTTTGCTCGGAGAGCAGGATGTGGTGTTGTCGACTTCGCTCCACGACTTTCAGGGGCTGTCGATTATGGAAGCCGTGCAGGCCGGCTGTGCTCCCTTATTGCCTGACCGCCTGTGTTACCCGGATTTCTTCGACGCCCAATACCGCTATAGCAGCTTCCCGAATGACATTGAAGCGGAAAGCAAGGCGCTGGCAGATCGATTGCAAGTATGGATCGAGCGCGGATTGCCCAATGTGCCCGATTTGTCAGGCTTAGTCTGGAGTGCCCAGGCGACCCGGTATCGGGCGGCCATAGCTCATGCTCTTGGTAACAATTTGCCCCGAGAGCCAGTATCATAGGCGCCTTTGTTTACCCTGTGATCAGTCTGGAGTCCTTCTGTGTCACCTGAAAAGTCTCGCGTTCTGACCGGCATTACCACGACCGGCACTCCCCACCTTGGAAACTATGTGGGCGCCATACGCCCGGCGATTGCCGCCAGTAAATCCGCTGAACTTGACTCCTACTTTTTTCTGGCCGACTACCACGCCCTGATCAAGTGTCACGATCCGGCGCAGGTACAGCAGTCGGCGCGTGAAATTGCCGCCACCTGGCTGGCACTGGGGCTGGATACCGAAAACACCACCTTTTACCGCCAATCCGATGTGCCGGAAATCCCTGAACTCACCTGGGTGATTACTTGTGTGACCGCCAAGGGTTTGATGAATCGCGCCCACGCTTACAAGGCGGCGGTGCAGGCCAATGAAGACGAGCAGCAGGATCCGGATTACGGCATCACCATGGGGTTGTTCAGCTATCCGATTTTGATGGCGGCGGATATTCTCGCTTTTAACGCGCACAAGGTGCCGGTTGGGCGTGACCAGATTCAGCATATCGAAATGGCGCGGGATATCGGCCAGCGTTTCAATCATCTTTATGGCGAAACCTTTACCCTGCCTGAAGCCCAGATTGACGACGATGTCGCCGTGCTCAATGGTCTCGACGGTCGCAAGATGAGTAAGAGTTACGGCAACACCATTCCGCTGTTTCTTCCGGAAAAGAAACTGCAGAAAGCGATCAATAAAATCAAAACCAATCTGCTGGAACCGGGTGAGCCGAAAGACCCTGACACCTCAACCGTGTTTCAGATCTGGCAGGCCTTTGCGTCCAAAGAGCAGACGGCCTGGATGCGCAAGCAGTTTGAAGAAGGCATCGCCTGGGGGCAGGCCAAGAAAGAGCTGGGTGCGCTGATCAACAGCGAGTTGTCTGAGGCTCGGGAAGAGTACGAAAAGCTGATGGCCGATCCGGGCTTTGTCGATGCCGAGCTGCGCAAAGGTGCGGAAAAGGCTCGCGAGCGGGCAGGTAAGTTGCTGGCTAAAGTGAAAGCGGCGGTAGGTATCCCGCCGTTGTCGTAAGCGCATTCTCAAAAGATCCCTCACCCTATCCCTCTCCCAGAGGGAGAGGGAACCGATATTCCAGCTTCAGTGCGCACCCTCTCCCTATGGGAGAGGGCTGGGGTGAGGGGGAGCGGTCTAGAATTCTGCCGTAATCCCCACATAAGCACTGCGCGGCTCACCGATAAAATAGCGGTAGTTGCCACCACCAAACGTTACAAAGTCCGCCCGCTCCGCGTAGTCTTCGTCGGTCACGTTGGTTACGCGCACCGAGATTTCCAGGCCTTTGGTAAGACCCTGCGCCAAACGCAGGTTGACCAGATTGTGGCCGTCGTACATCGCTGTATTCGCTTCGTCCAGATAGTGCTCGCCCACATGCACCCATTCCAGCTCAGCCGTGGTGGCGGAGAAGGGCTTCCATAAAAGCTGGGCGCTGGCGAGCTGACGCGGCGCGGTATCAATCTCATTGCCCTCAACACCCAGCACATTGTTGTCGTACTGACTCTTGGCGTAGCTGCCCTGAACATCAAGGCGCAGGTTGTCGAGAATATTCCAGCTGATATCCAGTTCGATACCGCGACGCAGGGTTTTGCCGTTGCTGAAGTTCAGCCGGTTGCTGTCCTGCAGAATAACGTCGTCCTTCTCCAGGCGGTAGGCTGTGATGGAAGCGTTCACACGCGACCAGTTCCCGCGCAGGCCAATCTCCGCATTGGTGACTTCTTCCGATTCCAGATCGGCCTTCACCTGACCGGACTGCAGACGGTAGAGTTCGGTTGCCTGCGGCGCGCGAAAGCCGCGCGAGAAATGCACCACCGCATCAACGGTGTCGCTGAGAGCTTCGCGGTAACCCAGATGACCGGACCAGTTGTAAAAGTTGTCCTTGTCATCGGCGGGCCGGGTGTAGCGACAGGGGCTTGGGCAGGGAACGCCATTCTCATCGTCATTGCCGTCAAGCATGAGGTTGTCGTAGTCGTAGCGCTGTATTTCATAGCGCATGCCGGCGTTCAGCTCGCGCTCGGCTTTGGGCTGCCAGGTACCGCCCACAAACCAGGCGGCAGTGGTGGCGTCTACTTCATAGTCGTAGTGTTTCCCTGTTGGAAAAACTGCAAAGGTGGGGGCTGCTTGTTCTTGCTGGAGATAGCTTTCAGTGATGTCGAGGTCAAAGCCGTAGTGAAGGCGAGTATTTGATCCCTGACTGCTGTAGAAGGCGGTTTGC
Organism: Litorivivens sp.; assembly: GCF_041624475.1. Lineage (GTDB taxonomy): Bacteria > Pseudomonadota > Gammaproteobacteria > Pseudomonadales > Spongiibacteraceae > Litorivivens. The sequence goes on from NZ_JBFJUX010000003.1 coordinate 47,172, forward strand.
ACCCCGGCACTTTTCTGGCCGTTTTCTTCTAATGGTGTGCCGGGCAGAAAATGTTGCAGGAACGCCATCTCGGTGTAGCGCAAATAGGGTGTCGCGACGAAGTGGGTATTCTGGCTGCCTTCCCGCTCCCAGCGACTGTAAAACCGTCCGCTGCTGGTATCGCGGTAGGCTTCCGGGTTCGGATTGGATTTTTTCAGTGCTTCGTTTTTGTAGGCATCCTGCCCAAGCACAAAGCCAGCGGTTTCCTGATTAAGGTTGGTTGCTGTCAGTACATTCTGGCTGCTCCAGACGCTACCGGAATAATCATAGCGCAGGGTCATTTTCTGCTGGTCAAAGCCTGAATCGTCCTTGTAACCACCGTCGTGGGCGCCATTGGCGTAAAAGCCTATGCGGTGGTTCTCATTGCCCTGGCTGTGCTCCAGCTTCAGGCGGCTGTAATCGTGGGGGCCGCCCTCGGCAGAAATGCGAGTAGAAGGTTCTTCGGTGGGCGCGCGGGTAATCACATTGATTACGCCGTTCAGGGCGTTCGAACCATGCACGGCGGTACCGGGGCCGCGAATCACTTCAACGCGCGCGGCCTGTTCACTGTTGGCGTCAAACAACTGGTTGACGTTGCAGAAGCCCGGCGCGCGCAGGGGAATGCCATCCTGGGCCATGTAAAAGGCACCACAGGAGCCGCCGCCGGTCAGCACGGCAGAGCGAATCGCCGTGAGGTGTTCCTGGCCGTTGCCGCGGGAAACCCAGACGCCGGGGGCTCGGTTAAGCAATTCATTGATATGGGTATGAGAAACCCGCTCGATAGCCTGCTCGCCAATAACGGAGAGACTGTTCAGTGGTGCCTCGGTCTGCTCGATACGGCTGGCGGAAACAATGACCTGTTCCAGTTCTGCCGCCAGGGTCAGTGTTGTCGCACCTGCCAGTGCGGCCCCCAATAGCGCCTGTTTTTGTTTTGTCAGCATGGTGATTCCTGTATCTGGGTCTTATTACTTTTTGGGTTCGGGCTGAAAGGTAATGAACAGCCCTGTACAGCGGGTCAGCAGTGTACCATCACTGTGGCATTCTGCCTTTACAATCACTTTTTTGCCGTCGACGCTATCTACCCAGCTACTGAAGGTAAGCGGTTTCAACAAAGGCGTGCCGGCGAGATAGTCCACACTCAGATTGGCAGTAAAGCCGGCCACTTTCTGGTCAACGGCAGAAAAGGCCATGATCTGATCATAAATAGCGGCAACCACAGAGCCGTGCACCAGATCGGGCGGGCCTTCGTAGACACGTCCCAGGGTAACCGTCGCACTGAGCTTATGGTCATCGCGCTCGACCTCAAGTGGCGGAGCGATCGGATTCAGGCGACCGCTGATCGGCGAGTAGGGGAGAATGCCGGATATGTCATCGCCGTAATCGGCAATGTAATGCGGCGCAGCTTTCACGCCACTTGCCGGCTGTAACTGTTTGTTGAGGGCCGTCAATTGCTCGGTCAGCGCATGTAGGCTATCGGCATCGGTATCCAGATTCGCGCTGAGTTCCAGTGTCTGGCGCAAGGTGCTGATGTAGGCACTGAGGGCCCGGAGGTTCTGTTCTGACATGATTCCGCTCATGGTTTAAAGAGGGGGAAGTTTGGCTATTCGCCGGTGCAGGGGCAATGACGAAAGGGGTCGGTTTTTGGGTGCGCACGGGCTATCCCTCCGATTTGTAGAGCATCCGGCTAATCGATTTAGGGGAAACCCCTTATGCAAACACGTGTTTGACCGCATTATGTGAAGTAGCGGTTACCCCCAAAATGCATACATCTGCTGATTTGGTCCGTAAGAGAGCAATCAGCCCGTAATCAGGGGGATAAATGATGAACAAAATAGTGAAACAAGCCACTTCAGCCAAGCAGACCAAGCAAGACACCGCAGAGCAACCGGTCAAACAAGACCTCGCCACTGCGTTTGAAAAGCCTGTTGAATACATTAGGGGGGAGCTCAAGTGTCTGAGGGCCTTTCATAGCGGTGAATGGTGGCTCAATGTTGACTACGTCGACTACATTGATTCGCGCTCAGCGTGCTAAGCACTCCTCACTGACACCTAAAAATGCGCTCCGCCATTGAAGAGCGTGCTTTGGGTATTGCGACAGGCATTAACTCTTCAAACAAATACCTGCAACCTGGATGGTAAATAGCCTTGGGTCTGTATCAGCCCTGGGGAAAGACGTCAGTTTTTGGGTGCGCAAGACCTATCGAGTTGAATTGGTGAGCGATCTGGTTGAGCTAACCAAGGGAAATCACCTATACAAACACGTGTTTCACCGAATTATGTAAAGCAGCGATTCCCTCCAAAATGCACACATCTGCTGATTTGTTCCATAAGAGAGCAATCGGCCCATAACCTGGGGGATAAATGATGAAGAACATAGTGAAACCAGCCACATCAGAGAAACAGGCCAAGCACGACAGTGCAGAGCAACCGGTCAAGCAAGACCTCATCATTGCGTTTGAAAAGCCTGCGGCATACCTTCGGGGGGAGCTCAAGCGTCTCAGAGCCTTTCACAGTGGTGAATGGTGGCTCAATGTTGACTACCTTGAGTCGCACTCTGCCTGCTAGTTTAAAAGCCTTTTGCCGAGCTTATTCGAAAGCGACAAGTGCTATTAAACGTGTGCTGTTGTTTTTAGGTCCGTCCCAAAGCCCGGATTGATCATATCGAGTCTGTTACCTTCCAGCTCTTCGGGCTGAGCGGCTAGGAGTCGCTCGTATAAAATTGCTACTCGCAATTTGTAACTGTAACAGCCTTGGGGCTGTTACAGCCCTGTGGGCATCGCGGCTTGCAGCCGCTCGTATCAAAAAGCTCCTATGGTCGCTTTTTGTCGAACCTGCTGGTTCTCGTCCGGCCGGGGTGGCTTCGTTCATGAATTGCTTGAGCTGATGTTGCGGAAGAATCAAGAGATGGTACCAGAGGCCGGACTCGAACCGGCACGGGTTTTACCCCGGGGGATTTTGAATCCCCTGTGTCTACCAATTTCACCACTCTGGCACAGGATGAAAACAGCGCGCGATTATAGCAACCTCGCGCAGGCGGTCAAAGGTATTTGACGGCTTATTCGGTGTAACTGGAGGGAAAACCGGTTTTCCGGTACCCTGCGCGCCTGTTTTATGAACGACGCCCCCATGAAAACCCGCGACTTTCACTATGAGCTGCCAGACGAGCTGATTGCTCGCTACCCGGCCGCGCAACGCGATCAGAGCCGTTTGCTGGTGCTAACGGGTGATGGTTTGGTTCAGCACCGGCAATTTCCAGATATTCTCGATTTTCTCGACCCGGGCGACCTGCTGGTGTTCAACAACACGCGGGTGATTCCCGGTCGCCTTTACGGGCACAAGGAAAGCGGCGGTAAGCTGGAATTTTTGATTGAGCGGGTGACGGGCGAATTTACCGCTTTGTCGCATGTTCGTGCCAGCAAATCACCCAAAAGCGGTGCGCGGCTGTCAGTGACGCGCGAGCACGGCGCAGCTGAACACTCCTGTTGCACGGTGCTTGGTCGGCGGGGCGAGCTGTTCGAGCTGGAGTTTGACCAGCCCGTGCTGACCGTACTGCAGTCCATCGGCCATATGCCCTTGCCTCCCTATATCGACCGGGCAGACGAAAGCCTCGACGAAGAGCGCTACCAGACGGTTTACGCTCAAAAGCCCGGCGCCGTGGCCGCGCCCACTGCGGGTTTGCACTTTACCGACGACATTCTGGCCAGAGCCCAGGCCAAGGGCGTGGCAACGGCCTTTGTGACCTTGCACGTCGGGGCCGGCACCTTTCAGCCCGTGCGGGTGGAAAATATTCAGGACCACCATATGCACGCCGAGTATCTGGAAGTGGATCAGGCGGTGTGCGATGCGGTGAATGCCACCCGCGCCCGGGGTGGTCGGGTGGTGGCGGTGGGGACCACCTCAGTCCGGAGTCTGGAGACGGCCTCGCAATCCGGCGCCATTGCGCCCTATACCGGGGAGAGCGATATTTTCATATACCCGGGCTACCGTTTTCGAAGTGTCGACCTGCTGCTGACCAACTTTCATCTGCCCGAGTCCACTCTTATCATGCTGGTCAGTGCGCTGGCCGGGCGCGAGCGGGTGCTGGCCGCCTATGCCGAAGCGGTGGAACAGCGCTACCGGTTTTTCAGTTACGGAGATGCCATGCTGGTATTTCCCAACGATTCTGCCATTGGTTCAGGAGAGTAAGCGTGGCGCGTCAGTGTGATATGTCTTTCAGTGTCAGCGGTAGCGATGGCGAGGCCCGGCGCGGTGAGCTGACGTTCAGTCGCGGCACCGTACAGACCCCGGCCTTTATGCCCGTGGGCACCTACGGCACGGTAAAAGGTATGCTGCCGCGGGATATCAAGGAAATCGGCGCTGAAATTATTCTGGGGAATACCTTCCACCTGATGCTGAGGCCGGGCACCGAGGTGGTGAAGGCCCACGGTGACCTGCATGACTTCAGTGGCTGGCAGGGGCCGATCCTGACTGATTCGGGCGGTTTTCAGGTCTGGAGCCTGGGGAAGCTGCGCAAGATTACCGAGGAGGGCGTCAGCTTTCAGTCGCCGGTCGATGGCAGCAAAGTCTACCTGGACCCGGAAACCTCCATCCGCGTGCAGCATGATCTCGGCGCGGATATCGTGATGATTTTTGACGAATGTACGCCTTATCCGGCTACCGAAAAGCAGGCACGTGACTCGATGGAGCTGTCCCAGCGCTGGGCGCGACGCAGCCGCGATGCTCACGGCGATCACCCCTCGGCCCTGTTTGGTATTGTGCAGGGGGGCATGTACCCGAATCTGCGCGAAGAGTCCCTGAAAGGGCTGGCCGAGATCGGTTTTGACGGCTATGCCATTGGCGGCCTGTCGGTGGGCGAGCCGAAAGAAGACATGCTCAATGTGCTCGACCATCTCGCCCACGCCATGCCCGCCGACAAACCCCGCTATCTGATGGGAGTGGGCAAGCCGGAGGATATTCTGGAGGCCGTGCGCCGCGGCGTGGATATGTTCGATTGCGTCATGCCAACCCGCAATGCGCGCAACGGCCACCTGTTTACGTCGGGGGGGGTGGTAAAAATTCGCAACTCGCGCCACAAGCACAGTACGGCTCCGCTCGACGAGCATTGTGACTGCTACACGTGCAAGAATTTTTCCCGGGCCTATCTTCATCATCTGGATCGCTGCAAGGAAATTCTCGGCGCCCAGTTGAATACCATCCACAATCTGCGTTTTTATCAGACCCATATGGCGGCTATTCGCAGCGCGATTGAAAACAAGTCGCTGGACGCCTTTGCCGATCAGTTCTACCAAAGCCAGCAACGGGAGGAGCGATGTACAAGCTGATTGTCTTCATACCCGAAACTCATACAGAACAGGTTAAAACCGCATTGTTTGCAGCCGGTGCCGGCCGTCAGGGGGATTACGATTGTTGCGCCTGGCAGACGCTGGGGCAGGGGCAGTTTAGACCACTGGATGGCAGCAAGCCCTTTATCGGCCAGCAAGGTAACATTGAGACGGTTGCCGAGTACCGAGTGGAAATGCTCTGTGAGGAAGCGCGGCTGAAAGCAGTTGTCAGTGCGCTGCGCGAGGCCCATCCCTACGAGGAACCGGCTTTTGAAGTGATTCAGCTGGTGGATATCGATGGCTGATTCTCCGCTGCTGCAATCGCTCCGGCAACGCATTGATGATTACGAGCCGCGCGAAGTTGCGGGTGATTATCCGGATGCGGCGGTGGTGGTTGCCATCAATGACAGCGACCGCCCTGGAGTGCTGCTTACCCAGCGCTCGCCTCATCTCAGTCTTCACGCCGGCGAAATTGCCTTTCCCGGCGGCAAGCAGGATGAGGACGACCGCGACCTTTTGCATACGGCTGTGCGCGAAATGGAAGAAGAGGTGGGTGTTGCGGCCAAGCACTTTGAATGTCTGGGCCCTCTCGACCAGCGCATTACCCGAACCCAGATTCGAATGACTCCGTTTCTGGGGATTTTGCCGGCGGGACTCGATTTTAAAATTAACTATGGTGAACTGGACACGGCCTTCTACGTGCCACTGGACGAGCTGATTGATGGTAGGCTGTTCAGTGTGGTCGATGTGCTGGATACGGGCATCACCAAGCGGGTTGCACGCTTTCAGTATCAGGATCACGATATCTGGGGTGTGACGGCGATGGTTCTCGCCGATCTGCTCAATGAATTGCTCGATGCGGAATTGCCCATCGAAACTCGAACAGGAGATAAGTGATGCTGTTTCAGCTGGGTGATTTGAAAGTTAAATGCCAAGGCGACGACCAGTTTATTGCCCACAATGCCACGGTAATCGGTAATGTGACCTTGGCTGAAAAAGTGAGTGTGTGGTTTAACGTGGTGATTCGTGGCGACGCCGAGAAAATCAGCATTGGTGCCCGCTCCAATATTCAGGATGCCTCGGTGCTGCACGCCGATCCGGGCTTTCCGCTGGAAATTGGCGAGGATGTCACCGTGGGACACAAGGCTATGCTGCACGGCTGTACAATCGGTGATGGCAGTCTGATTGGTATTAATGCGGTCGTTTTGAACGGCGCAAAAATTGGCAAGGGCTGTCTTATTGGGGCAAATGCCCTGGTTACCGAGGGCACCGAAATACCGGATGGCTCCATGGTGCTGGGCGCGCCGGCCAAGGTGAAACGTATGTTATCTGAAGACGAACAGGCGGCACTGCGACTGTCTGCCAGTCACTATGTGGAAAACGGTCAGCGTTTTCGCAAAGAGCTTAAAGCGGAGCAATAGGCGAGGTCATGACGGAGACGGTAAAATCTCCCTGCATTAACGTGTGTGCGCTGGATGACGACGATGTGTGTGTCGGCTGTTTTCGCTCGATGCGAGAAATCACCGACTGGTCGGAGTATTCGAACGACAGAAAGCGCGAAGTGGTTGCGCAGGCGCGGCAGCGTATGAAGCGCCGTTATAACCTCGCCTGATTTGATAATCTTAAAACGGCGGCACTGATTTTGCCGCCACACGCGGTCAGTCTGTGACCGGTTCCAGAATCACCACAGGGATTTTTCTGTCCCCCGCCGCCTTCTGATAGTCATCGTAGGGCGCATAAATTTCAGCCATCTTCTTCCACAGGCGTTCCCGCTCTTCATCGTCAGCCGTGCGCGCTCTGGCTGTCATTTGCTTGCTGCCGACGCGAATTTCACATTCGGGATGGTCGAGCAGGTTGCGATACCAGGCCGGGTGCTCCGGGGCGCCGCCTTTGGATGCAACCACGATATAGTTGTCGCCGTCTTCACCGTAAATCAGTGGCAGAGGGCGAAGCTCGCCGCTCTTTCGGCCCCGGGTAATCAGAAGCAACGTGTACAGCATGCCGGAGCCACCGCCCAGGCTGGCGTCCCACAGATGGGCCTTTTCCGGATCGTTGAGGTAGAGCTCGATGTGATTCTTTATCCAGTCCGGCATGTAGTCGGGGATGTCGATCTTCATTTGGCTTGCTCCTTGCAGCTAGGATGATGTCGAAAGTAAAGCCGACCCAGGCACTGCCGTCAAAGTGCAGAATGCACATCAGGTTATTTTGCGTTTTTTGGCCTTTTTGCCGGGCCGCCAGGCCAGCACGCTTTCAATCCGGTTGTCTTTTAACGCTTCAATTTCGAAGTGGCAGCCTACCAGCTTGACGCAGCAGGGTCCGTCGGGGAAGGACTCGAGATGCTCCAGCAGCAGACCGTTCAGGGTTTTCGGTCCGTCGGTTGGCAGCTCCCATTTCAGCGATTTATTCACATCGCGAATGGTCGCTGTGCCGTCAATGCGGTGGGTGCCGTCCTTGAGATGGATAATGTCCTGATTGATCTCCTCCAGCAGATTGGAGGTGAACTCACCGACAATTTCTTCCAGCAGGTCTTCAAGGGTCACAATCCCTTGCACCATGCCGTATTCATCCACCACCACACCCTGGCGATGTTTCTGTTTTTGAAAGTTGAACAGCTGGGTGTGCAGAGGCGTGCTTTCCGGCACAAAGTAGGGTTCTTTGACAATACTCATCAGTTTGTCGAGATCTACTTCGCCACGGTTGTTAATGCTGCTGATTACATCGCGTTGGTGCAGGATGCCGACGATGTTGTTGATGTCTTCGCGAAACACCGGCATGCGGGTAAATTCCGATTCCTGCAAGCGCCGCAGAATCACGTCGGTGCTGTCATTGAGGTCTATGCCATAGATCTCGTTGCGGGGGATCATGATGTCGTCCACCGTTACCTGCTCCAGATCCAGGATATTCATCAGCATATGCTGGTGACGCTGGGGAATCATCTGTCCGGCCTCGCCGACAATGGTGCGCAGCTCGTCAATGCTCAGGTGTTCGTCGTCGTTACGGGCATCAAAACCCGTGAGACGCAGAAACCCGCGAATAAAGTGATTGATTACCCAGATAACCGGATACAGCAGGGTTTTCAGCGGCAGAAGCACATAGCTGACCTTGAAGGCGACGGCTTCGGATTTGTAGGCGGCAATGGTCTTCGGAATGATTTCCGCAAATACCAGGAATACCAGCGTGAGCAGGATCGAGGCGAAGACAACGGCGCTGTCGCCGTAGAGCCGAATGGCCAGAATCGTGGCAGTGGCCGCAGCGAGGTTGTTGACCAGGTTGTTGCCGATAAGAATGGTGCTGATCAGGCTCTCGGGCTCTTCCAGCAGTTTGCTGGCCTTGCGTGCACCCTTGTGCCCGCTCTTGCTCAAATGCCGCAGGCGATAGCGATTCAGCGCCATCATGCCTGTTTCAGAGCCAGAGAAAAAACCGGAGAGGAGAATAAGAAAGCCAATCAGGCCGAAAAGGAAACCCAGCGGTGCCTCGTTCAAGAAGCCTTTAACCTCATAATCGATATGAGGCGCCTATCTTGAAGAAATATCCGGCAGCTCGCAAGCTTAGATGCGGTTAAGCAGCACTTCCAGTACGAACTTGGAGCCCACGTAACCCAGCAGCAGCAGGGCGAAGGCCGCCAGCGTCCACTGGATCGCCGTGCGGCTGCGCCAGCCAAGCTGGTGGCGGCCAATCAGCAGAATACCGAAGCAGGCCCAGGCCATCATGGAGAAGGCGCTTTTATGGGCCAGGTGCTGGGCGAAGATGTCGTCCACATAAAACAGACCGGTGCCGATCGACAGGGTCAGCAGGATAAAGCCAATCAACACCAGCTCGAACAGCATGGCTTCCATGGTCACCAGCGGCGGCAGGGCTTTTAGGATACCGTTCAGCTGGTGGTGTTTCAGGCGATATTCCTGTACTGCCAGCACGATGGCTTGCAATGCCGCCATGGTCAGCACACTGTAACTGAGCACAGACAGGGCGATGTGCAGCATCACCCCGCCTGGGTGTTGAATCAATTTGGCGGGGGAGTCAGCTAACAGCGTAATGCCCAGAATGGCCGCGGTGAACGGGAAAATCATCAGCAGAATATTGAGCAGCGGCCGCAGCATGCCGCTGATCAGGGTGATGACGACTACAAACCAACTGATCAGAATGCTCATCTCAGTCAGACTGATATTCATGCCCTGAGTGGTAAACATGCCCACATAGCTGGCGGTGCCGTGGCAGAACATGGCGGCGACACCGAGTGTCAGGGCAAGCTTGTAGCGCGCATGGCCCTGACGGATTTCCTGCCACAACAGCACTGTCGCCCCCGCGTAGAGGGCAATAGCCAGCAAACTGAGTGTGGTATTCATGGTGTCGGCACGCTGTCCTTAAATACGGGCCGTGGTAAAACGGCGGTTTCCGGTGGGGCTTGGGGCATTAGTTCGCTATAATGCCCGCCTTCAATTTTTAGAGCACGATTGTAAGCGTGTTAACAAGGCCCTGTCGACAGAGCAGGGCGCGGGCAAGAGAGCTGACTGGCATGTTTGAGAATCTGACCGAACGTTTATCCTCCACCCTGCGCGCGGTAACCGGGCAGGCGCGCCTGACTGAGGACAACATCAAGGACACCATGCGCGAGGTGCGCAAGGCCCTGCTGGAAGCCGATGTAGCCTTGCCGGTGGTGAAAGACTTTGTCGACATCGTGCGTGAGCGGGCGGTAGGCCAGGAGGTCAGCAAGAGCCTGAGTCCGGGTCAGCAGTTTGTTAAAATTGTTCAGGAAGAGCTGGAAAAGATTATGGGTTCGCAGGCCGAACCCCTGAACTTCGCAACCCAGCCGCCGGCGATCATCCTCATGGCCGGTCTGCAGGGGGCGGGTAAAACCACCTCGGTAGCCAAATTGGCGCGCTACCTGCAGGAAAAAGAAAAGAAAAAGGTGATGGTGGTCAGTGCCGATGTCTATCGTCCGGCGGCCATCAAGCAGCTTGAAACCCTTGCCACTGAAGTCGGTGCAACCTTCTTTCCTAGCACCGCCGAGCAGAAACCGGTGGATATCGCCAATGCGGCGCTGGCTGAGGCGAAACTGAGATTCCACGACGTGCTAATCGTCGATACCGCCGGTCGTCTGGCGGTTGATGAAGCCATGATGGGCGAGATCAAAGAGCTGCACGGCGCCATCAAGCCGATTGAAACCCTGTTCGTGGTCGACGCCATGACGGGGCAGGATGCGGCGAACACGGCTAAGGCCTTCAGTGAAGCATTGCCGCTGACCGGTGTGGTGCTGACCAAGTCGGATGCGGATTCCCGTGGTGGTGCAGCACTGTCGGTCAAGCACATTACCGGCAAGCCCATTAAATTCCTGGGTGTGGGTGAAAAAACCGATGCCCTGGAAACCTTTTACCCGGATCGTATCGCCTCGCGCATTCTCGGCATGGGCGATGTGCTGTCGCTGATTGAAGAAGCGGAGCAGAAGCTCGACAAGAAAAAGGCCGAGAAGCTTGCCAAAAAGATCAAGAAGGGCAAAAAGTTCGATCTGGAGGATCTGAAAGACCAGCTTCAACAGATGCAGAACATGGGCGGCATTACCGGTATGCTCGATAAATTGCCGGGCATGGGTCAGATGGCCCAGCAGGCCCAGTCCCAGATCGACACCAAGATGTTCAAACGCATGGAGGCCATTATCGACTCCATGACCCCCGCCGAGCGCCGCAATCCGGACCTGCTGAACGGCTCGCGCAAAAAGCGCATTACCCTAGGCTCGGGCACCGAACTGCAGGATCTGAACCGTCTGCTCAAGCAGCACAAGCAGATGCAGAAGATGATGAAGAAAATGACCAAAAAAGGCGGTATGGCCAATATGATGCGCGGCATGGGCGGGATGATGCCCCCCGGCGGCGGTGGAATGGGGGGCGGCGGCCGCTTTCCGGGGATGTGACGGGCGCGGCCTCTGGGTTGCCTAAGAGCTTGAAAAAACGTTCCATTTCAGCGCGCTTTCCCGTAGAATGTCGCGCCTTTGAAGGCCCCGTCTTGTGCTTGGGGCTGTATAACTGATTTGAAGATGGGCTGATCCCTCTGGGGCTTGGCCAAAAACCGTAGGAAATTCAATAGTATGGTAACTATCCGTTTGTCGCGTGGCGGCTCCAAAAAGCGTCCGTTTTACCACCTGACTGTCACTGACAGCCGTAACTCTCGCGATGGCCGTTTTATCGAGCGCGTTGGTTTCTTCAACCCGGTCGCCCGTGGTCAGGAAGAGCGTCTGCGTGTTGATACCGCCCGCATTGAGTACTGGGTTTCCCAGGGTGCACAGCTGTCCGAGCGTGTTGCCAAGCTGGTAGAAGAAGCTACCGAAGCTCAGCAAGCTGCTGCTTAAGCTGGCGCCAGGCATCTGATGACTGCGTCGGATGACCTGATTACCGTCGGCAAAGTGTCGACGGTATATGGGGTTAAAGGGTGGGTGAAGTTGTACTCCTACACCGACCCGATGACCAACCTGCTCGAATATCGCGAGGTATTCATTAAACGGGCAGGGCAGTGGCAGCCCGTCAAAATTTCTGAAGGGCGCCGCCAGGGCAAGACCCTGGTTGCATCGCTTGACGGTATTGATGACCGTGAAGTGGCCAGAACACTGGCCGGATGCGAATTGGCAGTGCGGCGTGATGCCATGCCAGCGCTACCGGAAGACGAATACTACTGGCACCAGCTGCAAGGGCTGCTGGTGAAAGTGACGGCAGGGGGAGACGACCTGCTGTTGGGCAGGGTGGATCACTTGCTCGAGACCGGCGCCAATGATGTGCTGGTTGTTAAACCCTGTGAGGGCAGTCTGGATGATCGGGAGCGCTTGATTCCCTATGTGCCAGAGCAGTTCATCAGGGAGATCGACCTCGCCGCCGGCCATATGCGGGTGGAGTGGGATCCGGAGTTTTAAGGGTGAAAATCGGATTTATCACCCTGTTCCCGGAAATGCTGGCTGCGGTAACTGACTACGGGGTTACCGGGCGCGCCATCAAAAATGGTTTGTTGGCGGTGCAGTGCTGGAATCCGAGGGACTTTACCCACGATCGTCACCAGACGGTGGACGACAGGCCTTACGGCGGTGGGCCGGGCATGGTCATGAAGACCGAGCCCTTGAGTGATGCCATAGCAGCGGCCAAGCAGGCCCTGCCCAAAGCCCGGGTGGCCTATCTTTCGCCACAGGGGCGCCGGCTGGATCAGGCGGCACTGGCAGAGTTGGCAAGGCGAGAAGAATGGATTTTACTCGCCGGTCGCTACGAAGGAGTTGACGAGCGCCTGTTGCAGGCAGAAGTCGACGAAGAGTGGTCGATCGGTGATTACGTGCTAAGCGGCGGTGAGCTGGCTGGCATGGTGATGATAGACGGAGTCGCCCGTCTGCTGCCCGGAGTGCTGGGGCATGCGCAATCGGCGGTAGAAGACTCCTTTGTGGATGGGCTGCTGGATTGCCCCCACTACACCCGACCCGAGGATTATCGGGGAGAGCAGGTACCGGAAGTACTGCTCAGTGGTGACCATGAAAGAATTCGACGTTGGCGGTTGAAACAGTCGCTGGCAAGAACCTGGGAGCGTCGTCCGGATTTGCTGGACAATATGACGCTAAACGATGAGCAACGAGAGCTGCTGGCCGAATTTATCAGCGAGCAGAGTAGCCAATAGCTGTGAAGCTATGACTTTATTGAGGAGTGTGCCATGAGCAACAAAATTATCGCGGAACTGGATGCAGAGCAGATCAAACAGGACCTGCCGGAATTCAGCCCTGGCGACACCGTTGTGGTTCAGGTGAAAGTTAAGGAAGGTAACCGCGAGCGTCTGCAGGCCTTTGAAGGTGTAGTACTGGGCAAGCGCAATCGTGGCATCAACTCTGCATTCACAGTCCGCAAGATTTCTCACGGTATCGGTGTTGAGCGTACCTTCCAGACGCACAGCCCGCTGGTTGACAGCATCACCGTGAAGCGTCGCGGTGACGTGCGTCAGGCCAAACTGTACTACCTGCGTGAGCGCAGCGGTAAGGCAGCACGTATCAAGGAAAAGCTGGATACCAAATCCTAAGGTATCCTTGCCGCCCCCGGGTGGCAGCAGCTTTACTCAAAAAGGCATCTTCTCGCGAAGATGCCTTTTTTGTGCCTGTAGCTTTCGTATTGGGAGGCTGACCAATGGCGTTAGTCCAAGTATAAAGTTATAGCCAAACAGTATTATCTCTCTGCGTTTGTTCCGCACTACCATACTCCTCGCCGTCCTCTGGCGGCTTTACGGGGTCTCCTTTCATATGACGTTTGATATCGCCTTTACCCTGCTGGTTGTGCTCGGGGTCGTCGCCAGTTTGATTCACAATCGCCTGCCGGCGGATGCGGTCATGGTGGGGGCTCTGCTGGCGCTGCTGTTCGGTGGGGTTGTAACGGTGCCGCAGGCGCTGGCGGGTTTTGCCAATCCGGGGTTGATAACGGTGGCACTGCTTTACGTTGTGGCGGCGGCTTTGCGCGATACCGGAGCCATCTACTGGCTGTCGCACCGCCTGCTGGGCCAGCCCGGTTCCAGTGGCAGCGCTCAGGCTCGTCTGCTGTTTCCGACGGCGCTGCTGAGTGCTTTTCTCAACAACACGACGGTGGTGGCGATGATGATTCCGGCGGTGCAGGAGTGGGCCCAGCGCTTTCGGCTGTCTTTGTCGCAGTTGCTGATGCCGCTTAGCTTCGCCGCTATTCTCGGCGGCACCTGCACCCTGATCGGCACCAGTACCAACCTGGTGGTAGACGGCCTCTGGCAGCAGCGCGGTTATACCGGGTTCAGCGTGTTTGAACTGGCCTGGGTCGGAGTGCCGCTGATGTTGGCGGGCAGCCTGTTTATGTTGGTGTTTGCCCCCAGGTTGCTGCGTGAGCGCCAGACTCCGGTGGCACAAGCTGAAAATGCCCGGGAATACCGGGTTGAAATGAGCGTTCGCGATCACAGCCCGCTTGCCGGGAAGACCATCCAGCAGGCCGGCCTGCGCAATCTGAGCCACGGCTATCTGATTGAAATTGAGCGGGGCGCGGAGCTGTATACCGCAGTGGGGCCCGAGCGGACTATTCAGGCGGGGGATATTCTCACCTTTGTTGGTGCGCCTGAATGCGCGTTGGAGTTGCAGCGAATCAATGGTCTGGTGCCGGCCCATGGCGGGGCGCACAAACTGTCGCTCTTCCACCATCAGCGCTGCCTGGTAGAAGTGGTAATTGGGGCCGATTTTCCGGAGCTGAATCAAACGGTTAAAAACGGCAAGTTTCGTACCCGCTATCAGGCTGCGATCCTCAGCATCAGTCGCGAAGGTCAGCGTTTGGCCGGCAAGGTCGGCGAAACCGTATTGCGGGTGGGCGATACCCTGTTGCTGGAAACAGGGGAAGACTTTGTCGAGCAGTACCGTTACCAGCGGGACTTCCTGCTGGTCAGTCCTCTGCGAGATTCCACGCCACCGGATTTTGCCAGGGCTCCGCTGGCGATAGTGATTCTGGTAGTGATGGTATCAATCAACCTGCTCGGTTGGCTCAGTGTGCTTGAGGCGGCGGCGATGGCGGTTGCGGGCCTGTTGCTCAGCGGCTGCGTGTCGGTCAATCGTGCGCGGCTCAGCGTGAGTCTCAACCTGCAGGTCTTGTTGGTGATCGGTGCCGCCTTTGGCGTAGGGTCGGCGATGGAAAGCAGTGGTGCGGCCAGCTGGCTGGTGCAGAACTTGTTGGGCACTGGGTTGCCCCCGCCGTGGCTGGCGCTGGTGCTGATCTATCTTATAACGACCCTGTTTACCGAGGTGATTACCAATAATGCGGCAGCGGTGCTGATGTTTCCCATCGCCATGGGGATTGCGGAACAGCTTGGTGTCAGTCCGCTGCCCTTTGTGTTTGCCATCATGTTTGCCGCCAGTGCCAGCTTTATGACCCCGCTGGGCTACCAGACCAATTTGATGGTAATGGGGCCGGGAGGCTACCGCTTTAGCGATTATCTGCGGCTGGGCGTTCCCTTGAGTCTGTTGGCGGCGCTGGTAACTCTTGGTCTGATTCCGCTGGTGTGGCCTTTTTATCCATAACGCTGCAGTGCTTTGCGTAATGCCTCGGCGCCGCTAAACTCCCGTCATGTCTGCACTTATTGATCAGTATCTGGATGCCGTCTGGCTGGAAAAGGGGCTTAGCGATAATACCCTGATGTCCTATCGCCGGGATTTGACCCTGTTTCAGCAGTGGCTGGAGCCGCGCGGTATGGCGCTCGAGCGCGCGGGCCGGGCTGATCTGTTGGAGTGGCTCGGTGAGATGGCAAGGCGCGGCCAGTCTACGCGCAGCTCGGCGCGCATGCTCTCCTGCTTGCGCGGTTTTTATCGCTATCTGCTGCGGGAAAACCGCATTCCGATTGACCCTTCCCTCAATATTGAATCGCCGCGCCTGGGCCGGCCGCTGCCAAAATCTTTGTCGGAAGAAGAAGTCGATTCTTTGCTGGCCCAGCCGGAAGAGGACATTGCCATCGAATTGCGCGACAAGGCCATGCTGGAATTGCTCTACGCCACCGGCCTTCGGGTCTCCGAGCTGGTGGGTTTGAAACTGCACCAGCTCAACTTGCATCAAGGCGTGGTTAAAGTGATGGGCAAGGGCAGCAAGGAGCGTCTGGTGCCCATGGGAGAGGAGGCGCTGTACTGGCTGCAGCGCTATTTGCAGGCTGGGCGTGTCGAGCTGATTAAAAGCGGTGACGTGCTGTTTCCCAGCCAGCGTGGCCAGGAAATGACCCGCCAGACCTTCTGGCACCGGATTAAGGTGTATGCTCAGCGAGCCGGTATTCGCAGTAATCTATCACCGCACACCCTGCGTCATGCCTTTGCTACTCACCTTATCAATCACGGCGCCGATTTGCGGGTTGTGCAATTGTTGCTGGGCCATAGTGACCTCAGCACCACACAGATATACACTCATGTGGCGAGAGAGCGAATGAAGCAATTGCACCAGCAACACCATCCGCGCGGTTGATGCCCCTCCGGAACTGTTTCAGACTTCCGCTTTCATAACTAATACTATCCAGACCTCAAAGGCCGTTACTGCATGTTTCATTTTATTAGCCGAATTCTTCCCCTCTGCGCTCTGCTGCTGGCCACCGCGGCCTCGGCGGCAACACCCGCTGAAAATATCCGTCAGGCCTTTCAAAAAAGCCGCCCGGATATCCAGGTGGAAAATATTAAAAAGAGCGACGTGGCCGGACTCTACGAAGTCAGCCTGAAAGACGGCCCAACGGTTTACGCTACCAAAGACGGCAAGTACTTCTTTACCGGGGATCTGTTTGAGCTGGCTCCCGGAGGTTTTGTGAACCTCGCCGAGCGCGGCCGCGAGCAAATGCGCAAACAGCGCATGGCACAGGTTAAAAAGGAAGACATGATTGTGTTCCCGGCGGAAGGGGAAACCAAAGGCGCGATCTACGTTTTCACCGATGTGGATTGTGGCTACTGCCGCAAGCTGCACAACGAAGTACCGCAGCTCAACAAAATGGGCATTGAGGTTCGCTATCTGGCTTATCCGCGTGATTTCCCGCGCGGTGCCCAGTCGCGCACTGCACCCAAGATGGTCTCTGCCTGGTGCGCCAAGAACCCGCAGGAGGCGCTGACCAAACTGAAAAACAGCCAGACTATTCCCACCGCCAGTTGCGACAATCCGGTAGCGGAGCAGTACATGCTGGGCGGCACGGTGGGAGTGACGGGCACGCCGGCGATTGTGACCACCCGCGGCGAGCTGGTGCCGGGCTATATGCCGGCTGACAGCCTTGTGCGCGTGGCACTGCAAGGTAAATAAACGCTTCGAAAAAGCCGCCTCGGATAAGGAGTGCCCGTGCAGGATCAATTCAATCGCATCAGTCGTCTGCCGCCCTATGTGTTTAACATTATCGGTGAGTTGAAGCAGGCGGCGAGGGCACGCGGTGAGGATGTTATTGATTTTGGCATGGGTAATCCGGACCAGCCGACGCCGAAGCATATTGTCGACAAGCTGACGGAAACCGCCCAGCGCGGCGATACCCACCGCTACTCCCAATCGCGGGGCATTCCCCGGCTGCGCAAGGCCATTTGTGACTGGTACAAGCGCCGCTACGATGTGGACCTGAACCCGGAAACCGAGGCCATTGTCACGCTCGGTTCGAAGGAAGGGCTGGCCCATCTGGCGCTGGCAACCACCGGCCCCGGTGATGCGATTCTGGTGCCAAATCCCTCTTACCCGATTCACCCCTATGGTTTCGTCATCGCCGGCGCCGATATTCGCCATGTGCCGATGGGGGATGGTCACAGCTTTTTTGACGAGCTGGAGCAGGCCATTCGCAACAGCTGGCCCAAGCCGAAGATGCTGGTGCTGAATTTCCCTGCGAATCCCACTACCCATTGCGTGGAGCTCGAATTCTTCGAAAAAATCGTCAAAGTCGCCCGCGAGCACGAAATCTGGGTGGTGCAGGATCTGGCCTACGCCGATCTGGTTTACGACGGCTATCAGGCGCCGTCGATACTGCAGGTGGACGGCGCCAAAGACATCGCGGTAGAGTTTTACTCCCTGTCCAAGAGCTACAATATGCCGGGCTGGCGGGTGGGCTTCTGCTGTGGCAATGCCACCCTGATTGCCGCTTTGGCGCGCATGAAATCCTACCTCGACTACGGCATGTTCACGCCGGTTCAGGTGGCGGCCATACACGCGCTGGAAGCAGATCAAGGCTGTGTGGAAGAAATCCGTCTGCTCTATCAAAGCCGCCGCGACGTACTCTGTAGTGGCCTGAATGAAATGGGCTGGGCGGTTACTCCACCCAAAGCCACCATGTTTGTCTGGGCACCGATTCCCGAGGCCTACCGTGAGCTGGGTTCGCTGGAGTTTGCCAAAAAGCTGCTGGTCGAGGCGAAGGTCGCGGTATCGCCGGGCATCGGATTTGGTGAGTACGGGGAGGGCTACGTGCGCTTTGGGCTGATAGAGAATGAGCAGCGCACGCGGCAGGCATTGCGGAATATAAAGCGGATGTTTCGTAGTGATGGTCGGATGTCGGACGTCTGACGTCCTACCCACCAACAAAGCACCAAACCGAATCTCCTCCCTCCAGCCCGCTAAGCTCCCCCCACACGTGTAATACCTACCGATTCAAGCTAGAATACGCGCCTTCAATTTTCCGCCAGCCGGCGTCAGCCGGGCAGGCACGTGAGGAGAGGCAGCTTGAATCCCGTTAAGGTAGGCATTTGTGGTTTGGGCACCGTTGGCAGCGGTACCTTCAATGTTCTGGCGCGCAACCGCGACTCCATCCGGGCCCGTGTCGGGGCTGATATTGTGGTCGCCCAGGTCGGCGCCCGCCGTGACAATCCTGCCTGTGACACCGGTGATGTGGCTGTTACCCGCGATATATTCGAGGTCGTACGCAATCCCGAGATCGATATCGTGGTCGAGCTGATTGGCGGCACTACCGTTGCTCGCGAACTTATCCTCGAAGCGATCGCCAACGGCAAGCACGTGGTTACCGCCAACAAGGCCCTGATTGCCGAATACGGCAATGAGATTTTCGCCGCCGCCCACGACAAGGGTGTCAGTGTGGCCTTTGAAGCTGCGGTTGCCGGCGGTATTCCGATTATCAAAGCCCTGCGCGAGGGTTTGGCCGCCAACCAGGTTGAATGGCTGGCCGGTATTATCAACGGCACCGGTAATTTCATTCTTACCGAAATGCGTGAGAAAGGCCGCGACTTTGGCGATGTGCTGGCAGAAGCTCAAGCGCTGGGTTATGCCGAAGCGGACCCCACCTTTGATGTAGAGGGCATCGACGCGGCGCACAAGCTGGTTATTCTGGCCTCCATCGCTTTTGGTATTCCGCTGCAATTCGACAAGGTCTACACCGAAGGTATTACCCGTATTTCCACGGAAGACGTGAATTACGCGGAAGAGTTGGGTTATCGCATCAAGCATCTGGGTATTGCTCGTTGTGATGACGAGGGTATTGAGCTGCGCGTACACCCGACCCTGATTCCCGAAAAGCGGCTGATCGCCAACGTAAACGGTGTCATGAACGCGATTCTGGTTAAGGCCGATGCGGTTGGCCCGACCCTGTATTACGGTCCCGGAGCCGGCAGTGAGCCCACGGCCTCGTCAGTGGTGGCCGATGTGGTTGATGTGGCTCGCACCCTGACCGCTGAGCCCAAACATCGCGTGCCTTATCTGGCCTTCCACCCGGATACCCTGAGCGATCATCCGGTCAAGCCGATCGAAGAAATTCAGACCGCCTATTACCTGCGCATGTCGGCGCTGGACAAACCCGGCGTGCTGTCGCAGATTGCCCAGATTCTGAGCAATGCGGGAATCAGCATTGAAGCGCTGATTCAGAAGCAGCCTGCCGAAGATGCGGATCACGTTCCGGTTATCCTGCTCACCAATGTCACGCGCGAAAAAGCGCTGATGGCTGCGGTGGAGCAGATTCAGGCGCTCGACAGCATCGCTGAAGAGGTTGTCCGGATTCGGGTTGAGTCACTGGCGGGTTAAGCGTCGGACGTCGGACGCCTGACGTCTGACGCATCCAAATAGCGCAGGCCGCAGTGTCTTGCGCCATAGATTGCAGATTACGAAGGCGAAACATGAAATACATCAGTACCCGCGGCAAGGCGCCCGCACTGAACTTTGAAGACGTTCTGCTCACTGGCCTGGCGCCGGATGGCGGATTGTATGTGCCGGAAACCCTGCCGACCTACAGCCCTGAACAGATAGCGGCCTGGGCTGACCTGTCCTACGCCGAGCTGGCTTTTGAGATTGTAAAACCCTTTGTAGACGGCGCCATTCCGGACGAGGATCTTCGCGCCATCGTCAACGACAGCTATGCAGATTTTCGTCATAACGCCATTGCGCCGCTGGTGCAGATTGATCAGAACGAATGGATTCTTGAGCTGTTCCAAGGCCCGACACTGGCCTTCAAGGATTTTGCCCTGCAGATGCTGGGCCGGCTGCTGGACTATGTACTGGAGCGCCGCAATCAGAAAGTGGTGGTGATGGGAGCGACCTCCGGTGATACCGGCTCCGCCGCGATTCAGGGCTGCAAGCGTTGTAAAAACCTCGATATTTTTATTCTGCACCCCTACCAGCGGGTCTCGGAAGTGCAGCGCCGGCAGATGACCACCGTCGAAGGCGATAACATCCACAATATCGCGGTGAAAGGTCACTTTGACCACTGTCAGGCGATGGTGAAGTCCAGCTTTGCCGATCAGGGTTTTCTGCCCGAAGGGCGCCAGCTGGTCGCGGTGAATTCCATAAACTGGGCGCGGATCATGGCCCAGATCGTTTATTACTTCTACGCCGCACTGGCTCTGGGCGCGCCCGGTCGCAAAGTCAGTTTTTCGGTGCCCACCGGCAACTTTGGCGATATCTACGCCGGC
Source organism: Litorivivens sp. (assembly GCF_041624475.1). GTDB lineage: Bacteria > Pseudomonadota > Gammaproteobacteria > Pseudomonadales > Spongiibacteraceae > Litorivivens. The sequence goes on from NZ_JBFJUX010000003.1 coordinate 67,857, forward strand.
TATCTGGCCAAGCAGATGGGCCTGCCAATCGATCAGCTGGTAATTGCTACCAACTGCAACGATATCCTGCACCGCTTTGTCAGCAGCAACCGCTTTGAAAAGCAGGAGTTGCAACACACCCTGTCACCGAGCATGGATATCGTGATTTCCAGTAACTTCGAGCGCATGCTGTTCGATGGCTATGATCGTGACGGCGCGGCGGTCGCCGATCTGATGGACCGCTTCAATCGCGAGTCGGTGTCGGTACCCGACAGCGTGTTCGCCAGGGTGCGGGAGCTGTTCGACAGCGGTCGTGTCAGCGACGATGAAACCGTTGCGACCATCAAAGATGTGTTTGATAACACTGAATACCTGCTCGATCCGCACTCGGCTATTGGCGTACACGCGGCCCGGGCCTGCCGACGAGATCGCAGTGTGCCCATGGTGACACTGGCCACCGCCCATCCGGCCAAGTTCCCCGAAGCGGTGATGAAAGCCGGCTACCCGGAATCGCCGGCGCTGCCCCATCATATGAAAGACCTGTTAAGCCTGCCCGAGCGCTACGAAGTGCTCGACAATGATCTGGCCGCCGTCCAGTCCTTTATGGCGTCGCACATCAAGGCCTGATGGCTCTGAATATTCAGCGGCGCCAATCGGCGCTGGACAAGGCCTCTTTCAGCGAGGCCGTCCCGCCTTTGCTGCAGCGTATTTATGCGGCAAGGGGGGTGCTTGCCGATTCTGACTGTGATCTCTCCCTGAGCAAATTACTGCCGCCGACCTGTAAAGGTCTGCCCGAGGCCGTGGCGCGTCTGGTAAAAGCCCTTGAGGCCGATGAACGTATTCTGATTGTCGGTGACTTTGACGCCGATGGCGCAACCAGTTCGGCGCTGGGCTTAAAGGTATTGTGGGCCATGGGCGCGCGGCAGGTAGACTTTCTGGTGCCGAACCGCTTTGAGTACGGCTATGGTCTCAGTCCGGAAATTGTTGCTGTGGCTGCAGAGTCGAAGCCAGACCTTATTGTCACCGTAGACAATGGTATTTCGAGTCTGGCGGGGGTGGATTCCGCTAACGAGCTGGGGATTGATGTGGTGGTGACCGATCACCACCTGCCGGGCCGTGAACTGCCTAAGGCGCTGGCTATTGTTAATCCGAACCAGCCCGACTGCCCTTTTCCCAGCAAGGCTTTGGCCGGGGTAGGGGTGATGTTTTACCTGCTGTCGGCACTGCGTTCAGCACTTACCCAATCGGGCTGGTTTGAAAGCCGAGGTATTGCGCCGCCGAAAATGGCGGATTTTCTTGACCTTGTTGCCCTTGGCACCGTTGCCGACGTGGTGCCGCTGGATCAAAACAACCGCATTCTGGTGCATCAGGGCATTCGTCGTATTCGCGCAGGGCTGGCCAGTCCGGGAATTTATGCCCTGCTGGAAGCTGGCAAGCGCGACCCCAATCACCTGCAGGCCAGCGATCTGGGCTTTGTAGTCGGTCCGCGCCTTAACGCCGCCGGACGGCTGGATGATATGTCACTGGGTATTCGCTGCCTGCTGGCCGAGTCGGGCGATGAGGCCCGTCAGTTGGCGACTGATCTCGATTCATTGAACCGGGAGCGGCGTGAAATCGAGCAGGGCATGCAACAGGAAGCGCTGTCGCATCTGGAAAATCTGCAGCTAAACGCGGAAACCTTGCCCTTGGGCATCACTCTGCATGACGAGACCTGGCATCCCGGGGTGGTGGGTCTGGTGGCGTCGCGCATCAAGGAGCGCTATCACCGTCCGGTCATCGCCTTTGCGCCAGAAGATGATGCGGTGGTCAAAGGCTCTGGTCGTTCTATTCCCGGGGTTCATATTCGCGATGTGCTCGACGCGGTCGATAAGCGCTGTCCGGGCGCGATCATCAAGTTTGGTGGTCACGCCATGGCGGCGGGTTTGAGTCTCAGAAGGGATAGGTTGGTAGAGTTTGGTGGCGTCTTCGCTGCGGTTATCGAGGACATGTCCGACCCTGAGCTGTTTATAGCGAGTCTGGTCAGCGACGGCGAACTGGCTGCTGACGACCTGAACGAACCTCTGGCGCAGCAATTGCTCGACGCGGGCCCTTGGGGCCAACACTTTCCCGAACCGCGCTTTGACGGCGATTTTCTCTTGCTCAATCAGCGAATTGTCGGAGAAAAACACCTGAAGTTTGTTGTCGCTCCGCTGTCAAATCCGCAGCAGGCCGTCGATGCCATCGCGTTTAACGTCGATATTGAGCAGTGGCCGAACCCAGACGTACAACAGGTGCGTCTGTACTATGCGCTTGATATCAACCGCTTTCGCGGCAATACCCAGCTGCAGTTGATGGTGCAGTCGCTGGAAGCTGTTGCCTGAGCGAAGTCAGGCGGCGCTGGCCTTTTCCTTTACCGCTTTGCTCACCTTTTGTTTCGGGGCAGGCGTGGTTTTTTGCCGCTTACCCGCCGTTTTGGTTTTCTGGCGCAGCGGTGCCGGCCTGCTCTCTTCCATACACCGCTCCAATGCCGTCAGTTCATCCTCCAGGTGCCGCAGCAGGTTCTGCACGCTCGGCACCGTTTTGCGACAGGCGATCAGGCCGAAGTCGACCGTATCCCTGCCGCTGACCAGCGTGATATTCAGGGCGCCGCTGTCGATGATCAGCGACACCGGATACAGGCCGTCAAGGCGCGCGCCCTGCCAGTACATGGTTTCGCGAGGCCCCGGCACATGAGAAATAATCACATTACCAAGGGTTCTATCGGGGTTGCGGCCAAACAAGGCATTGGTCGCACCGGGCGCCATCACCATCGCGGCATAGGCGAGCAGTTGGCCCGGCGATAGCTTGCTCATGCGCTCCTTGTTGTAGTCCATACACTTTTTGATCGCCCGCAAGCGAGCAGCGGGATTTTCCAGATGGGTTGCCAGTTTGGTCAGGGTAAAAGCAATCTCGTTGTTGGATTTGCTCTGTTTGTTCTTGCGCCGCACCGAAACCGGCACGCCGGCAGTGAGCGATTCTTTTGGCAGTTCGCCCCGGTCAATCAGGTAGCGCCTCAGGGCGCCGCCACACATTGCCAGAATCACGTCATTACTGGTGGCATCGAAGGCGCGAGCTATCGCGCGGATGCGGGGCATGGAATAGGACTGGGCAGCAAATCGCCGGGAGGCACTGACTTTCTGGTTGAAAATGCATTTGGGGGCCTGTCCGGCCAGGGCCAGATTCTCGTTTCCCGACCGGAAATCCTTAAACGTGCCGCCAACTTCTTTCAAAACCGGTGTTATGGCCTTGTAGCCTTCTCTGGTCAACGCGCGTATGGCCGTAAAGCCGCTGGCCGGGGTGGGGACGGGCGGTTGCGCGCGGCGGGACTTTCTGGCGCCAATCGCCCAGGGCGGTAGCATCTCTTTGGACGCTTCCTGATCATTGGACATGCATTTGCCCAGCATGGTGATGCCGGCGATACCATCGGCCATCGCGTGGTGCATTTTCAGATACATGGCGATGCGGCCGTCCTCCAGGCCTTCGATAAGATACATGCGCCAGAGGGGGTAGGAGCGGTCCAGATGGCCGCTGTGGACCCGCGACACCATCGCCAGCAACTCCCGGATTCGGCCGGGCTTGGGCAGGGCCAGATGGACAAAATGGTGATTCAGGTCAAAGTGGTTGTCTTGCTCCCAGTAGTGCAGACCGCGCTTGCTCACCAGTTTCTGGTTAAAGGGCGGTGCGGTCTCTGTATGCTGGCGCAGGCGATCCGCAAGCTGGTAGGCAAAGTCCGGGGCCGCATCTGTCGGCGGCTTCAGCATCATCAGAACGCCGATATGCAGGGGTTGGCGGCGGTTTTCAAGCCGCAGGAATGCGTCGTCGATCAATGCCAGCTTTTTCATTATGTGATGCTCCGAGCGGTGTCTGTGAGTCCACTTAAAATGGGTCGTTTGCCTTGTTGGATGCAAAGCCCGTTCCGGACAAGGGTACTGGCCCTCCCCGACAGTTTTGTGAAAAAACCGCGCCAAAGTGAAGCATTCTGCAATTAGCTGCACGATACTGGCGCGTTTGCTTTAAGCCCTTGATTCCTTCCTGTAAAATTGCCGCTCTTTTGACCAAGCTGGACACCGCCTACATGCTGGAAGTAAACCCTCTCCGACAAGCCATCAAGGATATGACCGAGCGAACAGACGTGCTCCGGGGGTATCTTTGACTACGCTCACAAGAAAGAGCGCCTGACCGAAGTCGAGCTGGAGCTCGGCGAACCGTCCGTCTGGGACGATCCGGACAAGGCCCAGGCTCTGGGTCGCGAGCGTGCGGGTCTGGAAGCGGTCGTTCACACCATCGACGAACTGGATAGTGGTCTGGTTGACCTGTCCGAGCTGTTGGAAATGGCTCAGGAAGAGGGCGACGAGGAAACGCTGCAGTCGCTGGAAGACGACATTGGCAAGCTGGAAGGCGCGCTGAATACCCTTGAATTCCGTCGTATGTTTTCCGGTGAAATGGATGCCAACAACTGCTATCTGGATATCCAGGCGGGTTCTGGCGGCACCGAGGCTCAGGATTGGGCCAATATGCTGCTGCGCATGTACCTGCGCTGGGGCGAGCGGCGCGGCTTCAAACCGGAGCTGGTTGAGGTCTCGGCGGGCGAGGTCGCGGGAATCAAGAGCGCCACCATCCAGTTTCAGGGCGAATACGCCTACGGTTGGCTGCGCACGGAAAATGGCGTTCACCGGCTGGTGCGGAAGTCGCCCTTTGATTCCGGCAACCGCCGCCACACTTCGTTCGCGTCGGTGTGGGTGTCGCCGGAAATTGACGACAATATCGAAATTGAAATTGACCCATCCGACGTGCGCACCGACACCTATCGCGCCAGCGGTGCCGGTGGTCAGCACATCAACAAAACCGATTCCGCGGTACGTTTGACGCATGAGCCTACCGGCATTGTGGTGCAGTGTCAGAGCGAACGCTCTCAGCACCAGAACCGGGACAAGTCCTGGAAAATGCTGAAGGCCAAGCTCTATGAACTGGAGTTGCAAAAACGCAATCAGGCAGCCCAGGCTGTGGAAGACAGCAAATCAGATATCGGCTGGGGCAGTCAGATCCGCTCCTACGTGCTCGACGATCAGCGGATTAAGGATTTGCGCACCAACGTGCAGACCAGCAACTGCGACAAAGTGCTGGACGGTGACATTGATCAATTTATTGAAGCCAGCCTGAAAAGCGGCCTCTGATTCACAGCTTTTTAACCTACAGGTAAGCCCATGACTGAGCAAAGCCCACCCCAAGCCGACGAGAACCGTTTGATAGCGGAGCGTCGCGCCAAGCTGGCCAAGATCCGGGAGCAGCGCAACGCCTTCCCCAACACTTTTCGCCGGGCCGATTATGCCGCCGATCTGCAACAGGAACTGGGCGATAAGGACAAGGAATCGCTGGAAGCCCTTGACCGCAAGGCCGCTGTGGCCGGTCGCATTATGGCCAAGCGCGGTCCGTTTCTGGTGCTACAGGATTCCTCCGGCCGCATCCAGGCCTATGTCGACAAGAAGACCTTGCCGGCTGAATTGATGGAAGAGATCAAAACCTGGGATATCGGCGACATTATTGCGGGCAAAGGCCCGGTGCATAAATCCGGTAAGGGCGACCTCTATGTCTACCTGGAATCGGCCGAGTTACAGACCAAGTCCCTGCGTCCTCTGCCCGACAAATTTCACGGCCTGCAGGATCAGGAGATCCGCTATCGCCAGCGTTATGTCGACCTGATCGTAAACCCCGATGTGCGCGATGTGTTTCGTGCCCGCACCAAAGTGATCAACACCATTCGCCGCTACCTGTGTGACCACAACTTTATGGAAGTGGAAACACCCATGATGCAGGTGATTCCGGGCGGCGCGACGGCGCGTCCTTTCAAGACCCACCACAACGCCCTCGACGTGGATATGTATCTCAGAATTGCGCCTGAGTTGTACCTGAAACGTCTAGTAGTTGGCGGTTTTGAACGCGTCTTTGAAATTAATCGAAACTTTCGCAACGAAGGCTTGTCAACACGCCACAATCCGGAATTCACAATGCTGGAGTTTTACCAGGCATATGCGGATTACAACGATCTGATGGACCTCACGGAGGACATGTTGCGCACGGTTGCGTTGGAAGTGCTGGGCACAACCGAAGTCAAACAGACCGAGCGCGGCGCTGATGGCGAGGTTATCAGTGAGAAAATTTACGATTTTGGCAAGCCATTCCAGCGCTTGTCGGTGTTTGATTCGGTATTGAAGTTTAATCCCGATATCAGCGCCGAGGCGCTGGCGGACGAAGTAAAGGCACGTGAAATTGCGACTGGGCTGGGCGTTCAACTGAAAGACAGTTGGGGGCTTGGCAAAGTGCAGATCGAAATTTTCGAAGCCACAGTAGAGCATCGGTTGGATCAACCGACGTTTATCACGGAGTACCCCACTGAGGTGTCTCCACTGGCGCGGCGCAACGACGACAACCCGTTTGTCACAGACCGCTTTGAGTTTTTTGTCGGCGGTCGCGAATTGGCCAACGGGTTTTCGGAGTTGAACGACGCAGAAGATCAGGCCGCCCGTTTTATGGAACAGGTAGCCGAAAAGGAAGGCGGCGACCTTGAAGCGATGCATTACGATGCAGACTACATCAAGGCGCTGGAATACGGGCTGCCCCCGACCGCAGGTGAGGGCATCGGTATCGATCGTCTGGTGATGTTACTCACAGACTCGCCATCGATACGCGATGTGCTGCTGTTTCCTCACATGAGGCCGGAGGGTAGTGCAAACTAGGGTTTAGAGATATTCTAGGTTGAAACTAGAAAAACAGGGGGCGGCAAATGCGACTCGATACAGTTGATCTGTTTCAAGGATTAAGCGGAGAAGAACTGGAAGCTCTGCGGCGCGCCAGCGTCGCAAGGGAATTCAGCAAGAATTCAGTCGTGATACACGAAGGTGATCTGGCCGACTCCCTCTACATCATCGAGCGCGGCCGGGTAAAAGTCTATTGCAGTGACAAGAACGGCAAGGACTTTGTGCTGGATATCCTGGAAGACGGCGACTACTTTGGCGAACTGGCTTTGTTGGATGATGATCGCCGTTCGGCTTCAGTTCGCGCCATGGAAACCGCCAGCTTCCGGGTAATTTACAAGCAGGATTTCAACACCGTGCTTGATGCCCACCCCAATATTGCGAGAACCCTGATTCGCAACCTGACCCGGCGTATTCGCAAACTGACGGACGACGTCAAGGCTCTGGCCTTGCAGGACGTCTACGGCCGTGTGGCGAAGGTTCTTACGACCCTGGCCGAAACCGATGAAGACGGTGTTGGCCGCATTCAGGAAAAACTGACCCAGCAGGATATTGCCGACAGGGTTGGCGCCTCGCGGGAGATGGTGGCGCGGATCCTGAAAGATCTGACGATTGGTGAGTATATCGCCATTGAGTCGCGGCAGATTCTTTTGCTGAAGCAGTTGCCAGAGAGTTACTGATTCTGCGCGGACCCTCACCCCAACCCTCTCCCGAAGGGAGAGGGTGCGCACTGAACTCGACCCCTTTGGGAGAGGGTCGGGGTGAGGGAGCGCTTTTAGTCTTGCTCAATCCGGTCAACCACGGCGCTTGCTCTGCCGCTCGCAAACCGTGCGTTGACCCTGTCGCCTTTATTCAGTTGTGAGGCGTCTTTCACAGCTTTTCCTGCCCCATCCAGCACAATCGCATAACCCCGCTGCAGCGTACCGTCCGGACTTAACTTTCGAATCACATCCGTTACGTGCCCCAGCTTTTGCTGCTGCTGGCGCAGATGGCTGCGGGTTGCGCCGAGTAAGCGTTTTTGGGCGTGTATCAGTCGAGTTTGCTGTTGTTGCAGTTGTCGCGCCGGGCTGAGGCCTGACAGGCGCTGCTCAAGACTCTTCAAGTGCTGGCGATGGGAAAGCAGTTGCTGAGTCATCAGCCGTTGCAGGTATAGTTCGCGCTCATCTACGCGCTGTGAGCGTTCCGCCAGCAACTGCGAGGGATTGCGCAGGCGCTTGTGCAGGGCCTGCTGGCGGTCTCGATTCTGTTGCAGGGTCCGTTGCATCTGGTTGTGCAGGGCTGAATTCAACGACCGCAAGGCCACCCTGACTTCCTGCTGATCGGGGCACAGCAGTTCCGCTGCCGCTGAGGGCGTGGGTGCCCGCAGGTCGGCGACAAAATCACTGATGCTGAAGTCCACCTCGTGGCCAACGGCGCTGACCACCGGCAGCTCACTGGCAAAGACCGCATCGGCAACCATGCGTTCATTGAAGGGCCAGAGGTCTTCCAGAGAGCCGCCGCCCCGGGTCAGCAGGATCACATCAGGCCGATTTTCGCCCTGTAGCCGGTTGGCGAGGGAAATGGCCTGAACCAGCTGCGCGGCGGCGCTTTCGCCCTGCACCTGCGAGGGAATCAGCGTAACGCGCAGCGCGGGCCAGCGCCGTTCAATCACCGAGAGCACATCCTGAATCGCAGCGCCGGTGGGCGAGGTTATCACTGCCAGATGGCGAACCCGCTTGGGCAGGGGGCGCTTGCGATCAAATTTGCCTGCCGCCTTTAGTTCCTGTTTGAGCTGCTCAAAGGCCTGGGCCAAGGCCCCGGCACCGGCGGGCTGCATGGTGTCGACAATCAGCTGATAATCGCCGCGTCCTTCGTACAGGCTGACCTTGCCGCTTATCTGCACCTGCTGTCCGGCCTGGGGCTGAAAGCGCACGGCAAAATTGCGGCCCTTGAACATGGCGCAGCGAATCTGGGCGCGGTCGTCCTTAAGAGTAAAATACCAGTGGCCGGAACCGGGACGGGCAAGGTTGGATATTTCACCGGTCACGCTAACGTGGGCAAAACAGTCTTCCAGCAGTTGTTTGGCCAGCCGGTTGAGCTGAGCTACCGATAAAACGTCAGTGGGGGAGGGTGTTTGCATGGGCGCATTGTACTGTCTGACAGCGTTCTGCGACAGATCAGTGAGAGTATCGGTTTACTCAGGTAGCCCCCATCCATTAAAATTGTCCGATTAACTCGCGATCACCGGAAGAAGCCATGCTGCGAATCGCACAAGAAGCCCTGACATTTGACGATGTACTCCTTTTGCCGGGCTACTCCGAGATAACGGCCAAGGATGTCAGCCTGCGCACCCGCCTGACCCGTAATATCGAACTGAACATTCCGCTGCTCTCGGCGGCGATGGATACCGTCACCGAAAGCCGCCTTGCTATTGCTCTGGCCCAGGAAGGTGGAATCGGGATCATCCACAAGAGCATGAGCATTGAGCAGCAGGCCGCAGAGGTTCGAGCCGTCAAAAAACATGAGAGTGGTGTGGTCAAAGACCCGATCACCATTGACGCAAACGCCACGCTCAGCGACCTGATTGAGTTGCGCCGCCGCAACAAGATTTCCGGCCTGCCGGTCATGGACAAAGGCGAGCTGGTGGGTATTGTCACCAGTCGCGATGTGCGTTTTGAGGAAGACCCGGCCAAACTGGTGTCTGCCATTATGACGCCGAAAGAAAAACTGGTGACTGTGCAGGAAGGTGCCGACATGGCACTGGTGCGCGAACTGCTGCACAAAAACCGGCTTGAGAAAGTGCTGGTGGTCAACGAAGCCTTCGAACTGCGCGGCATGATCACCGTCAAGGACATGAACAACGCCCAGACCTACCCGCACGCCTGTAAGGATGCGTCTGGTCAATTGCGTGTAGGCGCCTCTGTCGGCACCAGTGCTGATACCGATGATCGTATTGCCGCCCTGGTTGAAGCCGGCGTCGATTTGCTGGTCGTGGATACCGCTCACGGCCACTCGCGCAACGTGATCAACCGCGTTGCCCAGATCAAGAAGCACTACCCTCAGGTGGATGTGATTGGCGGCAATATCGCTACGGCAGAGGCGGCAAAGGCCTTGCTGGAGGCGGGTGCCGATGGTGTCAAAGTCGGTATTGGTCCGGGTTCTATCTGTACTACTCGTATTGTTACCGGTATTGGCGTTCCCCAGATATCTGCGATAGCCAATGTCGTGTCGGCGTTGAAGGATACCGACGTGCCAATCATTGCCGATGGCGGCATCCGTTACTCCGGTGATATTTCCAAGGCGATAGCCGCCGGTGCACACGCAGTAATGATGGGCTCCATGTTTGCCGGTACCGACGAGGCGCCGGGTGAGGTTGAGCTGTTTCAGGGGCGTACTTACAAGTCCTATCGCGGCATGGGTTCCATGGGCGCGATGTCGAAAACCCAGGGCTCCAGTGACCGTTACTTCCAGAGTGCGGAAGAGGGAGTGGAAAAGCTGGTGCCGGAAGGTATCGAAGGGCGCGTGCCTTACAAGGGCAGCTTGTCGGCTATCGTGCATCAGTTGATGGGCGGCCTGCGCTCGGCCATGGGTTACACCGGCAGTATTGATATCGACACCATGCGCACCAAGCCCCAGTTCACCCGTGTTACGTCGGCGGGCATGAACGAAAGCCACGTTCATGATGTCAGCATCACCAAAGAAGCGCCCAACTACCCACGAGGATAGTAACGGCGGGCTTGACGTCAGACGTCTGACGTCCGACGTCTGACCCTAGAGAAAATACCGCACGGGGCTACGATGCCCCGTTTCTCTTTTCAGATCAGAGACAACACACGCATGCAAAACATCCACTCCCATCGAATTCTGGTTCTCGATTTCGGTTCCCAGTACACCCAGTTGATCGCGCGTCGCGTGCGCGAAATTGGGGTTTACTGTGAGATTCACGCCTTCGATATGCCGGAAGAAGACATCCGTGAATTTAATGCCAAGGGTATTATTCTGGCGGGTGGTCCGGAGTCAGTCACGGCGGGGCAGTCTCCTCGGGCGCCGCAGGTGGTATTTGAACTGGGTGTGCCAGTGCTGGGTATTTGCTATGGCATGCAGACCATGGCCGAGCAGATGGGCGGCAAGGTCGAAGGCTCCAAAGTTCAGGAGTTCGGCTATGCCCGTGTATCAGTGAACGAGCCCGGCAGCTTGCTGGCGGATATTGCCGATCATATGGAAGATGCTCGCGCCCAGCTCGATGTCTGGATGAGCCACGGCGATAAAGTAGTGAAACTGCCGGAAGGCTTTTCGGTGATGGCCGAAACTCCCTCCTGCCCGATCGCGGGCATGCTCAACGAAGAGCGCAAGTTTTACGGTGTGCAGTTCCACCCGGAGGTGACGCACACTCTGCAGGGCAAGCGCATTTTTGAGCACTTTCTGCTGAATATCTGCGGCTGTGAAGCCCTGTGGACGGCAGAAAATATTATCAATGACGGTATCGAACGGGTGCGGGCTCAAGTGGGCGATCGTAAGGTGTTGCTCGGGCTGTCCGGCGGTGTCGACAGCTCGGTTGTTGCCGCGCTTTTGCATCGCGCCATTGGCGATCAGCTGACCTGTGTGTTCGTCGATAACGGCTTGCTGCGCAAAAACGAAGGCGATCAGGTGATGACCATGTTTGCCGAGAACATGGGGGTTCGCGTCATTCGTGCCGACGCAGTCGATATTTTCCTATCACGTCTGGAAGGGGTGAGTGACCCGGAGCAGAAGCGCAAGATCATCGGTAATACCTTTATCGAAATTTTTGACGAAGAAGCTCACAAGCTCAAGGATGTCGACTTCCTGGCTCAGGGCACCATCTATCCCGATGTCATTGAGTCCGCCGCTGCCAAGACCGGTAAGGCGCATGTCATCAAATCCCACCACAATGTCGGCGGCCTGCCGGACGATATGCGGATGGAGCTGGTGGAGCCTCTGCGGGAACTGTTCAAGGACGAAGTGCGCAAGATCGGTCTTGAGCTGGGGCTGCCCTACGATATGGTCTACCGTCATCCCTTCCCGGGGCCGGGCTTGGGTGTGCGCATTCTCGGTGAAGTGAAAAAAGAATACGCGGATTTGCTGCGTGAAGCCGACGCTATATTTATAGAAGAGCTACATAAAGCCGATTGGTACCACAAAACCAGTCAGGCCTTTGCCGTGTTCCTGCCGGTTAAATCCGTTGGTGTGGTCGGGGATCAGCGCCGCTACGAGTACGTAATCGCGCTGCGCGCGGTGGAAACTATTGATTTCATGACCGCCCGCTGGGCGCATTTGCCCTACGAGCTGCTGGAAACCGTCTCCAATCGGATCATTAATGAAATTTCCGGGGTCTCTCGAGTGACCTACGACGTATCGAGCAAGCCGCCTGCGACCATTGAGTGGGAGTAGGTGACCGGCGCGGCGCAACAGAACGATAAACCCTGCGTAAATGCAGGGGTTTATCATTTATCCGCCGCCCAACGCCCCTTTCAGTGAGTTTCAAACTATCCCCCTGTAATGCACACACCCTGAACATTGCCTTGCAAAGCCGCTATTCAGCGGCTTCAATGTAGTCTTCGCCGTTTGTTCTCTACTGAGTTGCGCTCTATGCCGCCCGGATTATTCCCAGCCCAGGACGATAATGCCCTTCGCATCAATCGCTCCGATGTAAGCAACCCCCTGGGTACCTTTTCAAAACACAGCTTTAAGCTGGACGGTTTTGAGTGGCCTTCTGTAGAACATTATTTTCAGGCTAAAAAATTCGACGACGTGGCGGTACAGGAGCTAATCCGGCAGGCGCCGCATCCGAAAAAAGCCCGCAAGCTGGGTCGCAGTCTTTTTCGCAAGATACGCAAAGACTGGAAAGTCATCAAAGCAACCATCATGACGCGAGCCGTTTACACCAAGTGTCGAACTTATCCCGAGATAGCCGAGCAATTGCTGGCAACTGGCGATACTCTGCTGGTCGAGAATAGTCAGTACGATTACTACTGGGGCAGTGGCCGCGATAACCGGGGCGACAATCATTACGGTGTGGTATTGATGAATGTCAGAGAAAAACTGCGGCAAGAATTGGCCGCAAAAACGTCAGGTCCGAATACGGACTGCTGATACTTGCAGACTTCGGCGTATCGATTTACAAGGAGTCTGACAGCAAAAATGCGTGACTATATCCTCGATCTGTCCATCACTCCTGATGAATTGCACCGCTATTATTCGGGCAAGGTCATAACCGTGGTCGCCAGGGCGCGAAACGGATTGACGATAAGGTTTGCTGCAAGGCATTTGCGACAACACGTCACTCGCAACGGTATTCGGGGCACTTTTCGTCTTACCACAGATGACCAAAACCGCTTTATCTCGCTGGATGCCCTGTCGCCTAAAGATGCGCACTGACTTTTTCTGATTGCCATCGGCTACATTGCAACCTACCTTCTTTAAGTGGATTAGCCATGTCTTGCCGCGAAGTAGCAGGAGCGTTTTGTCGGCCGTGTGGTTTATCTGCGTAGGAGTGGCCTTAAGTGTCGCGCCCTACTGACCAGCTATTTATAGTCCTCCAATTGGATAGCGTCCTAAAATATGCCTCGACTCAAACGCTGTCAGCTTGGCCTGATTTCATCCATCATCCTGCTCACCATCGTCTTTGTTAGCGGTCCTCGCCTGGAGTCGGACATCCAGTTGACGACCCCTGAGCTGCCGGAATCTCTCGAGGCTTATCTTCGCGACAGCGAAGCCCGGTTCAGTGATATCACGCCGGGCACCGAGAAAACGATTGTCTGGGCGGGCGAGCCGGAAACCAAAACGGACTATGTCGTCGTTTACCTGCATGGCTTTTCAGCAACCCGACAGGAAACGGCGCCTGTCGCCGAGCGGATCGCCGCGGCCCTTGACGCCAACGTCTACAGCACCCGTTTTACCGGCCATGGCCGGGATGGCAATGCCATGCTGGAGGGAAGCCTGAGCCGGTGGCTGAATGACACTCACGAGGCCATGTCTATCGGCCGTCGCTTGGGAGAGAAAATTATTCTGCTGGGTGTGTCGACTGGTGGTACTGCCGCTGCCTGGGCGGCATTGAATGACAGCGCCAGGCTCTCGGTACTGGTGCTCATGTCGCCAAATTTCGGTCCGAAAGACGAGCGATCAATGATCCTTACCTGGCCATGGGGCAAGCAGATCGCCCGTCTGGTCCTCGGTCCAGAGCGCAATTGGACGCCGCACAATGAGGCTCATGCGCGGTATTGGACAACCCGATACCCAACCGATGCCATACTGCCGATGATGGCAATGGTGAAGACGGTGCATCAGGAAGATCTCAGCACCTTAAAAATGCCTTCTCTGTGGATTTATTCTGAGAATGACCAGGTATTAAATGTAGCAAAGATTGATAAGGCCTACGCTCAGGTTGGCTCCACCATCAAAAAGAAAATCATCATTAATGATTCAGGCGATCCGAATCATCACGTTCTGGCAGGCGAGATCCTTTCACCCTCGACGGTCACGGAGGTTGTCGAGGCGGTGGTGGCCTTTGTAAAGAGCGCAGACAAAGACAATTTGTGAAGGATGATCCCCTGGGGTTAGTCAACTACGTAGAATTACGCTTTTCAGGAGAGAATTGCTAGCTATACTGGAGGAATGGACACGCTGAAAACGGAACGGGGCGAACTGGAAGCTGCCCGACTCGCCGAACTCGATCGCTACGGGATTCTCGATACACCCGCAGAAGATTTTTTCGATGACATCACGCGCATTGCCGCGGAGGTGTGTAGCACTCCCATGGCGCTGATCACCTTCCTCGACGAAGGTCGGCAGTGGTTCAAGTCGCGACTGGGTGTATCGGTACCGGAAACCCCCCGCTCTATAGCATTTTGCGATTTCACGATTCGAAGCCAAGATATTTTTGAAGTCCGTGATGCTCGGAAGGATGCTGGGTTTTCAGATAACCCATTGGTCACTGGATATCCCCACATTGCTCATTACGCGGGCGTTCCCCTGGCATCACCGAATGGTCTCAACGTGGGCACGCTATGTGTTCTTGATCGTGAGCCTGGCAAGCTTAGTCAGCCGCAGCGGTCGGCATTGACCGCACTGGCACGCCAGGTGGTGCTGCAACTGGAACTGAATGTCGCTCTGCGTGAATCGGATCGGGCCCGCGATGAATTGCAAAGCGAAGTTACATTACACCGTAAAACCCAGCGCCTCCTGCAGGATGCGAAGGTAAACCTGGAACAACGGGTATCGGAGCGCACCCGCGAGCTCGAAGGCACACTGGCGGCGCTGACGGCGAGCGAGAGGCAGTTTCGTGCTCTGTTCGAAGATTCCAGTTTCGGTATTGGCATGAATACTCCCGCGGGAGCGTTTATCGCGGTTAACACATCCTACGCCGCCATGCTGGGTTATGAACCGAAGGCTCTGATTGGGCGAAACCTGAGTGAAATTCTCGTTGCAGATGAGTGGGAACGTGTCACCGAATTGCGACGAGGCCTGTTTGCCGGGGAATCACCGGGTTTTGTTACCGAGCTTTGCTTCCGGCATAGGGACGGCGCAATGGTCTGGTGTAATACCAGCGTGGCAGTTGTCCGGGATGCCGACGGCAAGGTTTTGCACACCGTGGCGATTCTGCAGCCAGTTGGCGAACTCAAACGCGCTGAGTCAGAGCGCGATCAGTTTTTTAACCAAGCGATCGAGCTATTCGCCATTGTGGGTCTCAACGGCCAGGTATTGCGGGCGAATCCCGCTGCGGAGCGCCAACTTGGCTATACACAAACCGACCTGGAAAAGCTGAATTTATTCGATGTGCTGCACCCGGATGATGTGGAGCCCGCCCGGACAACCATCGCCGGTATTTTGGATGGCCAGTCAGACATTCCGGGGCTTGATGCACGTGTTCGCAACAAGGAGGGAGAGTACCGCTTGTTTCGGTTCAGCGGCTCAATGTGGGTGGAACAGCAACGCCTGTTTATAGTCGGCCGCGATATCACTGAAGCGAAGCAAGCCGAGATTGAGCGGGAGCGTTTGACCTCGAGGCTCATGTCAATCCGCGAAGAGGAGAGAAAGCAGATTTCCCGGGAGATCCACGATGAACTGGGGCAGTTGTTGACTGCCGCCAAAATAGACCTGGATCTGTTGGTGCAAGACCTGAATCTGCAGGGCCATCACAGCGCCAGTGAAAACATACGGGGCACCCTGGAGATAGTGGATAAAAGTCTTTCCTCGGTGCGCACGATTGCTCAACAATTGCGCCCGGAAGTCCTGGATACACTGGGCCTGGCCGCCGCAGTTGAGTGGCAGTGCAGGGAGATAGCCGGGCGTGCAGGTCTGCGCTGTAAGGTGAGCATAGGCGGTAGTTTGCCGGATCTGGCGGAGGACACTGAAATTCAATTATTTCGAATCGTGCAGGAGGCTCTGACTAATATCATGCGGCATGCCGACGCGTCGCAGGTGCAGTTCTCGCTCGACTACACAGGGTCGGTGTTGCAATTAACCATTCGGGATGACGGTCGGGGCTTTGAGGTCGGAGATCGGCGTGCGGCATCCTTGGGTATGCTGGGTATGCGTGAGCGCGCCAAACAGATCGGCGCCAAGCTGGAGGTTGTTTCCAGTCCCGGTGCCGGTGCCGAAGTCAGACTAGAGCTGGCATCGGCCCGCAAGGAGAGGCAGGAGTGATCAGGTTGCTGGTGGCAGATGACCATGCCCTTGTGCGGGAGGGCCTGTGCAAGGTCTTCCAGCGCGAGCAGGATTGCGAAGTGGTTGTCGAAGCCGGGAACGGGAACGAAGTTATAGCCGCACTCCGGGATAATAAGATCGATGTCGCTGTGCTGGACTTCAACATGCCGGATCGCAGCGGGCTGGATCTCGTCAAACACATGCAAGTAACCCATCCGTCAATTCCGGTGCTGATCTTGAGTATGGCACCGGAACGGGAAGTGGCCGTGCGATTGCTGCGGGCCGGAGCAGCCGGCTTTGTGTCTAAGCAGAGCGCGGCCCAGGATATTGTTGCTGCCGTGCGCACCGTCAATTCTGGTGAGAAATACATAAGCCCTGCGGTCGCCCTAGAGCTTGCCAATGCACTGGGGGGCGGCCAGTCATCTATGCCCCACGACCAGCTTTCAGACAGGGAGTTTCAGGTTCTGCAGCAGATTGCCTCTGGCAACAGCACAAAGGATATTTCTGAAGCCCTGAAGATCAGCGTCAATACGGTCGCTACCTATCGACGCCGGATACTGGAAAAATTAAATCTGCGAACCGACGTGGAAATAACGCGCTATGCGCTCAAGCACAGCCTCGTGGAATAGGTCCTGCTGTTAATCCTCCCTTTTTACCGCCCCCTTGATGCGCTCATTTCTTGCCGCGCGTAGCCCTGCGATTATCTTGTCCGCCGCTCGACGGTGCTTGTAGCAAATTTTGTGACAAGGCCGTTCGCGATCCCATGACACTACAACGCCCCATTCGCTGATGTTCCCCCATGCGGCAGGATTTAGGATAAGTCCTGTTAACTAACGCGGGAAATATGCCGAGCATGCGCATCTATATAGCCGACCAACACCCTTTGCTGAGAGAGCGGATCTCCGCCTTCCTGGGCGGGCTGGGCGCAGTGTCTGAGGTATTGGCCTTTGCGAATGGCCGAGCGCTGAAGCGTGCTATGTGCGATAGAGAGCCCGACCTGGTGTTGCTCGACCTTAATCTGGGAGACCTTCGTGGGGCGGAGTTTATCCGCTTTGTGAAGGCGGAGTACCCGCAGGTTGCGCTGATCGCAATGCTGGGGATGGAAGACACGTTTATCCGTCAACACTGTCTCGAAGTTGGTGCTGCGAGTGTGGTGGTGAAGAGTGAAATTTTCAATAGCTTAAGCATGCTGGTCGGCGCCGTTGCTGACGGACAGCCGGTAAAAAAGTAGCAGAGAGGGCAGCGCAATGGAATCAATGATCCAAGCAAACGAACAAAGTCGAGGTGGCTCTCAGTCCCTGCTGTCGGGTCTCGCTGCGCTGAATGTGCTGGTGGTCGAGGATGATGATTTCCAGCGGCGCAACCTGGTACGTGCCCTCACACGCTGCGGTGTTGGCGACATCACCGAGGCGGAAGACGGTGCCCGAGCACTGGACCTTCTTCGCTCTCTTGAACAGCAGCCGGACCTTATCCTCTGTGATCTGGACATGCCCAACATGGACGGCATGGAGTTTGTTCGCCATCTGGCTGAGCAGAATTGCCGTGTCGCTCTGGCGATCACCAGTGGTTGCGACGCGCTGTTTCTGTCTTCGGTGGAAGCCCTATGTGAGGCCCACGGTATGAAGGTGCTGGGTGCGCTCAACAAGCCCGTCACAATGGCGCACCTCACACAACTGTTGGAAGCAGTAGTAGAAACACAGCCTGGCAGTGGAGTAATGCATGCTGAAAGCGCGCGGCACAGTTATACCTTGGAAGAAATAATCGAAGCGGTTTCCCGACGTGAAATTGTGCCTTTCTTTCAACCCAAATTGGATATAGCCACTGGTCGGATCCTTTGTGCAGAGGCCCTGGCCCGCTGGCAGCATCCGAGCCACGGGCTGGTTGCCCCCGCTGCTTTTATTCCGCAACTGGAGGCGGCCGGCGAGCTTGACGCACTGACTTTCAGCCTGATCGATCAAGCCGCTCGTGCCTGCCATAGCTGGCACCAGATCGGTCTAAAGTTTGGCGTGTCGGTCAACCTGTCACTGACATCACTGGATGACGTCGGTCTCGCGGATCGCATCGACAACCTGGTGCGCTCGACGGGCCTGGATCCAGCCCATATGACGCTGGAAGTAACCGAGACTGCTGCTATGACTGAAATGGCGGCGGCCCTGGAAAACCTTGCCCGCTTGCGTATTCGGGGGTTTGGCTTATCCATCGATGATTTCGGTACGGGGTTTTCCAGCATGCAGCAACTGGGGCGTATTGCGTTTACCGAACTCAAGATTGACCGCTGCTTTGTGTCGGCGATGCTGCGCAAACGGGAGGCTCAGGCCATCGTAAGCTCCAGCATAGAAATGGGGAGGCGGCTGGGTATGGTGACCGTGGGCGAGGGTGTGGAGACAGCGGAAGAGCTGGCGGCTCTGCGGAAGGCGGGCTGCGACGTAGCTCAAGGGTATTTCATCGCCCGGCCACTATCCGGGGAAGCCTTCATCAAATACTGCCAGGAGCAGGGCCAATGAACAGCGAAGCACAGAAATATTTTTCGACACTTACCGGAAAACGATGGCTTTCCGGTGTACTGGCGCTGACGATAGTTTACGCAGGCTGTTCCTTGCTGGCGCGCTGGCTGGGTGCACCGACCTCTCACGTACTGCAAGCCTGGCCGGTGTCGGGCATTGCAGTGACGGCACTTATTCTCGGTGGCGTGCGCCTGTGGCCTGGAGTCTATCTGGGCTGGATGCTGGCATTCCCGTCGACTGGTAATCTGGATCACGCACTCTCCATGGGGATAGTCCCGACGCTTTTGATGCCGGTCGGTCCGGTACTGGCTTCCGTTGCAGCCGCGGCATTTGTCAGGAAGCACTTCTGGCGGCACACGGAGCACTTTGACTTTCGGCTGCGCAGCCGGCGACTTCTGCTCGTTTTGTTTGTCGCCGGGCCGGGCGCCGCTCTGATCAGCGCCGCCTCTTCGGTGATCAGCACTTACTACTTTGTTGGCAGCAGCGCCGACGAGGCCTTGGCAATTTTCCTGGCCATCTGGTCCTTCGACAGTTTGGGGGTACTACTGGTCGGCACCGTTGGGATCTTTGCCGTGAAGCGGGTGCGCCAACTATACAATGAGCGTTATCAGCACGTATTGCTGCCGCTGATCATTGGTGCAGGAGTTTTTGTCGCGTTTTTTTCCTGGTTGATGAGCGAGTTAGACAGGGAGGCACTGGCGAGTCATCGTGCGGAAAATCTCCAGTCGATAGACGCGTTTCACGAGGCCGTGATGTTGGAATCGGGCAGTATCGTTGCTGCCGCCCGCCATATCGGCGCCAATGGTGGGTTTGATTTGAAGAGTTTCCGGGCGTTTACCCGCGCTGAAGAAGGTGATGCTTATCATGATGTGCTTTGGGTGTCTGCGTCGCGTGGTTTGTCGGAAAATGTCGATGCAGACAATGTTCAATTTTCGGTGATTTCCAGCAGGGGAAGACTACCCGGTCCGGGCCAGGAGCGCCTTTCGCAAGCGGCTAAGACGGCCATGGGCGAGCTGGTAAAACGGAGTCGAGATAGCGGTCAATTGGTGTTCTCGGCAGCATTCAGTATCAGCGGCCATGACAACGATGGCGTTGTGATGGTTAACCCTGTGTACTCGGCAGGTTTTGATTCACATTCTCATACGATTGCGGAGCGAAGAGACGCCTACCTTGGCAGTGTGCTGGGCGTGCTGGATGTGGGCAAGCTGTTCACAGCAGCGACAGAGCGCTTCGGAAACAATCTACGGGGGCAACTGGTCGATCGCAGCAATTCCGAGTCGCCGGTAGTGATGATCAGCCGCGGTGCCAGCCCCAGGGCGGGGGAAACCGCTATTCTATTCCCGGTGAAACTCCATGGATCCGAATGGGTTTGGGAGTCCTACTTGCCCAGCGGATATATGCCGGGCCATAGCGCGGCATCGTCCGTTGCCTTGCTGATCATGATGCATGGCACCTTGTTTCTCTACATTCTACTTATACTCCGTATGGGTATTAGATACCGCTCAGTCTACGGCCAGATGCTCGACCAAGGGCATGAGCTTGATCTGGAAAGAGGCCGCCTGCAGAGAGCTCTGCAGATTTCGGACATGGTGGTGTGGAGTATTGATCTTAAGACGTGGCAGCTCAATGTGCGGCAGGACACCTATGACATGCTGGCTACGACCGCCGAGAGTGAGGGTGGTTTTAGTATGCCCTTCCAGCAATGGGTTGAGCAGATTCTGCATCCGGATGATCAGGCCAGTATGCCGACAATACTTCTACCCGATGGCAGTGTAGACAACGAGGCTCTAGAGTCGGAGTGGCAATGTCGATTGCGGCGCCGGGATGGGGAAGTAATTTCTGTCATCATCCGCATGGGCTTGGAATGTGACAGCGACGGCAACCCCGAACAAATCGTTGGTATTACCCAGGATATCACTGAGCGCCTGCGTCTCAATGAAGCGCTGCAGGAAAGTGAAGCTTATGCCTCCTCTATTATTTCAAGCAGCCAGGACTGCATCAAAATTCTGAGTCTCGACGGACGCCTGCTCGATATGACAGCGCAAGGTATGGAACTCATGCAGGTTCCGGAGTTCGACAGTATTCGTAATGAGTTGTGGTTGGGTTTCTGGAAGCGCGAAGAGGATCGCAGCGCTGCCGCCAGGGCGTTGGATCAAGCCCGCGCCGGGTCTACCGGCCGCTTTCGCGGTCTGACGCCGACGATGAACGGCGTAGAGAAATGGTGGGATGTGGCAGTGACCCCCATTGTCGGCAGTGACGGCTTGCCCGAGCGAATTCTCTCCGTATCGCGGGACGTGACGCTGGAGTACAACGCGCTGGTGGAACTGGAGCGATTAAACGCCGACCTCGAGGCGGAGGTTGCACATCGGACCGGGGAGCTACGGGACAGAGAGCAGCAACTGGAGGCGACTCTGAACAATGCCGCAGTGGGTATTGTGAAGTTGAATATCGAAGGGCGCATCGAACAGGCCAATACGAGGCTGGCCGAGATCCTCGGTTACAGGGAAGGCGAACTGGAAGGTCGGCTGATTATGGATTTTGTCGCGCCCGAAGAACACGAGGGTGCGGATGAAAAACACACGGAATTGCGGGACTCCGACACGAGCCAGTACAGCGAAGAAACACGCTTTATCTGCGCCGATGGCAGTCAGCGCTGGATGCGCAGCTCATCAACATTTATTCGCGATGAACACGGAAATTATCGCTATACGGTAACCATTCTAGAGGACTGCCACGAGGCTTACCTGAACGCCGAGCGGCAAGCTGCCAGTGAAAAACGCTATCGCAGTTTGTTTGAAAGCAACCCGGTCCCCATGTGGACCTTTGACAAGAAGACTCTGTGCTTTCTCAATGTGAATGAGGCGGCTATCCGCCATTACGGTTACAGTCGCGACGAGTTTCTTGCCATGACTATTCTGGATATCCGCCCGCCAGAGGACGCAGAGGACACCTTTAATCTCGTCGCCCAAGACGACGGCGGTCTGTCATACCACGGCGAAATACGCCACCTGACCAGCGCCGGAAGGGAGATTATTGTCGATATTACCTCGCACGACGTAGTGGAGGAGAACAGTAACGCGCGGCTGGTGCTGGCGGCGGATATCACTGACCGCAAGCGGGCTGAAGCTGAGTTAAAGAAGCAACAGGAGATGACTCGCTTACTGCTGGAAAACCTCGCGGAGGGCGTGGTGGCCTGCGACAGCGACGGCAACCTTGTCCGATTCAATCGGACCGCGCGGGAATGGCACGGCGTGGACGTGCTCGATATACCGCCCGAGCAGTGGTCAGAGTACTACGACCTCTATCATGCGGATGGTGAGACGCCGCTGAACTTGGACGACATTCCCTTGCGCCAGGCCTTTGAGGGTGCCCACGTAGCTGGCGCGCAGATATGTATTGCTGCGAAGGGGCAGACGCCCAGACAGGTCTTGTGCAGTGGTGGCCCCCTCTTCGATGAAGACGGCAATAAGATGGGCGCTGTTGTTGCCATGCACGATGTGACGGCGAAGGAGCAAGCGAGGCTGCAACTGGAACAGAGTGCGGCTCAGCTGCAGGCAGCCAACGCGTTGGTGGAGCAGGAACGGGCCGCCCTGGCGGATCGCGTGGCAGAACGTACCCAACAGCTCACGGCGGCCAATAAAGAGTTGGCCCGAGCCAAGGAAGAAGCGGAAGCGGCCTCCCAGGCGAAGAGTTCATTTCTTGCGGTAATGAGTCACGAGATCCGCACGCCCATGAATGGGATCGTGGGAATGATCGAGGTTCTGTCCCACTCGGAGCTATCGCAAGAGCAGTCCTCCTCGGTGGGCACCATTCGAGATTCTGCCTTCAGTCTGTTGACCATCATCGACGACATCCTGGATTTTTCTAAAATTGAGGCCGAGCGCCTGGAACTGGAGGTGGCACCTTTCAACCTGGAAGACATGGTCGAGAGCGTGGTGGAAAGCATGGCCGTTTCCGCCGCCCGCAAAGAGGTAGAACTGGACCTGTTCGTGGCGCCAGAGGTGGCGTCGGGGTATTTGGGCGATGCGTCGCGCATTAGGCAGGTGCTGTTCAACCTGCTTGGCAATGCAATCAAATTCTCCAGTGGCCGCGAAGGTATCACCGGTAGGGTGAACCTGGATGTGGGGATCGATAGCAAGCACAGCGATAAGCTCTGTTTCAGCGTGCATGACAACGGTATCGGCATTGAGTCCGAAGTCATACCGAAATTGTTCAACTCCTTTACTCAAGCGGAGGTGTCGACTACCCGGATGTACGGCGGCACGGGGCTGGGCCTGGCGATCTGTAAGCGGCTGGTTGAGCTCATGGATGGCAGTATTGATGTGGAAAGCAAAATGGGGGAAGGAACCAGTTTTCATGTTCGCCTGCCGCTGGCCTCCACCCAGAGTGAGCCCCGGAACTGGCAGCCGGACCTTCCGGCGAAGCTGGAGTGTCTACTGTCGGCTACCGATCCGGTACGCCGAAAAGCACTTACCCGGCACCTGCAGCACGCTGGTGTCGAGCTGCAGAGCAGTGCTCACCTGTTAGAGGAGGTCGCTACGCAGGCAGCCGGGCGAGGTCAGCCGGCTATTCTAGTGGTGGACGGTGGCAGCGATACCTTGGCCTGGGTGAACGACAAAGCAGATAACAGCCAGTATGAGCAGCTGACCTTTGTAGTGTTTACCCGTGGCCTGGAGAGCGGCATTTCGTTTGAGGCTGACAATGTCATTCACAGTCGACACAGCTACCTGCGTCGCAAAGATGTTCTACAGTCACTTGCGGTGGCGACGGGATCCGCTTCGCCGCAAGTGATCTCCCGTCTTGACCAGCAAGCACCGATGACGGTTAAGCGCGCGGATACCGTGGCGCAGGCTAGGGACAAGGGGCGTTTGATCCTTGTGGCCGAGGACGAGCCCACCAACCAGAAAGTTATTCTCAAGCAATTGGCGTTGCTGGGATATGCCGCCGAGGTGGCTGCTAACGGCGCCGAGGCACTGCGTATGTGGCGTGCCGGCAATTATGCCTGCGTGCTGACCGACCTGCACATGCCGGAGATGGACGGCTACGATCTGGCTCAGAGCATACGCCGCGAGGAAGGCTCGGCGGATCTGCCTGTTCCCATTCTCGCACTGACCGCCAATGCCCTGCGGGGGGAAGCGGAAAAGGCGCTGCGGCTGGGTATCAATGCCTATCTGACCAAGCCGCTGCAACTGCAGGTGCTGGGTGAGACGCTGAGACAATGGATGCCGGCGATAGATACGACGATGGGATCTTTGGACGCTCCGGCGAACGATACACTGCAGGCCGAACAGGAGGCAGAAATCGCGGCAGCACAAACGACGGTCGACCTGGAGGTACTGAAGTCAATCGTGGGCGACGACCCCCTGGTGCTGCGAGAGACGCTAGAGGACTTTCTGGACAGTGTTCATCAGCTGAGCGCGGAGATGGAGGAGGCGCGAAAGAAATGCAAGGTGGTGGAAGTGGCGCGTCTGGCCCACCGGCTCAAAAGCTCCGCACGGACGGTGGGTGCGCTGGCACTGGGGGATACCTGCGCGGAACTGGAGAACGCGGGCCGGGCGGAAGACTGCCATGCGATCAATCGCCTTTTCCCGGATTTCTGGATGCATGTTAATAGTGCGAAGGGCTCCATTCTCCCCTTGGTGCAGGCGGAAGCTTCGGACGCCCAGGCCGTGGCTGGATAGCTCGCGGCCGGCGCCTTAGAGTAAGGAGGGGAGTGTCAGGCTAGCGCAAGATCAAGACGGGAACAGTGCTTGTGGCCAGCATTTTCGTGGTGTTACTGCCGACGATAAAATCTCTGATCCGGGAATGGCCGTAGGCGCCCATGACTTTCAATTCGATATTGAAGCGTTGTTGAAAGTCCATCAGGCTTGCATTGACCTCGCCCTGAACCAGATGGGCTTCAACCTGGTGCTCTTTGTCAGTCAGGGTTTTACACGCCGCTTCAAGCCGCGTCCGGTTTTCCTGGTTCTCCTTGCCCACCATCACCACATGCCCGGAAAGCTTTGCAAGCAAAGGGCTGCTGGCGATCCGGTCGATGGCCTTATCGGAGGTTTCGCTGCCATCGTAAGCCAGCATGTAGTTGCTGGGCGTTGTAAACGTTCCTGTCGCCATCATGATTGGCGTGTGTATGGCTCGCACGACATTTTCAATGTGAGAACCAATCACCTGTTTGCTGGGGTCGTGGTCTTCGCCGAGTCTGCCAATCACATACAATCGGGTCTTGTCTTCACAAGCCAGCAGCGCATCCAGCAAACGATCGTGTCTTTGCTCGCCAATGGCTTCGACGGCACCGGCGCTGGTTGCTCTCTGTATTGCATCGTCCAACAGGTGTTTGCCGTGTTCGATGGCCATCTTGTTGCGTTTTTCATCGAGCAGTGTCAGTTCATCGAGAAGATGCTCGCGACTGCCCAGGCCAATAGCGCCCGACAGATCTTCCCTTGA
Source organism: Litorivivens sp. (assembly GCF_041624475.1). Taxonomy (GTDB): domain Bacteria; phylum Pseudomonadota; class Gammaproteobacteria; order Pseudomonadales; family Spongiibacteraceae; genus Litorivivens. Next base: position 93,193 of record NZ_JBFJUX010000003.1, read on the forward strand.
AGGTGAAAGGGTTTTCTCCAGCACGTGGAGGAAGGCCAGAGGCGCGTCCAGAATAGCGCTTGCCCAGGCCGCGGTATCGCATACGCTGCTTGAAATAGCCGATCCGTCTATACAGGCGGTAACTTGCAGTTTTTTCATTATTCTTCTCCGTCGATTAGTGGCCGGCCATCATTTTTTCAACTTCTTCGGGTTTGTCGTGAACACCAAACCTGTCGACAACGGTGCGCGTCGCTTCATTCATGCCGACGATATTCACATCAGCGCCTTCACGTCGGAATTTGATAACGATCTTGTCCAGCGCTGCGACCGAGGTGATGTCCCAAAAATGGGCCTGATGCAAATCGATGGTAACGCGATCAACCACTTCCTTGAAATCAAAGGACTCCATAAAGTGATCTGCAGAAGCAAAAAACACCTGCCCAACGACCTTGTAGTGGCGGTGTCCGTCTTCGATCTTTTCATCTTTAACCACCATAAAGCGGCCAATCTTGTTGGCGAAGAACAGCGCCGCCAGCAGCACGCCGACAAACACGCCGATGGCGAGATTGTGTGTTGCGACGACTACGGCAACCGTCGCGATCATGACGATATTGCTGGATAAAGGGTGTTTTTTCAGGTTGCGAAGCGAATCCCAGGAGAAGGTGCCGATAGAGACCATGATCATCACCGCGACCAACGCGGCCATGGGGATTTGTTTCAACCAATCACCGAGAAAAACGATCAGGATCAGCAGGAATACACCGGCTGAAAACGAAGAGAGTCGGCCTCGACCGCCGGATTTCACATTGATAATGGACTGGCCGATCATCGCGCATCCAGCCATGCCGCCCAAAAGACCCGCACCGATATTGGCGATGCCCTGGCCTTTACACTCGCGGTTTTTATCGCTTTTGGTATCTGTCAGGTCGTCGACAATGGTCGCGGTCATCATGGATTCGAGCAAACCAACCACAGCCAGACCAATAGAGTAGGGCAGTATGATTTGCAGCGTGGTGAGGTTGAGCGGAACGTCGGGCCAGAGGAAAACCGGCAAGGTATCTGGCAATTGACCCATGTCACCGACGGTGCGGATATCCAGATTCAAAAGGATAGCAACGATGGTCATGCTGATAATGCAGACAAGTGGTGACGGGATGATTTTGCCTACCGTCGGCAGCAGGGGGAACAGATAAATAATCCCCAGCCCGGCCGCTGTCATGGCGTAGACATGCCAGGTTACGTTGGTTAGTTCCGGTAGCTGAGCCATGAAGATGAGAATGGCCAAAGCGTTCACAAACCCGGTTACGACCGAGCGGGAAACAAAGCGCATCAGGCTGCCCAGTTGCAGAAAACCCGCAGCGATCTGAAATACGCCGGTCAGCAGCGTCGCCGCGAGCAGATATTCCAGTCCATGCTGTTTGACCAAGGTCACCATGAGCAGGGCCATGGCACCTGTAGCCGCGCTGATCATGCCTGGGCGTCCGCCAACGACTGCGGTGACAACGGCAATACAGAAAGAGGCGTATAGCCCGACCTTGGGATCTACCCCGGCGATGATGGAAAAGGCGATAGCCTCGGGAATCAGTGCCAGCGCAACCACGAGGCCCGCCAGCAGGTCTCCACGCGTATTGAAAAACCAGTTTTGCTTAATTGTTTCTAACATTCACAACCTGCGAGTAAATAATCTTGTCCGGCAATGCAGCGGCATCGCGGGAATAATCAATTGAACGGACAAAGGCACACAAACAGCGTGCGCAATCTAAGGGGAAAGCGTACGGCAATCGAGATAATTGTGAGAAAGGAGCGCTATGGCGGACTAACTGACACTGGGGATTCCGGAGAGAAGTTTCGTTTTGGAGCGCGCATTGTACGCGAGTGACCCTTTAAAGCAATTAAGGGAGCACGAACTGCGCAGGCCCGAAGAGATCGCACAAAGCCCGGCAGATGCTGGGCTTGTTCATGTTGGTAGTATGATTTTGCAGCGCGAACCTGCTTGAGGGGCTGATTCTGGGGGGGGGTAAGCGCCTGCCTCACCCCACATCAGGTGAATCAGTAACTGCCCCGCCTGACGCCGACCCCACCAGCTTCGCATATTTCGCCAAGGCACCGCGCCGGTAGCGCAGAGGTGGGCGCTGCCAGGATTGGAGCCGAGTGCTTATTTCAGCTTCGTCCACGTGCAGGGTGATTTCGTCCTGTTCGGCATCAATGGTGATCTGGTCGCCATCCTGAACAATCGCCAGGGGGCCGCCGTCCATCGCTTCGGGGCTGATATGGCCCACCACAAAGCCGTGGCTGCCGCCTGAGAATCGCCCGTCGGTGATCAGCGCCACGTCTTCACCCAGGCCCCGCCCCATGATGGCCGAGGTGGGGGCGAGCATCTCGCGCATGCCCGGGCCCCCCTTGGGGCCCTCGTAGCGGATAACGATAACGTCGCCGGCTTGCACTGTACCATCAAGAATCCGGTCCAGAGTTTCCTCTTCGGACTCGAATACCCGCGCACGTCCGGTAAAGGACAGGCCCTCTTTGCCGGTGATCTTGGCCACTGCACCTTCGGGGGCGAGATTGCCGCGCAGAATACGCAGGTGGCTGTCTTTCTTGATGGGCTGTTCCAGGGGGCGGATGATGTCCTGACCTGCCGGGTAGTCTGGCGTGTCAGCCAGATCTTCGGCGAGGGTGTTACCCGTAACCGTCAGACAGTCGCCGTGCAGCAGCCCCGCATCCAGCAGCCGTTTCATCAGCGGGCGGATGCCGCCGATTTCCACCAGCTCCGACATCATGTACTGGCCCGATGGGCGCAGGTCTGCCACGACAGGCACGCGGCGCCCGATATGGGTGAAATCGTCGATGGAAAGGTCGACTTCCATGGCGTCGGCCATGGCTAGCAGGTGCAATACGGCATTGGTGGAGCCGCCCAGGGCAATAACGACGGTGATGGCGTTCTCAAAGGCTTCGCGGGTCATGATGTCGCGCGGGCGAATGTCCCGGTCAATCAGCTTAACCACCGCCTCGCCAGCGGCTTCACAATCCTGTTTTTTACTGTCAGATATGGCGTCCTGCGCGCTGCTGCCGGGCAGACTCATGCCGAGGGCTTCGATGGCCGAAGCCATGGTGTTGGCGGTGTACATACCGCCGCAGGAGCCGGGGCCGGGGATGGCTTCCTTCTCTATCTGCTCTACTTCGATCAGCTCCATATCGCCCTTGGCGTGCGCGCCCACCGCCTCAAACACCGAAATGATGTCGGTGTGGCCCTTGCCCGGACGAATGGTTCCGCCGTACACAAACACGGAAGGCCTGTTTAGTCGCGCCATGGCAATCAGGCAACCCGGCATGTTCTTGTCACAACCGCCGATGGTCACCAGGCCGTCGAAAGCCTCGCAGCCGGTAACAGTCTCGATGGAATCGGCGATAACCTCGCGCGATACCAGTGAGTACTTCATGCCCTCATAGCCGTTGGCGATACCGTCGGAAATGGTGATGGTGTTAAAGATCACACCTTTGCCGCCGGCGGCGTCCGCGCCCTTGCACGCCAGATCGGCAAGCTTGTCGATATGCATGTTGCAAGGGGTCACCATACTCCAGGTGGAGGCGATGCCGATCTGGGGCTTTTTAAAGTCTTCGTCGGTAAAGCCGGTAGCGCGCAGCATAGCCCGCCCCGGCGCTTTGCGGATGCCGTCCACCAGCTCGCTGCTGTAGGGGCGTTTGTGTGTGTTCGTATTGTCACTCATTGGAGTCTCCATTGCGGATACAAGTATGGGGTGCGGCTTGTTGAGGGAGCGTTTACTATGAGCCCATGGTCGCCGATTGCGTCGGCCGGTTAAAGCCATAGATGGGTTTTTGGCGGATTTTGGCCGGTGTATGTTACGTGAGCGGTGAATGCGGTAATGATGGATAGTGCAATAACGGTAAGGAAAGCAGCTGTTGGTGAGTAAACTGTCGGAAATCGACTTGCTGAGCGAAGATGAGAAGTGGATGGGTCATGCCCTGACACTGGCCCGCGAGGCCGAGCGCCTTGGCGAAGTGCCGGTTGGCGCGGTGCTGGTTCGAGACGGTCAGCTCGTTGCAGAGGGCTTTAATCAGCCGATATCGCAGAACGACCCAACCGCTCATGCCGAAGTCGTGGCCTTGCGCGCGGCGGCACATGCCGTGAGTAACTATCGCCTGCCGGACACCACCCTTTATGTCACCGTTGAGCCTTGCACCATGTGTGCCGGTTCACTGGTGCATGCGCGTATAAAGCGACTGGTTTATGGCGCGAGTGAGCCGCGTGCGGGGGCGGTGGCCAGTCAGCTGCAGGTGTTGTCACAGCCTTTTTATAACCACCGGATAGAGGTTCAGGGCGGGGTGCTGGCAGACGAATGCGCCGAGCTGATCAGCGGTTTTTTTGCACGCAAGCGAAAATGAGCTTTCCCTCACCCTAACTCTCTCCCAGGGGGAGAGGGGATGCTATACAGGGTGCGTGAACTTTCGTGCTCTCCCGGAGGGAGGGGGGTGCTTTGCAGGGTGTGATTTTCGTGCCCCCTCTCCCTCTGGGAGAGGGCCGGGGTGAGGGCGATCCTAGAGCGCTTTGTAAAACGGCGCCACGGCTGGCGGCAGCAGGTCCTCAACCACTTTGGGCGGCGGCACCCGCACCTTACTGATCTCGGTCCAGGTCAGCAGGCTGTAGTAGTGGCGAATATTCTGTACGTAATGCACCGCTTCGTCGCCGCGAGCAAAACCGTAGCGGGTTTTGCTGTAATACTTGCGCTGGCGTAACAGGGGTAAACGCTCTTTAACATCTTTCCACAGATTGGGGTTGCCGCCCTGTGCTTCGGTCAGGGTGCGGGCATCCTCAAGGTGGCCACGACCGATATTGTATGAGGCCAGCGCAAACCAGGTTCGGTCCGGCTCTTCCACCTCGTCTGCCTGCAGCTGGTAGATTTTCTTGAAATAACGAGCGCCGCCCCGCAGGCTCTGGCGGGCATCAAAGCGGTGTGAAACGCCCATTTCCTTGGCTGTACGGCGGGTCAGCATCATCATGCCCTTTACCCCGGTGGGTGACACTGCGCGTGGGTTCCAGTAAGACTCCTGATAACTCATCGCAGCCAGCAATCGCCAGTCGATTTCGTATTCCAGCGCAACCTTTTCAATCAGATCTTTGTATTCGGGGAGCTTGGCCTCTACCGCTTCGACAAAGGTCTGGGAATTTATCTGGGTGTTGCTTTCGTTGTGGCCGTAAAAGCGCTCGATCAGGCTGGCAAGTTCGCCACTGGCGCGAATCTTTTCAAAGAAGGCATCGAGCTTTTGCTGTAAGCGAGTGTTGTCGTATTTGCTGGTCAGGGCCCAGGCCAGAGAGCTGGGGTCGCCAATACTGAAGGCTACCCGGTGTTGCGGGTAGAAGCCCTTGTTGGCGAGATATTCATTGGAATCGATGACAGTGAATTCAATTTCGCCGTTTTCCAGCATGTCCAGCAGATCGATGGTTTCCAGTTTTGGCGGGGCCGTCCAGCTCAGCTCCGGGTGCTCTTGCTGCAGCCACTGCAGGGTCTCTTCCTGCGTGCTGCCCTGCATGACCTGCAGGTTGCGGCCGATCAGGTCCTCTACCGAGGCGGCAAAGGCGATGCCGCGCCGGTACACCACAAACTGTCGCACCTTCATGTAGGTGGGGCCATAGTCGAATTGCTGGTTGCGCTCCAGTGACGGAGTGAGGCTGGCGGCCGCGATCTGGGCGCGGCCCTTTTCCAGGTGCGAGAAGAGGTCTTCGATGCCGTAGACCGGCGTAATCTTCAGCTCGACATCGAGATAATCCGCAAACATGCTGGCGAGAACGTACTCGAAGCCGGTGCCACTGCCGCGGTTTTCGTAATAGGTGGTGGGCCCGTTGCGAGTGACGACCTTGAGGACGCCTTCCTCTTCAATCACGCTGAGGCTGTCCTGCTCCTGGCAGGCGGCCAGCAGCAGACTGCTGATCAAAAGAAGGCACTGGTAGGTTCGCGAAAATCTCAACGGTCTGTTCCCGGGGGTGGTTCTGCCATTCTAGCCTTGGCGCGGCCCCGGATGCCAGATTTTCAAATACCGTGAGAAAAGGGGATTTGGATAAAAATTCGGTGGCAAATCGATTACAATACGCCGCTCAAATTTTTGTCTACACAGGGCATCAGGCCAGCATGCGTATTCTTTCCGGACCTCCGGCGCTTTCAGACTTTCGTCTGGAGAAACTTCAGCAGACACTGCGCGACATCGCACCGGATCTGCGAGCCGTCTCGGCGCGTTACCTTCATCTGGCAGATATAGATGGGGAAATCGACGAGCCGCAGCTTAAGGTACTGGCTCAGTTGCTGAGCTACGGCCCCGCGCTGATGCAGGAGGACGTGGACGGCCTGTGCATCTTTGTTACCCCGCGCGTGGGCACCATCTCGCCCTGGTCCAGTAAAGCAACGGACATTGCCCACAACGCCGGCTTAACCCAGATTAAACGCATCGAGCGCGGTATCGCTTATCGTCTCGACCTGCCAAGCGCGCCGGACGCCGACACGGCCAAGGCCCTGGCCGCTGCACTTCACGACCGGATGGTGGAAAGTGTCTTTAGTGCCCCCGAGGAAGCCCAGGTACTGTTTCGGAGTCAGGAACCGGCCAAGCTGAGCAGCGTCCCGGTATTGACTGAGGGGCGCGACGCACTGGTTGCTGCCAATACCTCGCTGGGCCTGGCCCTCGCTGACGATGAAATAGACTACCTGCACGACGCTTTTGCGAAGCTCCAGCGCGACCCCACTGATGTCGAGCTGATGATGTTTGCCCAGGCCAATTCAGAGCACTGCCGTCACAAAATTTTCAACGCCAGCTGGTCGATTGATGGGGAAGAGCAGCCCCTGTCACTGTTCAAGATGATCAAGAATACCCACGAGCAGGGCGGGGAGGGTGTGCTTAGCGCCTATGCTGACAACGCCGCGGTGGTGGAAGGCAGCCGTGCGGGGCGTTTCTACCCCGACGCTGACTCCCATGAGTATCACTATCATCAGGAAGATATTCACCTGCTGATGAAGGTGGAAACCCACAATCACCCCACGGCCATTGCACCTTTCCCCGGCGCGGGCACGGGCAGTGGCGGCGAGATTCGCGACGAAGGCGCGGTCGGCCGGGGCTCCAAGCCCAAAGTCGGCCTGACAGGCTTTACCGTCTCCAACCTGCACCTGCCGGGCGCCATCCAGCCCTGGGAGACGGATTACGGCAAGCCGGATCGCATCGTATCGGCGCTGGATATCATGGTGGAGGGCCCCATTGGCGGCGCCGCCTTCAACAATGAGTTTGGCCGCCCCAATATCTGCGGTTACTTCCGCACCTATGAAGAAACCGTGCCGGGCCCCAATGGCGAGGAGCGTCGGGGTTACCACAAGCCGATCATGATTGCCGGCGGATACGGCAATATCAAAGCCGAACACGTCGACAAACCGCCCTTTGAGCCCGGCGCCAAGCTGGTCGTGCTGGGCGGTCCGGCCATGCTGATTGGGCTGGGTGGTGGTGCCGCTTCGTCCATGAGCAGCGGCAGCTCCAGCGAAGATCTGGATTTTGCCTCGGTGCAGCGCCAGAACCCGGAAATTGAGCGCCGCTGCCAGGAAGTCATCGACCGCTGCTGGTCGCGCGGTGAGCACAATCCCATTGCCTTTATTCACGATGTGGGTGCCGGCGGTCTGTCCAACGCCTTCCCGGAACTGGCCAAAGATGGCGGTACCGGCGGCGACTTCGATATTCGCAATGTCCCCAATGCCGAGCCGGGCATGTCGCCACTGGAGATCTGGTGTAACGAATCCCAGGAGCGCTACGTGCTGGCGGTCAAGCCGGAAGACATGGAGACCTTTGCCGCCATCTGCGAGCGCGAGCGTTGCCCCTACGCGGTGGTGGGCGAGGCTACTGAAGAAAAGCATCTGCGCGTTGGCGACAGCTACCTGCAAAGCAATCCGGTCGATCTGCCCATGAACGTGCTGTTCGGCAAGCCGCCGAAGATGCACCGCGACATCAATCGCATTGCCTTTGAAAAGCAGACACCGGACTTCGATGGTATTGATCTCAATGAGGCCGCGGAGCGCCTGCTGCGCCTGCCGACCGTGGGCAGCAAGCAGTTTCTGATTACGATTGGCGACCGCTCAGTTACCGGACAGGTGCATCGCGATCAGATGGTCGGCCCCTGGCAAGTACCCGTGGCGGACTGTGCCGTGACCACCGTGTCTTACGACAGCGTAGCGGGTGAGGCCATGTCCATGGGTGAGCGAACGCCGATGGCCCTGATCGATGCACCCGCCTCGGGTCGTATGGCCATTGCCGAAGCCATTACCAATATTGCCGCCACGCGCATTGGCAAACTGAGCGATATCCGCTTGTCGGCCAACTGGATGTGTGCGGCCGGTCATCCCGGTGAAGACGAGCGCCTCTACGACACCGTTCGCGCAGTGGGCATGGAGCTGTGTCCTCAGCTGGGTATCACCGTACCGGTCGGCAAAGACTCGATGTCCATGCGCACCGTTTGGCAGGATGAAGAGGGTGAGAAGGCGGTTACCGCGCCCATGTCGCTGATTATTTCAGCCTTTGCGCCGGTGCTTGATGTCCGCAAGACGGTCACACCCCAGTTGCAAAAACCGGAGCAGGAAACGCGTCTGCTACTGGTTGATCTCGGCAACGGCAAGAATCGTCTCGGAGCCTCCTGTCTGGCGCAGGTCTACAACCAGATCGGCAACGAAGCCCCGGACCTCGACCAGCCCGAGCAGCTCAAGGGCTTTTTCACCGCCATGCAGGAACTGCTGGCAGCGGATTCTGTACTCGCTTATCACGACCGCTCCGACGGCGGCCTGTTCGTCGCGCTGACGGAAATGGCTTTTGCCGGACGCTGCGGTCTGGATGTAGATCTGAGCGAGTTGGACGGCGCCAGTGTTGCGGTGCTGTTTGCCGAAGAACCGGGTGCCGTATTGCAGGTTGCTCAATCTGAACTGGCTACCGTCAAAGCGGCTTTTGCAAAACACGGTCTCGAGGCCTTTGTTCACGAGATCGGCACGCCTGAAGACACCGATACCCTGCGTTTCCGCCGCAATGCCGAAGTGCTGCTTGAGGCACCGCGCAGCTATTGGCAGCGCCTGTGGTCTCACACCAGCTACGCCATTCAATCGCTGCGCGACAACCCGGATTGTGCCCAGCAGGAATACGACGCGATTCTGGCTGATGATCCGGGGTTGAGCACCAAGCTGAGCTACGACGTTAACGACGATATTGCCGCGCCCTATATTCAAACCGGTGTTCGGCCCCGTATCGCCATTCTTCGGGAGCAGGGCGTGAATGGCCAGATGGAAATGGCGGCAGCCTTTGACCGGGCCGGATTTACCGCTGTTGACGTACATATGAGCGACATTCTGGCCGGGCGCGTTTCGCTGGCCGATTTCAAGGGCCTTGCTGCCTGCGGTGGTTTTTCCTACGGCGATGTATTGGGTGCCGGTGAAGGCTGGGCCAAAACCATCTTGTTTAACAGCCGCGCCCGGGATGAATTCGAAGCCTACTTCAACCGCCAGGACACCTTTGCACTGGGCGTTTGTAATGGCTGTCAGATGATGTCGAATCTGCGCGAGTTGATTCCGGGCGCTGAAGACTGGCCGCGCTTTGTCCGCAACCGCTCCGAGCAGTTTGAGGCGCGGGTATCGCTGGTGCAGATAGAAGCCTCTCCGTCGATCCTGCTCAGCGGCATGAGCGGTTCGCACATGCCGGTGGCGGTGGCCCACGGTGAAGGCCGGGCAGAGTTTCGCGATGCCAGTCATCAGGAGCGCAGCCTGAGTAACGGCACCCTGGCACTGCGCTATATCGATAATCACCTGCAAGTGACCGAAAATTACCCGGCCAACCCGAACGGTTCGCCCGCCGGTATTACCGGCGTTACCACTTCCGACGGCCGTGTCACCATTATGATGCCGCACCCGGAGCGCGTATTCCGGGCGGTGACCAATTCCTGGTGTCCGGAAGGCTGGGAAGAAGACGGCGGCTGGCTGCGAATGTTCCGCAATGCCCGCGTGTGGTTGGGGTAATCCGCCGCACGCAACAGAAAACCCGGTCGCTGACTGATATACTCGCCGTCGCTTTCGCGTTGCCGGCCTTGTTTTTTGCCAGGGCGGCCTCGATATAACCATGTCGGCACAGACCGCACAGACTAAGAAATGCTGCCCAGAGCAGCCCAAACGGTGGAGCTAGATGAATAAATACCCTTGGTGGAAGAACGCCCTGATCCTGCTGGTCGTTGCGTTCGGCTTCTTTTACGCCGCCCCCAACCTGTACAGCCCGGACCCCGCCATTCAGATCTCCAGTGAGAGCAGCGGCACCACCATCAGCCAGCCAGACCTGAATCGTGCGCTGGAATCACTGAGGGCCGAAAATATCGAGTATTTCGGGGAAACCGTCAGCGAAAAAGGCAAGTCGGCGCTGATTCGCCTGAAAGACCGCGAGCAACAGCTTACCGCCCAGAAGCTGATTCAGAGGGCACTGGGAGACGATTTCATCGTGGCGTTGAACCTGGCGCCCACCACCCCGGACTGGCTTACCGCCTGGGGCGGACAGCCCATGAAACTTGGGCTGGATCTCAGCGGCGGTGTGCACTTTTTGCTGGAGGTGGATACCGACAGCGCGGTTGCCAGTCGTCAGGAATTTTACAACACCGGGATCAAGCGGCTGCTGCGCAAGGAGCGCATTCGCGGTTTGGTTCAGCTGCAGAAGGATGGCCGGATTGAGGGCCGATTTGCTTCTGAAGAGCTGCGCGACAAAGCGGTCCGTGTGATCCGTGACGAGTACAATGAGTTGCAGATCAGCAAAACCGAAACCGAGGACGATTTTTTCCTGACGGCAGTGTTGAGCGAGCAGAAGCGCAAGGAAATCGAAAGCTACGCCGTAGAGCAGAACCTGACTACCCTGCGCAATCGAGTCAACGAGCTGGGCGTATCCGAGCCGCTGGTGCAGCGTCAGGGCAAAAACCGGATTGTAGTCGAGCTGCCGGGTATTCAGGATACTGCCGAAGCCAAGCGTATTCTAGGTAAAACCGCGAACCTCGAGTTCCGGCTTGAAGCCAAGTACGACGCGCCATTGTCCGAGCGTCAGCGTTTTGAATTTCGCTCAAACGACTACGGTGACTCCGGTGCCTGGCTGGAGCGGGATATCGTGATTACCGGTGAGCGGGTCGCCAACGCACAGGCCGGCTTTGACCAGCAGACCGGGCAGGCCCAGGTAAACATCACCCTCGACAGCGAGGGGGGCACCATGATGCACCGGGTAACGCGCCATAATATTAACCGCCGTCTGGGTGTGCTGTTTATCGAACGTAAAAACCGCACCACCTATGTACAGGCAGCGGACGGTACAGAGAAAGTCGTCAAAACGCCTTACGACGAGAAACACATCATCAGCCTGGCGACCATTCGCGACGCGCTGGGCGTGCAGTTCCGGATTACCGGGCTGGAAAGTCCTGCCGAGGCGGCTGAACTGGCGCTGCTGCTGCGCGCCGGTGCGCTGGCCGCGCCCATCGACTTTGTTGAAGAGCGCACCGTAGGCCCCTCGCTCGGTGCTGAGAATATCAAGCAGGGCGTACTGTCGGTTCAGATCGGCCTGAGTATGGTGGCCCTGTTCATGCTGGTTTACTACCGGGTCTTTGGTGTGGCTGCGGTGTGTGCCCTGACGGCGAACATCGTGCTGCTGATCTCGGTGATGTCCGTATTGTCGGCTACACTGACCCTGCCCGGTATTGCCGGTATCGTACTGACCGTCGGTATGGCGGTTGATGCCAACGTGCTGATATTTGCCCGTATCCGCGAGGAACTGAAAAATCGCGCCTCGCCACAACAGGCCATATCGGCAGGCTATGATCGCGCCTTTGTCACCATCATGGACGCCAACATCACCACATTGATTGTGGCGGTGATTCTTTACGCTGTCGGCACCGGGCCGGTGAAAGGCTTTGCCGTGACCCTGTCCATCGGTATTTTGACGTCGATGTTTACCGCGATAATGGGCACGCGCGCCATTATTAACCTGATTTACGGCGGTCGCCGTGTCAACAAACTGGCGATCTGAGGTTCCTGATGACTGATCGAGTGATAAATTTCATGGGCGCCCGCAAAATTGCGGCCGCCTTTTCCATCGGCCTGGTCTTGCTGTCTATCGGCTCGCTGGCGGTGCGTGGCCTGAACTTCGGTCTCGACTTCACCGGCGGCACACTGGTTGAAGTGGTTTATGAGCAGGCCGAGCCCCTGAGCAATGTGCGCAGCGCTTTGGCGGAGGCGGGTTACGCTGATGCCGTGGTCGTCAACTTTGGTGCTGACACCGATGTGCTGGTGCGCCTGCCACAGGGCTTGAGCCCGGATCTGGGTGAACAGATTCTCGGCATCTTGCAGCAGTCTGCGGGCAGTGAAGCGGAGCTGCGGCGCATCGAGTTTGTCGGCCCGCAAGTGGGTGAGGAACTGCGCGAGCAGGGCGGCCTGGCCATTCTTCTGGCGCTGGTCGTAGTGCTGATTTACATCTCCATGCGATTTCAGCTCAAGTTTGCCTTTGGTGCCGTAGTCGCCCTGGGGCACGACGTGATTATTGTGCTGGGTATCTTCTCGCTGTTGCGGCTCGACTTTGACCTGACAGTACTGGGCGCACTGCTGGCGGTTATCGGTTACTCGCTGAACGACACCATTGTCGTATCTGACCGTATTCGCGAAAACTTCCGCAAATTGCGGAAACAGCCGTCGGTTGATGTCATCAATGTTTCGCTGAGCGAGACACTGGGTAGGACGATGGTGACCTCGTTGACCACCTTGCTGGTCTTGCTGGCGCTGTTGCTTACCGGCGGTGAAATGATTCGCGGCTTTGCCCAGGCTTTGACCGTGGGTATTGTGGTGGGTACCTACTCATCCATCTACGTGGCTGCCAACTTTATGCTGCTGCTGGGTATTCGTCAGGAAGACCTGATGATTCCCGAAAAAGAAGGCGAGCCCATCGACGACATGCCTTGATGCCGCACTGCTGGCGCGCTCAGGGCTGCGCCAGCACGTTTTCGGGCCAGGTGTCGGGCGCTACCATGCGGCGCTCCTGCGCCTGATTAATCAGCATAATCGGGCGCTGCTCGGCCAGCGCCCAGTGTTTTGCTTCCAGCGCAGTCGCGCTGCTGAAGTCGGCTAGCCAGTCAGGCTTGGCCAGATAGCGCCAGTCTGAGGCCTGTTCCCGTTCGGAAAAATCGCCCAGTGTCTGCCACAGGCCGCGACAGTGTGCCGGATTGATCGGCGCTGCTTCTACCGGTCGCTCCGGGTGATAAAACAGCCAGCCTTTTACTGCGACTTCCTGCGCTATCTCACTTATGCCAAGTTCGTTTAACGCGGCCCGGCCGGCGGGTGTGGCGGGCAGCGCCAGCTGATGATCACGCATGCGCTGCCACTTGATATCCAGCCGGTCCCGACTGTTGGGTCCGAGCCACTGGCTCATGGGGCTGCCTGCCTGCAGTGGCTGTGGTGTCGCCATGAAGTACTTCAGCGCCAGTTCCAGATGAATGGCCTGCTGGCGGCGGTGGCAGAAGTACAGCACATCGAATTCGCCCAGAGTCCGGCCGCCGTCGCGAACGGGAAGATTGTGGGCAATCAGCTCGGTTTCCTCATCCTGTTGCAGAAAGAAATGCCAGTAGCTCTCGAACACCAGTCCCAGGCGTCGTGAGCGGCAGTTTTCCTCCAGGTGATTCAGCAGCGGTTGGGGCGACATGTCGAGGGCCAGCAGGGCCTCGCGGCGGGCTTCGTGCAGTTCAAAGTCAGCTGCGGTAACCTTGCACGCCAGCGCTCCGGGGTCATGGATGATGGATTCGGAAAAACAGATCCAGGCAAGCTCGCGCACGCGCGGGTGTTTTAGAGTATGAATAAACGCGGTCATAGTGCGATACTGGCGGGCCTTGGTTAGGGCAGGAATATGGATTCATTTCGGAACATTGGCATTGTAGGACGTGAAGGTAGCGGGGTTGCGGAGACCTTGCAACGACTCGTTACCTTTCTGCAGTCACGCGGCCTGACGGTGGTGCTGGGGGAGCATATTGCCTCTCTGCTGCCCAATCACGGTTTGCGGGTGAGTCCGCGCAAGAGCATTGGCGAAACCTGCGATCTGGTGATTGTGGTCGGTGGCGACGGCAGTTTCCTCGGCGCCGCCCGCACCCTGTCCAAACAACCGGCACCGATACTGGGCATTAACCGCGGTCGTCTTGGCTTTCTCACCGATATTTCGCCGGACGAGCTGGAAGAGCAGATCGGTGCGGTGCTCGATGGGCACTACACGCTGGAAAAGCGATTTTTACTGGATGTGGAAGTCAAACGGCAGGGCGAGCCGGTGGGTGTGGGTGAGGCTCTCAATGATGTGGTCGTCAACTCCGGAACGTCAGCTCATATGATGGAGTACGACCTGTATATCGAGGGCGAGTTTGTTTATCGCCAGCGCTCCGACGGCTTGATTATCTCTACGCCGACCGGTTCTACCGCCTATTCCATGTCCGGCGGTGGCCCGATTATGCATCCCAAACTGGATGCTATCGCACTGGTACCGATGTTCCCCCACACGCTGAGCAGTCGGCCGATTGTGGTCGACGGTAAAAGCGAGATCAAGATTGTTATTCAGGCCGACAACAAAATGCCGGCGCCGGTCACCTGTGACGGTCAGGAAGTCATACCGACACGTCCCGGTGACGTTGTATATGTGCGCAAAAAGCCCCATAAAATGACCATGATTCACCCCGCAGATCACAGTTTTTATGCGAGCTGTCGCGACAAACTGGGCTGGGGTGGAAAGCTGGGCAATTAACGAAAAAGGGTTTTTGGAAGGTTGAATGGATTACGAGGCACTGCGCGTCCCCCTGCATCACGACCTGCGACCGCTGGCGGCCCTGCTGGCGGGCAAGGGTATCCCGCACCAGATCAGCGAGTGGCAGGGCGCCCAGGTTATCTGGGTGCTTGATGCCGCGTCTGCTGAGCTGGTTGCGGCGCTGCACCGACGAATGGAGTCCGGTGACATTGAAGTGGTGCAGGCCGAGCCGCAGGAGCAGGCCCCGCAAGCGTCACGCGCGACCACCTTCCTGCCGGTGACGCTGTTCTTGCTGGCAGCCAGCATTATCGGCGCCGGTATTACGGGCCTCAGCACTGAAGCCATGTCGTGGCTGTCCTTCTACCGCATTATTGCGGTTGATGACGGCTATATGATCAGCACCGCCCCCGGTGAATACTGGCGTTTGTTTACGCCGGTCTTCCTGCACTACGGCCTGCTGCATCTGGTGTTCAATGGTCTGTGGACCTGGGAGCTGGGGCGACGCATTGAGTTTCAGCAGGGCAGTGTGGCGCTGTTGCTGCTTACCCTGCTGATGGGCGTGTTTTCCAATCTGGCCCAGGCCTGGTTTACGCCGGGACAGCTATTCGGTGGTATGTCCGGGGTGATCTACGGCTATCTGGGTTATCTGGTGGTGTGGCAGCGGTTTCGCCCGGTCGCGGCCTTTGCCTTACCCAAGGGCATCGTGATTTTCATGCTGGCCTGGCTGTTGATCTGTATGCTCGGTTTTACCGAATTGGTGGGGCTGGGTTCCATCGCCAACGCAGCCCATCTGGGCGGTCTGGTTGCCGGGGTGGCGCTCGCGCTGGCAACACTGCTGGGCCTTCGCCTCACCGGCCGCTGAGGCCTTTGTTATAATCTCCGTTTTTGATCAAGAAGTTCCTCCTATGAATGTAGAAGCAATGCTCAAGGCGATGACGCCGGAAATCCACGCGGCCCTTAAGCGCGCCGTCGAGATCGGTAAATGGCCCGATGGCCGACCACTGACCGGCGAGCAAAAGGAAGTCTGTATGGAGGCGGTTATCACTTACGACCTGCACAATCTCAAGGAAGAAGAGCGCGTGGGCTATATTGATCGCGGTAGTAAAGCCGAGGGCGAGTTGTGCGACGACGAGCCAGCGGAAACCAGCATTCTGAAATGGGCGGACAAATAATGGCGGTATTGGGAAGTGGTAATGCCCAGAAAATGCGCACCCAGCTTGTCGACGGCGTGGCGCATTACCGCCTGCCGCTGGGCGAAGCCGAAATTGCACTGAACGAACGCATTGGCAGTTTTTTAAAGCTCACCTTTGAAGGTGAGATCAACTGTGTTCACTGCGACCGCAAAACCCGTAAAAGCTTTAATCAGGGCTATTGCTACCCCTGTTTTCAGCGGCTGGCCCAGTGTGACAGCTGTATTGTCAGCCCGGAAAAGTGTCACTATTTTGAGGGCACCTGCCGCGAGCCCCAGTGGGGCGAAACCCACTGCATGATTGATCACATTGTTTACCTCTCAAACACTTCAAAAGTGAAGGTGGGTATCACCCGTGGCTCGCAGGTGCCGACCCGCTGGATAGATCAGGGCGCGGTGCAGGCGCTACCGATTTTTCGGGTAAGCAATCGCCTGCAATCGGGTTTGGTGGAAAGTATTTTTAAACAGCACGTGGCGGACAAAACCAGCTGGCAGGCTATGCTCAAGAACCAACCCGAGCCAATGGACTTGCACGCCGAACGGGATCGGCTCAGCGCCGAATGCGCGCCAGACATTGCCCATTTGCGCGAGAGCTTTGGCGAAGACGCGATTGAGCCACTGGCCGCAGAAGATGTGCATATCACCTTCCCGGTTGAGCAGTATCCGGCTAAAGTAAAGGCATTCAATCTCGACAAGTCTCCCACTGCCGAAGGCACCCTACAGGGGATTAAAGGGCAGTATCTTATTTTTGATACCGGTGTCATCAATATCCGCAAATACGGCGGTTACAAGCTGACGGTTTCTGACGAAGGTTAACAAGACATGCGTGATGCTCAGGCGACAACTATCTACCTGAAAGATTATCGGGTGCCCGATTTTCTGATCGACAGCACCGACCTGCATTTTGAAATTTTCGATTCATATACGCTGGTGCACTCCACGCTGGCCATGCGCCGCAATCCCGAAGCAGAAACCGTTGACGCGCCGCTGGTGCTCGACGGTTGTGAGCTGGAACTGGAGTCGCTGGCTATCGACGATGCGACGCTTTCTGAAGCCGACTACCAGATTGCCGGTGAAAGCCTGACCGTCGACAAGGTAGGCGACCGTTTTACCCTGCGCTGCACCACGCGCATCTACCCGCAGAACAACACCTCGCTGGAAGGCCTGTACAAATCCAGCAGCATGTACTGCACCCAGTGCGAAGCAGAGGGTTTTCGCAAAATCACCTATTACCTCGACCGGCCCGATGTGATGTCTGTGTATACCGTTACGCTGGACGCCGACAGCAAACGCTGCCCGGTGCTCTTGTCCAACGGTAATCTGGTTTCTACCGACACCCTCGAAAACGGTCGCCACCGCGCGGTGTGGGAAGACCCGCACAAAAAGCCCGCTTATCTGTTTGCCCTGGTCGCTGGTGACCTGGAGCGGGTGAGTGACGAGTTTGTAACTGTCAGCGGTCGCCATGTGGATTTGCATATCTATGTTGAGGAGAAAGACCTCGACAAGTGTGACCACGCCATGCAGTCCCTGAAAAACGCGATGCGCTGGGACGAAGAGGTCTACGGCCGCGAATACGATCTGGATATTTTCAACATCGTCGCGGTGGATGATTTCAATATGGGGGCGATGGAAAACAAGAGCCTCAATATCTTCAATACCTCCTGTGTGCTCGCCAGCCCGGCCACCACAACCGATGTGGGCTTTCAGCGGGTAGAAGGGGTTGTCGCCCACGAGTATTTTCACAACTGGTCCGGCAACCGCGTTACCTGCCGCGACTGGTTTCAGCTCAGCCTGAAAGAGGGCTTTACCGTGTTTCGCGATGCGGAGTTCTCTGCCGATATGGGCTCGCCCGTTGTCAAACGGGTTGAAGACGTCGGCCTGCTGCGCACCGCGCAGTTTGCCGAAGACGCCGGCCCCATGGCCCACCCGGTGCGGCCCGACTCCTATATGGAAATTTCCAACTTCTACACCGTCACCATTTATGAAAAAGGTGCCGAAGTGGTGCGGATGATTCACACCCTGTTGGGGCCGGAATTGTTCCGCAAGGGCAGTGACCTGTATTTCGAGCGCTTTGACGGCCAGGCAGTGACCTGCGAAGACTTTGTCAAAGCCATGGAAGATGCCAGCGGTATGGATCTCGGCCAGTTCCGCCTCTGGTACTCACAGGCAGGCACACCGCAAGTGAAAGCAAGTGGCAGCTACGATGCAGAACACAGCACTTATACCCTGACCCTGCAGCAGAGTTGCCCGAAAACGCCCGGCCAGGCGGCTAAAGAGCCTTTCCATATTCCCGTGGCGGTGGGGCTGCTGGGCGATGCCGGCGCGCTGCGCTTGAAGCTGGCCGGAGAAGAGGCCGACCCGGAAACCGCAGATAACACCCATAAAGTGCTGCACCTGAAACAGGCTGAGCAGCACTTTGTGTTTGAAGATGTTCCCGAGCCGCCGGTGCCCAGTTTACTGCGCGGTTTTTCCGCGCCGGTAAAACTGACCTTTGACTACAGTCGCGACGAACTGCTGTTTTTGATGCAGCAGGACGACGACGGCTTTAATCGCTGGGAAGCCTCACAGCAACTGGGCGTGCTGGCCCTGAAAGATATGGTTAGCGCCCACCAGCAGAATCAGGTCTGCGCACTGGACGAACGCCTGATTACGGCAGGGCGCAATTTACTGCGCGACAGCAGTCTCGACCCGGCTATGGTGGCCCTGATGCTGAGCCTGCCTTCTGAGGCCTATCTGGCGGAGATACTGCAGCCGGTGGATGTGCTGGCGATTCATGCCGCAAGAATGCAGGCGCGACTGGAACTGGCTCACGCCCTCAGGGATGACCTGATCGAAGTCTATCGCTCGCTCAGCAAGCGTCAGGGCGACTATGAGCCCAGCGCACAGCAGATTGCCCAGCGCAGCCTGAAAAACCTCTGCCTGCAGTACCTGATGTTGTTGGAAGAAGACCACTACCTGCAGGTTTGCATGGAGCAGCTCGACAGCGCCGACAATATGACTGATCGGCTGGCCGCACTGGTTGCGCTGGTGAACAGCAGCTTTGAGTCGAAAAAGGCACTGGCGCTGCAACAGTTCTACCAGAACTGGCAGCACGAGCCGTTGGTCATCAATCAGTGGTTCCAGATTCAGGCCACCAGCTATCGGCCGGGCACCCTGAAGCGGGTGGAAGAGCTGCTGAACCATCCGGCCTTCGAAATTCGCAATCCCAACAAGGTGCGGGCGGTGATTGGCGCTTTCTGTGGCCAGAATGCCGTTAACTTTCACCAGCTGGATGGGGGTGGCTATCGCTTCCTGGCGGAGCGGGTGATTGAGCTGAATCGTATCAACCCCCAGATCGCGGCGCGACTGTTGGGGCCGCTGTCCAAATGGCGCAAGTACCTGCCTGAGCAGCAGGCATTGATGAAGGCCGAGCTGGAGCGTATCGCGGCCGAGCCGGAGCTGTCACGCGATGTGTTCGAGGTGGTCAGCAAGTCGCTGCAGGAGTAAATGGAAAAGCGCGTACCGGGCCAGTCAAAGCTTTAGAGCGAGGCTCGGGAGCGCGTCAACAAACGGCGCACCGTGCTCCAGCGATTGATCAGCAGCGCCGCAAATATAAGCGCGCAGCCGGCCATTTGCGAGCCGCTCATGCGCTCGTCAAACCAGAACGCCGAAATGCTCGCCACCCATACCGGCTCCAGCACCAGTATCACAACGCCGTTATTCGACGACGACAGACTCTGGGCCCAGGTCTGAACGGCAAAGCGTGTGGATGTGCCGATCAGTACGCTGGCCAGAATCCAGCCCGCCAGCACCGGTGAAAAACTCTCGAAGGTCGCGCGCCATGGCTCCAGCAGCAGCGATGCGGACAGTGCCACGGCGCCAGCGCAGGCCAGCGAGATTGTCGTTAGCGCCATCACGGGAATCCGCATCAGCTCGCGGGTAGCGCCGTCGCGGCTATGGATCAGCCGCGCGTTGGCGGCGCGGGTATTGAGCGTGTAGTGCAGGGCAAAAATCACCGCCGCTGCCACAAAGAACCCTTGCCCGGCCTCCAGCCGAAAGCCGTGTTGCAGCGACAGCATCGCCAGCCCCGCCACCGCTACAGGCAGCGCCAGCCACGTGCTTGAAGGCTGCCTCTCCTTGAACACAATTCGCGCTATTACCGGCACCAGAATCACCGCCAGGCTCGCCAGGAAAGCCCCTTCACCAATATTGCTGGCGACATTCAGTCCGGACACCCAGAAACACATGGCAAGACCGAACACCACGCCAACTCGGGCGCCGCGCCAATACTGCTCACCGTCGAGGCGTTGCAACTGGCGCCAGGCGAACAAGGCCAACAGCAGGCTTGCCAGCAGAAAACGAATGCCCATAAACAACAAAGGCGGCATCAGCATTACCGCCTCCTTGGAGAACATCCAGCTGATTGCCGCCAGCAGCGTGACCAGCAGCAATAACAGATCCGCCTTGGTGGAAGAGGGTAGTGGCATTGACCGGCATCCGGATAAGAGTGTTTACATGACCGGGCACGCCATCATCTCAAGGCTGCCCGAACCCGGCATTATACAGGGACTTCGACCTCGGGCTTGTCGGCGATCAGGCGGGGGTGATGCTCTCCGCAAAAATGGTGATTGCGTCCGGCTGAGGGCCGCGTCCGATTCTAACATTTCGGACATTTTTTATACGCAGAACCGGGCGTATACTCGTTGGCTAATAATTATTAGTCTCTGACAGGAAGGGAGGGCGCCATGTCCATATATCAACCGATTGAAAAAGCAGGTGAAAACCGCCGGGTGTACCAATTGACCAGCCCGGTCACCATGGAACCGATAGGCGAGCTGGTATGCGCCAATACCGAGGACGTGAAAGCCGCGGTAGCCAAGGCCCGCAAGGCCCAGACCGCCTGGGCCGAAATGCCCGTTGAAGCGCGCGCCAAAGTCATCCAGAAGGCGGTGCAGGTTATCCTCAAGCGCCAGGACGAAATCATCGACACGGTGATCAAGGAAACCGGCAAGGCGCCTGCTGATGCGCTGAGCATGGAGATATTCTCCGTGGTTGACGCCATGACCTACTACGCCAAGCACGCCAAAAAATTCCTGGCCACTGAAAAGCGCAAAGTGCCGGGCATTGTTGGCCTGACCAAGAAAATGAAAATTGTCTACAAGCCGCTGGGTGTGGTGGGCGTTATCGTGCCCTGGAACGGCCCCTTCGTGCTGGCGGCCAACCCCGCGGTGCAGGCCCTGCTGGCGGGTAACGCTGTGGTACTGAAAGGCTCGGAAGTGACCCCGTATTCCTCCAAGCTGCTGGAAGACATCTACCGCGAAGCGGGCATGCCAGATGGCGTGGTTCAGGTGCTGATGGGCGATGGCCAAACCGGTGCTGACCTGGTTGAAGCCGGCGTCGACAAGATTTCATTTACCGGCAGTGTGAACACGGGCCGTAAAGTGGCCGAAGCCTGTGCACGCCAGCTGATTCCGGTGACACTGGAACTCGGCGGTAAAGACGCGATGATTGTCTGTGCCGACGCCAATCTGGATCGCGCGGTTGACGGCGCGCTGGCAGGTTCCTGCATGAACACCGGCCATTACTGCTGTGGTACCGAACGCATCTACGTGATGGAAAGCGTCTACGACGAGTTTGTTGCCAAGGTTGTCGAGAAAACCAAAACCCTGAAGCAGGGCCCCGAACATGGTGGCGATGAAGATGTGGGCGCGGTTTTCTGGGACAAACAGATGACCATTATCGAAAGCCACGTTGAAGACGCCCGAGCCAAAGGTGCCAAGATACACGTCGGCGGCAGCCGCAATACCGAGCTTAAAGGCCTGTACTACCTGCCTACCGTGATCACCGATGTAACGCACGACATGACCATCATGCGCGATGAAACCTTCGGCCCCATTATCTGCATTCAGAAAGTGCGCGACGAGAACGAAGCCCTGCGTCTTGCCAACGACAGCGAATTTGGCCTCAACGGCAACGTGTGGACCTCTGATCTGGACAAAGGCTTTAACCTTGCCCGCCGCATCGACACCGGAGGTGTCAGTGTGAACGACATGGCCATGACCTACGGTGTACCCACAGCGCCTTTCGGTGGCCGCAAGCACAGCGGTGTTGGCCAGGTGAACAGCATCACCGGCATTCGCGGTTACTGCTTCGCCCAACCCATACTGATCGACAAAGGCAAGGGCAAGCTGCAAAGCGGCTACCCCTACACCAGTGACAACGTGGAAGGCATGAAGAAGTTCATCAACTTCCTGTGGGGTAAAACCCCGCTGGGCCGCTGGCTGGCCTGAGCCATTCCCTGCTAAAAGCAGCCTTCACACAGAAGGCTGCTGCCAACCCTGCATCAGCCCGCTCAGCGGGCTTTTTACTCCCTGCGCCCCCTGTTTCAGCACATGGGTGTATATCTCCGTGGTTGTGACATCACTGTGGCCGAGTTGCTGCTGAACCGTGCGTATGTCGGCGCCTGATTGCAGTAAATGCGTGGCGAAGGAGTGGCGCAGTGTATGGCAGCTGACTGTCTTGGGAATGTTCGCCGCTTTGGCTGCGTTTTTTACGAGCTTGTTCAATGTACTTTCATCGAAGTGATGGCGGCGAATCTGTTGCGACTGTGGATCAATGCTCAATCGAGAAGCCGGGAACAGGTATTGCCAGTCGACGCTGAGAGGTGCTTTGGGGAACTTGCGTGCAAGCGCATCTGGCATCCATACGCCAGCGTAATTCGGGTTGTCTTTGTCCTCCTCCAGTGTGAGCTTAACCTGTTCAATCTGACGCCGAAGGAGGGGAGCTAACTCAGGTGCCAATGTCGTCAATCGATGTTTGTCGCCCTTGCCTTGCCATATCTTCAACTGCTGGAAGTCAAAATCAACATCCTTCACCCGCAAGCGAACCAGCTCGATACGCCTAAGCCCGGAGCCATAGAGCATGGCCGCCATAAGCTGATGTATACCGTTTAAATGTGAGAGTAACGCGCCAACTTCTTGAGAGGTTAATACCGTAGGTAGTTTTGCCTGCCGATTTGCCCGTCGGAACTGGCCTAGCTTGCCTAGCGGTTGATTGAGAAATTTATTGTAAAGATAGGCAAGAGAATTCAAAGCAATAGCCTGTGTGCCCGCTGAAACATGCCTTTCACATGCCAGCCAGGTAAGAAACTGTTCTACCTCATTGTCGCCCATATCTCGTGGGTGCTTTTTGCCGTGAAAAATAATAAAGTACTTAATCCAATACAAATAAGCACTGACCGTTCGCCGGCTGTAACGCCGAACCAGCATGTGTGCGCGAATAGACTCAAGGAATGGGGATGCAGCCACAGTCATATCGATACTCCATTATCAATTACTGTTTATGTATACAGTATGTCTTTCGTGTTTTTATTTCAATGGGCCCCAGCTTAATCGGGTGGGCTATTGTCGGTCTTGGGGTAATATTCAATAAAAACAGATGGATAGAGCATAGGGTGGGGCCCTCTCTAATATATTACAGTGGGCCCCAGCTAATAATTATTATGAGGTCGGAGACCTCATTAACAGGCTGTTATAGGGATTGGATGATGTCACTAAAGATGCGAACCGTTGTGGCGCTTTTTCTAGGAGGCTTGCTTTCTGCACAGGTTATAGCGCAAGTGGACGACGCGTGCCCAGAATACGTCGAAACTATGATCGCTGAACTTAAATCTACCGACGCTACAGCCGAATTTAAAAAAGCCAAGAAGAAAGGCGACTTACGGTTCATCCCCACCCCTTCTGTACACCCGGAGGGTTTCAATATAAACGGGCTGCCCGATGGTAAATATTGGCCTGATTACAAAGGTTCCGGTATACGAGAAGACTTTCTAGACCCAAGCAAAGTGTTTTACTCATGCCAAATCGAGCTAATTGAAGTATTTGACCAGTTCGCAAAGCAGTACAATTCATTAGTTGCAGCGGAACTTGAGCAATGACCAGAAATCCCTATAACAAGCTGCTTAAGTTCACTCCGGCCGCAAAAGACGCGGCCTCCGCGGGACGCCCAAAGCGCTGCTTTGGCCGCCCCTTAGCAGGGCGTTATGTTTTCTAGAGAGTATGGAAGAAAGAATACATAAACAACGAGCGATACTCGTCCAAATCGTTAGGTGCATTCATATGAAGAGTGCTCTCACTACCATTGATGAAGATCCAAAGTTGAACTTTTGGCGGCTAATTCATGGAGGCTTTCTTGATTTGGCCGTTCTAGAGTGGTGTAAGGTATTTGGCTCGAATGCAGAACCCACTCACTGGAAAGGAGTCGTAGAAGATCGTGTTGCATTCACAGAAGCCCTACTAAATTCAGTTGGGCTGAACCGTGATGAGTGGGATTCTTACTGGAATCACTTAAAAAAAAAAGGGGACGGAGGGGTTAAAAATCCACCAAGAGGCGTGATGCGCGATATTTAATCCCGCCGTTCCCTTTTGTCGTCCCCTTTTATGCTCGCACCATGTCGCTCACAGCGCTATAGCGGCGATCTTCTATCTGTTCGGCAATAAACTCGTCAAGGTCTGGGCCAAGTAATGCTCGTATTTCTGGTCATGGGCAGCCTCCTGTGCCAAATATTGGAGAAAAAGGGGACAGAGGGGTTAAAAATCCACCAAGAGGCATGATGCGCGATATTTAATCCCTCCGTGCCTTTTTTGGTCCCCTTTTTTGCTCGCACCATTTCGCTCACAGCGCCATAGCGGCCATCTTCTATCTGTTCAGCAATAAACGCGTCAAAGTCTCGGCCAAGGGTAATGTTGGTATTTCTGGTCATAGGAAGCCTCCTGTGCCAAATATTGGTATGTTTTGCGAAAATGCCCATAACAAGGCAAGGTAAGCCGGTGCCGAAAAAACCGCGCGGCAGCCTGCGGCGTAATTCTTAAGGAGCTACCGTTAAAATATGTTGGATATTGTGTTTCTTCTTTCAGGTATTGCTTTGCTCACAGTTGGCGGGGAAGCGTTGATCCGGGGCTCGCTGGCGGCGGCAAAGCGGCTCGGTGTGTCACCCTTGCTCAGTGGTCTGGTTATTGTGGGCTTCGGTACCTCTGCTCCGGAGTTGGTAGTGTCTGTGAATGCTGCGGTGGAAGGGCGACCAGACATTGCGATCGGCAACGTAGTTGGTAGCAACATCAGTAATATCCTGCTGATACTCGGAATTTGCGCCTTGATATCGCCAATGGTCGTCAAGCCGCTTGCCCTGAGGCGGGATGCGGTCACGGTTGTCGCAGCAAGTGTATTGTTTCTTGTTCTGGTTGGGGGAAGTGCCCTGGTGCGTGCAGATGCGGCTGTATTCCTGGTCGCTCTGGGTGCTTATCTGGTTTGGGCTTACCGCAGCGAGCGGTTTCACGCTGGGCCCTCAGGTGAATTACACCAGGCTGAAGCAGATGAGGTCGCCGCCATTCCGAAGTCGTTGTTGTGGACTGTAACCGCCGTCGCTTTTGGCTTGCTGCTCTTAATTGCCGGATCACAAGTGCTGCTGATGGGGGCCATTGGCATTGCAGAGCATTTTGCTGTGCCAGAGGCCGTTATTGGTTTGACGCTGGTGGCCGTGGGCACCTCGCTACCAGAATTGTCCATATCGGTAATTGCCGCTATTCGGCGGCATGCAGATGTGGCTGTCGGAAACATACTGGGCAGCAATATCTTCAATTTACTGGGGATTCTTGGGGTTTCCGCGCTACTTCAGCCGCTGCCAGTTCATGCAAGAATTTTGCAGTTTGATCAATGGGTCATGCTTGGAACAGCGGTGCTTCTGCTTTTGTTCTTGTACTCGGGCCGCCGCCTTAGCCGTGCGGAGGGCGGAGTGCTTCTGATTGGCTATGGTATTTACGTTTGGTTGAGTTTTGCGGTGTTCGGTGGCTGATATGGCATGGCAAACTGTTGCGGCGGCTGATCCTGCTTTTTCTTGCGCAAGGGCCGGATTCGCTGCGCATACCGCTGAAAAACAGGTTTTAAAGTCATGACCAGATTTTTAGTGCCAATGGTAGCGTCTCTGGTCATTATTTTCGCGGTAGTCTCCGGGCTGGCTTGGTATGTGGGTTCATCGCCCAACAAACAGCATTACACGATATACATTGACGAGAAAAATCGCATTTTCGTTAATGGAGAGCGGGCAACCGAGGAGCGGGTGTACAGGCTTGGCAGAGACATGACGGTGGATATAGAGATAAAACGGCATAGCCAGGCAAGCCTTTCATTTTGTTTTCAAGAGCGCGGCTGTACCGTGGACTGAGAATAAATGGTATGACTCAGTAGTGACACAATCCTCTGTGTAACTTCAGGTTTTATGCGCGTACTTCCGACTTTAGGCGTAATTAAGCATGGAAGAAATTATCAGTAAACTTACGGGCTACACATTTGCATTGAGAGATGCTTTAGAGCGCACCAATGAATCAAGTGAGCGCCCGAAAATTACCCGGCATTTGGCAGCGGCGGCCGAGATGTATGCACTTTTACATATGCATAAAACCACTGAAGCTATCGCCCATATTATCAGCGCAGAAAGCCGGGGCCATGGTTTGTCCTACTTGTCGGGTGACGCAGGGAAAAACGTTGCTAAAAAATGGGCGGAATTTGTCAGCGCGGCGGGAGTCGATCGCTAAGACACATTCCTGCCAAGACTGGCTGAGTTTAGCTGCGCTCAGCACTTGAATCTGAGCCCGCCCGGTGAACAGGGCCGTTTTATGATCTGGCGATAAGCGCAATGGGGTGACTCCTATGCAGCCTGGAGCGTTGCTATCGCTGAAGCAGGGCATGAAAGGCCAGATCACTTACTTCGCCCGCGTAAATGAGCAGTCGCAAGCACTCATAATCTGGAAGTTGTGAATTAGCGAGTCAATTTCGGGTATTTCACTCCAACGTCATTGAAAATTCGATCAAGGCTCAGCGATCTGCTGGCACTTCGACAATACCTGCACTACGCTGAAATACAACGGTGTCTAAAAATTAACCTGTAAAGGGCGTTACATGGGCGATCGTGGCGGAGTGAACGGTCGGCGTCTGGCAAAAATCTTGAATTTTTGCTGGCTGGGGCCGTTATACCTGCTGGGGGTGCCCGCCCAGAGCATGGAAAACCTCACGGAGCTTAGCCTTGAGCAACTGATGAACGTCAATATCAGTGTGTCTGCTCGCCGAGGCGAACGGCTTCAGGACTCTTCTGCCGCGGTCTACATCCTCAAGAATTCAACCATTCAACGTTCCGGCGCGACATCGATACCTGAATTGTTGCGGCTGGTACCCGGCGTAGAGGTTACCCGGATCGGTAAGGGTAAGTGGGGTATTGGCATTCGCGGCTTCAATGGCGGCATTTTCACCAACCGGCTTTTGATCCTCGTCGACGGTCGCAGCGCTTTTTCCCCAGCCAAAATCGGGATGTTCTGGGACACGCTGGATACTCTGATCGAAGACATCGACAGGATAGAAGTCGTTAGAGGGCCCGGTACCGCATTGTGGGGTGGCAATGCCTTTAATGGTGTTATCAATATCGTTACCAAACATAGCTGCGACACGATTGGTGGCAAGGCTTCTGTAGCTGCCGGGGATGAAGAGCGCTGGTTTGGCAGTATCAGATACGGAAAAGCTTTTGGTAACAACCGCTACGGGCGTGCGTATTTCAAATCCTTTGAGCGCGACGATGCAACCAGGCCTGACGGATCAGACAACTATGATCAATGGACGGGTTCGCAAGGCGGCTTTCGGCTGGATTTTGGATCGGTGGAGCAGGGTGCAACGAGCCTACAGTTCAACGCTTACGAGGGCAACCAGAATGAGGAGCTGATTCTGCCGGCACCGGGTTCCGGTTCGGCAACCGAACTGCGCAGAAAGCATGTGAGCTATTCCGGCATGAATTTTCTGGCTCATTGGGAGAAGCAGGCAAGCGATAAACACAACTTTCGCTCTCGCTTTACTGCAGACCACTCAAAGCGAGATGACCTGTTTTTTGACCTCGAAATCAACAGTTACGATCTCGATCTGCAACATGACTTCAAACCAACAGCAGCAAACCGGCTGCTCTGGGGCCTTGCCTACCGTCTGACCAAGGATAACCTTCAAGACCAGTATATTCGCTACAGGCCAACGCGGCGCGAGTACGCGGTGACCAGTGGCTTTGTTCAGTATGAGCATCAGCTACTGAAATCTCTGAGGGCAATCATGGGCGTAAAGATATCGCACAATGATTTTACCGGCGAAGAGCAGCAGCCGAATATGCGCATGGTGTGGACGCCTCAGAAAAACATGACCTTCTGGCTCGCCTCATCTGACGCCCGCCGCACACCGAGCCGAACCGAGCATGATGTGATTATCGATTTCGACCTGCTTAATCCCGCGGTGCAATTGCAAATTCGTGGGGATGAAGCTTTTGAATCTGAGCGCTTGAAGGCCTATGAATTTGGTTGGCGTTTTAATGTCAGCGACAGGCTCACCCTCGATACGGCGCTTTACTACAACGAGTACGAGGATCTCCGAACGCTGGAGCCCGGCGCGCCAGAACCCTCTACCGGGCCGACGCCGTTCATAGTGCCCCTTATCGCCACCAATGGTGCCGCGGCCACCTCTCGGGGTGGCGAACTCAGCGTTGGCTTCAAGGCATCACCCAGCTGGCGCGGCGAATTCATCTACTCCTATGTCGATATTGAGGTAGAGGCCGATCAGAGTAATGATCCCAATGCTGACAACGCCGAACGGGAAAGCCCGAGACACAAAGCGGCAGTTACCTCTCATTGGGATCTGCCTCGGCAAGTGGAACTGTCAACGACCCTGCGCTACGTCGACAACATTGAACAACATCATATAGACGCGTACACCGCGCTCGACCTGAAAGTAAGTAAAGTGCTCTCGCCCAACGCAACGCTTAGCCTTGTCGGCAGAAATCTGCTAACCGGCGGACATCAGGAGTTTGTCGACCGGGTGGTGGGCACTCCACCCGTTGAAGTTGACCGAAGTGCGTACCTGCAGCTCGTGCTTAAATTCTAGTGCACCGGCTCTTGTCTGTTTTGCCGCCCTCTCCCGTAACATAGGGCACTCCACCCGCGCTCCTTCAGACTGGGAGTCGCCATCAACAGGTAGTTAGATTCTACGGCCTATCGGTTTCAGCACCGCTGAACTGAGTGTATTATGTGGTCGGCGTCAATATTATGCTAAAGGCCACCCTTGGCCAGTTCTACGCTTAAATAGTATTTATAATCAGAAAGTTAACACAATAATAACGCACAGGATGTTTGCCCCATGATTCAGCGGTTTCTGCTTAAGAACGCGCTTTCAATAACCCTTCGGACTTCCATCTCGCTATTGTTGCTGGCCGGCTTGAGCGCCTGCAACGACGATTCAAGCAGCAGTAGCAATAGTGTGCCTGCCCCGGCCCCGGTTTCACCACTGGGGAAATACGACTTATACAACCAGTGCTGGGTAATGAAGGTGGGCAGTGACTATGTGGTGCGCGATGGCGAGACTTTTGTCGCCAATGGCACCAGTGCGGGCAGTGCTGAAAAGTTCTATATGCGGGCAGCCAACCTGGCGCGCTACCTGTTTTACACATCGGACGAGATGCTGATGACAGCCAGTGGCTCAGATGTGTCGACGGTACCGCTTTTAGAGGCTGAAGATGGTTCTGACTGGACCTTTACTGAAAGCGGCGACGTTCTCAATGCCGCCACGCTGGGTGGCTCGCTGGCGGTCGGTGCGAATGGGCTGCTGGTGCTCGGCGATACTCCGGCGCCGCTGACCTTTGAGGCTGCCTTCGGCTGTGCCGAGTACCCGGAGATGCCGCTCGGCGTGATTGGCCAGAGCTATACCGGTAACGTCAATGAGCCCGTGTTGGGTTTTGCCGAGGTTCACGCCCATATGTCGATGGGCAGTGAAATGTCGGATGGCAGCCGCAATGTCGGCCCTTCGGCCGGTGGTGTGCAGTGGGGCCAGGCGGTTCATCGCTTTGGCGTACCGCACGCGCTGGGTAATTGTGAGAGTTTTCACGGGCCCGATGGTATGACCGACCCGGAGGCGCTGATTCTCGATAGCTCGCCCGGCACCACCCACGATACCGAGGGCTGGCCGACCTTTATCGACTGGCCTAAGAATGACTCACAACTTCACCAGCAAATGTACTGGCGCTGGGTGGAGCGGGCCTGGATGTCTGGTCTGCGATTGATGACTGTGCTCGGCACCAATATCGAGGCACTGTGTCAGGTTGCTCAAAATACTGGGCCATCTCGTGGCCAGAACCCGCTTGATCTCGATTGCGTGGATATGAGTGTTGGCATGAAGCAGGTCGAGTACCTCAGCGACATGCAGGACTATATCGATGCCCAGTTCGGTGGCCCTGGCAAAGGCTTCTTCCGGATCGTCGGTTCACCAGCCGAGGCACGTCAAGTCATTGCAGAGGGCAAGCTGGCGGTGATCCCCGGTTTGGAATTCACTAATATCTGGGGCTGTAACGTACGGTTCCTGCCTGGTGACAACGAGATATCGTCCTGCACCAAAGAAGATATAGACGCCGAAATTGATCGCGTTTGGGACGCCGGTGTGCGTCAGGTCTTCCCCTTCCACGATGTGGATAGCTCTCTGGGCGGAGCGGGCTTGTTCAGCGATATATTGGAGCTGGTGAACTTCTACGGCACCGGACGATTCTTCGAGACCTATGCCTGCGAAGATGGTGGTGAAGGCGAGAACTTTCTCTACAACGCCGGGTTGAAGTATTTGGCTACCCGGGAGCCGCAGGATGACAGCGTCCCGATTCCACAGCCCATATTAGATCCCGTTCTGAGCAACTTGGGCGACGACCCTAACATCGCCTTGTTGCTGGAGGCGACTAATGGCATGGTGCCGACAATGGAATCCGGTCGCCGCTGCAACGCGCGCACCGTGACGGATCTGGGTATCTACGCTATCGACAAAATGATGAAGAAGGGATTCATCATAGACATCGACCACGCTGAGATAAAAAGCAAACAGATCATGCTGGATCATACTGCGAAGACTGAGCCGGACTACCCCTTGGTATCCGGCCACGGCGGGCAGGGTGGCATCAACAACGAACAGGCCAAACAGATTATCCTGCAGGGCGGGGTGATCTACCCAGGCAACAAGAATGGTTTTGACCATGTGAAGTTTCTTGAGCAGCTGAAACCCCTGTGGGATGCATCCGGCACCACGCGGGAGTTTTCGGTGGGCTATGGCGCCGATGCTAACGGCTTGCGCGACCTGCCGGGGCCACGAGGCATGGGCCGCGTCAAGGAGACAGGCGCCGTACCTTATCCCTTTCGACTCTTTAGCGGTGACGATTGGGGGCCACAGTTCGATAACACGGCGCCACTTCTGTTTGAGATGCTATCTGTCCCCAGTGATAACGGCAGGTTGTGGGACGTCAATGAAGGCGGTATGTACCATTACGGCATGATCCCGGACCTTGTGGAAGAGATCCGGCTGGAAGGTGGCAAGGAAGCATTGGACTCTTTCTACAATTCAGCCGAAACCTATCTGCAAATGTGGGAGCAGACACTGGAAGCCGCTGCCCATGCGCGGACACTGCCGGTTCCTCAAACGGTTCAGCAACTGGAGTCTCACTAGAGGAATGCCAAGCCCTTTTTACCGGCCGGAGTAGGTGGTGCGTTATTGGCCCGTTGTCCTCATCAGCACATTGCTGACAGCTTTGCCGGGTGTCGCGCAGGCGCACAGTTTCGGGCGGCTGTACACCTTGCCGGTGCCACTCTGGCTCTATGCCTGGGGCGCTGCAGCAACTTTGGTTGTCTCTTTTGTTGTTGCGGCGCTGTTCATGACTTCACCGGCTGGGCCACGTCCAGCGGGCTCTGTGCCAATCAATGTTCTGCCTACCCTGCGACGCGCAATGCCGACCCTGCGCCTGTTTGCAGTTTTCATACTGCTGCTGTGTGTCGCAACCGGCTTTCTTGGTCACCGCGATCCATTGCGCAATTTCAGTCTGACGTTTTTCTGGGTCATTTTTGTTCTGCTGTTCACCTACCTGACGCTGTTCATCGGTAATTTTTATGCGGCACTGAATCCCTGGCATAGCCTGGCTAACGGCATCGGGCGAGTCTGGCGAAACTTTTGCGCAGGCCGAGTGAACTATCCGCGCGCGCTGGCGGATTGGCCAGCTCTTTTGCTGTATCTCGGTTTTATCTGGTTTGAATTGTTTGGCAGTGGCAGGCCCAAGCCTCTGGCCACCTTTCTCACCGTATATACCGTACTCAACCTCGGCGGCGTTTGGCTGGTTGGAGCGCGCGCCTGGTTTAGGCATTGTGAGTTCTTTTCCGTTTTTTTCCGGCTGATTGCGCTTATGGCGCCTGTTCATTACCAGCGAGGAAATCATGGCGAGCCGGGTCAATTGTCTCTGCGCTGGCCGTTTAGCGGGCTGACTCAAGAGGCACCGAGACATATCAGTACGGTGACATTTGCGCTGGCGATGCTCTCTACCACCGCCTTCGACGGGCTTAAGGCGACCCAAGGGTGGTCGATGTTGTTCTGGGGCGACCCTACCGGCTGGATGACGCAGTGGCAGGGCGTTCGTCCGATCAATGCGATCGAGGTATTTATGCCGTGGTATGTCGCTTGGGGAACGCTGTGTCTGCTGGCTTCGCCCTTTGTTTATCTGGCGCTGTATTTGCTGACACTGAAACTAGCCAAACTACTGACCGGGTCGCAGCGCACGATCGGCCAGCTGGCGCTGGATTTCGGCTACACCCTACTGCCCATTGCCTTCGTCTACCACCTGACCCACTACGCCACGCTGATCCTGAGCCATGGCCTGAAAATCATCAGCCTGGCCTCTGATCCGTTTGGCTGGCACTGGAACCTGTTCGGCACATTGCATAGTTTTCGCGCCCCGATTCTGCCTGAGATGGGAACCATCTGGCATTCGCAGGTGGGTTTGATCCTGTTTGGGCATGTGGTTAGCGTGTGGGTTGCCCACCGGGTCGCATTACGGGTGTTTGGTTCCCGAGGCAAGGCAATGACCAGCCAGTTACCCATGCTGGCGTTGATGATCGGTTTTACCATCGCGGGATTGTGGATTCTCGCGCAACCGCTAACGGCTCTGCGTTTTCTTTGAAGAATAAGACCTCGAAATGGAGTAACACAGTGACTAAATCAACCATTGCGATCCTGCTGCTTGGCGCCCTGTTGCTGACCGGTTTGTTCCTGCTGATGAAACCCGCGCAAGAGCCTGCGACACCATCCCTTGATCTGCCGACGCGGATAGTGGATTTTACGGTGAAAAGCGGTCAGCTCGCGGAGGGGCCGGCTGTTGTGGCCGTGGTTGAAGGCACGCTGGTCACGCTGCGGTTCTTCACAAACCAGATAGATGAGGCGCATCTTCACGGTTATGACCTGTCGGCTGAGCTGATGCCTGGTCAGAGCTCGGAGATCACCTTCCGCGCTGACATCAGTGGCCGTTTTGAGGTTGAGTTACACAAATCTCACAGCAAATTAGCGGTGCTAGAAGTTCGGCCCCGTTAATTTGCTGGTGCAGTATGCAGCTTAGGCCGGGCTTTACTATGCAATTGTACTTACTCTGGTTCTTTTAGTTCCTAAAGGATCTTTCGTAAAGCAATGTTTTGAAAAAAAATACAGGGATCTATTGCGGGGTGTGAATTATTTTGAGCGGGGCGTTAGTCAGTAATAATACCTATAGAACTGCTTCACAATTCTGGATAGCGTATCTCTTACGTGCTCCACTCATGATGCGGAAGAGTACAGCCCGCGCTCAGCGGCAACCGCATTCGAAAAACACACAAACGTGACTCCGGATGAGTCAAAGCAGTGGATAATGTCACTATGTAAAAAGCTCTTGAACTCGATAATGAGTTCGCTTGACGAAGGGTTGATGGTGCTGGCTATCGGCTCAGGACGCCCCAGCACGGTTGAGTACGTCAATCCAAAGTTCACTGCAATTTACGGCTTTGAGCTCGAAGAACTTCAAGACAAAAACTCTGTAGCTCTCTACAAAATGTCTGACGATCAGAAGGGGATCAACCAAATTACGCAGGCGGTAGTTGATCGTGCGCCAGTGGTGCTTGAAATGCAATGCCTGAAAAAGGACGGCTCCCATTTCCCTGCGAGAATCAGTCTCAACTTTTCAATCAAACCGGACGGACAAAACGATTATCTGGTTGTTAGAAGCCGGGATATCTCTAAGGAACGTGAATATCGAGACACCCTTATACAATCCAACATCACCCTCGCGTTTAAGAATTCTGAGCTTCAAACCCTGGCCACCCACGATGGGTTAACATCACTTTACAATCGTCGCTTCTTTGACAGCCAATTTGAACGCCTTTATGGCTTTCATGTTCGCCACCACATGAATTTGTGTTTAGCGTTTATAGATATTGACTTTTACAAGCAATATAACGACTTCTATGGCCATGTTGCCGGTGACAAGGTGCTCTGCAGAATTGCGAAGGAAATGACTAAAACGTTTTTGCGGCTTGAGGACATTACTGCTCGCTATGGCGGTGATGAGTTTGTTGTTGTGTCATCTAGCGTTGCAGAACAAGCGGTTGTGATTGAACATTTCGAGGCGCTGAGAAAGCGAGTGGAATCCTTGGCTATATCCCATGAGAACTCACCATTGGGGATCGTTACTCTCAGTGTCGGGGTTTTTGTCGGAATCCCCGGTGAGGATTCAAGCCCGGAATGTATCCTCAGCGCGGCAGACGAAGCGCTCTATACCTCAAAGGCTGCAGGCCGAAACAAAACGACAATCTATCGTCAGCCTGCATATCAATCGACGGGCTCCAAGAGAGCTTAACTATAATAAAATAAGCCTGTCACGGGTTTACTGCTCTAATCGCTAACCCTTGCCCTTTTGTACATCGCCCGACCCTCACCGGGTCCGGCCCGGCCTGTTAAGTTTGCCTGTATCGTCTGTGGTAGGATCTTAGTCCGCATTCCACAGTCAATCAGGAAGACAACCCAATGAGTAAGCCGATTATTCTTCACCACTACGATGCGTCACCTTACGCCGAAAAGGTTCGGCTGATGTTCGGGATGACAGCACTCCATTGGCAGTCGCTGGAGTCGCCCGTGCAACCACCTAGGCCGAACCTCGACCCCCTGACCGGTGGGTATCGCCGCATTCCGGTATTGCAGATTGGTGCGGATATTATTTGTGATACCGGGCTTATCGCGCGCGAAGTCGCTGCGGCGGCTAAGTGGCCGGCGCTTGATCCCGCCAACGCCAGTGAGGCTGACACGGCATTGATGGCGCAGGCGGAGAAGAAGGCTTTTTTTGCGGCCATAGGCGCCGTTCCACCTATGCGCTTAATCGGCACAATGCTGCTGCGCTTTGGTCCTGTGGGTACCTTCCGTTTTATCAAAGACAGAGCGGGCATGATGAAGGGCGGAACAGTTCGCCCGCCCCAGGGCGACGATGCCAAGGCAGAACTGAAGTCGCTGGTATCAGCCTTGGAGGCTCGTTTGGCTGACAGCGACTGGGTTGGAGGTAGTGAGCCGGCACTGGCGGATTTGGCTTGTTTTCACCCCTTGTGGCTCCATGCAAACTGCAGCCGAAGACCGCTGGATGCCGGGCAGCGGGTTAAAGACTGGTTTCAGCGGGTGTCTGACATTGGGCACGGGCATCGTGAGGATATAACACGTGAGCAGGCTTTTGCTGCGGCGAAGGCGGCCGACCCGCGCCCATTGCCGGCCAGTATAGAGGGTTCGCCGGTTGCGGTGGGCAGTGAGGTGGAGGTGGCACCGTCGGACTACGCTGTTGTGCCGGTGTCAGGGACGCTGGTTGCGATCACTGACGACAGGATTGTGCTCGCCAGAGAAACTCCCGAGTTTGGCACCTTGCATGTTCATTTCCCCCGGGCAAGCTATTCGATCGTTGCCGTCTGAGGGCGACGCCGGTCTGTCGAGCTTTGACGTGAGTAGTCAAACTCAGGAGTCGCTTTCGCTCTTATCCAGCGATTTTCGGGCAAGTTCAAGATTGGCGGCGGCTCTGGCATAGTAGCTGGGGCTTAGTTCAATGGCCCTTTCCAGATAGGCGATAGCGCTGCGATAGTCACCGTTCAACAGGGCGACGTAGCCAATATTGTTGAGCACGGAAGGTTCGT
Organism: Litorivivens sp.; assembly: GCF_041624475.1. Lineage (GTDB taxonomy): Bacteria > Pseudomonadota > Gammaproteobacteria > Pseudomonadales > Spongiibacteraceae > Litorivivens. The sequence goes on from NZ_JBFJUX010000003.1 coordinate 129,202, forward strand.
CCCCGGTGGCACTTAACAGTGTGATTGCTTTCTCGTATTGGCCCTGGCGGGCATAGGCGATAGCCAGATTATTGGTGATACGTTCAGCCTGGTCTGGATTTTGTTCCAATGCCTGGCGGAACCAGTGCTCAGCTGCGATGAAGTCGCCGAGCATCAGGCGTGAGTAGCCATAGTTATTGTTGAATATCGCATTATTGGGCTGTAGCGACAGAGCCTTTTGGTAGTAGTCACCTGCTGCGGCGTAGTCGCCCTGAAGGTCGCTGATGACACCGAGGTAGTTCAGGGTTGCCGGTCGGTCGGGCGAAAGCGTATGAATCGCCAGAAACTGGGCTTCCGCCTGTTTGATATCCTGCTGTTTCAGTAGCGTGATCGCGTAGTTTTCTCGAAGATTCAGGTCCTCCGGGTTGTCTCGAACCAGGGGCTCCAGGTAGGCGCGAGCCTGAGAAAATCGGCTCATAGAAAGTGCCAACAGACCCAATGCTTTGCGGATGTCGGCCCGGTCTTGAAGGGCCAGTGCCTGCTGGTAGGCGTCGGTTGCCCTTTCGTATTCACCGGCATTCCAATGCCGCTGTCCGTTCTCGACGTGTGACTCGAATGTCTCGCTTTCTAGAGCGGCATTATCGAGTGGTGTTGCTGCACAGCCGGCTAACAATGCTGCCAATAGAAGGGCCGTAGCTCTAATGCAAACCACATTTCCTAATCTTTTCATGGATCACCTTTATCAATCTCGTCGCCAAGTTGTGGCCAGTGTCTAGCAAAAGACACGGCGCTATCTGTCTGCTGTCGACATTCACTCTTACCCACCGCTGAGTACGCTGAAGCCGCTGAGCATTTTGATAAATGCTGGACCGAGTAAGACGAGAAACAGGGCAGGAAAAATACAAAACATTACTGGAAAGGCCATCTTAACCGGGAGCTTCGCCGCCCGCTCGCGAGCCGTTTGGGTACGCACATTGCGCATTTCGTCTGAATGCCCGATAAGTGAGGCGGAAATACTGGTGCCGAAGTGTTCAGCCTGGATCAGTATTGAGGTAAGAGCTTTTATTTCCGCAAGGCCGGTACGCTCGGCGAGTGATCTAAGCGCTTCTTCTTTAGTCTTGCCTGCCTTCATTTCGAGACTTACCAAACTGAGTTCTACGCCCAGCTCCGGATGGCTGGCCTCCAGCTCTCTACCAACGCGCTGAATGGCGGCGTCGAGGCCAAGCCCGGCTTCAATACATACCACCATCAAATCCATGGCATCTGGAAAATCGTCACGCAAAACGACCTGTCGATCACGGGCCTGCATAACAAGGAATAAGTCAGGCATATAGAGACCCGATAGCGCCGAGAACAGCAGCAGCGCGATACCGCCGGTTTCGCGCAAGGGGTTAAAATTTGCCGCGATACACACAATGGCCAGAAACAGAGGGACGGCAACGGCAAGGCAAACTTTGGCAAAGCCGAAGACGTATAGCGCTCTATGTGATCTATAGCCTGCAAGTACCAGACGCTTGCGGAGACGCGACTTCTTCCAGTCTTCGTCAGGCAGAATCAGTTTGCTGACTGGCTCTGCCCAGCGAACAAGAAATGCTCCCTCCATATGATCATGTTTCTTCAGTGCTTCCTGTCCTTCCTGAATCGCCCGCAGGCGACGCTTGACAAGGGGTGTTTCATCCACGAACCAGTAGCCGAAGCCGCCGACCAGAAGCACTATGGTGGCGAATGTCAGCCCCAATAGCAGATTGAATATTGGTATGCCAGAAAACATAGCGGCAGCTGTATTCAAGTCCACGATAGATCTCCGTTGGCCTATATTCTGAAGTTGACCATTTTCTGGATGATGTAATAACCAATACCGATCAACACCAATTGCAGAGCGACTAGAATCAGTCCTGTGCTTGATTCAAACAGAGTTGAAAGATACCCGGGGTCGACGAATGTTACTGCGCCGGCAACGAAAAAAGGCAATACCACCAGAATATTCGCCGAATAGCGCATTTCTGTGGATAGCACAGTGATCTCCCGGCGGGTATTGGCGCGTGCGCGCATTACCGCTGACAGCCGATCAAGAATTTTTGCCAGATTGCCGCCCGTTGTCCGTTGCACCAAAACGGCGGTGACGAAGAACTTGACTTCATCACTACCGGTTCTTCTGGACAGATTAAGCATGGCCTGCTCGACTTCAATGCCATACTTCATCTCGTCAAAGGTTGTGCGAAACTCAGATGCTACCGGGTCGCTCATGTCTTCGGATACGGCTTTAAGGGAAGCGGACAGCGGGTTTCCAGCCCGCAGGCTGCGACCTATAAAATCTATAGCGTCGGGCAGTTGAGCGTTGAACCGCTCAACATATCGATTAGCCAGGTATTTGAGAGTCTGATAAGGAATGATGAGCGCGCTCAGGAACGCGATCAGAAAACCCAGTGCGTTGCTAGTGCCAACGCTATAGACTGCAAGAAGGTAAATTGTCAGGCCGAAGATGAAGCACATTCGAAGATATCGGCTAATCGAATAGTTGGGGGCTGCGCGTTCCAGTAGCCTGTCGATAAAGTGAAACCGTGGTATCGCGAGGTAAATTTTATTCAGAACGCTGTTGCTAGACAGGACCTCGCGGCGAAGAAGATTGGGAATTGCGTCGCTAGAAGTTCCGGCTGCGGATAGTTTCCGCAAGCGTTTTCGGGTTTGTCCGCCGCCTGAGCGCATGCTCCGCCAGATGTAGTACAGCGACTCTATCAGGAATACCGCGCTCATAAACGCCAGCACCAGTATCATTAAGGCTTGAGCGTTATCTGGCATGCGATGTTACTCCATTACTCGTAGAGATAGTTTTCATCAAATATACGCTCGTCCAGCTCAATGCCACGTTCGCGAATGCGGTTGAGTATTGTCGGTCGTATTCCCGTAGCCTGGAATTTTCCGACCACTCGCCCAGCGCCATCCACCGATGATCTTTTGTATGAGAATATCTCCTGCATGTTAACTACCGAATCCTCCATGCCGGTAATTTCCTGAATACTGGTTACTACACGGTGTCCATCGGCCAGCCGTTCAGTATGCACGACCAAATCAATGGCGGCCGCAATCTGCTGTCGTATTACCAAGGGGGGGATATGCGCCTCACCCATACCGACCATATGCTCAAGACGGGTCAGCGCGTCTCTCGGCGAGTTTGCGTGAATGGTTGACAAAGAGCCGTCATGTCCGGTGTTCATGGCTTGAAGCATATCTATCGCCTCGCCACCCCTGACTTCACCGATGACAATTCTGTCGGGGCGCATGCGAAGGCAGTTTCGCAGTAAATCACGCTGTTTTATGGCGCCCGTGCCCTCAATATTGGGTGGTCGGGTCTCCAGACGGACCACATGAGGCTGCTGAAGTTGTAGTTCGGCTGAGTCTTCGATAGTGACAATCCGCTCAGTTATAGGAATTGAGCTTGAGACCACGTTCAGCAGAGTAGTTTTTCCGCTTCCCGTGCCGCCGCTGATCAGGATGTTAACTCGAGATTTGACTGCGGCTGCCAGAAACTTCGCCATGGCCTTTGTCATTGTCTTGAAATTCAGCAGGTCCTTTACCGTGTAAGGATCGATACTGAACTTTCTTATCGACAAGGAGGGTCCATCCAGGGACAGTGGAGGTATAACTGCATTAACGCGCGAGCCGTCGGGTAGTCGCGCGTCGACCATCGGTACTGATTCGTCGATGCGGCGTCCCACGCCGGTGGCAATTTTTTCAATAATACGCAGCAAGTGATCGTCGTCCTCAAAATGCACATGGGTTTTCTCGAGGACGCCGTGCCGTTCTATGTAGACGTTTTTGGCGTTATTTACCAGAATGTCCGACACACTGGGGTCAGCCAGTAGGGATTCCAGCGGGCCTAGCCCTAGCACTTCGTTGAGAATGTCATCTATCAGTGTTTTACGTTCCGATTCATTCAGTATGGCGGTCTGCTCCTCCATCAGATCGCGAACAACGGCCGTGATCTGACCGCGAACCTCATCCTCAGATAGCTCTTCTATGACCTTGAGATTGATCCGTCCCATCAACTGATGATGAATCAGGTTTTTGAGGGTCTGTATTTCATTCTGTCGAGACCCCTGAAAAGTCTTTTTTGCTTCAACGTTCATTCGCGGTGTCCTGTGAATTCTGGATTAAGACTGGCCAATCAGCTTTCCCCACAAACTAGACTTCGAGTACTTGGTTGGGTCTTCGCCGGGGTTCTTGAAGCTTAGATACAAGTACCTTGACAGTGTTCTAATGTCTTTAGTCATTTTGCTGTTAGGCGCGACGGTCGACACAGGCTTCCCTTGGTTCTGGGCGTTGGCCGATGCGCTGAAGTCCGAGCGTATTCGATGAACGCGTCTTACATGCAGTGTTTTCTTGAGTTCGTCAATGGATACAGAGCCCATACTGGCTTCGGCACGATTGCTGACTACTTCTATGGCAACACGATCGACGCCAAGCGTGGGTAGGTTATCCAGAATGGACTTTGCGTCTCTGATGGTTGCCAGTGCGTTCTGTACGACGAGAAGAATTTTCTCGGACATTTTCAAGGCTTCGATGGTCCATCCGGTGAACAGCAGTGGCATATCCAGTATGACTACGTCGTATGCTTCGGCGGCCGCGTCCAATACGCGGCGTATATCCTCGATGCTGACATCGGTAATTGACGTGAGTCCGCCGGGTGAGGGCAGTACATCCAGGCCGCTGCTGTGACGGGTCATAAGTGCTTTGAGGAAAACCGAATCTACTCGGTGAGATTGGGATATCGCGTCGTAAACGGTGGATTTTGGAACTAAATCAAGTAGCAAGTCTGTAGTCGCCAGTTGTAGATCAAGGTCAATAAGCGCGACTTTTAGTTTGTGCCGTTGTGCCAGTTCAACGGCTACGTTCGTCGCTAGTGTGCTGGCGCCGCAGCCACCCTTGGCATTAAAGAATGCGTATACGGACGACAACGATCCTTTGGTATTCAAAAGACGTTCGCGTTTCTCTGATACAACGACAGAGACTTGGTTCACTAGATCATTTCTGTCCAGTGGTTGAGGAATGACATCGCGAACACCAATCCGGATCATTCGTCTCATCAGGCTAATATTGTGGGATGCGAAAGAAACGAACACCGCGATGGAGTCTGCTATCCTGGCCAGCTCGGTTTCAATGTCATCGAGCTGAAGCTCATCCAGGTCGTCATCGAGCTCAACAAATAGAACGTCACTGCTCTCCTTGTCGCCGATGGAGTTCAGCTGCGATACGAGGTTGTTAACTTTTCGCGATTCAATGGAAACGCCGTCGATTCTTCCTACTGAAAGTTCTATATCGCGGCAGACTTCATCGTCCAGATACAGTGAAATAACTTTTAGTGACAGCACATTAATATCCTTTTTTCAGTCAAATTCCATTATCAGGCCCAGTCAAGACGAGCTCACGGTTTCGAGGTCTTCGCCTGTGCGAGTTGATGTCATTGGTGGCAGTGGCCATTCGCCCGGCATGCCGATGAGGCCGGGTATAACCATTCTGTAGACCATGTTAATGACTTTCACGCTTACCTCGGGGATCATCAGTTCGACGGGCCGGCCTGCAAAACCCGCATCGCTACAGCGATAGGTGACTTCGATATTTTCAGGTTCTGCCTGTGGCATAAACGCATTGATACGCTCCATCAGGTCGTTACAGGCAGCAACGCCATCACAGGTGGTCGTGATTTCAGTAACTGTGCCACCATCGCAATCCAGCGTGCTGAGGTTCATGACCGGGTCGGAGACAATCGCATACCTGCTGGCGTATCGAGCCGCTTCCGCGCCGCGTGTCCAGACATACATGAGAATCGAGAATTCGATAATCGCCATGACCATCATCAGAAAAACCGCCATTGTCATCGCGTTTTCTACCAACGCTGTTCCTGTCTGATGGCGTCTCAGGCGCATGTCATTCACCAATGTAGACAGCTTCGGCGGAAGCATTGAGAGTCATCACGCCAATAGAGGTAAATGGCACCAGCGTTTCTCCGAATATACTGGCGAAGGGTAGTGTGACTGTCAGTTGTATCACGCAGACTGGGCTGGCGGGCGAGGGCAGTACACGGCGTGTGACCGCAACGGCTACGTCGCTGAGTTCTAAGTTTGTGATCAGCGGCGTTTCCTGGCCCGCAAAGACGGTCAGTGTTTTTGCATTGTCAACGGCGGAATCCCAGCTGCTTTGTGTCGCGCAGTCCTGGTCAAGTGCACCGTAGGCTCGTGTCATATACCTTGCTCCCGCTGTCGCTGCTTTGGTAATTAGCTGCTCCTGGTAGAGCGCGCGCCCGAGCTCAAAGACCCCAAATACCAGCATGACCAATAGCGGCATCAGTATTGCCAGCTCGACCATTGCCATGCCGCGCTGCGATCTATTCATACAACTGGATGTCGATGTGAAAGGTTGCATCGTCTTCGTTGCCCCAGCCGATGTACTCACCATACATCTCTGCATTCGGCGGCGATGTCGCCGGTGCGGTCAGGAAAATCTTGGCAAATCCGTCGGGTTGAAATACCACCGTACTGGTTTTACCGCCGGTCAAACCCAGCGCTGCGCAGCTGAGCACTGATACATGAAATTGGCGGCGATCCAGCGTGCCGGCAGTGTGCTCGTCTACCATGTCGGGCGTCAGCAGTCCGTTTGCAATCTCGTAGTTGTATACGTCCCACCGCGTTACCCCAGGCGTGCAGGCGATGGGTGCGCCGCCGTGGGTACTGGCCCAGTAGGCGTTGCAATTCCAGTTCCCGGTGCCGAAACGACTGTCGCTGCCAAGATGGGTTAAATCATCGGGGAAGCTACCCACGTGTGGCGCGGGAGGATAGTCGACCGGTGCGCTCGCTCTGTTGAACGGCGATACCGCGGGTGAATAGGTGTTGCCGTAGTTGTCATCGTTGTTGCCATAAATGCCAAAGCGGGTATTTATCGCCGATTTGGCTTTTTGGGTGACGCCGCCGGGCTGGGTGGTTACAAAAGCCGGTACGCAACCCAGTAGCCCTTCATCGGCAAGAAATTCTGCCAGCGAGGCGCCGCCCGGGCCTCCGTTAACCTCGAGAAAGCCAAAGTTGCCATTGGTCCACTGATTGGAGCCCTGTTGCTTCAGGGTGATGTGTCCACCTACGGGCATGGCATCTCTGAAGGTTTGGCCTGAAGCCTCAAAGGGGTCGCAGATAGCCAGGGGCGGTGTATTGCAGCTGTAGAAGTTTCTGCCGGCCAGCGCTGTCGCTTCGAGTGACAGTTCCGTAATCACATTCTCTGCGCCCAACAGGCGTATTACTGGGTAGAAGATAAGGTCGAGGGTAAAATTGTCGGCGGCAGCGTCGGAAGCGGCGAGGCGTACTCTGACGTAGTGGGCGTCGGTATCGCCGCTGGCTTCATACTTGCTGGCATCAGCGCCGCCAGTACCATAGGGCGTTATATTCCCGCAGAAGTGGCTGAGATCAACGTTAGCGTCACTGGCATCAACATCATGGCGGCTGCCAATGACGCAGAAAAACACGAAAGCCTCGTCGGGCAGTGTGTCGTCATTCAGCAATTCGCGTACACGGGCAAAGTGGCTGTTGTGCACGAGTGCATTGCGAGCCGATAGTTTTGCGCGCTCAATGGCATTGGCTTCGGTATTAAGCTCAAACGCGGCGGCCAAGGCCGCGGCATCCGCGGCGTTCTGTATCTCAGAGCGGAGCACCAGAACCCGGCCAACGTCAATGGCCAGTGCAGAAAAGCCAAGCAGGGCAATGATCAGCACGGCCATGATAGCCAGGAATGCTCCCTGTTGACGTTTCATTCGTGGCCTCCTTTGAATCAGCGATCGCTTGTATCCCGTCGTTGCCTGTCCAAGATGGACGGTTGAACCCGTGCTATGTATCGTCGAATGTCTCCGATTGTGTAGCGTGGGCATTGTGGTCGCAGTAATTTCAAGCTCGCTCATCTGTGTTGAATAAAGTAGACAGTCTTCGGTCACCTATTGGGCAACGTTGGATATGAGGCGGCCCGAGCTGGCCTTGCCCTTGTCAGCTCGGTAGGCTTTGATAACCTGCTCAGCTTTCTGGCCGTCGAGCCCCATGGGAGCTGCGGGCGCTTGCCCCGCGGCGGGGTTGACTGCCTGTGCCATTTGATTCGAGCGTGTTGCCTTGGCGTGTTTGGCGCTAATGGTTTGTGGCCCGGCGCAGGCTGCTAACAGCCCCACTATAAATGCCAGCAGTAATGGAGTGCTGAGGCTTTTAAAACTATTCATGGCCAAATGCTCCTTCAATTCCGTAGACGGTACCCACTTTGGCTTTACCTGATGAATTACCATCGTCGCGCCGCCAGAAGCGATAGGAACGGTTGCCTTCCATTCCGCCCAGCAGATACCAATCGAGCTGGGAGGGCGGGACGATATTGTCGGTCGGAAGTCGTATCTTCCCGGGGTGAACAGGCTTGACGATTCGTGGGGTTACGACGACGACCAGTTCAGTCTCTTCCCGATTAAAACTGTTGCTGCGGAACAGCGCGCCCAGAATCGGTATATCGCCCAGCCAGGGAAATTGCCGGATTGATTCCACCAGATTGTTTTCCAGCAGGCCGGCTATGGCAAAACTCTGTCCGTCGCCCATTTCAATCGTGCTTCCCATACGGCGGGTGTTAATTGAGGGGATCAGCAGGCCACCGCCGAGTGCGAAGGAGCGGCTGTCGTCGATTGATGAGACCTCGGTCTGTAATTTGAGGTTGATCTGATCGGCGCTCATCACCGTTGGCGTAAACTTGAGCCCAACCCCAAATTCTTTGAATTCAATCGTTATAGCGCCTGAGTTCTCGGCTTGGGCCACGGGTATCGGAATCTCTCCGCCCGCCAGGAAGTTTGCCTCCTGACCTGAAAGGGCGACCAGATTGGGCTCGGCCAGGGTGCGCGCGAGGCCTTTCTGCTCAAGAGCGGTTAGTCGGACGTTTAAGAAATCGGCAGCGCTGCCGCCAATGTCGATATAGTCAACCAGCCCAAAGGCATTGGTGGCCGAAGAGCCGGTCAGCAAGGTGGTACCATCAATACCATTATTGGAAAAGACGGTCTCGACGCCGAGATCCTTGAGGGAGTTTCTCGCGACCTCTGATATCTTGACCTCTAGCATGACTTGGTGGCCGCCACCAACCTGCATCAGGTTTACGACTTTTTTTTCCGGCACGTAGCTGCGAGCGATCGCCAGCGCCTTTTCCATAGCCTGAGTGTTGGATATTTGTCCGGAGATTATCACCGAGTCGTTGGAACCGCGGACTTCAATCGCGGTCTCGTCCGGCAGTACTTCGTAGAGTTTGCGCTTGATGCCCAGCAGGTCGTAGCCCACGACCACATCCATCAAGGCGACAAGATCACGGCGTTTGTTTTTGAATACCAGGTTGGTGTGTCCCGGCTTGATGCCGAGAATCAGCACCTGATTGGAGGACAGTAGTTTGATGTCAGCGACTTCGGGGTTGCCGATCACAACCTGATCGAGCGCGCCGTCGGCCCGAATAATCTGAGATTTCCCGACCGCAAGGCGCAACTCCACCTCTTCCTTGCCACTGGTGCCAAATTCAAGACGGTAGGGGCCTGCGGCGTCGACGGGCTGCGAAATTCCCAGTATGAGAAGTAACGCAACCCAGTTCATTCTCCAGCTATGCATAGTCATTGCTGCTCCTCATCGTTCTGTTTCGTGTGGGCGAGGATCTACTTCGCCCCACCTGTTGTACTGGCTGGTGCGCCGGTGTCAGTTTCATCAACTGTCTTTTCGCTGATCTCCAGCCCGCGGATAATTTCTACCCTCGGTCGGCGTTCGCGTTTGTAGATTCGGGTAGGCCGGTTTTTCTCTATCGTTAGCAGATCTTTGTATGTGGCAACGCTTTCCTCAATCAGGGAGGCGTCAAACTCGTTGCGCAGCATCAAGGTCAGCTCGCCCAGTTTCTGTGCCAGTATCAGTCGCTGGCCGTCAAACGGTGAAACCAACAGAGTCGCAGCATTGGAGACTTTCGGTTCTGTTTCTGTTTCAGAGTTAAGTTGATCGACACCCAGCAACTTGATGTTTTGCAGGATGATGCGCGTCACCAGCTTTTCGTCAGTGCGGCCAGCGTCTGTGGTATGGATGACATCAACGTAGTCGCCGGGCAGGGCAAAGCCAGCCACAGCTTTAATTTCATTAACTGCAATCGTGACCGCTCGCATATCTTCAGGGATTCGCGTTGGCATGCCGCCGCGCGCGCCGTATGGTGAGAGAATGTACTTGAGAATCGGCTCGCCTTTCCTTGCCTCGCGCAGAATAATCGGAGCACTTTGGGTATCACTGCCCAGTACGGTTTTGACGTCGCTGAAGTAGCTTTCAGGCAGTGCTTCGGTTTTGTAGCCGACGACTTTGAGCACTTCCTGTGTCAGGCGGGTTCCGGGGATAAGGTTGACCCTTGCGACCACGACAGGCGTCAGTTCCGGCTCGACACCGGGTTGACGACTGCTTACCTCTTTCTGCAGGTAGTCGTTCATCAGATAAACGGTTGTGCCACCGAGAACGAGGGCTAGGATCAGTAGAATGAGTGCACGAAGCTGCATTACGTTGCTCTCCGAGAGAATTCAGTGCAGCGTCCGCTGTCGCAACTGCTTTCCATTCCGCTGCCGGCTGCTATTACCGCTATTACCGACTGCGGAAAACGTGCTACTACGGAGAACGCATGCAAAAGCCGGAGAAGACTCCGGCGTCCTTATTGTCAGAGGATCAGGCTTCCTCTTCAGGCGTACAATCGATATCAGAATCGGGGATGCCGTCGGAGATGGCCTCGCAAACGCCGGTAAACCCTTCCTCAACCGCGCCGCGCATAATGACGACGGTGGCAATGAGAGCTACCGCGAAGACTGCTACCATAATGGCGTACTCCACCATGGTCGCACCGCGTTGATTTTTTCTCTTCATGAGTGACTGAATGCGTTTCATGCTTGATACTCCCGCAGCGATGGCTATGAAATTGCGCAAATGTGCGCCCTGTCATAAATAGTTATAGACCGAAATCTCATTTTTGTTTCTTAAGATTTACGATGGCATTTGGGCCCAAGTGAACAATGTGCAGCGGTTTCAACGGTCTTGAAAAAACTATCCGTACATGTGCTGATGAAAAAAGTATGCTAACGAGGTACCGGCTGGCGTGCGAGGTGCTCTGGTGTTGAAGAAGGCTTCTTACGAGACGCGGGGTACTACGACTCACAGGAGGATATCTGTGTATAAAGCGCAAGTCTGTTGTAGGCTAAAAGGTGCGCAAGGCACTGCGTACATATTCTAAAAACTTATCGTGAAAATTGTTTTAACTACCTTTTAAACAAGCCGGAGAGGCAGCGAGTTGGCTTTATGACATCCAGTAGTACTCGGTTGGACCGTTACATCAGCAAGAACAGTCCATATTCAAAATCGGATGTTCGGCTGCTAATAGCTCAGCAGCGAATCCTGGTGGGGGGTAAGCCGGCAGAATCCATTCGACAGCTGATAGATAAGTTCAGTCGTGTTGAACTGGATGGCGTCTGCCTGCAACAGAAGCGACCGGTTTATATTATGCTCAATAAACCCAAGGGCGTTGTCAGCGCGACCAGAGACGGCACCCATACCACGGTGGTTGATCTTATCGATCACCCGGAAAAGCATGATCTGCATATAGCGGGAAGACTGGATTTCAACACTACCGGGTTGATACTGCTTACCAACGACGGGTTGTGGTCGCGACGCCTGAGTCTGCCAGAGTCAAAACTGGCCAAGACCTATCAAGTCACGGTGGCGAAACCCTTGAATGCGGACTATGTCGCCGCCTTTTTCCGCGGTATTTATTTTGCCTACGAGGACATTACCACCCAGCCGGCGAAGCTGGAGATAGTGTCCCCGCACGAAGCCAGGCTGACTTTGGTTGAAGGAAAGTATCACCAGGTGAAGCGTATGTTTGGTCACTTTCAGAATGAGGTGCTGTCGCTGCACCGGGTATCTGTGGGTCCAATAGCGTTGCGCGAACTTGAACCCGGCCAGTGTCGGGAGTTGAGTGAGGCCGAGATACGCGAGACTGGCGGGCTTGTGGCCTGAGACTGAGACACCACCGGTTTCTGTTCTTGCTAGCGAAGGAGTTGCTGGAGCTGCCCCAGTAATTGCTTTTCTTCCGCGCTCAGTGCCGGCATTGACTCGCACCTCGGATCGGTTTTCTGAATCACACGGACCATGGCCTTGGTGAGGGGGATCGGGTCGCAGCCATGACCGGTCTCGCAGATCATATCCCATTGAGGTTTTGCCTTGGCGTGGCAGCCCAGACAGTTGCCGCCAAAGCGGTTGTTGACGTCGACAAAGCCGCGTTTGGCAATTTTTGAGCCCTCGGGCGAGACCGTCAGCTCGAAGAACTCCCAGTCTTTGGTGGCGGGGCTGGTACCTTCCGGGTGTTTGACCATGACTTCAGTAGGCACCAGTTGAACGACACTGCCCGGAGGGTAGGCTCCACCGTTGGGTGAATTGGCTACCGCAAGGGTGGCATCGAGATCACCTGTGAGGCTGTCCACAAAGAATCCGCGCACGGGTGTCATATCCCTGATACAGCTGAAATCGCGTTCGCTTATTTCCAATGCGGGCTTGCCCTCGGTCAGTGCCGGGCTGACGGCACCAAGTGACAGCGCTATAGCAACAAGCAAGAGGCGGGCAGCGGCGTACAGGTGTCGTTTGATCATGTGAACTCCAGTAATAGTTTGTGCGCAAAGTAATATTTTAAACTATAGGTGGCAGCGATGAGCTTGTCAAATAGTTTGCGCGCAAAATATAATGCTCCGAGTTTATCCCCGGAGTGCTCATGTCCTACCTCAAGCTTGATCTGCAGATCTGTCATTCTTTGTATTCAGCCACTAATGCGCTGATTCGCGCCTATCGCCCTCTGCTGGAGCCTCTGGGTTTAACCTACCCACAGTATCTGGTGATGCTCAGTTTGTGGGAGCGGGACGGTATCAGCGTTAAAGCGCTGAGCGAGCGCACCCGATTGGATGCCGGAACGCTGACGCCCATTCTGAAGCGTCTGGAAGACAAGGGCTGGCTCAGGCGCACGGTGTATCCGGGCGATGAGCGACAAAAGCGTCTCGAGTTGACGAAGTCCGGAAGGAAGTTGAAGTCTGAGGCGGAATCGGTGCCCGAAGCCATAGCCTGTCAGGCGATGCCCGACCTTGAAAGTGCCACCCAGCTCAAGAATTTGTGCGAAACTCTGTATCGCACCTTGAAAGGGCAAAATGACCCGGGCAATACCTGAGCCTAATAGAGGAATAAAAATAATGAATGTGACGATCTTTGGTGCAACCGGCGGTGTGGGCTCCGAGTGTCTTCGTCAATGTATTGACAGGGGCTTCACCGTAACAGTGCTGGCGCGTACGCCTGACAAGCTACCTCAGGGTATGCATAACAAGGCTACGATTATCAAAGGCGATGGTCTGGCCTACGAGGACGTTGCCAGTGCCCTGAATGAAAACACCGATGCGGTTTTGTTCGCCGTTGGTGTCGACGAGAAGACCTCACCGGAAAACCTCTGCACCAATGTAACGCGCAATATACTCGCGGCCATGCGTGAGAAGGGGGTGAAGCGTCTGGTCTGGTGTGGTGGTGGCAGTAATCTTCTTCCCGAGGACACCGTTGGATTCGGTGCAAGGTTTGTCCGCTGGTACGCGGAGCATTTTCTGCGTCTTCGTCATTTTGATAAGGAAAACCAGCTGGCGCTATTAAATAAGAATACCGATATCGACTGGGTTGGCGTGCGGCCGTTGCAAATGAAAGCGGGGCCCCAGACCGGCGTTTACCGGGTGGGCTTCGATAAATTTAGTGGGCTCTCCAGTATCAGTTTCGCCGATTGCGCGCATTGCATGATCGAACAGTTAGCCGATGATACCTGGCTGCACAAGGCGCCGATTATTCAGTACTGAATCGCATGGCAGTATCCGCTTTGCAATAAATGGAATGTCACATATCTCAAGGCGCGGGTCGTAGCCGACCCGCGCATAATTCGAGACCGACCCCTAGACTTTTTTGCTCCAAGGCAGGTTAATCTTAGTGTCTTTCGACCTATGAAGAGCAGCACTCCTGAGTGCTGCGTTCTTGGTATTGCGGTGTAAAATCAGCTACCTGAATTACTACCTCACAAAACTGCCAGATTGCCACTACGCTGATTTGAATTCGTTGAGGGGAGATGGGCTTTGGTTCCGGCATTTCGCCAATTGCGAGTGAGGACGATCACTACTATTTTCATCTAACGGGTGCGCTCAGCCATAATCTCTCATTGTGCTGAGCAAACCGGGAAACGAGTATTTTTAGTCTATTTTCTTAATCAGTCGGGTGGGTTATGACCAAACTCTCAAAAATTGAAGGCATCGGCGATGTCTATTCGAACAAACTGTCAAGTGCAGGGGTTGCATCCATTGAAGGTTTGTTGGATCAGTGTTGTGCCAAAAATGCGCGTAAAGATCTGTCGGATAGATCGGGGATCAGTGAAAAGCTCATTCTTGAGTGGGTTAATCGTGCCGATCTAGCGCGTATCAAAGGCGTGAGTACTCAATATGCAGATTTGCTAGAGGCGGCTGGTGTCGATAGCGTTCCGGAATTGGCGCACCGAAATGCAGAAAATCTGCAGCACAAAATGGCTGAATGTAATGAGGCAAAGCATCTGGTGCGCAAAGTGCCGGCAGTCTCTCAGGTTCAGGATTGGGTGAATCAGGCCAAGGCACTGCCGAAGAAGGTTACTCATTGATGAGCTGATCGCGGAGCAAGCGACTACGACTGTATTGGGAACATTATAGGTGCTGTTCGATAAGCTAAGCTCCTTATTCTGGCGCCTCCAAGTGTAAGCTCCGCACCTGCCGTGACGTAGAATCGTCGCGGCTCACTCCTTTATCCTTTCTATCGTGGTGAGCGTAAATGAGCCACGGATTCAGGTGTTCGCCTTGTTAGGTGCGCGACAGACTTGCAGCCAGTAATCCAGCGCTGCTTTGTTGTGGCGTTTGCGGGGCAGGGCAAAGTAGAAACGTCGCGTCATATCCCGGCGGCTGAGTTTCAGCGGTACCAGATTGCCGCTGCGAAAGTCGCTTTGCAGCACCAGCCGTGACAGGCAGCCGATGCCGAGTCCGGTTTCCACCGCGCTTTTTATAGCCTCGTTGTGTTGAAATTCCCGGTAGATATCGATTTCCGGCAGCAGGTCGGCCATGGCGTGGTCAAAGGTGTGGCGCGCGCCGGAATTGGCTTCGCGTAGTATCCAGCGTGCGGAGCGGATATCCCGATTACCCAGTGTGCCCTTGCTGGCAAAGGGGTGTTCAGGAGAGCAGAACACGATCAGTTCGTCTTCCATCCACGGGATCAATTCCAGATCCCGGTGATGTACCTCCCGTTCGATCATGCCGATATCCACTTCATAGTTCAGCACTTTGTTGACGATTTCGGGTGTGTTGGCGGTAGTGAGGTCGACGTCGGCCTTGGGGTAGTGGGCCAGATACTCAGCCAGATAGCGCACCACCAGATAGTTGCCGATGGTAAAACTGGCGCCCACTTTCAGGTGGCCCAGGTCGCCGTGCTGTTTCAGTATCTGGTCAAACTGCTGGCAGTGAGCGTAGAGCGTTTCCGCTTCCTTGCGCAGACTGCGGCCTACCGCATTGAGACTCAGTTTGTTGCCGTGGCGCTCAAACAGGCTCATGCCGTAGTTTTGCTCAAGGGTTTGCAGGGCGGCGCTGGCGGCGGACTGGGACAGATTCAGATCCTGGGCGGCGCGGGAGACGTTTTCGTGGCGGGCGACGGCCAGGAAGATGCCAAGTTGGCGGAGAGTGAAGTTCATGGTCCGGGCCTCAGAAATTAAACTGTTTTTGCGAGCGGGTGTCTCCGGTCATGGCGAGCGCAGCGAAGCAATCTACATACACTGGTGCTATATCCGGAAAGATTGCTTCGCTGCGCTCGCAATGACAAGGCCTGCTATCTAAAAAATCGATACTGACTATTATAATAACCCGTTTTACTAATGGCGAGTAGCTCCGTATGATGGCGCCTTTCCCTAAGCTGGCCACCACCGGCTGATATACTCCGAAACCTTTGATTTCCTCTAGTGGAGAACACCATGGCAGAGCAAAAAGCGACGAACGTGCATTGGCACGACGGTGAAGTGACCCGTGAAGATCGTCAGAAAATGCTGAAGCAGAAGGGCGCTACCCTGTGGTTTACCGGCCTGTCGGGCTCAGGCAAGAGCACCGTTGCCGTTGCACTGGAAAAGGCCCTGATCGAGAAGGGCCACCTTTGCTACCGGCTGGACGGTGACAATGTGCGTCTGGGTATCAACAAGAATCTTGGCTTTTCTGCCGAAGACCGGGCTGAGAACATTCGCCGAATCGGTGAGATCGCCAAGCTGTTCGTGGATACCGGTGTGATTGTGCTGTCGAGCTTTGTCAGCCCCTACCGCGCTGACCGCGATCAGGTACGTGAACTGCACGCGCAGAGCGATATGGACTTTCTGGAAATCTTTGTAGATGTGCCCTTGTCTGTCGCTGAAGAGCGCGACCCCAAAGGTCTGTACAAAAAGGCGCGTGCCGGCGAGATCAAGAACTTTACCGGTATCGATGATCCCTATGAGGCGCCGCAGCAGGCCGAAGTGGTATTGAACAGCCACGAGATGAGCCTGGAAAAAGAAGTGGAAGTGCTGCTGGAAGAAATGAGCAAGCGCGGAATTATTTAACGTCGGACGTCTGACGACGGAACACGCAGGGGTGCCAGGGTAGATCACGGCACCTCATGTACTGCGAGACAACTTACGGAGCAACAACATGATCAAACCCCATGGCGCTGATGAACTGAAGCCCTTGTTTGTTTACGACACCGAGAAGCACCACGCCTTGCAGAAAGAGGCAGAAACGCTGCCTTCGCTGCTGCTCAACTCTGCAGCCGCTGCCAACGCTGTGATGATGGGGGCGGGCTACTTTACCCCACTGTCGGGTTACATGAATCTGGCCGACGCCTTGAGCGTGGCGGAAAACATGCAGACGACGGATGGCCTGTTCTGGCCGGTACCGGTCGTTAACCTGACTGAAGCTGCTGAAGGTATTCAGGCGGGCAGCCGCATAGCCCTGCGTGACCCCAATGTTGAGGGCCACCCGATTCTGGCGGTGATGACTGTCGATGGGGTTGAGACCGTTGCCGGCGAGCAAATCGACACGATGGCCGAACAGATTTTCGGTACGCTGGACCCTGAGCATCCCGGCGTAAAAACCTTCAAGAGCCTGGGCAATACCCTGCTGTCCGGACCGATTGAGGTGCTGAACTTTTCGTACTTCCAGACGGACTTCCCGGATACCTTCCGCACCGCAGTAGAGATTCGCAACGAAATTTCCGAGCGCGGCTGGGAAAAGGTTGTCGCTTTCCAGACCCGTAACCCCATGCACCGCGCGCATGAAGAGCTGTGCCACATGGCTCGCGAGCAACTGAACGCCGATGGCGTGCTGATTCACATGCTGCTGGGCAAACTGAAAAAAGGTGATATTCCCGCCGACGTTCGCGATGCGGCTATTCGCAAGATGGTTGAAGTTTACTTCCCACCGAACAGCGCGATGGTCACCGGTTACGGCTTTGACATGTTGTACGCCGGCCCCCGTGAGGCGGTATTGCACGCAGTATTCCGCCAGAACTGCGGTTGCACCCACCTGATCGTTGGCCGAGACCACGCCGGTGTCGGTGATTACTACGGCGCCTTTGACGCGCAGACCATTTTCGACGAGAAGGTGCCGGCCGATGCGCTGGGTATTGAAATCTTCAAGGCGGATCACACTGCCTACTCGAAGAAACTCAATAAAGTCGTCATGATGCGGGACGCGCCGGATCACGACAAAGAGGACTTCGTGCTGCTGTCGGGTACCAAGGTTCGCGAAATGCTGGGGCAGGGAATTGCACCGCCGCCCGAATTTTCGCGCCCTGAAGTGGCCAAGATTCTGATGGATTACTATCAGGCTCTCGACGCTAAGTAGAAAAACTGCCCTCACCCTGTCCCTCTCCCGGAGGGAGAGGGTACCCTCCAGATTGCTCCTGCGGGGATCCCCTCTCCCTTTGGGACAAATCTAAAAGATTTGGGCACCGGAGCCAGCGACGGTGGGGCGTAGCCCCGAGCAAAGCGAGTCAATGGGTTAGGGTGAGGGAAGGTGTATAAAAAAAGCCCCGCCTTTTTAGGTCGGGGCTTTCTTTTTTTATGGGCGAGCTATATCGAACGCATCAATTATGCGCGTGCAACGCCTCATTCAGCTCAATAGCTGATTTATTGGTCAGCACTTCAATGGCGCCAGATTTCGAGTTGCGGCGGAACAGCAGGTCCGACTGGCCGGCAAGATCACGGGCTTTAACGGTATTTACTACCTGGCCTTTGTCGTCGAGCATGGTGACCAGCGAGCCGGCCGTCACGTAGAGCCCGGCTTCAATGGTGCAGCGATCACCCAGCGGGATGCCAACGCCGGCGTTGGCGCCGATCAGACATTCCTTGCCGACAGAAATGATCACATTGTTGCCGCCCGACAGGGTGCCCATGGTAGAGGCGCCGCCGCCGAGGTCAGAGCCTGAGCCCAGTACCACGCCGGCAGATATGCGACCTTCGACCATGCCGGGGCCTTCAGTGCCGGCGTTAAAGTTGACGAAACCCTCGTGCATGATGGTGGTGCCTTCACCGAGGTAGGCGCCGAGTCGAACGCGCGCGGTGTGGGCTACGCGTACGCCGGCGGGAACCACGTAATTCGCCATTTTCGGGAACTTGTCGACGGACATCACTTCCAGCAGTTCACCTTTCAGGCGCGCCTCAAGCTGCCGGTCAGACAACTCATCAATCGCTACAGCGCCCTGATTGGTCCAGGCCACATTGGGCAGCACGCCGAACATGCCATCCAGTTTCAGGGTGTGGGGCTTGGCCAGACGATGCGACAACAGGTGCAGTTTCAGGTAAACCTCTGGAACCGACGTGGGCGCTTCATCTGTGCTCAGCACGGTAGCAACCAGCGGCTGTTTGCTGCTGGACAGTTTGCCGCAGATTGCGGCCAGGTCGTCGTCGACACCTTTAAGCGCCTCTGACAGGGCAATCATGCGTGCCGGATCAAGATTGATGGCGTGATTGCCGCCGGTAAAGGCCAGCGCGTCGACCAGTACGCCAGTCACTTCGGCAGAAGGTTGAAGCAGCGGAGCGGGATAGAATACTTCCAGCCATTCGCCTTTGCCGTTGTGGGTGCCGACGCCAATGCCAACACTGAAAAGAGAGGATGTCATAGGGGCTACCTTTGTTTTCTGTGAATTAATTTGCGGTGAGAGTCTGATAGTCCTTGTCGGAAAAGCCGACATGAACCGTGTCTGCGTTGACCAGAACCGGGCGCTTGATAAGCGTTGGGTGCTGGGCTAGCAGGGCGACGATAGAGGCCTTGTCGTCGGCCGTGCGCTCAGACTCACTGAGCTGCTTCCAGGTGGTACTGCGCTTGTTCAGCAGCTTGTCACCCACTGCGTCATACCACTTCTCGAGCTCATTCTTGCTGAGTGCTTCGTCGCGATAGTCGATAAAACTGTGTTCAACACCCTTTTGTTCCAGCCACTTGCGGGCCTTGCGCACGGTGTCGCAGTTTTTGATGCCGTAGAGTCTGATCATGGGTTTTCTGAATTCATTTTGGGGGGCGAAGAATAGCAGATTGGACAGGGGAGTTCACGGTGTCGGCAACCCCAAGCCCCTGTCCTTTGCCAGCGAAGGGCCTGGATTTGGGGCTTGGCGCTTCATGCCTTGAGTGTAACCACCGGCTTCTTCCGGTTGGGGTAGCAGGTCGTACAAATCTCGCATACCAAGCCGTGGCAGCCACGCGCAGGACAGTATTCCCGTCCGTAGTAAATGATCTGCAGATGCAGCGCGTTCCAGCTTTCTTTGGGAAAAAGTTTTTTCAGGTCGCGTTCGGTTTGCACAACGCTTTTGCCCGAGGTCAGTCCCCAGCGCTGCGCCAGCCGGTGAATATGGGTGTCTACCGGAAAAGCGGGCACACCGAAGGCCTGGGACATCACCACGCTGGCGGTTTTATGTCCGACGCCGGGCAATTCCTCCAGCGCATCCATATCGGCCGGTACCTCTCCGTTGTATTTTTCCACCAGAATTTCCGATAACCGCTGAACGGCTTTCGATTTCTGTGGCGACAGACCGCAGGGGCGAATGATCTCGCGAATCTGATCGGCGCTTTTTGTCGCCATATCAAACGGGTTGTCGGCCAGTGCGAACAGGGCTGGTGTGACCTGATTGACTCGCTCGTCGGTGCACTGGGCGGATAGCAGTACCGCCACCAGCAAAGTGTAGGGGTCTTTGTGATCCAGTGGGATAGGCGGCTGCGGATAGAGCTCCTGAAGCCGGTGCAGAATATAGGCAGCGCGTTCTTTTTTCAGCATGAGGTCACAAGGATTTCAACTTACAGGGTTTCGATAAAACGGCAGATGCGGTGGGCGGCTTCGATACATTCGTCAGGTTCTGCCACCAGTGCCATGCGAACTCGCTGACTCCCGGGGTTGCGGCCATTGACCTCGCGGCTGAGAAAGCTGCCGGGAAGCACGGTGACGTGCTGCTGTTCATAAAGCCGGCGCGCAAAGTCCTGGTCATCAATGGGCGTTTGCGGCCACAGGTAAAACGCGCCGTTTGGAATTGAGGCTGGCAGTACCGGCGCAAGAATATCGGTGACGGCGGAAAATTTCTCCCGATAGAGGCGGCGGTTTTCGATAACGTGGTTTTCATCGTCCCAGGCGGCGATGCTGGCCAGCTGATGCTGAATCGGCATAGCGCAACCGTGATAGGTGCGGTATTGCAAGAAGGCTTCAAGTACCCTGGCATCGCCCGCGACAAAGCCGGATCGCAGCCCCGGCAGGTTGGAGCGTTTGGACAGGGAATGAAAAACCACGCAGCGCGCGTAGTTGTGACGGCCCATTGCCGCAGCCGCTTGCAGCAATCCCAGCGGTGGCTTGGCTTCGTCGGGATAGATTTCGGAGTAGCACTCGTCGCTGGCGATGATGAAGTCGTTTTCATCGGCCAGCCGAATCAGGTTTTGCAGTTGCTCCAGGCTGAGTGTGGCGCCGGTCGGGTTGCCGGGGGTGCACAGATACAGCAGTTGGCAGCGCTGCCACTGCTCTTCTGTGATCTCTGAAAAATCTGGCAGAAAGCCGTTTTCAGCATAGCAGTTCAGGAAAAGCGGTTCCGCCCCCGCCAAATACGCCGCACCTTCGTATATCTGGTAGAAGGGGTTGGGGCTGATAACCAGCGCGTCGCGACTGCGATCAATCACCGTTTGTGCAAAGGCAAACAGGGCCTCCCGAGTGCCGTTGACCGGCAGCACCTCTTGCTCCGGATCCAGAGCTTGGAGATTGAAGCGCCGTGTGGCCCAGCGGGCAATGCTCTGGCGCAATTCCGGCAGCCCTTTTGTTGTTGGGTAATTCGCCAGTCGCGGTAGTTCCCGGGCCAGAGCCTCCATGACAAAGGTTGGGGAGGCGTGCTTGGGCTCGCCGATGGAAAGCGCTATATGCGCTATATCCGGTGTGTTAGCTCCGGCAAAAAGGGCGCGGAGCTTCTCGAAGGGGTAGGGCTGAAGCTGCTGTAAATCCGGGTTCAAGACAATATGTTCCAATCAGGTGTAGTTGGGTTGTGCGGCGGCCTGCTCATCCAGCTCCTTGCAGATGGCGTGCTGAATGTCCTCACAGAGTTTCAGGTCCTTTATGGGCTGTTTCTTTTTGTTGGTGATGAAAAACACGTCTTCGACCCGTTCGCCCAGGGTGGTGATTTTGGCGGCCATCAGTTTGATTTCGTATTCGTAGAAAATACGCCCGACCCGGGCCAGCAGACCAGGCCGATCGGGGGTGATGACTTCCAGTACCGAGCAGGCCTTGTTGATGTCGGTCGCCATGGTGGTGCGGGTCGGTGTTGAAAACAGGCGCATCTGGCGTGGCGTGCGCTTGCTGATCATTTCCGGGAAGCGGTCCGGGTGTTCGATCTGTTCGCGTAGGAAATCGACGATAGTCTGACAGCGGCCTTCATCGTCGCCGATGGGTTTACCGTCGGCGTCGAGGACATAGAAGGTGTCGAGGGAATAACCGGTGGTGGAGCTGTAAATTCGAGCGTCGACGATATTCAGGTCGAGCTGTTCCATGGTGGCTGCAACCACGGCGAACAGGTTGTCGTGTTCCAGCGTGTGAACAAAGATCTGGGTTGCCCCTTCCAGGTCGACATTGCTGCTCTTCTTGACCAGTACCAGTGGTTTACTCATGTCGTGGTGGCGGGCAATGGCGCGTGTGTGCCACACCACGTCGTCTGCGCGTTCGCGCAAGAAGTAGTCTTCGCCGCGATCGTTCCAGATAGCGCGGACTTCTTCTTCTTCGAATCCGTGGTCTTCGAGCCGGCGCATGGCGTCGCGCTGGGTGTCGACTATCCAGTCCTGCTTGTCGATAACGTTTTCCAGGCCGCGCCGCAACGCACGCTTGGTTTCTGCATAGAGCTGACGCAGCAAAGAGGCGCGCCAGGAATTCCAGAGTGTGGGGTTGGTGGCGTTAATATCCGCCACGGTCAGCGCGTAGAGATAGTCGAGCCGCACCTGGTCGCCGATTTCCAACGCAAAATCGCGGATTACGTCCGGATCGGAAATATCCTTGCGCTGCGCGGTAGCGGACATCAGCAGATGTTTTTCCACCAGCCAGCTCACGAGGTTGGTGTCGCGATTGGACAGGCCGTGATTCTCGCAGAATACGCGGGCATCAACTGCTCCCAGCGTGGAATGATCGCCGCCGCGCCCTTTGGCAACGTCGTGATACAGCCCGGCCAGATAGAGCAGTTCCGGTTTGTCCATACGCCGTACGATTCGTGAGGCCACCGGGAATTTTTCTTCGTGGTCCGGGTAGGTAAAGCGACGCAGGTTTTTTACCAGCTCCATGGTATGGGCGTCGACCGAATAGATGTGGAACAGGTCGTGCTGCATCTGGCCAATAATCTGGCCAAACTCGGGAAGATATTTGCCGAGTACGCCGAAGCGCATCATGCGGCGCAGGGTGAGGGCCACCTTGTTACGCGACCGCAGGATCTCCATAAAAAAACGGCGGTTGCGTGGATCAGCGCGAAATTTGTCGTCCACTAGTTCGCGGTGATCACGTATCAGACGGATGGTAGAGGCGCGCACGCCGTCAACGGTGTCGTGCTGGGCCATCAGCACGAAAATTTCCATCAGGGCGGTTGGCGTTTTCTTGAAGACATTTTTGTTGGTGACTTCAATGTGGCCATTGCGTACCCGAAAACGCGGGTTCAGCTCGAGTATGGTTTCCGCTTCGCAGGCGCGGAGAATGGCTTCGTCAAAGTGCTGGATCATCAGATCGTTGAGTTCGCCCAGTGCCAGTGCCATGCGGTAGTAGCGCTGCATGAACTGCTCTACGGCGAGGCGCGCATCGTCGTCTTCATAGCCGAACCTGCGGGCCAGCTCGCGTTGGTGGTCAAACAGCAGGCGATCTTCTTCACGGCCGCTTAGCATGTGGAGTGCGTAGCGGATCGTCCACAGGTAATCGCGGCCGCGACGCAGAATCGACAGATCCTCTTCGCGCAGAAAGCCCAATGGCAGCAAGTCACTCAATGATTCGACACCGTAGTGGCGCTTGGCAATCCAGCCAATCATCTGGATGTCGCGAAGGCCGCCGGGGCAGCTTTTGACGTTGGGTTCCAGATTGTATTCAGAGTTGGCGTACTTGCGGTGGCGAGCGATCTGTTCGTCCCATTTGGCGCGAAAGAACTCCCGGCTCGGCCAGATTTTTTCTGGTGTAGTGGCTTCCAATAGGGTATCGAGCAGTTGGTCGTTGCCGGCCAGTGTGCGCGACTCCATGATATTGGTCGCAACGGTGATGTCTTCACTGGCGGTTTTGATGCACTGCTTGATACTGCGAACGCTGTGGCCAATGTCCAGATTCAGATCCCAGAGCAGGGCAATAAAGGACTCCAGTGCATCGCGGTAGTCTTCGCTGTTGCCGTCTTCCAGCAAAATCAGCAGGTCAATATCGGAATAGGGGTGCAACTCGCCACGGCCGTAACCGCCAACGGCGACCAGTGCGATATCCTCGCCCCAGGGGTATAGACCCCAGGCGGCGCGAAGTACTTCGTCTACCGTTTTGGCCCGGCTGTGAATGATGTCACTGATGCTGTCATCGGCCTTGAAACGCTCATCGAGTTCTTCGCGTTTTTTTTGAAGGTGTTCGCGAAACAGGCTAATGCGGTCTTTGGCTTGCGTTAGAGTTTGTGCCTGAGCGGCTAAAGCGGTCACTGCCAGTTTCTCCGGAATTCGGTTTCGTCGCTGCGGGCGGTGAGGACTTCAACGCCGTCAGCAGTTACCGCCATGGTGTGTTCCCATTGGGCGGACAGTCGGCGGTCTTTGGTGGTGACCGTCCAGCCGTCCTTCATATTGAGCTTGGTGTGCTTCTTGCCCGCATTGATCATCGGCTCAATGGTGAAGGTCATGCCTTCTTTCAAAACCAGATCGTTGCGCGAGTTGTAGCCCTTGCCGTAGTGGAGTACCTGAGGGTCTTCATGGAAACCCCGGCCGATGCCGTGGCCGCAGTATTCCTCCACCACCGAATAGTGGTTGGCGTGGGCGTGCTTGGCGATGATGGTGCCGATATCGCTGAGGCGGGCACCGGGTTTGACCAAGCGGATCGCCTGGTACAGGCATTCCTGGGTGACACGGCACAGGCGCTGGGCGTGCTCGGGAACCTCTCCCACGTAGTACATGCGGTTGGTATCGCCGTGCCAGCCGTCCTTGATGACGGTTACGTCGATATTGAGAATATCCCCATTTTTCAATGGCTTGCTGTTGGGTATGCCGTGGCAGATGACCTCGTTGGGAGAGGTGCAGATGGACTTGGGAAAGCCGTTGTAGTTCAGCGGGGCGGGAATAGCGCCCTGAACGTCCACAATATAGTTGTGGCAGAGGGTATTCAGCTCGTCGGTGGTGACCCCGGGCTTGATGTATTCCTCGATCATTTCCAGCACATCGGCAGCCAATCGGCCTGCTATGCGCATCTGTTGGATTTCTTCGGGGGTTTTGATAGTGACATTCATAGGGCTACGGCATTCGTCCTTGGCGGGAGGGCACACTCCCGGTGACTTTCAAAGGCGGCATTGTAAACCAAGCGCGTCTGGCAGGCGACGCTTGAGAGAGTAGAATGCGCTTTATATTGGGTGGCAGTTATGGTATAAAACGCGCCCTCTCCGGGGGCTCCGTGCCTGCCAGGGGGGATAACACTAACGCCGCCCGTATCTCGACACATGATCCCGGGTGCTCGCCAGACGCCATTTTGATGTTGACGGCTGCCGGGTTGGGTCATGGGAGATGCGCAAGCAAGAACCCGTAAAAGGAAAATCTGATGTCACATGTAAGCATGCGCGATATGCTGCAGGCTGGTGTCCACTTTGGTCACCAAACCCGCTTCTGGAACCCCAAAATGGCGCCGTATATCTTTGGCGCTCGCAACAAAATCCATATCATCAACCTCGAGCACACTGTTCCTGCTTTTAATGAAGCACTGGACAAAATCGTTGAGCTCGCGGGTAACCGTAACAAGATCTTGTTTGTTGGCACCAAACGCGCTGCCGGCAAAATCGTTGCCGAGCAGGCCCAGCGTGCCGGTATGCCTTTCGTCAGCCATCGCTGGCTCGGCGGCATGTTGACCAACTACAAGACCATTCGTCAGTCCATCAAGCGTCTTCGCGACCTGGAAGCCCAGCAGAACGACGGCACCTTTGACAAGCTGACCAAGAAAGAAGCCCTGATGCGCTACCGCGACATGGAGAAGCTCGAGCGCTCGATCGGTGGTATCAAGGATATGGGCGGCCTGCCCGACGCACTGTTCGTAATCGACGTTGATCACGAGCGCATTGCCATCCAGGAAGCCAACAAGCTGGGTATCCCCGTTATCGGTATCGTTGATACCAACAGTGATCCCGCTGGCGTTGACTACGTTATCCCCGGCAATGACGACGCGATCCGCGCGATCAAGCTGTACACCACAGCGGTTGCTGATGCGATTGTTTCCACTCGCGCCGATGGCGGTGCCTCTGCCAAAGACGAGTTTGTAGAAGTCGCGGCCGACGACGCAGCCGATCAAGCCTGATCGAGCGTGCAGGCCAAAGGGGCTGCGGCCCCTTTTTTCATGGCCTGATTGGGAAATGCATTTGATTTAAACAGGCCCGGCTTAACCGGGCCAAATTCCGGAGGAATCTCAAATGGCTGCAGTATCTGCAAGCATGGTGAAAGAACTGCGCGAGCGTACCGGGCTCGGCATGATGGAATGTAAGAAAGCACTGGTCGAAGCCGGTGGTGATATCGAAGTAGCGATTGAAGATCTGCGCAAGTCCAGCGGCATGAAGGCGGCCAAGAAAGCCGGCCGTACTGCGGCTGACGGCATTGTTGCTGCCAAAGTTGCTGAAGACGGCTCTTACGGTGTGCTGGTTGAAGTTAACAGCGAGACCGACTTTGTTGCCCGCGACGACAACTTCCTGGCCTTTGTGAATAAAGTTGTCGACAAGGCCTTTGAAGACAAGCAGGGCGATGTGGCTGCGCTGATGTCTGGTGATCTGGAAAGCGCCCGTGAAGCGCTGGTGCAGAAGATTGGTGAGAACATTTCTGTGCGTCGCATTTCTGTGGTTGAAGGGGAAGGTGCGGTAGGCAGCTATGTGCACTCCAACAACCGTATCGGCGTACTGGTTGCCCTGAAAGGTGGCGACGTGGAAGTGGCGCGTGATGTGGCAATGCATGTGGCAGCGGTTAACCCGCTGGTTGCCAAGCCCGACGATATGTCTGCAGAGCTGATTGAGAAAGAGCGTGAGATCTACACAGCTCAGGCCCAGGAAAGCGGCAAGCCGCCGGAAATCATTGAGAAAATGATCGACGGCCGTATTCGTAAGTACCTGGCCGAAAACAGCCTCACCGAGCAGGCATTTGTTAAAGACCCTGACACCACCGTTGGCAAGCTGCTGAAAGGCGCTGGCGCTGACATTCTCGGTTTTGTTCGCCTGGAAGTGGGTGAGGGTATCGAGAAAGAGGAAGTGGATTTTGCGGCAGAAGTGGCCGCTCAGCTAAAAGGCTGATTCCTCTTCTAAAAAATGGGGCCTTCGGGCCCCATTTTCGTATTACAATACGCGCAAAATTTCACAGGGCCAGTTGAGTATGGGCAGTCAGAACCGGGACAAGAAATACAAACGCATATTGTTGAAATTGAGCGGCGAAGCGCTGATGGGCGAGCTGGGCTACGGGATAGACCCGAAGGTGCTGGATCGCATGGCGCTGGAAATCGGTCAACTGGTGGGTATCGGTGTTCAGGTTGGTCTGGTCGTTGGCGGTGGCAATCTGTTTCGCGGCGCGGCCCTCAACGCCGCCGGGCTGGACCGGGTGACAGGCGACCATATGGGTATGCTGGCCACGGTGATGAATGGTCTGGCGCTTCGCGACGCGCTGGAGCGTAGCAATATCAAATCCCGAGTGATGTCGGCCATTCCCATGAGCGGCGTGGTGGATCACTACGACCGCCGCAAGGCTATCCGTTCCCTGGAGCGTGGTGAAGTCGTAATATTCTCGGCGGGCACCGGCAATCCCTTCTTTACGACCGACTCCGCAGCCTGTCTGCGCGGTATTGAGATGGAAGCTAACCTTGTCCTTAAGGCGACGAAAGTAGATGGCGTGTACAGCGCTGACCCGATGAAGGATCCCGGCGCAGTGAGATATGACCATCTCACCTACGACGAGGTGCTGGACAAGAAACTGGAAGTAATGGATTTGACCGCCATATGCCTGTGCCGAGACCACAGTATGCCGCTGCGGGTGTTCGCGATGGAGCAGAAAGGTGCCCTGCTGAGTATTGTGGTGGGTGGCAAAGAAGGTACGCTGGTAAGCGAATCACAGGAGACAAGTGAGTGATTGAAGACATAAAAAAAGACGCCGCTGAGCGCATGGGCAAGTCTGTCGACGTATTGGGGCAGAATTTCAACAAGATTCGCACCGGCCGGGCCCACCCCAGCCTGCTGGATTCCATCAAAGTGGATTACTACGGCTCGGACACGCCGCTGAGCCAGGTAGCCAATATCAATGTGGAAGACGCCCGCACTCTGTCGGTGATCCCCTGGGAAAAAAGCATGGTGCCCGCCATTGAAAAGGCCATCATGAAGTCGGATCTGGGCCTCAACCCAAGCACGGCCGGTGCCAATATCCGCATTCCGATGCCGATGCTGACCGAGGAAACCCGCAAGGGCTATATCAAACAGGCCCGCAATGAAGCGGAAAACGCGCGCGTTTCTGTTCGTAATATTCGCCGCGACGCCCTGGGCGATTTCAAGGACCTGTTAAAAGAAAAAGAAATCAGCGAAGACGAGGAGCGCCGTGCAGCGGATGATATCCAGAAGCTGACGGACAAATACATCGCTGAAATTGATCGTGAGCTGGCTGAAAAAGAAAAAGACCTGATGGAAATCTGAGCCGGCTCATGAGTTTTGATGCCAGCCCTGATACCTCTCAACCTGAGGTCTCCAAGCTAGTACCGCGCCACGTTGCCATCATAATGGATGGCAACAATCGCTGGGCCAAACTGCACAACCTGAAGGACTACGCCGGCCACCGGGCTGGCGTAGAGACCATTCGCGGTGTGCTGGACGAGTTCCAGAAAGCCGGGGTCGAGATTGTTACGCTGTTTGCCTTCAGCAGTGAAAACTGGAAACGGCCCTCATCGGAAGTGAGTGCGCTGATGAAGCTGTTTTCCAACTACCTGGACAGTGAAATCCGCAAACTCAACCAGGACGGTGTGCGCCTGCGCTTTATCGGTCGCCGGGACCGGCTGTCGAACACCTTGCTGAAGAAGATGGACTACGCCGAGCAGGCGACCCGAGCCAACAAGCGCACCAGTTTGAATATCGCGCTGGATTACGGTGGTCAGTGGGATATTACTCAGGCTGCCCGTCAGCTTGCCGAAGAAGTAGCGCGCGGTGAGCGCACGCCGGACTCGGTTACCGAAGAAACCCTGGCGGCGCGCCTGAGTACCGCGCATCTGCCGGATCCCGACCTCTGCATTCGCACGGCCGGCGAGCACCGCCTCAGCAACTTCCTGTTGTGGCAGCTTGCCTATGCTGAATATTACTTCTGCGATGCGCTCTGGCCGGATTTTGACGCCGAACAGGTGCAGTTGGCGCTGCGCAGTTACGCCGATCGCGAGCGGCGATTCGGCGGCCGGCTGGATAATAATCAATCTGATAAGGACCAGGATCGTGCTTAAGCAACGGGTGATAACCGCCGTAGCCATCGTGGTGCCACTGCTGGCAGCGCTGGTGTGGCTTGAGCCCGCGCCCTTGATGGCCCTTTTTGCACTGGTGGTGGTGGGTGCGGCCTGGGAGTGGTCGGATATGTCGGGTATTCGCGCGCCTGGGCTGCGAGCCCTGTATTGCCTGATCGTTGCCGCCGGCATGAGCGGTTTTGCTTTTCAGGCCAATCTGTTCAATGCGGTGCCCAATATCGAATTGGTGCGTGACGCTATGCATGTGGCTGTGATTTTCTGGGCGATTGCCCTGTTGTGGGTGATGGGCTATCCGGGCAGCGCAGGCCTTTGGGGCAGTGCTGTGGTGCGCGCATTGATGGGCCTTGTGGTCTTGCTGCCCACCTGGCTGGCGCTTTACTACCTGCGGGTGCAGGGGCAGGGTGCACTGCTGATTCTCTATGTGCTGGTGGTGGTGGTTGCCGCCGATGTAGGCGCCTATTTTGCCGGGCGTGCGTGGGGTCGTGCCAAGCTGGCGGTGAATGTCAGCCCGAACAAATCCTGGGCCGGCTTCTGGGGTGGTCTGGCGGCGAGCCAGGCGCTGGCGCTGGTTGCGGGGCTTTTCTGGCCGGGTGGCCTGCCGGTGGAACTTCCGGTATTTATGGTGCTGTCGGGTGTAGCCTCGCTGGCTTCCGTATTGGGTGATTTGCTGGAAAGCATGGTCAAACGTCATCGCGGTATTAAAGATAGTGGCAATCTGTTGCCGGGCCACGGTGGCCTGATGGATCGCCTGGACAGCCTGACAGCGGCGATTCCCGTCTTTACGCTGGGGATGCTGGTTGTTGGCTGGTAACCCGTGTATTGCAGAGCAATGAATTGTAGAGCGCTTATATGGAGTTAGTGACCATACTCGGGTCGACTGGTTCGATCGGCGTCAGCACACTGGATGTGTTGGCCCGCGAGCCCGACCGTTTTCGGGTATTCGCGCTGACCGCCAATACCGGTGTGGCCGATATGCTGCAACAGGTGATGGCTGTCAGACCTCGCTTTGCGGTGATGCGCTGCGAGCAGTCTGCCGAGCAGTTGCGTCAGGCCCTTGCTGATAAGCAGGTCGATGAGACCGAAGTGCTGGCCGGCGAGCGCAGTCTGTGTGAGGTGGCTGCAGCGCGCGAAGTGGACGTGGTTATGGCCGCGATTGTCGGCGGCGCCGGGCTCGAACCGACGCTGGCGGCGGTGAATGCCGGGAAAAAGGTGCTGCTGGCGAATAAGGAAGCGCTGGTGATGGCCGGGCAGTTGTTTATGGATGCGGTGGAAGAGGCCAATGCGGTTCTGCTGCCCATCGACAGTGAGCACAACGCGATTTTTCAGTGTCTGGATGACGGCAGTCGCCGTGATTTGCCCTCGCAGGGGGTTAAGCGCATTCTGCTGACCGGATCGGGCGGCCCATTCCGGGAAACTCCCGCCGAAAAGCTCCTTCATGTGACGCCAGATCAGGCCTGTGCTCACCCCAATTGGTCGATGGGGCGCAAGATATCGGTGGATTCCGCCACGATGATGAACAAAGGTCTGGAGTTGATTGAGGCCTGCTGGCTGTTTGATACCCCGGCCGAAAACATTGATGTGGTTGTGCATCCGCAGAGCATTATCCATTCCATGGTGGAATATATCGACGGCTCGGTGCTGGCCCAGCTCGGGAATCCCGACATGCGCACACCCATCGCCCACGCCTTGGCCTGGCCGGAGCGAATGCCCTCCGGGGTGGGTAGTCTGGATATCATTGCCCAGGGGCGGCTGGACTTCGAGGCGCCGGACGAGGTTCGCTTCCCTTGCCTGCGCCTGGCCCGCGAGGCGGTCGAGCGCGGTGGCACCTCGGCGATACTGCTGAATGCGGCCAACGAAGTAGCCGTGGCGGCGTTTCTCGCAGGGGAGCTGGCCTTTCCGGCTATCGCGGAAGTGATTGAATCGGTGATGAATTCCGTCGCCGTCGTTGAACCGAACAGCCTCGATGCGGTCAAATTGGCCGATCGGGAAGCACGCGCTGCGGCCGTCGCCGAAGTAAAGCGCAGACAAGCAGAGAATAAGTAATGCTGGATACCCTACAGACAGTGCTCGCTTTCGTTGTCACCCTCAGCATTCTGGTGGCAGTGCATGAATTTGGCCATTTTTGGGTGGCGCGCCGCTGCGGCGTCAAGGTGCTGCGCTTCTCCATTGGTTTTGGAAAACCCCTGATCAGCTGGCGCGACCGGCACGGTACCGAATTTGCTGTGGCCGGCATCCCGCTGGGTGGCTATGTAAAAATGCTGGATGAGCGCGAAGGCGACGTGCCGCCCGAAGAGGCGCATCTGGCCTTCAATCGTCAATCTCCCGGCAAACGCATTGCCATTGCCGCCGCCGGACCGGTCGCCAACTTTGTGCTGGCGGTACTGGTTTACTGGCTTGTGTTTATGGGCGGCACTCAGGGCGTGGCGCCGCTGGTCGGTGAGGTGGAAGAGGGCTCTCTGGCGCAGCAGGCCGGCCTGGTTGCGGGGCAGGAAATTGTCTCGGTAGATGGCAAGGCAACGCCGACCTGGGAGCAGCTTAGTATCCGCCTGTTGGAGCGGGTCGGTGAGACGGGCGAATTGTCCATTGCCGCCAAATATCCTGAATCTGACTTGATTTACGAATCGACCATTGTTCTCGATGGCTGGATGAAAGGCGTGGCCGAGCCCGATCCTATCGCCGGCTTAGGGTTGGAGCTGTATCGCCCCAGGGTCGAGCCGGTGATCAGTGAAGTGGTTGCCGACAGTGCGGCCGAGCGCGCCGGTATGCAGGCGGGTGACCGCCTGGTGTCGGCTGACGGCGAGGCGATCGACGATTGGATGGCCTGGGTGGAGTACGTGAAAGTGCGTGCAGAAACCCCGATCGAGCTTGAATTTGAACGCAATGGTCAGCTGCAGCGTACAACCATTACTCCCGCAGGTCGCAATACGGAAGGTGATCGGGTGGGCTTTGTCGGCATGGCAGTGGTGCCGCCGCCACCGCTGCCGGAAAAGTGGCTTCGCGAGTATCACTACGGTCCGGTGGAAGCCTTTATTGCCGCCAGCCACAAAACCGTACATATGAGCGTTTTTACCGTTGAGTCGATCTATAAAATGATTACAGGGCTGCTCTCACCAAAAAACTTGAGTGGGCCCATAACCATTGCTAAAGTGGCCGGCGCCTCGGCCGAGTACGGCCTGTCGGCCTGGCTCAACCTGCTGGCTTTGCTCAGCATCAGCCTGGCTGTTCTCAATCTGTTGCCGGTACCTGTCCTCGATGGCGGGCATATCGTCTACGGCCTGATTGAGCTCGTATCCGGGCGCCCGGTTACCGAAAAAATACAGATGGTGGCCAATCAGGTGGGCCTTGCAATGGTGGTCTGCCTGATGGTGTTTGCCCTGTATAACGATGTATTGCGCCTGTGAGCCCTGGGGCTTTCAGAATAATGAGTAAGTAGCTGCTGCGGATTTGCGGTAGCCAAGGACTATTGGTGTTCTCAAAGATTGTGAAGCATTTTGTATTCTGTGTGCTGCTGGCAGCAGCGACTTCTGCGTGGGCGGTCGAACGCTTTGTGGTGAGCGATATCCGCGTAGAGGGCTTGCAGCGCATCTCGCCGGATACGGTGTTCGCGGCACTGCCTCTCAACGTTGGCGATCGGGTCAGTGAAGAGGGTCTGGCACACGCTGCCCGCACGCTGTTTCGCAGCGGCAACTTTGACGATATCAAAATCGGTCGCGAAGGCGATGTACTGGTTGTGATTGTGGCTGAGCGGCCCTCCATCAGCGAAATCAATATCGACGGCAACAAGGCGATCAAAACAGAAGCTTTGCTCGATGGCCTGAAAAATGCCGGGCTGGCAGAAGGGCAAGTGTTCAAGCGCTCCACGCTGGAAGGCATGCGCATGGAGCTGA
The DNA here is from genome assembly GCF_041624475.1 of Litorivivens sp. Taxonomy (GTDB): domain Bacteria; phylum Pseudomonadota; class Gammaproteobacteria; order Pseudomonadales; family Spongiibacteraceae; genus Litorivivens. Next base: position 162,374 of record NZ_JBFJUX010000003.1, read on the forward strand.
CCCGCCAGTACGTTTCCCAGGGGCGTTATGACGCCTCTATTGAAACCGATGTTATCGCCCAGCCGCGCAACCGGGTCGCGGTCAGTATTCACGTCAATGAAGGCAGCACGGCGGCCATCAAGCACATCAATATTGTGGGGAACCGCGCCTATCCCGATGACACCCTGCTCGACGAATTCGAACTCAAACCCAGTGGCATGTTCAGCTGGATTACCAGCAGCGACAAATACGCCCGGGAAAAACTGAAAGGTGATCTGGAAAAGCTCAGCTCCTGGTATCTGGATCGCGGCTATATCAAGTTCAATATTGACTCCACCCAGGTGGCGATCAGCCCGGACAAGGCAGAGGTTTATATCACCGCCAATATTTCCGAGGGCGAGGTCTATAAAGTCGGCAAGGTTGAATTGTCCGGTGATGTGGTGCTGCCGGAAGATCAGTTGACTCCCTTCCTGTTGCCGAAAACGGAAGAAACCTTTTCCCAGGCCAAGCTAACCGCGACCGAAGAATTGCTTACCAAGCGACTGGGCAACGACGGCTATAACTTCGCTCGGGTATCCGGTATTCCGGAAATCAATGAAGAAGAAAAGGTTGTCGACCTGAAGTTCTTTATCGATCCGGGCAAGCGCACCTACGTGCGCCGTGTGGATTTCTCCGGCAATCACCGTACCTCCGACGAAGTGCTGCGCCGTGAAATGCGGCAGATGGAATCGGCACCGGCTTCCCAGTCCAATATCGAGCTGTCGCGGGTTCGCCTGGAACGACTGGGCTTCTTTAAAGAGGCCAAGGTGGAAACCCGCGAAGTGCCGGGCACCGACGACATGATCGATCTGGAATACGTGGTCGAAGAACAGAGCTCCGGCTCGCTGGCTGCCAGTGTCGGCTTCTCCCAGGACAGCGGTCTGATACTGGGCGCCAACATCCAGCAGAACAACTTCTTCGGTACCGGCAAGCAGGTGGGCATTGGCCTGTCGCGCTCTGACTTCCTGACCAACGTCAGCTTTAACTACATGGAGCCGTACTACACCGAGGACGGCGTGAGTCGTGGTTTCAGTGTGTACTACCGCAAAGCCGATCTGGATGAAGTCAACATTGCCAGCTATACCACCAATACGGCGGGTGCGGCATTGAACTTCAGCTACCCACTGTCTGAAATCCAGCGTCTGGGCTTCAGCCTCGGTTTTGCCAATACCGAAATCGAAGCGGGTATTGGCGCGGTGCAGGAAATCAAATCCAGCCCTCGTTTCTTCGAAACGGTGAATCAGTTCTATCAGTCAAATTTCGACAGTTCTACGGGTACTTACACCGGCCCCGAAACCTTGCAGCCGCTCAGCGCCTTGCCTGCCGGTTCCGCGCCTGCGGGTGAGCCCGGCTTTCTGGATTTGTACGGCGATGAGTTCAACAATTACACCGTATCGACCAATTGGCGCCGGTCCACCTTGAACCGCGGCCTGCTGGCAACCCGCGGCACCTCGCAGACCCTGTCGCTGGAAGTGGCTCTACCGGGTTCGGATACCGAGTACTACAAGGTCATGTTTAATGGTCAGGCCTATCTGCCGCTGGTCGGTGATTTTGTGATGCGCTTTAAAACCGAGCTGGGTTATGGCGACGGCTATGGTGATCTCGATGAGCTGCCTTTCTTCGAGAACTTCTACGCCGGCGGTTTTGGCTCGATTCGTGGCTACAAGAGCAACACGCTTGGGCCACACAGTACGCCGGCACAGATTTACCGTGTATCTCAGGCGGCCACAGCTGTTGACGGCAGCGGCAACGCAACCGCACTGTCCAATGAACTGGGTTATGTGCTTGACCCGGCAACCGGCCAATTGATCACCACCCCCTTTGAACGCGATACCGACCCCTTCGGTGGTAACGTGTTGATTGAAGCCAGCATCGAGTTGCTGGTGCCGCTGCCCTTTGTGAAAGACCAGCGCTCCGTCCGCTCCGGCTTTTTCTTTGATGCGGGCAATGTATTCAGTTCGAGCTGTCGTTCCACCCAGCTCAACTGTTCGAGTGTGGATTTGTCGAAACTGCGTTATTCTGCGGGCTTTGGCCTGACCTGGATTACCGGGATGGGCCCACTGACGTTCAGTCTGGCGCGAGCGCTTAACGACGAAGCCATCGACGAGACCGAAGTGTTCCAGTTCTCGCTGGGACGCACCTTCTAAGTAGAGTTGTAACCAAATAACATCGGGAGAAGTATTGTGTTGAAATTGAAAACTGTCGCCTTTTCGCTGCTGCTGGCCATGGCTGCCAGCGCTTCACTGGCCGCAGAGAGCATTGTGGTATTGGACGTTCAGGCCGCTATTCTGAACAGCGACAAGGCCCAGGAACGTCTGAAGGCCATGCGTGAAGAAAAGGAATTCAAGGCCAACCTGAAAGAAGTGGAAAAACTGCAGGAAGAGCACAACAACCTGGTTGCCAAGCTGAAGAAAGACAGCGCGGTAATGAACCAGGAGCAGCTGCAGGCCCAGACCCAGAAGATCAGCGAAAAGCGCTCTGATATCGAGCACGTTTACCGCAAGCTGAAAGCGGCCGAGCAGAAGCTGGTGCAGGAAGTGGTTCAGGAACTGGGACCGAAACTGCAGGAAGTGGTCAACAAGATGATCAAGGATGACGACATCGGCATGATCCTGGACGCCAAGGCGACCCTGCACGTGACCAACGCCTACAACATTACTGCCAAGGTTACTGACAAGATCAACCAGGCCAAGTAATTCATGAGCGCGTCCTCGACCTTTACCCTGGGTGAACTGGCAGCACAGCTGCAACTGGAGTGTGTCGGGGACGCGAGTCTCGAGATTCGAGGGCTGGCGACGCTGGCCTCGGCCGGGGAGGGCGATCTCAGCTTTCTGGCCAACCCAAAATACCGCAAACAGTTGTCCGATACCCGTGCTACAGCGGTGATTTTGCATCGCGATATGGCGGAGCAAACTTCCTTGCCCGCATTGATTTCCGATAACCCCTATCTCGCCTTTGCCCGCGCAAGCGCGCTGTTTGACGATACGCCTCGCCTAGCGGGTGTGCACCCCAGTGCGGTGGTGGCGGCTTCTGCGAAACTGGCGGAGGGCGTCAGTATCGGTGCCAACGCGGTGGTGGGTGAACATTGCGTCATCGGCGAGGGCACTACCCTTCATCCGGGTGTGGTGTTATCGGATTACGTCGAAATCGGCCCGCGCTGTGTGGTGTTCCCCAACGTCAGTATCTACCATCGGGTTATCATTGGCAGCGATGCGCGTATACATTCCGGCGCTGTCATCGGGGCCGATGGTTTTGGCTTTGCGCCCAATCAAGGGGCCTGGACAAAGATTTTTCAGCTGGGCGGTGTGCGTATCGGGGACAGGGTGGAAATCGGCGCCGGTACCACCATTGATCGGGGGGCGCTGGACGACACGGTTATCGGTAACGACGTAATTTTCGACAGTCAGGTGCTGATTGCGCACAACGTGGTGATTGGCGATGGCTGTGCCTTTGCCGGGCGTGCTGCGGTAGCTGGCAGTACAACGATTGGCCGCAACTGCACTGTCGGTGGTGGCGCCGGAATCGTCGGTCACCTGACGGTAGCGGACAGAGTTCATGTGACGGCCTGTACGTTGGTGACCAAGTCGATTACTGAGCCGGGTGTGTCCTATTCATCGGGAACGCCGATGATGCCTACCGGTGACTGGCGTCGCAGCGCAGTACGTTTTGCGCAGCTGGATACGCTGAATAAACGCCTTGGCGAAATAGAAAAACTGTTTAAAGAAACCTCTGGGAAATAGACCTCAATGTTGATGGATGTAAATGAAATTCGGGAGTACCTCCCGCACCGCTACCCCTTTCTGTTGGTGGATCGGGTGGTTGAGATCGAGCTGGGCAAGAGTATTACCGCGATCAAGAACATCACCATCAACGAACCCATTTTTAACGGGCATTTTCCGGAGATTCCGATTTTCCCCGGCGTATTAATCATTGAAGCCATGGCTCAAGCGGCCGGCATTCTCGGCTTCAAAACCATGGATAAAAAGCCCTCCGATGGCTCCATCTATATGTTTGCGGGTGTCGACAATGTGCGTTTCAAACGCCAGGTAGTGCCCGGCGATCAGCTGGAAATGAAAGTGCAGTACGTGTCTGACAAGCGCGGCATCTGGAAGTTTGAGTGCCAGTCCTACGTTGAGGGCAAACTGGCCTGTTCCGCTACCATCCTGTGCGCAGACCGGGCCCGCTGAAATGATTGATCCTCGCGCCATTATTGATCCCTCTGCCAAAATTGGCGAGAACGTCGAGATTGGCCCCTGGACAATTGTGGGGCCCGATGTCGAGATCGGAGACGACTGCACCATCGCCTCTCACGTGGTGCTCAAGGGGCCCACTGTCATGGGGCGCGGCAATCATATCTATCAGTTTTCTTCAGTGGGTGAAGATACTCCTGACCTCAAGTACAACGGTGAACCCACACGCCTGATCATTGGCGACAACAATGTCATCCGTGAGGGCGTGACGATTCATCGCGGGACCGTACAGGATCGCGGCGAAACGGTTATCGGCAATAACAATCTACTGATGGCCTACTCCCACGTGGGGCACGACTCGGTGTTGGGTGATCACTGCATCATGGTCAACAACTCGGCGCTGGCCGGACACGTCATTCTCGGTGACTGGACCATCCTCAGCGGTTATGCGCTGGTACATCAATACTGCAAACTGGGCGCACACAGCTTTTTGGGCATGGGCGCTGCGGTGGGCAAGGATGTTCCCGCCTACGTGACCGTTACCGGCAATCCGGGGGAGCCAAAGGGCATCAATGTTGAAGGGCTCAAACGCCGCGGTTTCAGCAGCGAGGCGATCAGTGACATCCGCCGCGCTTACAAGTTGATTTACCGGCAGGGGCTGACCACCGACGAAGCCCTGTTGAAACTGGAAGAACTGGCGGAGAAAACCCCTGAAGTTAATTTGCTGGTGGAATCGATTCGCCAGTCATCACGGGGTATTGTCCGCTAGCGACACCATCCGCATCGCTCAGCTGCGCGATCCACTACAACAATAACGTTGCTGGAGCCCATGGCGAAACGAAGACTACATATCGGTATTGTCGTCGGGGAGGCCTCCGGCGATATCCTCGGGGCCGGTTTGATGAGGTCCCTGCAGGCTCGCGCTGAGCAGTCAGGCATCGAACTCCACTTCGACGGCGTCGGCGGCTCGCGCATGTTGGCGGCAGGCTTTAACAGCCTTTATCCCATGGATCGCCTGTCAGTGATGGGCCTGACCGAACCCCTCAAGCGCCTGCCGGAATTGCTGCGCATGCGAAAGCATCTGAAGCAGCACTTTCGTGAAACGCGCCCCGATGTGTTTATCGGCATCGACTCGCCGGATTTTACGCTTAATATCGAGGCGGATCTGAAAAGTGCGGGCATCAAGACTGTGCACTACGTCAGTCCGTCGGTGTGGGCCTGGCGGCAGGGCAGAATCAAAACCATTGCCCGCGCGGTGGATTTAATGCTGACCCTGCTGCCCTTTGAAGCGGCCTTCTACGAGGCCAATCAGGTGCCCGTGCGCTTTGTGGGCCACCCCCTCGCCGATGAGTTTCCTCTGGAAGATCAGCGCATTTCCGCGCGGGACACACTCGGGCTGACTAATAACGAGCTGGTTTTGGCGGTACTGCCCGGCAGCCGCGGCGGCGAAGTGGGGCATCTGGCGCCAGCCTTCCTGGATACCGTAGATTGGCTGTTGGAGCGGCTGCCCGATTTGAAGGTTTTGATTCCCGCCGCCAGCACCGAGCGCCGCAAGCAACTGGAAAAGCTGTTGGCGAATCGCAACACGAGCGTGCAATTGCTGGACGGCCAGTCGCGAGAGGTAATGGCGGCTGCCGATGCGGTATTGATGGCGTCAGGCACCACTACGCTGGAAGCCATGTTGCTCAAGCGACCGATGGTGGTGGCTTACCGCATGGGAAGTTTGAGCTATAAAATTCTATCCCGCCTGGTTAAGACACCGCATATCTCCCTGCCGAACCTGTTGGCCGCCAAGGCCCTGGTGCCGGAAATTATTCAGGATGATGTGCGCCCGGATGTACTCGGCCCACTGTTGCTGGAACGGCTGCAGGGTGGTTCTGAGGTGGATGAGCTCAAAGCCCGTTTTGCGCAAATGCATCGCGATATTGCGCTCAATGCCAGTGACAGCGCTGCAGAGGCGGTTTGGGAATTGGCGGAGGCAAGTGCCCATGGCTGATCTTTTCGACAGTTTCGAGTTTCCCGAGCTGACCGCCGGCGTCGACGAAGTGGGACGCGGCCCATTGGCTGGAGACGTGGTTACTGCAGCCGTGATTCTCGATCCGGCGCGACCGATTGGCGGCTTGAATGACTCCAAAAAGCTGACCGAGAAAAAGCGTCTCTATCTGTTTGATGAAATTCGGGACAAGGCGCTTAGTTACAGTATCGCCCGCGCCTCCATAGACGAAATAGACAGCCTCAATATCCTGCAGGCGAGCCTGCTGGCGATGAAGCGCGCGGTAGAGGCCCTGCCAACCCAGCCCCAATACGTGCTGGTAGACGGTAACAAACTGCCCAAATGGCATTACCCCGCCCAGGCGGTGGTGAAGGGCGACAGCCTGCACGCCTGCATCGCGGCCGCCTCGATTCTGGCAAAGGTCACTCGCGATGCGGAAATGGATGCTCTGGCTGTGCAGTATCCCGACTATGGTTTTGCCAGCCACAAGGGGTATCCTACCAAGGTGCATCTGGATGCCCTGCGCGAGCACGGCATAACGCCTTTTCATCGTCGTTCCTACGCGCCAGTGCGAAAAATAGTCGAGGAGCTTTCATGACCGGGTTTGTTCACCTGCGGGTACATTCCGAATACTCCCTGTCCGATGGTATCGTGCGGATCAAACCGCTGATAAAAAGCGTTAGTGACCTAGGTATGCCGGCGGTGGCGCTGACCGATCGCTGCAATTTCTACGCCCTGATCAAGTTTCACAAGGCCTGTTACAGCGCCGGCATCAAGCCGATTTACGGTGCTGATTTCTTTCTTCGGGACGAGCACGACCCGGACCACATAAGCCAGATTGTGCTGCTGGCGCGAAACAACGACGGCTACGCCAACATGCGGGTACTGATATCCCGCGCCTATCAGGAAGGCCAGCAGCAGGGGAAGGCCTATCTGCACCGGCAGTGGCTGCGCGAGCACAGCGAAGGGCTGATTGTGCTGTCAGGTGGCCGTGAAGGCGATGTGGGCCAATACCTCCTGTCGGGCAAGCGCGATCAGGCTGCCGACTGTCTGCGCGGCTGGATGGCAGATTTCCCCGACTGCTTCTACCTTGAATTGCAGCGTACCCATCGGGAGTACGAAGAAGACTATCTGCACGCTGCCGTTGAACTGGCAGCGGAGTTGAGCTGCCCTGTGGTTGCTACCAACGATGTTCAGTTTCTGAAAGCCGAGGAATACGAGGCCCACGAGACCCGGGTGTGTATCTCCGACGGTAGAACCCTGGATGACCCGCGCCGAGCGCGGCGCTACAGCGCCGATCAATACCTGCGCTCGCCGGAGGAAATGGCGGAGCTGTTTTCCGATATTCCAGAGGCGCTGGAAAACACGGTGGAAATTGCCAAGCGCTGCAATGTCGAAATTGAGCTGGGTACGTATTATCTGCCTGAGTATCCTATTCCAGAGGGCATGACCCAGGACGAGTTTTTCCGCAAGCTGTCGCACAAGGGCTTGGATGAGCGGCTGGAGTTTCTGTTCGATACCAGTTCACCCGATTTTCCCGCCATCGAAAAGGAATACCGGGAGCGGCTCGACTTTGAGCTGAACATCATTCTGCAGATGGGCTTTCCCGGTTACTTCCTGATCGTAATGGACTTTATCCAGTGGGCCAAGGATCACGGCATTCCGGTGGGGCCGGGGCGAGGCTCCGGTGCCGGCTCGCTGGTGGCTTACGCCTTAAAAATTACCGACCTCGACCCGATTGAATACGACCTGCTGTTCGAGCGCTTCCTGAACCCCGAACGGGTTTCTATGCCCGACTTTGATGTCGACTTCTGTATGGAAGGCCGCGACCGGGTGATTTCCTATGTTGCGGATCACTATGGCCGGGAGGCGGTCAGTCAGATCATCACCTTCGGCACCATGGCGGCAAAGGCGGTGGTGCGAGACGTGGCCCGGGTGCAGGGCAAGCCCTACATGGTGGGCGACAAGCTTTCCAAACTCATACCCTTTGAAGTGGGCATGACGCTGGAGAAGGCCTACGAGCAGGAAGAGGCCCTGCGCCAGTATCTCGAAGAAGATGAGGCGGGCCAGGAAATCTGGGATATGGCCCAGAAGCTGGAAGGCATAACCCGCGGTGTGGGTAAGCACGCCGGGGGCGTGGTGATCGCGCCCTCCAGATTAACGGATTTCTCGCCGCTTTACTGTGACGACGCCGGTGGCGGTCTGGTGACCCAGTACGACAAAAACGACGTGGAAGAAGCGGGGCTGGTCAAGTTCGACTTTCTCGGCCTGCGCACCCTAACCATCATCGACTGGGCGCTGGAAATCATCAACGGCAAACGGGCAAAGGTGGGCGAGGAAGCGCTCGATATCATGGCGATTCCGCTGGAAGACCCGGATACCTTTACCCTGCTGAAAAGGGCCGAGACCACGGCGGTCTTCCAGCTTGAATCCCGGGGCATGAAAGACCTGATCAAGCGTCTGTTGCCTGACCGCTTTGAAGATATCATCGCACTGGTGGCCCTGTTTCGGCCTGGCCCGCTGCAGTCGGGTATGGTTGATGACTTTATCAACCGTAAGCACGGTCGCGAAGAACCGTCTTATCCTCACCCGCAATACCAGCATGAGTGCCTCAAGCCAATCCTGGAGCCCACCTACGGCATCATCCTGTATCAGGAACAGGTTATGCAGATCGCCCAGGAAATGGGCGGTTATTCACTCGGCGGCGCTGACTTGTTGCGCCGGGCGATGGGTAAGAAAAAACCTGAAGAAATGGCCAAGCAGCGCGAGTTGTTTATGGCCGGTGCCGCTGAAAAGGGTTTTGATAAAAACCTCGCCTCCAATATTTTCGATTTGATGGAGAAGTTTGCGGGCTACGGTTTCAACAAATCCCACTCGGCCGCCTACGCACTGGTGTCTTACCAGACGGCGTGGCTGAAGGCCCATTATCCGGCGGAGTTCATGGCGGCGGTCATGAGTTCGGAACTGGATAACACCGACAAGATCGTTACCTTTATCGAAGAATGCCGGGCGATGAAGCTGCCGCTGAAACTGCCGGATGTGAATCAGGGCGAGTACAAGTTTACGGTTAACGATGAAGGCGAAATCATCTACGGCCTCGGCGCTATTAAAGGCCTCGGTGAAGGTCCTGTTGAAAACCTGATTGCGGCGCGCAAGCAGGGCGGCCCCTTCAAAAACCTGTTCGACTTCTGTACCCGCACTGATCCGCGCAAAGCCAATAAGCGGGCGCTGGAAGCCCTGATTCGCGCCGGCGCCTTTGATTCACTCGGCGAAGATCGCGCAGTGCTGATGGCAAGTCTCCCGGAGGCGGTGAAAGGCGCAGAACAGACCGCGAAGAATGAAGAGGCGGGCATGCTCGATATGTTCGGCGAGACCCTGGCCGCCGACGAACGCGATGTGTACGAAGATTTTCGCAATGTGCGCCGCTGGAATACCCGTGAGCGTTTGCAGGGCGAAAAAGACACCCTTGGCCTCTATGTTACCGGGCACCCAATTGATGATTACGAAGCCGAGATTCGGCAGTTTGTGCCCAAGCGTATTGTCGACCTGAAGCCGGATAATCAGACCAGCAAGGTCGCCGGGCTGGTGGTGGGCATGCGGGTCATTAAAACCCGGCGCGGCGATATGGCCGTGGTGACTCTCGATGACCGCAGCGCGAGAATCGATGCGGCACTGTATTCGGAGGTCTTTCAGCAGGCTCGCGAGAAGCTGGGCAAAGACCAGATACTGGTGGTTGAGGGTAAGGTGTCCCACGACGATTTTACTGGTGGCCTGAGAATGGCGGCTGATACCTTGGTGACACTGGATGAGGCCCGAGAAATCCGGGCCAAGCGCCTGCGGCTGCAGCTCTCCTCGGAGCAGATGGCAGAGCAGTTCATCCAGCGGGTGAAATCCCATCTGCAACACGCCAAAGGCGGTTCCTGCCCGGTGGTGATCGCCTATCGCCGGGAGGAGTGCAGCGCGGATATTCGCCTGGGCGAGGAGTGGCAGGTACGGCCCAGCGATGAATTGATTGTTCGATTGCGTGATGACTGCGGCATTAATAACGTGGTCATCGATTACGAATAAAGTATAATGCTGTGCTCTTACGCATTGTTTTTAAAGAAAAAATAAGTGTTCGGTGTTAACTCTCCGGGCGCTCAACAGAGACAGGCCAGTAATGAACCCGAATTACCTAGACTTTGAACAGCCCATCGCTGAACTGGAAACCAAGATCCAGGAATTGCAGCTGGTGGGCAATGACAACGATCTCAACATTACTGAAGAAATCACCAAGCTGCGGGAAAAGAGCACCAAGCTCACCGAGAAGATTTTCAGCTCGCTGACCTCCTGGGACATCGTCAAAGTAGCGCGTCATCCGATGCGCCCTTACTCCCTCGATTACATCAACCGCATTTTTGAGGACTTCGACGAATTGCACGGCGATCGCCGTTTTGGCGACGACAAGGCCATCATCGGTGGTATCGCCCGGCTGGGTGGCAAGCCGGTGATGGTGATCGGTCAGGAGAAAGGCCGCGGCGTGCAGGAAAAGGTCAAACGCAATTTCGGCATGCCCAAGCCCGAGGGTTACCGCAAGGCCCTGCGTCTGATGGAGCTGGCCGAGCGATTTAAAATCCCCGTCATTACCTTGATCGACACCCCAGGAGCCTATCCCGGAATCGACAGTGAAGAGCGCGGTATCAGTGAAGCCATCGCCCAGAACCTTGCGGTTATGTCGCGCCTGAAAACCCAGATTATCTGTGTGGTGGTGGGCGAGGGCAGCTCCGGTGGCGCAATCGGTATCGGTGTCGGTGACCACCTGGCTATGCTGCAGTACGCCACCTACTTTGTTATTTCGCCGGAAGGCTGCGCCAACATTATCTGGAAAACCAGTGAAAAGGCGCCGGATGCCGCCGAGGCCATGGGGGTTACTTCCACGGTACTGGAAGAGCTGGGCATTGTGGATTCGACCATTCCCGAGCCGCTGGGCGGCGCCCATCGTGATATCGACCTGATGGCCGAACGCCTGAAGAAACACCTGCTCGAACAGCTGCAGGACCTGCAATCCCAGCCGATGGACGATTTGCTGGCGCGCCGCTACGAGCGCCTGATGTCCTACGGCAACAGCTAAGATTGCACTTCGGGTTCATTATGGAATCCGTTCTTCTCGAACTGCTTGAGCCCTACCTCGACCGCCCGCGCTGGGTGGTCGCCTTTAGTGGTGGGCTCGACTCCACTGTTTTACTGCATGCTTTAAATACTCTGTCTGAGCGCCCCCCGCTGCACGCTTTGCATATTCACCACGGTCTTCAGGCAGAGGCCGACGACTGGCAGCGCCACTGCGAAGGTTTTGCTAAATCGCAGGGCATTGCCTTTCATGCGTTAGCTGTTTCCGTAGACGATAACGCCAGCGTAGAAGAAGCGGCCCGCCGGGCGCGCTATGAGGCCTTTGATTCCTTTCTTGAGGCTGGCGATGTACTGCTGCAGGCTCACCACCTTGATGATCAGGCCGAAACCCTGCTGCTCAGACTGTTTCGCGGCACCGGGCTTGAAGGCTTGAAGGGGATGCCCCGCGAGCGCGAACTGGGTGACGCCTTGCTGGTGCGACCGCTGCTGGGTTTGTCACGCAGCGAGCTGGAAAACTATGCCCGCCAGCATCAGCTCGACTGGATTGAAGACCCCAGCAACCGCGACACCAGTTTTGATCGCAATTACCTGCGCCACAACATTCTGCCTCAGGTAGAAGCGCGCTGGCCTGCTTATCGCAATACCCTTGCAAGGCTTGCGGGGCTGGCGGCAACAGCGCTGCCCGAAGACAGCCTCAGCAATCTGACCTTTCACACTCGCAAAAGCGCGTGGACAGCACTGGATCTGGAAGCCCTGCGCAGTCTGGACGAAGGTGACCGCAATGCGGCGCTGCGGCAGTGGTTGTCTCAAGCCGGGCTGACGCCTTCACTGGCTCAGTTGCAAGCCCTGCAAAAATCCATGCTCTGGTCTTCTCCCGACGCAGAGCCGGTGTTCGAACTGGGTGAGTTCCAGGTGCGCCGCTTTAAAGAAGCTCTGTATATCACCCAGCTGGAGCCTTTCGATGCAAAGCTGGAGCTGACTTGGGATGGAGGATCTGTGCTGGAATTGCCCGGTGCCGGTAAGCTAAGCGCCTTGGGTGGGGGCCAGCCAGAGCGCTTCACGGTTCGATTTCGGCGTGGCGGAGAGCGCTGCCAGCCTGCCGGGCGCGCCCATTCCCAACGTCTGAAAAAGCTCCTGCAGGAGCGTGGGGTGCCGCCGTGGCGACGAGACCGCTTGCCGCTTATTTATCTGGATAACGAATTGGCTGCGGTCGCTGATCTGTGGGTTTGCGCTGACTATGTGGAGCGATTGTCCACGTGGCGGTTTGTGTGGGAAGCGTCGGGCTGAATTTCGTTGTGGCGGCCTCATCGGCCTGGATACTTGCCGCTAACACTCATGCAATGTCGCCTGAGTGCTAGTGCCGCCCTTTTTAGTCATTGCTACGATAGACTTGCTCGCTGTTAGATTAATGTTAACTATAACGCTGAGATTTGCAGCCTCGAGCGTGCCTATGGCCTATGCTTTGTCCAATGCGGTTGGCGGCGGTTTACGCCGCGAGGACAAAATCATGCTTACAGTATTCCCAGTTGATTTGAATCGTATCGATGTTGAAATGCAGGGCTCGATTACCAAAGAAGATATGCAGAGCTTTCTCGAAGAATTGAGCCGTGTGACCACTGATATGGAGCGTGGACATATGCTGGTCACTGTCAGTGAGTTTCACTGGCCTTCTTTGGCTGCCATCGGGTTTGAGTTGTCGCATATCGGCGCTTTCTTTAAGGCGTATCGGCATTTTGAGCGCATCGCGGTGGTATGCGACAAAACCTGGATACGCAAACTCAGCGCTTGGGAGGGGCATCTGTTTTCCTGGATGGAAATTCGAGGCTTTACCTCCGAAGAAAGCGATCTTGCTCTGCATTGGTTGGAGCACGGGGACGCTCAACAAGCGGCCTGATACGGTCCCAGTCATTGGCAGCCGCGCCTTGCTTTGAGTGGGCGCGTGCGCCTGCTTTTCCCTCCTTGTCACCACGCCAAAATCACCCTGACTAATAGTTGAGTAATTTACTCGGTTTTGTCACAATACACCCTCTACGAGCAGGGCTCGCTCCCATCGTGCCGATTGTAGGAGTCTGCCCTGCAGGCGAAGCCCAGTTATTTGATTTTCATAGAAATTTTGAGTCCAGGATTATGTCGCAAAGCGAACAGGCCCAAATTGATACCCTGCTGAAAAACGACTACGAGGCCGGTTTTTACACCTCGGTTGAGTCGGATACCTTGCCTCCGGGCTTGGATGAAGACGTTATCCGCTTTATTTCCAACAAGAAGGGCGAGCCCGACTGGATGCTGGAATGGCGTCTGGAGGCCTATCGCGGCTGGCTGGAGATGGTCGAGCCTGAGTGGGCCCATGTGCGCTACCCGAAGGTCGACTTTCAGGCCCTTTCGTACTTTTCGGCCCCCAAGAGTATGGCGGATAAGCCCAAAAGCCTGGATGAGGTAGATCCCGAGCTGCTGCGCACCTACGAAAAGCTCGGTATTCCGCTGCATGAGCAGGAGATGCTGGCCGGTGTAGCGGTCGATGCGGTATTTGATTCGGTTTCGGTCGGCACTACCTTTCGCGCCAAGCTGTTAGAAGCGGGCGTGATTTTCTGCTCTATTTCTGAAGCTGTTCACGAATACCCCGAGCTGGTCAAAAAGTATCTGGGCTCTGTGGTGCCGCGCAAGGACAACTTTTACGCAGCCCTGAACAGCGCCGTATTCAGTGATGGCTCCTTTGTTTATATCCCCAAGGGCGTGCGTTGCCCGATGGAGCTATCCACCTACTTCCGTATCAACGAGGCCAAAACCGGCCAGTTCGAGCGCACCCTGATTGTGGCCGAAGAGGGCAGCCATGTGAGCTACCTCGAAGGTTGCACCGCGCCCATGCGTGATGAGAACCAGCTGCACGCGGCGGTGGTTGAGCTGGTGGCGCTAGACAACGCCCAGATTAAATATTCCACCGTGCAGAACTGGTATCCCGGCGACAAGGAAGGCAAGGGTGGTATCTACAACTTTGTGACCAAGCGCGGCGTGTGTCACGACAGTGCCAAGATTTCCTGGACCCAGGTGGAAACCGGTTCTGCGGTGACCTGGAAATACCCGAGTGTGGTGCTGCGAGGCGATAACAGCGTGGGTGAGTTTTACTCTGTCGCCCTGACCAATAATTTCCAGCAGGCGGATACCGGCACCAAGATGATTCACATGGGTAAAAACACCCGCTCAACCATCATCTCCAAGGGTATCTCTGCCGGTCAGAGCCAGAACGCCTATCGCGGCCTGGTGCGCATGAGTCAGCGCGCCGAAGGCGCCCGTAACTACACCCAGTGTGATTCGCTGTTGATTGGCGATCGCTGTGGCGCCCATACCTTCCCCTATATCGAGAGCCGCAATCCCAGCGCGGTGGTAGAGCACGAGGCGACCACCTCCAAGGTGAGTGAGGATCAGCTTTATCTGTGTCAGCAGCGCGGGCTGGACGCCGAAAAAGCGGTTTCGCTGATCGTTAATGGTTTTTGTAAGGAAGTATTCAAAGAGCTGCCCATGGAGTTTGCGGTTGAAGCCGGCAAGCTGCTCGAGGTGAGTCTGGAAGGCTCGGTAGGTTAAAACTTATTCGTCTTTGCGGTGCGGCCAGATAGGGCCGCACCAGAAAAATTGTTGGAGAGTATCAGTCAATGTTGTCTGTCAAAGAATTACGCGCCAGTGTCGGCGACAAGGAAATTCTGAAAGGTCTCAGCCTTGAAGTGAAAGCGGGCGAAGTGCACGCCATTATGGGGCCGAACGGTTCCGGTAAAAGCACGCTCGGTCATGTGCTGGCGGGCCGGGAAAACTACGAGGCTATTGGCGGTAGCGTCGAGTTTGATGGTAAGAACTTGCTGGATATGGACACCGAAGAGCGCGCACGTGAAGGCTTGTTTCTAGCCTTCCAGTACCCGGTGGAAATTCCCGGCGTGAGCAATATGGAGTTTCTGAAAACCGCGGTTGACGCGGTGCGCGAACATCGCGGGCAGGAGCCGATCGATTCAGTCCAGTTTATGAAGTTGGCCCGAGAAAAGTGCAAAGCCGTGAACCTGGATGATCAATTCCTGAAGCGCGGTGTGAACGAAGGCTTCTCCGGCGGCGAAAAGAAACGCAACGAGCTGATGCAGATGATGCTGCTAGAACCCAAGCTCTGCATTATGGATGAAACCGATTCCGGTCTGGATATCGATGCCTTGCAAGTGGTTGCCGAAGGCGTGAATGCCATGCGCAATGAAGACCGCGCGATAGTGCTTGTGACCCACTACCAACGCCTGCTCGATTTCATTAAGCCGGACTTTGTTCACGTACTGTCCGGCGGCAGGATTATCAAGTCCGGCGACCATTCGCTGGCGCTGGAGCTGGAAGAGAAAGGCTACGGCTGGATCACCAAAGAGGTCGCGTAATGACAGCGTTTACCCAACAAGCGGCGGAGTTGACGCCAGCGGGTCTCGATTGGCTGGCCGAGTTTAATCAGCGCGGTCGCGAGCGCTGGAAGGTGACCCCTTTCCCGACCCGCAAAACCGAAAACTGGAAGTACACCAGCCTGCAGGCGCTGGCGGACGGAAGCTACCTGCGCTGGCCTCAGGCAAGTGGCGCTGAGCTGAGTGAACAGGTAGATGCCATTCAAGGCCTAGATGCCTGTGCCCTGATCTTTGTAAACGGTGTGTTTTCCGAAAGCCTGTCCTGCAACAAGCTGCCGGACAGCGTGGAAGTGGTGCGCTTTTCTCAGGCCAATGAAAGCCAGCAACAGGCGATTCTGAGCAAGCTGGGCACCATTGCCGACAGTGAAAAACACCTGTTTGCCGCTCTGAATGACAGCTGGCTGCAAGAGGGTGTTTACCTGCATGTGGCGAAAAATGCTCAAGTGAAAACACCGATTTATATCCATCATATCACCACCCCGGAAGCGCAGAACTTTGCGGTCAACCAGCGCTTGCTGGTGCACCTGGAGACGTCAGCCGAAGCGACGGTGGTGGAGCACTTCAGTAGCACCGAAGAGGCTCAGAACTGTTTTACCAATGCAGTTACCGAGCTGCAGCTGGACGCCAATGCGCGCTTGACTCACTACCACCTGCACTTGGAAGAAGAAAACACGCTTCATATTGGCGGAGTGCATGTGAATCTGGATCGCGACGCGACTCTCAACAGTTTTATGATGAGTCTGGGTGCCAACCTGCAGCGCACCGATGTGGTGGTTCACCATCGCGGCGAAGGCGCCCACTGTGGCTTGAACGGTATTTACATGCCGAACCACAAACACACGGTGGACTTTCATACCTGCATTGAACACGCGGTGCCCAACTGCACGACGCACGAAGTGTTTCGCGGCATTATTGGTGACCACGGCAAAGCGGTATTTAACGGCCGCATCCATATTCACGAGGATGCTCAGAAAACCGTGGCCGATCTCAGCAACAAGAACCTGCTGACCAGTCACAATGCGGAAGTGGATACCAAGCCTGAGCTTGAAATCTATGCCGATGATGTGAAATGCAGTCACGGCGCCACCATTGCCCAGCTGGAAGAAAAGGCCCTGTACTATCTGCAGAGCCGGGGCGTAGATCGTGAGCGCGCCGAGATTATGCTGAGCTTTGGCTTTATCAATGAGCTGCTGGAGCAGCTGGCGCATATTCCAGTGCGCGACTACCTGACGCCGCTGGTATCCGAACTCTTTGAGAAGAAATTCGATCGGGCGAGGGCGGCTGCATGAACGCGGTGGCGCCTGCTATTACAGGCTTTGACGCCAAAGCTATGCGCGGCGATTTTCCCGCGTTGCAGCAGGAGGTCAATGGCCAGCCTCTGATCTATCTGGACAATGCGGCGACCACACAGAAGCCGCAGGCGGTGATAGATGCGCTGGTCAACTACTACGCCCGGGATAATTCCAACGTGCATCGCGGCGCTCACGCGCTCAGTGATCGCGCCACCGTGGCCTTCGAGAACGCCCGCAATAAAGTCGTGCAGTTTATCAATGCCGGCAGCAGCAAAGAGGTCTTGTGGACCCGCGGTACCACGGAAAGCATCAATCTGGTGGCAAGCAGTTACGCGCGCAGCGTACTGAAAACAGGTGACCGGATTCTGGTTTCCGCCATGGAGCACCACTCCAATATCGTGCCCTGGCAACTTGCCGCCGAGGCGTGCAGTGCCGAGGTCGTGCCGATTCCCGTATCGGAAGCGGGTGAGCTGGATATTGAGGCCTACAAAAGCCTGCTTGATGAGCGGGTGAAACTGGTCGCTGTAGGTCATGTGTCCAATGCGCTGGGTACGGTCAACCCGATCAAGCTGATCATCGATCTGGCTCACAGCGCTGGCGCTAAAGTGCTGATCGACGGTGCCCAGGGCGTGCCGCATTTTGATGTGGATGTGCAGGCGCTGGATTGCGATTTCTACGCCTTCTCCGGGCACAAGATGTATGGCCCCACGGGAACCGGCGTGCTCTACGGCAAAGAGGCCTTGCTGGAACAAATGCCGCCATACCACGGCGGCGGTGAGATGATTAAAACCGTTAGCTTTGAGGGCACTACCTTTAATGAGCTGCCCTTCAAATTTGAAGCGGGCACTCCGAATATTGGTGGCGCCGTCGGTTTAGCAGCAGCGGTGGACTATCTGCAGGGGCTGGATCGTGCCGCGCTGGCGGCCCATGAAAAAGCATTAATGCAATATGCCCACGACAAGGCTGCGGCCTTTGAAGGCCTAAAGCGCATTGGCTGCGCGAAGACTATTGCCGGAGCCTTTTCCTTTTTACTGGAAGGGGTTCACCCGGCGGATGTGGGCATGCTGCTGGATCAGCAGGGGATTGCGGTTCGCACAGGCGATCACTGTGCCCAGCCGATTATGAAACAGTTTGGCATTCCCGGCACCGTGCGCGCCTCCTTCGCCCTCTACAACACGCTTGAGGATGTGGACGCCCTGTTTGCCGGACTTGAGAAAGCCAAAACCTTTTTGCTTTGAGTTGCTCTAAGTCGGAATTGGTTGGAGTGAAATTATGAGCGTAGAAACCTATACACCCGAACAGGCCCTGACCGTCACCGAGGCGGCCCAGGAGCATTTTCGCAAGCAGCTGGCCGATAAGGCCGGCGCCATTCGTCTGTCGGTCAAGGAAAGCGGCTGCACCGGTTACAAGTACGTGATCGATATTGTTGAGCAGAAAGAGGCTGACGATGTCGCCCTTACCCTGGACAACGGGATCACCTTGTTTGTGGCGACCGATGCCATGGGCATGATGCGTGGCACCCAGATTGACTATACCCGCGAGGGGCTGAATCGCACGCTGAAATTCATCAATCCGAATGTATCGGATGAGTGTGGCTGCGGCGAAAGCTTCAACGTCAACTGAAGCGGGGTTAAGAGAGAAAGCACATGGAACGCAGAATGGTGACAACCGTCACCGATTGTCCGGGACGCATCGTGCCGGTAGGCACGCCGATAACCATCCCCAAGGACAATTTTGTCACCATCACCCAAGCCTTGGGCGGCAACTACACCGTGACCTACAACGGCAATATGGTGCGGGTTGATGGCACCGATGCGGCGGCGCTCGGGCTGGAGCC
The DNA here is from genome assembly GCF_041624475.1 of Litorivivens sp. GTDB lineage: Bacteria > Pseudomonadota > Gammaproteobacteria > Pseudomonadales > Spongiibacteraceae > Litorivivens. The sequence goes on from NZ_JBFJUX010000003.1 coordinate 181,222, forward strand.
TGAGGTGCTCGAGTTTGAGCAGCCTGACGGTGACGATATTGTTGAAGAACAGGTCTGGGATGCCCTGCGCACGGTATTTGATCCGGAAATTCCGGTGGACCTGGTTAACCTTGGTTTGATTTACAAGGTCGAGATCAATCAGAGCGCAAAAAGCGTGTACATCGAAATGACATTAACGGCGCCCGGCTGCGGCATGGGCCCGGTCTTGGTGGGTGATGTGGAATACCGCGTAGCCCAGGTGCCCAATGTTGAATCGGTCAAGGTTGAGCTGGTATTCGATCCGCCCTGGAGTCGAGAGATGATGTCGGAAGAGGCTCAGCTGGAAACGGGGATGTTTTACTGATGGATGCGCGTGTGAGTGAAAACCCCTTTGGTCGCAGTATTTCGGCAGATGACATCGTCGATACCCTCGGATTTTTTGACAGCTGGGAAGATCGCTACAAATACATTATTGATCTGGGCAAGGAATTGCCCGCCATGCCCGACGAGCTCAAGACTGAAGACCGTTTGATTCGTGGCTGTCAGAGTCAGGTTTGGCTGGAAACCGAGCAGAACGGCGACAGCTTTGAGTTTCAGGCTGACAGCGATGCTTTTATCGTAAAGGGTTTGCTGGGTGTGATTCTGGCGGCTTACAACAACAAATCAGCCGGCGAAATCCTAGAGTTTGATATCGAACAGTATTTCGAGCAGCTCGATCTGCTGCGTCATCTCAGCCCGACCCGTGGCAATGGTCTGCGCGCGATGGTGCAGCGCATTCGCGAGATTGCGGGAGCCTGAGTATGAGCTTGGATAATATTCGCATCGTACTGGTGAACACCTCGCACCCGGGCAATATCGGCGCGGTGGCGCGGGCTATGAAAAACATGTGTGTCAGCGATCTGGCCTTGGTAGCACCGAAGAAATTTCCCCACGATGAGGCTACCTGGCGTGCGTCCAATGCGACTGATGTACTAGACAGCGCCACAGTGTTTGACTCACTGGAGGAGGCGATTGCCGACTGCGGTCTGGTAATTGGCACCAGTGCACGTGGCCGTCGTATTCCCTGGCCGCTACTTGATCCGCGCCATTGCGCCAAGCAGGCCTATGGCGAGGCGGCAAAGCATAAAGTCGCTTTGGTCTTTGGTCGTGAAGATCGCGGGCTGACCAACGAAGAGCTGCAGCTTTGTAACCTGCACGTCAATATCCCGGCGAATGAGGAATACAGCTCGCTGAATCTGGCGATGGCGGTGCAGGTGCTGTGCTACGAATTGCGAATGACGGCGCTTGACGGTGAGCTCAGCGGTAACCCGCTGGAAGAGTGGGACCAGCCTCCGGCGACAGCCGATGCGCTGGAGCGCTATATGGTGCATCTGGAGGAAACCCTGCTTGAACTGGGCTTTCTGAAGGCCGATGCACCAAAGCAACTGATGACCCGACTGCGTCGCCTTTATACGCGGGCGCGGCCGGATGAAATGGAAGTGAATATTCTGCGCGGTATTCTCACGTCCACGCAGTACCAGATTCGGCAACACAAAGGTGTCGAGTCTGTGGCGGATGAAAACGGCGCTGCTTAATTCGAAAGCTCGTGATTCGGGTAATCACGAGGGGAGGTCATAGAGAATGCGATTGACCACAAAAGGCCGCTATGCGGTCACGGCGATGCTGGACCTTGCGCTGCACAGCGGTCAGGGGCCGGTCAGCCTGTCGGAAATTTCCTCACGTCAGCATATTTCCCTGTCCTATCTGGAGCAGTTGTTTGCCAAGTTGCGTCGGCGTGGCCTGGTAAAGAGTATTCGCGGCCCCGGTGGCGGTTACTGTCTGGATAAGGCCACGGCAGAAACCTTTGTGGCGGATATCATTGATGCGGTGGATGAAAGCGTCGATGCCACAAACTGCTCTGGTGAAGCGAACTGCCAGGAAGGGGAGGTCTGCCTTACCCATCACCTGTGGAGTGATCTGAGCGATCAGATCCATAATTTCCTCAGCGGAATCAGTCTGGCTAGCCTGGTGGAGCGTCGGGAAATACAGCAGATCGCCAGTCGCCAGAATCTTCGCGAAGCCGATCAAATTGCCATGACCATGGTCGAGTAAGTTTATGCAGTCCCCGATCTACCTTGATTATGCGGCCACGACACCGGTAGACCCGCGCGTCGCGGATAAAATGACCGCGTGCCTGACTCTGGAAGGCAACTTTGGCAACCCAGCCTCGCGCTCACATCTGCTTGGCTGGAAGGCCGAAGAAGCGGTGGAAAACGGTCGGCGTCAGGTGGCTGATCTGATCGGTGCGGACAGTCGCGAGATTGTCTGGACCTCCGGTGCTACTGAGGCCAATAACCTGGCTCTAAAAGGGGTTGCCGAGGCTTACGCGAAACGCGGCAAGCATATTATTAGCTCGCGCATCGAACACAAAGCGGTGCTGGATACCTGCGAGTATCTGGCGGGCAAGGGTTTTGAGATTACCTATCTTGAACCAGATGCTCAGGGTGTTATCAGTCCGGACGGGGTAGCGGCAGCGCTGCGTGAAGACACCGTCCTGGTCAGTCTGATGCACGTTAACAATGAGCTTGGCGCGATCAACGATATAGCCGCCATCGGTTCGCTGCTTACAGGGCATCAGGCTTTCTTTCATGTGGATGCGGCCCAGAGTGTCGGTAAATTGCCGATTAATCTGGCTGAATTGAACGTGGATCTCATGTCGATTTCGGCCCATAAGTGCTATGGCCCCAAGGGCATCGGCGCGCTGTATGTAAAGCGACGTAGCCAATGTCATCTCGCGCCCCAGATTCACGGTGGTGGTCACGAGCGGGGTATGCGCTCGGGCACCTTGCCCACTCACCAGATCGTGGGCTTTGGAGAAGCCTGTGCGCTGGCGGGCGAGTCTCTCGAGGACGAACAAAATCGGCTGGCAGGGCTTCGCAAACAGTTTCTCGGCGCGCTGAGCGAGCTGGAAAGTATCACTGTCAATGGTAATGGCTGGCCCGGTATCACCAATGTCAGTTTCGCTGGCGTTGATGGCGAGTCGCTGCTGATGTCTCTGCGCAATCTGGCGGTCTCCACCGGCTCCGCCTGCGCCTCGGCCACGCTGGAGCCCAGTTACGTACTGCGTGCCATTGGGGTGGAAGAGCGCCTGGCTCTGAGTTCTGTGCGCTTCAGTTTTGGCCGCTATACCACCGCTGAGGAGCTGGACGATGCGGCCTCTCAGGTGCTTGAGGCGGTCAGTCGTCTGCGCGGCGCCCAGCGACAGACCGGCTAGGCGGCATTCACCGGCTGACTTCCCGCCATTCGGGTGCGGGCGGCATATTCATTTCACTCAGATAAGCTTATAATTAGCGGATTTTGTGAACGGACCAGCGACTGGCGCTGGTTTTTTTAAATACTTTGTTTTTATTGGAGAAATTGACTAATGGCTGTGGAACGTACTCTGTCCATTGTGAAACCTGATGCGGTAGCAAAAAATGTTGTTGGCGAGATCTACAGCCGCTTTGAAAAGGCAGGCTTGCGCATCGTGGCCGCTAAAATGCTGCGCCTGAGCCGTGCCCAGGCCGAAGGTTTCTACGCCGAACACAAGGGGCGTCCGTTTTTCCCCGCACTGGTTGATTTTATGACTTCTGGCCCGGTCACTGTTCAGGTGCTGGAAGGTGAGAACGCGATTGCCAAAAACCGCGAACTGATGGGCGCGACCAACCCCAAAGAAGCTGAGCCGGGCACTATCCGCGCTGATTTTGCCGAATCAATCGATGCCAATGCCGCCCACGGTTCAGATTCCGCCGCTTCTGCCGAGCGCGAGATTGCCTATTTCTTCGCCGCCAGCGACATCTGTGACCGCGACTGAGCGCCCCTGAAACCATGAGTGAGTCTGCGAGCCCTGTGTACGGACAGTCGCAACCAGTTAATTTGCTGGGGATGACCCGCGCCCAGCTCGCAGACTTTATGGTGTCGCTGGGCGAGAAACCCTTTCGCGCCCAGCAGCTTTTGAAGTGGATTCACCATCGCGGTGTGGATGACTTCGAGCAGATGACGGATATGGGCAAGGCGCTTAGAGCCAAGCTCAAGGACGTCGCCGAGATTCGTCCACCGGAAATTTTAAAGCAACTGGATTCCAAAGACGGTACCCGCAAGTGGGCTATCGGTGTTGGCGGCGGCAACGTTGTTGAAACCGTTCTGATTCCCGATGGGGATCGCGCTACGCTGTGTGTTTCCTCGCAGGTGGGCTGCAGTCTGGATTGCAGTTTCTGTTCCACCGGTAAACAGGGCTTTCAGCGCGATTTGACTGCCGCTGAAATCATCGGCCAGGTGTGGCAGGCGATTAAATCCTATGATGGTTTCGGTGCCAAAAAACGCATCGTTACCAACGTGGTGATGATGGGCATGGGCGAGCCGCTGCTCAATTTTGACAATGTGGTGGCTGCAACCGATCTGATGATGGACGATTTTGGCTATGGCCTGTCCAAGCGTCGGGTGACCCTGAGTACCTCGGGTGTTGTACCCAAGCTCTACGAACTGGCGAAAGTCTCGCAGGTATCACTGGCCGTCTCTCTGCACGCGCCCAATGACGCACTGCGCAACGAACTGGTGCCCATCAATAAACGCTATCCCATAGCCGAGCTGCTTGAGGCCTGCCGACATTACATCAGCTGCCAGCCCGATATTCATCGAGTAGTAACTGTCGAGTACACGTTGATTGCGGGTGTTAACGACCAGCCTGAGCACGCTCATGAACTGGCGACTCTGCTGAAAGACTTCCCCTGCAAAATTAATCTGATTCCCTTTAATCCGTTTTCACTATCGGATTATGAGCGCCCAAGCAAAAACGCGACGCGCCGGTTCTGGGAAATCCTCACCCAGGCAGACTTCGTAACCACCGTGCGAACCACGCGGGGTGATGATATTGATGCCGCCTGCGGGCAGTTGGCGGGTTTGGTGGTGGATCGCACCCGGCGTGCGGCCCGTCACCTGTCGCGTCGTGAAAATTCTGAAGCACAAATAATAAACGTGGTGAATAAACTATGATGACGTGCTTGCGAGCATTTGGCCTGTTGGTTTGCGTGTTCATGCTGACTGCCTGCGTGACCACCACCGAGTCGCCCTACAGCGAAAAGAAAGACGAACAACGCGCGCTGGAATTGTCGGCCCAGTTGGCCCGTACCTATATCAGCCGCGGTGAATGGGAGTCGGCCAAGCGCCACCTGCGCTACGCCATCGAAACCGACCCTAAAAATGTTGAGGCCCATGAGGGGCTAGCCCTGGTGTTCCAGAACACGGGTGAACTCGAACTGGCAGAAGAACATTATCGCAAAGCGCTGCGTTATGGCCCAAAGAATACTCGAGTTCGCAACAATTACGCGGCCTTTCTGTTCAGCATGGATCGTCAGAAAGAGGCGGCAAGCGAATTTGAACGGGTTGTTGAAGATGTACTTTACGAAGGGCGCCTGAACGCCTTTCTCAATCTGGCTCTGAGTTATGAAAAGCTGGGGCGGATCGAAGACGCGAGCAGGACGTTTCGTCGTGCGTACTTGATGGACAACAAGTCGACGCCGGCATTGTTGGGGCTGGCGCGCACGCAATACGCGCTTGGCGATTACCCCAAGGCGCAGGTTTACTATGACGAGTTCCAGAAGCACGTAAAAAAACAAAGCGCAGCAAGTCTTTTACTGGGTATTAAACTGGCTGATCAATTCGGCGATAAAAATACCCATGCCAGCTATGCTCTGGCCCTGAAAAACCTGTACCCGAAGTCACGCGAATATCTTGAATATCGCGCCTACCTGGAACAGACACGGCCTTAGGAGAAAATAGTGAGCGAGCAAGACCCCGGTTTGAGTTTGCGAGAGGCCCGTGAAGCGGCGGGCTTGAGTCAGAAAGACGTGGCTGACAGCCTGAATCTGCTGGTGAGCAATGTCGAAGCCATTGAAGCCAATAATTTCCGCCACCTGAATGCGGATATTTTTGTGCGCGGTTATATTCGGAGTTACGCGCGCTTTCTGAATCTTGAACCACAGCCATTGCTGGACGCGGCAGAGCGACAGTTGCGGGATAAAAGCCCGTCTACCGACAGTGAAGTCCAGCCCAAGACAGTGTCGCCGATCAAGCCGCAGCACAAGATTCTCGCGGCTCTGGTGATTGCCGGCGTGCTTTGGGCAATAGCGGTTGTTGTGATGGCCCCGGATGCAGAAGCAGATGCGGGACAAGCGGCAATCACTGAGGCGCACGAGGCCTGAATATGATGCACGAATCTCCTATAGTACGACGCAAATCCCGGCAGATCATGGTGGGGAATGTTCCGGTGGGTGGCGATGCGCCAATATCGGTGCAGAGCATGACCAATACCGACACCTGCGATGTGGCCGCAACCGTTGCTCAAATAAAACAGCTGGAAGCGGTTTGTGCGGATATCGTCAGAGTGTCTGTACCCTCAATGGAGGCGGCCGAGGCTTTTCGTGAAATTCGCAAGCAGGTTGAGGTGCCGCTGGTAGCGGACATTCATTTTGACTACAAGATCGCACTAAAAGTGGCGCAATACGGTGTGGATTGTCTGCGGATTAACCCCGGCAATATCGGCCGCGAAGACCGAGTTCGGGCGGTTATTGATGCAGCTCGCGACAACAATATCCCTATTCGAATTGGTGTGAATGCCGGCTCACTCGAAAAAGATCTGCAGCGCAAATATGGCGAGCCAACCGCCGATGCACTGGTTGAGTCCGCTATGCGGCATGTGGATATCCTCGATAGATTCGATTTTCAGGATTTTAAAGTAAGTGTAAAAGCCTCCGATGTGTTTTTGGCGGTTGGTGCTTATCGCAAGCTGGCGACGCTGATTGAGCAACCCTTGCATTTGGGAATCACGGAAGCAGGGGCGCTGCGCGGTGGCACCGTAAAGAGTTCGGTAGGTTTGGGGATGCTATTGATGGACGGCATCGGCGATACCATTCGCGTCTCGCTCGCCGCCGACCCGGTTGAGGAAATCAAAGTCGGCTACGAGATTTTGAAAAGTCTCAAGCTGCGCTCCAAGGGCATTAATTTTATTGCCTGTCCGAGCTGTTCGCGTCAGAACTTTGATGTGATCGGCACCATGAATGAGCTGGAAGCCCGGCTGGAAGATGTGACCACACCGGTTAATGTGGCGGTGATTGGCTGCTTTGTGAACGGCCCCGGCGAGTCCAAGGAAGTGGAGATCGGTGTGACCGGTGCCAGCCCCAGTAATATGATTTATATCGATGGCAAGACAGACCACAAAGTGCAAAGTGGTGAGCTAATCGATCATCTCGAAAGCCTGATTCGCGAGCGGGTTGCGAAAAAACAGGCTGAAGAAAACGATATTATTGCGCGCCAGGCCTGAGCGCCGGCGCAGACAAGGATTCAGCACGTTGGCAAAAATTCAATCCATTCGCGGCATGAACGATCTTCTGCCGGATGATTCTCCCCTCTGGCAATATCTGGAAGGCAAACTTCAGAATCTGCTTGCACGCTACGGTTACAACGAAATCCGCTTTCCGATTCTGGAGCAGACCGAACTGTTCAAACGCTCTATCGGTGAAGTTACCGATATTGTCGAGAAAGAGATGTACACCTTCGAAGACCGCAATGGCGACAGCCTGACTTTGCGACCCGAAGGTACGGCGTCCTGCGTGCGCGCCTGTGAACAACACGGTCTGCTTTACAATCAGGTTCAGCGTCTGTGGTACACCGGGCCCATGTTCCGCCACGAGCGCCCTCAGAAAGGGCGTTTGCGCCAGTTTCATCAGGTGGGTGTTGAAGCCTTTGGCATGGTCGGCCCCGATATTGATGTCGAGCTGATTGCCCTGAGTGCGCGCTTCTGGAAAGAGCTTGGTATAACAGAAGGTCTGACGTTGGAGCTCAATACCCTGGGTAGCAGCGCAAGTCGCAAATCATTCCGGGAAGCGCTGGTGACCTACCTTTCGCCCCTGAAAGATCAGCTGGACGAAGACAGTCAGCGCCGATTGGCCACCAACCCACTGCGCATCCTCGACAGTAAAAATGAGCAGACCCAGGCTTTGCTAGCTGACGCTCCGGTGTTTGATGATTTCCTCGATGACGACTCGCGCGTCCATTTTGCCGGTTTGTGTGAGCGTCTGGATGCGCTGGGAATTGCCTATGTGCGCAATCCGAAGCTGGTTCGAGGCCTCGACTATTACGGCCTGACCGTGTTCGAGTGGACCACCAATCTGCTTGGTGCCCAGGGCACAGTCTGTGCCGGCGGTCGCTATGACGGTTTGGTTGAGCAGCTCGGAGGCAAAGCCACGCCGGCGGTGGGATTTGCCATGGGACTGGAGCGATTGTGCCTGCTGCTTGAGGCGACTGGAAATTTGCCGGAGAAAACAGCCCAGGCTGATGTCTATCTGGTAAGCTCTGGCAGCCGGGCTGAGGTCGAGGCGCTGAAGCTGGCGGAGAGCCTGCGCGAGAGCCTTTCTCTGCGGGTGCTGACCCATTGCGGCGGTGGCAGTTTCAAGAGCCAGTTCAAGAAGGCTGATCGCTCCGGTGCGCGCGTCGCGCTGGTTATTGGCGAGAGTGAAGCCGAGCAGGGAGTGGTGCAGGTCAAGTGGTTGCGTGAAGAGCGTGAGCAGCAGCAACTTGCCATGGCCGATGTGGTGAGCGAACTGGCCGCTCAGCTCGATTAAACAAGTTAAATTAAAACAAGAGAATTGGTAGAGGTATAAGCGTGGAATCCTATCGCACGGATGAAGAACAGGTCGAGGCCCTCAAGTCTTGGTGGGCAGAAAATGGCAAGTCTATCGCGCTGGGAGTTGTGGTTGCGATCGCAGCTGTGTTCGGTTGGCAGGGCTGGCAGAAGCAGCAGGAAACGCGTCTGGCTGAAGCTTCAGCCAACTATCAGAACCTGTTGGAGGCGGATTCTGCCGCTGAAAGCGACGGCACGAAAGTGACCACGGCTCGGCATTTGGCCGAGACCCTGAAAGCCGATTACCCGGGCACCACCTACGCCATCTTCGGTGCCATGTACAAGGCCAAGTACGCCGCTCAGAGCAGTCAATGGGATGAGGCGGAAACGGAACTGCGCTGGGTGCTGGAACAAAAGCCCAGTGAGCCAATGCTGCTGCAGGCCAAGGTGCGCCTGGCCCACGTTCTGCTTGCCCAGAAACGCTACGAAGATGCGCAACAGGTATTGGCCGGTTCCGAACTTGGCAGCTATGCCGCTCTGATTGCGGAAACCCGTGGCGATATTCTGCTGGCACAAGGCGACAAAAGCGGTGCACTGGCGGCCTACGAACAGGCCAAGGCAGAGCTGGCGTCACTGGATAATGCCTCGCCGAACCCCCTGCTGGACATGAAAATCAACGACCTGCAGCAAGTGCAGGACGGAGCCGCTGAGGAATGATGAAACTCAACCGACTACTGCTGCCGCTGGCTGCTGTATTGCTGGCCGCCTGTGCAGGTACGCCAGAAGAAAATGACCCTGCCGAGCTCACGGACTTTGTCACCGAGCGGGATCTGATTCGAATCTGGTCCGATAAGGTGGGGGATGGTCAGGGTAAGGGCCTCTACCAGCTCCGGCCGGCAGTAGAAGGCGACACGCTGTATATCGCCTCCGCTGATGGTGAAGTTCAGGCCCGCGATATCAGCAATGGTGATATTCGCTGGAAGCAGAAACTGAAGCAGACAGTCAGCGGTGGCGTCGGTGTGGATTACGAACGCCTTTACCTCGGTACGACTGAAGGCGTCGTCATTGCCTTTGATCTGATGGGCAAAGAATTGTGGCGGACCCAATTGAGCGGTGAGGTCCTGGCGCCGCCGGCGAGTGACGACGAGATTGTCATAGTGCAAACCTATGACGGCCAACTGTTCGCGCTGGATGCCGTTACCGGTGAAAAACGCTGGGCCTTCTCAGCCTCAGTGCCGCGCTTGACCCTGCGTGGAACCTCGACGCCGCTGATTGATGGCCCGCTGGTCTTTGCCGGTCTGGCCAACGGTCGCGTTGTGGCGCTCGACAAGGAAACCGGCGAACTGCGTTGGGAGCAGCGTGTATCGGTGCCCAAGGGCAGTACGGAAATCGAGCGTTTGTCAGATGTCGACGGTGAGCTGTTGCTGGATAGTGGCATTCTCTATGCAGCGGGCTACCAGGGCAATCTGGTGGCAATAGATGTGCGCAGCGGTCGCACCCTGTGGCAGCGTGAGCTGTCCAGCTACACCGGGCCGGTGGAAGGTTACGGCAATATCTACGTGGCGGATGCCGAGGGCAGTATTCATGCCTTCGAGAAGAACGGCCAGGGCGTAATCTGGACCCAGACGGTTCTGGCGCGTCGCAAACTCTCGGCGCCAGCTATACTCTCGGGCAGTCTGGTGGTGGGTGACTTTGAAGGCTACCTTCATTTTGTCTCCCAGGTGGATGGTCATCTGGTGTCGCGGGTTCAGCTCGACGACAGCGGCGTGCGTGCGCCAATGGTTACTGCTGACGACAAACTCTTCGTGTTCAGCAACGAAGGCCGTTTGGCCGCCTACAGTTTTGATCGTGACAGTTATCGGGTGAAACGCCGCACGTTTGGCCCGAAACGCTAGTAGGCAATAATGAGCATGATTCCGGTGGTTGCGTTGGTGGGGCGTCCGAATGTGGGCAAGTCCACCCTGTTTAACAGATTGACCCGCAGCCGCGATGCGCTGGTGGCGGATTTTCCGGGGCTGACTCGCGACCGCAAATACGGCGAGGTCACCCACGGTCGCAACCGTTTTATTGCCATTGATACCGGCGGTATTACCGGTGACGAAGAGGGTATCGACAGTGTTATGGCCGAACAGTCGCTGGCGGCGATTGAAGAGGCCGATGCGGTGCTCTTTTTGCTGGATGCGAAAGCGGGTTTGACCCCATCTGACTATGCACTTGCGAGTAAATTTCGCAGCAGTAACAAACCTTTCTACTATGTCGTGAACAAGGTTGACGGTGTTGATCCCAACACCGCGATGGCCGAGTTTTACGAGCTTGGTGTAGAGCATTTCTATCCGATTACGGCCACTCAGGGGCGCGGTGTGCGTCAGCTGCTGGATGAATTGGTCTCCACCTTCCCGCCCGTAGAAGAGGAAGTGCCGGAAGAGGACAAATTCAAGAGCACTCGAATCGCGATTATTGGTCGCCCCAACGTCGGCAAGTCGACTCTGGTTAATCGCCTGCTCGGTGAAGAGCGTGTGGTGGTTTTTGACCAGCCGGGCACCACGCGCGACAGTATCTACATCGATTACGAGCGCGACGGCGAACCCTATACTCTGATTGATACCGCCGGTGTCCGACGCCGCAAGAACGTGAAGGAAGTGGTGGAGAAATTCTCCATCGTCAAAACCCTCAAGGCCATTGATGACGCCAATGTCACCATTCTGGTGATGGACGCCCGAGAGGGCGTAGTCGATCAGGATCTGCACCTGCTGGGGCAGGTGGTTGAGTCCGGCCGCGCGCTGGTGCTGGCAGTAAACAAGTGGGACGGGCTTGATCCCGACCATAAAGAGCGGGTCAAGTTTGAGCTGGAGCGACGACTGCAGTTTATCGACTACGCAGAAGTGCATTTTATCTCCGCGCTACACGGCACCGGGGTAGGGCATCTGTACGACTCTGTGAACAAGGCCTACCACTCGGCAACAGACAAGATGTCAACTCGCCAGCTCACGACCATTCTGGAGGGCGCGGTGTTTGACCATCCGCCACCGATGATTAACGGCCGTCGTATAAAATTGCGTTACGCCCACGCCGGTGGTCAGAATCCGCCCATCGTGGTTATTCACGGCAATCAGACCGACAAAGTGCCGGCAAGCTATCAGCGCTATCTGGAAAAGACCTTCCGCAAACATCTGGATATGGTCGGAACCCCTATTCGTATCGAATTCCGCACCAGCGACAACCCCTACGAGGGCAAGAAAAACAAGCTCACATCGAGGCAGGTCAATCGCAAGAAGCGTTTGATGAAGTTTGTGAAAAAGCGGGATGCAAAAAAGAAGCGGGGCAAGTAGTCTGGTTTGCAAGGCATTAAACCAGACAGTGTGACGCGTTATGTCAAAACCCGATCTGGACAGTCCTGACCGCATCCGCCAGTTTGTCGAAGCCTTTTACGACAAGCTGTTGGTCGACGAACGCCTGGCGCCGATCTTCCTGGATGTGGCGAATGTCGATATCCGAGAGCACTTCCCACGCATTCAGGCTTACTGGGAAAAGCTATTGCTCGGCGAAAACAACTATAAGCGCCACACCATGAATATTCATCGCCAGCTTCACGATAAGCGTGAACTGCGCAGTGCTGACTTTGATCAGTGGCTCGCCTATTTCGAGGAGACCGTCGACGAGCACTTTGCCGGCCAAAAGGCTGAGCGTGCCAAGCGGGTGGCGGGGCAGATTGCTTTCAACATGCACAAGGCGCTGGAGCGGGAGTCGGGAAAGAAGCTTTAGTTAGGCGGTCGGACGTCGGACGCAAAAGCGGGCACTGCTTCGCGGTGCGATGTTTCGTGAGCGGCAAAGCCGCGCGTCTAGCGTCAGACATCCGGCCAGAGCGCGCAGCGGCCCCCTGATCGGATTTGTCACACGAATAGGCCACATTCTGTCATTGAGTTATCCCCCTCGCTGCTCAATACTGATCCCATCGTCGGCGGCTGCCGATATTGTTAAAAAAATGTAATTTTTTCAGTGGATTAGAAGCGTCTAATGCGTTTCTGATCATTGTTATTTCTAGCCAGTAAGCAAGGAGACAGGCCTATGTCCGCTCAAGCGGAAGTACTGCAACAGGCGTTTACCCTCGGCTTTACCTACACCCGCACCACCGGTCCGGTGGTGGGCCGCTTTCTGACGGCCCTGCGCGATCGCAAGATCGTCGGTATCAAGGGAAGCGACGGCAAGGTGATTGTACCGCCGATGGAATACGATCCGGTCACCGCCGAGGAACTCAGTGAATTCGTGGACCTGCCAGACACTGGTGTGGTGAAAACCTGGGCCTGGGTAAAGCACCCGCGCGGCAAGCACCACCTGGACAAGCCCTTTGCCTGGGCGCAGATCCAGATCGATGGTTCCGACATTCCGATGATTCACATGGTAGATGCCGGTGACGAATCGAAAATGAGCACCGGAATGAAAGTAAAAGTGCGCTGGGCTGACGAAACCAAGGGTTTCATCACCGATATCGCCTGCTTTGAGCCAGCTTGAGGAGACTGCCATGAGTGACGCAAACAAGGAGGCGCTCGAGCCGATTACCGGTATTGAATCGCCCGTCTATCTCGACTACAACTTTACCGCCGGGCAGGCTACTGCCCGCTTCCTCACCAAGGTCAAGGAAGGCAAGCTGGTAGGCCAGCGCTGCCCGTCCTGTCGCAATGTCTATATCCCCCCGCGCGGTGCCTGTGCTGCCTGTGGTGTGGCGACCAACGAAGAAGTGGAACTGTCCCATAAGGCGACTGTTCAGTCCTTTACCATCGTCTACATTCCGATACCGGGTAACCCTATCAAGCCGCCCTACGTTATTGCGAATCTGGTGGTCGACGGCGCCAATATTTCGTTCCTACATCTGCTGAGTGAGTGCAAGAACGAGGACGTGCGCATTGGCATGCGTGTAGAGGCCAAGTGGAAAGATCCCAGCGAGTGGGGTTTTGCCATGGAAAATATCCAATACTTCGCACCCATCGACGAACCCGATGTGCCTGCGGAAGAAATCGGGAGACTGAAAGATGCGTGATATAGCGATTGTCTCTTTCGTGCAGTCGGATTGCGTTCGCGACGCCGGTGCACGCAATGAAGTTGAACTGATCATGCCGGTTGTTCGCAAAGTGCTGGACAATGTCGGCCTGGAAAGTGCACAGAACGTGGACTTTACCTGTTCCGGTTCCTGTGACTATCTGCAGGGCGCGGCTTTTGCCTTTGTTCTGGGTGTTGACGCCCTGGGTGCGGTGCCGCCGATCAAGGAAAGCCACGTTGAGATGGACGCGGCCTGGGCTCTGTATGAAGCGGTGCTGAAAATCCAAACCGGGCAGGCAGAATCTGCTCTGTTGTACGGATTTGGCAAATCATCACCCGGTGAATTGCCTATCGTCTTGTCGCAGCAGCTGGACCCCTACTATCTGGCACCTCTGTGGCTGGATACGGTCTCAAGCGCTGCGCTGCAGGCGCGAGCTATGCTAGACAGCGGTGAGATCACTGAGCGTGAGATGGCTGAGGTTGTTGCCCGCTCGCGCAAGAATGCGAAATCCAACCCCCATGCACAGCTGAAAGGTGACGTCAGTGCGGATGAGCTGCTGAACGAGCCTACCTATCTGTCTCCCCTGCGCAAGCACGACTGCTGCCCGGTATCCGATGGCGCCTGCGCCATGGTTATCGCCACCGTTGAGCAGGCCAAGAAGTGGGGTAAGCCTTACGCGGTACTGAAGGGTATTGACCATCGCATCGAGAGCGCCCATTTCGGTGCTCGCGATCTGACCAAGTCGCCCTCCACGGAGGCGGCGGCCAAGGCGGCGGGTGTGGCCAATGGTCCGGTAGACATTGCCGAAATTTACGCACCGTTTAGCCATCAGGAAATTATCCTGAAGAAAGCGCTGGGCCTGGGTGATGACACTGTGATCAACCCCTCGGGTGGTGTGCTAGCCGGTAACCTGATGATGGCCTCTGGGTTGTCGCGTATTGGCGAAGTCGCCATGCGCATCATCAACGGCGAATGCAAACGTGGTGTGGCGCACGCGACCTCGGGTCATGCGCTGCAACAGAATCTGGTCGCGGTATTGGAGGGAGCATAATGGCTGAATTAGCTGCGGTTGTCGGTATTGGCCAGACCAAATACCAAACCAAACACAAAGACGTTTCTATTGCCGGACTGGTGCGCGATGCGGCCTTCAAGGCCCTGCAGGATGCGGAACTGACCTGGGACGATATCGATGCCGTTATTGTCGGTAAAGCTCCGGACATGTTTGAAGGCATGGTCATGCCCGAACTGTACCTGACCGATGCGCTTGGCTGTAACGGCAAGCCTATGCTGCGGGTGCACACGGCTGGCTCGGTTGGTGGCTCAACCGCCATTGTCGCTGCCTCTTACGTACAAAGTGGCATGTTCAAACGCATTCTGACCGTGACTTACGAGAAACAGTCAGAGTCCAACGCGATGTGGGCACTGTCGAATGCACAGCCCTTCTCGCCACACTTGAATGCGGGCGCGGGTGGCTTCTTTGCACCGATCATTCGCGAGTATATGCGCCGAACCAAGGCGCCGAGCGATGCGGGCATCAAGGTGGCAGTAAAAGACCGTCTGCACGGTGCGCGCAATCCCCTGGCGCACTTACAACTGCCCAATATAACCACCAAGGAAGTAGAAGAGAGCCCCATGCTGTGGGAGCCACTGCGCTTTCTCGAGTCCTGTCCGTCTTCTGACGGTGCGTGTGCTCTGGTTATTTCCAATGAGGAACTCGCCAAGCAGTCGCCGAAGAAGCCGGCCTGGATTCGCGGTACCGCCATGCGTTCAGAACCGACCATGTATGCGGGGCGCGAAGAAGTCAGCCCGCGTGCGGGTATCGATTGCGCCAAGGATGTTTATGCCCAGGCGGGCGTTACCAACCCTCGCAAGGACTTCGATTGTGCCGAAGTGTACGTACCGTTTTCCTGGTACGAGCCCATGTGGCTGGAAAACCTTGGCTTTGCCGAAAAAGGCGAAGGCTGGAAAATGACCCTGGAAGGGGCCACGTCGCTGGACGACAATGGTGATATCCCCTGGAACTGCTCCGGTGGTGTACTATCCAGTAACCCCATCGGCGCCTCGGGCATGATCCGCTTTGCGGAAGCGGCCCGGCAGGTGCGCGGCGATGCCGGTGACCATCAGGTCGAAGGCGCCAAATTGGCCCTGGGCCATGCCTATGGCGGGGGGGCTCAGTTCTTCGCCATGTGGGTTGTCGGTTCAGAGAAAGCGTAACAAAACGCTGAATTCACCGGCCACGATAGTGGCCGGTGTCATTTAACGGGAAGGGAAAAATGCAATTCAATCTGGCAGATATGTTTGAAGTTGTGGCGGACAAAGTGCCCGAGCGCGAGGCGCTGGTCTGTGGTGCACACCGAACCACATTTGGCGACTTGGACAAGCGGGCAAACCGCATGGCCCACTACCTGCGATCGCAGGGTGTGAAAAGCGGCGACCATGTTGGCCTGTACATGTACAACTGCAACGAGTACATGGAAGCCATGCTGGCCTGCTTCAAGATTCGCGCGGTGCCGATCAACGTCAACTATCGCTACGTCAAAGATGAGCTGCTGTATATCTTTGATAACGCGGACATGGTGGCTTGCGTGCATCATCGCGAGTTCGCGCCCCATATCGCCGAGATTCGAAGTGCGGCCCCGGACCTGAAAACCTTTGTTGCTGTTGATGACGACAGTGGCGCTGACCTCAATACCATCGGTGCAGTGGAATACGAATCGGCGATGGCTGGTCAGAGTGATCAGCGTGATTTCGAAGAGCGCTCCGGCGACGACTATTTCATTCTCTACACCGGTGGTACAACCGGCATGCCCAAGGGCGTGATGTGGCCCCATAAAAATGTTTTCTTCGCGGCCATGGGCGGCGGCGGTCACTTTTCACCGAATGGCCCCTGTGAGAAGCCCGAAGACATTGAAACCCGCGTTGCCGAGAACCCCTTGTGTGGTATCGCGCTGGCACCGCTGATGCACGGTGCCTCTTGGTGGTATGCCTGTATTCAGCTGTTGGCAGGCAACAAGCTGGTGCTGAATGATCAGCATTCCCTTAATGCAGAACACGTATGGGAAATTTGCGAACGCGAAAAAGTTAACGCTGTGCAGATAGTTGGCGACGCGATGGCGATTCCGCTGCTGGATGCGCTGGATGCGAATCCTGATCGCTGGGATCTGGGGTCCATTTTTAACGTTGGCTCCGGTGGTGCAGTCTTTTCGGAAGCCAAGCAGGAAGGTTTCAAGAAGCATTTCCCGAACGTTTTCATCACCAACAGCTTTGGTTCATCGGAAGGTGGCCAGATGGGTATGGACAACGGTCAGAAGAAATCCGAATCGGGTCTGGGCAATGTAACGCGCACCGACTACATGGACGTGATCATCGATGATGAGACACCCCGTCGTCACGCCAAGCCCGGTGAAACCGGTATCTTTGCCCGCTCAGGTTACATTCCCGTCGGTTATTACAACGACCCGGAAAAAACCGCCAAAACCTTCGTAGAGGTCGACGGCAAAACCTGGTTGCTGACCGGTGATGCGGCAAAACTGGAAGAAGATACCTCCATCACTGTATTCGGTCGCGGCTCCAACTGCATTAACAGCGGCGGCGAGAAAATTTTCCCGGAAGAAGTGGAGAATGCGCTCAAGGCTCACGACGGCATTTTCGACGCGCTGGTTGTTGCAACTCCCGATGAGCGCTGGGGCAGCAAAGTGACCGCTGTACTGCAATTGCGCGAGGGCGTCACCGTGACCGTCAAGGACGTGCAGGATCACTGTCGCAACCACATCGCCGGCTATAAAGTGCCACGTGCGGTCCATGTGACGGCGGATATTCCGCGCGCGCCGAGTGGCAAGCCGGACTACAAAACTGCTAAAGCCTTCGCGCTGAGCGGTGAAGGCGAACTGGCCTGATGACTGTGCCCGCCTGAGGCGGGCACATGGAAAGAATTAATACGGAGAGTCCTCATGGCTGAACTCGATATCAGCACCAAGAACTGTATTATCGAACAGGAAGGCAAAACCCTGATCGTTACGCTCAACCGTCCCGAGGCCAAAAACGCCTTTAACCCGGAAATGCTGTTGGGTATGTACAAAGCCTGGCGTCGGCTGGATGAAGACGATTCGCTGATGTGCGCCATTCTCACAGCGGTCGGTGATACCTTCTGCGCCGGTATGGATTTGAAAGCGGGCCCGGACAGCAATCAGGATGCCTCTGACGAGTTTATGAACCTGATGGGCACCGTGCCCAATGTTCACTGGCAGGCTCTGTTGCGGGACAACCGTCCCAGCAAGCCGCTGATACTGGCGGTTGAGGGTTATGCGCTGGCAGGTGGTACGGAAATTCTGGCCGGTACCGATTTGCGGGTCGGGGCGGAAGATTCCATTTATGGCGTGACCGAAGTTGCACGCGGTTTGTATCCAATGGCCGGATCCAGTGTCCGTCTGCCGCGTCAGATTCCCTATTGTCGCGCCGCGGAAATGGTACTGCTGGGACGCCATTGTACTGCCCAAGAAGCGCTGGAATGGGGATTGATCAATCGTATCGTACCGAAAGGTCAGGCCCTGGCCGAGGCCAAGAAAATGGCCGAAGAGCTGTGCAAAACCGGTCCGCTGGCATTGAAAGCTATCACCCGCTCATTGCGTGAACTGCAGACTGACATTGCTGAAGAAGAGGCCATGTTGAAATCCGATGAGCTGGCAGGCCCGGTCTTCGCGTCGAAAGATGCGAAAGAGGGCATGAGAGCATTCAAAGAAAAGCGTCCGGCTAACTTTACTGGCGAGTAAACCCCCGGCTGGGGCTGAAGACCGAACGCCTGTTTCGCGAGGAACAGGCGTTTTTTGTTTGGTAGTTACCAGGTGAGTCATCCGCTTGCCCTGCAAGCGAATCAACACAGGAGCAGGTAGTTATGCCAGGCCCTTTAAGCGGAATCAAAATCATTGAAATGGCAGGCATTGGCCCCGGCCCCTTTGCTGGCATGCTGCTGGCGGATATGGGGGCCGAGGTCATCCGAATTGACCGCGCCGCTGGCGCGGCGGCCCCCAGTGACATCACTTCGCGTGGCAAGCGCAGTATTGCTCTCGACCTGAAAAATCCTGCCTCGGTTGAGCTGGTACTGAAGTTGATTGAAAGCGCTGATGGTCTGTTTGAGGGCTTCCGCCCCGGAGTTATGGAAAAACTGGGCCTTGGGCCGGACGTGTGTCTGCAGCGCAACCCGAAATTGGTATACGGACGCATGACCGGTTGGGGGCAGGACGGGCCTCTGGCGAAGTCCGCCGGTCACGATATCAATTACATCGCGGTGACCGGAGCGCTGGCAGCCATAGGCCGTCGCGAGAGTGGTCCGGTGCCGCCGCTGAATCTGGTGGGTGACTATGGTGGCGGCTCGCTCTATCTGGTGATGGGGATGCTGGCGGCGCTGCTGGAGGCAAAGTCATCCGGCAAGGGGCAGGTTGTAGATGCTGCTATTACTGACGGTGTCATTTCGCTGATGGCGGCCACTCAAGCCTATATGGCGGGGGGAACCTGGAGTTTGCAGCGCGAGGACAACTGGCTGGACGGCGGAGCCCATTTCTATGACACCTACGAGTGTGCCGATGGCCGTTATGTGTCTATAGGTTCCATCGAACCTCAGTTTTACGCGCTGTTGGCGGAGAAGCTCGAACTGGATCTGGGCGAGGGTGGTTATACCCACCTGTTCGAAAAAGAGCAGTGGCCGGTGCTCAAGCAACGCATTGCCGAGCGGATCAAGAGCAAAACCCGGGAGCAGTGGTGTGGCATAATGGAAGGCACCGATGTGTGCTTTGCGCCGGTACTGGATATGAATGAGGCGGTGACATACCCGCACAATCAGACCCGGCGGAACTATGTCGAAATCGACGGTGTTACCCAGACGGCGCCCGCACCACGTTTTTCACGCACGCCTGCGGCTATTGAGCGCGGCCCCTGTGCCGCCGGCGCCGATGCCGACGAAATCCTGTGCCGCGCGGGTTTGAGCGCAGAAGAGATAGAATCTTATAGACAGTCAGGAGCCATACGAGATGAGTGAGGCGGCAACAGTCCAAACGGAAGAAGCCTTATCGGCCGAGCAATTCCGGGCGCTGGTAAACGAACGACGCTCTGTGCGAGCTTTTCTTGAACAGCCGGTGAGTGATGCCTTGCTGCATTCCGTATTCGACGCAGCGCAGCAGGCGCCGTCCAACTGTAACACCCAGCCCTGGCAGGTTGCAGTGGTCAGCGGAGCTGCCAAAGAGCGTTTGAAAGCGCGAATCAGTGGCGACTTTCTACAGGGGAAAATGACCATGGATTTTCCCTACGATGGCAAGTACGAGGGGGTTTACAAAGAACGGCAGTACGATGCTGCCAAGCAGCTTTATGACGCTCTGGGTATCAGCCGGGAAGACAAGGCGGCGCGAGGCGAGGCCTTTTATCGGAACTTTGAGTTTTTCGGCGCCCCGCATGTGGCCTTCGTGTTCTTGCCTGAACATTTCGGTATTCGCGAGGCGGCAGATCTGGGTATGTATGCCCAGAACCTGATGCTCAGTATGTCGGCTCATGGTCTGGCCAGCTGCCCGCAAACCGCGCTCAGCTTTTTCGCAGATCAGATACGGGAAGAGCTGGCGATTGCTGACAGCAACAAACTGCTGTTCGGTATTTCATTTGGCTATGAAGACCGAACACATCCGGCAAATAGTTGCCGCACGGGCCGCGCGGCGCTGGATAGCGCTGTTCAATTTATTACCGAATAATGAGATGTAATGATGTCAGATACGATACTGCAGGAACTCGATGACGACGGCGTACTGCTGATTACCCTGAACCGTCCCGAAAAGAAAAATGCGTTCAATGTCGAGCAGTGGGCAGCCTTTCGCGAGGCGATTAATACTGCGAAGGATAATCCCAAAGTAGCTTGTGTGGTTATTACCGGCGCGGGCAAGGATTTTTCTTCCGGGGTTGATCTGAACGACATGGCTAACGCCGATGGAGACAGCGAGCACCCCTTTGTCTCAAGCGCCAAGGCACTATTGGATTTTGACAAGCCCTTGATCTGTGCCGCCAGAGGTGTGGCCGTAGGCGGTGGTGCAACGCTGCTGCTTAATGCCGATGTGGTCTATGTGGGTGAGAGCCTGCGTATGCGCTTTCCCTTCGTTCAGTTGGGCCTGGTGCCGGAGTGGGGCAGCAGCTATACCCTGCAGCAAGTAATTGGCGCGCGTCGAGCGGCCGAGCTGATGTATACCGCGGAATGGATTAACGCCGAGCGCGCGCTTGACGTCGGAATCGCGACAGCTGCGGTGAGCGACGATGGCTTGCTGGATCAGGCGCTGTGCAAAGCCCGCGAAATAGCCCAGTGGCCCATTTCTTCATTGGTGGCTACCAAACGCCTGATGCGTCAGGTGCACTTGCAGAATGTGCATGAAGCTGTTGATCGGGAACAGGATGAAATGATGCGTCTGGCGGGCTCGCCTGAAAATATCGAGTCGGTAATGGCCTTCCTGGAAAAACGGCAGCCGGATTTCAAACAATTTCGGAAGTAGGTTTGCTCGTGAACAAGCGTTTTATCAATGCCCAAAGCCTGCTCGATGATGCCTACGAGCTGGCGGCGCGCATCATCGAAAGCGACTTTCGGCCGGACTGTATCATCGCGCTCTGGCGCGGCGGTACCCCGGTGGGCGTGGCAGTGCAGGAACTGTTTGAATACTGCGGCATTGCGGTTGACCATATTGCTATTCGAACCTCCCTCTACAGCGGTCTTGATCAGCGTGAGCGTCGAGTCAAGGTGCATAATCTGGACTACGTGTTTAACAACTTCAGCACCGAAAATAAGTTGCTGATTGTCGATGATGTTTTCGATACTGGTCTGACGATCAAGGCGGTGTTGGCGGAAATTCGTAATAATCTTGGCGTGGGTCAGCACGGTGAAATTCGTGTTGCGATGCCCTGGTTCAAGCCTGCTCGCAATAAAACGGATCTGACGCCCGACTACTACCTGCATAAAACCGATGACTGGCTGGTCTTCCCCCACGAGCTTTGCGATCTATCTGACGAAGACATTGCGAACAAGGGTGGTAAGGTGACGGATATCGTGCAGCGCTTGCGTCAGAAAACGCCGGTAAAACCGACTTTCTGATGGCGCTGGCGAACTATCATGATCCGTTGCCCGAGACTCTGGAAGCGGATATTCAGCGAGCCTTTGAAACGTCGTATCAGCTGGCGGTGGAGCAGCTCGACTATGCTGATCCTAAGCCGATTCTTTCCTTCGGTCTGCGCAGTGCGCGTATGGCCGGTCGCGCCGTTCCTCACCAGAATCTGATTGAACTGAACAAGGTCATTTTTCGAAACAACCCGCAGTGGGATTTTGTTTACGATACCGTAGGCCATGAAATGGCGCATATCGTTGCGACTCGGCAGTATGGCTCACGGGGGCACGATCGGATCTGGAAGCGTGTGGCGCAGGTTCTGGGGGCAACACCAAAAGCTGCGGGCGCCTTCGATACCACTGGCGCAGAAGTGCGTAAACCGCAACGCCGAAGAACCTATCCCTTTGTTTGTGCGTGTCAGGCTTTTGATTTTGGCTCGCAACGCTTTGCGAATTTTTTGAAGGGGAGTCGCTATCAGTGCCGGGCCTGCAAGACGGAAATCAAACCGGATTTGGCAAAGAAAGAGGCCTTCGTCGATCTGTCCTTTGCCAAGCGGACAAAGTTAGTTCGCAGCCGCTAGGAAGCTCCCTCTCCCATTGGGAGAGGGTTGGGGTGAGGGTCGGTCGCTCAGTAGCCGTTCAGGCTCGCGTAGCGATCCCGGTGAAAGCCGCTGTCGCCCAGCAGCTGGATGGCCATCCGCGAGCGCTTCAGAAAAAAGCCGATTTCCAGTTCGTCAGTCACGCCGATACCACCGTGCATCTGCACAGCTTCGTTGGTGACGAGGTAATAGAGATCGTTAACTGTCGCTTTAGCAAAACTGGCCATCTGACCGAGATCGGCGCGCTGTTCGTCGATGGCGGTCAAGGCATCCAGCACGACGGATTTTGCCAGTTCGATTTCGGTAAACATATGGGCCGTGCGGTGTTTCAAGGCCTGGAATGAGCCGATTTTCACGCCAAACTGCTCGCGCTCCTTCAGGTATTCCACCGTGCGCTCAAAGCACTCCTGCAGACCACCGAGCATTTCGGCGGCCAGGCAGATACGTCCTCGATCCAGTACCGGGTCGAGAATATCCCAGCCCTTGTCGAGCTC
Organism: Litorivivens sp.; assembly: GCF_041624475.1. Lineage (GTDB taxonomy): Bacteria > Pseudomonadota > Gammaproteobacteria > Pseudomonadales > Spongiibacteraceae > Litorivivens. Next base: position 204,083 of record NZ_JBFJUX010000003.1, read on the forward strand.
ACCCAGCAGTTCCGCTTTATTAACGCTGACCTTGTCAAAAGTAAGCTCGGAGACGGCCCGGCTATCGGCCGTCCAGCGACGTGTGCGCGTCAGACCGGCAGCGTTTCCATCCACGATAAACAGGCTGATTCCGTCGGTGTCGCCTGCGGAGCCTGAAGTGCGAGCGGCAACCACAATGTGGTCTGCAGTATGGCCATCGATCACGGTCACTTTCTTGCCGCTCAACACAAAGCGGTCGCCCTGATTTTCAGCGCTCAGTGCTGTGGTGGACGGATTGTGATGGCTGCTTTCATCGATCGCCAGTGTAAGCGTTTTTTCGCCGCTGGCGATAGCGGGCAGCAGACTCTGTTTTTGCTCGTCATTGCCTCCCAGCAGGATGGCAGAGGCGCCCAGTACCACGCTGGAGATAAGCGGAGAGGCAGTGAGTGTCCTGCCGCTTTCTTCGATAATAGCGCCCAGGCCCATAAAACCAAAGTCTAGCCCGTCGTAGTCTTCGGGCAGGACAATACCGGCCCAGCCCAATTCCGCCATCTGCTGCCAGAGCGCGGAGTCGTAGCCGGTTTCGTTCTTCTCGTCGCGCAGTTTGCGCAAGGCCTCAACGGGCGCGCTGCTGGCCAGAAACTCCTTGGCGGTGTCCTTCAGCAGGCGTTGTTCTTCGTTCAATACCAATGGCATGTTCTTTACTCCACTGCGGCCCGCTTATTCTGGCAGGCCCAAAATGCGTTTGGCGATAATGTTTAACTGGACTTCCGAGCTGCCGCCGGCAATTGAGAGCGCCTTTGAAAACAGCCAGCCGCGGGTTGCCAGTAACTCATCGTCATTGAAGCCTTCGCCTTCCCAGCCGAGGCCCTGAGTGCCGAGCATGGCGATCAGTGTTTCTTCGCGCTCTTTAGTGCACTCGGTGCCCACGTACTTCATGATCATGGGAATGTTGCCTTCGCCTGCACCGCTCATTTTTTCTTCAAACGAGCGGAAGTGGGTGAGGCCCAGTGCACGGTATTTCATTTCGTGTTGCACCAGCTGGTCGCGCAGTACGCGGTTGGCAACTTTGCCTTCGCTGTCTGTGCCCACATAGTCGAGCGCAGCCTGAACCGGCGTAATCTGTGTGCCGGCGGGTGTTTCCTGCTCGGACATGAGCTTGCGCTCGTGCTTGAGCAAAGCTTTAGCGACTGACCAGCCTTTATTCAGTTCACCAACGATATTCTTTTTCGGTACCTTCACATTGTCGAAGAAGGTCTGGCAAAACTCGGATTCGCCACTGATCAGTTCAATGGGGGAGGTGCTGACACCTTCGCTTTCCATATCGATCAGAAGAAAGCTGATGCCTTCCTGTTTTTTAACGTTGGGGTCGGTGCGCACCAGGCAGAAAATCCAGTCGGATTTGTCGGCGTTGGTGGTCCAGATTTTGGTGCCGTTAACCAGAAAGTGATCGCCCTTGTCTTCGGCCTTGCACTGCAGGCTGGCCAGATCAGAACCGGCGCCGGGCTCAGAGTAGCCCTGACACCAGCGGATCTCGCCGCGCGCAATTTTAGGTATATGTTCCTGTTTCTGTTCTTCGCTGCCGTATTCCAGCAGTGCCGGGCCGAGCATCCAGATACCGATATCCAGCAGGGGAGTGCGGCATCGCAATTTCTTCATCTCTTCCTTGAGAACACGCGCCTCGGCTTCGCTCAGACCGCCACCGCCATACTCCTTGGGCCAGTCGGGCACAGTCCAGCCCTTGTCACGCATGCGCTCGAACCAGAGTTTGGCGTCGGCGCTGGGGAAGGTGCGATTGCGTCCAGCCCAAACCTGCTCTTCGCGGGTGGGCGGGGTGCGTTGGGATTCTGGGCAGTTGGCTTCAAGCCACTCGCGGACTTCCTGCCGAAAGGTTTCCAGCGCGTCCATAACATCTCCTGTGGTAGAACGGCGCGCCAACGGGAAAAGCTCAGGCAATCAGTGGCTTGAGACAGACAGCGAGGGCGGGCCGAACGGTTGCCATCATCACAAATTCAGTGATGAGAAGCTTAGCGGAGCCCCCCCCAAACTCAAGGGTGAATCAAGGCAGCTTTATTGACAATTTCGGTCAGTAGACCGCCATGATATGAGTGCCCAGGCCGGCCCCCCAATGGCTGACTTCCTGTTGTACAGCCTGCCAGGCAAGTTTTTGTGTTTTTTTCTCAGTCGGTATTTCCAGGTGCAGTTCGCGACCGCATTGCGTCAACAGTTGCTGACCGGTCAGGCTGTCGCGAAGGTTGGCATGCACATGTACGGCGCCGTCTTCAGTTGAAACGGTGTCCAGCGCGACACTGAGGCTGGCAACCGCTTCACCGGCAGTTGCCGCGCTGCGCCAACCCAGGCGTTCTTGCCACTGTTGCTCGATGGAATCTTTGATCAGGCGCCGCAAGTGATTCCGGTCGCTGTCCTTCAGGATCCCGGTGCTGCCCTGCAGGTGGATTTCGTCAATCCATATATAACGATAACTGTCGAAGCTGGAGCTTTCCGCAATATGTAAAGATGCGCCGGAAACTTCACGGGCACCGTGAAAGCCGCATTGAGCGGTTGTGCTAAGGGCTTGGCTGGATACGATTGTGCCGACGACACTGATCGCCAGCAGGTGGAAGAATTTATTCATTTTTTTGCTCCCAACACAGCTATGCTTATGGTGTTTGGAAAAGTACAAGAGTTTGAACCCGTGCGGCTTGACCGCGTTCACAGGCAGGGGCATGGTGAATGCGTTTTTTTTGGTGTTATTTACAATTGGAGAAGGTGTAATGCAGCGATTTGCTGGCAAGGTCATATTAATTACTGGGGCAGCCTCAGGTATTGGCGAGGCAGCTGCCTATCGTTTGGCTGAAGAGGGCGGCAAGGTTTTTTGCACCGATATCAATGAGGTCGCACTCAATAAAGCCGTTGAGAAAGTAAAAAAACAGGGTGGCGAGGCCACTGCACGACGGCTGGATATCAGTTCGGAAAGTGACGTCAACGCCTGCATTGCTGATTGTATCTCGACCTACGGCAAGCTGGATGCGGTGGTCAACATGGCGGGCGTGCTTCGTTTCGACAATTGCCATGAACTGGCCTTATCCGATTGGCAGCGGGTGATCGATGTCAACCTGACCGGTACTTTCCTGCTGTGTAAGGCGGTACTGCCGGAACTGCTGAAAACCAAGGGCAATATCGTTAATGCTGCCTCGACTGCTTCGCTCAGTGGTTTGCCTTGGGGCACGGCTTATGGCGCAAGCAAGGGCGCGGTGTTGGCGATGACCCGCACCATTGCGGTGGAATATGCCAAGCGCGGTGTGCGGGCAAACTGTGTCTGCCCGGGCGATATCTCCACCAATATGGCCGCCAATGTGACCTTTCCCACCGATGCTGATATGAGTCTGCTGGCTCGTATCAGCTCCCTGTCAGGCCCCAAAGAGCCCAGTGTGGTAGCGGGCGTAATTGCGATGCTGGCGTCCGACGATGGTATTCACATTACCGGTGAGCATATTCGCGTTGATGGCGGCACCCTGTCCTGACGGACGGGTTTGTCGTCTTAGCGTTGCCGCGGGGCGTACGAAAAGTCGCCTGAGGCTCGCTATTCTTTTACTATTGATGACGGACTGAATCGGAAAGCGATAGTTGAGGAGAGTGAGTGAATGGCCGATTTCCTGCTGGCAATTGATCAGGGTACGACCAGCTCCAGGGCGATTGTTTTTGATGCGCAAGGCGCTATCTGCGGTATAGGCCAACAGGAGTTTGCTCAGCATTTTCCGGCTGATGGCTGGGTGGAGCACGATCTTGAGGATATCTGGTCATCGACGCTGGCGGTCTGTCACCAGGCAATCAGCAACGCGGGTATTCAGGCCTCGCAGATACGCTCCATCGGCATCACCAACCAGCGTGAAACGACAGCGCTCTGGGATAGAGCCACCGGCGAGCCGGTTGGTCGGGCGATTGTATGGCAGGATCGGCGCACCGCGGCCCACTGCGAAAAGCTACGCAGAGAGGGCGTGGAGTCGATGGTCTCGCGCCGCACCGGACTCTTGCTTGACCCTTATTTTTCCGGAACCAAACTCGCCTGGATGCTGGATGCCAGCAGTGATGTGCGGCAGCGGGCCGAACGCGGTGAGCTGGCCTTTGGCACCATCGACAGCTTTTTGCTGTGGCGTCTGACGGGCGGCAAAGTTCATGCGACCGACGCGACCAATGCGTCTCGTACACTCCTTTTTAATATTCACAAGCAGTGCTGGGATGATGAGCTGTTGAATCTGCTGAATATCCCCGCCAGCCTGCTCCCCGAAGTGAAAGACTCTGCCGACGACTATGGGCACACTGTCGAAGACCTGTTCGGTGTCAGCCTGCCAATTGGGGCACTGATTGGCGATCAGCAGGCGGCTACTGTTGGCCAGGCTTGCTTTGAACCTGGGATGGTGAAGAGCACCTATGGAACCGGCTGTTTTGTGATGTTGAATACTGGCAGCCGCGCCATTACCTCCAAAAACCGACTACTGACCACGGTGGCCTGGCGCTTGAAGGGGCGTGTGACCTATGCGCTTGAGGGCAGTATTTTTGTCGCTGGCGCAGCAGTGCAATGGCTACGTGATGGTCTGCATCTGATTGGCAGCGCGTCAGAAATGCAGGATCTGGCGGAAAGTGTACCGAGCTCTAACGGCGTGTATATGGTGCCAGCGTTTACCGGCCTGGGGGCGCCGTACTGGGACCCGGACGCGCGCGGAGCGATACTGGGCTTGACCCGTGATACGCAGATTGCGCATATTGCGCGGGCAACGCTGGAAGCGGTCTGTTATCAGTCCCGCGACCTGCTGGATGCAATGCGCGACGATGGTGCGGATCTAGCGGCTCTGCGGGTTGATGGCGGTATGGTGGTCAATGATTGGCTTGTACAGCGCCTGGCCGACACCATTGGCTGCGAGTGTCAGCGCCCTGCGGTGATTGAAACAACAGCGTTGGGTGCCGCCTGTCTTGCAGGCCTTCAATCCGGGCTGTATACCTCGTTGGAGCAATTCTCTTCAGCCTGGCAGGCAGAGCGCAGCTTTTCGCCTGTCATGTCAGAAGCTGATCGTGAGCGGCGCTACCACGGTTGGAAAAAAGCTGTTGCCCGGGTGCGAGCTGACGCGGTGTGAGCACGTAACTCAGAGGGTGGGCATAGAGTAGTTAAGGTCGATTTCGTTCACCCGTTTCGGTCTGGAAATGTAATAGCCCTGAAGGTAGTGAACCCCCATATCACGGAGCAGGTCGGCGCTGCCGTCGTCCTCAACCCCTTCTGCGACTATTTTTTTGCCGAGCGCAAGCGCCATGTCCACCATGGATTTGACCAGTAGCTGGTCGCTTTTGCGCTTGTAAAGATAGCGAATGAAGGACTGGTCGATCTTGATAAAGTCGACGGGCAGATCGCGCAGATATTCGAACGAAGTAAAGCCGATGCCAAAATCATCGAACGCAATCTGGATATCGAGTTTTGCCAGTCGATCGCACAGCGCCTTGGCTGAATCCAGATTGTTGATAGCTTCGGTTTCCACGATTTCAAATATGAGCTGACTGCCGCTGGCGCCGGTCTCGTACAGCAGCCTTTGCAGCTGCTGCACAAAGCGTTCGCTTTCGAAGGTGACCGCAGTGACATTAACACTCAATTTTAAGTGAATATTGTTGTCCGCCCAGTCGCGCAATTGACGCAGAGCCATTTTCAAAACCAGATAGTCAATACGCGGCATCAGTCCATTGTTTTTAGCTATATCCATAAACGCAGCCGGCGACAGTAGTTTGCCGTTTTCTGTCACCATTCGCACCAGGCATTCACAGTGGGTGATACGTTCACGCTCCAGGTTGTAAATAGGCTGATACAGCAAGACAAATCGTTCGTCAGCGAGGGCTTTGACGATGGCGTCCTGAACTTGTAGTTTCTCCTGGCGTGCGGCCCGGCTGTCAAACCCGGCTGAAATATAATTTACCTTGCCGCGATCAATCGTTTTCAAGGTACGCAGAGTCGCTGTGCAGTTACTCAGCAAGTCGTCGACGGTGTCACCATCGGTTTGGTGTCTGGCAATGGCGGCGGTAAGATTAACCTCCACCGAATCACCCTCCGCTTTTGAATAAAACCTCAGGGAATAGCCATCGGTGCAGAAGGGCATCTCGATACGCTTGGAGTTAGGCGCGCGGTCGTCAATAATCAGCAGGGCGGAGAATTCGTTGGTGCCCGTTCGGCCTATTATGGTGTGACAGGTGATCAGGCCTTCGATATAGCGGGCGGTTTCGCGGAGCATATTATCGCCGTGCTGAAAGCCGTACAAATCGTTATAAGACGAAAAATTATCTATGTCGAACATCATCAATTCGACGCGATGACTGTCTCGATATTGTTGGATAAGTTGAGAAGCTTCGGTGTGAAAGGCTTCGCGGTTGAGCAGGTCAGTTATGGCATCGTGCTTGCTCAGCCAGCGAAGTCGATTTTCCGTACGACGGCGCTCGGTTACGTCCAGACCGACCGATAGAATGATGGGGCCTGACTGGCTCGATACGCGTGCGTGAATCCAGGTGAGGTAGCTCACCGACCCCTGCCGATTGCGTATCAATTGTTCGGATTGAGCGCGGGATTCACGGCCCAGGGTCAGGGGTTTGAGGTTGTCGAGAATGGTGTTTCCGACCGGGTCAGGCAGAATCAGGTCGACGACTGAACGCTTGGCAACCTCAGACTTTCGCCAGCCCGCCAGTCTGCAGCCGTAGTCATTGAGCTGAAGCATATCGCCCTTGAGCGTATAGGCGGCTATAACCAGAGGCGAGTCGTTAACCAGTGCATCATTGAATTCCTGGGCTGCTTCCAGCTCGGCGATGGTATGCAGTAAATCCTCCCGGTGTTTTGCTACTGATGCCTCCATTTCTTCCAGAGCGTCGGCGACCTCAAGGACGGTGAGATTGAGTTGATCAATCTCGTCCGAGAATCGGGTTTGCTCTGTATAGGGAATGATCGCCGCGCGTAAGTCGTCGTAGTTGGAATCGGAAAGTCGGGGGATGGCACGCGACAGATTGAACAGCTTTTGCAGAGCCTTGCGCAATGCCATGTAAGTTAAAATGAAAGTGAGCAGTAGAGCTACGCCTGCCGATCCCAAACTGTTCTTGAGTGAATTCCGGATTATGATTTGCGAATTGCTGTCGTCCAGCAGCAAAACGAGGCGGAGCGAATCGCTGCTGAGCCGACTGTCCAGCTGCTTGATACCGGCGGCCACCACGCCTTGCGAAGTGTCGACATAAGCAGTTGCCGTCATTGTCATAAAACCCGAAAGCTGTGTAACTTCCTCAAGCAAAGGCAGGGTGGTTGCTGCGTTGGTGGCGATCAGCACGTCGGTTTTTGAATTGATGAGCGCTGCCTGAGCGGCCGTGATGGCGCTAAAATCAAATAGTATGGAGTGCAGGCTGCGTACGCCGTTGACTAAATAGGTTTTACCCGCGTCGGTAACGACGGGAACAAAACTGGTTTGAAAACATTGGCTGTTGCAAAAGATCTTGCTGACTGGATTCTGATTCTGCCGGACGAGATTGATCAGCTGCTGTTGAAGCAAGGCAGGCACGTCTTTGCTATGTTCGGGCCCCCAGGCGCGTAACTCCTCGCCGTTGAAATTCAGAATACGCAGCGTCGCGATATTCGGATTGGTTGACAGGGCTTTGGGTAAATCCGCTAGCTGCTCTTTCGCCAGGTAGGGCTCAATGGGTATCTGGGACAATTCCTGCTCAAATAAACGCGTGGAGCGCTCAGTCAGCTGTTTAAAGGTTGAAAACAGGATGTCGAGCCGTTTCATCCCGGCTTTTTCGCTGGCAGCGACGAAATTCAGGTAATCAATTGTGATGTTGCCCGCCATGGCGAGCGACATGATGAGCACGACAATGAGCAGAAGTTTACTTTGCAGGCTCAGCCGTATCTGTGTGCTGCTCTGGCTCACACAAAGTTACTCCCGATCAAAACCGGTAGCCGGCCATGAAAATAAAGTGTTCGGATCGTTCTGCTATTTCTTGGTTGCGATTGTCGATGCGTGGAATCGGGGCGGTCCCGCGGATGCCGTGGATCTCGGCGGCAAACAGCCATTGTGGGTGAGGTTGCCAGCGTGATCCAAGCGTCGCTACGCTCGAATCCGTCTGGTTGGGCTGCTCACGATCGCCCAAGCGGTGGTCGAAGCGGCCATAAACCGTAAACTGTTCGTCTATATGGTAATCCATCTGTAGATATGCCGATTCAGACTTCGTATTGCCGGTTGCCACCAGGTTGAAAGCAGGTGCAATAAAAGTCGAGTTTATCGACATGAGTGAATATTCTGCCGTTATCGATGTTTTTCTACCATTGTACTGCAGCGATAATGCGGTAAGCGTGACATCGAGGTCGGCCAGTACGCTGGTACTGTTGAAGGTGAGTGCGGTGTTGAAGTAACTCAGTGCAGTCTTCCAGCGGTCTCCGGGCAGCCCTGCGCTCAGCTGTACCGAGATTGGGCTTTGCAGTTCAGCATCGCCGGCCAGTGTCGCGGCGCTGCCGAGTATATTGGCGACAGTATCAGAGCTGACCTCTTTGTTTTTACCGAAGGTGCCGGTGAAGTTAACATAGTAGTCTTTCTCGTCCCAGTAGCTGTGTAACTGTGCGCCGTCGCTGGAAAAAAACAATTCACGAACACCAAAACTTTCAAGATAAAACTGCGGCAGTAAAATTGACGGTCGGGTAAAAAATACGTCGCGGGTTGAGTTATAAAAACCAAAATGATTGCGCACACGGCCAAAACGCAGGCCAGTGCCCGAGTCAGTGCCCTGGGATAGAAGAAGGTCGGCGTAGAGGTAGTCTGTGCGCACACTGCCGTTGTCACCACGACCGGCATCCCTGGCGAACCACTGCCCGGAGAAGCTTAGTCGGCTGCTCAGGCGGTAGCGCCCGCCAGCGCCGGCTTCGTGGTATTCCCAGGATCCGTCAGTGCTGTCGCCGAAGATGTCATTGTTTTTGCTGTAAAGGTATCCCTGGCTGACAAAGCCATGCAGGGTCAGTGGTTGCTGTTCAGCGAAGCCATTTCCTGACAGCAAGCCGGCCAGCATCAATGCGAGTCTATAGGGTGGCTTTTTCAAAACCGTATCGTCCTTTTCGTTTCCGAATTAGCTTCGGTACCGACAAATTTAACATCGCTGGTATTGCCGGGCAGTCGATTGATGTATCCGATCGCACCAGGTGTGGTGCGAACTCGCTCAAAGAGGTTGTAGGTTGTGCCGACTTCGATTGGCCGCACGCCGGAACCGGTAAAGGTGAGATGGTTCCACTGCCGCTTGAGTACATAGGGGAAGGTTTTCAGATAGAGCGTGCAGAACCTCAGGTGGAGAGGATGCGTATCGGGCAGCACAAAAACGGTAATGGGGGTGCCGTCGGGCCAGGTCTGCATGCGCCCAAAAAAAATGGAGCGCAATGCGGAATTGGAAAAGCCAGCTGGCAGCGTAACTTTGGTGTTTATGATGATCTGGGGTTCGGGATCTGGTGCGTTGGCGGTTGCCAAACTGCATGAGCATGCCAGCAAGATTAGAATTGCTGCTCGACGGGCGATGGTTTGCTTTGCAGGCGACCGAGTAGCCTTCTTAGCCGCGCAGATGCCGGCGATGAATGCTTTTGTCTGACAGAAAAAAACGCCCATGTTTAACAAGAGCTCACTCAATTTCTCGGAAATAGTCGACGAATTTCTGAATCCGGCGCGCATTGGCACCCATGTCGCCTTGCCCAACTCTTGATACAGAGCGTAGGTCAATTCGGGTTGGCTCGCTACTGGCGTTTATATGTATCAGGATATCGTCTTTAAAACCGAACCAGCGGGTGGTTGCTACCGCTTCAATCTGGCCCTTTTCGGGATCGTCGTAATAGACTTCCCAGCCCAGCTTGTTGGCCACAGCCAACGCGACCTGGTGGGCCTCTTTGCCGCTGAGCTCGGTGGTCAGTGTCTGGAGTTCCGGATAGGCCTGGCGTTGGATTTCGGCAAGCTCCGGCGTGTAGGCCAAAGGATTGGCGTCGGAGCCACGCTGTTTGGGCGCGGCGATAAACTGCGGCGGATTATCAGGGGCAGTTGTGACATTGTGAATCATCGGCGCATCGCCGGCGCTGAATACGCTGAACGCGAACAGGCCGATGGCGGGCAATGAGAGCAGGGCGGCTCTGCTCAAGGCCTTGCGACCAGCTTCACTTGGCTGGCTTCGGGTAAACAACCCGGCCAGCACGATCACGAGCAGTCCAAGCAGGGCCGCGAGCAGATACATGAGCAAACCATAGCGAAAGTGAAGCAGGTTCCAGCGGGTGGCGATGACACTGAGGGGGAGGAGGCTGAGGCTGATCCAGGCCAGTACGGTGGCGCTCCTTGCTATCCGGGACATGATGCTACCTTCTTGAATTTTTTGAAGATTATAGAATTGTAACTATAGCACGGCTTTTCAAGGTGCAGGCAGCATGCTTTACTAGCGCGCCGCTGGGGGCTCACCTCAGGCGAGACATCCACGAGCTGTAATCGGAAGGGAACATGAATCGAGTAAAAGACAAGGTCTGCATCGTGACAGGTGCGGCCAGCGGAATGGGCCGGGCTGACGCGAAAATGCTGGCCGCTGAGGGCGCGAAGGTCGTACTGACTGACCTGAATGAAAAAGACGGGCACGCGGCAGCCGCCGAAATTGGCGATAAGGCCTTGTTTATCAAGCATGATGTCAGCAGCGAAGCGGACTGGGAAAAGGTCGTTGCGACAGCCGTTTCCCACTTTGGTGGCCTGGATGTGCTGGTAAACAATGCCGGCATGATGACCATGGGTTCTGTGGTCGACTGCACGCTGGAAGACTACCGCAAGGTCAATGCCGTCAACAGTGACGGCGTTTTCCTGGGCTGCAAGCACGCCATTCCAGCCATGGAAGCCACTGGCCGCGGCGGCTCCATTATCAATATGTCATCGGTTGCAGCCTTGCACGGTATGTCCTTTATTGCGGCCTACAGTGCCAGCAAGGGCGCCGTGGCGGCTCTGACCAAGTCAGTTGCCCTCTACTGCCGAGAGAAACGCAATGGTATACGCTGTAACTCGATTCACCCCGATGGTGTGAAGACGCCGATGGTGTTCAAAGTTGCAACCGGTGCCGACAGCGCTACTCGCGAGGAAATTGAGTCGCTGTCGACCGAGGCCAACCCGATGTGTGAACCTGAAGACATTGCGGCTCTGGTCGTTTACCTGGCTTCTGACGAGTCGAAATTCGTCAATGCCGCGGAAATGCTGATAGACAACGCCGCGACGGCGACGCCGCCGGTGGGTGTATAGCTCGAATAGTCTGCACAGACGATGAGCCGGGGGCGCTGTCCGCCGACAATGGCGGCAGGTAACGCGTAAGTGTTATTGATCCCCGTCCAGATAGACACCTCAGGCCAGCCATTGCTGGCCTTTTTTACTGCTGTTAATCGGCGTCGTTACTTGTCGCGCCTGGACTCCAGCGTTTTCAGAATGCCTTCCAGCTGGTCCGCCAGAATATTACTGGCGGCCATTTCCATGGCGCGTCCCAGCTCGGCTTTTACTACAATTTCGGCCATGGGCCGCATGCGCCAGATCAGGTCGATGATTTTGGGGAACTCTTCCTTGGGTGGCAGGGGTTGTTGCTGATAGGGCTTCAGTACATTTTCTGAAATCAGACGAACAAACTCCTTGGCGACTTTTTCGACGTTGTCTCGGCTCATCCGCAGTATTTCCAGCTGATCGCCCATCGGGATGCCCATCGCGCACAGGTCAGCGGCTACTTTGAGGGTGCTCATGCTGCTGACGCGAACCTGAGTACCCTGGACTTTGGCAATGCCCAGCTCGCCGGCAAGGCGAATATTGGCCGGGGTGAGCTGGGTACCGAACATCTTGACCATCTGGGTCATGGAGATGATTTCCGGGGCTTCTTTGGCCCAGGGGCTGTTGATGGCTGATTCCATACCCAGAATTTCAGACAGGCCAACGCCTTGTTCCAGCCCGGAAATCAGATCGAGGATGCTGGCGAGGGTGTAACCCCGATCCAGCAGATTGGCGATAACCCGCAGGCGGGACAGGTGCTGATTGTTGTATATCCCTTTGCGTCCCCGCAGGGTGGGGGGCGGCAGCAGACCCTTGTCCTGATAAGCGCGGATATTGCGCACCGAGGTATTGGCCGCCAGCGCCAGTTCCTCAACGGTGTATTCCTGCTTTTCCTCCAGCGCCGCGCTGTCATCGGCATCATTCTGTTGCCGGTATTGCGCCAGGTTCTGGATGGTTTCTTCTGGAAACTTCATGAAGTAATGGCCTGGATTCTCTCTGTCTATTGCAAATATTTCTATAAAAAATGGGTGCTGCAGCACATTGCAGCCGATCTACAGAGCCGAGACTTTTCGCTAAGTGATTGAAAAGACAAGGCTGGCTGAAATGCTGCGCGACCGTGGTCAGTTCAGCCAATGACCATTCTACCTGCCTGCTCCTATCTTGACATCAATTAATGATAAGATGTATGTTACATCAAATGATGATACATACTGCGATGTGTCATATGGCGATGTTAATACCGAAAGGGATGATAATAATGAAGCGTTACCGATTTTTGTCGCTGCCACTGTTGATGGGACTGGTGTCGCCGATGGCTCTGGCCAAGGCTGTGCTTGAAGAGGTGATTGTCACCGCCCAACACCGGGCGCAGAGTCTGCAGGATGTTCCGGTCTCGGTCAGTGCCATCGGTGGTGACAAAATGATCGAGGCGGGCATCAATCGCATGGAAGACCTGCAGGCCTATGTGCCGAACCTCACCGTAACCGAAAGCGGTATCAGTACCGATATTTTCATTCGCGGAATAGGGACCGGTATGAACCAGGGCTTCGAGCAGTCTGTGGGGATGTACGTCGATGGTATCTATTACGGTCGCGCCCAGCTCGCTCGGGCACCGTTTCTCGATTTGGCTCGGGCAGAGGTGCTGCGTGGTCCACAGAACATTCTGCACGGCAAAAACAGCATTGCCGGCGCAGTGAACCTTCACACGGCGAATCCCACTGATGTCTTTGAGGGCTTTGTCTCCGGTCTGTATGAGCCGAATTTTGATGAGAGGGTCTTTGACCTGGTCTTGTCGGGCCCCATTACTGATGATCTCGGCGCCCGTTTTTCTGCCCGCTTGCGCGATTACGGCGGCTATGTCGAGAATCTGACACTGGATCGCTTTGGCCCTCAGCACGATCAGGCGACCTACCGTCTCAAATTCAACTGGGCCGCCAATGACGATACCACGGCGTCGCTGAAGCTGGAGTACGGCAAGTTTGACACTCTGGGCCGTCACGCGGAAGTCATTCGCGACGATCCGTCGACGTCGTCAACCCTTCTGTTTGAAGGCCGTACCGAGGCCGAAATTCTCGATCGCACCTTCTTCCCGCCGCTGGTGGATGTGGATACCGATGATTCGGTGCGCAATAACTTCCAGGATTTCAAGGGCTCGTCCAACGGCAATTTCAGTAATAACGAAACCTACAACATGACCTTGGATGTCACCTGGTTGACGGATGCCGGCAACGAGTTCAAGTCGATCACCGGTCTTATGGCTTACACCTATGACGATCTTTGTGACTGCGATTCCACAGCCGCGCCACTATTCAAACTGGAGCTGGCGGAGGACTACCAGCAGTTCAGTCAAGAGTTGCGCTGGGTATCACCGGTAGGTGAGCCGATTGACTACATCGGTGGTGTTTACCTGCAGCGGACCGACCTCACTTTTAACGACAAGCTGGTTCAGGACTCTGAAGTTGTCGTGCAGTTGCTCAATGCCGCTGATTTTCAGGATGGCGGCACCCGCGGTGACTACGACCCGAATCCGCTGGGTATTGCACCGGAAGAAGTGGCGGGTATTGGCGATGCGGGTAACGCGGTGGCGAATATCACGGCGCCGCGTGAATTTACCAGTGTGTCCGATATTGCGTCGGCCTTTATGCAGGCCACCTTTAATCTGGCCGAGACTTTCCGCGTTACCCTGGGTGGACGCTACACCTACGAGAGCAAGGAAGGCAGCCGCTCGCTTGATCTGGCGGACCTTAACGGCAACAGTCTGCCCATTGGCGAAGTGGATACCGTCGCAGCCATCAGCTTTGCGGCAGAGCGCCATGACCTGAAAGGCGAGCGCAGTGAAACCCATTTCTCGCCGCTGCTGAACATACAGTGGGATTTCTCTCTTGAAGGCATGGCCTATTTTACGGCGACCCGCGGTTTCAAGGCCGGTGGCTTTGATGCTCGCTCGAACCAGTCGCCGAGTGCCGAGCTGACCCCGGCGAATCCCGGAGCGGCTATTCCCAACCGCACCTCGCTGGTCGGTACCTTTGAGTACGACGAAGAAATCGCTACCAGTTACGAGCTGGGCATGAAAACCGGCCTTCTCGACGGCGCTGCGGAGTTGAATCTGGCTGCGTTCTATACCGTCTACGAAGATCTGCAGATCAGTATTTTCGACGGCACACTAGGCTTCAATGTCGGCAACGCCAAAGAAGCCATCACCCAGGGCATCGAATTGGACGGTCGTTACCAGGTAACCGAGTACCTGAGTCTCGGCGGCGCCCTGGCACTGCTGGATTTTGAATTCACCGACTTCAAGAACGGCCAGTGCCGTCAGGGCCAGACGCCCACATCCAGCGATGGCCTGTACTGCGACTACACCGGCCAGAGCAATCAGTACGTGGCGGACTGGTCAGGCACGTTTATTGTCGGCTACCTGCGCCCCATCAGTCAGACGCTGGGGATTGGTGTGACGCTGGATGTTGTATTTACCGATGATTACAACCCGTCTTCCAACGTTGACCCACGCGTCGAGCAGGACGGCTTTACTAAGTTCAATGGTCGCATTGGTATTGGCGCCATTGATCAGAGCTGGGAGGTATCACTGGTCGGCAAAAACCTCACTGATGAAACCGTGATCGTTTACGCCGCCGATACGCCCCTGGCGCATACCATCTTCGGCGCTACGACCTTTACCGGTTTTGTTGAAGCGCCGCGTTCCGTTGCCCTGCAAATGACCTACCGCTGGTAGTTGGAGAAATACGAATGAACTGCATGAACAGCTTTTTCTCACTGTGTGTGGCACTGCTGCTGTTACACGTGGGCGCTTCCGGGGCCTTTGCTGAGAGCAATGGCTGGGTGCTGGAGCATGATCAGGACGGCGTGACCGTTTACACACGTAACGTCGAGGGCTCGGATTACAAAGCCTTTAAGGGTGAAACCGTTATCGATGTTGAGCTGAATCGGGCGCTGGCGCTGATGGACGATACAGCGGCCTGTGTGGACTGGATGCACAGCTGTAAATCACCGGTGCTGATTCGTAAATTGACGCCACTCAAACGCTATACCTACATGGTCAACGATTTTCCCTGGCCGGCCAAGGACCGCGCCTTGCTGCTGTCGGCCACCATCAGCCAGGAAATGAGCAGCCGCGTGGTAACTGTGGCGCTGGAAACCGTTGCGCTGGACAGCCTTGAGCCTCCCTATAAGGCCAGGGTGCCGCTTGATAACGGCGCGGTGCTGATGGAGCGAGCTGAGGGCTTTTTCCGCTTTACGCCGCTTGACGGTAACCGTACGCATGTGGAGTACCAAATGCATATCGAGCCGGGTGGGGCGCTGCCCGCATCCATCGTCAATGCCAAATTGATCGAGACGCCGTTTAACACGCTCAAGGCAATGCAGAGTGTGGTGACGGAAGCAAAATACACTGATTTCAGACCCTTTTAATCAACCGGCGGCCGCTATGGCCGACTCAAGGAGATTGTCATGAATAATGATGTAATGCCTGTCCGCAGAAACCTGAATTTTCATCTGCCTGCTGAGCGCATCAGTGACTGGCACAGCGGTAGTGTTCATATTTCCCACTTCCTGAATGCCATGTCGATATTCTTCCCGGTGGGCGAGCGCTTTTTTATCGATAGCGTGCGCCACTACCGCGACAAGGTCACCGACCCAAACTTGCAGGAAGCCGTGAAGGGCTTTATCGGCCAGGAAGCCATGCACGGTCGCGAGCATGAAGAATACAACGACGCCCTTACTGCCAAGGGCTTGCCGGCAGACCGCTACGAAAACATTGTGCTCAAGCTGCTTAATTTTTTCCGGCGCTTTACCCCAAAAGGTTCTCAGCTCGCGGGAACCATTGCGCTGGAACATCTGACGGCTATTCTCGCGCACCGTATCCTGGTCGACAAAAGCCGTATGGCTGACGCTGAGCCACGCTATGGAGCCATATGGCACTGGCACGCGCTGGAGGAGACTGAGCACAAAGCCGTGGCCTATGATGTGTATGGTGCGGTGATGAAAAATGGTTTGCTGGCTTATCTGCGTCGCTGTTTCGCGTTGATTATGTCCACCACGATTTTCTTCATCATGCTGACACCGTTTTATCTGGGCATGGTTGCTCGTGAAAAAGGGCAGCTCTTCAATCTGAAAGGGTGGTGGAAAGTGACTGTCTTTCTGTGGGGCCCGAAAGGCGTTTTACTGCGCGCCTTGCCGGACTGGCTGGATTTCTTCCGTCCCGGATTTCACCCCTGGGATCACGACAATCGCGAGTTTCTCCAAGAAATCGATGATTTGGTTACCGAGGTTGAATCCTATAAAGCCCAGGGAGCTGCTGCGTGACCACGGTCGAGAGCTCCACTGTCACCGCACCGGCTGAGTCGGCTTTCGCAGAGTTGGAGGCTCTTTTTGCGGCGACGCCTTTGGCAGCAATAGACCACGACGCGCTGCGCCAGTGGCAGCCGGGCTCAAGTTTGTGGGGGCGGCTAAAACCGGTGATTGCACGTCGGGCTGGAGCTCGAATTCGCTGGGCAGAGGTGGATGGCCATCGGCTTAATTACTGGGATACCGGCGCCAGTGACAAGCCGGTACTGGTATTGATTCACGGCTTTGGCTCCAGCAAGGAAAACTGGTCCTTTCTCAGTGAGCTATTGCATCGACACTACCGCGTGCTGGCCCCCGATCTGCCGGGCTTTGGTAACAGCAGCTTTCGGGTTGATTGCGACTACAAGGTCACCAGCCAGGCGGAGCGTATCGCACAATGGCTGAAAGATCTGAAGGTGGATTCAGCCTTCGTCGCGGGCAGCTCTATGGGCGGTGCTATTGCCGCCCAGCTTGCAGCCAGTTATCCGCACCTGGTCAGCGGCCTGTGCCTGATGAATGCCGCCGGCGCACCGGCAACCCGCGTCAGTATGCTGGAGGCGGGGATTCTTGCAGGACGCAATTTTCTTGTGGCTAACCGCCCGGCGGAAGCGCAGAGGGTATTTCAAATCTGCTTTCATTCGCGCAAGCGCGTGCTCGGCGCCGTGTTTGCGTTTTTGATGGGGACTGAGATGGCGCAGCGGGCCATCGTCAACCACGCTATCTTTTCGGATCTTGTACATTCGCTGGGCGATGTGAATGCCTGCTTGGGGCAAGTGCAGGCACCGACCCTGGTTCTGTGGGGTGACAGCGACCGAGTGCTGGATGTGAGTTGTGTGGATGCCTTCCTCGCGGCCATTCCCCAGGCCAAAGCCATGGTGTTTCCCGAGACCGGTCATCTTCCCATGGTCGAACGACCGAAAGATACCGCCACCGTTGTGCGCGCCTTTTTCAGTGCGCCTCACGGTATTGTGAATACGGAGAATGTTTAATGACGACTCGCAGACAGGATAGTGGCGAGCTGCTGGATACGGCCATTGTCGGTGCCGGGTTTGGCGGCCTTGGCTTGGCCATAAAATTATTGCAGGAAGGGCAGAGCAATTTCGCTATCTTTGAGAAATCCGGGGATGTAGGTGGTGTCTGGCGCGACAATATCTATCCCGGTGCGGCCTGCGATGTGCCCTCGCACCTGTATTCGTTTTCCTTTGAGCCGAACCCGGAGTGGAGTCGCACCTTTGGTGGTCAGTCAGAGATTCATCAGTACCTTCAGCACTGCACTGACAAGTACCAGCTGTGGGGAAAAATCCGTTTCAACGCCGAGGTAACGGCGGCGAAGTTTGATGAGCAAAACCACCTCTGGACACTACATTTTGCCGATGGCGGCGCGGTGCGCGCGCGCGCTGTAGTTTTTGCTGTGGGCGCCTTGAATGTGCCGGCCTATCCAAATATTGAAGGTCTGGACAGCTTTGAAGGCAAGATCATGCACACCGCCGAGTGGGACTCGGACTGCGATCTTAGGGGCAAGCGCGTGGGCGTAATCGGGACCGGCGCCAGCGCGATTCAGGTAGTTCCCGAAATTCAGCCAGTGGTTGAATCCCTGTCCCTGTACCAGCGTACGGCGCCCTGGGTGATGCCCAAACGCGATGGCTGGATTCCACCGCGCTGGCGCAAGCTCTACGCCCGCTTCCCGCTGTTGCAGAAACTGCACCGTATAGTGCAGTACTGGATGTTTGAGTCAACCGCACCGGTCATGATCAAAAACAACTGGATGACTCGTTTTGGGGAGAAACTCGGCCGTCGCTATCTTGCACGCATGATCAAAGACCCGGTTCTGCGAGATAAAGTAACGCCGAGGTATGCGCTGGGCTGCAAGCGGGTATTGCTGTCCGATGACTATTATCCGGCGCTGACCAGACCCAATGTTGAGGTGTTGACGGACGGCATTGCGCGCGTCGATGAGGCCGGCATCGTCAGTCGCGATGGCAGTCATCAGCCGCTGGATGTCATTGTCTTGGCGACGGGCTTTAAGGTGCCGGCTGCGGGTGCGCCCTTTCCGATTGAGGGGCTGGGCGGAAGACTGCTCAACGATGACTGGCGCAGCGGGTCTGAAGCCTACCTAGGCATGACGGTAAGCGGTTACCCGAATATGTTGTACATTATGGGGCCGAATACCGGGCCGGGTAATATCTCGGTTATCTTTTATATCGAGTCGCAGTTGCGCTATATCATGGCCTATTTGAGGCACCTGAGTGAGCGCAATATCGCCGCGCTGGATCTTAAAGCCGAGGTGCAGAGGGAATTTAACGATCGTCTTCAGACGAAAATGCAGAACACTACCTGGATGTCAGGTTGTGACAGCTGGTACCTCACGGAAGATGGCAAGAACACAACGCTCTGGCCCGGTTATTCCTGGCAGTACCGGATGCAGGCAAAGCATTTTGATCCGAGCATTTACCGGAGCCAGCGTCGGCCCATGAGTGTGCCGCAGGTAGATGTTGAGCTGGGCGAGCCGGCGACAAGCTCCAGTTAAATTTATAAAAAGGATGTATCGATGTTTGATTTGAAGGGCAAGGTTATTGCCGTTACGGGAGCCGGGTCCGGTATTGGGTTTGCCCTCACTGAACTGGCCTTGCGCAGTGGGGCAAAGGTAGCGGCGTCGGATGTGAAGCCCGATTCGCTCAGCGCTCTGCAGGAACGTTTTCCGTCTCAGCTTCATATTGCGACGCTGGATGTGTCAGAGCGAGAGAGTTTTGCTGACTGGGCTAAATGCGTGGTTGAGCACTTTGGCTGCTGTGATGTGATTATCAACAATGCCGGTGTGTCCCTGTCCTGTCGCGTGCAGTCAATGCAGCGGGAAGATCTGGAATGGATGATGAATATCAATTTCTGGGGCGTGGTGAACGGTGTTGAAGCCTTTCTGCCGCACCTGCTGACGCGCCCGGAAGCGGTGGTGGTCAATATCTCCAGTCTGTTTGGTTTGATCGCGGTGCCGTCGCAGTCTGCCTATAACGCGGCCAAGTTCGCGGTGCGCGGTTATTCGGAATCCATGCGTCAGGACCTGCGCGATACTCCGGTCAAGGTGGTCACTGTCCACCCTGGTGGCGTGAAGACCAATATCGTGATCAACGGCAAGCATTTTGAAAGTCTTGACGGCAGCAGTACCAATACCGAAGAGTCAGCCGCCATGTTTGAACGGATTGCCTCGACCACGCCGGAGCGCGCTGCACAGATCATTCTGCGCGGCGTAGAAAAAGGTAAGCCGCGGGTGCTGATCGGCCGTGATGCGGTGTTTCTCGATTTACTACAGCGTTTCCTGCCAGGGCTTTATGACCGCGTGACTGTGCCCGTGTCGTTGCGTGGCCGTCGGCGGATGGCCACGCCGTAGTGGCGGAACCTCGTCGCTTGGCTGTTTTACCCTCCCTTGGCCGAAGCCTGTGCTCGGCCCTTTTTATTTTTGGCTGTCTCGCGACGCCGCTGCTGGCACACGAGGCAGACTCCACGCGTCGAAACCTGCAACCTGTTCTGGGAAATGCCGCCCAGCGTCCGGATTTGGTTGAAACCGTTGCACACAGTAGTGGCTATACTTTTCTCAATGACCGGGAAGAAATGCTCGACGACCTGCTGAAGGCTCGGCGCGAGGCAGCGGCACTGGAATCCAGCGTTCGCCGCTTTGAATACCGCCCGGGTGATGAAGAGCCGCTGATCAGGCGGCTGCAATCGCTGGACAACACTGCGACGACCTTTCAGGCCGGGATAGGGCTGGTCATTGGCGGTCCGGTTTTTGATGACCGCTACACTGTCAGCGCGCAGGCTCATACCCGTTTTGCCGGCACCTTTGACTATGTCGAGTCGGATGAACCCAAGCTTCGCCTGGCGCCGGTGATTGCCTTTTTCGAACTGTCGGAACTGGAGTCTCGGGCGCGGGTGTCGGGTTACGGTGTCGGAGAGGTGGCCTTGCATCGTCGGCTGGACGAAGTGAATATTACGGCGACCACCGTCAGTACCAGTCTGAAATATCAGGCGATTTCCCTCTATGAAAGGGAAGTGCCGATACAGGATTATCGGGAAAGCGATTTTTTCGAATTGAGTGGCTTCACGCGTGACTTTCACCGGGCCAATGTCGACCTGTCCAGCTCGACGGAGCTGGGCCGCTGGCGCGTCGGCTTGACCCTTCGCGACCTGTTTGAAAGCACCTATCGCGGCCCGCGAGGATCGACCTTTCACTTGCGAACCCGGGGTGAATTGCGGATCGATTATCAATTTGACTGGGCTCGGGTAAGCCTGTTTCAGGAACTGACGCCACAGCCGGCTTTTGGCGAAATGAAAGGGCGGCGCGAAACCGTGTTGGGCGTCGAAAAACCGATTTCCAGACGTTTTGTGGTTGGCGCCAGTTATATGCATGTGGCCAGAGATCGGGATAACGACTCGCTCAGCCTGTCCCTGAGCTATCACTTGCTGGACAGTTTTTATATCGGCGTTACCGGCACGGCTGCGAGTGATCGAGAGCTGGGAGGCGCGTTTCGCCTGCAGCTGCCTTTCTAGGGCACCTCTGATTAATTCGGCGATAGCTCAGGCTTTGCGTTGATTTGCCTGTCAAGGCGCGGTCACGCAGGAAGGCTGGTTGCCTTTCAAGTGAGCGCAACGCAGTCAGGCGGATCAATGCAAAGCCCCGGAGGGCGAGCCTCTGGCGCACACTGGACGTCGTTGCAGCGCTCGTCAAGGAGAATAACCCTTGACCTTCGCACTGCGCCTTGCCAGTGCGCGCCAGAGACTCCGCTGAGCCATTGCCGAATTAATCAGAGGTGCCCTAGCGTTTAATCACGACGCGGGCCTTGGTATCCTTGCGCGGCCTCAATTAGGGAGCCTCGCATTGTCCGCACAGAAATCCATCAAATTGCATCCGTCCTGGCTACAGGCGCTAGCCGGCGAGTTTGAGCAGGAGTATATGGTCAAGTTGCGCGCATTTCTGGCGGAGCGCATGGCCAGCGGGGCCGTGGTCTTCCCGCGCCCGGCCGAGTGGTTTAATGCGCTCGATACCACCCCTCTGGACAACGTCAAAGTCGTGATTCTGGGGCAGGATCCTTACCACGGGCCGGATCAGGCCCACGGCCTGTGCTTTTCGGTGAAACCGCCGGTCGCGCCACCCCCATCGCTGATGAATATCTACAAGGAATTGCAGAGCGACCTGGGGCTCACGCCGCCCAAGCACGGTTGCCTGACCAGCTGGGCCGAGCAGGGCGTATTGCTACTGAACAGCGTGCTTACGGTGGAGCAGGGGCAGGCCGGTGCCCATCAGGGCAAGGGCTGGGAGCGTTTTACAGACGCGGTAATCGAGTCGATCAATCGTGAGCGGGAAGGGGTGGTGTTTCTGCTTTGGGGCGGTTATGCCCAGAAAAAAGGGCAGCTGGTGGATACTGCCCGTCACTGCGTTCTGAAGGCGCCGCATCCGTCACCGCTGAGCGCCCACCGCGGCTTTCTGGGCTGCCGGCATTTTTCACAGACCAACGACTACCTGAACTCGCGAGGGGAGAGCCCCATCCGCTGGGAACTTCCGGTCGCGGTTAGCTAAGGCCGTAGGGCGGGGGCGACAGCTCGCTAATCCGGCTGCCCTGTTCCAGCCGCAGCTGGTCTGATTCGGCGGAGGCCGTGGTCAGTACCAGCGCTGCGCGTCCGTCATCTGCACTCAGTGCCACCATGCCGACGGCCTTGTCGCCGTCCAGTACCGTTTCTCCAGCTTTCGCTTCACCTTCAATGTGGGCCAGATACAGCCGTCGTTTGGGTACGCCTTTGAAGTGCAGGCGGGCGACCACTTCCTGACCGGTGTAGCAGCCTTTTTTGAAATTGACCGCACCGGTCAGATCGTAATTGAGAAACTGGGGCAGGAATTCATCTCGGGTGGCGGCGCACACGGGGACATCGCCGGCGGCGATGCGCAGGCTGTCCCAGTACACCGAGCTGGTGGGCTGGGCTTTGGTTTTCAATGCTTGCCAAACCTCCAGCGCCTTTTCAGGGCTGAGCCACAATTCGAAGCCTTGCCCGGCGCTGTCACATTGCAAGAGTAGCCCGCCGGATACAGTTCGGGTTTCCAGTGCGGATTGCGGTGTTCCGTCAAACACGTCATTGAGTATTGAAGACGCGTCGGGGCCACTCAGGCCGATACCGACAAAGTCCTCATTGGCTTCGCTCAGATCCACTTTGGAAAATACCGCATATTTTGCCAGCGCGGTCAGTGTGTTGGTTACCACATCGCGTCGCAATTGCAGGAGCAGTGTGTCGTCGTCAAGCTGGGCGGCGGTAAAGCTCGCCAGCATTCGGCCTTTGGGGGTGCAGTAGCCACCCTGGCGGGCCTGATCGGCGCCGACCTGCCGAAAATCTGCGGTGGTCTGGCCCTGAAAGAAGGTCTGGCCATCGGGGCCGACGGCTTTGATAAAACCGTATTGCGACAGTGGCACCAGGCGGTTACGCCCCTCGCTTACATTGTCTGCAAACAGGCAGTGATCCCCCTCAAGGCGGGCGCCATCGGATAATAACTGGTCGTGAAAGGCAGAGAGACTCAACGTAAACTCCGGTTTTTGGCAAATCAGCAGCAGTGGGTTGGCAAAGCCAGCGCAAAGAAGGCCATGCGTTGACTGGCCGGTGTCGCTATAATGCGCCGCTCAATGAACGGCAGCAGTGGAACTTAATGTACTCAGAAAACGAGATCAAGCGAATTTACTGGGCCAGCCGGCGTGGCATGCTGGAACTGGATCTGATGCTGGTGCCTTTTATGGAAAACTGTTTTCGCAGTCTGTCTCCGGAAAAGCAGCAACACTACGTTGCCCTTATGGAATGCGAGGACACGGAAATCTTTCAGTGGCTGCTGGGGACGGAAAACCCAGACGACAAAAATTTACTAGGGATAGTGAATGACATCAAAGCCCACGCCCGCACCCCTAAGGCTTGAACTGCGCCCCTCCAGATTCCTAGTGGCTTTTCTGCTAACCATTCACCTGCTGACGGTCATTGCGGTCCTGCTGGCTCAGGTAGGCCCGCTTGTCAAAACCCTCGCGCTGTTTCTGGTGATCATCAGTCTCTGTTATCACTGGACCCGCGCCTTTCACCCCGCGTGGCGGGTAGAGGCCTTGGGCAGGGACGAGGCAGGCTGGTGGCTGCAGTGTGGGGGGCGACGTCAGCGAGCCGGACTGCGCTCCTGCTGGGTGACGGCCCACGCGGCAGGCATGAGTTTTGCCGGGCGGTCGCTGTTGATTACCGGGGATGCCTGTGAGCCCGACGTCTTTCGGCAGCTGCGAGTGCAGTTACGCTTTGCGCCCGGGCTCGAGGATCGTATCGCGGGCCTCGGCTAGTGTTTCCGGGTAGTCCAGTGTGTAGTGCAGCCCACGGCTTTCCTTGCGCTGCATGGCCGAGCGAATAATCAGCTCCGAGACCATAGCCAGGTTGCGCAGTTCAAGCAGATCATTGCTGACCTTGTAGTTGCTGTAGTACTCGCGAATTTCCTGTTGCAGCAGTTCGACCCGGTGCAGCGCTCGTTGCAGGCGTTTGTCGGTGCGAACAATGCCCACGTAATCCCACATAAAGCGGCGCAGCTCATCCCAGTTGTGGGAGATCACAACGTCTTCGTCGGAGTCGGTTACCTGCGACTCATCCCAGTCTGCGATATGAATGTCTGGCAATCTTTCCGCCAGTCGCTGGCTGATGGCGTCGGCGGCTGAACGTCCAAATACGATACATTCGAGCAGGGAGTTGCTGGCCATGCGGTTGGCGCCGTGCAGGCCAGTAAAGGAGGTTTCGCCGATGGCAAACAGATTGCTGACATCGGTCTGCCCTTGATGATCCACCATCACGCCGCCACAGGTGTAGTGGGCGGCGGGCACCACGGGAATGGGCTCGCGGGTAATATCTATCCCCAACTCCAGACAGCGAGCTTTGACTGTCGGGAAGTGATGCAAGATGAATTCTGCGGACTTGTGGCTGATGTCCAGATACACACAATCGGAACCAAGGCGCTTCATTTCGTGGTCTATGGCCCGGGCGACGATATCCCGGGGTGCCAGCTCGCCGCGATCATCGTAGCGGTGCATAAAGCGCTGGCCGTTGGGCAGCAGCAAGCGCCCCCCTTCGCCGCGAATTGCTTCGGTGATAAGAAAGGACTTGGCTTTGGGGTGGTACAGGCAGGTTGGGTGGAACTGGTTGAACTCCATGTTGGCCACCCGGCAGCCCGCGCGCCAGGCCATGGCGATGCCGTCGCCGGAGGCACCGTCGGGGTTGCTGGTGTAAAGGTAGGCCTTGCTGGCGCCGCCCGAGGCAAGCACCACGAATTTGGCCCGGAACAGTCGTACGTGCTCGGATTCCCGGTCGTAGACATAGGCGCCGAGACATCGGCCATTGCGTACTACCAGATCAACTGCGACATGATTCCGGAAAATATCGATGTCGGCTTTTTGCAGGGCCTGATTGGTCAGGGCTTCTGACACGGCCCGACCGGTGGCGTCTGCGGCGTGGATGATACGTCGGTGGCTGTGGCCGCCTTCCCGAGTCAGGTGAAAGCCATTTTGATTGGGGTAGCGGCTGAACTCGACCCCCTGTGACACTAGCCACTCGATACTTTCCCGGCTGTTGGCGACCGTAAAGCGCACCGTGTCGTTGTGACACAGGTCGGCGCCTGCGGCGAGGGTGTCGGTGACGTGATCGTCTTCGGTATCGTCTTCGTCCAAAACGGCTGCGATGCCGCCCTGTGCATAGTAGGTAGAGCCTTGATTCAGCTCGCCTTTGCAGATTACGGCGATACGGGCCTGGTCGGCAAGCCTGAGGGCCAGGGTCAGGCCAGCGGCGCCGCTGCCGATTACCAGCACGTCATGGGTATAACTGGAAGTCATTGATTGCCTTGGGTGAGCTGCGTCGATACCATTTGCGGCGTTCTGCCTGCGGGCAGAGTATACTGGTTATGCCTAATTCGGCCAATTCCGGAAATAATTCTTCCGGGAAAGAAAAAAGCAGGCTTGATCTGCGAACTAATGGGGTACCGCGTGGTCTATCACCGTAACAGACGGTCACAATCAGGAGCGGCGTGATTGTGGATCGTGCTGAAGTAAGCGATAAGCAACTGGTCGAACGCGTCAAGCGAGGCGATCAGCGTGCCTATGACATGCTGGTGCTCAAGTACCAGCACAAGATTTTTGGCCTGATATCGCGCTATGTTAAAGACAGTGATGAAATTCAGGATGTGGCCCAGGAAGCCTTTATCAAAGCCTACCGGGCCTTACCCAAGTTTCGCGGTGAGAGTGCGTTCTACACTTGGCTCTACCGCATTGCGATCAACACCGCCAAGAACTACCTGGTCAGCCGCAGTCGGCGACCCCCCAGTATTGATGTCGATGTTGGCGATGCCGAGTTCTATGACGGCGCAGACGGCCTGCGCGACACCGATAACCCGGAAAATGTGCTGTTTGGTAATGAACTGAAGGCGGTTGTCGATACGGCAATACAGGCGCTGCCTGAGGATTTACGCACCGCGTTGACCTTGCGTGAATTTGACGGGCTGAGCTATGAAGATATTGCCGATGTGATGGATTGTCCGGTGGGAACGGTTCGCTCGCGGATCTTCCGGGCGCGGGAAGCGGTAGATGAAAAAGTCAAAGCCCAGATGGGTGGCAGCGAGGTAATGGCATGAGCAACGATCTTCGGGAATCCCTGTCGGCGCTAATGGATGGTGAGGCATCGGAACTGGAATTGCGGCGCCTGATGCGCGACAGCGATGACGGTGACGCGGCGTATTGGGGGCGATTACATCGCCAGCGCAGCGCCTTGCTGGGCGAGCCTACCTTTAACGGTATGGATATCAGTGCTCGGGTGAGTTCGGCCATTGCAGCGGAAGCGCCGTTGGCGCCTGCGTCGACTCGAGATTGGCGCAAGCCACTCGGTGGTTTTGCGGTGGCTGCCAGTGTTGCTGCTCTGGTTGTATTTGGACTGGGCGGTGGCTCACCGGCGCAGGTCACCCCAGAGGTGGCTGACGCTCCGGTCGTGCAGAACGGCCGCGTTTATCTGGCGTCTCCGGCGCCGAGCACCGCGGGTACCGTTACCGCAAGTGCTGCTGGCGTGGCTGTTCCGCGTTATCAGCAGGTGGGCGACGAGCAGTCTCGCGAACGTTTTGAACGTTTTCTTCGCCAGCATACCGAGCGCGCCGCGCTCAATAGTGGTCAAGGCATGGTGACCTATGCCAGGTTGGTTAGCCACGGAGCGGAATAAGTGCTCAGAGTATTACCCCAAATCCTCGCATTCACACTGGTCGCCTCGCTCGCGGCCGGTGCAGCGTATGCGGCCCAGCCGGTTGAGTGGCTGGAGCGCATGTCCCACGGCCACCGAGAATTAAGCTATCAGGGTATTGTTACCCACCAGATTGAAGATCAACTCGCTTCCTACCGTATTGTTCATCAGGTGATGGATGGCCGTGAGTTTGAACGCCTGACGCCACTGGATTCGGAAGGCAGCGAGCTGGTGCGCAAGGGGCACAGCGTAAACTGTGTGCATCCGGCGGAGCGCCTGCTGCGGGGCGTCAGTCAGAAAGGTGACTTTGCCCGCTACTATGACCTTCGTCTGGAAGAGGGAGCCCGCGTCGCCGGACGCGATGTGGTAACGCTGCATATTGAGCCGCGTGATGTGTTCCGCTTGGGCTATGTGATTTCCCTGGACGCTCAGACCGCGATTCCCCTGAAAACAGAAACCGTCGACCAGCGCGATCAGGTGCTTGAGCGATTTCAGTTCATGCTGTTTGAACTGGGAGTGGCAGGTGAACTGAATCAAGATGACGCGCGCGAGGTGGCCCACCACAATGTGGTGACGGATCAGGAGGGCAAGCCTGTACATCCCGGCTTATCCTGGAACCCGGGCTGGGTGCCGGAGGGTTTTATGCTGGCGGACACCGCAGATGTTCAGAGTGAGGCCCTGAGCTATACCGATGGCATCAGCATGTTTTCGGTATTCATGGAGTCTGCCAATGGTGTCAGCCCGCCGTCCACTGCGGTCGCCATGCGCAGCGGCGCAACCGTTTCCTATACCTACCCCATTCCTGATCGCGATCTGGTTGCAACCGTAATCGGGGAAGTGCCCTTGCTCACCGCTGAGCAGGTGGCCAAATCGCTGGTGGTGCCCCAATGATGCGGGAATGCGGGCGCATTGTAGCGATCGAAGACGACGCACTTTGGGTAGAAACTATTCGGCAATCCACGTGTGGAACCTGCGCCGCACAGAAAGGTTGTGGTCAGGGGCTGCTAAATCGGATCGGTGACGGCCGCCGCAACCACTTGCGGGTGCTGCTGGATGGTCTCCCTGCAAGCCAGTTTCAGCTCGATGAACAGGTCGAATTCAGTGTGCCGGAGCACGTGCTGTTACGCGGTGCGATGCTGGTCTACCTGCTGCCGCTGCTGGCGATGTTGGCGGGTATGGCCAGCAGCCATGCGCTTTTTGCCAGTGACAAACTGGCTGCGCTGGGCGCCTTGGGCGGCTTCATTGTCGGTATTGCCCTGGTGCGGTGCC
Source organism: Litorivivens sp. (assembly GCF_041624475.1). Lineage (GTDB taxonomy): Bacteria > Pseudomonadota > Gammaproteobacteria > Pseudomonadales > Spongiibacteraceae > Litorivivens. Next base: position 232,237 of record NZ_JBFJUX010000003.1, read on the forward strand.
ACGCCTGGCTGACCCGGGACAGTCTTGAGTATCAGCCAACGGTTATTCCCCCTGAGTCGGTGTCTCTCGCACCTCACGCATAGCGGTGCAGGCGCCGAATGCGCTACAATCCCCGCTTTTAATTCGGCAGCCTCCTGGCTTGCCGTTCATCAATGCATCAATCCCGTGGGAATTGTGTGAGCAGTCTTAAACATATCCGAAATTTTTCCATCATTGCCCATATCGACCACGGCAAGTCGACCATTGCTGACCGTTTTATTCAGGTGTGCGGTGGCCTGGCTGATCGCGAAATGGCCGCGCAGGTGCTCGACTCCATGGATATCGAGCGCGAGCGGGGTATCACCATCAAGGCTCAGAGCGTGACGCTAAACTACACCGCGCGCGATGGTGAAACCTACGAGCTGAACTTTATTGATACCCCCGGCCACGTCGATTTCAGTTATGAAGTGTCCCGCTCACTGTCCGCCTGTGAAGGGGCTTTGCTGGTCGTCGACGCCGCTCAGGGGGTTGAGGCCCAGTCTGTGGCGAATTGCTATACGGCGATCGAGCAGGATCTGGAAGTCATTCCGGTACTGAACAAAATGGATCTGCCACAGGCGGATCCGGAGCGTGTCAAAAAAGAGATTGAAGAGATTATCGGTCTGGATGCCAGCGACGCGGTGGCGGCCAGCGCCAAGTCCGGCATGGGTATCGACGATATTCTGGAGCAGATCATCGCCAAGATTCCACCGCCGGAAGGCGATCCGGACGGTGATCTGCAGGCTTTGATCATCGACTCCTGGTTCGACAACTACCTGGGTGTGGTATCTCTGGTTCGGGTCAAGAACGGAACGGTGAAAAAAGGCGACAAGGTCATTGCCAAAAGTATCGGTAAGGCCCACGGCGTGGACAATGTGGGCATCTTCACCCCCAAGCTGACCTCAACCAAACAACTGCGCGCGGGCGAAGTGGGTTTTGTGGTCGCCGGTATCAAGGATATTCACGGCGCGCCGGTAGGCGACACCTTTACCCATGCCGCGACGGCTGACGTACCGGCCCTGCCGGGCTTCAAAAAGGTCAAACCTCAGGTTTACGCCGGTATGTTCACCGTGTCGACCGACGATTACGAAGATTTTCGTGAGGCGCTGGCAAAACTGACGCTCAATGACGCTTCGCTGTTTTACGAGCCGGAAACCTCCGATGCGCTGGGTTTCGGTTTTCGCTGTGGCTTTCTCGGCACCCTGCACATGGAGATCATTCAGGAGCGTCTGGAACGTGAATACGATATTGACCTGATTACCACCGCGCCAACCGTTATTTACGAAGTGAAAACCAAGCGCGGCGAAGTCCTGCAGGTTGATAACCCCTCGGCATTGCCTGACCCCGGCGAACTGGAAGAAATGCGTGAGCCTATAGCGCGAGCCAGTATTCTGGTGCCCCAGGAATATGTTGGCAACGTCATCACGCTTTGTGTGGAAAAGCGCGGCGTGCAAAAAGACATGCAATTTCTGGGGCAGCAGGTTTCGCTGACCTATGAAATCCCAATGAGTGAAGTGGTGCTGGATCTGTTTGACCGCCTCAAGTCGGTAAGCAAGGGGTTTGCCTCGCTGGACTATAGCTTTGAGCGCTTCCAGGCGGCTAATCTGGTTAAACTGGATGTGTTGATCAATGGCGAGCGGGTCGATGCCCTTGCCATGATTGTGCACCGGGACTTCGCCGCTTCGCGCGGCCGTTCGCTGGTGGAAAAAATGAAAGAACTGATTCCCCGGCAGATGTTTGATGTTGCCATTCAGGCGGCCATTGGCGGCCACGTTATTGCACGGCAAACTGTGAAAGCGCTGCGTAAAAACGTCACCGCGAAGTGCTATGGTGGCGACGTATCGCGCAAGCGCAAGCTCCTCGAAAAACAAAAAGCGGGCAAGAAACGCATGAAGATGGTGGGCAAGGTGGAAATTCCTCAGTCGGCGTTTCTCGCAGTACTCAAGGTTGACAACTGATGGTTAATAATTTGTTACTGGTGGTGGGAGCGCTGACACTGATCGTCTGGTTGGTGCAGGAAGTGCGGGGCCGCCGCCAGTTGGCTGACGCACTGTCCTGGTGCGCCGATCATAAAAAAGAGAATACCGAGCAGTCGCTGCTGACCCAGGTTGTGCCGGGTTGGTGGAATAGCACCACCGTTTTTATCAATCTCTTGTGGATGGCCTGGTTTGCCAGTGTTGTGTTGCTCAAGGATGGCGATTTTGCCTTGGTGCTGGTTGTGGTTACCGCCCTAGCCGGCCTGATTGGCCTGCTGGACCGGCTGCTGTTCACGCGTCGCCGTCAGTTTATGGTGACCGAAGGCAATATTGCGGTTTACCTGAAGTTCAGTGTCAAAGCTGATTTTGAAACACTGAAGCAGCATCTGGCGAGTCAGTTGCCGATTGCTGAAAATGCCAAGTCTTTTTTCCCGGTGCTGCTTGTGGTGTTGGTATTGCGCTCCTTTGTGGCCGAGCCCTTTCAGATACCGTCGGCGTCAATGGTGCCGAGCTTGGAAGTCGGTGACTATATTCTGGTAAACAAATTCAGCTACGGCGTGCGTCTGCCGGTTGCCGGCACAAAGATTTTGGAGGTCGGAGAGCCGGAGCGGGGCGACGTCATGGTGTTTTTTCCGCCGCACGACAGCCGCTATTTTATCAAGCGAGTGGTTGGCTTGCCGGGCGATGAGATTGTCTACCGAGACAAGGTGCTCTACATCAACGGCCTTGAAATGACGCAACAGCTGTTGGCCGAAGTGCCGCCGCTTAACCCCAGTGAGCACATTCTGCGAGAGTCGCTGGGTGAGCGTGAACATCTGGTGCGGCATGAGTTGCGGGAAAACCGGGGTGATTTTAGAGTGGTAGTCAAACCCGGCCACTATTTCATGATGGGCGACAACCGCGATAACAGCAGCGACAGCCGGGTCTGGGGACAGGTGCCCGAAGCCAATATCGTGGGCAAGGCCTTTGCGATCTGGATGCACTGGCGTTCAATAGGCGAGCTGCCCAGCTTCGACCGTGTTGGCACAATTCGCTGATTATAGAATAAAAAGGAGATAAGCATGCAGTTACCTTCGACGCAGTTACCGTCCAGGCAGAACGGACTCGGTATTATTCAGTGGGCGGCGATTATCTCTGTGGCGGGTCTGCTCGGCCTGTGCGCCTTTCGCCTGGTTCCCATCTATCTTGATCACATAACCATCCGTCAGGTGGTCAAGAATGCGGCCCTCGATCCGGCGTCTCAGGAAATGACAGCCTCGGAAATCCGCAAGTCAATGCAGGGCGCCTTTCTCACCAACCGCATTGAAACCATCGACCTTAGGGATATCAAGTTCAAGACAGAGCGCAACGTCATCATCATGGATGCCCGCTACGAGGTGCGTGTACCGCTGATCTACAATATTGATGCGGTGGTTAAATTCGACGACCTGATCTACGAGATTACCCGCCGCTGATGCCCGACTACCGGAAGCTGTCAGATTGCCTGGGTTACACCTTTTGGGATGAAGCCCTGCTGGAGCGCGCCCTGCGGCACCGTTCCGCTGGCAAGGACAACAACGAGCGTCTTGAGTTTCTCGGTGACGCAGTGCTGAGTCTGGTCATTGCCGAGGCCTTGAGCGGACAATTCCCTGATGCCAGAGAAGGTGAGCTGAGTCGCATGCGCGCCAGTCTGGTGAAGGGGACTACGTTGGCCAGAGTGGCGAGAGAGTTCGAGCTCGGCGACTATGTTCTGCTCGGCAGCGGCGAGCTGAAAAGTGGCGGCCATCGACGGGATTCCATTCTTGCCGACATGGTGGAAGCCCTGATCGGCGCGATCTACAGCGAATCCGGCTTCGAAACTGCGCGACATTGTGTGTTGAACTGGTTTCGTGTGCGTATCGAGTCACTCTCCTCCGGCGAATCACTGAAGGACGCAAAAACACGGTTGCAGGAATTTCTGCAGGCGCGCGCGGAACCCTTACCCGAATACGAGCTGGTCGAGCAAACCGGGCTGGCCCATGAACAGCAGTTTGAAGTGAGCTGCGTAACCCGCCTGCACGCGGATCCGGTGGTCGCCCGTGCCGGCAGCCGGAAAAAAGCCGAACAGGCAGCGGCGCAGGCCATGTTGGATATACTACAGAGCAGATAATGACAGAAAGCCGTTGCGGATATATAGCGATTGTTGGCCGCCCCAATGTGGGAAAATCGACGCTGTTGAACCATATTCTGGGTCAGAAAATCAGCATTACCTCGCGTAAACCCCAGACCACTCGTCACCGTGTATTAGGTATTAAGACAGAAGATTCCGTTCAGGCGATCTATGTGGATACGCCAGGCCTGCACCGGGGGCAGAAACGCGCGATCAACCGCTACATGAACCGGGCCGCGACCACCAGTCTGCGAGACGTAGACGTGATTGCATTCGTCATTGAAGCAGGCCGCTGGAATGATGAAGACGCCTGGGTGCTGGAACAATTGAAAAATCATCAATGTCCGGTCGTACTGGTTATCAATAAAGTCGACAAACTTGAGGATAAATCCCAGCTTCTCCCCTTTATTGCCGATCGCAACGGTGAGCATAGTTACGCAGAGGTCGTGCCGGTTTCAGCGCTGCGGACCGACAACCTGGCGGAGCTGGAATCGGTGCTGCACAGCCACCTTCCTGAAGGGCCGCATTTTTTCGACGAAGAGCAGATTACTGATCGCAGTATGCGATTCCTGACGGCTGAAATCGTCCGTGAAAAGATCACCCGGCAATTGGGCGACGAATTGCCTTACGCCATGACCGTGGAAATCGAAGAGTACAAGCAGGAAAAAGGCATAACCCACATCAGCGCCGCTATTTATGTCGAACGCGACGGCCAGAAAAAAATACTGATCGGCAGAGGGGGATCGCGGCTTAAATCGATCGGCCGGGAATCCCGTCTGGATATCGAAAAGCTGATAGACGGCAAGGTCATGTTGAATCTCTGGGTCAAGGTCAAGTCCGGCTGGTCGGACGACGAGCGCGCCCTGCGCAGTCTGGGTTACGACGACGAATAATATGGAACAGGACTTCGAACCTGCTTTCCTGCTCCACCATCGTCCCTTTCGGGATACCAGCCTGATTATCGAACTGTTCACTCAACATCAGGGGCGACTGGGCGCTGTGGCCCGTGGCGCCCGCGGCAGCAGCGCCAGAGTGCGCGAGCGCGCCTCCGTGTTGCAGCCCTTCCAGCTGCTCGAGGTGAGTTGCAACGGGCGGGGCGAGTTGAAAACACTGGTGAGCGCGGAAACCCGCGAGCGCCGTCAGCTGCAGGGGAATGCCCTGTACGCGGCACTTTACCTTAACGAGTTGACTCTCAAAGCCTTGCACCGCTGTGACCCGCACCCGGAGTTGTGGCAGCATTACGCCCGCAGCCTCTTGCTGTTGGAGCAGTGGACGGCGGGGGACAAAAACGGGCTTGAGACCATACTGCGTTTTTATGAACTGATGCTGCTGGAACAACTGGGCTACGGCCTTAGCTTTGGCCCGGAGCTGGAGAGCGACAGCTGTTATCAGCTGAACCCGGAAGGTGGTTTTCAAAGGGTTCCCGCGTCGGCGCCGCACTTTCTCGGCGGCGAGCTGAGGGCTTTGCAACCATCGACCTTCTGCGAAGTCAGTGACTTACCGGTATGGAGCGAAGAGCAATTGCGCGTGCTCAAAGTGGTCTGCCGGCAGGCCTTGATCCCGCTTATCGGGAGTGAGCCTTTGAAGAGCCGGGCCTTATTCAAGGGGCGAAGCCAGTGATCAGTGGTATTGGAACGGATCTAATCTATATCGAGCGTATTGACGCTACCTGGCAGCGTTTCGGCGAGCGCTTTCTGAAAAGGTTGCTGTCAGAAAATGAATACCGGCAATTTGAATCGCGCGGTCGCGACGTACGCTATCTGGCCAAACGTTTTGCGGCGAAAGAGGCCGCCGCCAAGGCACTGGGGGTTGGCATCGGTGCCCGTGCTCGCTTGTGCGAAATTGAAGTGCTTAACAACCCGCTCGGCAAACCCGAACTCAGTTTTTACGGCGCTGCGGCGGACACAATCCGGGAGCAGGGCATTGTTGGCAGTCATATCGCGCTGACTGATGAATCGGATCTGGCTCAGGCCTTTGTGGTTTTTGAACGGTGACCGTCCGTTGGTCGCCAACCCTAGTCTGGAACAAGCGCTTCATCCACTGCGTTCCGGGTGCGCCAGCACAGTAAATCATCCATGCAGTTCAGGCAGTTTTCAGCCAGCGTCCGTACCTCTTCGAACTCTGCAGCCTCAAGCTGTTTCTGCAGTCCTTCCAACGCGCGTTCCAGCGACGGAGTGCCAACATAGCGGCAGGCCCCTGCCAACTGATGGGCCAGTGATCCTATGGCTTCGGTATCGCGATCGACGAGGGCAGCCTGCCAATCTTTCCGGGTTTCTTCCAGGCTGAGTAGAAAGCGCTCGGTCAGTACCCGCGCCAGTTGAGGGTTGTTGTTGGCGCGTTTCAGACTGAGGGCGGTGTTTACAGCGCCGTCCGGCCGTGGGCTGGCGTCAAGCAATTGTCTCAAGGCTACCAGCGTCATGGGCTTCAGCATGAACTGGTCAAACAGCGGTGTCGCTTGTCTGCCGTCGTCGGCCAGGTGCGCAGTCAGGGCCACAAGTCGACTGTGCCTGTTCAAGGGCGTTTCGCGAATGGCCCGGGCAGTGTCTTCGCCATTCATGTCGGGCATTTGCAGGTCGAGAATGATCAGCGGGTATGCCTGCTGCTGGCACAGTGCAAGCGCCTCATGCCCGCTGGCGCACAAGGTGTACGTGGCCTGCAATTCTTCCAGCAGCGCGCTCAGCAACAGCCGGTTGCTCCGATTGTCGTCAACCACCAACACTGAACTGGCTTTAAGAGACTGCGTCCCGGCGCGTTTATCCTCGCCGGCAAGAGCCTGTAACAGCTTGTGTTCGGCCAGTGGTTTTTGCAGAAAGATAAAATCCTCGCGGGCAAGAACGCCGGCGAGACTGGGCAGCAGGATGATCAGATCTGAATAAGCTGTAAGTTGTGGCTCAACGTCGGAAAAGCTGCGCTGGCTGGAAAAACCGGCAATCAGGTGCACCTCCGGGGACGCTGCAGCCAGCAACTGCGACAGAGTGTCGTGGGCCTGACTTTGAAAACCGTTGGCTTGCAGCCGTCGGCGCAAGGCTCGGCGGGTATCCGGGTTTTCTTCCCAGAAATGGACGATCTGGTTTTTGGCTTCAATCGCCGTGGAAGGCGCTTCAGAGGGCAGCGGCAGTCGGACATCAAAGCGTGTACCGCGCCCCGGTTCGCTGCTGACGTGAATGCTTCCGCGCATCAAATCAACCAGACGTTTGACCACGGCGAGACCAAGGCCGGTGCCGCCATGCTTTCGGGTGTCTGTGCCGTCAAGCTGCCGAAAGGCCTGAAAAAGTTTCGCCTGCTCCTGCTGTCTGATGCCAATGCCGGTGTCGCTGATGCTCAGGCAGATATCGCTGGAGTCATCGCTGTACTTTTCGGCGCTCAGAGTGATCAGTACCTGACCGCTGTCGGTGAATTTCACCGCATTGCTGATGAGGTTGGTGGCGAGCTGTTTCAGGCGCGCGGAGTCTCCGGATACGCTGACGGGCAAGGGTTCTACGGTATCGACGATCAGTTCAATCCCTTTGTCGGCCGCTTGCTGGGCGAACAGGGCGGCGCTTTCCTCAATGACCGGCAGCAGCGCAAAAGGTTGCAACTGCAGCGAAAATTTTCCAGCCTCGATTTTTGAGAGATCGAGGATGTCATCCAGTACCCGCAGCAGGTGTTCGGCGGAAATCTTGATGGTCTCGATATACTCCCGACGCCGGGGATTGCTTTCCGACTCCAACAGCACATGACAGAAGCCGAGTATGCCCGTCAGTGGGGTGCGTACCTCATGACTGGTATTGGCCAGAAATTCTGATTTGGACTGACTGGCGGTCAATGCTTCTTCCCGCGCCAGCGCCAGCTCCATGTTGCTGATCTCCAGGCTTTCGAGCGTTTTCTGCAAGTCCTCATGACTGTGCTCGATGTCATTTTGCAGTTGTCGCAGGTGCTGCTGGGTGCGGTGTGCCAACTCATTGATTGCCCGGAACAGAAACTGCCAGTCACGGTTTTTTGAGTGGGGCAGGCGCGTACTCCAGTCGTGCTGGTCGAGATTGCTGATCAGGTCGCGCATTTGTTTTATCGAGGTGTCGAAATTGCGCGTCAGGCGCCCCCCTAAATAGACCACAAGCAGCAGCATGAGCAACAGCCAGAGGAGGCTGACAGCGATGACAAGATAGCGCGCCTGTAGAAAGTGGTTGTGACTGGTGGTGACCACAGCCCAGCCTAGCTGCGGTGGCTCGTTGCCACTTTGCGGTGACAGCGCCGTATGGTCGTAGCGATAGATGGGCCAAGTGGCGGTGAGTTCCGAAGTCTGCCAGACCGGTCTGTTATTCCCGCTTGCTCGACTGATATCCGGTTTTTGCGGTTGCCCCCGCGTGGCCAGCCATTCCCCGTCGAGCCCCAGCAAGCCGACCCCCAGCATCTCCCTGTCGAGACTGCTGGCCAGTATGGCATCCACGGCGCCCGTGTCCTGGCGCAGACTGGCGGCCAGATGCCGGGACAGCAGACGCGCGGAGCGCTGTGCCACGGCTTCGTCCAGGTGATGCACTTCGGTAAGGTAGCTGTTCAGCAGGAACAGGCCGGTGCCTCCGGAAACCAGCAGGAAGGGCAGGATCGCCAGTACCATGATCTGCTGACGGATTGCTAGCTTGGGCATTGGAAGCGAGCGCCTTGCATTAATGTTAGACTTTGCGGGCACAGGATAGTGGGTGTTATGTGAATATGCCCAACTCTTTCCGCTAAATCCACCTATAATACCCGCCTCAACCAAGGTAGCTGGCGCAGTACATGATTGAATTTCCTACAATTGAGCATTTTGTTGGCGGCACCCCGCTGGTGCGTTTGCAGCGCCTGCCCGGCAATACCTCCAACACGATTCTGGTCAAGCTGGAAGGCAATAATCCGGCGGGTTCGGTCAAGGATCGCCCCGCACTGAGCATGATCAACCGGGCTGAACAGCGCGGTGATATCAAGCCCGGGGATACCCTGATCGAGGCGACCAGCGGCAATACGGGGATCGCCCTGGCCATGGCCGCGGCGATCAAGGGTTATCGCATGGTGTTGATTATGCCCAGCCATATGAGCCTGGAGCGCAAGCTGGCTATGGCCGCCTATGGGGCCGAGTTGGTTGAGGTGACCAAGGACGAGGGCATGGAAGGCGCTCGCGATCTGGCGCTGAAAATGCAGGATGAAGGCAAAGGCACGGTGTTAGACCAGTTTGGTAACGCCGATAACCCGGAAGCCCACTACAGCGGCACCGGGCCAGAGATCTGGCAACAGACCGAGGGGCGTATTACTCATTTTGTCAGCTCAATGGGCACCACGGGCACTATTATGGGCGTGTCACGCTACCTGAAAGAAAAGAACCCATCGATCGAGATTGTCGGGCTGCAACCCGACGATTGTTCTTCCATACCGGGCATTCGCCGCTGGCCCGAGGCTTATTTGCCGAAAATCTATGATGCCGCCCGGGTAGATCGCATTATCGACATGGATCAGAAGACCGCCGAAGTCACCATGCGCCGTCTGGCGGCCGAGGAGGGCATTCTGTGTGGTGTCTCATCCGGTGGTGCGGTAGCCGGCGCCCTGCGTCTGTCCGAGACGGTTGAAAATGCGATCATCGTTGCCATTATCTGTGACCGTGGAGACCGTTATCTTTCTACGGGCGTGTTCAACGATGCTCTGACCGGAGGCAGTGCCTGAGCCGCACTCGGCATTGGCAGCGTGAATCATGGTAAAGGTGCGTGAAGACTATCCGCTGACGCCTGACGGTGAAGTTGATCTACAGGCATGGGTTAATCGCCTCGGCGTTCGGGATGAAATTGATACCGGTGTACTGATCAGTGCTTGCGAACTCAGCGCTGAATGCGCCCGACGCAGCGGCGCCACCCACAACAATACCCAGCCCATGGCGAGTTTCTTTACCGCACTTGAGATGGTGGAGATCCTGTCGAATCTGCATCTGGATCAGGACGCCTTGGTTGCAGCGGCGCTTTACCGTTCGGTACGCGAAGGACGGCTGGAGCTTGATCTGGTACAGCAGCGTTACGGCTCGGTGGTGCATAAGCTGATTGACGGTGTGCAGCGCATGGCGGCAATTACCGTGATGAACGCTTCCCAGCACGACTCCCAGATATTGGGGCAGTCAGAGGCCCAAAGCGAGACCATTCGCAAAATGCTGGTCGCACTGGTGGACGACGTGCGGGTGGCACTGATCAAGCTGGCCGAGCGGACCTCAGCGATCCGGGCGGTCAAAAACAAACCCGAAAAACGCTACCGGGTTGCCCGTGAAGTCTTCGATATTTATGCGCCACTGGCCCACCGTTTGGGTATCGGGCATATCAAATGGGAGCTGGAAGACCTGTCCTTCCGCTACCTGCAGCCACTGGCCTACAAGAAAATCGCCAAGCTGCTGGATGAAAAGCGTCTGGATCGGCAGCGCTATATCGACGAGGCCATCGCCCAGATTTCCAGCTCACTCGAAAAAGAGGACGTGCAGGCGGAGATCGTCGGCCGGGCCAAGCACATCTACAGCATCTGGCGGAAAATGCAGCGCAAGGGCATTGGTTTTTCCCAGGTCTACGACATACGCGCAGTGCGGATTCTGGTGCCGGATATCAAATCCTGTTACACCGTGCTCGGGGTGATTCACGGACTCTGGCGCAATATCCCCAATGAATTTGACGACTATATAGCGAACCCCAAAGAGAACGGCTACCGCTCGCTGCACACCGCCGTGATTGGCCCGATGGGCAAGGTGCTTGAGGTTCAGATTCGCACCGGAAGTATGCATGAAGAAGCGGAATTCGGGGTCTGTTCCCACTGGCGCTACAAGGGGGCCGACGGTGCCAGCAAAAACACTATCGGCTATGAGGAGAAAATTGCCTGGTTGAGACAGGTGCTGGATTGGCACGAAGAAAGTGGCGACAGTCTCGACATTTCTGACCATCTGCAGCATGCGCAGGACCGGGTTTACGTCTTTACCCCGGACGGCCATGTGGTCAACCTCCAGTTCGGGTCGACGCCTCTGGATTTTGCCTACCATATTCACACAGAAGTCGGACATCGCTGTCGCGGCGCCAAGGTCAACGGCCGTATCGTTCCTTTGACTTATACCCTCCAGACCGGCGAGCGGGTGGAGATTCTCACCGGCAAGGAAAATGCACCGCGCAGGGACTGGCTGCAGTCCAACCTCGGTTACCTGAAAACCACCCGGGCGCGCAGTAAAGTTCAACACTGGTTTCGCCAGCAGGCCAAAGAAGACAATATTCTCGCCGGGCGCTATCTGCTTGAGAAAGAGTTCAAACGGCTGGGGCTGACCAGTATCGACTATAAAACCATCGCCAGCGGGCTGAACTGTAGCACTGTAGATGACATGTACGCTGCCGTCGGGTCCGGCGATCTGAGCTCGATGCAGGTCATCAAAACGGCCCATGCGCTGCTCGGGCGGGAGACACCCAAACAGCCGGTTCTGCAGACTGTCGCGCCGTCACAACACGATGGCGCCGGCGACATCAGTATCAGTGGCGTGGGCAACCTGCTGACGCATATCGCCGGTTGCTGTAAACCGCTGCCCGGTGAGGCCATAGTGGGCTACATAACGGTAGGGCGCGGCGTCAGCATTCACCGTCAGGATTGCAAAAAGCTGCTGCATCTGCAGGCGGTAGAGCCCGAACGCATTGTTGAAGTCAGCTGGGCTGGCCGCAAAACCGAGACCTATCCGGTGGACATCGAAATCGAGGCCTATGACCGTCAGGGCTTGCTGCGGGATATCACCTTTATGTTGAGCAACGAGCATATCAACGTGATTTCCATGTCGACCGATACGGATGTAAAAAGCCACATGGCCTCCATGCGGCTGAGGGTTGAGGTGCCGGGTCTGGCGGAACTGGCTAACCTGTTTGCGAAACTGAACGGGCTGCCAAATGTGGCCAATGTCCGACGAATCAGCGAGCTGTGAATGTATAACCTGGATGATTTGCGAACCCTGATGCGTTGTCTCCGGCACCCGGAGTACGGCTGCCCCTGGGATCTCAAGCAGAGCTACCAGACGATTGCGCCGCACACACTCGAAGAGTGCTATGAACTGATCGATGCGATTGAGTCGGGCGACACGGATCAGATCCGGCAGGAACTCGGGGATGTGCTGTTTCAGGTGGTTTTTTACAGTCAGCTGGCGGAGGAATCCGGTGATTTCAGCTTCGCTCAGGTTACTGATGAGATTGTTCGCAAATTGCTGCGCCGGCACCCCCACGTATTTCCAGAGGGGGAGCTGGATAAACCTGCCAATGGCAGGAAGGTCGACGAAGCCGAGATCAAACAGCGCTGGGAGGCCATCAAGTCTGAGGAGCGCGCCGCCAAGGCGCAAACGGGTGTGCTTGATGATATTCCTGCAGCCCTGCCGGCCTTGAAGCGTGCACAGAAACTGCAAAAGCGCGCCGCAACAGTCGGTTTTGACTGGTCATCGCTGGACGGCGTTTTCGAAAAACTGGACGAAGAGCGTGCAGAGCTGGCCGAGGCCATCGCCAGCGGTGACAGCGAAGCGCAGGCCGAAGAAATGGGCGATCTGATTTTCGTGGTGGTCAACCTGGCGCGCCACCTAGGGGTCGATGCTGAAACCGCGCTGCGCGCAGCCAATCGCAAATTTGAAGCGCGTTTTCAGCAAATGGAACAGCGCTCGGACAAACCGCTGGGGGAGTTGTCCCCCGCAACCCTTGAGTCGCTGTGGGAAGGGGCCAAAAAGGCCCTTAAGCAGACCCGTTAATTAATGGTCTGCTGACTTGTAGTTCGCCAGGTGCTTCTGTAACAGCGAGCGATAGCGGGGGGTTGGCCCGACATCCTCATACAGCGGGTCGCCCAGTTCATCGTGAGACACCACAGCTTTGCCGCGCACATAGGGTAATGTACGTTCGACTTCGCTTAGCGAAGCCCGCAGCAGGTCAGTGATGATTTCCTCGATAGAACGCAGCGGATAGAGTTCCGCCAAGGCTTGCAGTTTGGAGGCCTCTTCAAGAGGCAGGCGAACTTCGAATACATCTTTGGTCAATTCAGCCCTTGCTGTATCTTCCCAAAGATCGAGCAGCTCTTTGATTTCCATAGAACCTTCCGAGTTGAGATAAGCAAAATGCTCACTCTCATCATAGTGCGCAAATCGCGATCTCCGCAAGAAAAATGTAGTCAAAATAAGCGCTTTTCCTGATGTTGACCCTGAGTCAGGAGCCCGTACCACGGCGCTTGTGGCCGGTTACGGGGTTGTGCTCAGGCAGGGAGCTGTGTATCTTGTCGCTCTTTTTGCGGGCGCCCTCCGGCCTGCAATCCGGTAACAAAACCTTGGGAGCGAACCATGCGTGTTATCTTGTTGGGGCCGCCAGGAGCTGGCAAAGGCACCCAGGCACAGTTCATCTGCGAACATTATGCTATTCCGCAGATATCAACTGGCGATATGCTTCGGGCAGCCGTCAAGGCGGAGTCCGAACTGGGTCTGCAGGTTAAGGAAGTCATGACCTCGGGCGGTCTGGTGTCCGACGAAATCATTATTGCTCTGGTCAAGGAGCGTATAAAGGAAGCTGATTGCGCCAACGGCTTTCTGTTCGACGGCTTCCCGCGCACGATACCTCAGGCAGAAGCACTGCAGGAAGCTGGCGTGACAATAGACAAGGTGCTGGAAATTGCTGTAGCTGACGAGGAAATTGTGTCTCGCATGAGTGGCCGTCGGGTGCATGAAGCCTCAGGCCGTACCTATCACGTGGTCAATAACCCGCCCAAGCAGGAAGGTGTTGACGATGTAACCGGTGAGCCATTGGTGCAACGCGAGGATGATCAGGAAGATACTGTTCGCAAGCGCCTGTCGGTCTATCACGAACAAACAAAGCCCTTGGTCGACTTTTATCAGCAGCTGAGTGGTGCAGATGCTCCGACCTATGCCCGCGTAGAGGGTGTTGGCAGTGTCGATGAAATCAAGCAGCGGGTTTTGAACGTACTGGGTTGATAATGGCTCGCTCGCAATGCAGAAAAGCGCCGAAACGGCGCTTTTTTTATGTCGGTATAATACGCGGGCTGTGGCTTCGCACAGCAAATTGAATAAAGGCCGGGGAGAGGGGAATGAACAAGAAAGCCGTGGTACTGATTAATCTTGGAACGCCGGATACACCCGACAGTGCCGGGGTCAGGGCTTTTCTCAAGGCGTTTTTGTCTGACCGGCGGGTGGTTGAGGTCCCCAGACTGCTGTGGTGGCTTATTCTCAATCTCGTGATCCTGCCGTTCCGATCCCCCAAAGTAGCCAAAAAATATCAGCCTTTGTGGGCAATGGGTGACTCCCCTTTGCGTCTTTTCAGCCTGCGGCTCGCTGACGGGATTCAACAGAAGCTAGGGCGAGATATTCCCGTTGAGTTGGCAATGACCTACGGCCAGCCTTCCATTGCCTCGGTGGTTACCCGTTTGGAAGCCGATGGTGTAAATGAATTCTGTTTCGTTCCGCTTTTCCCCCAGTATTCGGCCACCACAACGGCTGCCGCCATGGACACTGTGGTTCGCTACTTCATGTCGCGACGCAATATCCCCCAGTGGTCCTGGATAAGAAGTTATCAGAATGAAAACACCTACATCTCAGCGCTGGCTGAAAGTGTGCGTAGCCACTGGCAGGCCAACGGAAGGGGACAATGCCTGTTGATGTCATTTCACGGCATTCCCAAGCGCAATATTGAACTGGGAGACCCTTACCAACGCCACTGCGAAGAAACCGCCGAGCAGCTGGCAAAGGCGCTGGGACTAGCTGACAAGGAGTGGCAGCTCAGCTACCAGTCTCGCCTGGGCAAGGCGGAGTGGCTGCAGCCTTACACCGATAAAACGGTGGCGGAGCTCCCGGCTAAAGGAATAAAAAAGCTGGACGTGATCGCGCCTTCTTTTGCCACGGACTGTCTGGAAACGTTGGAGGAATTGGATACGGAAGCGGCGGAAATATTCTATGAAAACGGCGGTGAAAGCTTTTCTTATATTCCCTGTATGAACGACTCCGAAATGCACGTGGCGTTTTTCGCGGATCTTATAAAAAGAAAGCTGTCATTGTGAGTCGCTGGCGCCTATTGGCTTGTGAAGTTTTGTGATTTAGAAGCAAAACGTGAACAAGGTAATCATAAAATAGTTGGAATCTACTGATTTTTCTGTTGATTTCTTGGCTGTTGTTTAAATTATGTGCTATTTTGATTTTGACAGTTTCTGTTGATGCGTGTCGAGGAGAAAAAAATGGCCGTTAAAAAAGCAAAAGCGAAAGCAAAAACAAGAAAAGCTCCTGCCAAAAAACGAGCGCGGAAAGTTGTAACTACCACGCCGGCAGTCAAGAAAGCAGAAGCCGCTCTTAGCAAAGCAAGCAAAGCCGTTGAAGCGGATCGCAAAGCCGTAACCACTGCGAGGAACGCTGCAACTTCAGCGAAAGCGAAAGCTGCCAAGTCAGGTAACAAAACTGACAAGAACGCGGCGAAACGCGCCAGCAACGCTGTGAAGCGTGCGAACGACAAGCTGCGTAAATCGCGTGAAGCTGAAGCAAAAGCGAAGCTGAGCCTGTCCAAGGCCCAGATTGAAGCGAAAATCAAAGCTTCTGAGCAGGCAGTGAAGGACAAAGTTGCCGAGCGCGCCAAAGCGCTGGACGACAAGACCGAAGCTGATATGAAGAAGGCGCTTTCTGCCTTTCAGGCTCGCTGGCGCAAGAAGCGCACTGCCGCCAACAAGAAAAAGTTGGCGTCTATTGCGCGTAAACTTGCGAGCAAGCACAAGCAGGCAGCACGTAAGCTAGAAGCCAAGGCTAAGGCTGCTGAGAAGAAAGCTGCCAAAAAAGCGGCGCCAAAAAAACGCAAGGCCAGTGCTAAGCGCAAGGCCGCGCCTAAAAAGGCAGCTGCAGCGAAAGCTCCGGCGAAAAAGAAAGCTGCCAAGAAGAAGGTAGCGAAGAAAAAAGTCGCGAGAAAAACGGCTGCTAGAAAGGCACCGGCCAAGCGAAAAGCCGCTCCCAAGAAAAGGGCAGCAGCTAAAGCCAAGGCAAAAAAATAATCACAGCTGAAAGTGTTGTGATGTAACTAAAAGGGCAGTAACTGCAGTGCAGTTACTGCCCTTTGCGTTCCAGATGGTTAATATTCTGGAAGGCCTCTGTCATCCCGGAAAATGCTGTTGGTTTACAACGCAGCGTTTGCAGCCAGCCTTTGACACTCAAATCCTCCCCGGCCAGTCGTTCGTCCAGGTCTGTTAATACCGTTCGCAACACCAATACGCAGAGATAGTGGGCGCGATGCTCGTCAGCCGCATAGCTTGCTTCGAGTCCGCTATTCATGGTGGTCTCAAGTAAAGCGCTGGCCAGCAGAGACGGTAGCAATGGGTAGTCGCAGGGGGCGACCAGTATCCAGTCGCTCTCACAATAAGGAGCACACGCAGCTATTCCGGCCAATGGGCCGCGAAAATCCCGTTCGCTATCGGTGTGCACTGGGTAGCCCAATTTTTGGTATGTGGGGATGTTGCGATTTGCGCTAATGTGCAGGTTATCGACCTGGGGTGCTATCCGCTCAACCACATGTTCGATTAACGGCCTGTTCTGCCAGGTAACGAGCCCCTTGTCCTGCCCACCCATGCGAAGACCCTGTCCGCCAGCCAGTATGATTGCGTCGATATTTTGCTGTGTCGCCATGGGATTCGCGCCTGCCGGTGTCGGGGGCCTGTGATATGATTCGCCCGCAAAATTATTCATTGATATTGTAAGTGGGGACTTCCCTGATGGCCACGATGTTGGCAATTGAAACGTCTGCCGACGCCTGCTCGCTCGCCCTGTTGCGAGAGGGTGAAATGCTGGAACGGCACGAGATTCTGCCGAAGTCTCATACCCAGCATATTTTGCCTATGGCAGATGCTTTGCTGGCAGATGCAGGTCTTCAGCTCAGGCAGCTTGACGGAATTGCCTTTGGTCGGGGTCCGGGCTCGTTTACCGGCCTGCGGGTCTGTGCATCGGTCGTACAGGGCTTGGCGCTGGCGGCGGATTTACCCTGCGTACCGGTGTCCAGTCTGCAGGCGCTCGCTCAGACGGCGCTTCGGAAGTGGGAGATGCAGGAGGGCGATGAAATCGCTTGTTGTATTGACGCACGGATGGATGAGGTCTATTGGTCGCGCTATCGTGTGGCAACCAGCGGGGTTGAGCCGCTGGACGACGAGCACCTGAGCGCACCGGAAGCGGTGGTGGTCGGTGAGAATGTACGTTTCATTGTAGGCTCAGGGCTGAACTACGCAGACCGACTGGGGGGGCTTCAGGGCAGCCAGGACGCAGCCCTGCTGGCGCGAGCCTCGGCCGTTGCCGAGATCGGTGCCCTTGAATTGTCAGCCGGGCGCGTTGTCAGCGCAGAGCAGGCGCTCCCTCTGTATCTGCGCGACAATGTGGCCTGGCGTTAGTTGTTATTGCCTGTCGCCTACAACAATCAGAAAAAGGAATAACCTCAGGTGGATGTAGTTCAGGCACTTATTCTGGCCGTCATTCAGGGATTGACGGAATTTTTGCCGGTGTCCAGTTCCGGGCATCTGGTTTTGCCGGCGGCGCTATTGGGTTGGGATGATCAGGGGCTGGCGTTTGATGTTGCCGTGCATTTTGGGTCCCTGCTGGCTGTCGTTGTATTTTTTCGAAACGATATTGCAAGTCTTCTGCAGGCCTGGCTTAAAAGCCTGCTCAGCCGCCAGGGTACGGATGACAGTCGTTTGGCTTGGTGGGTGATTGTCGGCACCTTGCCTGCGGTAGTACTGGGGCTGGTGTTCGATGATGTTATTGAAGCGCATCTGCGCACGGCCTGGGTGCTTGGAACGACCACCCTGGTATTTGGCCTTTTGCTGGCTGTTGCGCAGGGTTTCGCCGCGGACAAGCGCTGTCGGGATCTGACGCTTATGATGGTGCTGGTGATTGGCTTTGCGCAGGCTCTGGCGCTGGTGCCGGGAACATCGCGCTCTGGGATCACCATAACGGCTGCTGTTTTTCTTGGGATGAGCTTGATCGAAGCTTCCCGCTTTTCCTTCTTGTTGTCGATTCCGGTAATTTCTGGTGCGGCCCTGCTTAAATCGCTGGATTTGATCAGCGCCGGTGACGCGGTCGACTGGGCGGTATTATTCGGCGCCATGGCGGTGTCAGGCCTTACGGCATTTCTCTGTATCGGCTGGTTTATGCGTTGGGTTGAACGCATCGGTCTGGTACCTTTTGCGGTTTATCGGGTGGTATTGGCTGCGGCCATTTTTGCCACCGCTTATTGGCAGATGTAGGACACGACTATGCAGCAGAGCAAACCCCGCCTCGCCTTTATCGGTTTGGGTGTTATGGGCTTTCCGATGGCGGGGCATTTGAGTCAGCGCTTTGAGCTTTCTGTATACAATCGCAGCACGGATAAAACCGAGCGCTGGCAGGCGAGCTATCGCGGTCGCCGCGCGGAAAGTGCAGCGGCAGCAGTAGCTGACGCGGATATTGTTTTTTGTTGCCTCGGTGCGGATGAAGATGTCGAGGCGATGCTGGTTGGAGAAGGCGGCATACTGTCTGCTATGAAGCAGGGCGCGCTGTTATGCGACCACACAACAACCTCCGCCGAGCTGGCAAGGCGCATGGGGCAGGCCGCTGGGAAATCTGGTGTGCGATTTGTTGACGCGCCGGTATCCGGTGGTCAGAAAGGCGCCGAAGACGGGGTATTGACCGTGATG
Organism: Litorivivens sp.; assembly: GCF_041624475.1. Taxonomy (GTDB): domain Bacteria; phylum Pseudomonadota; class Gammaproteobacteria; order Pseudomonadales; family Spongiibacteraceae; genus Litorivivens. The sequence goes on from NZ_JBFJUX010000003.1 coordinate 251,026, forward strand.
ATGGGCGGCGCGGAGGCCGATTGCGAGAGCTTGTATCCGGTACTGGAATGCTACGCCAAACGCGCTCGGCGACTGGGAGAGGTTGGTTCCGGCCAGCTCACCAAAATGGTAAATCAGATCTGCATTGCCGGTCTGGTGCAGGGGTTGGCCGAAGGTATTCAGTTTGCCAAAAATGCGGGCCTCGATGCGGCCGAAGTGGTTGATGTGATCTCTCAGGGCGCGGCCCAGTCCTGGCAGATGGAAAACCGCTATAAAACCATGATCGAAGGTAAGTACGATTTTGGCTTTGCGGTGGAGTGGATGCGCAAAGATTTAAACTACGCACTGGCCGAGGCCCGCCGCAATCACAGCCACTTGCCGGTGACAGCTTTGGTGGATCAGTTTTACAGTGAGGTGGAGGCCTTGGGTGGCGCTCGCTGGGATACCTCCAGCCTGCTAGCGCGTTTAGAAAACGCCTCACGGAAACCTTCTGACGGAAACAAAGCATGACGGAAAAAGATCACTTTAATCAGGCTATGCTGGACTTTCTTCAGGCCAGCCCGACACCCTTTCACGCGGTGGCCGAAATGAGCCAGCGCTTGGTTGAGGCAGGCTTTGTCGAACTGAATGAAGCCGAGGCCTGGCATTTAGAGCCCGGTGGTAAATATTACGTGCAGCGCAATCAGTCGAGTCTGGTGGCCTTTGTCTATGGACGGTCGCCGCTGCTGGACACCGGCTGGCGGCTCTGGGGGGCGCACACCGACAGCCCCTGTCTGAAACTCAAACCCCAGGCCGACCTGGAGAATAAAGGCTATCGGCAATGGGGCGTTCAGGTTTACGGCGGCGCCTTACTGAACCCTTGGTTTGACCGCGATCTGTCTTTGGCCGGACGCGTGCATTTTAAAACGACGGGTGGCGAACATCGCCGCTGCCTGATTAATCTGGAAAGGCCAATTGCGATTATCCCGAGTCTAGCCATTCACCTGGACCGCGAAGCCAATAATGCGCGCACCGTGAACCCCCAGACCGATATGCCGCCGATCGTCTGTCAGAGCACCGAAGACACTGATCTCAATAGCCTGTTACTGGAGCATTTACGGCAGACTGGCCACAGTGAGGCCGGTGAAATACTGGATTTCGATCTGAGTCTGTTTGATACCCAACCGCCGGCTCAGGTGGGATGGCGCAACGAGTTTCTCGCCAGCGCTCGCTTGGACAACCTGCTGTCGTGCTATGTTGGCCTAGCCGGGCTGCTGGACGCGGGCGACACCACCCACAGCGTGCTGGTATGTAATGACCACGAAGAGGTGGGTAGTCAGTCGGCCATTGGTGCTCAGGGGCCAATGCTCAAATCCATTCTCCAGCGTATTGCCGGTACGCACGAAAATTTTGAGCGTGCGATACATCGGTCACTGATGGTGTCTGCAGATAATGCCCATGGGGTTCACCCGAACTACGTTGACCGACATGACAACAACCATGGCCCGCTGTTGAATGCTGGGCCGGTGATTAAAATCAATGCCAACCAGCGCTATGCCAGTACCAGCGAGACCAATACGCTGTTTACGGCCTTCTGCGGTGCCTGCGATGTGCCGGTGCAGCAGTTTGTGATCCGCAGTGATATGGGCTGTGGCAGCACGATTGGCCCGATTACATCTTCAGCATTGGGTGTGCGTACGGTGGATATTGGGGTGCCGACCTTTGCCATGCACTCGTGCCGCGAGCTGGCCGGAAGCAGTGATGCTCACGGTCTTGCTAAAGTGGCTGAGTATTTTATGGCCTGCGAAACATTGCCGGAAGTATGAGTGGAGTCCGCGGCCGCGGACTCCTGCGGGACTGCGCGCCTTAGAGCTTGAATTCGGGTTTGCGCTTGGCTTTGAAGGCTTCAATACCCTCGCGCCCGTCAGCGGTATTCATTACCGCCGCGATACCCTGCGATTCCAACTCCATCTGGGTTTCCAGACTTTCATTGAAGGTTGAGGCCAGCAGCTTTTTCACAACGCCATGAGACAGGCGGGGGCCGGCAGCTAGCTGGGCGGCGAGCTTGTTGGCTTCAGCCATTAACTCGTCGTCGGCAACCGCACGCGTAACCATACCCCAGTCGGCGGCTTCAGCGGCGGTCAGGCGGCGGTTGGTCAGCATCAATTCCTGGGTGCGGCGCAAACCGATCAGACGAGGCAGAAAGTAGCTTGAACTGCCATCGGGGCTGGCACCGATGCCTGTGTAGGCCATCGTGAATTTGGCGGATTCTGCCGCAAGTACAATATCGCCAATCAGGGCCAGGCTGAAACCTGCACCGGCCGCGGCGCCGTTCACGGCGACAATTACCGGAGCATTCATGCGGGTCAGCCGGGAAATGGCCGCGTGGAGATAGGCGGTAATTTCCTTGATCACGCTACCCACCTGATCACCAGCCTCCGCAAAGGCCTGAATATCGCCGCCCGCGCAGAATAATTTGCCGTTGCCGGTCACGATCAAGGCTCGAATGCTGTTCGATTCGCTGACGGCAATGGCCGCCTGCATCAGTTCACGGGCCAGTTCTACATTGAGTGCGTTGGCTGCATCCGGACGGTTCAGGGCCAGCGTGGCTACGCCGTTTTGCTCTTCAAGGGTCAGGGTGTTGTAGTTGCTCATGATGGTGTCTCGTCATGTGAAGCAGGCGAGACTAGATGAGCGGGGGAGAGTGGTCAAGGGGGAAGCCCGGTTGCCTGAGGCGGCAACCGGGCAGGCAGGCTTTACCAGATCAGTTGCAGACGGGTAGAGAAGGCATTCCCCTTGTCTTCGCCGTTGGCATCGTCTTCATCAAGGCTGGTAGTGATGTAGTTGGCCGACAGGCGAACATTTTTGTTCACGTACCAGTTCACACCGACCGTGATGTTGTCGAAGCCGTTTTCAACAGCGCCAGTGCGATCGTCATCCACTTCGCCTTGCTCAAATTTGGCAACCAGCTCAACCGCGCCGTTGACACCTTGTGGTTTGATCTTGTCAAAGACACCTTTCTTGGCTTTATAGCCACGGGATTCACCGGTAAGTGTCCAGGCACCTTGGATATAGTAGCCGCTGTACTCGACTTCGTTGGTATCGTCTTCCCAGCTGGCACTGACATATTCACCCTGTACTGAGAAGGGGCCGCTCATCCATGCCGCTTCCAGACCGTACTGGCTCTGCTCGTTAGCGGTGGTGAAATCACCCGCCGAAGTCAGGAGTACCTTATTTGCAGTGTGCACGGCCAGGCGTTGATCAAACTCAACCGTTACCGGCACGTCGCGATCGATTTCTGAGCGGATGAAAGCTGCCCCAAGATGGACCACATTGTCTTTCTGGGCGATGGGGGCAAACGTGGCGCGGCCGCCAAAGTTGTGCAGCTCGCTGCCGTCTTCATCGGCACTGCCTTCGTAGAGGCCAACCGCCCAGCTGTAGTTGTCGCCGCCACTGCTCAGTTGAATGTTCTGGTGGTTGCGACCAGCCATAACAAACTCAAACATCGCCGAGCGTTCGATGGTGGAGATGTACTTGGAGCTGGTCAGTTCTTCCAGGCCAAAGGGGACTTTGTATTTACCCACAGTGACATCAGCCACGTCCCAGCCGCTGTATTTGATATAGGCGTCTTCAAGCTGATTCTTGCCGCCGTTATCGACATTAAAGGTGTACTGTAGTTTGTAGTGCCAGTCGCCATACACAGTGCCCTTGACTGCCAGGCGTGAACGGCGCAGTTCGCTCTTGTGTGCGTCCTTGCCAGTTGCGTGATGAATGTTGTCGAAGTAGTCGTTGTCCCACATCAGGCGACCGTCGATATCAAAGCTGAAATCGCCGTCGGCGGTCGAGATGCTCAGATCACCTTTGGAGCCAATGATCAGATCATCGCCCGCAGTGGTTACAGTACCGGCAACAGCAGTGCCGGAGAGGGCTGCGATGGACAGGGCCAGCAGTTTACGTTTCATTGCACAGTCTCCAGAGTCTATTTTAGTTGTGACCTGAGCGTATTCTACGCAGCAGGGTGTTGCGCGGGTCGACAGGCTTCCCGATCAGGGTGCTATTCTGTGACTAAAATGTTTCAGAATTATTAAAATAAGTAAGAAGCATCATTTAAATGACATATCGCCGTCACAGATGTGTTTTTAAAACGTCATTTTCAGAGCCTGTCAAGACAAATCCCGTGTGACAGAGGAAATATGTTTTCCACAGAATCTGTGGATAAGTCAGTGGGTAAAATGTCGAATACCTTGCCGAGCGGCGGTGTTATGCGCCTTTCAGCAAATTGGATAAAAATTCGACATAATTAATAAGTCGTTAAAAAACAGTATCTTATCGGTTTTTCTGGAGGTGAATCTGGAGGGCGCCTTATTTTGGTGCGCAATTTTTCGACAACCTATTGGCTTGTGAATAATTGTTACCCAAGCGTGCACAATTTTGTAACCTGTTACCGCACTAAACGACAATATCGTGCATTAGCGATGTCATCAGGTAACACTTGCGGCGAGGGCTTGTGACTTAGCAGTTTCAGCCGCGATAGATGCAGCCACTGGTGCAGGTTTCCCGGATTTCGACTGCGCTGAGTTGGGGCAAGTGTGGCTTCATTTCATTCCAGATCCAGATCGCCAGATTTTCGCTGGTGGGGTTTTCCAGGCCGGGAATGTCATTCAGGTAGTGGTGGTCAAGTCGCTCGTATACCGGTTTGAAGGATTGCTTGATGTCCGAGAAATCCATAAGCCAGCCGTAGGTCGGGTCAAGGTCGCCGCTGAGTGTCAGGCGAACGTGAAAGCTGTGTCCATGCAAACGGCTGCACTTATGGCCGGGCGGCACATTGGGCAGACGGTGAGCAGCTTCGAATGTGAATTCCTTGAAAACGTCCACGGCAGGATCCTGTAAAATTCGCGGCTATGGTAATGCTCAGCTGACAGCTTGTACAGAATTCGCTAATGCCCTGAAAATGCTCAAATAACAGACGAATCGAACAGCAAGTAATCAGCTTTCAAAAAACTTTCAAAAACTTTGTATTAGCGTTTGACACGATCCGGGTTTCCGGTAGAATGCGCACCACTCGTTCGGGGGGTGGTTAGCTCAGCTGGGAGAGCATCTGCCTTACAAGCAGAGGGTCGGCGGTTCGATCCCGTCACCACCCACCAATTTAAACGAGGTAATTTGTTAAGCGGACCGGTAGTTCAGTTGGTTAGAATGCCGGCCTGTCACGCCGGAGGTCGCGGGTTCGAGTCCCGTCCGGTCCGCCAAACAAATAAAAAAGCCCTGCCATCGAGCAGGGTTTTTTTATTTGTGTAGGAAAAAGGTCAGAGCACGAGAACCCGGGTTCGACAAATTGCGCCAGCAATTTGCTACGAGCGGCCTCAGCCGCGAAGCCCGAAGGGGCAAAACAGCCCTTAGGCTGTTTTGATTAATCCCGTCCGGTCCGCCAAACAAATAAAGAGCCCTGCCATCGAGCAGGGTTTTTTATCTGTATCGGAAAAGTCCAGAACAAAAAAAAGAACCCGCCATATGAGCGGGTTTTTTTATGCCTGTTGCTGCGTTCGGCTTATAGCTTCAGCTTCAGCATCATTTTGTACATCTTGTCGAAAAAGTCGCCGTAGGGCGGTGCCATCATCAGTAGGCCACTGATAGGGCCCTGCTTGAAGATGGGGCGCATCTTGGAAAATTCCACAAAACCCTCGTAGCCGTGATAGTGGCCCATGCCGCTGTTGCCCACGCCACCGAAGGGCATGTCGTGTTGGGCAACGTGCACTACGCTGTCGTTGAGGCACATACCTCCCGACAGGGTGTTGTAGATGACCTGCTCCTGCAGCTTTTTATCGTTGCTATAAAGGTAGAGGGCCAGCGGCCGTTCGTTGGCGTTGATATATTCGATGACCTCTTCGATGGAATCGTAGGGTTTGATCGGGAGCAGGGGCCCGAAAATTTCTTCCTGCATGATGGTCATGTCGTTGTCGACATCGCAGACGATGTGCGGCGCAATCTTGCGCAGACTGTCATCGTTGGCGGCCTGATCCAGCAGGTTGATGGCCTTGGCGCCTTTTCCAGTGGCATCGGCCAGTGTTTCTTTCAGGCGCTGATAGGATTTTTCGTCAATGATTGAAGTGTAGTCAGGGGTGTCCAGTCGCGGGTAGCGTTTCTGCAATACGGTTTTGGCTGCGGCAACAAACGCTTCAACCTTGGCGCGCGGCACGAACACATAGTCCGGCGCGACGCAGGTCTGACCGGCGTTGAGGTACTTGCCAAATAGCAGGCGTTCCGCGGCGGTTTCAAGCGGGTAGTCTTCGGCAACGATGGTTGGCGATTTGCCGCCCAGTTCCAGCGTGACCGGGGTCAGGTACTTGGCGGCGGTTGCCATTACGGTTTTGCCAGTTGCCGGCGAGCCGGTAAAGATGAGGTGATCCCAGGGGCGGTCAGTAAAGTCCTGAGCTGAAACGCCGGGCACGACACAGAGCACGGTATCGTCAAAGGCTTCGCTGATCAGCTTGTCCATCAGTCGCGCCAGTGTTTGGGAGTTCGACGCCATTTTTATGATGCAGCGATTCCCTGCTGCCAGTGCGCTGATAGCAGGGCTGAGGGCCAGAAATAGTGGGTAATTCCAGGGTGTGACTATGCCGATGACACCCTTGGGCTGGGGCACGACGCTGTTGCTGGCCCCGAAAAAAGCCAGACCAACGTGGCGCTTCTGGGGCTTGGCCCATTTCTTCAGGCGTTTCCTGGTGTAGTGACAACCGCTGATCAGACCAAAGATCTCCAGCACCTTGGATTCCTGGGCTGCGCGGTTGCCAAAGTCGGTGCTGATTGCCTCAGCAATGGCGTCCTGATGGTCTTCCAGCAGTTTGGCAAGACGATCCAGATGAGCAATGCGTTCGGCAATGCTCGGGTAGGCCTTTTTGCGAGACGCCTGCTTTTGGCGATTAAATACCTCGTCAATGCGGGATAGCTCTACGGTGTCCGGGGTGGCGCCTGATGCGGTTGTGGCGGTCGCTAAGTTGCTCATTTCAAATCCTCACTGGCTGAACGGGCTGCTTTTGTTATGTCGTGTAATAGGTGTATACATGCTATGCCTATCCGGGCGGGGAATAAACACTCGATTTGCCCTCGGGTCGCATGTTTTAATCGAGTCAAGACAAGGGCTTGTCTGCTGAAGTCCGTTGCGGGCGTCACTGCAGTAGTGTGATAGTGTTCCCTGTTAAGTTATTGATTCAGGGTTACTATTGACCGGATATACTGTCGCAGGCGCCTTGTCCTGTGTGGCATCACGTGCGGAGCGAGCATGCTCGATATACAGCCGGGAACCAACGAAGCAGTCATTTTTTTCAAGTCCGACCTGGTGGATAAGGAAATCCTGTACCCCGAATTTGAGGCGGTATTGGACGGCTTTATCGGCCTGTCTGACTACGCCAACCGCATTGTCAAAGCAGTTTATCTGCAAATCAGTCCCCGGCTGACCATTCAGGCCGCTGTGTTTTTTACTGTTCCCTTTCTTGACGATGGTCAGGTCGATCCAAACTGGAATATCCCCCTTCAGCACTTGGCTGACCATGGTCAGGCTGGGCCGGATCTGGGCGAGGGCAAAATTCGTCTGGCCTGTCGCAGTGTCTGCCCAGTGTCCTGGTATAAGGACAAGCTGTGGGATCCGGATATGCAGGGCAGTATGACTACCCTGGATTTATTGGTCAGCGCGGTAAAACGCAACAAGCTCGGTTTGATGGTGCAGCGATCCGCTCCGCCCTCGCCGAGCTCGCCGGCTGTTGCGACCCAGTCATCGGCGCCGCAGCTGCAGAGTCAGGGATTGCAACAGCCCCCTTTTAATCGTAAATACCGGCACCGGATAGAAGGTTTGCGCAAGCAGCACGCGCTTGAGCAGCGAACCCTGGCAGAGCGATATCAGCGGCAGCGGGAGAAACTGGAAACTGAATACGTCGATCGTCTCGAGCAGTGTGACAAGGTCATTCAGGAGCTGAAGCAGCGCCTGTCCAAATCACGACGACGTGAGCTGCAGTTGAAGGAAGCGATCGACAAATACGAGTCGCAGTTCAACAAGATCCGCGACCGCTATGAAGAGTCTTTGAAGCGAGGCAGCTCCGAGTACGCCGCAGAAGTGGCCATACTCCGAGAGCAGTTCGCGGCAGAGATGCAGAACAAGCTGGAAGCCCAGTCTGAGGAGCTGGGGGAGCGCATTGCCATGCGTGAATCCGAGCTACACTTACGGGATCAGCAAATAGCCAAGTTGCGGGATGAGTTAACAAAAGCGAAGTATGAAATCAGTTCACTGATGAAGAACGACAGCGGTCAGGTGTTGCAGCGCATGACCGACAGCGGCATTACCTTTGTAGCCTTCCATCCCGGTATTGAGCACCTGGTGTTGGCGCCTGCTGAAGTAACTGCCTATCTCAACAATCCCATTGCTTTCGTTGCGGAGCGTTGTGGTGTCAGTGAAGATCGCTACCGCGAGTGGCTGATGCACTATCGCCTGCCGGTGTGCCGCCACAAGGACCACGAAGGCAGCCAAATCTGTGGCCAGCCCATTGATAAAGTCCTAAAACCCTTTTACTACCGCCCCGGCGAAAGCGATTGCTGCAGAGAACATCGAAGACTCGCCGGCGCCGATATCGCTGAGCCTGCCCCTCTCCCGACGCCCCCTTGAATTTCCTGCCCCTGACACTGCACCGTATTTCTGACGAGCGGCTCGGCAATGTGACGTTGTCGCTTTGCCGGCTGGATCTGATTGCGGGCCCGGTGGCGGGCAATAAAAGGTTCAAGTTGTTGCCAAATCTGAAGCAGGCGCAGGCTCTGGGCTATCGAAAAGTCGCCAGCTTTGGCGGAGCCTGGTCAAATCACCTCGACGCCCTGGCAAGGGGAGGGGCGGCGCTCGGCATGGGTACGCTGGGTTTTGTGCGCGGGGGCGACGGCCAGCCGCTGACGCCCATGCTACGCGATGCGCAAGAATGTGGGATGGAGCTGGTTTTTCTGTCGCGGGCGGACTACCGCAAGCGTGGAGACGAGCAGTTCTTAAATTCGCTGACGGAGCAGTATCCCGATGTGCACTGGGTTCCCGAGGGCGGCAGCAATACCACTGGGGTGTCTGGGTGTGTCGAGCTGGGACGCGAGCTGGCTAAGATTGCGGCTGAACACGCTTTTGACTGTGTCGCCTTGCCCTGCGGTACCGGCGGTACGCTGGCCGGTGTAGCCCGGGGGCTTGAGGCGGCGGGCAGCGCGGCGCAAGCCGTGGGCTATGCCGTGCTCAAACCGGGAGCGTTTTTGCGCGAGGCGGTCGGGAAATTTCAGACGGCTTGTGGGGTAAGTGAAAATTGGTCAGTGGTGACGAGCCATCACGGCGGTGGCTATGCGCGTTGTCCGCAGGCCCTGGCTGACTTTATTGAAGACTTTTACCGCCGACACAGAATCGCATTGGACCCGGTCTATAGCGGCAAGCTGATGTGGGGCCTGTTTCAGGATGCAGAGGCGGGCGCTTACAGAGGAAAATCGGTTCTGGCCCTGCACACCGGTGGGCTGCAGGGCCTTAGGGGCTATCCGGCCTTACTTGCCAACTTGACCGAGATGGGGTTTCAGGGTCTGCAGTAGGGGTTTCAGTACTTTCGGGTTGGCGGCGACAATATTGCCGTCTTCGTAAAACTGGTTACCACCCTGAAAGTCGCTGACCAGTCCGCCCGCTTCTTTGATCAGCAGAATGCCCGCGGCGATATCCCACTTGTTCAGGCCAACTTCCCAGAAGCCGTCGAGGCGGCCTGCGGCCAGATAGGCCAGGTCCAGAGCGGCGGCTCCAGCGCGGCGAATACCCGCACTTTGGGAGGCCACGGCGGCAATGCTTGCGGTGTAGGCGGGAATCAGGTGGTCGTTGCGATTCTTGTAGGGAATACCGGTGCCGAGCAGTGCGCCTTCCAGCGAGGTGAGGTTGCTCACCCGAATCCGCCGACCGTTGAGCTGGGCGCCGCGCCCGCGGCTGGCGGTAAATTCTTCGCGTCGAATAGGGTCGAGAATCACCGCATGCTCGATAACCCCTTTGTGCAGGCAGGCAATGGAAACACAGTAATGGGGAATGCCGCGCACGAAGTTGGTGGTGCCGTCCAGCGGGTCGATAACCCATTGGTAGTCCGAGTTGCCTTCATCGCTCAGGCCGGATTCTTCGCCCAGAATGGCGTGATCGGGGTAGGCCTTCTGGATGTGGTAAACAATCTCGCGCTCGGCAGCGCGATCAATGTCGGTGACAAAATCGTTGGTACCTTTGGTCTCGATTTTGAGGCGCTCGGTCTGTTCAGCGGCGCGGGCAATAATTTCCCCCGCCTTGCGCGCGGCGCGAAGCGCAATGTTTACCATTGGTTGCATGTGGTTAGAGCCTTGGTCTTGAAGCGTCGTAAGGCGCGCGATTATACCAGAGAGGGCGCGGGGAAGAGAGTGCTAAATTCGTCGCGACAATGTGTGCTCTGAATTGTTTCACCCGGGGCTTCCTGCTAGACTGGCCCCCCATCTCACGGGGGCTGGGAAACGCTTATTCTCGCGCCTCTTACCCTCTAAACCTGCATACTCTTTATAGGTAGTACATGGCGCGTTTTATCTTCGTGACCGGTGGTGTTGTTTCTTCATTGGGCAAAGGAATTGCCTCGGCATCGCTTGGGGCTATTCTCGAGGCCCGTGGCCTCAATGTCACCGTCCTCAAGCTTGACCCTTATATCAATGTCGATCCGGGTACCATGAGCCCGTTCCAGCACGGCGAGGTCTTTGTGACCGAAGACGGCGCCGAAACGGATCTGGACCTGGGTCACTATGAGCGTTTCCTGCGCTCGAAAATGGGCAAGCGCAATAATTTCACGACCGGTCGGGTCTACGAGACCGTGCTGCGCAAGGAGCGTCGCGGCGACTACCTGGGCGGCACTGTGCAGGTTATTCCCCATATCACTGACGAGATCAAGCGCCGGGTGATGCTCGGTGCTGGCGATGCGGATATTGCCATCGTCGAGATCGGCGGTACGGTGGGTGACATTGAAGGTCTGCCGTTTTTTGAAGCTGCCCGCCAGATGCAGGTAGAGCTGGGTGCCAAAAATGCCATGTTGATGCACCTGACGCTGGTGCCTTACATCGCAACCGCCGGTGAAACCAAAACCAAACCCACCCAGCACTCGGTTAAAGAGCTGCGCTCTATCGGTTTGCAGCCGGATATCCTGCTGTGTCGCTCTGATCATGAAATAGATGAAGGTTCGCGCCGCAAGATTGCCTTGTTCACCAACGTCGAGCCGCGCTCGGTCATCCCGCTGCCAGATGCCGATTCACTCTATCGCATTCCGTCCATGCTCAAATCCCACGGCCTGGATAACATTATTGTCGAGCGCTTCGGCATTGAATGCCCTGAAGCCGACCTGTCTGAATGGGATGCGGTAATTGACGGCGATCTGCACCCCGAGCAGGAAGTCACCATCGCCATGGTCGGCAAGTATATGGAGCTGATCGACGCCTACAAATCCCTGAACGAAGCACTGTCCCACGCGGGCATCCACTCCAAAACCAAGGTCAAAATCCGCTACATCGATTCCGAGGAAGTGGAAACCAAAGGGCCGTCAGTGCTCGATGGTGTGCAGGGCATACTGGTGCCCGGCGGTTTCGGTAATCGGGGTGTGGAAGGCAAGGTGCTGACCGTAAAACACGCCCGAGAGAACAGGATTCCCTATCTGGGAATCTGCTTGGGGATGCAGGTGGCGGTGATTGATTACGCCCGCCATGTGGCAGGCCTTGAGGGTGCCAACAGCACCGAGTTTGTCGAAGATGCCAAGCATCCGGTCATCGCGCTGATTACGGAATGGCAGGATGCCAGCGGCAAGGTTGAAACCCGTGATGAAAATGTTGATCTGGGAGGGACCATGCGGCTGGGCGGTCAGGAATGTGGTCTGGTGGCGGGCACACGTGCCTGCGATGCCTACGGCTCGGAGCGTATCGTTGAGCGTCATCGCCATCGCTACGAGGTCAACAATAACTACCTCGAGCAACTGCAGGGTGCGGGACTGACCATTTCCGGTTGGTCGTCCGATGGCTCGCTGGTGGAAGTGGTTGAGTTGGCGGACCACCCCTGGTTTATCGCCTGTCAGTTCCACCCGGAATTCACCTCGCGCCCGCGTGAGGGTCATCCGCTGTTTAACGGCTTTGTCGGGGCCGCGCTGGAGCAACTGGGTAAGAGCTCATGAGCGTTGCCGATAGAACCATCAGCGTAGCGGGCTTGCCGGTCGCCAATGACCGCCCGTTTACCCTGTTTGGCGGGATGAATGTGCTCGAATCCCGCGATCTGGCGATGCAGGTTGCCGAGTCCTATGTCCGGGTGTGTGAAAAACTCGGCATCCCTTACGTTTTCAAAGCCTCCTTTGACAAGGCCAACCGCTCGTCGGTGCATTCCTACCGCGGCCCGGGTATGGATGAAGGCTTGAAAATCTTTCAGGAGATCAAGGCGACATTTAACGTGCCTGTGATTACCGATATCCACGAAATATATCAGGCTAAGCCGGTTGCTGACGTTTGCGATGTGTTGCAGTTGCCGGCCTTTCTGGCGCGCCAGACCGACCTGGTTAAAGCCATGGCGGAAACCGGTGCGGTTATTAACATCAAGAAACCGCAGTTTCTCAGCCCGGCGCAGATGAAAAATATCTGTGAAAAATTCGCTGAATGCGGCAATGAACAGATCATGCTGTGCGAACGCGGCAGCAACTTCGGGTACGATAATCTGGTGGTCGACATGCTGGGTTTTCGCACCATGCGAGAGGTGAGTGGCGGGGCACCGCTGATCTTTGATGTGACTCATGCCCTGCAATGTCGCGATCCCATGGGCGCGGCTTCTGGTGGTCGTCGACATCAGGTGGCGGAATTGGGTAGGGCAGGCATGGCACTTGGTCTGGCCGGGCTTTTCCTTGAAGCGCACCCGGATCCTGCCAAGGCCAAATGTGATGGTCCCAGCGCCTTGCCGCTGGATAAGTTAGAGCCCTTCCTGGCGCAGATGAAGGCGGTGGATGACACCGTGAAACAGCTGCCCGCCCTCGATATTCAGTAACGCGAACCGAATACCTTTTGATCTATCTGGAGAACATTCATGGCAGAAATCGTTGATATTAAAGCCTTTGAGGTACTGGACAGCCGGGGCAACCCCACTGTCGAGGCCGATGTGGTTCTGGCCTCCGGCGCCATTGGCAGCGCCTGCGCCCCATCAGGCGCCTCAACCGGCTCGCGCGAAGCACTGGAACTGCGCGATGGTGACAAAAACCGCTACCTGGGCAAGGGTGTGCAGAAAGCGGTCGCCAATATCAATACCACCATCCGCGACCTGCTGATGGGCCGCGATGCCGAAGATCAGCGCGCTATCGACCAGGCGATGATTGATGCCGACGGTACTGAAAACAAAGCCAATCTGGGCGCCAATGCCATTTTGGCCGTGTCGCTGGCTGCCGCCAAAGCGGTTGCCGCCGAAAAGGGCATCCCGTTGTACCAGCACATCGCTGATATCAACGGCACATCGGGCCAGTACAGCATGCCTGTTCCAATGATGAATATCATTAATGGCGGCGAGCACGCCGACAACAATGTCGATATTCAGGAGTTTATGATTCAGCCGGTCGGCGCCGACAGTTTCACCGAGGCGCTGCGTCAGGGCGCCGAAATTTTTCACGCGCTGAAGAAGGTGCTGTCGAGCCGGGGGCTGAGCACCGCGGTGGGCGACGAAGGCGGCTTTGCGCCCAACCTGCCGTCCAATGAAGCGGCACTGGAAGTGATTGCCGAAGCGGTCGCCAATGCAGGCTACAAACTCGGTGAAGACATTACGCTGGCGCTGGATTGCGCGTCCTCCGAGTTTTATAAAGACGGGAAGTACGATCTGGCGGGTGAAGGCAAGGTATTCGATGCCGCCGGTTTTGCCGAGTATCTGGATGATCTCTCGCAGAAGTACCCCATTATTTCCATCGAAGATGGTATGGACGAGAGTGACTGGGACGGCTGGGCGATTCTGACCAAGCGTATTGGCGACCGTGTGCAGCTGGTGGGTGACGATCTGTTTGTGACCAACACCAAGATTCTCAAGCGCGGTATCGACGAAAAAGTCGGCAACTCGATTCTGATCAAGTTCAACCAGATCGGTTCACTGAGTGAAACACTGGACGCCATCAAGATGGCCAAAGACGCCGGCTTCAGCGCGGTTATTTCCCACCGCAGCGGCGAGACTGAAGATACCACTATCGCCGATCTCGCGGTTGCTACGGCGGCCGGCCAGATCAAAACCGGTTCGCTGTGCCGTTCCGATCGGGTTGCCAAGTACAACCGCCTGCTGCGAATCGAAGCAGAGCTGGGTGCGGCATACCGCGGTCGGGATGAATTCAAATCCTGATTGCCGAATCGGGGAGCGCACCGGTGATCAGACGCAACTGGTTACTGTTCGCCCTTTTGGCGGTATTGCTCTGGCTGCAATACCGCCTCTGGTTTGGCCCCGGCAGCTGGGAGGAAATTACCCGGCTGCGCCGTGAGATTGCGCAGCAGGAGGAAACCAATGCCGAACTGCGCGCTCGCAACGAAAAACTTTCTCGTGAAGTCCACAGCCTGAAGTCTGACCTTGGTACGGTAGAAGAACGCGCCCGTCGCGAGCTAGGCCTGATCAAGGAAGGTGAGACTTTTTATCTGATTGTCGAAGAGGACAAGAAGCCTTGACGGCATCCGTCAGTAAGCTCTGGGCCGTTGTACCGGCTGCCGGTGTCGGCAGTCGCATGCAATCGACGACTCCAAAACAATATTTGCTTCTCGCTGGCAAGCCGGTGTTATCGCACAGCCTCAGTCGCCTGTTGGCGCTGTCTGCGCTGCAGCAGGTGGTCGTAGCGGTCGCTGCCGAAGATGCCTGTTGGCCCTCCTTGCCGGAAGCTTCCGAGCCACGGGTGCTAGCGGTGGAGGGCGGGCGCGAGCGAGCAGATTCGGTGTTGGCAGGGCTTTCGGCGCTGGCCGGCAAGGCCGCTGCGGATGATTGGGTGCTGGTGCACGATGCGGCCCGACCCTGTGTGCAGTCGAAAAGCATTGCCGCCATGGTGGCCGCGTTAGCCGATCACCCGGTGGGCGGTATTATGGCGACGGCTATCGCGGATACGGTCAAGCAGGCCGGTGAAAGTCTCTGTGTTGAGGCGACGCTGGACCGTTCGCGCTTGTGGGCCGCGCAAACACCGCAGCTGTTTCGTTATGGTTTGCTTAAGTCTGCGCTGGAGAAGGCCTTGGCGGCCGGCGTCGCGGTTACCGATGAAGCCTCGGCGCTGGAATGGGCAGGCCACACACCGCGGCTGTTTGCGGGCAGTAAGACCAACCTGAAAATTACCGTGCCGGAAGATATACGCCTGGCGGAATTGATACTGGCAGCGGAAGAGGAATAAAGCATGGCGCAGCTTCGTATCGGGCAGGGCATTGATGTTCACAAGTTTGGTGAAGGCGATGCGGTGGTGCTTGGCGGCGTAAGTATAGAGTGCGATCAAGGGCTGATAGCCCACTCTGACGGTGATGTTGTACTGCACGCCCTATGCGATGCGCTTCTGGGGGCCTTGGCGCTGGGCGATATTGGCAAGCATTTTCCCGATACCGATTCGCGCTACGCGGGCATCGACAGTCGCCAGTTGTTGCGACATGTATACGCTTTGATTACTGAGCAGGGTTTTAAACTGGGTAACGCTGACATCACTGTGGTAGCGCAAAAACCTCGGCTCGCGCCACATATCGACAATATGTGCAAAACCATTGCTTCGGATCTGCAGGTTGCCACCTCCCAGGTCAGCGTGAAAGCGACCACCAGCGAAAAACTCGGCTTTACCGGTCGTGGCGAAGGCATTGCCGCTTTTGCCACTGTCCTGGTCGAGGCGGTCTGACTTGCTGCCTTATGCCTGGGGCGGACCGCTTGCGAAAGGGCAGCTGCGCGTAAAACCGGAGCATTTTCAGGTCACGGAATTACTTGAGGTCGATTTCAGTGGTACCGGTGAGTTTGATTGGGTGTATGTCGAAAAGAGTGGCCTAAGCACACCGGAGGCGGCGGAGCTTCTGCAGCAGTTTTCGGGAGCCAAAGACATCAGCTACTCCGGGCTGAAAGATAAAGATGCGGTAACACGGCAGTGGTTCAGCCTGCATATGCTCGGACAAGCCAGCGCGGACTGGCAGAGCTTTAATCATTCGGGCCTACGAGTGCTGGACTCTCAGCGTCACCAGCGCAAATTGCGGCGCGGCACCCACCGCTACAACCAGTTCACATTGATATTAAGTGGCGTGTCTGCGGAGCAGCTTAGCGAGCGAGTGCAGTGTGTCGCTAAACAGGGTTTTCCCAATTACTTCGGGGAGCAGCGCTTTGGTCACGGCGGCAGTAACCTTGATCAGGCGCGCCGCTGGTTGAGCGGTGGCCGCAAGGTGTCCCGTTTCAAACGAGGCTTGTGGCTGTCGGTATTGCGATCCTATTTGTTTAACGCTGTATTGGCCGAACGTGTGCGACAGGCTAACTGGAACCAGCCACTGCCGGGCGATTTGTTTTGTCTGGGTGATGGCAATAGCGTTTTTCAGGAACCGGATGCAGAACTCGCTGCGGCGCGGGTAAACGCGGGTGAAATCCACCCCTCCGGGCCATTGCCCGGCAGTGTCGGACGCATCTGGGTAGAGTCTGCTGCGCTGGAGTTGGAGCGCGAAGTGCTGGCGACGGCACAGGACACGATTGCGGCGCTGGCAGCTCGGCGTGTTGATGCTGCCCGGCGCCCACTGCGGGTGATACCGAAAGCATTGACCCTAACGGGAGTAGCAGAGGGCTGCCGGCTGGAATTCAGCTTGCCCAAAGGCTGCTTCGCCACCGCGCTTGTGCGAGAATTGATAGATTATTAAAAAGTGACAGCCACCGGTATGACGCAGTTAAACCTCGGCGGGATCGGGATGACCTCCCAGCGAACCCGCGACCGCCTGATCAGCCGCCTGAAAGAGCAGGGCATTGATGATCAGCGCGTGCTTGAAGTCATGGGGCGAACCCCTCGGCACATCTTTCTCGACGAAGCCCTGTCGCACCGCGCTTACGAAGACAGTGCGCTGCCGATAGGCTATCAGCAAACCCTGTCCCAACCTTATATTGTGGCACTCATGACTCAGTTGCTGCTGAGTATGGGCGAGCGCACGCGGGTGCTAGAGATCGGCACCGGTTCGGGCTACCAGACCGCGATACTGGCGCAAGTGGTTACTCGGGTATACAGCGTGGAACGCATCCTGCCGCTGCAGGAGAAAGCCCGTGAGCGTCTGCGTGCACTGGGCTTGAGCAACGTTCACCTGAAGCATGCGGATGGCGGTATGGGCTGGGAAGAGCGCGGCCCCTACGATGGCATTATTGTCACCGCAGCCCCCGAGCGGGTTCCACCGGCCCTTACGGAACAACTCGCCGAAGGCGGTGTGTTGGTGATTCCTGTAGGAGACAATCGCGGCCAGCGTTTGCAGCTGCTGAAAAAGCGGGATGGCGAGCTGGAAGAGGTTTCCATCACGCCGGTTATGTTTGTTCCGCTTCTGGAAGGCGTTGTTGGTCGATGAAGCCGGCGGGCGTTTTTTTTCGCGGGCTGGCGATGGGGGCGGCGGATGTGGTGCCGGGTGTTTCCGGTGGCACCGTCGCCCTGATTACCGGTATTTACGAGCGGCTGATTAAAAGCCTCAGCGCCTTTAATCTGGATGCCTGCCGCTATCTGCTGAAAGGGCAGGTGAGTGACGCCTGGCGCCATATTGACGGCAACTTTCTGCTGGCGCTGTTTGCCGGTATTGCCACCAGCCTGTTCTCGCTGGCGAAAATCATAAACTCAGCGCTGGAGCACCACCCGCATGAGGTGTATTCCTTCTTTATGGGCTTGATTCTCGCATCGTCTATTCTGTTAGCTCGGGATATTCGTCCCTGGCGAGCCGGCAGCTGGATGGCCTTGATCGTGGGTGTTCTGTTGATGCTGCTGGTATCTGAGCTGCGCCCCGCAACACCGGAAGTCGGGCCCCTGATTTTGTTTGGCGCAGGTGCCATTGCCATCTGCGCGATGATCCTGCCGGGTATTTCCGGGAGCTTTCTGCTGCTCATCATGGGCGTTTATCCGGTAGTGCTGGCCGCAATTGAGACGCTGGATTTCGCAACACTGGCCGTGTTTGCCGTGGGTTGTGCTGTCGGTCTGTTGTCCTTTGTGCGTTTTTTGTCCTGGCTTTTACTTCACTGTCGACTCATCCTGATGGCCTTTTTGGTCGGAGTGTTGTTAGGTTCATTAAAAGTGTTGTGGCCTTGGCAGTCGGAACAGGCGCTGGTATTACCGGTCTGGCAGGAGAGCGGAATGGCGGCGGCTGTATTTGTCGTTGGCTTGGGCTTAGTGCTGGCTTTGGCGCGCTTTGGGGCAAATCAGCGACGCTGCGACTAGCGGGGTTAAGATTATTTTTGCATAAAGGCGTACGCTAAAACCTTCCCTGGTTATTAAAATTGAGAAGGAAGTCCTTGTCTTTGCCGCCCGCTGTGTAAAGTAGTGAGACTTTCTGAGAGCGTATATAGTGAGGGGGTCAACGTCATTTCTCATGCCGGCAAACCTGAAAATTCACCGTCCTGGCTCCGTTTTCTGAACCGTAGCCTACTCTTCGCTGGGGCCGCCATCATGCTCTTGGCCTGTGGCTCTGGGCCGAATTTTGCTCCCGTAGAAGACCTCCATTCGCCGCCCGAGCGCGTGCCGGAACACTATGTCGTCCGCTCAGGTGATACCCTTTTCTCTATTGCATTTAGATACGGGCTGGACTTTCGCGGGTTAGCGTCTGCTAACGGAATTGGGCGGGACTACGCTATCTATCCCGGTCAGAAATTGCGCCTCGATGACTCTCCGTCCAGCGCCCGCGCCACTGCCCCGATAGCTTCTTCCTCGCCTGAGCCCAGCTCATCTCACATATCTGGTAAGCCGAAAAAACCGGCGGCTCCGATTGTGGATAAACCTCGCACAACTGCGCCGCCACCGCGGGTTAATACGCCGGTTTCGACCTGGCAGTGGCCCAGCGAAGGATCGATCGTTCGAGGTTTCGACAGTTCTCAGTATGCCCACAAAGGTATTGATATTGCCGGAAAGTTGGAGCAGCCTGTAAATGCGGCTGCGGCCGGTGTAGTTGTGTATGCAGGCAGTGGTTTGGTCGGATACGGCAAATTGCTCATTGTTAAACACAATGACCGCTACCTGAGCGCCTATGCCCATAACAATCGGCTGTTGGTAAAAGAAGGGGAAACCGTTCGACAGGGACAGACGATTGCCAAAATGGGCGACACGGGAACAGATAGCGTCAAACTGCATTTTGAAATACGAGAAGACGGTAAACCGATCAATCCGGTAAAGCTGTTGCCTAAAAGGAATTGAGCGTAGTAGCACAAGGGAATAAGGGGAAACACAGCACGCTATGCAATCGTTTTTTTGAAACACTGCAAGCGGGTGGATCATCAGGCAGACAGAAACAAGACAAAGGATGTTGCCATGAGTACAGATGCCCAAGAGTTTTCAGCAGAAGAAACTTCCCTAGAAACGCTCGCCTGCATAGATATCGCGGACGTTAACGCGAAAACGCCTAAGAAACCTCGCCGCGAAACACGCGGTGAGCTGGACGCGACTCAGCTATATCTAAACGAAATCGGCTACTCTCCGCTCCTTACCGCAGAAGAAGAAGTGCATTTTTCGCGACTTGCTCAACGTGGTGATGAGGCAGGACGTAAACGCATGATCGTCAGCAACCTGCGTCTGGTCGTTAAAATTGCAAGGCGTTACACCAATCGAGGACTCAGCCTGCTGGATTTGATTGAGGAAGGGAACCTCGGCCTGATTCATGCGGTTGAAAAGTTTGACCCTGAGCGCGGTTTTCGCTTTTCAACCTACGCAACATGGTGGATACGTCAGACCATTGAGCGTGGTTTGATGAATCAGACGCGAACCATTCGATTGCCGATTCACGTGGTCAAGGAGCTCAACGTTTACCTGCGAGCTACGCGAGAGTTAACCCAGACGCTAGATCACGAGCCTACTTACGAAGAGGTTGCCAAACACGTCGACAAGCCGGTGGCGGCAGTAGAGAAGATGATGGGCCTCAATGAGCGGGTCGGCTCGGTGGATGTGCCCATGGGGCGCGAATCCGATAAGCCGCTGCTGGAATCGCTGCCCGACGAAGCGGCGCAGGATCCGGCTGATCTGCTGCAGGACAACCATCTCAAGCAAGCGATTGGTGAGTGGCTGGATGAGTTGAACGAGAAACAGCGGGAAGTGCTGGCCCGGCGTTTTGGCTTGCGAGGCCATGAACCTGCCACCCTCGAAGAGGTAGGCGCAGAGATTGGCCTGACCCGCGAGCGGGTTCGCCAGATTCAGGTTGAAGCGCTTAAGGCTTTGCGCGGTATCTTTGAACGCAAGGGTGTCGATCAGGAGGCGGTCTTTAACTGATAGTCCAACGCTTTGAGCAGACACAAAAAAAGCGGCCTAGGCCGCTTTTTTATCGTCCGGAAAAGTTCAGCGCTCCAGGTACTTGAGTTTTCCTTCCACGCCAGCCCATTCTTCGGCGTCAGCCGGTGGCTCTTTCATCTCGGTAATATTCGGCCAGATTTCGGCCAGCTCGGCATTCAGTTCCAGAAATACCTGCTGGTCTTCCGGCAACTCGTCTTCCGAGAAGATAGCGTCTACCGGGCACTCTGGCTCACACAGGGCGCAGTCAATGCACTCGTCGGGGTGGATGACCAGAAAGTTTGGCCCTTCGTAAAAACAGTCGACGGGACACACTTCCACGCAGTCTGTGTGTTTGCATTTGATGCAGCTTTCCCCAACCACAAATGTCATATTCTGCCTCGTTATCCTGTCCGAATACTTGCCTGGTAAGTGACCGCAGGTCTTTGAAGGCGGCTATTCTACCACCTCAAAAAGAAATGGGTACCACTCAATGGCTAACAATCGGTAACAATTCGGGTCACTTTTTTTCCAGAGATTTAAGCTTGTAGAGAAGCTCGAGGGCCTGGCGGGGGGAGAGCTCATCGGGTTCAACGGCCTCTAGGGCTTCCAGCGCAGGGCTGGGCTCCGGGGCCGCGGCAAACAGGTCCGGCTGGGCTGGAACGTGGCCGTTCACCTGGGTCGGCGCTACCTGCTGTTCAAGGCTGGCCAGCTTGCGGCGGGCGTTGTGGATTACAGCGGGCGGAATCCCAGCCAGTTTAGCAACCTGCAAGCCGTAGCTTTGATTGGCTGGGCCTTCCTGAACCGCGTGCAGAAACACAATGTGGTCTTCGTGCTCGGTGGCATCCAGATGCACGTTCACAGCCTCGGGATACTGCTCGGGCAGAGCAGTCAGTTCAAAATAATGGGTGGCGAAGAGGGTGCAGGCGCGAATCTCTTCCACCAAACGCACGGCACACGCCCAGGCCAGTGACAGGCCGTCAAAAGTACTGGTGCCACGACCGATTTCATCCATCAGCACCAGGCTGTTGGCAGTGGCATTGTTAAGAATGTTTGCGGTCTCGGTCATTTCGACCATGAAGGTCGAGCGCCCGCCGGCGAGATCATCGGAAGACCCGATCCGGGTAAAAATCTGGTCGACCAATGGAATACGGGCGCATCTGGCGGGCACGAAACTGCCAATATGGGCCAGCAGCACAATCAGTGCGGTCTGGCGCATATAGGTTGATTTACCGCCCATGTTCGGACCGGTAATCACCAGCATCCGCCGCTGTTCATCAAAGCGGGTATCGTTGGCGATAAAAGGGGTATCGAGGACCGACTCCACAACCGGGTGACGGCCGCCTTCGATATGCAGCTCTCCTTCTGGTGACAGCTGCGGCTGACAGAAATCCAGCGCGGTGGCGCGCTCGGCCAGGGTGGCGAGCACATCCAGTTCGGCAACAGCTTCAGCGCAGCTCTGCAGCGGCAGCAGAGACGTGTTCAGGGTTTCCAGCAGTTCGTCATAGAGCCCCTTTTCCCGGGCCAGCGCCCGGCTCTTGCTGCTTAACGCTTTATCTTCAAATTCTTTCAGCTCGGGGGTGATAAAACGTTCCGCGTTTTTCAGGGTCTGACGACGGGTGTATTCCACCGGCGCTTCGCTGGCCTGGGCGCGGCTGATTTCGATGTAGTAGCCGTGCACCCGGTTATAGCCAACTTTGAGTGTGCTGAGGCCGGTGCGCTCGCGTTCGCGGGTTTCCAGCTGTACCAGAAAATCACCGGCGTTGGTGCTGATGTTGCGCAGCTCGTCCAGTTCGGCGTCGAAACCTTCGGCAATCACGCCGCCATCCCGAATTACCATCGGCGGGTTTTCCACCAGCGCCCGGTCGAGCAGCTCGGTCAGTTCTGGAAAGTCGCCAAGCCGGTCCGCCAGTTGTTGCAGGTGAGGGTTTTCGATGGGGCGTAACTGGGCCACGAGCGAGGGCACCGCAGTGAGAGAGCGGCAAAGCCGTGTGAGATCGCGGGGCCGGGCCGAGCGCAGGGCGACCCTTGCCAGAATGCGCTCCATATCGCCAATCTGCTTCAGCTCGTCGCGAATCTGGTCAAATCGGAAATCGTTCAGCAAGTCGGCAATGCTCTGCTGACGCCCTTGCAGTTCATGCAGGTCGCGAAGGGGGCGATGCAGCCAGCGTCGCAGCAGACGCCCCCCCATGCTGGTACGCGCAGTCCCTAGTACGGAGTAAAGGGTGTTGTTTTCACCGCCGTTGAGATTGATATCCAGCTCCAGATTGCGGCGGGTTGCGGCATCGATGGCCACGCTGTCGCTGCGGTTTTCGTGCTGGATGCTGCGAATATGGGGCAGGTCGGTGCGCTGAGTTTCTTTGGCGTATTGCAACAGGCACCCCGCCGCGCCGAGGGCTGTGGTCAGCTCACTGCAGCCAAAGCCCTGCAGATCCTTGGTGCCAAACTGCTGGTTCAGCAGCCGCTGGGCGGTTTCCAGTTCAAACTCCCAGGGCGGGCAGCGACGAAAGCCAGGTCGGCTTTCCAGCGATTGGCTGATGGACAGGCTTTCATTGACTAGCAACTCGACCGGGTTCAGACGTTGTATTTCTGCCCGCAAGGCGTCTTCGCCCTCGGCTTCGAGCACTACAAAGCGACCGCTGCTGATGTCGAGGCAGGCAATGCCATAGGTATCGTCCTGTTGATGCAGGGCCACCAGCAGGTTGTCGCGACGTTCCTCCAGCAGAGCCTCGTCGCTGACGGTGCCTGGGGTGACGATCCGCACTACCTTTCGATCCACCGGCCCCTTGCTGGTCGCCGGGTCGCCAATCTGCTCTGCTATGGCGATGGATTGCCCCTTGCGCACCAGTCGGCCGAGGTAGGATTCTGCCGCGTGGTAGGGCACCCCGCACATGGGAATCGGCTCGCCGCCGGATTTGCCGCGTGCGGTGAGGGTAATGTCGAGCAGTTCGGCGGCCTTTTTGGCGTCGTCGTAGAACAGCTCGTAAAAGTCGCCCATGCGGTAGAAAACCAGCTCGCGGGGGTGATCCGCCTTGATTTTCAGGTACTGCTGCATCATCGGGGTGTGCTGTTCTTGCTTGGCTGTGGCGCTCATTGACTCTTACAGGCCCTGCGTTGTGAAGCTGGCGATTGTACGGCGGTGCACCGGTTCCGGCAAAGGCTCGCCCCGGCATTCTGTCGGTTTGATCACCTGGGTGAAAAAAGTTGCTGTCAACGGTTGACACTGCCCCTTGTTATACTGATTATATATACAGTTAATTTACTGTATGCGAAATCAACGGGGTCAGCTATGGATGATAACAAGCAGAAGGCGCTGAGTGCAGCGCTGTCGCAAATCGAACGTCAGTTCGGCAAAGGCTCGATCATGCGCATGGGCGAGCAGGAGCGTGTTGTGGTGCCGGTTATCAGTACCGGATCGCTGGCACTGGATATCGCACTGGGTGTGGGCGGCCTGCCTCGCCGCAAGATTATCGAAATTTATGGCCCGGAATCCAGTGGTAAAACCACCATGACTCTGCACGCCATTGCCGAGAGCCAGAAAAAAGGCGGTGTCTGTGCCTTTATCGATGCCGAACATGCCTTTGATCCGGGCTATGCCGAAAAATTGGGCGTCGATCTGGACAATCTGCTGATGTCCCAGCCGGATACCGGTGAGCAGGCGCTGGAAATTGCCGAAACCCTGGTGCGTTCCAGCGCGGTGGATCTGGTGGTTATCGACTCGGTGGCTGCCCTGACGCCGAAAGCGGAAATTGAAGGTGAAATGGGCGATAGCCACGTCGGTCTGCAAGCCCGTCTGATGAGTCAGGCCCTGCGAAAACTGACGGGCACCATCAACAAGTCAAACTGTACTGTGATCTTTATCAACCAGATCCGCATGAAAATCGGTGTCATGTTCGGCAATCCCGAAACCACTACCGGTGGTAACGCGCTGAAGTTCTACTCCTCGGTTCGTCTCGACATTCGCCGCATCGGCGCGGTGAAGCAGGGTGACGAAGTGGTGGGCAACGAAACCCGCGTAAAAGTGGTGAAGAACAAAGTTGCACCGCCTTTCAAACAGGCCGAGTTCCAGATCATGTACGGCAAGGGTATCTACCGTATGGGTGAAGTCATCGACCTGGGTGTGCAGCAGGGCCTGATAGACAAATCCGGTGCCTGGTACGCCTATAAGGGCGATAAAATCGGGCAGGGCAAGGCCAATGCCGCCAACTACCTGACCGAAAACCCGGAAATTGCCAACGAAATTGAAACGGCTATCCGCGAACAGTTACTCCCCTCTGCCAAGCCCGTAGAAAACGGTGAGGCCGCCAAGGCAGAAGAGGAAGAAGAAGTTTGAACCTCGACTGATCTCTTATGAGATCGCATCCTTCAGGGCGCCTTTGGCGCCCTTTTTTTGGTCCGCTGAAATCAGATGGAGGAAAGCTTAACGAGGTTTTACCACCAGAGGCAGGCCGTTTTTTTCCTTTGGCATGGGCAGATAGGTAAAGCCGGCCTGGTACCCGCTTGGCAGGCTGAATTCAAATTTACGCAGAAACTGGTGGGTAAACAGTTTGGCCTGCATCGCGCCGAAGTGCATGCCAATGCACTTGTGGGCGCCGCCGCCGAAGGGCATATGACAGAATGCGTGGCCCTTGTGTTCATTGCGCTCGGGGAAAAATCGCTCGGGGTCGAAACTGTGGGGCTTGCTCCAGTACTGCTCCATCCGGTTGGTAAAGATGGGGTACTGAAAAATCAGGGTGTGGGCCGGGATATGATGACCGCCCAGCTCGCAATCCCGGATACTGCGACGGGCCATTACGCTGACCGAAGGGTGCAGACGCTGGGCTTCCTGAAAACAGGCATCCAGTTCTGTAACGGCAGCCAGATCTTCATATTCCAGATAGTCGTTACCAATGCGCTCGCCCTCGGCCCTCAGGCGCTCCTGCCATTTAGGCTCTATCGCCAGATAGTACATCATGTGGGTCAAGGTGCTGGTAGTGGTGTCGTGGGCGGCAAACAGCAGGAAGCTGGCGTGATCAACGATTTCCTCATCCGTGAAATAGCTGCCATCGGGTTTGGTTTCCTTGCACATATGACTGAGCATATCAGTGCCATCCCCCGCGCGCCGCAGCGGGATAAGGCGCGTGATGTATTTGCGTAAAAAACGCTGCCCGTTTTTGCCGACATGGAATTTTGTGCCCGGCATATCGAGCCGGACGATGCCCATCTGCGCGTCCAATATATCGATAAAGGCCTGTGCGAGTTCTGCCGAGCCTTCGTCTTCAGCTTCGACGCCATAGAACACCTTGCAGGTCATGCGCAGTAGCAATTCCTTGATGTTGTCGTAAAAACGAAACTTTTTGTCGAATACCCACTGCTCCATGCCCTTGTCAAGAATGGGGTTCATGGTGTCGACATAACTGCGCATGGCAGGGGTTTTGAAGCTGGTTTGCATGATGCGGCGCTGGAACTTGTGTTCGTCAAAATCCAGGCACAGCAGGTTGTCACCATAGAAGGTACGCAGTGCGTAGTCATAACCCATGCGGGTTGAGAAATTGCGTTCGCTGTCGAGCAAGAGGGTTTGCGCCATGTCCGGGCCCAGTGCCATAACGCCGGGTTGTGGGCCCATATTGATGCGCGACACCGGACCGTATTTGTCCCAGTGATGCTTGGCCAGGCCGAAAGGGTCGGTGCGCAAACGCGGCAGGCAACCGACAACGGGCCAGCCTTTTTCACCGGGTATGTGGCCGAGTTTTTTGTTATTGGGCGCTTCAGTATAGCTTGATACTGAACTGTTGGTATTCATGTCGAGCTCCGAGTGGGGTTGGCACAGTGTTATCGGTTAAGGGGCTGCCAGGTATTCATCCATTGCCACCAAAGAGGTGTTAGTACGAGCCCTGGCTGCTACTCCTCGATTATTATTCGGGTTGGTATAGACCGCTTTCTGCTTCTACAGTAGAGAAACAATAATAAGGAGAGCTTACATGGCTTATCGAGTGGTTCAATGGAATATTGGTAATGTTGGGCGTCGTGCCATTATTGCCATTCACCGTAATCCGAATCTGGAGCTGGTAGGCTGCTTCGTTCGCGCAGAAGAAAAAGCCGGACAGGACGCGGGGGCGCTGGCTGGTATTGAGCCGATTGGTATTGTGGCTACACAGGACGCTGAAGCACTTCTAGACCTTGCGCCGGATTGCGTGAGTTACAACGGCCTGTGGGCCAATGTGGATGATTTCTGTCGCATACTCGAGCGCGGCATCAATGTCGTGACGACCTCAGCCTTTATTACCGGCCACGCTCTGGGCGAAGAGCAGCGTCAGCGGATTCTGGATGCTTGTGAGAAGGGCAACAGTTCCATCTTTGGCAGCGGTATTCATCCGGGCTTCAGCAGCCTGATCGGGCTGGTAGCTGCGGGCCTGTGTGACCGCATCGAGTCGGTGTCTGTCTTGGAGTCGGTCGATGCCACCGGCTACGCCTCCAAGGAAACCTGGGAAAGCTGCGGATTTGGCCTTCCCGTTACTACGCCGGGCTTGAGCGATACGCTTCGCGAAGGCTCAAAAGTATTTTCAGAAGGCGTTCGCGTTGCCGGTATAGCGCTGCAGATTCCCTTCGATGATATCCAATTTCACGCGGATTTCTCCGCCGCGGTGGAAGACTGCGACTTTGGTTTTATGAAGATCGATAAGGGCTGTGTGGCGGGCGTAAACGCAGCCTGGCAAGGTATCTACCGGGGCCGTCCAGTCGTTGAACTGAAATACCGCTGGAAGATGGGTAAACAGGTGGAGCCGGATTACCCCCTGCACGAGGGCTATGTGGTCAATGTGACCGGGCGACCCAATGTGAACTTCACGCTCAAGCACTCTTTGCCCGAAGACGAAAAGCCGCGCAATGCCATAGAGGCCATGCAGTCCAATCTGATGACCACGGCCTTGCCCGCCATCAACGCGATTCCGGCACTGTGTGCGGCCCCTGCCGGAATCCGCACTTACGCCGACCTTCCCTTGATTACGGGAGCGGGGTTTGTGGTTTAGCCTGTGAGGCGGAGTACCAGATCGGTGAACTCCAGGCCCGCTCCTGAATGGTGGGAGAGTAGAACGGTTCCTGTTCCGGGTCCAAGCAGCACTTTCCGTACACATCATCGCCCCAGGCGCCGTCGTCGAAAGCCGCCTGGGTGGCGACTTCCGCTTGCTGCTTGCAGTCTTTGCTGAAGGGGTCGACGCCGGCTGCTTTGCATTGCAGTGTCGACCAGCGACAGGTGGGGTTCTCCAGCACTCGCACATAGTAAAAGGCATTCTGCTCGGGGTTGAAAGCCGGATCCTGCCAGACGGTGCACAGGGCGGTGTGCCCCGGCCCTTCCGGAGCACAGTTTTGCGGATTAACCCGTGCCTGGGTGTCGGAGCCTGCTACATCGTAGACTTGTTCGTGTGTCTGCCCGTTTTGATCAGTCCAGCCTTTGATGATCTGTGCGCGCTGCAGATCGGTGCCGGGCTTGCCGGGCACGCCGGGGTCTTTACTGGCCGCCACCAGAAAGCGCGGTGCGCTGTTTGTGCTTGTCGGCAAATCACCGCCCATCGGCACGCCGCGTTGGTAGGCTTCGCTGATCATTTGCGGATTATCGCAAAGGCTTTCCGGCAGGTCCCAGCCGCCAAAGAAACGAAGGGTGGGGCGGGTGCCGCTGGTGGCGTAGGTTTCCTTGCGGCGAATGCCGTCGAAAACTGCGTCGCGGGTATTCTGCTCAGCCCATACCACGGCGAGGCCGCCGGCGTTGGATGCAAAGTGATCCTGAATATTGCGATAGCCCGCGTCGCGCCGTCCCAGGTGGCCGGGGTAGTTGTCTTCTTCGGCTGCCCCTGGTGTCGCGCTATGGGTATCAGTTGAGCCGATAAAACCCATTTTAAAGGGGTTAACGCCGCTCTCCTGTTGGAGCCGAGTGCCGTCTTTCAGCACATTGCGGATCATATTGCGCCGCCCGAAGTCGTCAACCGCTACCGGCGCGGCGTCGAGGGTGCGCACTTCGCCGGCCACACTCCCCAGCATGGCCAGACTGTCAGTTTTGATCTGTTCGAAATCACAGGCCTCGTCGGCGGTGGCTACGCCCCGGCCCGCGAGCCGGTCAAAGCGGCATTCGGACGCGCCTTTGTGCTGTATCAATTCGATGACAGGCTCAAAGTGAAGGCGGTCAGCTGCCTCCTGGGGTGTTTTCGGATCGGGAAACATCAGGCCGCCCGACAGATTCGGGTTGTGCGGAATCGACATCACATCGCAACCGGGTTTGCCTTCGAGGCACTGCTCTCGCAAGAGAGTCCAGAGTTTCGGAAAGTTATAGGAGCCAGTGTCGTAAGCTGAAATCGGCAGGTCAGTAACCTGTTCATTGCGAAATATGACATTGCGATGCAGGTTTTTAAACTCGGGCGCATCGGTGTATTCGTAGCCGACAAAGGTGGTGAATTCGCAGTCCTCATAGTGCTCAGCCGTAGCCTGCTGGATGTTCTGCCAGGCGCTTTTCTCGGCAGCTTCGCAATCCGACAGGGTGCAGGCAAAACTGCGTTTTTTTTCGGCTTCACGACCCGCTACCCCCAGCTTGACCCAATAATCGGCGGCCAGCAGTTGCAGGATAAAATTGGAGCTGCGGGTGGCAATGCAGGCCGGAAACCAATAGCCGAGCTTACTCGAGTCCTGTGTGCAGATATTGATAGGGCCGAGAAATTCCGCGTGATCGGTGACCGCCATGAAATCCAGTGGTCGCTGCAAACGGGCGCTGACGGTCTGTTCACCATCGGCGTCGGGTAGCGTAATCGCCTCGCCTTTACCGTAGCGATAGGCGACCCAGGGGTCGTTGCGCTGACTGGAAATATAGGAATCAAAGGAGTAGCTGGTGTGAACATGCAGATCACCGAACAGGGGCCGTTTGTCTGGCGTGTAGTCAGCGCAGGGGGCTGCCGCCAGAGGCATGGCAAACAGAGTGAGCAGTGCGGTTAGCGCCGGAGTTTTTAAAGGCATGGGACACCTGTCGATGTGTTTTGGCGTTTTTACTCGGTGCTATACCCACTATAGCAGTCGTCTTATCGGGTTTGGCCGAGGCCCTTAGATTAGGTAATCGCCAGTATTAAATCAATCGAATTAATTCTGTCTCGCCGTGGCGCGACTTATCAAAATCCTGTAACAAACTGTCAACTGGATGTCACACGGGGTCATTGTCCGCCTCTCTGCGTCGCGCGAAGCTGGTGTTTTGCTTACCCAGCGGAGGACAGGCGATGCACGCCAAATTTACCCCCGAAGAACTTTCCTTTCAGGCGGAAGTTCGCGAGTTCATGCAGGCGGAGTTTACGCCGGAGCTGGCCGCCCGAATCCGCCATCCCGACACGCTGCGCGAAGCCACTATCGAATGGCAGAAAAAGCTCGACGCCCGAGGTTGGGCTGCCAATGGTTGGCCGGTGGAGCATGGCGGCTGCGGCTGGAGCGCAACCCAACGCAGTATTTACAGCAATGAAATGGCCCTGGCGGGCGCGCCAGATGTGGTGCCGATGGGTATCAAAATGGTGGGGCCGGTGTTGTATACCTTTGGCACTGAAGAGCAGAAGGCGCGCTTTCTGCCACCGACCAAATCCAGCGACATCTGGTGGTGTCAGGGCTATTCGGAGCCGGGGGCGGGGTCGGATCTTGCGGCCCTGCAGACGCGAGCGGTTCGCGATGGCAACGACTACATAATCAACGGTACTAAGATCTGGACCACCTACGCTCAGTATGCAGACTGGATGTTCTGTCTGGTGCGCACCAGTACTGAAGACAAGCCGCAGGCGGGTATCAGTTTTCTTTTGATTGAGATGAATTCGCCGGGTATTACCGTGTCACCGATTATCTCGATTGATGATGAACACCATCTCAACGAGGTGAGCTTCAGCGATGTACGAGTGCCCGTTGCCAATCGTATCGGCGAGGAAAACGAAGGCTGGACTTATGCCAAGGCGCTGTTGACCTACGAGCGCACTGCGCTATCGGGAGTGGGCTACTGCAAACGCACTTTGCAGCGCATCCGTGAGTTTGCCGCCAAAGAGTATTGCGGTGACCGGCGTTTGATCGATGATCCGGATTTTCAGGCCCGACTGGCGGATGTGGAAATGCAGGTTACATCGCTTGAGTATCTGGAGCTTCGGGTTCTCAACGACGTCGACAAGGGCGGTGCGCCGGGCATGGAATCCTCTCTGTTAAAACTGATGGGGTCGGATTGTCAGCAGGCGGTGCAGACCCTGTTCTGGAATCTGGCGTCAGCCTATGGTGGCGTGTTACCGGGAGAAGATCACAAAGATATCAGTGGCCACGAGTTTGGTGACCGGGCACGCCGCGAGTACATGTTTGGCCGCGCAACTACCATTTATGGCGGCAGCAACGAAGTGCAGCGCAATATCATCGCTAAATTCGGTCTGGGTCTGTAGGAGGCAACATGGATTTTTCATTGACTAACGAACAGCAGATGCTGAAAGACAGCGTCGAAAAATTTGTCGCCAGCGAATACAGCCCGAGCCAGCGCGAACACCTGCTTCACGGCGATGGAGCTTTCAGCGCCGAGCACTGGCAAACCTTCGCCGAACTCGGCTGGTTGACCATTCCCTTCAGCGAGGAAGTCGGCGGGTTTGGCGGGGGCATTGTCGAGTCGGCTGTTGTCATGGAAGCCTTCGGCAATGGTTTGGTGTTGGAGCCCTATGTCGATACAGTCCTGCTCTGCGGCCAACTGCTGGCGCGCAGTGGTCAGTCTGATCTGGTCGAGCGTTACCTAACACCGCTGATGAGTGGCGAACTGCAGGGTGCGCTCGCCTGGCAGGAGCGACAAAGTGGCTGCAGTCTGGCCCATTGCGAGACCGCCGCTACTGCGCGGGATGGAGGCTTTGTGCTCAATGGCAAGAAGGCGCTGGTGAGCAATGCGGCTGCAGATCTGCTTATTGTTTCCGCCCGGCTAGGTGATCAAATCGGCCTGTTTGCTGTCCCTTCCACGTCACCAGGTGTGGAATTGCAGCGTCTGCGCTTGATGGACGGTCGCGAGGCGCTGCATGTGTCGTTGAGTGAATGCCCTGTGGCGCAGGATCATTGCTTGAGTGAAAATGGTTTGTCGCTGCTTGAGCAGGTGGTGGATGAGGCCACGGTGGCACTGTGTGCGGAAGCGGTGGGCGCCATGGATTATTTATATAAAGCGACGGTTGAATACAGCAAGACGCGCAAGCAGTTTGGCCAGCCCATCGGCAAGTTTCAGGCTCTGCAACATCGGCTGGTAGATATGTTTATGCACACAGAGCAGTGCCGTTCAATGCTGATTGCGGCGCTGTGTGCGGTGTCGGATAACAGCCCGGACAAAACGCAATCAATTGCTGCCCTGAAAACGATGGTTGGCAAATATGGGCGTCAGGTCGCCGAGGAGGCTGTTCAGCTGCACGGCGGTATGGGCGTGACTCATGAAATGAATATAGGACATTATCTCAAGCGGCTTATGATGATTGATGCGTCCTTTGGCGATGCGCTGGTGCACAGGCGTCGCTATTGCGAGCTTAATTACGCCGCTTAGATCCACATGGCGGCGAGCACCCCACAACAATAAGAGGACGGGAATATGTCGTTATTTTACAGTTTGACCGATCATCTGGATTTTCACGCCCAGGTTCGTGGCGATACTCTGCTGGCAAGCGACGATAAGAAATCGCTGAACTTCGCTGAAGCCAAGCGTCGGGTTGATCGCATTGCCGGCGCGATGGAAGCCTCAGGTCTTGGTGCCGGCGATCGGGTGGGCATTCTGGCTAAAAATTCAGTCGATAACCTGTGTACCTTTCTTGCTTGCGCCCGACTGGGGGTCGTTGCGGTAGGGTTGAACTATCGCCTGACTCAGCCGGAAGTGGAATTCATTGCCAGCGATGCGGAAATCAAACATCTGTTTTTCGACGCAGAGTTTGACGGTTTACGCGGCGACTACCTTCGCGCACAACCGGGTGTGTGCTATGACGGTGCCGACCGCACTCCGAATTTCGATAAATGGATAGAGCAGGGTGAGCCAGTCATCGACTCACGTGCTGGTGGCGACGATGTTCTTTTCCAGATGTATACCAGCGGCACCACCGGTCTGCCGAAAGGGGTGTTGATTACCCATCGCAATGTATTGTTGGTCACTTATCAGGGCCCGATGACGACGGGCAAGGGCCACCGTGTTGGCGAGAAGGGGTTGGTGGTCGCGCCCTTGTTTCACGCGGTGGGGCTGGTGGGTGCGCTGATGGGGGTGATTTACGGCGGCACCATGATTATCCAACGCGACTACGATCCGGTGGGTATGATCGATACGCTCGAGAAGGAGCAGATCAATACCACGGCGGTGATTCCTGTCATGTTGCAGTTTTCTATTATCTGCGTGCCGGATATCGCCGAGCGGGATTTCTCAAACCTGCACACCATCAACTATGGTGCCTCGCCTATCGCTGAAGACTTGCTCCGGCAGTGTATGGACATCTTCAAGTGCGATTTTATACAGGGTTACGGCCAGACTGAGGCAACGCTGGCGCTTACATTCCTGACCGCTGACGATCATCGCGCGGCGCTCAATGATAAACCGCAGCTGCTGCGCTCCTGCGGACGCGCGGTCTTCGGCACTGAGATTCGTATTGTGGACGAGCATGGCCACACCCTGCCCACGGGCGAGATTGGTGAAATTGTGGCTAGCGGCCCGCAGTTGATGAAGGGGTATTGGAAGCGCGATGACGCCACGGCCAAAACAATCGTCGATGGCTGGCTGCATACTGGCGACGCTGGCCGGATGGACGACGAGGGATATGTCTACATCCAGGATCGAGTGAAAGACATGATCATTTCCGGCGGAGAAAATATTTATCCTGCCGAATTGGAAAATGTCTTGATGTCGCACCCTGCGATACAGGATGCGGCAGTGATTGGTGTTTCTGACGAACAGTGGGGAGAGGTGCCCTTTGCCGTCTTGGTCAGCGCAGGGCAACAGGAACTGACGGCGGAAGACTTAGTGGAATTCTGTCGTGACAAACTCGCAGGTTATAAAATACCGCGTCAGCTGGCCTATGTGGAGGCGCTGCCGCGCAACCCCACCGGCAAGATACTGAAAAAAGATCTGCGTGAACAATTTCGCGACCGAATGAAAAACACCGCTTAATTTGAGTCAGAGCAGAAAGCGCTTGCTGATTTCAAAGGCCAGATAAGCCCACAGAGCAATACATACGATCAGCCCGAGCGGGCCGCGCTTTTGCTCATCTTCGCTATCGCCCTGACTCGTAATCCTCGCAGAACCGCAGGCGGGGCAGCGCCCCTGCTTGAACTTGCGACCCTGGTAACTGCAGTCCTGGCACTGGTATCCCAAGGGCATAGGGTTTCCCTTATTATTATGTGCTGTTGTCGTTTATTTAGAGCGCCTTATTTAAGAACGTACTCTCCGTAGGCGTCGATATTTTCTTCCAGTTCATGCGCCGAAACCCGACCTTCCAGAGCGGGAATGCGTGGCTCAATAGCTTCCAGCATAAAGTCCCGAAATATACGGATGCGGGCGGTGGTGCGCAAATCGATATGCGACAGCACCCAGAAACCCATGGGCTCATCCACATGTTCGCAGGGAATACGCCTCAGCAAGGGATCCATTTCACCCAGGCCGGTTGGCAGTTGTGCGATACCGTGGCCGTGGCGCACCAGATCGTGGGTCACGTTGAGAGAATTGACGCGATAGCGTACCGGCAGATCGGGAAAGCCTTTTTCTTTCCACTGGGGCAAAGGGCGGCGTTGATCCGACAGCCACATTATCGCGCCGACGCTGCGATCACCCTTACTCAAACTTTCAGCCAATTCCCGAGTGCCGTAAATCCCGTAGGCGAAATCGGCAATCTTCTTACCCAGCACATTGGGCGGTGGATCATTGGTGACCCGAAACGCAATGTCCGCCTCATGCACTGACAGGTTGAAGGGGTCTTCTGATGAGATCAGCTCAATGGTGATGTCCGGATACTTTTCGCAAAAGGCCTTCAACGCCGGCTGCAACACCCGCTGAATGGTCAGATCTACTGCGGTGACTTTCAGGGTGCCGCTGAGCTCCTGACTGTCAGCCAGTACCTGTCGTTGAATGGTATTTACCTCATCCGCAATGGCTTCCGCTGATTTCAGCACCTGCTCGCCGACTGGGGTTATCAACCAGCCTGCGGTTGAACGGTCGAACAAGCGGACGTTGAGCTGTTTCTCGAGTGCGGTAATACGCCGCGAGACCGTTGTGTGATTGACGTCCAGCGCGCGGGCCGCTGCGGTCACCGAGCCCTCCCGAACAACGGCCAGGCAATACTGAATATCGTTCCAATCTAGGTTCTGCATGTACGCACACCTGTTCTGCCAAAACGGCTATTCCTGTGTATGAGTGCAGATAGTAACGTGGTCACCGTGGCAAACACAAGCGCCATCCAAACAAAGATGATGAGGACTGGGACATGAACACACTGACAAAACTGACCGCTACGCTTTCCACTGTAATGCTGTTGAGTAGCCCGACTTTTGCCGGTACTTCCGTCAATGACATGGCGAGTATCTGCAAAGCCGGTGCGCTGGATCAATTCAACAAATCTGAACCCGCCCGCGTGAAATTCAAAGGCGTATCAGGCCCGCGTTCTGCCAAAACTGTTCGCCTGCAGGTGTTTCCTCAGAACGGTGACTCTTTCAATGCCATCTGCGAGCTGAACACCAAGACTGGCGAAATTCTTTCCCTTTCACGCCAAAGCTGAAAGGCTGCCATCCAGGCTCCCCCGATTATGGGACACCCCGCGCAAGCGGGGTTCTTTTGTGCTGCAACCCCGCGCTTGTTCAAATATTCACTATCACTGCATCTGATAGCAGGCCGTCAATTACTGCCGTAATCTCAAGGTTCAAGGCCTGACCCGGAGCTGCCATGAGCAAAGATAGATTTTCCCATGCGTCCGATGACTACCTGCGATATCGCCCCCGCTACTCCTTCTCGCTATTTAATGAACTAGCCGGGCTGGCTGAGCGGCATGAGCAGGCTTGGGATTGCGGTTGTGGCAGCGGTCAGGCGAGTCTCGCCCTGGCGCAGTATTTTCAGCGGGTGCTGGCGACGGACTTGAGCCTTGCTCAGGTCGTCGAGGCTCCTGCCCACAACAGGGTTCGCTACGCTGCGGCGCGGGCTGAGCAGCCGCCCTTGGGGGCTGAAAGTGTTGATCTGATTCTGGTTGCCCAGGCTTTGCACTGGTTTGATTTTCAGGCATTTTTTGCCGAGGTAGAGCGGGTGCTGCGCCGCGGCGGCGTGTTTGCTGCGGTGACTTATAATCTGCTCACCATTACGCCGGAAATTGATGCTCTGGTGCACGAACTTTATTACGGTCTGTTGGAGGGATGCTGGGATGCCGAGCGCCGCCACGTTGAAGAGGCCTACCGTACTATACCGCTCCCCTATAAGCCGATTCCGGGTGCTGGCGCGGGGCACAGTCTTCAGGCGCAGTGGAGCGTGGATCATCTCTTGGGTTACCTGCGAACCTGGTCCGGGGTTAAACAATATCAGAGTCGCTACGCCAAAGATCCTGTGGCTTTGGTGGAGCCCGCCCTGCGGGCCGCCTGGCAGGATGGCGAGCGAGCAGTGAACTGGCCGCTGACGGTCCTGGTCAGGCGCAAACCCTGATGGCGCTCAGGTTTCCCTCTGGCGCCGGTAGCTATTGGGCGGCATGCCGGTCCAGCTTTTGAATGACCGGATAAAGGCGCTTGGTTCCGAAAAACCCAGCTCATAGGAAATTTCCTGCACGCTGCGATCCGACTGTTCGAGCAGGTCAATGGCGGTGTCGCGCAGTAATTCGTTGCGAATCTGCCTGAAATCACAGCCTTCCTCGCGCAGTCGGCGGCGCAGGGTCTGAGGCGTCAGGCCAAGCGAGTGGGCTATCTGGTCGTAACTGGGGGCATGAGGCAGGCTGTTGCGAATATAGCGGCGAATACGCTCGGTATAACTTTTCTGGTGGGTCGGCATAAACAACAGGTTGTAGGGCAGCTGGCGCAGCAGGGCCTCCAGTTCTTCGCGGTTTTTTATCAATGGCAGGTTGAGCAGGCGTTCTTCGAAGATCAGTTCCGTCAATGGTTGCTCAAACCGGGTCGGACTGAAAAAGAGGTAGTGGTATTCGTCGCGATAGCGCGGTGCTGGGTGTTGGCAATGTACGGCCTGCAGTGGCAGCGGCGTGCCCACCAGCCAGCTCATAAAACGGTGTGTGAGCATCAGGTGTTGCTCAACCACCCACGGCGCCAGGGGGGCGCTGGCGTGCATCTGATAGCGCGCGAGCTGGCCGTC
Source organism: Litorivivens sp. (assembly GCF_041624475.1). Classification (GTDB taxonomy): domain Bacteria; phylum Pseudomonadota; class Gammaproteobacteria; order Pseudomonadales; family Spongiibacteraceae; genus Litorivivens. The sequence goes on from NZ_JBFJUX010000003.1 coordinate 287,722, forward strand.
GCAGATCAGTTGGAGCGAATACCCGGTTTCAAACAGGCTGTTAAAGCGTATCTGGCGTTTTACCGCGCCGCGCAGGTCGACGCCTTCGCTGGCGTACTCCGCCATCACCCGGTAGGTGCCCAGCGGCAGAGGGCGAGAAAAATGACCCACCGCTTCGTCGGCGGACAGCTTCATTGCCTGGCGGCTGAGTTGCGCGAACTGGGCGGGTGAGATTCGCGCTTTGTCCTGATCGAGAATAGCCGGACTTATGCCTGCCAACTGCAGCAAGGCTTCACGGCTGCAGTCAGGCGAATCAAAATGTTCCAGCATGGCATGCACGAAGCAGACAGAGATGGTGCGGCTGTTCACGCGATTCCCTAGTTAAGGTGATTGAGCGAAAGAGCCATCCTATGTAACAAAATATCAATCTAATGTCACTGGCCGTCATTGTTCGGCATTGCCAGCGACGACAAGCTATGGCAGCGTAATCAACCCGCCGCAGCTTGCCGGACAGGCTTGCCAATGCCGCTGTGTGGCTGCGAGCAGAATTTTATAATTGTTTGATAGAGGGAAACTTTATGGATATCAATGGCAAGGTGGCGATCGTTACCGGCGGCGCTTCCGGATTGGGTGAAGCGACTGTTCGGGCCTATGTTGAGAAAGGTGCCAAGGTCGCCATTTTCGATCTGAACGAGGAGCGCGCTCAAAATATTATCAGCGAGCTGGGCAGCGAAAAAGTCAGCTTTTATCAAGTGAATGTGGCGGACGAAGCGTCGGTGAAAGCGGCGATTGACGGCGTAATGCAAAGCTGGGGCGCCATCCATATCTGCAACAACTACGCCGGCATTGGCAATGCGGTCAAAACCCTGAGCAAGAACGGCCCCTTCCCGCTGGATTCCTACAAGCAGGTTATCGAGGTCAATCTGATCGGAACCTTCAATGTTGCCCGGCTGGCCGCTGAGCAGATCGCGAAAAATGAGCCCTACGACGGTGCCAATGCCCGCGGTGTGATCATCAATACTGCATCGGTAGCCGCCTATGAAGGACAAATCGGGCAGGTGGCTTACAGCTCGTCCAAGGGTGGTGTGGTCGGCATGACCGTTCCCATGGCGCGTGATCTGGCGTCCTATGGTATCCGGGTAAATACCATCGTACCTGGCCTGATTCACACACCGCTGTTTGAGATGATTCCGGAGGAGGCCTATAAGTCCCTTGAGGCCAGTGTGGTGAACCCGAAGCGTCTTGGGCGCCCCGAAGAAATCGCCCACCTGTCGGTGATGATTGCTGAAAACGAGTATATGAATGCCGAATGCATCCGGCTGGATGGCGGTATTCGAATGCAGCCCCGTTAGTTTTTCTTGATTCCCACCTATGAGGCCGGCGTTATGTCGCCGGCCCTGATCCAGAACGCTTCTTTAATCGTACACGGCAAAATGTGATGTAACGGCTGGCAACATCGATATCGCCTCGCTAACATTGGCCTCCGGCACGTCCGCATTTCTATAACAGTCACGACGTGGGGTGGCAATGACGTTTCCTAAACCCAAGCAGTCCCTGGCGATCACGGTTAACGGCCGGGTTGAGCAGGCGGAAGTCAGTCCCGACAAACCTCTATTGTGGGTCTTGAGGGATGAGTTAGCGCTGAAAGGTTCCAAGTACAGTTGCGGCCGGGCGCTGTGCGGTGCCTGCACTGTTCATGTTGATGGTCAGCCGACCCGCGCCTGTGTTACGCCCGTCAAGTCGGTGGCGGGAAAGTCGGTGACCACCATAGAGGCTTTGAGCGAGACTGAGCTGGGTGCCAGGGTACAACGAGCTTGGGCCAGTCTGAACGTTCCCCAGTGCGGTTACTGCCAGTCCGGCCAGATTATGGCCGTTGTCGCACTCCTGAAAGCGATACCTGTGCCCACTGACCAGCAAATAGACGAGGCTCTGTCCGGCAATATCTGCCGATGCGGCATGTACCCGCGAATCCGCAAGGCGGTTCATGAATTGGCTGCGGGAGGCTTTGCATGAAAAAGCCTCTGTTGCGCCGTGATTTCATGCGCGCTACGGCAATCGCCGGCGGCGGTATGCTGGTGGCCTGTAAATGGGATTCCGACAGCAGCTCCGACACACCTGTCCCCAGAGGGTCTGCTGCCGACAATGCACCGCCCACTGCGGATCCAAATGCCGAACGCTGGACCCCCAACGCCTTTATTCGTATCAGTGCTGATAATTTCGTGACGGTTATCGTTGGCGCGGCGGAGATCGGGCAGGGCACAATGACGGCAGTTCCCATGATAGTCGCCGAAGAGCTTGATGCCGACTGGCAGCGAGTGAGTTGGGAACAGTCACCAGCCTCTGCAATAACTTACGGAAACCCTTTCTGGCAGGGTGAAGGAGGCCTGGGCGATCTGGATCAGGCGGGCCTGCAGATCACTGCGGCCAGTACCACGGTGCGCGGTTACTACACTTCCCAGCGGCGCGCGGGTGCAGCAGTCAGACAGATGTTGCTGGAAGCCGCCTCTGATCAATTGGGTGTTTCGGTAGAGAGCCTTACCACCCGAGACAGCTTCGTTATTCACGAGGCAAGCGGAACACGGCTCAGTTACGGTTCATTGGCTGCTGCGGCGGCAGAAAAATCTCCTCCTTCAGCACCCGCCCTCAAATCGCCTAGCGAATTTCGCCTGATCGGTCAGAGCAAACAGCGCCTTGATGCACGAGAGAAAACTGACGGCTCGCTGGCCTACGGCTTTGATTTTGAAATTCCGGATATGGTCACCGTAATGGTGATTCGCGCACCACGATTTGGTGCAATTCTGCAAAGCTCCGATGACTCTGCAGCGTGGGACGTGGATGGCTATCTGGGCAGCCACCGGGTGCCTTCGGGTTTGGCGGTAGTCGGAACCGACTTCTGGAGCGTTGAACAGGCCCGCAAGCTTATACAAACCGTATGGCTGGACGGTAGCGGGGAGGACTTATCTACCTCAGACTTGAAAGGCCAGTTTGATACCCGCAACAAACTACCGGGCCTGCCAGTGCGAAACGATGGCCTGGGGGTGATCAGTTTACTCGATGGCGAGATCACCGCTGATTATCACTTTCCCTATCTGGCCCATGCACCGATGGAGCCGTTGAACGTCACCATCGACTTCCGCGGCAGTGAGTGTGATATCTGGTGTGGCAGCCAGTGGCCCGACATGGATGCCTTGGTCGCGGCAACGGTGCTAGGCCTGCCGCCAACGGCAGTCAATTTCCACAACCTGCTGTCTGGCGGTGGTTTTGGCCGACGCGCCTGCCTTGGTTTTGATTACATTCAGGAGGCGGCGCATGTCGCCCGCGCCGTAAACCGACCGTTAAAGGTGGTGTGGACGCGGGAAGACGATATTCGCGGTGGTTACTACCGGCCCTATACTGCCTGCCGTCTCAGTGCTTCGCTTGCCGGTAGCACAATTGATACCTGGTCCCATCGTGTGGCCAGCCAGACTTTGCTGATCAGCCCGCTGGTCGAGGTGGCAACGGGGCTGGTAACGGAAGAAGTCCAAACCAGTCAGGGCGCTAAGGAAATGCCTTACGCCATTCCTAACGTCTACGTTGATACGCATTCGATCAACAATGGCGTGCCCACGCTCTGGGTGCGTTCGGTGGCAAATGCCACCAATGTGTATGCGGTCGAAACCTTCTTTGATCATCTTGCAAAGCGGGCGGCGCGGCATCCATTGACGCTCCGGCGCGAATTGCTGACTGAAAAACCGCGCCATTTAGCTGTGTTGAATGCCGTGGCCGAAATGGCTAATTGGACACCGCAGACTAAAGATAGCCTGCATCGTGGGGTGGCGCTTTTCGCATCCTATGAGAGTTTGATTGCCCAGCTGGTTGAGGCGCAGGTCGTTCAGCAGAACAATGGCTCACACAAGGTGACTATCCGCAAAATCTACAGCGCCGTTGATTGCGGCACGGCGGTGAATCCTGATTTGGTGGAGGCGCAGATTGAATCGGGCATTGTCTTTGCCCTGTCTTCGGCATTGTTCGGCGAAATTGAGCTGGAAGAGGGAGTTGTGAAACAGAGTAACTTTCACGATTACCCGGTCCTTCGAATGTATCAAACACCAGCGATGGAAACCCGAATACTGCCCTCCGATCATTCACCTGGCGGAGTAGGGGAATTGGGTGTGCCCTGCGTGGCGCCCGCGCTGGCTAATGCCATTTACGCGGCGACTGGAGAGCTTTATACCTCGTTGCCTCTGAACAACAACCCTTCACTGGTTTTTGAGTAGGGAGCTGCCATGATTCGCACAGCGCTAGTTACGGGTTTGTTGGGGGCTGTTCTAAATGTGGCGGCGCAAACGCCCCACTCATTTGATCCGATTGCGGAAGTGCTGCAGCATCCGCGTTGTTTGAATTGTCATACCTTTACCGAGTATCCGACCCAGTCGCGCAAAGTGGTGGACCCGGTCAGCGGTGACGTCAGCTATCTGCGATTCCGTCACGCCCAGCGGGTAATCCGGGGTGAAAAGGGCTTTGGCGCGCCTACGTTGCAATGCGGCGCCTGTCATCAGGACGAAAACGTTGCCGACGGCAAGGTGCCCGGTGCACCACACTGGCATCTGGCGCCGCTGAGTATGGGCTGGGAAGGGCTGAATCGCGGCGAGTTATGCGAGACGCTGAAAGATACCGATAAAAACGGTGGGCGTGATCTAGCTGCCCTGGTCAAACATATGGAAGAAGATGCGCTTGTGCTGTGGGGCTGGAGTCCGGGCGGTGATCGCGACACGCCCCCTTATGCGCATGCAGACTTTATCGATTTGTTAAAGCTCTGGGTAGCAGAGGGAGCCCCCTGTCCCACGAACTAACTCAGGATTTCAGGACGGGCTGATAGAAACTGTAGGCATTTTTCTGTTCCTTGGCGCTGTAGAGAGCCAGGTCGGCCTTTTTGCAAAGGTCATCAAGATCTGACGCGCTGTCAGGGTAAAGCGCGATACCGACACTGCAGGTCACCCGCAGAATCTCGCCGTCTATGTCGACCGGCTGGGCAATGGTTTCAATAACCCGCTTTACTACAGCTTCGACGGCCTCCATACGATCAACCTGGGGAATAAGCAGGGCGAATTCATCGCCGCCGAAGCGGGCAATCATATCGCCGGAGCGGATGATGCCGTTCAGGCGCTGGGCGATAGTTTCCAGAATCAGATCGCCGGCATGATGGCCGTAGGTATCGTTTACCGGCTTGAAGCCATCAAGATCGATATAGCCCAGTGCAAGTGTGTTTTGTCTGCGTTTGGCGAGCGCCAGCGAGCGCTCGAAATACTCAAAAAACTGAAAGCGATTGGGCAGGCCGGTCAGCATATCGTGACTGGCCTGATAGACGTAGCTGTCGCGTTCTTCTTCCAGTTTTTTCTGCAGGTTCTGATACATCAGTTCGTGAAAGATCAGAGCTGTCGTGCCCATGAAGATCAGGGCAAAAAAGAACATGACTTTTAACGCATCGCGATCAGCCTGTTCAGGAATCAGCTGTACGGAGAATCTACCGTCTGTTGCAAGCAGCACCGACAACAGACACAGGCCGACCGTTATCAGCAGCCAGACCAGGCCCAGTCGCATGCCAAACAGGACAAAGGCAAAAACGGGGGTGAATAGTGTGAGCTGGGGCACTGGTGACTGAATAAATCCGCCAGTGAGCTGGGTTGCCAGAAGATTTACCGCAAGCAATGTCGCGAAGGTGATGTTGGCCGACTGCAGGAATAGACCTTTTCGGGTCAGCAGCCAATAGGCATAGACATAAAGAGACAGGCAGCCAATGATTGTGGCTGCCGCAATGGGAGTAGTCTCCGCCATCAGGTAATAGATGGGCGCACTTAGCACGCAGGCGGTAATATTAAGCAGCAGCAAAGCCAATAACAGATAGCCGCGAAGATATTCGTCGCGGTTACTGACAATGCTGTCGGGTAATAAACGGTCTGCCGTTCTGGTAAGTCTTTCTATAATGGCATTTTTTATTATCGCCAATCCTCCCGGCATAGTAATCATTCCCTGATGTTTATGGCCTGTGGGTTAGGCTAGTGTAGCTTAAATATTGTGCAGGTTGTAATCACTTTAGGCAGGCCGGTGGCGGGGTAATTTAAGCGGCAGTCAGTATGGTGAGTCGGCGGGCGAGAGATCAGCTAAGCTGATCTGTCACTTTGAGTTTGGTGCGAATGAACTCCCTGTGCGGTACATAAATCAGTTCTGAAATCTTGCGAATCAAATGATCTTCGTACTTGGAAATTTCACCGTCGGCCAGTGCGACCTGCCACAGTGTTTCGATCAATTCCACCTTCTGTTCCGGTGAGTAGTGCTCGTTGATCAGGCTGGTATAGGGGTGGTAGGCGTTGTCTTCGGCAAACTGCTGTTCAGCCAGCTCCAGCAATTCATTCAATTCATCGTCACTCAGGCCATCGCGTTGAAGCAGGCGCTGAATAGCGTCGCGCTCGGCGCTGTCCTGCTCAAAGTCTGCTTTGGAGAGTTCGATTAACAGGGCAGCGGTGGCAAGCCGCAGGCGATGGTCGGTATCGCCTGCGGCCTGAGGAGTCATCTGTTCGCTGAAAAATTGTTGCAGTTTACGCAGCATCGCTAGCGCTCGATTAATAATTGTTGCAATTTTCGCTGGTCGGCGGCAAACAGGCGAATCCCTTCCGCCAGTTTTTCCGTTGCCATGGCATCTTCATTGAGGGCAAAGCGGAACTGGCTTTCGTCCAGCATACTCTTGGCATCGTCCGAGGTCGCATCGTCTGGACGTAAGCGGTGCGACAGCTCGCCGCTATCACTGCTTAGTTCTTCTAGCAGGGCGGGGCTGATTGTGAGGCGATCACAGCCGGCCAGCGCTTCAATCTGACCGGTATTGCGAAAGCTTGCTCCCATGACGACGGTGTTGTAGCCGTGGGTTTTGTAGTAGCGGTAAATGCGGCGAACCGAGGCCACGCCATAGTCCTGTTCGGGATCGGTCTGGTCTTCACCACGCTGCTTGTACCAGTCGTAAATTCGACCGACGAAAGGGGAGATGAGCGTGACGCCCGCATCGGCGCAGGCCTGTGCCTGGCCGAAGCCGAACAGCAGGGTCAGATTGCAGTTGATGCCTTGTTTTTCCAGTTGTTCTGCCGCGCGTATGCCTTCCCAGGTAGAGGCAATCTTGATCAGAATACGATCTGCACTGATACCGCGCGCAGAGTAAAGCTCAATGATTTCTTTCGCCTGATTAACGGTTGCTTCACGGTCAAACGACAAATGAGCATCGATTTCGGTGGAAACCCGTCCGGGTACAATGGCACTGATTTCGCTGCCGATGGCAACGGCAAGGCGATTGGCCGTGCGGCGCAGATCTGCTTCAGTGCTGCTGGCGTTAAGTTCGCCGGCGTACTGATCGATCAGGGACTGATAGCCCGGCACGCTGGCCGCCTTGAGCAGCAGCGATGGGTTGGTCGTGGCATCCAGCGGCTGGAAACGTTTGATCGCCTCGATGTCGCCTGTGTCAGCAACTACGTCACTGTAGTTGCGCAATTGATCCAGCTTGCTAGTCATGGTGCTCCGTCAGTTTTCCTGCAGGGTCTTCGAGTGTAACGGCAAATGCTGACGCTTGTTGAGGGAATTACCCAGATAATTTACCGCATCCTGAAGCACAGAGAGATCCGCGCCGGGCTTGTAGGCGTTCTCCGACAGGTGCCGTCGAAACTGTTTGGCTCCCGGCCGGCCGTTAAACAAACCCAGAATATGCCGGGTCATATGATTCAGTTTTGTGCCCTTGCCCAATTGTGACTCTATGTAGGGGAAAAAGTTTTCCAGCGCGGCGTAGGGATCGCTGCTATCGGCTGCACTGTAAAACTGCCGGTCGACGCCACACAGTATGGCCGGGCTCTGGTAGGCACTGCGGCCCATCATTACGCCATCCACGTAATTCAGATGTTCTTGCGCCGCCGCAAGTTCGGAAATGCCGCCATTGATGATGATTTCCAGTTGCGGGAAATCCCGTTTCAGGCGATAGACCTTGTCGTATTCAAGGGGTGGAATTTCTCGGTTCTGTTTTGGGCTCAAGCCACTCAGCCAGGCTTTGCGGGCATGGACAATAAACACCTCGCAACCGGCATCCGCGACGGTACCCACAAAGTCCACTAGAAATTCATAGGAATCCAGATTGTCTATGCCAGTGCGGTGTTTTACGGTCACCGGCAGTGAGGTGGCGTCGCGCATGGCTTTCACGCCATCGGCAACCAAAGCCGCCTCGCCCATCAGGCAGGCGCCAAAGCTGCCGTTCTGTACGCGGTCGGAAGGGCAGCCACAATTGAGGTTGACCTCATCGTAACGCCATTGCTCGGCCATGGCCGCGCAACGGGCCAGATCGGCAGGGTTGGAGCCCCCCAGCTGCAGGGCCACCGGGTGCTCGCTGTCGTCGAAATCCAGAAAGCGCGCCGGTTCTGCGTGGAGCAAGGCGCCGGTGGTGACCATCTCTGTATAGAGCACTGCCTGCCGGGTCAGCTGGCGCCAGAACACACGGCAGTGACGGTCCGACCAGTCCATCATCGGGGCAATACAAAAACGGCGATTCAGATTAGCTGGCGGCACTGCGGGTTTCCGGGTGAGTTGCGGGAAGTGAACACGTATAATGGCGGCCTTTCGGCGCCAGCCGCCTATTGTATGAAATTCGCCACCAGGAATCATTATGACTGCTGTTCGCACCCGTGTTGCCCCTTCGCCCACCGGTGACCCGCATGTGGGTACCGCCTATATCGCCCTGTTCAACTACTGTTTTGCCAAAGCCAACGGCGGCCAGTTTCTGTTGCGGGTGGAGGATACGGACCAGCAGCGCTCTACACCGGAGTCTGAACAAGCCATTCTCGATTCCCTGCGCTGGCTGGGTCTGGACTGGGACGAAGGTCCCGATGTCGGTGGGGGTGCTGGGCCCTACCGGCAGAGCGAGCGCAGTGATATCTACCGCGAGCATGTGGAGCGGTTGCTGGCCAGCGGTCACGCCTTCAAATGCTATCGGACCTCGGAGGAGCTAGACGCCTTGCGCGAACAGCGCCGGGAGGCCGGACAGCACACTGCACTGAAGCCCAGTGACCTCAAGCTTTCCGAGGCCGAACAGGCCCAGCGCGAAGCGCAAGGGGCGCCTTACGTGATCCGCATGGTCGTGCCTGAAGAAGAGGGCCGCTGCGTGATCAATGACATGCTGCGCGGCGAGGTTGAACTGGACTGGGGGCAGGTTGACGCCCAGATCCTGCTTAAATCCGACGGCATGCCGACCTATCATCTGGCCAATGTGGTAGACGATCACCTGATGGGCATTACCCACGTAATTCGCGGTGAGGAGTGGATTAATTCTGCCCCCAAGCACAAGTTGCTGTACCAGTACTTTGGCTGGGATATGCCGGTGCTCTGCCACTTGCCGCTGCTGCGCAACCCGGACAAGAGCAAGCTCAGCAAGCGCAAGAACCCTACCAGCATTCTGTACTACCAGAAAATGGGTTATCTGCCAGAGGCCCTGCTGAACTACCTGGGCCGTATGGGCTGGTCGATGCCGGATGAGCGGGAGAAGTTTTCGCTGGCTGATATGATTGAGGCTTTTGATATCAAGCGCGTCAGCCTGGGTGGCCCGATCTTTGATGTGGAGAAATTGTCCTGGCTCAACGGCCTCTGGATTCGTGAAGAGCTGAGCCTGGAGCAGCTCGCAGATCGCCTGCGGGATTGGGCTTTCAACAGGGAGCGGCTGCTGGATATTCTGCCTCACGCCCAGCCACGTATGGAAACTTTCAGCGATCTGGCCCCTCTGGCAGCTTTCTTCTTCTCGGGAAAACTTCCGTTAACCGCAGACAGTTTTCAGGGTCTGGCGGTGCAGGACGAGGCGCTGCTTGAATTGCTGCAGCTCTGTGTCTGGCAACTGGATAACCTGCGCGAATGGAATCGCGATGCGATCTTCCAATCCTTGAAAACAGTGGCCGATGCGCTTGAGCTGAAAATGAAGGATTTCGTCGCGCCCCTGTTTATCGCGGTGGCCGGTACCACAGCCTCCATTTCGGTATTTGATTCCATGGTGGTGTTGGGGCCGGATATGAGCCGGGCTCGCCTGCGGGATGCACTGAATTTGCTTGGTGGAGTGGGTAAAAAGAAATTGAAAAAGTTGGAGAAACGCTACGCGGAGATCGAGTCATAAAAAATCGGGATTAAGTGCGCATTCGAGTTGACAGGCATCTGGAGTCTGCTTATTATGCGCACCTTCTCGCGTGGGGGCTATAGCTCAGCTGGGAGAGCGCTTGCATGGCATGCAAGAGGTCGGCGGTTCGATCCCGCCTAGCTCCACCAATTTCCTTCCGGTAACAACTCAAGACTCATCCGGGTCTCCGAGCCTGGCTTTTAATCCATTGCTGTTTTGTTGAAGAAGGCCTGCTTTGCTTGCGGTCTGCGCTCAGTCGTTCGTCCGTCGGTAGGTAGGTCATGCCACGCGATGAACATGGCGCTTTAATCAGAGGGACTCCCAGAGCTCGCTGAATTCCTCATTGGCAGAGTCTTCCTGGACAAGCCCCTCATCATTTTCCTTGACGATCGCATCGTACTCATACACCGCAAAGTCCCGTGTGCTCGACAGCTGTTGTTTTAACTGCAGGCAGAAACTGCCGGCGGGCTGTGTCAGCACCAGTTCAGAACCTTCTGACATTGAAATATTGGGTAGCAGGAGTCGTGAGGGTGTGCCTAAAGTGCTTTCTGCCCCCAACAGCAAGGCGCGGTAGGTAGGCTGCTCCTGGTCGAGCAGTCGCGCGACGTAGGACTCAGCGGCGTGACTGAGAATTTCGATGCCGACCTGCAGTTCTTCCTCACTGTGCTTTTTTATCCAGCGAACACAACCAACACTCCAGCAAGGGGCGTCGCCTTCTCTAAGGCCAAGCACTTCACCAGTGCGCAGCTGGGTGCTCTCCGTTGCTGGCCAAGCGATGTAGTAACCTCTACGGCTGACATTTACCGTCTCCACAGTGAAATGACGGTTGATATTGGATTTGTTTTTTTTGTTTTGCTTTTGTGGTTCTGAGTAGTCAATCTCTTCAACCGGATTTGTTGATAAGGTTGATTTTTGAGGATGAGTTTTGGTTGCCGGGGAGCTTCTTCCCTTGCGATCACCGTTGTCGTAGCTTAGGGGCTGGCTGATAGCTTCCAGTGGCTGCTCACCGGCGACAAAGAAGTGGGTAGATGAAAGGCCCACGGTCAATTCCAGGTTGCGTCGTTCTGCATGACGATCTTCTCGATCGCTGATGCTGCTCCAAGCCTCCAGCAGTTTTGAGCTTAGTTGAGGAGGCAGCTTGTTGTCGTCGTTCTTGCCGCCGCGAACTTGCTCACTTATCACTTCGATAAGGTCGCTGGTGTTAATGCCCAGAAAGCCCTCGGAATCCTCACACAGCTCCTGATATATCGGGGGCTGATTACCCTGCGGGTTAAAAATAAAGCAGCATTTGCGTGGGTCAGAGGTCTGTATTCGTGCATTTGAACTTAGCTGGTGCAGGGTTTCGTGCAGGGTAAGCTGCGCTTGTTGCGACATTTGGTAGGGGTGGGCGCCGACAAAGAGCATTGGTCTCAGATAAGCCTGTTCTACCGTGCAGCTGCCATGGCAGGGGTCGTCGACTCGAATGGGGTTTAGCTTGTGTTTTCTGCTGATTTGATAGCAGCGGTGCAGCTGTTCCCAGCAGTTAGGCTGTTCACTCTGATACAGGAGATAACTTCTCAGAAGTAGCACGCTGCGTTCTGTGAGCTCCCGGTGCACGGCCAACGCTAGCGATTGTCGAAATCGACTTGTCCAACTATGACTCAGAATATCTTCAACTGCCTGACGGTAATTGTCAGCCAGATAATTGTTGAAGCGGTTGCAGAGCCGAACGACTGCTGCAGTCTTCTCGGGAAGCACGATCGATGCGTTCAGATAGCGTGGTTGAAGGCCTTGCAATATCAAATGTATGGAGGGACGCAGTGCCTCCAGTGTCTCCAGTCGTTGCCGAAAGCTGCAATCCAGATTGGATAACTCATCCAGAGTTTTGTACAGCTGCTTGCTGGATTCCGCCAAATTGGCTCGCGGAAGCTTGTTTGCCCAAGCCGTTACACTGCTGGCATTGAGCTCAAACTGACTGTGGTTGGATTGGCCCCGACGGCGGAGTTTCATTGATTGCACGCATCCATGGTCTTGGGGGAAAGTTTAGATTAAACCATCGGTGGCTATACTAGCAATCCATGCTTGGGCACTTTGGCCCGTTAATTCTGATTCAATGCATCTGCGTCCCCCTCAGGCGATTGGATGGCGTGCTTGTGTCTTACGTCTGCTCCTGGTTGTTGCTGCTCACTGCGAGCGTTAATTGGGCGGTGTGATCCTTCGGCGGGAGCAGAGCCCAGTGTACTCAATGAGAGTTTTCGAGACACGCAGTGAACGGGCGCTAATGAGTTAAAGCGCAATGCTAATAATTTGCATTACTGTTTGTACCCTTTTGAAATATAAGGATAAATTGACACGCTGTGCGGTCCGGGTACAATCGCAGGGAATGACCTTACACGCCACCTCAACCGTGTGGCTATCAGGAGATTCCCATGAAAGGCGACGCTAAAGTCATCGAGCTGCTGAACAGCCTGTTGACTGCCGAACTCACGTCAATAAACCAGTTTTTCCTGCATGCACGAATGTATCGAAACTGGGGCTTGGAAGAACTGAACGAAAAGAGCTACAAGAAATCCATCAAGGATATGAAACAGGCGGACGAGCTGATTGAGCGTATCCTGTTTCTGGAAGGTCTCCCCAACCTGCAAAAGCTGGACAAAATCCGTATTGGCGAAAATGTCGAAGAAATGCTGAGCTGCGATATGGCATTGCAGCACGAGCAGCTGGATAAGCTGCGCGACGCCATTGCCTATTGCGAAACCGCGCAGGACTATGTCAGTCGAGATCTGCTGGAAGATATTCTCGAGTACGAGGAAGCGCATGTGGACTGGATTGAAACCCAGCACTATTTGATTGCCAACACAGGCCTGGAAAACTACCTGCAGTCGCAGATATAAACCGTTACCGGAGGACATATTATGAAAGGCGACAAGAGCGTTATTAAAGCCTTGAATGGCCTGCTGAGTTACGAGCTGGCTGCGATGGACCAGTATTTTATTCATTCACGCATGTACGACGATTGGGGCCTGCATAAACTGCATGAGCGCATCGCCCATGAGTTCGAGGATGAAAAAGGTCACGCTTCTGCATTGATTGAACGCATCCTGTTTCTGGAAGGCTCACCGGATATGGTGACTCGCGAACCCATCAAGGTTGGCAAAAATGTACCAGAGATGCTGCAGAGTGATCTGGATATCGAGATTGCTGTTGGGGATGCCTTGAAAGAAACCATTAAACTCTGTGAGTCGGTAAAAGATTACAACACCCGCGAGATGCTTGAAAAACTGCTTGAGGACACTGAGGTGGATCACCGCTGGTGGTTGGAAAAGCAGCTTGGTCTGATCAAGCTCGTCGGTTTGCAGAATTATCTGCAGTCACAGATGGAAGCCGCTTCAGAATAAGCGGCTCTCAGTTGCGTTTTACCCGCTGCTGGCCGGAATAGCTCACAGAATTTCCCAGACCTCACTTAGATCCTCGTGTGATTCCTGGCGCTGGTCGGCAATGCTCTCTTTCTCACTTTCCTTCGGGACGATGGCCTCGTATGCGTAAAGCGCGAAGTGGCGGGTAGCTTGCAGTACTTGTATAAGGCGCACGTGGAGGCGGCCACCGGGCTGAGCCAGTTCCATTTCAGTACCCGCTTCGAAGGAGTTAGAAGGTAGCAGCAGGCAAGGGGGCTTGCCGGAAACGCTTTCTGCCCCCAATAGTAAAGCGCGGTAGGCCGGGCCGTGACCTCCGACCTGGATTGCAGCGTAGGGTTCAGCCGCGTGACTCAGAACGGCAATGCCGATGTGCAGTTCTTCCTCACTTTGTTTTTTTATCCAGCGAATGCAGCCTACACTCCAGCAGGGCGAGTGGTTCTCACGCAGGCAGAGTACATCGCCGTTACCCAATTGGTTACCTTCTATCGCGGGCCAGGCAATACAGTAGCCGCTGCGACTGACATTGACAGTTTGGACCAGATAATGTCGGTAGCTGGTTGATTTGCTTAGAGGCTTTTTCTGTTGGGTGCTGGAGTAATCGATGACCTCAACATCAGCCAAGCTCAGGTCGCGATGCTCCCCAGGAGCGGGAGCTGCTTGCCGAGGGGGGGCATCGCGTCTGCTTGGGCTTGTGCTGAGTCCCGCGCTGAAAACGTCGAAAGTTTGTTCTTCCGCAATAAAGAAATGGGCCGAGGATATCCCTACCGCCAAGTCCACTTGCCGGGTTTCCTCGTGACGTTCTTCAATACGGTCACTGATGCTGCTCCAGGCGTCTAAAAGCTTCTCGCAAAGCGGAGTGGGCAGGGGGGTGGCAGCTTTCGATCCGGCGGTTATCTGCTCTGAGAGGAAATGGGTCAGCGCGCCGGTGTCAATGCCCAGAAAGCCGTCAGGGCTGTCGCACAGCTCCCGGTAAATCGGTGGTTCGGTGCCGTTAGGGTCAAACAGAAAACAGCATTTAAGAGGTTCTGTTGCGCGTATTCTCGCTTTTGTGGACAGGGTGTGCAGCTCCGCATACAGCTTGAGCTGGGACGCCTGGGTCAACTGATGAGGGTGTGCACCGACGAACAGCATAGGCCGCAAATAGGCCTGTTCTACCGTGCAATTCCCAAAGTCGGCGTCTTTAACGCGGAGATCCAGTAGTTTGTTGTCATGAGCGATCCGGTAGCAGTTGTGCAAACGTTGCCAGAAATCGGGTTCCTCGCTCTGGTAAAGCAGGTAACTGCGCAGCAGTAGCTGGCCCAGCTCACTGAGCTGTGTGTGCAGAGCCAACGCCAGAGATTGTTTGTATCGGCCTGCCCAACTGCGATGCTCGAGAATATCCTTGGTCGCCAGGCGGTAGTTTTCCTCCAGTTGGTTGTTAAACAGGTTGCAGAGCCGCACGACCTTGGCAATATTTTCAGGCAGAACGATTGGCGCCTTCAGGTAGCGGGGCTGCAGACCTTGTAATATCAGGTGCACAGCCGGGCGCAGAACCTCGAGTACTTCGAGCCTCTGCTTGAAGCCGCAGTCGAGTTTGGCTAGCTCGTCCAGCGCCCGATAGAGTTGTTTGCTGGTTTCTGAGAGATTGGCGCGCGGGAGTTTATTAACCCATGCCGCAACGCTGTCGCCCTCAAGGTCGAACAGGCTGTGTTTGGGCTGATTCTGGCGTTTGAACAGCTTCATGATGGTCCATGTCAATACGTTTCCAAGCACCCAGTGCGCGAAACCGGGTTACTACTAAATACTTGATTCTACAGCACTACTCCTAGTTTGTTAGCCCTTTGAAGATTGCTGTCTGTTCATTGCTGAGACCTGAATCTCAGTCTAGGACGATTCCGGCTCCCTTTTCCAAAAGACTTATAGGCTTGGAATTGCGTAGCGACAACTGTCTGTGTATGCCAAAACTGGCGAGACAGCGCTAGCGAGGCAATGCGAGAAGGGGGCTGTTCAGTCCTTTCCCAGGCAACGCTGGTAGGCAGCGATGCATTGGCGCAGGCCCAGTTCAATGGCATCGACCGTAAAGGCGTGCCCGATTGACACTTCCTGCAGGTCAGGCAGGGCTTTGCGAAAGGTATCCAGATTGTGCAGGTTCAGATCGTGGCCGGCATTGACGCCTAGCCCAATAGACGCGGCAAAGGCGCTGGCTTCGCTGAAGGACTTCAGGCTCGATTGATAATTGCCCTGGCTGAAGGCGTGGGCATAGGGGCCGGTGTAGAGCTCGATGCGATCGGCGCCCACCGCACGGGCCTGTTCTATCTGCGATATTACCGGGTCCATGAACAGACTGACCCGGCAACCGAGAGCTTTCAACTCTTCAATAACGGGTTTCAGCGTTTCTCCGGACTGGGTCAGGTCAAAGCCGTGGTCAGAGGTGAGTTGGCTGTTGCTGTCCGGCACCAGCGTACATTGCGCCGGACGGGTTCGTCTGACAATTTCCAGAAAACCGGGGTAGTCGCTGACGCCCTTGCGATCCGACTTCATGGGTGCTGCAAAGGGGTTGCCCTCGATATTGAACTCCACATTCAGCATATCCGCCAGCGCGTAGCAGTCGTCGGCGCGAATATGGCGCTGATCCGGACGCGGGTGGACGGTGATGCCGTCGGCGCCGGCGTCGATGCAGCGCTGGGCGTGGTCGGTCACACTGGGGTATTCGGTGTCGCGTGAATTGCGAATCAGGGCGATTTTATTGAGATTGATGCTCAGCGCGGGCTGATTCATTGTGCGTTTGTCTCACCAATACTGACCCGTTCAACGACAACTTTTTCTTTGGGTACGTCGCGCATAAAACCTACCGTGTGCGTCGGCAGATTATTGATGTCGCGCACCACAGACTGGCCGTCGATTACCTTGCCGAACACCGCATAGCCCTCGCGACCGGCACGCCGGTCGAGACTGAGATTGAGGCCGACGTTAATAAAGAACTGTGAGGTCGCACTGTCGGGGTCGCTGGTGCGGGCCATGGATATAGTCCAGCGGTCATTGGTCAAACCGTTGTCGGATTCGTTTTTGATCGGATCGCGGGTGGGTTTTTCCTCAAGATCGACAGTGAAGCCACCGCCCTGAATAACAAAGCGGCGGATGCTGCGGTGAAAAATTGTGCCTTCGAAAAATCCGCTGCGGGCATACTGCAGAAAGTTTTCCACGGTGATCGGCGCTTTATCCGGGTAGAGCTCAATGCGGATGTCGCCGTGAGTAGTGTGCAGAGTCACGGTCGGGTTGGCCAGCGCCAGCGGGCTCAGCGTCAGCAGAAGCAGCAGAAAAAGGCGATTCACCATCAGATCCACTCCGAGCGCTTGCGCGGCCGCAGGCGGGGCAATACGATGGCGACCAGCACACCGAGGATCACCGCAAAAGCTCCGTTCAGGAAGGCCTCGTTTTCATGGTTTTCGCGCAGGCGGGTGTTTTCAGTTTCCAGTACATCGACCTTGTCTTTCAGCATTTGATGGGCTTCCGACAGGGCCTGGTATTCGCGTTCCATTTTGATGGCATTGGCTGAAATACGCTTGATTTCGTCGAGCTCCTCACTGAGCCGGGCATTTTCAGTTTCCAGTTCAGACGCCGTCGACTGAGCCTCTTTAGAGGCGCCAGCGGCATTGCTGAAGGCGCGCTTCAGCTTATTGTTTTCCTCTTCCAGGGCTTTCAGACGGGCGGCAGTTTCCGCAAGTTTGATTTCTGCGACCGGGTCGCGATCGAGATAGCGGGAGAGTATCCAGCCTTCCAGGCCCCGGCGGGTGCGAATCAGGCTGTAGCCCGATTCCTCGTCTGTTTCCAGCACGGTGACCAGGGTGCCGCTAGGCAGGCCTTTATGCAGAATGCGGTGGTTGGCGCTTTTACCGCTGCGAAGGGGTACGTAGAGGCGGTCGGTGATATACCGCTCTTCGGTTTGGGCAAAGGCGGTCGGGATCAGCCCCGTGCCGCTCAACAGTGCAAAGATGAAGAATGAGGCTACTAGCTTGTTCACTATCGGCTTCCAGTGCTCAATTATCGTTTTGAGGGCTAAATCTACCGTAACGCACCGGCAGATAAAACCACTCAGGGAAGTACATGCTTAAAGGGTTTGATGCTGACGCTGGCGTAGACACCGGCTTCGATGTAGGGATCAGCATCGGCCCAGCGCTGGGCCGCTTCTTGCGATTCGAATTCTGCTACCACCAGGCTGCCGGTAAAACCCGCTTCGCCGGGGTCATTGCTTTCGATGGCGGGATAGGGGCCTGCCAGTATCAGACGCCCCTCATTTTTCAACTGCTCCAATCGCGCCAGATGAGCCGGGCGCGCCTGCTTGCGCAGGGCCAGACTATTGGGCACATCCAAGCAGTTTATGGCAAATAACACGTTTTACTCCTCCAGACCGGCCCCAAAGCGGGCGCAAGGCTAATGTTGCTGCAGAATATCTTCCAGCTTTAATTGCGTTAATTTTTCGATACCTACAAAAAGATAAACGAGTGAAATGGTCATGACCACCATGCTGGGAATGGCAATGACCGGAAAGCTCAGGGCCGTCATTTTGCCCAGCTCTTCGGTATAGGCGGTGGTGCCGGGCGGGCTGACCAGCACCCATTTCGCCAGCAGATAATTCAGCACGGATGAGAGAAAAAATGAGCTGGCGACCAGGTAAGTCGCTACTTTTAGGCGCTGCTCCAGCAGGGGCAGCGTACCGCGCTCTCTGGCCGCGTCGGTGATCCGATCCACCTGCATGATCTGGTCGTTGAACAGAAAGGTCTTGACCAGTGGGTAGGGCGTGTATTGTGAAATCAGGGTCGCCAGACCAATCAGGCCGGGGATGGCCGCTTCCTTGATGGCGATGTATTTGGGGTCAAGCTGCATCAGGCTGATGCCCCCGGTCAGGGCAATGCTGATCACACCGAGGATGGAAAAAACGTTCGCTTCGCGGGTTTTGACGAAATCCCGCAGGCCATAACCGATGGGAAAGGCCAATGCGACCACTATGGCCCAGCTTGGCCCCAGATAGTCTTCTTTCCCCAGCTTGGTCAGAATCAGCGTAGGGATGATAAGATTGAAGGCAAGATTGGCGAGCAGGCTGCCGTGTGGCTTTTTGGCAGAGCGTGCGGTGGCCGAGCTTGAGGTTTGTTCACTCATTGACTACAGGTCAGGTTTCCAGCGAGCGGACACTATACTGGCTTTGCCCTGGCCGGCCAACACGGAGTGGGCCCGTCCAGGTTTTTTTGGGAGTCAGGTACCCTTGCGAGTTGATTTTCACACCCACACCACCATGTCGGATGGCAGTCTTGAACCTCACGTGCTCATTGAGCGCGCAGTGGCGCAGGGCGTCGAAATGCTGTCGATAACCGACCACGATACGCTGGCGGCTTACGCGTATCTGCCGGCTAATCCCAAGCTTCGTATTATTCCGGGTATCGAGTTGTCCTGCGTGTGGTCAGGGGTGACGGTGCATGTGCTGGGGCTCAATGTAGACCTGAGCGACAGTGTGCTGGCGGCGGCGGTTGCCGAGCAGGAAGATGCTCGCGATAAGCGCGCGCAAACCATTGATGCCCGCCTGGCCAAACGCGGTCACAGCGGTTTGTACGAGGAAGCGCGGCAGCAGGTTGGGCCAGACAAGGCGCTGGGGCGCCCGGATTTTGCGCGTATTCTGCTGCAGCGCGGTGTGGTGTCTTCCATGCAGGAAGCCTTTGATCGCTATCTGGGTGCCGGCAAGGTGGGAGATGTGAAAACCCATTGGCCGGAGCTGGCAGAGGTTGTCGACTGGATTGTGGCCAGTAAAGGTGTGGCGGTGCTGGCCCACCCATTGCACTACAAGCTGACTCGGAGCAAACTGCGCCGC
The DNA here is from genome assembly GCF_041624475.1 of Litorivivens sp. Taxonomy (GTDB): domain Bacteria; phylum Pseudomonadota; class Gammaproteobacteria; order Pseudomonadales; family Spongiibacteraceae; genus Litorivivens. Next base: position 307,094 of record NZ_JBFJUX010000003.1, read on the forward strand.
CTCGTGGTGGCCTTCAATGAGGCCGGTGGGCGCGCGTTGGAAGTGGCCAACGGGCGTCGCTGGAATGAGTCGGATCTGTCCCATTTGCGCGGGCTTACGCGCGATTTCGGTATGATGGCCTCCATCGGCAGCGATTTTCATGCCGAGAGCCCCTGGAGTGAAGTAGGCTGTGATGCCGCTCTGGTGGGCAGTTGTGTCCCGGTTTGGCAGGCCTGGCAGTAAGTGTTAATTAAAGAGGAGTTCAGCTTGAGCCAGTTTTTCCAGGTGCATCCGGAAAATCCCCAAAAGCGCCTGATTGCACAGGCGGTAGAGATCATTCGCAAAAGCGGCGTGGTGGTTTATCCGACAGATTCCGGCTATGCGCTGGGTTGCCATATCGGTGACAAATCTGCGCTGGAGCGGGTGCGACGTATTCGCCGGCTGGATGCCAATCACAATTTTACCCTGGTCTGCCGCGACCTCTCTGAACTGGGCACCTATGCGCGGGTCGACAATACCGCCTTCCGCCTGATCAAGGCTCATACGCCTGGCCCCTATACCTTTATCATGCAGGCGACCGGTGAAGTACCGCGCCGGCTGCTGCACGCCAAGCGCAAAACCATTGGCTTGCGGGTGCCGGACAATGCCATAGCGCTGGCTCTGCTCGAATCTCTGAACGAGCCGTTGATGAGTGTGTCGCTGATACTGCCCGGCGACGAGATGCCGATGACCGACCCCTACGATATCCGTGACACCCTGCAACACGAGCTGGATCTGGTGATCGACGGCGGTTTTTGCGGGATGGAGCCCACCACCGTGATCGACCTGGTGGATGAAGTGCCGGTTATCGTTCGCAAGGGGCAGGGCGACTGGTCAGCCTTCGAGCCGGAATAGGCGCTACCCGGCGTATCTGAAGGGTAGGCGCGGCAGGCAGACGTAGATAGTACCGCCGCCCACATGCGCGTATAATGCGCCGTTTGTGAACCTGCCTTCGAGGGCAGCTCAGCAGTAGAGATCAGCTTTGGTGGATGACGACACAATAACAGCGCAAAGCGATACCGCCGAACCCGAGTCGGTCGCCCTTGAACCGGCAGACAACCCGAATCCGCTCGGCGGTGCGCCTTTGAGTCTGGAAGCCCTGCGCCGCAACGCTTCGCCGCAACAGGGCGAGATGCCGTTTGCCGTTGTGCTGGGCAAGGCGGTGACTGAACTGCCGAAGGATCTCTACATTCCACCGGACGCGCTGGAAGTTTTTCTTGAGGCCTTTGAAGGCCCTCTCGATCTGCTGCTGTACCTGATCAAACGCCAGAACCTCGATATTCTGGAGATCGACGTCTCCCAGATTACCGAGCAGTACATGCGCTACGTAAACATGATGAACGCCATGCAGTTCGAGCTGGCGGCAGAATACCTGTTGATGGCGGCCATGCTGGCGGAAATCAAATCGCGCATGCTGCTGCCGCGTTCGAGCGAGGTGGAAGATGACGAAGAAGACCCCCGCGCCCAGTTGATTCGTCGCCTGCAGGAATACGAGCGCTTCAAGAAAGCGGCCGAAGAAATTAACGAAATGCCGCGCCTTGGCCGGGATATTTTCGAGGCCTCCGCCGAGCCGCCGCCGCGTGAGCATGCCCGTCCCGAACCGGACGTGGATATGCGTGAGCTGATGCTGGCGTTGAGTGAAGTGCTGCGCCGGGCCGATCTATTTGAAAGCCATCAGATCCAGCGCGAAAAGCTGTCGACCCGTGAGCGCATGTCAGAAGTGCTCGCCCGCCTGTCGACTGAGCGTTTCACCCCCTTTGTTACCCTGTTTTCGCCGGAAGAAGGGCGCGTGGGTATTGTGGTGACCTTTCTTGCAGTGATGGAGCTGATTAAGGAATCACTGATCGAAATTGTGCAAACCGAAGCCTTCGGGCCCATTCACGTAAAAGCCAAATCCTGACGATGGAAACAGATCAACTTATACGCATACTGGAAGGCGCCCTGCTGGCCGCAGGCAAACCCATGACTGTTCCCCAGCTGGCGGACTTGTTCGAGGAGGGCGAGCGCCCGGAAAACGAGCAGATCCGTGAAGCACTGGCTCAGTTGACCCAATACTGTGAAGGCCGCGGTTTTGAGCTGCGCCAGGTAGCCAGCGGCTACCGCTTTCAGGTGGTGGAAGATGTGGCGCCCTGGGTGGGCCGACTGTGGGAAGAAAAGCCTCAGCGCTATTCGCGGGCTCTACTCGAAACCCTGGCATTGATTGCCTATCGCCAGCCCATTACCCGCGGCGATATCGAAGATATCCGCGGCGTTGCAGTCAGCTCGCAGATTATCAAAACCCTGCTGGAACGGGAGTGGGTGAGAGTGGTGGGGCACAAAGACGTACCGGGTCGGCCGGCCATGTACGCGACCACCCGCAAGTTTCTCGACTACTTCAATCTGAGCAATCTCGACGATCTGCCGGCACTGGCGGATATCAAGGATCTCGACACCCTGACCGGCGAGTTGAAGTTCGATGACAGCACTGAGACGGCCTCTGATAATGGTGAAAACGGCGAGCTGCAAGAAGCCACCGAAACAGCCTCTGCAGAGCAGCAGTCAGAAGTGAATAGCCAAGACAGTGACGACCCGGCCGATAGCGAGTTTTTCCCGGCGCAGGATGATGTCGCTGAACCTGCTGGCGCAGAAGAATCCGCCAAACCCGAAAACCAGGCCGAGACGGCCGAAACTCTCGTCGAGACTGACGACACGGAGCAGAATACCAATCCATGAGTGACATGAGTGATGAGAAGCTTCAAAAAGTACTGGCGCGAGCGGGATTGGGTTCGCGCCGGGAAATGGAGCGAGCTATTGCCGATGGCCGGGTTACCGTAGACGGCAAAAAGGCGACGCTGGGCGACCGGGTGACAGAAGAAGCCAGGGTTGCGCTGGATGGCCGTCAGGTCAAGCTCACGCCGCCCGACAGCGTCCGCGGACGGGTGTTGATCTACAACAAGCCCGACAACGAAATTTGCAGTCGCAAAGACCCGGAAGGTCGGCGCTCGGTATTTGAAAGCCTGCCGCGCGCCCGAGGGGAGCGTTGGATTTCAGTGGGCCGACTGGACTTTACCACCAGTGGTCTCTTGCTTTTTACCACTGATGGGGAGTTGGCCAACCGTTTGATGCACCCGTCCTCGGTGATAGAGCGGGAATACCTGTGTCGGGTGATGGGGCAGACCAAAGAAGAGAATCTGAAAGCGCTGGTTGATGGCGTGTTGCTGGATGACGGCGTTGCGCGTTTTACCGATATCGTCGACGGCGGTGGTGAAGGAATCAACCACTGGTTCTACGTGGTCATCATGGAGGGCCGCAACCGCGAGGTACGCCGTCTGTGGGAATCTCAGGGGCTGCAGGTCAATCGTCTGAAGCGGGTGCGCTACGGCAATATTTTTCTGCCGCCGAAGCTGAAGGCCGGGCAGTGGATGGAGTTGCCGGCGGAAGACGTCAACAAAGTCTATGAAATGGCGGGTCTGGCACCGGTTACCAAGAAGACCAAGCAGGTGAAAAAGCAGGATGCCAAGCCCAGGGGCAAAGCCGTGCGCGGCCGTGCTGGTCGCAAACAGCGCTAATCCCGGTTAAAGCGCCAGCCCAGAACGAAAAAAGCCCGCCAAAGGGCGGGCGAGTCTGCTTCTGCTGGTCGTGGAGAAAATGGTTACTGAGCGTAGGTTCTCTGTAGAGCCTCAACCTGAGAATAACCCTCCCAGGAATCCTGACGTCCTTCGCGCCAACCTGTCAGCCAATTCTGGCGCAAGGTCTCTTGTTGATGGGGACACATTTCTTTATTTCTTCCTGAAAATCCTGCCTGGTATCCTTTGTGAAAGGCACGATCGGACATGTCTCGTTTCTGTCTTCTCATAGGTTAAGAATCTCCCTGATGGAACGGTCAGTACAAGATTGGACTGAGGTTAGGTCGCTGCAGTGGCGCGAAACAGCAATCCTTACTGTGTAGCACCCAACAGGGATGCTAGAATTGCGCTCTGCAGACCACCGATATAAGCAGATTTGCGCGCCGCTGACGAAGACCAATTGTTTATATGCTGCCCTCTACTTAGGCGGTAACTTCATAAGTCACGGATGGTGGGCGCTGTAGCCAACCTTTTCCAATCAGGCAGAGAACGTTTTGTCAGAATCTGACGCCAATCCGGCATTAATCCCCCTCCGGGCCAGTTGCCCTAAGTCACTTGAAAGTTTGCTTGTGTCAGAGCTGGCGAGCCTTGGGGCGACCAGTCTGCGAGAAAGTGTAGGTACCGTCTATTTTCACGCCGATCTGGAAACCGCTTATCGAGCCTGTCTCTGGTCGCGTCTGGCCAACCGCATTTTCCTGACCTTAGGGGAATTTGAAATTGACAGCGCCGATGCGCTCTACAGTGCGGTCAAATCTCTGCCCTGGGAAGAGCATCTGCTGCCGACGGCCACGCTGGCCATCGACTTTCAGGGCAAGGTGGGCTGGTTGAAAAACAGCCAGTTTGGGGTGCTGCGCTGCAAAGACGCAATCGTCGATTATTTCCGCGAGCGCTGCGGCGAGCGCCCCAGCATCGACAAGGAGCGCCCGGACCTGCGTATCCATATCCGTTTGCGCAAGGGACGGGCCATGGTATCGCTGGACCTGTCTGGCGAAAGCCTGCATCGACGGGGTTATCGCAGTCGCGGTGGACTGGCGCCGCTGAAGGAAAATCTCGCCAGCGCCATATTGCTGCGGGCCGATTGGCCCGGAATGGCGGCCCGCGGCGGTGCCCTGATTGACCCCATGTGCGGCTCTGGCACCCTGCTGATTGAGGCGGCCTGGATGGCGATGGATATAGCGCCGGGCCTGCTGCGCCGGCGCTGGGGCTTTGACCAGTGGCAGGGCCATGTGCCGGCGCTGTGGGCTCGGCTTCGGGAGGAGGCCCTGGAGCGCCGTCGGCAGGGCTTTGACCGCCAGTGGCCGGAAATTCGCGGTTATGACGCCAGCGGCTCGGCGGTGGCGACCGCGCAGGAGAATATTGAAAGTGCCGGCCTGAAAGGGCGGGTGCGGGTGTCGCGCAGGGAACTGGCGGAATTTGCCAAGCCCACTCACACCGACTTGCCAACCGGTCTTGTGGTTTGTAACCCACCTTACGGCGAGCGCCTGGGGGATGAGGCTTCACTGGTCCATCTTTACCGCTATCTGGGCAATGCGCTGAAGGATTTTATCGGTTGGCGCGCGGCGGTCATTACCGGCAACCCCCATCTCGGTAAGGCCATGGCATGGCACAGCCATCAGCAGTACCGGATGCTCAATGGCTCCATCGAGTCACGACTGCTGCTGTTTGATCTGCAGGCGGAAAACCAGATTCGCCACCGGGAAAGCGAGCAGGCCAGCGGCGGCAGCAGTCTTCCTTTGAGCGAAGGTGCCCGTATGTTCAGCAACCGTCTGCAGAAGAACCGCAAACGGCTGGAAAAATGGCTCAAGCGCGAGCAGGTAAGCTGTTACCGCCTGTACGATGCCGATATGCCGGAATATGCGGTAGCGGTAGATTGCTATGGCGACTGGCTGGTGGTCGCGGAGTATGCGCCTCCGGCGTCGATTTCGGAAGAAAAGGCAGAAGCACGCCTGCGCGAGGTGATGGCGGGCTTGCCGGCGGCTACAGGCATTCCGCCAGAGCGTATCGTGTTGAAGCAGCGCCGGCGCCAGCGCGGTAAAGCCCAGTATCAGCGCGAGCAGCGCAGCAACGAGATGCTGACCGTTCATGAAGGCCAGGCAAAACTGCTGGTCAACCTGAAGGATTTTCTCGATACCGGCCTGTTTCTGGATCACCGCCGTGTGCGTCTGGAAATTGCGGCACGCGCCAACGGGCGTTCGTTTCTGAATCTATTCTGCTACACCGGGTCCGCATCAGTTCACGCCGCGCTGGGTGGGGCTAAGTGGACTACCAGTGTTGATCTTTCGCCGCGCTACCTGCAGTGGACGCGGGAGAATCTGTCGCTTAACGGTATGAGTGAGGCGCGCCACCATACCATCGAGGCGGATTGCGTCGAGTGGTTGAAAGCGAGCGACAAGACCTTTGATCTGATTCTTCTCGACCCGCCGACCTTTTCCAATTCCAAACGTACGGATACGGTGCTGGATGTGCAGCGGGATCAGGAAATGCTGGTTGATGAAGCCATGCGCCTGTTGAATCCGGGTGGCCTGCTGATTTTTTCCAACAACCGCCGCGATTTCAAACTGAAAGATTCGCTTCGCGAGCGCTATCGGGTAGAGGATAAGACGGAATGGTCGCTTGATCCGGATTTCAGCCGCCCCGGCAAACCCATTCATCACTGTTTCTTTATCTATAAATAAAAACACCAGCGCGAAGGCTGGTGTTTTAGCTCTCTGGCGCGATGCCAGCGTTGTTACAGGGCCGTCACGTTGGCGGCCTGCAGACCTTTCTGCCCCTGCTGCACTTCAAATTCCACGTCTTGGCCTTCGGCCAGTGTTTTGAAACCCTCGGATTGAATGGCAGAGAAGTGGACAAAGACATCAGGGCCCTGCTCCTGTTGAATGAAACCAAAGCCTTTGGTTTCGTTAAACCACTTCACTTTGCCAGTTGCTTTTGACATGACTTAACCTCGATTCATTTGTTTACGTTTTTTATGCTGAGCCAGGCAGGGGAGTTATGACAAACAGAACGAGGTAGTACCGCAACTTCGTGATGACTTGTAACATAAAACCGTGCTGCTTAAGTTGCCAGCACTTTGAATATACACACGGAAAATGAAACTTTAAAGGCTAAACGAAAGCGGCAATTGACAAATATCAATTACCGCTGGCGACGCGGTGGCAGCCCGGTGTGCTGGGTCAGCATGCGTCCTTTTGCTTTGGCGGGTTTCCAGCCTGCCGGCTGGCGCGGCGGTACGAGGTGTTTTTTACCAAAGCCAATCAGATCGCTGCGCCCCATGGATTTCAGGGCATCGCGTAACATTGGCCAGTTTTCCGGATCGTGATAGCGCAAGAAGGCTTTGTGCAAACGGCGCTGTTTCAGGCCTTTGGCGGTAAATACTGACTCACTTTTTCGCGACACCTTTTTCAGTGGGTTGCGTTCAGAGTGATACATAGCCGTGGCGTTAGCCATGGGAGAGGGATAGAAAGCCTGAACCTGATCAGCTCGAAAGCCGTTGCGCTTCAGCCACAAGGCCAGATTCATCATGTCTTTGTCGCTGGTGCCCGGATGGGCGGCGATAAAGTAGGGTATAAGAAATTGTTCTTTCCCCGCTTCTTTGGAATATTTGTCAAAAAGTTTCTTGAAAGCGTCGTAAGTGCCGACACCGGGCTTCATCATTTTTGACAGTGGGCCGTCTTCGGTGTGCTCTGGCGCGATCTTCAGGTAGCCGCCGACGTGGTGGGTAACCAGCTCTTTCACGTATTCGGGAGTTTCCACTGCCAGGTCGTAGCGCAGGCCGGAAGCGATCAGGACTTTTTTCACCCCTTCTACATCGCGGACATCGCGATAGAGATCAATCAGCGGTGTCTGATCCGTGTTGAGGCTCTTGCAGATGTTCGGGTGGATACAGGACAGCCGGCGGCAGTTCTCTTCAATGGCTTTGCTTTTACAGTTCAGCCGCCACATGTTGGCGGTGGGGCCGCCGAGATCAGAGACAACGCCGGTAAAGCCAGGCGTTTTGTCACGAATGTTTTCCACCTCGCGCACGATCGAGTCGTGCGATCGACTCTGAATGATTCGGCCCTCGTGTTCGGTAATGGAGCAGAAAGTACAACCGCCAAAACAGCCGCGCATGATATTCACCGAGAAGCGAATCATCTCGTAAGCCGGGATGCGGGCGTCGCCGTAGACCGGGTGTGGTTTGCGCTGGTAGGGCAGCTCAAACACGCTGTCGAGTTCTTCGGTAGTCAGTGGAATCGGGGGCGGGTTTAACCAGACTTCGCGGTCGCCGTGGCGTTGTACCAGTGGCTTGGCGTTGCCGGGGTTGGTTTCCAGATGCAGCACCCGTGCCGCGTGGGCGTAAAGTACCGGGTCTTTGCGCACTGTGTCGTAGTCCGGCAGGCGGATTACACAGCGATCGTCCATCAGTTTCAGCTTGCGTGCGCTGAGGGGGTCGATAACCCGAACAGTCTGGACTTCGTCGGCCTCGCTCTGCTTGGTTTTGCATTCGCTGGTTTCAGTGGTGTCCTGATAAGGGTCGATGGGCGGCTCAACCGGCCCGGGGGTATCGATGGTTGAGGAGTCAACCACGGTCCAGCCATCGGGAATGCGTTTGCGGACGAAGGCGGTGCCGCGCAGGTTGCGTATTTCGCGAATGGCTTCGCCGCTGGCGGCGCGGTGAGCAATTTCTACGATAGCCCGTTCGGCATTGCCGTAAACCAGCAGATCGGCGCGCGAATCCAGCAGGATGGAGCGGCGCACCTTGTCGCTCCAGTAGTCGTAGTGGGCAATGCGGCGCAGGCTGGCTTCGATGGAGCCGACCACGATGGGTGTGTTGCGGTAGGCCTCTCGGCAGCGCTGGGAATAGACGATGACCGCCCGGTCCGGGCGTTTGCCGCCTTCGTTGTTGGGGCTGTAGGCGTCGTCGTGGCGCAGTCGGCGATCAGCGGTGTAGCGGTTGATCATCGAATCCATATTGCCGGCAGCCACGCCAAAGAAAAGGTTGGGCTCACCCAACACGGTAAAGGGCTCGGCGGATTGCCAGTCGGGCTGGGCAATAATGCCCACGCGAAAGCCCTGGGCTTCCAGTACCCGACCGATCACGGCCATGCCAAAACTGGGGTGATCGACGTAGGCGTCGCCAGTTACCAGAATGATGTCACAGCTGTCCCAGCCCAGGGCGTCCATTTCCTCCCGTGACATGGGCAGGTAGGGCGCGGGGCCAAAGCATTCCGCCCAGTATTTGCGGTAGCTGAAAAGGTGTTTTGGAGCGTCTGCGGGAGGCATAGGAAAGCTGCTTGAGGCGGTGTTGGCGAAAGGGCGGAGTATACGCTATTTGTGGCCGAAAATCCTTGCTTGCCGGGGGTGCTCGGGGCTAAATAGGCGAGCCATAAGAAAAATGTCGTCTGGGGAAATTCATGGAGTGGCTTGATTCGTCTATCGCCTACTGGCACTGGCTGGTGCTGGGCCTGATTCTTATCGCGCTGGAAATCTTTACCGCCGGCTTTGTTCTGCTGTGGCTGGGCTTGAGTGCGCTGGTCGTGGGCGTTATCGCCTTTGCGGTTGACCTCAGTTTTACCACGGAGCTTCTGATCTGGACTGTGTTGTCGGTGCTGGACCTGTTTGTCTGGTTCAAGTTTGTGCAGCCGCGTTTTCGCGACAAGACACTCTCCGGCATGTCGCGAGAGGCGGTGCTCGGACAGTCAGCGATGGTGATTCAGGCCAATGTGGGCGAGCGTGGCAGGCTACGTTTTTCGGTGCCGCTGTTGGGTAGCGACGAATGGTCGTTTATCTGTGCGGAAACGCTCAGCGTCGGGGATCGGGTCAGCGTGACGGATGTTTCCGGCAATACCCTGATCGTCAGCAAGATTCAGTAATTACCAATATCCAGGGAGTGAGTTGATGGAAGGCTTGAGTATCGTCATTACACTGGCGATTGTCGCGGTGGTGGTGCTGTCCAAGACAGTCAAGATTGTGCCGCAGGGTTCAAAGCATATTGTGCAGCGTCTCGGGAAGTACTACGGCACGATGAACCCCGGTCTGAACTGGCTGGTGCCCTTTATTGATGTGGTTGCCTACAAGGTCACCACCAAGGATATCGTGCTGGATATCCCCTCGCAGGAGGTCATCACTCAGGACAACGCGGTGATCATTGCCAATGCCGTCGCCTATATCAATATCGTATCGCCCGAAAAAGCGGTGTACGGGGTTGAAGACTACACCATTGCGATTCAGAACTTGGTGCAGACTGCTCTGCGTGCGATTGTGGGTGAAATGGCGCTGGACGCTGCGTTGTCATCCCGGGATCAGATCAAGGCCAAGCTGAAAATGGGCATTTCCGATGATATTGCCGACTGGGGTATTACCCTCAAAACGGTAGAAATTCAGGACATCAATCCTTCGCCGACCATGCAGAGCGCCATGGAAGAGCAGGCCGCAGCAGAGCGCCAACGCCGCGCCGTGGTAACGCGCGCCGAGGGTGAGAAGCAGGCCGCGATTCTGGAGGCCGATGGACGTTTGGAGGCCTCGCGTCGTGATGCCCAGGCCGAAGTGGTGCTGGCGAAGGCCAGCGCGGCGGCGATTGAGGTGGTGACCGACGCTATCAAGGGCGAAGAATTGCCGATGGTTTACCTGCTTGGCGAGAAATACATTCAATCGCTGCAAAACCTGTCTGCATCCCCGAACGCCAAAACTGTGGTGTTTCCTGCCGATCTACCGGAAGCCATACGTGGCATTTTGAGCCGATAATCCTGCATCCGGCCTGCGTTGTCATGACAGGTCGTTGCAGGCCTGTCATCAAGCTGTCGAGTTGTTGTAACATAATCGTCACGAAAAAGTCTTTTAATGCGTAGCTGTGATTCTTCAATTTTGACCGGACTAGCTATGGCAAATCGCAGCATTCTGATTGTTGATGACGAGAGTTCAATCAGGGAAATGATCCGTATCGGCCTCGAAATGGCCGGCTTTACATGCATGGAGGCCGCAGATGCGCAGGACGCCTACGGCCAGATTCTCGATAATCGCCCCGACCTTATTCTGTTGGACTGGATGATGCCCAATACCTCTGGGCTGGAGCTGTTGCGACGATTACGCCGCGATGATGTCAGCCGAAATATTCCTGTCATCATGCTCACCGCGAAGGATGACGAGGATAATCGTATTCAGGGCCTGGATGTTGGGGCTGATGATTACGTCACCAAGCCTTTTTCATCGCGCGAGCTGCTGGCCCGGATCAAGGCTGTTCTGCGGCGCAGCGCCGACCCGGAAGATGGCGATGCGGTCGAGGTGAATGGATTGGTGCTCGACCCTGTGAGCCACCGTGTGTTCGCCGATTCCAAGCCGATAGATATGGGGCCGACCGAGTACAAACTACTTAAGTTCTTTATGACCCACCAGGAGCGCGCCTACAGTCGCGGCCAATTGCTGGATCAGGTCTGGGGCAGCAACGTCTATGTGGAAGAGCGTACCGTTGATGTCCATATCCGGCGGCTGCGCAAGGCACTGGCCACGGATGCTCAGGATTACGGCATGCTGATCCAGACTGTTCGCGGTACCGGGTACCGATTTTCTGCGGCCGGGCTGGACTGATAGCGGATGCAGCGGCACGGGTGGAAAATCGAGCTCGCCCGCTTTGGCGCCTTACTGGGAATTGCCGCCTTTTTTGGTCTGCTACTCGACTTACTGCCTTGGTTTCTCTGTGGTGCTTCCATTGCCTATGCGCTGTGGTCACTGAGTCAGCTGCGCGATCTTAACCACTGGCTTCACGCCGGTGCCGGTCGTGATGAGCCACCTGAAGCGGGGGGGCTGTGGGGCGAGGTGTTCGACACACTGTCTCAAGTACAGAAAGAAACCCTCAGGGCTAATGCCCGCCTGCAGGCCAATATCGATCACCTTCGCGCCTCCTTTTCCTCGATGGCCGATGCGGTCGTCATGCTCAATCCAGACGGAGCGATCGAATGGTCGAATCAGGCTGCGCATACGCTGCTGGGTTTGCGTCACCCGGACGATACCGGTCGCCTGCTCGTTAATCTGGTTCGAGCCCCTGAATTTATTCGTTATTTTGATTCCGGCGATTACGATGAGCGCTTTCAGATGGCCTCGCCGGTTAATGCGCAGGTGCGTTTGAGCGTGTCGGTGTCTATCTTTGGCCGCGAAAATCGCCTGCTTTTTGCCCGCGATATTTCTCGCACAGTGCAGCTTGAGCAGATGCGCAAGGACTTTGTCGCCAATGTTTCCCATGAAATGCGCACTCCTTTGACGGTCATCAGCGGCTATCTGGAGATTCTCGGTAGTCAGGCTCAGGCGGGGACGCAGGAGGAGCGGGCAATCAGCCAGATGACAGCGCAGGCCAGGCGTATGCAGAATCTGATACAGGATCTGATGACGCTGTCGCGACTCGAAGCAGTGCCGGCGGGTAAGCAGCGCGACACCTACGCGCTAAGACCTCTTATGGAAACCTTGCGCGAAGAGATTATGGCAGCTGCAACCGGCTCGCGGGAGGTAGATATTCAGTGCGATGAGTCACTTTGCCTGGTGGGTGACGGTAAGGAACTGCAAAGCGCGTTTTCTAATCTGGCCGTCAATGCAGCGCGCTATACTCGCGAAGGTGACTGCATCACCTTGCGCTGGTTTGCGGATCGCGACCACGCTTATTTTGAAGTGGCCGATAACGGCATAGGCATTGAACCACAGCACCTGCCCAGGCTGACTGAGCGGTTCTACCGAGTGGATCAGAGTCGCTCGACCGATACCGGTGGCACGGGGCTGGGCCTGGCTATCGTAAAACATATACTGCTGCGTCATCAGGGTGAGTTGAAGATTAAAAGCCAGCCCGGTCGCGGCAGCACGTTTACCTGTGTGTTTCCGCGCTCGGCGGCAGTTCAGCGTAATGCCGAAGCTGGATGACGAATTTGTGACAAAACTGTGTCTGAGTTGTTATTTGTCATTTAACTGTCACATATTTGTATTACTGTGGCAGCTGGAACCAAATCACGACCGACACTTCAGGAGACGGTAATGAAACTCAAACAGTGGTTTAGCAAGACAGCAGTAGCCGCAGCGGCACTGACCATCAATCTGGCTTCGGCCAATTCAGTTGACCCGGATCTGGCGGTCTACCAGAAGTCCTCGGGTGTATCAGGCAATTTGTCCAGCGTTGGCTCTGATACCCTGGCCAACCTCATGACCCTGTGGGGTGAAGAGTTCAAACGTCTCTACCCGAACGTGAACATTCAGATCCAGGCTGCCGGTTCTTCCACGGCGCCGCCGGCTCTGACAGAAGGCACCTCTAATTTTGGGCCGATGAGCCGCAAAATGAAGGACAAGGAAATCGAAGCCTTCGAAAGCAAATTCGGCTACAAGCCAACCGCTGTACCGGTCGCGATTGACGCCCTGGCGGTATTTGTCCACAAGGATAACCCGATTAAGGGTATGAGCATCGAGCAGGTGGATGCGGTTTTCTCCAGCACCCGCAAATGTGGTGCGGGTAAAAGCATCGATACTTGGGGTGACGCGGGCATGGCCGGCCCTTGGCAGAATCGAGACGTACAGCTGTTTGGCCGCAACTCTGTCTCTGGTACCTACGGTTACTTCAAGAAGAAAGCTCTGTGTAAGGGTGACTTCAAGAACACTGTAAATGAGCAGCCAGGTTCTGCCTCGGTGGTTCAGTCGGTCGCGACGTCCATCAATGGTATCGGCTACTCGGGTATCGGTTACAAAACCTCCAGTGTTCGCGCTGTGCCTTTGAGCAAGAAAGGTGACAAGTATATTGATGCGACGCCTGCAAACGCGGTTGCCGGTAGCTATCCGCTATCGCGCTTCCTCTATGTTTACATCAACAAGGCGCCGAACAAGCCGCTGAGCCCGCTCGAGCGCGAGTTCGTCAAAATGGTGATGTCTCAGCAGGGCCAGGAAGTTGTGGTCAAGGACGGTTACATCCCGCTGCCTGCCAAGGTGGCAGAAAAGACTTTGCGAGCGCTGGGAATATAAGGTCCCGCTACTCGGACAACGGCCATATCATTGATATGGCCGTTTTTTTATGGTGAAAGCACCTTGTTTCTGTTTGTGTAACAATACTGTCACAAAAACGACATATCATACGCCCCTCGACTGAATAGACTGGAGCCAGGAGTGAGCGAACCTGTTTTCGCGGGTAGGACTTCCCGTTTCGCGCAGTGGCGCAAGTTCAAAGATAAAGCGGCCTCTGTCGGTATCACCGCAGGCGGTTCTGGTGTCTTGCTGGCTATCCTGCTGATCTTCTTCTACTTGCTGTACGAGATTATGCCGCTGTTCCAGTCTGCCCATATGGAGCAGGCTCACCAGTACAGCCGTGTTGGCTCGACAGCTCCCACTCTCCATCTCGCGGTAGAAGAGCAGGCAGAAGTCGGCTTCAGACTGGCCGCTGATGGCAGCTATTCGTTTTTCCGCGTGGCCGACGGTTCGACAGTTAATGACGGGCATCTGGCGCTCCCAGCCGATGCCGAGGTTACGAGCTTTACCATCGATTCGGAAACCAGCCGTATCTTCGCAGTGGGCTTGTCCGATGGCCGCATGGTAATAGCGCGTCATCACTACAAGATCAGCTACCCCAATGATGAGCGCCTGATTACGCCGGTAATGCAATATCCCTATGGCCGAGAACCTATCCGGCTTACGGAGGACGCCCTTCACAAGATCGCGCTGCGAGACTCTGAAGAGGCGATGGTCGCCATTGGCTATACCGCCGCCGGCAGAATCGAGGCCCGGCGCTGGGTTAAAGAAGAAGATTTTCTAAGCGAAGAGGTGACTCTGGTTGAGGAAACCCTCAATTTGCCGGATATCGATATCAAGCCGCATACCCTGTTGCTCGGGCCAACTCAGGACTGGCTGTACGTGCTGTCGGCCAAAGGCCAGTACCGGCTGATTGACATTGATGACCAAGAAGTCACAGACGCTGGGGTTATGTTTGATAATGCCCAGCTGACTGACGCCCGTTTTCTGTTGGGCGGTGTCTCGCTGCTGATCTCGAATAGCGCCGGCGAGACATCCCAGTGGTTTAACGTCAATACCGACGGCGCCATTCACCTGAAGAAAATCCGCAAATTTCACGCTGACAACAGCGGCATCGTGACGGTTGCCCCAGAGCAGCGTCGCAAGGGATTTGTCACAGTTAACAGAGACGGCCAGCTCGACCTCTACTACAGTACGTCGCAGCGCCATCTGGCAAGCGAGCAACTGCCTGCTCCAGTCGTTCAGGCGGCGATAGCTCCGCGAGCAGAAACTCTGCTGATGGAAACCCAAGGCGGTGACTTTCTGGTGTGGAAGGTCGAAAACGAACACCCAGAGGTGTCCTGGTCGGTACTGTGGGAAAAGGTCTGGTACGAAAGCTACCCAGAGCCCGATTACACCTGGCAGTCCTCTGCATCCAATAACGATTTTGAGCCTAAATACAGCTTTTCGCCGCTCGCATTTGGCACACTGAAAGCAGCCTTCTATGCCATGATCATCGCCGCGCCGCTGGCGATCTGTGGCGCCATCTATACCGCATACTTTATGGCCCCGGCCATGCGCCGCAAGGTGAAGCCGCTGATCGAGCTGATGGAAGCCCTGCCGACAGTTATCCTTGGTTTTCTGGCCGGTCTGTGGCTGGCGCCCTTTGTTGAAAAGCATCTGCCGGCGGTTTTCAGTATCTTCATCTTTTTGCCGGTTGGTGTTCTGCTGTTTGCCTGGTTGTGGAATTTCATTCCCATGCGTTATCGCAAGCATGTGCCTGACGGTTGGCACCCCTTGCTTATTGCCCCGGTTATTATTGCGATCTTTGCTCTGTGTGTGTCCATGAGCGCGCCCGTAGAACGGCTGATGTTCGATGGCGACATGCGAGCATGGATGACCGCGGAACTCGGCATATCCTTTGACCAGCGCAACGCACTGGTGGTGGGTATTGCCATGGGCTTCGCAGTCATTCCGACTATTTTCTCGATTGCCGAAGACGCGATTTTCTCGGTGCCCAAGCACCTGAGCTATGGCTCGCTCGCGCTTGGCGCCACGCCTTGGCAAACCCTGGTGGGCGTGGTCATGCCGACGGCGAGTCCGGGTATTTTCTCCGCGCTGATGATTGGCATGGGGCGTGCCGTCGGGGAGACCATGATTGTACTCATGGCGACCGGGAACACGCCGGTGATGGATATGAATATCTTTGAAGGCATGCGCACCCTGGCCGCCAATATCGCTGTCGAGATCGGTGAGACAGAAGTAGACAGCAGCCACTACCGCGTGCTGTTTCTGGCGGCCTTTGTACTGTTTATGTTTACGTTCGTAGTCAACACGGTGGCAGAAGTTGTCCGTCAGCGACTGCGTAACCGTTACGGCAATCTGTAGGGTTATCGATATGCCAATGGAAAGACAAAAACGTCACTCTTTCACCGAATGGATCCGCAGCGGTGAGCCCTTCATCTGGGTCAATGCCGCTGCAGTGAGTCTCAGTGCCATTGCGGTTGTGGGTTTGTTAATCCTGCTTGCGGTTCGCGGTTTCGGACACTTCTGGCCCGCTGATGTGATGCAGGCAACCTATACCGCGCCGGGTGAAAGCGCCCGCGTATTGATTGGCGAGCGAGTCCAAAAAGAGTCGGTGCCGATTGAACAGTTGCGCAGTGCAGGTTTTGATCTGGATACTGACAAAGGATTTCTCGACCGTGAGCTGATCAAGCTGGGCAACCGCGATGTTACCGGCGCTGATTTCAGTTGGGTGCTGTCGGATTTTCTATCCGATATCCACTATCCGGAAGACATCATAGTGCTGGAGCGCCGTGAGTGGGGCAACTTCTACGGCTATCTGCGGGGCGTAAAGGAAGATGGCCGCACGGTGACTAGCGCCGAGCAGAGTTCAGACGAGCTGCGGAAGGAGTTCGAGAGCCGCCTGGAGCGTGCGCTGGAACTGCACGAAAAAATTGAAAAGATAGAAAAGAAAGATATCGGCGCGATTAATTACCGTATGGAGAAATTGCGCTTGCGTGAGCGCGGTCTCGAGCTCGACGAGAGCCTGTCGGCCGAGGAGCGCGCGGCAAAACAGACCGATATCGATGCCGAGCGCGCAGCGCTGGATGCGGAGTACCGGGTCTATCAGGATGAGCTGGTTGGTCTGTATCAGGCGATTAATCGCGACAGCATTGTGGCCGAGGAAATGGGCGGTCGTCAGGTGGAGTTGCGGCTGGCCAAGATCGTGCGCGCCTTTCAGCCCAACGCCATGGATGTTCTCGACAAGCTCTGGTTTTATCTCGCTAAATTTGTTGAGTTCCTGACAGACGAGCCCCGCGAGGCGAATACCGAAGGGGGGATATTCCCTGCGATTTTCGGCACTGTGATCATGGTGATCATTATGTCGATTATTGTTACGCCCTTCGGTGTGGTTGCGGCGGTTTATCTGCGCGAATACGCTCGTCAGGGCCTTATGAACCGGATTATCCGTATTGCGGTGAACAACCTCGCCGGGGTGCCATCGATTGTCTACGGGGTGTTTGGTCTCGGTTTCTTTATTTATTTTCTCGGCTCCGAGATCGATCAGGTATTTTTCCCCGAGGCTCTACCTGCTCCTACCTTTGGTACGCCGGGTCTTTTGTGGGCCTCGCTGACGCTGGCACTGCTGACCCTGCCGGTGGTGATTGTGGCCACCGAAGAAGGATTGTCCCGGATTCCAAAGGCGCTGCGCGAGGGCAGCCTGGCACTGGGTGCGACCAAGGCTGAGACTCTGTGGCGGGTGGTGCTGCCTATGACCAGCCCGGCGATGATGACCGGGTTAATTCTGGCGGTGGCGAGAGCCGCCGGTGAAGTCGCACCGCTAATGCTGGTCGGCGTGGTCAAACTGGCACCCACCTTGCCGGTAAACGGCAATTTCCCGTACTTCCATCTCGACCAGAAATTCATGCACCTTGGCTTTCATATTTACGACGTGGGTTTTCAGAGTCCCAACGTTGAAGCGGCCCGGCCACTGGTCTATGCGACCGCGCTGCTGCTGGTGGTTATTATTGCGCTGTTGAATCTCAGTGCGGTGGCGCTGCGCAACCGCCTGCGTGAAAAGTACAAGTCTCTGGAACTCTAATTAACATCGAACGGTGACCCTATGAGCACGGAAACGACACAGTCGAGAACCCACGGCATCAATTTGGATGCTCTCGGTCGCGACACCGCGGTCAGAAAGTTGGAAAAGGAAGAAATCGCACTGACTGTCAATGATCTGAACCTGTTTTACGGCGAGAAGCAGGCCTTGCACGACGTCAATATGGTGGTTCCTCGCAAGCGTGTTACTGCCTTTATCGGGCCCAGTGGTTGCGGTAAGTCCACCTTGCTGCGTTGCTTTAACCGGATGAACGATCTGGTGGATGGTTGTCGTATCAAGGGTGAGATCAATCTGGACGGCCACAACATCTATGACAAGTCGGTAGATGCAGCAGCGCTTCGTCGCAATGTGGGCATGGTGTTCCAGAAGCCAAACCCTTTTCCCAAGTCAATATATGAAAATGTTGCCTACGGTCTGCGAATCCAGGGCATTAATAAAAAGCGTGTGCTGGATGAAGTGGTAGAGCGTTCTTTGCGCGGTGCGGCGCTGTGGGATGAGGTGAAAGATCGCCTGCAGGACAACGCGCTGGGCATGTCGGGTGGTCAGCAGCAGCGTCTGGTCATTGCCCGCACCATTGCGGTAGAGCCGGAAGTGCTGTTGCTGGATGAGCCGGCGTCGGCGCTGGATCCGATTTCAACCTTGAAAATCGAAGAGCTGATCTACGAGCTGAAATCCAAATATACGATCGTGATTGTTACCCACAATATGCAGCAGGCCGCGCGTGTCTCTGACTATACTGCCTTTATGTATATGGGTAAGCTGATTGAATTCGGTGACACCGACACACTTTTCACCAACCCGTCGCGCAAGCAGACGGAAGACTATATTACCGGACGATACGGTTAATTTCGGTTGCGGCAGGGGTAGACCATGGAAAAAGATATTCACTCGCACCACATTTCTCAACAGTTCAACGCCGAACTGGATGAAGCTAAGACGCGCATGCTGGAAATGGGTGGGTTGGTAGAAAAGCAGGTTCGCGATGCAATTTCGGCGTTTATGAATCTGGACAGTGGGCTGGCGGAAGAAGTTGCCCAGCGTGATAACAAAGTGAACGATCTCGAAGTGGAGATCGATGAAGAATGTACGCTGATCCTGGCTCGCCGCCAGCCGGCGGCGAGCGACTTGCGTCTGGTGCTGGCGATCAGCAAGACACTGAATGATCTGGAACGCATGGGCGATGAAGCCACCAAGATCGCCAAACATTCTATTGCTTTGGCCAACGAAGGTGGCGTGTCGCGTAGTTATCTTGAGATACGCCACATTGGTGATCACGTTGGCAGTATGGTGCGCGACGCACTGGATGCTTTCGCTCGCTTTGATAGCCCTCTGGCCCTGCGCGTTGCCCAGGAAGACAACGCGGTTGACATGGAATACGGTACGGCCATGCGCAGCCTGGTGACTTACATGATTGAAGACCCGCGGAGTATTGGCAGCGTGCTGAATATCATGTGGTCCTTGCGATCGCTGGAGCGTATCGGTGACCATGCTCGCAATATAGCCGAGCACGTTATTTACCTTGTTGAAGGTAAAGATGTGCGCCACGTCGGCCTTAAGGAAATGGAAGCCGAAGTTAAAGGTTGAGTGTTAAACTCTGCCAGCACGTGTTCTGGTGCCAGTGCTTAATCTGCGGGCACCAGAAACTCCGCACCCCCCGGCCCGATCGGCCAACCCAGTGTCATCCACAGTAGCAACATAATCGACCAGCCCAGCAGAAAAGCCAGCGAGTAGGGCACCATCATTGCCATCAGCGTGCCGATGCCGAGGTCTTTGTCGTAGCGTTGGGCGAATGCCACCACGACACCGAAGTACGGCATCAGTGGCGTGATGATATTGGTGCTGCTATCGCCAATCCGATAAGCCAGTTGCGTACCTTCTGGCGAGATGCCCAGCAAATACAGCATGGGCACAAAGATCGGCGCCAAAAGGGCCCATTTTGCCGAGGCGCTGCCGATCACCAGATTGATCAGCGCGCACAATAGGATAAAACACAGGAGTAGCGGCGCGGCCGGAAGACTCAAGGTCGCCAGCAAGGCGGCGCCCTTGATGGCGGCAATGGCGCCGAGCCCTGACCAGGCAAAATAATTCACGAACTGGGCGGCGAAAAACATCAACACCAGATAAGACGCCATACTGGCCATGCTCTGTTCCATTCCTTCGATCCAGTCATCGGCTCGCCGGTAGCGGCGGTTTTCGTAGCCGAAAACGATGCCCGCGCCGGCGGCGAACAGGGCGATCAAGGTAACGACACCCGAGAGCAGTGGCGAACCGATCAGACTGCCCGTTTGCTGATGTCGCAGCAGGGCATCGTCGGGCAGGGTTGCCCAGAGCAGGGCGAGCAGAAAGAGTCCGCAGTACCAGCGCAGCCAGCGAAAGCTCGGAGTGTCTTCGGTTTGATTTTGTATCGGCCCTGTTTCACCTTGCCAGGCAGGGAGGCGCGGCTCCACCCAGCGCTGGCTGACCAGTGTGCCTAGCAGTGTTATCAAAACCGTAGATGCCAGCATAAAGTAGTAGTTATCGCTGCTGGCAACACGGTCTTCAGCAACCAGCTGCACGGCTTCCGAGGACAGCCCGGCCAGGATGGCGTCGAGCGGGCCGATAGCCAGATTTGCGCTGTAGCCACCGGATACGCCAGCGAAAGCGGCGGCAATGCCTGCCAGTGGATGACGCCCGGCACTGGCAAAGGCCAGTCCCGCCAGCGGCACCAGTACCACGTAGCCTGAGTCGGCACCCAGGCTCGACAGCACACCGGCAAAGACAATGCTGGCGGTGAGGCCTGAGCCCCTGGCGACACGCACCACGCGCTCCAACAGAGCACCCAACAGGCCTGAGTGTTCTGCGAGACCAATGCCCAGTATGGCGATCAGCACCGTACCCACCGGTGCAAAGTTAATGAAGTTGCTGACAGTGTTGGTCAGCATCCAGCGCAAACCTTCTCCCGACAGCAGCGACCGTGCGGCGAGCTCTTCGCCGGTGCCGGGGTGCAAAGCTGACACCTGCGCCATAGCGCTCAACCACGAGAGCGCAATGATGAAAATACACAGGTAAACGAACAGCGCAGTGGGGTGGGGCAGACGATTACCGACCCGCTCAATTCGATTCAACGTACGCAGCAAAAACGATTGGGAATAACTCAAGTTGTCACCGACAATTTTTAGTCCTTATGGCGGGTAGTGTACCATTAGCGTTTCGGAGTCGACCGGCTCCGCCTTACAGAATCGGGCTGCCGCCAGCCCTTGCAATCAGGAACCCCTCGTGGACGACACTCCGCCGGCGCACAAATCCGCGCCCAGACTGACCACGCTCTATTTTGCCATGATGACCATCGGCATGGGGCAGACCGTGGTCTTTGCCATCCTGCCCATGCTCGGTCGTGAGCTGGGTTTGGACCAGATTGTTTTTTCGATTCCGGCTCTGGGTTGGGAGTTCGCGCCGCGCGAAATGGCGATAACCTCGTTGTCGGCACTGACCGCTTTGATCTTTTCCCTGACGGCGCCTTTTTGGGGGCGACAGAGTGATCGTCACGGTCGCAAACCAATTATCCTGTTTGGTCTGGTCGGCTATACCGTTGGCACGCTTACCTTCAATGGCGCGGCGCAGATCGGCCTGTCGGGCTTGCTCGGCGGAGTTGCTCTGTACCTCTTGTTGCTGCTTACCCGGGTATTTCATGCGGTGATCATGTCCGCCGCAACACCCGCATCCTCAGCCTACGTGGTTGACGCGACGACGCTGCACGACCGCGTTAAAGGCATTGGTAAACTTAATGCTTTTAATCAGGTGGGAGCCATGGTGGGCCCGGCATTAGCCTGGTTTGTGGGTGTGCATTTTCTGGCGCCCATGTATTTACAGGCAGTCATCACCTTGATTGCGGCCTTTTTTGTATGGCGGCTGCTGCCGGCGACCACCTGCCACAAGTCGCGCGACCCCAACGCGCCACGACTCAGCTATTTTGATCCCCGCTATCGCGGTTTTATTCTGGTCGGCTTTGCCATGTTCACCATGCTGGGCATGGTGCAGCAGACGCTGGGCTTCTATTATCAGGATGTTCTGCAAGTCGACAGCATCCGCGCCGCCAAGCTTTTCTCGGTGGCGATGGTTATTTCATCGGCTTCCATGCTGGTGTCGCAATTTGTAGTGGTGCAGCGGTTCAAAGGCCTGCCTATCGGGCTGGTCAAATTGGGGCTGCCCTTCAGCCTGGTGGGTTATCTGATGATAGCCAACGCAGACAGTTTGCCACTGCTGCTGACAGCGATGCTGTTTTTCGGCCTGGGTATGGGGATGGCCGGGCCGGGCTACAGCGCCAGCGCGACGCTGGTTGTGGAGCCACATGAGCAGGGTGGGCTGGCCGGTTTGATGGGGTCAGCGGCCGGCATGGGCTTCGTTATAGGGCCATTGATAGGGGGATTTCTCTATCGCTGGGAGCACACGCTTCCCTACTGGTTTGCAAGCGGTGTCATGCTGTTTGTGATGGTCGGTGTCTGGGAGCTGGCGCGCCGACTCCGACAGGTGGTTTCTGACTAAAAAATAGACAGCTTCGTCCGTCGGGCGGGATGCCTTCGCTTGCGCTTTTATACACGCATTTATCCACAGGGTTGTGCACCGAATCTGGGGAAAACTTTATCCACACACTTGGGGCTAGATGGCCATTTTCTTGCATTGTTGACATAGAAACGTCAAAAAGCCCTCTTGATGTGTGCAATGTGTCACAGCTTTAGCGGGGATATTCACATTTCTGTAACCCTGTGACTTTGTGGGAAAAAGTTCCAATTTGATCAAAAAATGTTATCCACAGAGAGAGACATACGCTTGATCTGCTTTATTGCGGTGCAGCAGAACTTCGCTGTGGTGGATAAACCTGCCGGTGTCTCAGTGCATCGGGATGAGGGGGAGCGGTCCTTTTTTGAGGTGGTCCGTGACGCCCTTGGCGGCGGCTATCTGGCACCGGTTCATCGCCTCGACAAGGCGACGTCAGGTTTGTGGTTGCTGGCCCGAACGCCAGCCGCGGCTGCCGAATTGAGTGAGCAGTTTGCCCGGCGTGATTGCGAGAAATATTATCTGGCCCTGTCGCGCCACAAACCCGCCAAAAAACAGGGGCGGGTAGCCGGGGCACTGATCAAATCGCGAGGCGGCAGTTATCGCCTGGCGCGGAGCGGCAGCCCCTGGTCCGAAACCCGATTTTTCAGTTATGGTCTGGGAGAGGGCCTGCGCCTGTTTCTCCTCAAACCTCTGACCGGTCGAACCCATCAATTGCGGGTGGTGATGAAAAGCCTCGGCGCTCCAATCCTGGGAGACTCCCGTTATGGCCCCGCCAATGAGCCGGCCGATCGCTGCTATCTCCATGCCTACGCTCTGTGCTTCTCGCTGAATGGGCGGCGATTTCGCTATACTCTCCCACCTCAGACCGGACACTATTTTACGGGTAATACCCTGCACGCCAGACTGGCTGAGTTGGCGGAGCCCTGGAGTCTGCCGTGGCCTGCAGACAAGCCCGCTGCGAATAAAGGAGAACGACCGTGAATGATCTGAATGATCCCAACCTGGATCTGGAGACACGGCTGAACGGACAGACCGGGCGAATAGCCTGGCACGAGCTGCAGCGTTATTACGCACGCGGCGTGGTCAGAGAAGTGGCCAAGGGGCTTGACCTGATTGCCGTCGGAGGCGCCATCATCGACAACAATAAAACCCAGGTTGAGGCCTGGATAGAAGGCGGCCAGCTCAGCGTACCCGAGGATGATCGCGCCCTTGAATGGCACGAGCGCGATGCGGAGCTCTGGGCACTGGTGATCGCGCCCTGGGTTCTGGTGCAGGAAGCCTGAGCATGTCGCTGGATGTCCTCAAACGGCAGCTGGGTGAGTACTTTGAAAATTTTGCCCGGGGCAGGGATGTGCCGCCGGCGAAGCGCTACTTTATTGAGGGCTATATTCAGGCACTGCTTGATAGCCAATCGCTGAGCTATAGCGAGGCCCGGCAATTGATCGCAAGTTGTTGTGAGGCCAGCCTGGGCGAGGATGCGGCCCGCGTATACCGTGAACAACAGGGTGATATTGTGCTGCACAGTCATATGCGCCGTGCCCCCGTTTATCCGACGACATCCCAGTGATCGAAGATGTCGTCGGGCTGCGCCGACAGCTGGCTGACAGAGCCTGTCGCGGAGCATTGCTTATAAGCGGTGAGAAGTCAGAAACCGAACAGCTTTGCGTAGATTTGTTGCCGGATCTAGAGGGCGAGGTGCTACTGATTGGGAGCTACCCGCTCGCGTATCTCCAGCCCGCCCAGCGCAAAACGGTACTGGGACGGGAATGCCAGACCCTGATCTGGAACCTGCACAGCCAACCCGATATCAATGCCCTTGCGGCCAGTGCGGGCTGCCTTTGTCGGGGTGGTTTGCTGCTGATACTCGCCCCGGAACCCGACGACTGGGTCGACTGTTTTTCTCTGGCCGATGGCAGCCCCAGCCTGTTTTGGCAGCATATCCTGAGCGAACTCGAACAGTGGCCTTATCTGGCCCAATATTCACTGGAGACAGGTTTTGTCGAGCCGGAAATCGCCTTTCCGACTCTGGCGCCCCAGTGTGATTTGCCCACCGCTGATCAAATAGCTGCGATGCACCGAGTGGGGCGAGTGCTGCACGGCCATCGCAGACGGCCGCTGGTGATTCGCGCCGATCGCGGGCGCGGTAAATCAACCCTGCTGGGGCTCAGTGCCGCCGAGTTTTTGCTGGAAGATCGCGGGGATATTGTGATCACCGCACCACGCAAGGAAGCGGCTGCCACGGCCTTGCAGCATGCGGCGCAGCGCCTGGGTACGAGCGGAGAGATACTGAACAGCGGCAGCAGCTCACTTCGTTTTATGCCGCCCGACCGCTTGTTGGATGAGCTGCCTGAAGCGCGCATGGTTCTGGTGGATGAAGCGGCGGCCATTCCCCCGGCGTTGTTGGAAAAAATTGTTCGGCACTATGCCCGCGTGGTCTTTGCAAGCACCGTTCACGGTTACGAAGGCTCGGGGCGGGGCTTTGATATTCGTTTTACCGAAACCCTGAATGCCTTGACTCCCCAGTGGCAAAGTATTGAGCTGCAAGAGCCGGTTCGCTGGAGTGAGGGTGACCCGCTCGAAGCCCTGATCAATCGCCTCTTTCTGCTTGATGCTGCAGCGCCGGAGCCGGGAACCGCTATCAAGGCAGATCAGTGCGAAGTCGTATTGCTCGACAAGTTGAACTTGCTCAATGATACCGCGCTGCTGCGTGAAGTCTTTGGCTTGCTGGTGGTCGCTCATTACCAGACCACACCGTCTGATTTGCATCATCTGCTCGATTCACTGGCAACCAGTGTCTGGGTGTTACGTTCGCCCGCTGGGCGGGTTTGCGCCGCGGCATTGGTCATAGAAGAAGGGGGTTTGCCGGCGGAAACGTTTGACGCGGTGCTACAGGGTGAGCGACGCATGCAGGGTCATCTGCTGCCTCAGTCGCTGGTTTACCACTGCGGGCTCAGCGAGGGGCTCGAATTGCGCTGTGCCCGGATAAGTCGTATTGCCGTGTTGGCGGAGTACCGACGGCGCGGTTTGGGTCAGCGACTGCTGCAGGCCATTGAGTACTTTGCCTCCGCGGAAGGGCTGGATTACGTGGGCTCCAGTTTTGCCGCTGATACCACCGTAACCGATTTCTGGCTGCAGCAGGATTACCTGCCCCTGCGCCTGGGTGTCAGGCGCGATCCCTGTAGTGGCAGTCACGCCCTGCTGGTGGCAAAGCCCTTTACCGAGCGCGCCAGCAATGCCCTGACGCCGCTTTACAATCGCTTCGGCCGCCATTTCTGTTTGCAGCTTCGTGAAACTTACCAGGCCCTTGATGCAGCGCTGGCCGTGATTCTATTGAATCAGAGTGTTTCGAATGAAAGCTTGGGCAAAGACGAGTGGCGCGATGTTCAGCGCTTCGTTTCCGGCGAGATCGCATTTGAACATGCCTATCCCTCGCTGTTTCGTTATTTGCAGAGCCGGCCTTTATCGCAGCTGCCGGAGGGCGAGGATACGGAACTGATTATCAGTCGGGTGCTGCAGGCGCAAGGCTGGTCTCAGCTTGCCCGACGTTGTGCATTGACGGGTCGCCGCGAGGTTGAACACCGCCTGCGTCAGGGGTACCGTTTATTTCTTTCTCTGGAACAAGGACAGACAAGCAATCATGAGTAGTATTTTCAGCAAGATTATTGCCGGCGAGCTGCCGGGACATTTTGTCTGGCGCGATGAGCAGGCGGTTGCGTTTATGACCATCGCGCCGATTGTGCCAGGGCATCTATTGGTGGTGCCGGTGCAGGAGATTGATCATTGGGATGATCTGCCCGTAGATCTTGCCAACCATTGTTTTGCTGTGGCGCGTACGATCACCAAAGCGCAGAAATCGGTGTACGACTGTCAGCGGGTAGCCTTGCAGATTATCGGCTTAGAGGTGCCGCACACGCACTTGCATTTGATACCGATCAATACCATGGACGAGGCCAATATCGCGCGGGCCAAGCCGGCGGAGGCTGCCGAACTGGCCGCTGAGGCGGAGAAGCTGCGTGCGGCCCTGATAAACGCAGGACACGCCGAGGCGAATCTATAAGACCATAGTCAGGCCGGCAGGCGATCCACTGTGATCGCCGTGTGCAAGACTTTCCCTTTCAGCCAGCTGCCGCCGTCCGGGTCTTTCAATACATCACCCACGCCACCGGGCGTTTCTATCATGATGTCCTGCTGTTGATCGAGAATCTGTTCCCAGTTGGGCAGATCCATTGCATCCAGGGCTTTCAGCAGTTGCCCTGCGTCAAACTCAAAATGCTGCCAGGTGGTTTGCTTGCTGCCAATGCGTGGGCTGAGGGTTTTGTCCAGCGCAATGACGCAGCGCAGACGCTCGATAAAGGTGTCGTCGTAGCCTTCTTCTTCCGCCCAGCCACACAGTGCTTTTTCCAGCAGGCGGTAACTGGCCTGGGGTGATTGTAATAGGGCGAGGTAAAGCTTTGAACGTTGTTCGTAGACCGCCATGCGATCGCTGATATCCAGCTCGGGCAGGTTGTCCCGGTGGGCCTGCAGGCAAGCACGCAGAAGGCTGCGCAGCGCCCGCGAAATACCGTTTACCCCGGACAGCGCCAGAAAGCGGTTGGTCAACGGCAACAGGTGACCGTGGACAAAGAGAATGTGGGCGGTAATCAGGAAATAGCCCTCAATACCTTCGTCCCGGTCAAAGGTGTGACAGCCCACCACATACTCGCCCTTGGCTTTGCCGTAGCCTGCCACGGGAATAGTTTCGATGCGGTATTCCTCGCGTTTTTCGTAGAACTCGGTGCCGGGGAGGAGGGTATAGCCAAAGATATTGATGTTGGGAAAGGTGGCCAGCAACTGGTCGAGGTTGGCTTCAAAGTCTTTTAGGTTATCGCCCGGCAGTCCCCAGATCAGCTCGGCGGCGATGGGTACACCCTGTTCCGCCATCTGTTTGGCGATGGGCTCGTATTTATTGGAACTCATGTTCTGGCGATTGCTCAGTTCCAGTGCCAGCGGGGTCAGGGTTTGCAGAGCGAGCTGGTAGTGGGGCAGCAGGCCGTGGCGGTTGAGCAACAGCACGATTTCCTGAACCCGCGGGCTGTGTTTTTTCGACCAGGAGGTGGCGAAGGTGCTGGGGTAGCCAGTCTCTGCCTTGAGATCACAAATCAACTGCGCCTTGGCCAGATCATCCTTGAGTGCGCCAAAGTTGGAGTCCGCCAGCCAGATATCCTTGATTCCCGCGCCGACGATCTGGCGCCAGTCACGTTCGATGCGCTCCATGGAAAACTGGTGCATTTTAGTGCCTATTGCACCGGTGCCCCATTCGCAGAACGCGCACTTGAAAGGACAGCCGCGACTGGTTTCATAGGATATGGAATCGTACAGCGCCTTGCCGGTGGTCTCATCGCGCAGTGGTACCACATTCAGTGCCGAAGGCAGGCTGTCCAGATCAGTTCGACGCGAGCGTTCCGGGGTTTTGTGGAGTTCGCCCCCGTCCAGATAGGCGAGCCCGTTGATATTACTCCAGTTGTCACGGTTGGGGTTGTCCAGCAGCTCCTGAAAGGTTTCTTCGCCTTCTCCCAAAACAATCAGATCCAGTGGTTCGTCGAACAGATAGTCTTCAGCCTGCTGAACATGAGGGCCACCGGCGACAATCAGTAACTCGGGGCAGGCCGCCTTAAGTTGCCGGGCAATGCTCAGAAATTCAGCCGCATTCCAGGTATAAAAACTCAGTCCTAACAGCGGCCTTATGCCGTTCGCAATGGCCTGTTGAGCCACCGGCAGTGCATCTTTGTGCCACTGTTCCGGCCAGGCCAATGCCTGATCGCCGTCGCGGAAATGCACCAGTTCAATATGATTGCCGGTGCTGTGTTTACCGTACTCAAGGTAATAAGCTTTCAAACCACCGGTTGTGGTGGGCGCGGCATAAAACTGGTCCGAATCCATGCTGAGTAGCCACACGGGTCGTTGATGGGGTTTCTGGGTCATGGCGTAGTATTTTTAACTTTATGTGGACTGATCAATAAGTGGGCTAGCCTATCAGGCTTTAGGCTGGCTGGCATTAGCATTTTCGGCGCGTGAGAAGCGCAAAATCGGCGAAAAAGCCGGGCTAATTGAGCTGCAGAACAGGGCTGCGCCTATTTCCGAAAGCGCGCCAGATAGCGCGGCTGCAGGGTGAGCCCCAGAGCAGCCCGGCGAATCAGGTCCAGGCAGCAGGCGCTCACCCAGCGTCGGAACAGGCCCCGTTCAAAGGGCAGCCGCAGAGCGTAGGTGTGAGTGACCTCAGTGGTTGCCAATGCAATCCACACAGTGCCGACCGGCTTCTGCTCGGTACCACCATCCGGACCAGCTATGCCGGTGACCGCGACACTGATATCGGCACCGCTATTGGCGCGGGCGCCTTCTGCCATCGCTATGGCGACCGGCTCGCTGACGGCTCCGAAATGGTCCAGATCATTGGCGGCCACGCCCAACTGGCTCTGTTTCATGGCGTTGGAGTAGGTGACCCAGCCCGCCTCAAAGACCTGCGATGCGCCGGGCACATCGGTGAGCTGGCTGGCGATCATGCCACCGGTGCAGGATTCGGCAGTGGCCACATGCAGCTGTTCCCGGTACAGCGCGTCGATGGTTGCCTGGGCCAGTGAACCGGGTGCGTTGGCAATATAGGTGTCCTGAAAAATATCGTCGATCAGGCGCTGCTGCCAGCGGTCGAGTTCGGCGCTATCGGCGCTGCGAGAGGTCAGTTTTACCTCCAGCGCGGGCATGGATGCCCGAAAGCCGAGCTCAATGCTTTCAGGCCAGTCCGGATACTGATTGTGGATCAGCTGTTGCAGGGTGGATTCGCCACCGCCAAACACAAGCAAGCGACGGGTTTCGACTTCGCCGGCGGGAAAGCGCTTCAACATATCGGGCAACACTTCGTGGCGCAGCATCCAGCGCAGTTCGGAGGGTACGCCGGGGGTTGCATAGATCTGACAGCCGTTGAGCTCCACATGGATACCAACCGCGCTGCCGCTGTCGTTGGCGAGTATGCCGCAACCCTCGGGCAGGATGGCCTGTTTGCGGTTGGCTTCATTACTCTGGATCTGACGGCGCTCGCACCAGGCTTCCAGGTGGGCGACCGCTCCGGGATGAAGCGTGAGGGGGCGTTCGCAGGCAGCGGCCAGTGCCTGTGCGGTCAGATCGTCGACGGTGGGGCCGAGGCCGCCGTTGATGATCAGAACATCGCTGGCCGCGCTTTGGCTGCGGATTTCCGCGACCAGCACATCCAGTTCATCGCCAACCGTTACCTTGCGCGCAATGCGCCAGCCGTGCCTGCCCAGCTGGTCGGCCATCATGGTCGAGTTGGAATCGACAATGTCACCGGCCATGATTTCGTTGCCGGTGAGCAGGACTTGTATTTTCATTGTTATGTCTCGGTTGTTGCCTGGTAGAAGTCGACGGCGCAGTGAGGGGAGGTCTGGCACATCTGCTTGTGAAAAGAGTAGTGCGCTTGTACGCTAATTACAATTTTGGGCAGACAGGTTGCGTTGACTATGAACCGTTGGTTGGTACCCGTATTGTGTGTGGTTATTGTCGCGCTAGTCGTCGTGCAGGTCTATTTTTATCAGACCAATCGTGCCTTTCAGCAGAATGTGGCCAGCGAGTTGGCGCAGGTTCGGGCGGAGCTTGAAGCCACCCGGGCAGAGAATCGCGAGTTGAGGTCTGCGCTGGATGAACTGCAGGCCAATGACCTGAACGCGATTGTTGACGATGCCAGCGAGGCGCTGGTCACCGGTTGGAACACCATGCTTGAAGTGCTGGAGAGCGAGTTGCGCAAGGCGGAGCAGGCGATGCGCGAGCGGCGTGAGCAGCCTGACAATCGCAGCCGACAACCCGAGAGTGAGGATCACGCCGGTGACTGAAGTTAAACGCAAGGTGCAGGCCATTGAGGTCAATTATGTGTGTGACAAGTGCAAACACGGGATGGTGGAGCGCTGTGGCGACACCGATACCAAAACCGGCTTCACCCCCCATAAATGCATGATCTGTGGTCACGAACACACCTTTAAATGGGTGTCCTATCCGCGCATCGATTACATCGGTGAAGACGACGTGTTATAGCGGGTTGTCTGCAGCCAAGGGGCATTTATATGCCCCTTGGCTGCGCATTAATCGGCAGTCGGCAGCATGTCGAGGCGCAAACCCGCACTCCAGCCACCATCCACAATAAACTCTGCCCCCGTCGAGTAACTGCTTTCATCGGACGCCAGATACAGGGACATATTGGCGATTTCCACAGGCAGCCCGACTCGCGGCAGCGGGTGGTGGGCGTAGAAGGCATTGTCTTCTGCCGTCGGTTCGGTTTTGTTCCCCGCCGAGTGCATGGCGGTAAAAACGCCGCCGGGGTGAACGGTGTTGACCCGGATATTGTGCGGGCCGAATTCCAGTGCTGCCGACTTGCTCAGGCCTCGCAGCGCCCACTTGCTGGAGGAGTAAGCGCTGAGGCCGTTTTTGGATTGCAGCCCGTCAATGGACGAAATATTGATAATGGAGCCACCGCCGGCAGCCTTCATGGCAGCAAAGGATTCGCGCATGCCGATATAGGGGCCAAGCTGATTGATGCTGATGACCCGCATGTAGTCCTCCGGACTTGCCTCGGTGATGGCTGCGGCGTAAAGAATGGCAGCGTTGTTGACCAGCACTTGATAGCTCCCCAGTGATGTCGCCAGTTGCACCGCTTGTTGCCAGTGGCTTTCTTCGCGAACATCGAGATGTACGTAGTGGCCGTTCTCACCGAGGCTGTCAGCCACCGCCTGGCCTTCCTGGTCAAGCACATCACCAATGATTACGATTGCTCCTTCGCGGGCAAAGAGGCGGGCGGTCGTTTCGCCCATGCCCCGGGCAGCTCCAGTAATGATGGCAACTTTGCCGCTAAGTCGTCCCATTCTCAGTCCTCGTTTGTTAGGGTAGATGAACGAATATTTAATAGTGCAGTCCAAGGTCTAGCAAGCTGAAAGCAGAGTTGGTTTAGTCTGTATCTACCGCAGGATGGTCAGCTTGCATGGAGGGACGGTCAGGCGTATACCAATAGATAGTTACAGGGGGACCAGGTATTTTTTTACCTCGCCTATCAGGTTCCCGCGTGGAGGTTGCATGAGGTTTGTTGTATCAATCGCGCTGCTCACGTTGGTCGTTTCCGGCTGCAGTCGCCCGCCACAGCCGCCGGAGTCTCCCGGTGTTGACGTGACCAGTGTCACCGATGTCACCACAGCCACCACTCCGCCGGCTTCAGTAGCGGCGAGCCCTTCAGAATCCGAAGTGGGGAGGGCAGTAAACGGTGGGCAGAAACAAGAGGAACCGACGCCGGTCTCGCTGAACCTGGCGCTTCCGCTGAAGGATTCCAGCGAGGGTTCCGATCATCTGTTCTCGGAAAAGGACAATACGCCGAATTACTTCAAATCACGCAGTGACAACCCTGGCGTTCGCCTGAAAGGCAAGATCTATATGATCGAGGAGCCCACCGCCGAAAAACGCATCGAAAATCTGGATGGCGGCGAAATCGGCATCGTTGTCCCGCTTAAATAGAGTTAACGCGGGTTGTTGACGCAGTTCATCAATTTGCCCTGTTGAAAGCGGCGCACAATTTCAGTGCTCTGATCGATCAGAGCCTGACGGGACTCACGACTGCCCCAGGCATTGTGAGGTGTAACGATGAAATTGGGATGCCTCACTCTTAGCAAGGGATTGCCGGTGGTTGGCGGTTCGTTAGTTAGTACATCGACTGCAGCACCGCCCAGTCTTTCATTATTAAGTGCCTCAGCCAGCGCTGTTTCATTGACTATGCCGCCGCGTGCCGTGTTTATCAGTAGCGCATCGGTTTTCATCAGTGCCAACGCGGAGGCATCCAGCAGGTCGCGGGTGTGATCAGTCAGGGGGCAATGCACAGAAACCACATCGCTCTCGGTCAGCAGGGGCCTCAGTGGCAAGCGGGGCAGGGTGGGGTCTTCCGCAGGCTTGCTTCCACTGAGCGACTGGAGGGCGACAGTCCGCATACCCAGCGCTCTGGCCACTGCGGCAAGGCCGCGGCCTGAAGCCCCGGCGCCGATAATGCCCAGCTGTTTGCCGTGCAGGATTGAAATAGGCGGGTCGAGCAGGCAGAACTGATTGGCGCGCTGCCAATCTCCCTGTTTGACCTTATCCATATAGGTGGGCAGTTGCCGCGCCAGGGCAAGCATCAAAGCCAGTGTGTGTTCGACCAGCGACTGGGTTGAATAGCCGACGTTATTACACACCGCAATGCCGTGTTCTGCGGCAGCATCGAGATCGATATTGTTGGTGCCGGTCGCGAGCACAAGAATGAGCTTGAGCTGCGGCAGCTGTGCCAGGGTTTCTCTGCGCAGCGGCGTTTTGTTGGTCAGGGCTATGTCGGCATTGTGCAGACGCGCAAGTAGGTGTTCGGGGGCGGTCAGTTCGAAGCTTTCCCATTGGGCAAACTGGCCTTGCAAACTCTCAAGGTCCAGATCGTCGCAGTGCAGACTTCCCTGATCCAGCAAAACACCCTTCATTCAATGTACCTTTTCAACATGCCACTTATCGGCGGGTAAGTGAAAAATCCGGCGCTAAGTTACCACGCGCTAGCCGCGCCGCAAGGTGGTTTTCCCATGTCGCCGGTTTTAAAAATTGTTAAAGTGTAACGTAGTGTTTCTGCGTTCAGATCTCGGCTTGTGGTGTATATCGATTTATCAGCCCCGTTTTCTACCTAATACACAGTTTCCTGGGACGTCGCTCGCAGAAATGGGTTACTAACCAGCAACCAAAGCTGTACATATGGGCATAACTAATCAAGTTGTTGAAAATAAAGTAAAAGAAAGGGTTTTATGGGTGATTTTATGGGTTTTATGGTTGCGCTATGTCACATAATCCAACCTTGGGATCCGGGTAAGCACGTATTGTGATTAATCACACATTAACAACTTGAAATCAGGTCTTTAATGAAAACCCCTCGCAGATGCTTATGGGTTCACTGTGTCAAATAGTGGTTTTGGGCGAGGGCAAGTAATTTAGGAGAGGTCTGATGAAAAAATTAAAGAAGCGACTGCTCAACAGTGCGATTGCAGCTTCCCTTGCCGTCGCGGGTGCGGCGAGCGCGCAGCCCTTGGTTGGCGCTATCGTAAGCGTGCCTGGCGTGGGCGACGTTTTAGGTATTGGGATTGCCGGAGACTCGGGCCTGGTGGATGTTAATCTTGCTGGGAGCCGTTTTGCCATATCACCCGATTCCAACCCCCTGACCGGTGCACCCCGACTGGTAGGCGATCTGCAGCGGGGAACGGGAATTCCGGTCGCTGACCTTATCAGCATGGTGCCCAGTCTTGATGATGGTCCGCTGCCTGGCTTGCCAGGTGATCCGGCAGAAATTCTGGACGATCTGCTGCCAACCGGAGCCAACCCGATTCCCACTTTGCCGGTTGACCCGGTGGGTACGCTGGTGGGTTTGATTTCGTCTGGTGGCGGCGGTGTGCCTTCGCTGCCCGGCCTGCCGGTTGATCCGGTGGGTACCGTGACGGGTCTGATTCCGACTGGTGGCGGTGTGCCTTCGCTGCCCGGCCTGCCGGTTGATGCGGTGGGTACCGTAACGGGTCTGATTCCGGCTGGTGGCGGTGTGCCTTCACTGCCGGCATTGCCGGTTGATCCGGTGGGTACCGTGACGGGTCTGATTCCGACTGGTGGCGGTGTGCCTTCGCTGCCCGGCCTGCCGGTTGATCCGGTGGGTACCGTGACGGGCTTGATTCCGGCTGGTGGCGGTTTGCCTTCGCTGCCCGCGCTGCCGGTTGACTTGGTGGGCACGGTGACTGGTGTGTTGTCGGCGGACGTGCCGACCCTGCCGATTCCCTGATACCCCTCCAGGACTTTGCCTGAGATTGTTTTGCCCTCGCTATGCGGGGGCTTTTTTTGTTTGCCTCTGTCGCAATTTTTAACATTATCCGAGAGCTTTTGCGATCATTGGTTCTTGTAAGCTTCTGTGAGTGCTAACATTTTGTTCCAGGGATAATTCATTAACCGCAGACGAGCAAGGATATTGATCTTGAGGGGAGTAGGGCTTGGACTTTCTTTTTTTGGGGGACTGTTAGCTGCTGCGGTTCATGCGCAGAGTTTGCCAACATTGCTCGACGGCAGCGGATCGCCAATTTCGGGTGGAATGGGTATGCCAACGGGTCGCACGGTAAACGTTGGTGAGGGTTCAGTCATTGATATGACCAGTATTCCGGCGGACGATCTCGCTGGCCTGGGGAGCAGCAACTCTTCGCTGGCGTTTGAATCCACTGCGCCGCAACCGGAAGAAAAACTTGCCGCGTACGACAGGGATAGGCCGTTGAGTTATGAGGCCTGTCCCGATGATGACAAGGACGGTGTCTGCAATCCTCAGGATTATTGTGACAATACACCGCCCAAGGCGGTCGTGCTTCCCAGCGGCTGTCACCTAAGCCGTGACGCGCCGCTGGAACTGGTAGGGGTATTTTTCGACTTTAATGGCACTTCCCTTCGACCCGAATCTTTTGAGATTCTAGATCGCGTGGTTGCGGTGTTGCGACAACAGTTTAACGTTGTTGTGGAAATTGGCGGTCACTCGGATTCGCGAGGTGATCCTGAAACGAACCGAAAGGTGTCGGAAGCCCGCGCCAAAGCGGTGTACGACTATCTAGTTAACCGAGGTATAGCGCCTTACCGGTTGCGTTTTAAAGGCTATGGTGAAAGTCAGCCGGTTGCCGCCAATACACTTGCCGACGGTGAAGATTTTGCTGCGGGCCGCGCTCGAAACCGGCGTGTTGATATGCGTGTTGTCAGTGATCTTGCCGAGGCCAGGCGCAGCGAGCAAACCAATTAATTTATTTCTGCATAAGGGATTTCTCTATGGCAATTGATCTGCCGCCGATCATTCCTCCACAGTTGTCCAGCGCTGAAAAGATAGAAGCGCACGCCAGCCGCGGCGCTGAGACGATCAATGCCGAAATAGGTGGGTTCACCCTTCGGGTCACCGGCAACCGGCATTTGACAGAAGAGGAGATTCGTCAGCTTGTCGGCGCCGCGAAAACGCCCTCTCAGGCGATTCGGGCGATTAACCAGGCCTATTACCAAAGTGGCCATTTGCTGGTCACGGTTTACTACGCGCAGCGTGAAAACGTTATTTACGCGCATATCGTTAATGGTGAGCTGGCAGGGGTAGAGGGTGATGCAGCGTTAATCTCGCACTTTCGGCCTCTGGTCGGCGACAGCGATCTTACGGTCGCCGAGTTTGAGCGTCGTCGGGTGCTGGCGGACCTTCAGGCGAGCCGCAGCGGACACGATTATACGGTCAGTTACAAAGCGGGCAGTGAGCCTGATGCCATGACGCTGGTGTTCAAGCAGTCTGAACAGGACGGCTATGATGCCACCGAGTGGGGCCTGTCACTCGGCAATCAGGGCAATCGCTTCGTCGGACGTTATTTTGCTGGTGCGAACGTAACTCATCAATTCTGGAATGGCTCCGAACTGAATGTTGACTATGAATCCGCTCTGACGGAGTGGGGCGAGACTAATGGGGGGCGCAATTACGATGGCCTGAAACTCAGTCTCGACAAACCCACCCGCTTTGGTCTCTACGGCTTGGAATTGAGTTATGCCCAGTACGAACGTGACGGTTTGGTGGTTAGTGCTGGAGAAGACAATTCGATACTGTGCACAGTATTTGGCCTGTGCGCCGATGTACCACCTTCGACGGAAACCGTCGTTGTTGAAGGCGATACACAATCTGCTGCGCTGACGGGCGAACAGGTTCTGTATGCCACCCCGCGCCAGCGATTTACGGTCAGTCAGCGGCTCGACTACGTCGAATCCGATATTGAGCTGGACGATGGGAGAGTGCTGCAGGAAGAAGCTCACGGTGGGGCTGAGCTTGGACTGAAATACTTTCGTCACTCAAAATGGTTCGGCAAGCCGATACGCTGGAGTGTGCAGGGTTTCGTTGAAAAGGGTTTAAGCAGTGATGGCGGCACTTTTTCCATCGACGACGCCGCAGACAGTGTTTCAGCCGGCAAGCGTACTGCCGAGTACCTGTTGTATCGGCCAAAGCTGGGTTTCAAAATTGGCTTTGACAAGTGGTCATTGAACCTCGATGTTCTTTCGCAACTTTCTGATGGAAAGCAATTGCCGCAGCAGAAGCAGTTTGTGCTCGGCGGAATGTCAACGCTCAGCGCCTATTTGCCCGGTACGTTGATTGGCGATACGGGAACCTATGCGAGAGTGAAGTTTGAGCGAGATAGCGTCGACGTTTTTGGACTGGATCTTACACCGGCGATTTTCGTCGAGTATGGTCAGGCGCAGTTTGAAAATGTTGATGGCGATTTCGGTGAAGCGCGAAGCCTGACGGATGCCGGGGTCAGCTTTGACGGGAATCTTGGCTGGGGCTTGAATATGGCCTTCGTTGCGGCGGCGCCAGTATCCGAGCGAAACATTAGTGAGACGGCTTTGGAAGACCTGGAGGTCGACTTTTACTGGAAGTTGAGCAAAACCTTCTAGTGTTGTCAGTGCCTAACACGTTCAAACCAAATAAAAGAAAGGCACCTTACCCGCGGCAGGTAAGGTGCCTTAAAACAGTAATTATTGGAGCAAAGTATTAGCAGTCAGGATCGTCCGCATTTGCCCCTTCCTTCATGTTTTCACAGCCATCTTCGACAGCATTGCCAAAATCGGTTGCTGCCTCATCCATTTTTTCGCCCATCTCTTCCATGCCGCCTTCGTCGCGATCACAAGCGGTGAGTGATAACAGCATGATGGCAATCAGTGAAAATGCTTTGGCAAATTTCATTGTCATGTCGAGCATCCTTTTCCCGTTTCGAAAAATGTAGTCCGAACCATAGAGTTATGGCTTAAGTGCGTACAGTAAATATGTACGTTTATCAGAAAGGGTTCCGGTGACATGGGCACACAATAGTAGGGCATCGCGCCACTTATAAGCCTGTTTGTCAGGCGTCTCGCCATTTCCAACAACATGCGTTTGTGAAAAATGACAGAATCATTTTACTTGGGCCTGTGGGAGATCCGCTCCCTTTGGCTCGGGAGCTCCGATCTTATCCGCCGTTTGGAGGGTGGAATTATAAGTCGCTATTGCCGCACACTGGCCCGATGTTTGTTTTAGCGCAGCTCGCCAACTTCGTGCGAAGGTGGCTGCGGTGATTGAGGTCGCTCAAAAAAGCCTTGTGGAGTATCTGATGAAAAGAGTCCTTATTGTTGTGCTGGCGATCGCAGTGGCTACTGGTCTTGCCGCCTATCTTTGGCTGCTGGCGGAGCAAGCGCCTGCAAGTCAGGTCTTCCTGAATGCCAATGTGATCACCATGGACGCTAAGAGGCCCCGGGCTGAGGCTGTGGCTGTTCATGGCGAGCGTATTGTTGCTGTCGGCAGTCGGGCAGAGATCAGTTCATACATCCGCGACACTACGGTGGTGCACGATCTGCAGGGCAAGACTCTGATGCCTGGCTTTATCGATGCGCACGGCCATTTTCCCGCCTCGGGTTTGTCCGTTTTTGGATTGGATCTGAACAGCCCGCCCATCGGGCAGGTCACCTCAATAGAGCAATTGCTGGACAGGCTTCGCGCGCGTGCGGCCTCGACTTCCGAAGGCGATTGGGTTTTCGGTTACGGCTACGATGACACGCTGCTCGCAGAAAAACGGCATCCGACGCGACGGGAGCTGGACGACGTCTCCAGTGATCACCCCATCGCCATTTGGCATACCTCGGGGCATATGCTGGTGGCTAACAGTCAAGCCCTGGCACTGGCGGGGATAGATGAAACCACACCGAATCCGGAAGGGGGAGTCATCGTTAAAGACCCGGAAACCGGCGAGCTGACAGGCTTGCTGGAAGAAGAGGCGCGCATTCCGGTGCTGGAAATGTCGATGGACCTGTCGGTGATGCAATTTTTGAAGATGATCAAACAGGCCTCGGCGGATTATGTAGCAAAAGGCGTGACAGTGGCCCAGTCAGGTGGCTTGGACAGCCAGATGCTGCAAGGCCTTTGGCTGGCGCAGAAACTGAAGCTGACGCCCTTGCGCCTTGAGTTGTGGCCTTTTTACGACAGCCTGGGGCAGGAGCTTCTTAAAGGGGAGAAAAAGGCGGCCGATTTCGAGTCTTCTAAGTTGCATCTCGGCCCAGTTAAAATTACTGCCGATGGCAGCATTCAGGGTTTCACCGGCTACCTGTCGGCACCGTATCACACACCCTATCACGGCGATGAGACGTATCGCGGCTATCCCACCATTCCTCGCAAGGAGCTGACGCGTATTGTAAAACGCTTTCACAAAGCCGGTTTTCAACTCGCCATTCACGGCAATGGGGATGCCTCAATAGACGATATTATTCACGCCTTTTCCCAGGCCCAGAAAGCGCACTTCCGCGCGGACCCCAGGCTGATTGTAGTGCACGCGCAAATGGCGCGGGATGATCAGCTGGCGCGTATGAAAGCACTGGGAATGACGCCGACGTTTTTTTCCGCTCACACCTATTACTGGGGCGATCGGCACCGAGACATTTTTATGGGACCGGAGCGTGCGGCGAACATGAGTCCTGCCCAGTCTGCCGTCAAACAGGGGCTTCGCTTCAGTACCCATCTCGATACGCCGGTGGTGCCGATGGATCCGCTGCTGGCAGCCTGGTCAGTGGTCAATCGTCAAACCAGTGGCGGCAAGGTGATCGGCCCGCATCAGCGAGTGGGGGTCGAGCAGGCCCTGCGGGCGATAACCATAGATGCGGCCTGGCAGATATTTCGCGACCACGAAATTGGTTCCATCACACCCGGTAAACTCGCCGATCTGGTGGTTTTGGATAAAGACCCGCTGAGCCATGGCAAAACCTTGCGTGACATCAAGGTTGAGCAAACCCTGATCGGCGGTGTAACGGTGTATACGCGTCAGTGAGCACCGCGAGGCTAGGTGGTGCCACCTTGATCAAGCCAGCTTCGGACGGTGGACTTCATCAGTTCTCGGGTTTCAGGGTGCTCGGCAGCGATTCCGCCGATAAAAGCCAGCGTCGCGGCTTCCAGAGGGTATTTCTGAATGAGTGCGCGAGACTCATCCAGTTGGCTGGCGTGCCCTTTTTGCTTTTGGAGCGTAAATTTGACCGGCGAAAGTAGACTTTTTCTCAGCAGGAAGCCGATCAGAACTAATAGCAGCATGCCTGACAGCCCTGCGACACCGAGTGCACTGGCGTGGCCGACAATCGGCTGCATTACCACAACCAGACTGTCGAACAGGTAGCCGATAGAAAATGCGACCAGCGACGCGATGACGATCAACGTCAGCAGTAATGCAACGATTGCTGCCAGAAGGCGTGCTGCTAGTTGGTGCATTGTTTATTCCGCGGGAGATCGGTCGAGCAGTTTTCCGAGGAAGAATCCTGCCAGAAAAATTGCCAGTACTGTAGTGAGTGGGCGTTCCTGAATTTGATGCTGTGTGCTCTTGATAGCCTTATCGCTGACAGACTTGGCACTATCGACTGCACGTCGACCGCTACTGGAAAACTCTTCTCGCAGTCGGTCGACCTGTCCGCGCTGCTTGTCTAACAAGGATTGCGTAAGTTTAGAAAAATCATCGCGTAATTGATGAATATCCTGTTTGAGTGTGTCGTAGCTTACTTCGCTGTAGGCATCACCTTGTTTCTGATTGGGCTTTTGTTGAGCGTATGTTTGAGAGTCCATGTCGACCTCCGGGTTGAGTGAAGTTGCATAGATTCCGTGTGCCAAACACGAGTTTCGATGCGTCAGCTCAATTGAACATGAGGGGCCGGCGATTTGTCCAAGGTGACAGGTCGAGCGGTAAAAAAATGCCGAAACTAGCTAAAATATAGGGTTGTCTAGTAGTCCGATGTTGCCTGTCAGCGTCGGATCATTTGGTCGTTAGTGCAACAGTTTTCCTCAACAAGTAAAGATCATGGTGAGCTGTTAGAGCGAGCGCGCTACTTTTTATGCGAGGCTCGGTAGTCTTTAGGCGATGTGCCGGTAATCTTTCTGAACAGGCGTGAAAAATACAGGGGGTCATCGTAACCCACCGCGGCGCTGACCGCGCTGATTCGCAGATCGGTGCTGTCCAGCAGCTGGCAGGCTGCTTCTATCTTCATATGCAGGAAGTGCTTGATCGGCGAGTAGCCGGTAGCGTCTTTGTATTTGGCCGAAAAATGGTATTTTGAGAGCTGGCATTCCGCTGCGAGCTCTTCCAGTGACAGCGACTTGTCGAGGTTGGCGCGCATTACATCCTCGATATCCTGAAGGTTAAAACCGGTCTGAGTATTGTGCCGGGTAGAGCGGTTTTGCAAGGCAATATAACTGAGCATCTGTTTGAGCTGGTTGGCAGCGTGAATAAAGGGCAGCTCCCGGTAGCCGGTTTCACGGACACTCAAAAGGCTCTGAAAATCCCTGATCAGTTTCAGGCGATTGCTGATGGGGAGTACCAGCTTCCGGCTGGCGCCGCTTATGAGCCGGACATAATCGCCCGCCTGTTGACCGCTGAAATGACACCAGTAGATGGTCCAGGGGACTTCCCGGCTGGCTTCATAGTAGTGTGGCGTATTGGCGGGAATGAGCAGCAGATCGCCGGCGGTGATCGCCTGGCTGTGCTGACGGGTTTCAAGCCGGCCTTCGCCGTCAACGCAGAATATCAGCAGGTTATCGTCATGTTTCTCGCGACCCATGCCGTGTCCTTGCGCGGCGGGGTAGTAGCCAAGCGCTGAGGGGTAGCAGTCGCGCGCCAGCGGGCTATTCTGCAGGGCCTCCAGCAGAAAGCCGGGGGTGACGAAACGAATACCGTCTTCGGGCAGTGGCCAATGCGAGGGCTGGCTCATGGAATTCTATCCTTAATTGTTCCGCAATATAGTCCATGTAATTCAAAACTTCGTCAATATCATTGGGAAACTACGCTTGCTAGAGTCGCAATCATTGACCAATCAACCCATCACAGGTGATGCAATGAGCAAGCGTGTACCCCTTTTCCTCAATGGCCAGTTTGTCGACAGCAAATCGGCTCAGACCCTGCCAGTCATCAACCCCGCCACTCAGGGCGTGCTCGCCGAAGTGCCCTTCGCGACATCGGATGAGGTTGAACAGGCCATTCAAGGCGCCGCAGATGCCTTTAAAACCTGGCGCAACGTCCCGGTCCCGGAGCGGGCCCGGTTGATGCTGCGTTATCAGGCTTTGCTGAAAGAACACCACGACGAGCTGGCTGAAATTCTTGCTGAAGACAACGGTAAGACCTTTGAAGACGCCAAGGGTGACGTGTGGCGCGGTATTGAAGTAGTGGAGCACGCCTGCAATGTGCCATCGCTGTTGATGGGCGAAACCGTTGAGAATGTTGCCAACGGTGTGGACACCTATAGCAATGTGCAGTCGCTGGGTGTCTGTGTGGGTATTACCCCCTTTAACTTTCCGGCGATGATTCCGCTGTGGATGTTTCCGTTGGCGGTGGCCTGTGGCAATACCTTTGTGCTCAAACCTTCAGAACAGGTACCGCTGACCGCTGTGCGCCTGCTTGAGCTGTTCAAAGAGGCGGGCTGCCCTGATGGCGTTGTGCAGATGGTGCACGGAGGCAAGGACCAGGTGGATCACCTGCTGACGCATCACATTACCAAGGCCATCTCGTTTGTGGGCTCGGTTCCGGTTGGCGAGCATATCTATCGCACCGGCACTCACCATCTGAAGCGGGTACAGTGTTTTGCCGGCGCCAAAAACCACATGGTGGTGATGCCCGATGCGGATAAAAATACTGTGGTAAACAACCTGGTAGGCGCCTCAGTCGGTGCGGCAGGCCAGCGTTGCATGGCGATCAGTGTGGCGGTGTTCGTCGGCGACAGCATTCAGTGGGTCGATGAACTCAAAGAGAAGCTTGCCAAAGTTCAGCCCGGCAACTGGAATGATGCGAGTGCCGGCTACGGACCGCTGGTCAGTAAGGCCGCTACCGAGCGTGTAAAAGCCTATATCGGCAAGGGCATCGAAGAGGGCGCCACCTGCTTGCTGGACGGGCGAGACTGCACGGTCGAGGGTTACCCTGACGGTAACTGGGTGGGGCCAACTATTTTTACCGATGTAACCACCGATATGACGATTTACAGGGAAGAGATCTTTGGTCCGGTGCTGGTGTGCATGCACGTTAAAACACTGGGTGAGGCGATCGAGCTGATCAATGCCTGCCCCTTTGGCAATGGCACCTCCATCTTTACCAAATCAGGTGCGGCGGCCCGTCGCTACCAGCACGAAATTGAAGTCGGGCAGGTGGGTATAAATATTCCGATTCCGGTGCCGCTGCCATTCTTCTCTTTCACTGGCTGGAAGGCTTCCTTTATGGGTGACCTGCACGCTTATGGCAAGCAGGCGGTACGCTTCTACACGGAAACCAAAACCATTACTGCCCGCTGGCCAGTGGATGAGGCGGCGGGTGACCAGCCGAATATGACCATCGCGCTTAAATAGCGGAGGGCTCCATGGATTTCGAACTGAATGAAGACCAGCGCGCCTTTCAGGAAACGGCGCGCCAGTTCGCGCAGGATGTCATGGCGCCCAAGGCTGCGGAATGGGACGCAAAGCAGATTTTTCCCAAAGACGTGCTGCGTCAGGCGGGCGAGCTGGGCTTTATGGGGCTGTACACGCCACAATCCGAGGGAGGCATTGATCTGTCTCGTCTCGATTCCGCCATTATTCTGGAAGAGCTGGCGGCGGCCTGCCCCTCTACGGCGGCTTATATCAGCATCCACAATATGGCGCTGAATATGGTGGCGCGCTACGGCAGCGAACAGGTGCGAAGGACTTTCTGCCCCGAGCTGACCACCGGTGAGTTGCTTGCTTCCTACTGCCTAACGGAACCGAATGCGGGTTCCGACGCCGGCAACCTGAAAACCCGCGCAGTGCGCGACGGCGAGATGTACCGGCTGACCGGCAGCAAAGCCTTTATCTCCGGTGCCGGGGATTCTGATGTGCTGGTGGTAATGGCCCGCACCGGTACTGAGGGCCCCAAAGGCATCAGTGCCTTTGCCATTCCCGCTGACGCGCCGGGTATCAGTTATGGCAAAAAAGAAGAGAAAATGGGTTGGAACAGCCAGCCCACTCGCGCCATCAGCTTTGATGAGGTTGCAGTGCCTGTGGCCAATCGTCTGGGCGAAGAGGGGCAGGGTTTTGCCATTGCCATGGAAGGGCTGGACGGGGGGCGAATCAATATCGCGACCTGCTCGATTGGTGCCGCCCAGGCCTGTTTGCAGTTTGCCTTGAGTCATGTGTCTGAGCGTGAACAGTTCGGTCAGCGCATTGCCGAGTTTCAGAACACCCAGTTCAAGCTGGCGGATATGCTTACCGAGCTTGTGGCTGCCCGGCAGATGGTGCGTATGGCTGCTTTCAAACTCGACAGCAATCACTCGGAAAAAACCGCTTACTGTGCCATGGCCAAACGCTTTGCCACCGATGTTGGATTTGAGGTGTGCAATCAGGCCCTGC
Source organism: Litorivivens sp. (assembly GCF_041624475.1). Lineage (GTDB taxonomy): Bacteria > Pseudomonadota > Gammaproteobacteria > Pseudomonadales > Spongiibacteraceae > Litorivivens. The sequence goes on from NZ_JBFJUX010000003.1 coordinate 350,775, forward strand.
AATTGCACGGCGGTTACGGTTACATTCGGGAGTACCCGGTGGAGCGTTTTCTGCGCGACAGCCGGGTGCACCAGATTCTGGAAGGCACCAACGAGATCATGCGCGTGATTTTGTCGCGCCGCATTCTGATGGAAGGTATGACGGAGATGCTCAGATGACAAAAAGCCCGACACCGAAACTTAAACTGGAGCGCGACGGCCACGTTGCGATCATTACCATCGACAACCCGGCTGCGAACACCTGGGATGGCGACAGCCTGCCCGGGCTGAAGACGATTGTCGATGGTTTGAATAAAGACAAAGACATCTACGCACTGGTAGTGACCGGCGAAGGCGAGAAATTTTTCTCTGCCGGGGCAGACCTGAAAATGTTCGCCGATGGGGACAAGGACAATGCCCGCAAAATGGCCGATGCCTTTGGCGAAGCCTTTGAAGCCCTTGCGGATTTTCGAGGGGTGGCGATTGCGGCGGTGAACGGTTATGCCATGGGCGGCGGCCTGGAGTTCGCACTGGCCTGCGATATTCGTATTGTGGAAGAGCAGGCGCAGATGGCCTTGCCGGAAGCGCGCGTCGGACTGCTGCCCTGTGCTGGCGGCACTCAGCGTCTGAGCTGGCTGGTGGGCGAGGCCTGGGCAGCGAAGATGATTCTTTGCAACGAGCGAATCAACGCGGCGACTGCTGAGAAAATCGGCTTGGCCCAGGAAGTGGTTCCCAAAGGCGAATCGCTCAAGCGTGCAGTGGAGCTGGCGCATCAGGTCGCCAAGCAGAGCCCGTCCAGTGTTGCGGCTTGCAAGAAGCTGATTCGCGGCGCTCGAGAGCGCGCCATGAACCCGCAATTGCCGCTGGAACGCGAGTTGTTTGTCGATTTGTTCGATACCCAGGATCAGGTGGAAGGGGTGCAGGCCTTTCTCGATAAACGTGAACCGGAGTGGAAAAATGCCTGAGCCCGGCCCCGTTATTTTTGAGGAAGTGGACGCCGCCAACGGCAAAGCTATTGGTGTGATAACCCTCAGCGTCGAGAAAACCCTTAACTCTCTGACCCTGCCAATGGTTGATTTGATGCTGGCCCAGTTACAGGACTGGCAGCACGACGATCGCATTGCCGCGGTCTGGCTGCAGGGTACTGGCGAGAAGGCCTTCTGTGCTGGCGGCGACGTTCAGGAACTTTATCGTTCGGCGACCAAAACCCCTGGCGGCCCCTGTGTGGAGGCGGAAACTTTTTTCGAGCGCGAATATCGCCTCGATTACCTGCTTCATATTTATCCCAAGCCGGTGGTGTGTTGGGGCGACGGCATTGTTATGGGCGGCGGCCTGGGTCTGTTTATGGGCTGCAGCCATGCGATTGTTACCGAGAAAACCCGCATTGCCATGCCGGAAATCACCATTGCCCTCTACCCGGATGTGGGGGGCACCTGGTTTCTGAATCGCATGCCGGGCAAAACCGGTTTGTTTGTGGCACTGACTGCAGCCTCCATCAATGCCGCGGATACGCTTTATGCTGGCATGGCGCGTTACTTTGCCCTGCGGGCCCGCAAAGCGGAGATTTTTGACCTCGTCAAAGGGCTGGACTGGAAAGCTGATGATGCCGCTAACAAGAATCTGCTAACAGAAACGCTGAAATCACACACTGCTGCCAGGGCGACGCAGGAAGATGGCAGTGAGCTGGTCAGTGCGATTGCCGAGCACCGAGAGCTGATCGATCGGGTGTGCAGTGCCAGCGATCTGGAAACGGTGGTTAACAATATTCTCGCTATTGAGTCTGATGACAAGTGGCTGGAGAAAGCCAAGGCCAGTCTGGCCCACGGCTCGCCCATCACCGCGCACAATATCTGGCAGCAGCTCAAGCGCGGCGAAGCCCTGTCACTTGAAGAGGTTTTCCAGTTCGAGTTAATGCTGTCGACTACCGTCGTACGTCACCCAGAATTTGCCGAAGGCGTGCGCGCCTTGCTGATCGATAAGGACAAAAACCCCAGGTGGATCTATCCCTCAGTTGAGGAAGTCCCGGCAGAGCTGATTGAGCAATTTTTCACACCGCCGTGGCCGCAAAATCCGCTGGCGGATATCGCCGAACTGAAGAGGGCCTGACATGAGCACAGTTGCATTTATCGGTCTGGGAAATATGGGTGGCCCGATGGCGATCAATCTCGCCAAGGCTGGCCATAGCGTCACAGCCTTTGATCTTTCAGATAAGGCGCTGGCGGCGGTTAAAGCTGAAGGCGTTAATACTGCCTCGTCGGCACGGGCCGCGATCGAGGGTGTCGACGCCGTTATTTCCATGCTGCCCGCCGGCCAGCATGTGTTGTCAGTTTATCTGGACGAGACTAACGGCATTCTTAAATCTTTGCCCAAAGGCGCACTGGTTCTGGATTGCTCCACCATTGATGCAGAAAGTGCCCGCGAATTGGCAGCAGCTGGTACAGAGTTGGGAATTGGCGTGATGGATGCGCCAGTCTCTGGCGGTGTTGCTGCAGCGCAGGCGGGAACGCTGAGCTTTATGTGCGGTGGCAAGACTGACGATTTTGAACGCGCCCGAGCGATCCTGGCGGGCATGGGCAAGAATATTTTTCACGCGGGCGATCATGGCGCGGGGCAGGTTGCCAAAATGTGCAACAACATGCTGCTGGCGATCCATATGATTGGCACAAGCGAGGCTCTGCAGCTGGGTGCCAACAATGGCCTCGATCCGAAAGTGCTGTCCGAGATCATGCTGGCTAGCTCCGGGCGCAACTGGTCGCTGGAGGTCTACAATCCCTATCCAGGCGTGCAGGAGAACTCCGCTGCGAGTAAGGGTTACCAGCCGGGCTTTATGGTGGACTTGATGATCAAGGACCTGGGGCTTGCGATGGAAAACAGTATTTCCAGTAAAAGCTCGGTGCCGCTGGGTTCTCTGGCCCGTAGCCTCTATACGGCCCACGGTCTGGCTGGAAACGGACAGAAGGATTTCTCGAGTATTCTCAATCTGTTTCGCACCAACGATTAGATGCCATCACTGCGGCCTCCTGCCGGCTTTGCCCGAGCATACCGAGGCCGTACTCCTACCAAACCCACCCACCTATGCGCAGGGAAGGCTGCGGCTTAATAGCTGCTACTTAACCGGTTTCCAGGGCATGCCTGCCAGCCGCCGGGCTTAGCCAGTACCTCCGCGACACCACTTACCGTGTCGCGATCAATTTGCCGATTACAGCACTGTTTTGAAAAGCTGCGTAAATTTTCTGTCGCTTTTTGCGGACAAACCTATTATTTTTTTAGAACTATAAAAATGTACCACCAATAACAAAAATAGTTGTAAGGGGAAGTATGTCTTCTGATAACTCTCCTCAGGCAAAGCCTGAGCTGTCTCGCCGCCGTTTTCTGAAAAGTTCCGCAATTGTTTCTGCTGCCGCCTGGGTTCCGGCCTTTCGCGTGGGAATCGCTGAGGCGAGCGACTGTGTGCCGCCACCGAACCTGCCTGCGCATCTGAATGTGTTCAAACAGGGTTTTGAGAACTGGTCCAAGGGCATCGTTATCGATTCCCTCTGGACCTGCGCACCGCGTTCAGCGCAGGAGTGTGTTGATCTTGTGAACTGGGCCGCGGCGCAGGGCTGGCAGGTACGCCCACGTGGCGCAATGCATAACTGGTCGCCCATTCACGTAACTCCCGATATGGACTGTCAGACTCAGGTGATTCTGCTGAATACGGTCGACTACCTGGCCAATATCAGCATGGATTATGGCTGGGCGCTGCCGGCTGTGCGGGCCCAGGCGGGCGTGTATATGGAAGATCTGCTGGGCTTTGTCGAAGCCCACAACCTGGGGATGACGGCCGTGCCTGCACCGGGGGATGTCACTGTTGGCGGTGTGCTGGCAGTGGATGCTCACGGTACGGCGGTCCCAGCTGTTGGCGAGCAGCGTGCGCCGGGTCACAGCTATGGCAGTCTGTCGAATCTTGTGCTGGAAGTCACCGTTGTGGCCTGGGACAAAAAGGCCAACGCCTATACTCTGCAAACCATCGATCGACGCGACCGCGATGCGGCTGCGGTGATCACCAACCTCGGCCGGGTGCTGGTGGTGGAGGCTGTCTTCCAGCTTGGTGAAAATCAAAAGCTGCGCTGCCAGAGCTTCACTGATATTCACGTGGACGAGCTGCTGGGGCCGCCGGAATCTAATGGCCGCACGGTTGCGCACTACCTTGATAAGGCCGGGCGCATGGAAGTCATCTGGTTTCCTTTTACCGACAAGCCCTGGCTGAAAGTGTGGAGTGTGGCCCCGCAAAAACCACTGTTTTCACGTGAAGTGACCGAACCCTATAACTACCCCTTCTCGGACAATATGCCCGATGAAATTGAAGAAATGGCGCGTTCCCTGACACGTGACAACAAAGCGTCGACGCCATTGTTTGGACAGATGATGTACAACGTCACCACCGCCGGTCTGGCCGCAACGCAATCGGGTGATATTTGGGGTGAGTCAAAGAACACGCTGCTCTATATCAAGCCGTCTACGCTGCGTATTGAAGCCAGCGGCTATGCGGTGCTCACACGGCGCAGTAATGTGCAGCGCGTGATTCATGACTTTGCCGAAAAATTTAAAGACATGGTGGCGGCCTACGAGGCGATGGGCGAATATCCCATCAATATGCCAGTGGAGATTCGGGTCACCGGTCTCGATCAGCCCGATGAGGTCGATGGTATTTCGGCTGAGGCGCCGATGCTGTCGGCCATTCGCCCGGTCGAGCAGCACCCGGAATGGGACGTGGCGGTGTGGTTCGATTGCCTGAGCTTCGTCGGTACCGATATGTCACACGCCTTCAATGCCGAAATGGAGCAGTGGCTGCACAGCCGCTTCAAGGGTGACGAGGCCATGGTCAGGCCGGAGTGGTCTAAAGGTTGGGCCTACCGGCCCGAGGCCGCGTGGACGGATACGGATTATCTGTCGCGTGTAATTCCCAAAGGGCACTGCGATGGTCGGCCCCAAAGTTCAGGGTGGAACGCGGCGATCAGATGTCTGGATAAATTTGATCCACTGCGGGTTTTCACCAACGACTTTATCGACGCTCTGATGCAGCAGCGCTAATCAATCGGCCGGGCGCGAACCGCCCGGCAAATCATCGCTGTTTAGCGGTATTGGTAGCTGTGAATACTCGCATCGTGGTCCCACAAATCCTCGCCGGCCACCAGCGCCGTGTAATCGGACGGTGCAGGGGGCTGGTTGGCTTCATCAATCAGAATATCCCAGGCCAGCACGGCTTTACCATCGGCTTCCGGGCAGTCTGCCAGGGGCTGACAAACAGCCTTGCCATTCACCGCGGCGACCGGGGCCGACAGGCCGATATCCGGACGCTTGATCAGTAAGCCCAGCACGCCCAGCGCTTCATCTTCCAGAGCTTCACAGTCTTCAATCCAGAAACGGCCGTGGCTGTCACTGAGTTTAGCGGTGCCGAATTTTACATACTCCTGCGGCAGGTAGGGATCGACCTGCAGTAGTTTCAGGATCGCCTCCATATCATCGCCGGCAATGCCCATCACGCGGCGCAAGCGGTGAATATAGACAGGTGCCATGGCGCGCCATTGTTCAGCAGTCATGCTCCAGGCCGCTTCCTCGCCGTGATCGCGCATGATGGAGGTATAGCAGGCTCGCTGCAGCAGGTGAACGTCCAGCGAAAACTCCTTGCACTGCCGGGCCAGTACCGGATGCGCCAGATCTTCCAGCCTAAAGTCGGGTTTCAGCGGACCGCTGTAATCCATCATGCCATCGTCGGCAGAGTCGATGGGGGCAAATTCAAAACTGGCGGCGCGTGATTGTTTTACCTGCGGCAGTACCTCACAGTCTTCCACCAGAATCAGATCGTCCCCGAGAAAGACCTCCCAGCGGCAGGGGCCCTCTGCTGGTACTTCACCGTGGGGCGGGCGGAATATCGGGCGGCAGCGGGCACGCTGGTTTACGGCCATGACTGTGGCATCGAAGGTCGGATCTTCCATGTGGTGGCAGATCTGGGTTTCGGATTTCGGGTCCGCATTGGTCAGGCGACGTACGTGGTTATAAGCGCCGCAGTAGGGCAGCCAGAACTGCCCTTTTTCGGGTGACTGCAGGGCAAAGTGAAACTGCAGGAAGGTGTGGGGCGCGCCAATGTCGAACTGAAAGGCCTTGAGAATGGTTTCCACATTATCGCCACCGATATTGAGCAGCGTGCGGTTGCGGTAATTGTAGATTGGGCTTGAGCCCATCCACTCGTCACAGGCTGCCTGGGTCTGGGCGCTCATGCCGTAGGTCATGGCCAGTTGCGGCATGATGGCCCGATCGTGAATATGGTTGGCCAGCATGACTTCGCGTCCGTACCAGGCAAGGGTCGAGTGGTCCAGATCGGTCAGCTTGAAATCCGGGCGGTAATCACCGCTATAGTCTGCTTTCATGTCTTTATTATCCGCGTGTGGAGTGGCTGGCTGATTCTGCGTATTAAGGTAACAGGTATTGACCATATATTAAAATGGATATTTACTAAAATTGCTTTTGTATGCTAGCGTGTCCGGGAGTTCCAGCGCACAACAACGATAAGGTAAATCAGAATGACTCAAGTGGGATATATCGGTCTGGGCAATATTGGCAAGCCCATGTGCTCCGTGCTGATAAAAAACGGGGCCGAGAAGGGCATTCAGGTAACGGTGTTTGATGTAGTTGCAGAGCCCGTGGCTGAAATGGCCGAGTTGGGAGCGAAGGCTGCTGATTCCGTTGCCAGTCTTGCCGCCGAGTGCGACGTGATCGGTGTCTGTGTTCGCGATGACAAGGACGTGGATGCCATTCTCTACGGTGACGAGGGCATGCTAACCAATGGCCGTTCCGGTGCCGTTATCGCAATTCACAGTACCGTGACCCGAACCAACATGCTTCGCTGGGCCAAGGATGCGGCAGAGTTTGATATTCACGTGATCGATGCACCGATTACCGGTGGTGCCTCTGGCGCGGCAGACGGCAGCCTGTGCATTATGGTGGGCGCTGAGGAAGCCGCATTGGGAAAAGCCCTGCCGATGCTGGAGTGTACTTCGAAACGCGTAGTACATGGCGGCGAAGTGGGCTCCGGCGTGGTCTTGAAACTGGCCAATAACCTGATGACCTATGCCGCCTTTACCGCTGTCAGCGAGGGTGTCGCACTGATGAAAAAGGCGGGCCTTAACCCAGAAGATCTGTACGCAGTTGGCGACGTCAACGGCATTATCACGCCATCGGCCAAGCAGTTTATCACCGGCCGTGAAGGGTTGTTGGCTGGCTGTACCGAAGAGCAGATGGACGAGTTTTTTGGCCCCTTTGCCGGGCTGGGAGAAAAAGACCTCGATCACGCGCTGGCACTTTGCCGAGAGCTGAACCTGGAGCTGCCGGCGACCGAGACGGTTAGAAAGAATATTCGCCAGACCTTTTTGAAAGGACAGGCTTAGCATTTAGCAGCATATGACTCGGGCGCCCGGCGCCTACCTATCGAAAAAGGATCCTCTTTTATGACGCAACCGACTTACGGTGAGCAGCGCCTCTACATCAATGGCGAGCTCGTTGACGCCGATCAGGGCCGCACTTATGAGAATATCAACCCGGCGACCGAAGAAGTCATCGGTGTTGCCGCCGATGCCAGCCTCACCGATGCCGAGGCTGCTTTGGCGGCGGCGCGGCAGGCGTTTGATTCAAGCGATTGGGCCAGCAATCACGGGCTGCGTTTAAAAGTACTTCGGCGCTTTGTGGAAGTGATGCAGGAAAATATCGAGGAACTGCGCCAAGCCTCCCAGCGCGAAGTCGGTGCGACCCGCTGTTTTGCTCTCGGGCCCCAATGTGACGGCCCGGTTTCCATGGCCAGCTGGCCGCTGGACTACTTGGAACGTTTCCAGTGGGAGCGGGAGATCGGTGAGTACGAGGTAATGGGGGTAAAAAGCAAACGCATCGTCTGGAAAGAAGCGGCAGGAGTGGTGGCGGCCATTACGCCCTGGAACTTCCCGATCCAGATCAATCTGGCCAAGTGTATGCCGGCGCTGGCGGCAGGTTGCACCGTCGTTTTGAAAGCGGCACCGGACACGCCCTGGACCTCGAGCCTGCTGGGACGCTACGCCAAAGAAGCGGGCTTTCCTGCCGGGGTCTTTAATGTGCTGACTGCCTCTGACCCGGCTGAAATCGGTAATTTCCTGACGACCGACCCGCGCGTCGATGTGGTGTCCTTTACTGGCTCAACAGCGGTCGGCAAGCACATCATGAAAAATGCAGCCGACACGGTGAAGCGAGTTTTTCTTGAGTTGGGTGGCAAGTCAGCCATGGTGATTCTCGACGACGCCGATCTGGCCAGCTCCCTGTTCGGCGTATTTTCCATTGGCGCCCACGCGGGTCAGGGCTGCGCGATCACCACGCGCCTATTGATTCCGAAATCGAAGCAGGCCGAAGCCGAAGAGCTGTTGAAATCCTATATCGGTATGCTGGGCTACGGTGATCCGGAGAGCGAGGCCGATATGATGGGTCCGCTGATCAATGCGAAGCAGCGCGCCCGGGTGCTGGCCTATATCGAGAAGGGCAAGGAAGAGGGGGCTCGCCTGCTGCTAGGCGGCGGTCGTCCGGCCCATCTCGACAAGGGCTATTATGTTGAACCCACCGTGTTCGTCGACGTGGACAACAGCATGACCATTGCCCAGGAAGAAATTTTTGGCCCGGTACTGGCGGTGATTGCCTATGAGGATGAAGCGGATGCCCTGCGTATCGCCAACGACTCCCCCTACGGTCTGTCGGGTGCGGTCTATTCCGCCAGCGAAGAGCGCGCCCTGAATTTTGCCCGCAAGGTACGCACCGGCACCATGAACGTTAACGGCGGCAACTTCCTCGGGCCCGATGCGCCCTTTGGCGGCTACAAGGAAAGTGGCGTCGGCCGGGAAATGGGGCCGGAAGGCTTTGAAGAGTATCTGGAAACCAAAACGGTGGCGATTGGAGTATGAGTCAGTCGATCGAAAACCACGTCTATGTGGTGACCGGCGCGTCCCGGGGCTTTGGTCTGGCCATCGCCAAAGAGCTGGTCAGTCGTGGCGCCAGGGTCGGCTTGCTGGCGCGGGACGAGGCGAAGCTGGCGGAAGCCGTCGCTGAGCTGGGTGATGACAAAGCTCATGCTTTTTTGGCCGATGTCACTGACTCGGATGCTGTAACAAAAGCCATTGTGGCGGTGTCTGAGTATTTTGGGCGGCTCGACGGGTTGATTAACAATGCCGGAGTTGCCAAACCGGGCTTGGTTGAACAGTACAGCGATGAGGATATTCGTGCCCAGCTGGACATTAATATTGCCGGTGTAATTTATGCCTGTCGGGCGGCGATTCCGCTGCTGCAGGGCTCGCCCAACCCGCGTATCGTCAATATCAGCTCCGCCAGCGCGTTTCACCACGACGAGATGTTGGGGCTGTCTCTTTACGCAGCGAGCAAGGCTGCGGTCGAGCGTTTGACTCGTGATCTGCGGCGGGAGATGCAGGAGAAGGATATCGGCGTTACCCTGCTGCGGCCGGGTGCGGCGGCGACGGAATTTGCCGCGGGCTGGGATTTTGACAAGCTCAAATCCGGAATCGATTTGTGGCACAAGCGCTGTGGGCCGCATATGGATTTTGGGATGGATGTCTGCCACGTCGCTGAGGCGGTGGCCTTTTGCCTCGGCATGGATCCTGGGGTGTCGGTCGATGAGCTGGAAATCAGGCCTAATCGCCTGATGGACAAGATCCGACTGTAAGCCCGATGCTACAGGGGCCTGTTCCACGGGCTCCTTTTTGCCTCCGGCCTTTTTCGGGGGCTTGAATTCACTGCCTCAGCCCCCATATCCCCCTCACTAACTCTTTTTACCTTATAACAGAGATCGAGGGCCCTTTATGTCTGCCACGTCTGCCACCGCTGCAAAGGAAACCATGGGCTTCCAGACGGAAGCCAAGCAACTCCTGAAATTGATGATCCACTCCTTGTACAGCAACAAGGAAATCTTCCTGCGAGAACTGATATCAAACGCTTCGGACGCTGCTGACAAACTGCGCTTTGAATCGCTTGAAGCCCCTGAGCTGCTTGAAGAAGACCCGGATCTAAAAATTACCGTGGTGACCGATAAAGACGCCAAGACCATTACCATCACCGATAACGGCATCGGCATGTCGAAGGACGAGGTTATCCAGAACCTGGGTACCATCGCCCGCTCAGGCACCGCGGAATATCTGAAAAACCTCACCGGCGACAAGAAAAAAGACGCCCAGTTGATCGGTCAGTTCGGGGTTGGTTTCTATTCGGCCTTTATCGTGGCCGACCGGGTTGAGGTCTTTACCCGCCGCGCCGGCCTGTCGGCCAGCGAAGCGGTTCACTGGGAGTCCACAGGCGAGGCGGATTTCTCGATCGAGCCGGTAGAGCGCGCCGAGCGCGGCACTCAGGTGGTGCTGCATCTGCGCGATGACTCGCTGGAGTTTGCCGACGACTGGCGTGTGCGCTCGGTGATCAAAAAATACTCCGACCACATCTCGCTGCCGGTGATGATGTACAAGTCTCAAACCGAAGAGCAGATCAAGGAAGGTGCGCTGCCTGAGCTGGAAGCCATTAACGAGGCGACTGCCCTGTGGGTGCGCAATCGCAGTGAGGTTAAGGACGAAGAATACATCGAGTTTTACAAGCATATTTCCCACGATTTTAATGAGCCGCTCACCTGGAGCCATAACAAGGTCGAAGGCAAACTCGAGTATTCCAGCCTGCTCTATATTCCTGAAAAGGCGCCCTTTGATCTGTGGAACCGCGATGCCAATCGCGGGGTGAAGCTCTACGTACAGCGCACCTTTATCATGGACGAGGCGGAACAGTTCCTGCCGCTGTACCTGCGCTTTGTAAAAGGTGTGGTGGACTCCAATGATCTGTCATTGAATGTCTCGCGAGAGATTCTGCAGAAAGACCCCAACGTCGATTCCATGAAGGCGGCGTTGACCAAGCGTGTACTCGACATGCTGGAAAAACTGGCGAAAAAAGATGCGGACAAGTATCAAACCTTCTGGAAAACCTTTGGTCAGGTATTGAAAGAGGGGCCTGCAGAAGATTTCACCAATCGCGAAAAAATAGCCAAATTGCTGCGCTTTGCCACCACCCACGACAATAAGCCTGAGCAGACCCACTCGCTGGACGACTATATCGCTCGTATGAAAGAGGGGCAGAAGGATATTTTCTACGTGGTGGGCGAGTCTCATGTGATGGCCAGCAACAGCCCACACCTGGAAGTGTTCCGCAAGAAAGGCATTGAAGTGCTGCTGCTTTCCGATCGTGTTGACGACTGGCTGATGAATCAGTTGGGCGAGTACGACGGCAAGCAGTTCAAGGACGTAGGTCGCGGCGAGCTGGATCTGGGTGAGCTGGACGCGGAAGAAGAGAAGAAAGAAAAGGAAAAGCTGGCCAAGGAACACAAGGATCTGGTGGAGCGGGTGCAGGGTATTCTCGAGGGCAAGGTACAGGAAGTGCGTGTTACCAACCGCCTGACCGACTCCCCGGCCTGTCTGGTTGTGGGTGACTACGATCTGGGCATGCAGATGAAGCGCATTCTGGAGCAGGCCGGTCAGGACGTGCCCGACAGCAAGCCGATTTTTGAGCTTAACCCTGAGCATCCGCTGGTGCAGAAGCTGGACAAGGAAACCGACGAGGATCGTTTTGGCGATCTGGTGGAGATCCTGTTTGACCAGGCGCATCTGGCTGAAGGTGCCGATATTGACGATCCCAGCGCCTATATCCGCAAGCTGAATAAGCTGCTTCTGGAGCTGTCCCGCTAGGCATCTCGCTATAGTGGTTCCCGCCTGCAGCGGTGTTGCAGGCGGGAACCTGGCCTGCGAATAAATCCCCAATTCCCTGTGGTAGACTGCCTGCCACAGCGGCAGAGTTAAGAATAAATTATGTCCGAGAAGTCCTATCGTGTTGCCGTACTCGGCGGCGGCAGTTTCGGTACCGCCATCGCCAATATTGTGGCTGACAACGGTCATGCGGTGCAGCTTTGGTTGCGCAGTGAAGAGCGGGCCCTTGAAATCAACCAGCATCAGGTCAATGAAACCTATTTGCCGGGAGTCGCCCTGAACCCGTCGTTGCGGGCGACCACCGATCTGGCGAAAGCCGTTCAGGCCGCCGATGTTGTCTTTATGGCGGTGCCCAGCAAATCCTGTCGGGAAGTGTCACGAACTCTGGCGGGGCTGCTCAGTGATGACTGCATACTGATCAGTACCACCAAGGGTATTGAGGCCGATGGCGATGATTTCAAGCTGATGAGTCAGGTGATTCATGAAGAGCTGCCCAATGCCCGTCTGGGTGTAATGAGCGGCCCCAACCTGGCCAAGGAGCTGGCTGAGCGACAGATCACCGCCACCGTAGTTGCCAGTCGGGACAGCGAGGTGACCGATACCATTCAGCGCTTGTTACAGTGCAGTTACTTTCGCGTTTACGCCGGTGAAGATACCTTTGGTCTTGAATTGTGTGGTGCGCTTAAAAATGTCTACGCCATTTGCTCCGGCATTGCCGCTGCCATGGGCGTGGGCAGCAACACTCAGAGTGTCCTGATAACCCGATCGCTGGCCGAGATGTGTCGCTTCGCGGTGAAAAAAGGCGCAGACCCCATGACCTTTATGGGGCTGGGCGGCGTCGGCGATCTGTTTGTCACCTGTACTTCGCCACTGAGTCGCAACTATCGGGTTGGCTATGCGTTGGGGCAGGGTAAGGATCTGGATGCGGTCGTGGCTGAACTGGGTCAGGTGGCAGAAGGGGTGAATACGCTCAAGCTGCTGTATGCCCAGGCTGAGGAGTTAGAAGTGCATATGCCGCTTGCACGGGGTCTTTACGCCATTATCTATAACGGACAATCCTTGGATGAGGTGGTCGCGACCATGATGAGCGCCGATCAGACCCGGGATGTAGATTTCAGTCTGCGCTGATGGAATGCGTTTTCATTCGTCACGGTGAGGCCTCCATGCGGGCAAACAGTGACCGCGAGCGCTGTCTCACCCCTGGCGGTCTTTCTCAGGTCAAGGCGGCGGCGACCTGGCTGAGCGCCCACTGGCAACCACAGCAAATTCTTGTCAGCCCTTACGCCCGGGCGCAGCAGACTGCCGAAGCTTTTGCACCTCATTATCCGAATACAAATTCGCAAAACAGCGAAGCGCTGACACCGGATGTGTCATTGGAAAGGCTTGAAGAAGCGATCGCTCAGACCGACGCAGAGCGTCTGCTTTTGATCGGCCACAATCCGCTGTTCAGTCATGCGTTGACGTGGTTCTGTGGCGATGAGCTTCGAGAAGTGATGGCGCCAGCCAGTATGGCGTTGATTGAATTGCCTGTTGTGGCCGCTGGTGTAGGCCGCCTGCGCTGGCTGCGACATGCCCCAAATTACCAGACAATTGCGAGCTGCCAGTGAGTGTACAGGAAAAAGTTTTTGATATTGACGGCTTGAAAGTGTGTGGGCGCTGGTGGCCGGGAGATGCTGGGTCGACAGAGCCGGTGCTGGCGGTGCATGGCTGGCTCGATAATGCGGCCAGTTTTAACGCACTGGGCGAGGCGGGTTTGCCACTGCTGGCCCTTGATATGCCCGGCAATGCGCTCAGCGATGACCGACCCGCGCATGCCACCTACAATATCTGGGACGACCTGCCGGTACTGTTGGCGGTGGCGGATCAGATGGGCTGGGAGCAATTCAATCTGCTGGGCCATTCGAGAGGGGCGATGATGTCGATGCTATTGGCTGCCAGTTGTCCGGAGCGGGTCAAACGTTTGGTCTGCCTTGACGGCCTGGTGCCGATGGCTGTTTCCATCGATCAGTCCCCAAAGCAACTGGGTGACTTCCTGCGTGATGCTAAAGCGCTTTCTACCAAGCCTGGCAAAGTCTACCCAACACTGGATGAGCTTATCGCGCTGCGTCAGCGCACAACCGGCATGAGCGAAGCCGCGACCCGGGTGCTGGCCGAGCGCGGCGCAAAGGCGGTGACGGGTGGTTGGCTCTGGCGAGCCGATCAGCGGCTAAAGGGCGCTTCGGCGTTCAAGTTGTCGACAGCGCATATTGAGGCTTTTCTGAAGGCACTGATGCCGCCGGTATTGTTGATTGTCGCGGAAAAGGGCTACGCCCAGTTTCCGGAGCTTAATGAATTGATCCGTCTGATTCCGCAATGTCAGCTTGAAAGCCTGCCGGGGGGCCACCACTTTCACATGGAGGATGGCGCGGCTACTATTGCCAAGCTGATCCTCGAGTTTTTGGCACAGGAGAAGGGCTAACATGATCGAGTTGTATACTGCAGCGACTCCCAATGGCTGGAAGGCCTCCATCGCGCTGGAAGAGCTGGGCTTGCCCTATGAGCTCAAGGCTATTGCGCTGGACAAGAACGAACAGAAAACGCCAGAGTTTCTCGCGATCAATCCCAACGGTCGTATTCCCGCGATTATTGACCGCGATGCGGATATCACGGTATTTGAATCCGGTGCGATTTTGCAGTATCTCGCGGAGAAAACCGGCAAGCTGATGCCCACCGACCCGAAGGGAAAGTACAGTGTTATTCAGTGGCTGATGTTCCAAATGGGCGGTGTCGGCCCAATGCAGGGACAGGCCAATGTGTTTTACCGCTATTTTCCGGAAAAGATTCAGCCTGCCATTGACCGCTATCAGCACGAAACTCGTCGATTGTACGAAGTGCTGGACGGACGCTTAAAAGGGCGCGACTGGCTGGCGGATGATTACAGTATTGCCGATATCGCCAATTTCACCTGGGTGCATGTGCACTTCTGGGCGGGCGTGGAAGTCGAGGGACTGGATAACCTGCAGGCCTGGATGGAGCGGATGCGCGTGCGACCGGCGGTACAGAAAGGCCTGAACGTGCCGCCGCCTGCGGTTGATCTGTCACAGGCGTCGGACGAAGAGGCAAAGAGATTTGCGGAAAAAGCTGCAGATATGCTGACCCGCTAGCGGCTGCCGGATATCAGAGACAGAAACTCCTGGCGGGTTGCCTGATTATTCTGGAACTCGCCGAGCATGGCGGAGGTGCGCATGATGGAATTTTGCTTTTCCACACCGCGCATCATCATGCACATGTGTTTGGCTTCGATGATGACGCCGACACCGGCGGCGTTGGTGACTTCCTGAACGGTTTGCGCGATCTGGGTGGTCAGCTGCTCCTGGATCTGCAGGCGGCGGGCGAACAGGTCGACAATCCGAGCGACCTTGGACAGGCCCAGAACTTTGCCTGACGGAATGTAGGCGACATGGGCCTTGCCGATAAAGGGCAGCAGATGGTGCTCACACAGCGAGTAGAGCTCGATATCCGAGACAATCACCATCTCGTTGCAGTCGGATTCAAACAGCGCGTTGTTTACAACGTCATCCACCTTGCGGCGGTAGCCTTCGGTCAGAAACTGGAAAGCCTTGGCGGCGCGTTTGGGTGTGTCGACAAGCCCGTCCCGCTCCAGGTCTTCTCCCACACTTTTGATGATTTCGGCAAAGGCTTTTTCCACTGTACTGTCCGACGGCTGATCAAAGGGAAAGCGATGGTAGCAAAAGCGTACAGGGCTGACCATTACTGTCCGGTTAGCTGCGCGGGTTTGCCGGTATAAAATAGAGTAAACTGGCGACCTTTTGTGCAAGGAACTCCCATTTCAATGAGTCGGGAACTCGAAACAGTCAGAGACTATCTGCGCTGGATTATTTCACGCTTTAACGCGGCGGGTCTCTATTATGGTCACGGCACTGATAATGCTCAGGATGAAGCCTGGTATCTGGTCTGTGGCGCGTTGAAACTACCCTTCGATCTGGACCGTCGTTTGCTGGATGGGCGTCTGACAGAAACAGAGCGTCAGCAACTGGAGCAATTGGTTGAACGGCGCATCAGCGAGCGGATACCCGTGGCCTATTTGGTGGGCGAGGCCTGGTTTGCCGGTCTGCCCTTTAATGTGGATGAGCGTGTTCTGGTGCCGCGCTCACCCTTGGCCGAATTAATTGACGTCGGTTTCCAGCCCTGGTTGGGCGACGTCGAACCCGAGCACATTCTGGACTTGTGCACCGGCAGCGGTTGCATCGGTATTGCCTGCGCTTTTGCCTTTCCCGAGTCGCGCGTAGTGTTGAGCGATGTGTCGGCGGATGCCTTGGCAGTGGCCAGTAGCAATATCGAACGCCACAGCCTGTCAGACCGCGTGACGGCGCAGCAGTCGGATGTGTTTTCGGGCCTCGAAGGTCAGCGCTTTGATCTGATTGTTTCCAACCCGCCGTACGTAGACGCTGAAGATCTGGCTGGCATGCCCGCCGAGTATCACGCCGAGCCTGCGCTGGGCTTGGGCTCGGGGGATGACGGCCTGAATATTACCCGCCGTATCCTGCAGCAGGCGGCTGGGCACCTGAACGAAGGTGGCTTGCTGGTGGTGGAAGTCGGCAACAGCGGGCGGGCGCTGGACGAGGCCTTCCCGGAGCTGCCGTTAACCTGGGTGGAATTCGAGCGCGGCGGCCACGGCGTGTTTGTGATTTCAAAGGATGATCTGCCTGCGCTCTGACGGGGGCGGGTGATTCACGTATAATTAATTTCTTTTGCGATTGGCTGTGAGAGCGCGATGTCCGGCAATACCTTCGGAAAACTGTTTACCCTTACCACCTTTGGTGAAAGCCACGGTCTGGCACTGGGCGCTGTGGTGGATGGCTGTCCGCCGGGGCTGGAGCTAACCGAAGCTGATCTGCAGCGCGATCTCGATCGCCGCAAGCCGGGTACGTCACGCTATACCACCCAGCGGCGCGAGGATGATGAGGTCAAGATCCTGTCCGGTGTGTTTGAGGGCAAAACCACCGGTACGTCGATCGGCCTGCTAATTGAGAATACCGATCAGCGCTCCAAGGACTACAGCAAGATCAAAGATCGCTTCCGGCCGATGCACGCTGACTACACTTACACCCACAAATACGGTGTGCGCGACTATCGCGGCGGTGGCCGTTCGTCTGCCCGTGAAACCGCCATGCGGGTTGCCGCTGGCGCGATCGCTAAAAAATATCTGCGTCAGCGCTGTGGCATAGAGGTGCGCGGCTACCTGTCCCAGCTCGGGCCGATCAGTATTGATTCGGTTGACTGGGATGTGGTGGAAACCAACCCCTTCTTCTGTCCGGATGCGAGCAAAATCGAATCGATGGAAGGCTTTATGCAGCAATTGCGCAAGGACGGCGATTCGATCGGCGCGCGGCTCACGATTGTCGCCAGTAATGTACCGCCGGGGCTCGGCGAGCCGGTATTTGACCGTCTCGACGCAGAACTGGCGCATGCTTTGATGGGCATTAATGCGGTGAAAGGCGTTGAGATCGGTGCCGGTTTTGATGCGGTGGTTGCACGGGGCAGTGAACACCGGGATGAAATTTCACCGGAGGGTTTTAAAAGCAATAACGCCGGCGGGGTGCTGGGCGGAATCAGCTCGGGGCAGGATATTGTTGCCTCTATCGCCTTGAAGCCCACCTCCAGTATTCTGATTCCCGGCGAAACCATCGATGTTGATGGCAAGGCGGTGGATGTTGTTACCACTGGCCGCCACGATCCCTGCGTGGGCATTCGCGCGGTACCCATAGCCGAAGCCATGGTGGCGCTGGTGCTGATGGATCACTTCCTGCGCCATCGCGGCCAAAATGCCGATGTCCAGGTAGCGACGCCCGTTGTGCCAGGCAAGGCGCCCGGACAAGCTGCTACCGACTGAGGTATGCCGCTTCCCTACGGACGCCTGTCGGCCTTTTACTTCGCCTATTTTGGCTTGCTCGGTGCCTGGCTTCCTTACTGGGGGCTTTATCTTCAGGAGCTGGGGCACAGCGCAGTAGCCATCGGCGCGTTGTCTTCAGCGGTGATGGCGACCAAGGTGGTCGCGC
Organism: Litorivivens sp.; assembly: GCF_041624475.1. Taxonomy (GTDB): domain Bacteria; phylum Pseudomonadota; class Gammaproteobacteria; order Pseudomonadales; family Spongiibacteraceae; genus Litorivivens. Next base: position 368,607 of record NZ_JBFJUX010000003.1, read on the forward strand.
CAAGTCTGTGGGGCTGGTTGGCGGACAGAACCGGCAAGCGCTCCTTCATTATTCGGCTCGGCTCCTTTCTCGCTCTGCTTATTTTTCTCGGTGTGTTTTATCGCAGCGATTTCTGGTGGCTGATGGCTATTGTGGTTGGCTACAGTTTCTTCTGGAATGCGGTGCTGGCCCAGTTCGAGGTGGTCACGCTTTCCCATCTTGAAGGGCAGTACCACCGTTACAGTCTGATTCGCGTATGGGGCTCGGTGGGTTTTATTGTCACCGTGGCCGGTGTCGGCGCATTTCTCGATTATTTTTCCATAGGTTTGCTGCCGTGGATTTATGTGCTGCTGCTGGGCGGTATCTGGCTCAGTAGTCTGACGGTGTCGGAGAAACCCGGTAATGATCAGCGCGACCAGCGAGAAAGCAGTCTTTGGACCATTGTTTCTTCACCAACGGTTATTGCCTTTCTGCTGATCTGCGCGCTGTTGCAGGTGTCGCATGGCCCGTACTACACCTTTTTCAGTATCCACCTTGAGGCGCTGGGCTATAGCAAGACGGTCACCGGCATGCTCTGGTCGCTGGGCGTGCTTGCAGAAGTTGTGCTGTTTCTGGTGATGCATAGGGTGATGGCGGGTTTCAGTCTGCGCAATATCATGCTGGTGAGCCTGACCTTGTCGGTGCTGCGCTGGGGACTGATTGGCTACTTCGCGGATAACGCAGTAATCCTGTTTTTTGCCCAGCTTATGCATGCGGCTACCTTCGGCAGCTCGCATGCGGTTGCGGTGGAGCTGGTGCGGCGGTTTTTCAAGGGCTATCAGGGGCAGGGCATGGCGCTCTACAGCGGCGTCAGCTTCGGCGGCGGCGGTGCGCTTGGCGCGATACTCAGCGGCGTGCTCTGGGACTTTGGCGCGGAAGTCACTTTCCTGATGGCAGTCGCTGCCTCACTGGTGGCTCTGGTTCTGGCCTGGTTCTTTCTTCAGGAGCGCAGGCTGACAGTGTGATCTTTGCGGCGTTTATTTGCTTGGCCAAAGCCTGGGTGGCAGGTAACATAGATGGCCATAACAATTTCTCCAGGAATTATAAACGGTTATGGCAGAATCAATCGTGTACGGCTGTATTCGCGATATGGTGGGTGGCGGCGATCAGGCCCATGAACGCCGTTTGATAAATCGCTCCGTCATGGAAAGCCTTCCCAGTGCCGACAGCTGGCCGCTGCTCTCCCGTGAAATGTTCGCACCCGCGCCGGCGGCGGTGGACCTTGACGAAGTACATACCGACGTTATTCATTTTGGCAGTTCCTACAAAGCCATCGAGCACGAGTGGAATACCTGGATAAAACAGTTTGAGCGGGTGTTGCGCGGTATGTACTGGGTGTCAGCGACGGTGCATCTGGAAACCCTTTACAACGGCATTCACACCTTTGTCTGGGAAACCGATTCCGACTTTCACGAGCCCAACAGTTCAAACATGGCCATGCGCTGTGAGTGGACTCACGAGACTTCCTTTTAAGTGCCTTTTTTCCTGCCTGTTACAAGTGAGCTGTTTTGAGCCTTCCTGAGCTTTACCGCCGCTGGCGCAAGTACAGTACGCCCGCGCTGGCGGTTTTGGCGACCGCCTTGCTGGTGTGGTCCACCATTCATATCTTTGATGTGCCGGTTGGTGAGGTGCTAGCCTTTCTGGCGGTGTGCGTAGGCGGGGTGCTGGCGATTATGCTGCTGGCCCTGGTGGCCAGCGCGATTGTCAGAAAACTGCGGCAGTAGCGACTTATTTCAAATCGATTTCAACGCCCAGCTGTTCGCTGATGGCTTCCAGAGTGTCTTCCAGTTCGTCCCGGTCAACACCCTCGGGCACCTGAATTTCGGCGCTGGCTTCAAACAGCGGGTCGCCGGTCATGGGCGCGGAGGTGATTTCCGTGTGCATGTCGACCACATTGATCTGCTGGCGGGCGAGGGCGCGAGAGACCTCGCGAACGATGCCGGGGCGATCATTGCCGACAATATGCAGGAATAATCCACTGTCGGACGTGCTATCATCGTCGCTGGCGTGACTGACGATGGTCAGTCCGTGAGACGCCAGACCTTCCAGAGCCTGACGCAGGCCTTCCTGAGATTCCGGTGCAACGGCAACGCGAACCACTCCGGCAAATTGTCCGGATAACTGGCTCATGCGACTTTCCAGCCAGTTGCCGCCGTGATCGGCGACGGTGGAGGCTAGCTTTTCGACCAGCCCGGGCTGGTCGCGGCCGATAAAGGTGAAGACAACAGATTGGCTCACACTGGGCTCCAGTACTTGATTTTCTGTGTGAGTATAGTAGGTTTAGCGATTGATATGTAAGCTCTTTTGTGAGGTATCACAAGGACTGGGCCATGCGAGTCGTAGTAGACTTCTGCATTATCCCTCTGGGAACCGGAGACGACCTTTCGCTGTCTCCCTATATTGCCGAATGTCAGCGAATACTCGCAGAGGCCAATCTCGATCATTCGCTCCACGCCTTCGGCACTAACATTGAGGGTGAGTGGGAGGCGGTGATGGCAGCGGTGAAACGCTGTCATATGCGGGTTCATGAAATGGGCGCGCCCCGCATAAGCAGTACATTGAAGGTTGGTACTCGAATCGATCGAGTCCAATCAATGCAAGACAAAGTCAGCAGTGTCGAGAAGTTATTACGTGAATAGCACAGCGCAATACCAAAATAATAAAGCTGTCATACAAATCAGTATTATTGTCGCTCTTGTGGCCGGGCTTGTTGCCTGTATACAACCCGCCAATCCAACCTGGTCTGATATGCAGCTTGCGGAACATCGCAGCCACGCCAACCGCATGCGCGATGAATACCGCCACCCCACCGAGACGCTCGCCTTTTTTGAGGTTGAGCCCTGTAACACGGTGGTGGAAATCTGGCCGGGCGCCGGCTGGTATACCGAGGTGCTGGCGCCGGTGCTGCGCAGCTGCGGCAGTCTGCACGCAGCGCATTTTTCTCCCGCCAGTGAAGTCGCTTACTACCGTAACTCCCTTGAGCGCTACAAAGAAAAGCTGGCGGAAAACCCGCGTATTTACGATGCGGTCGTGCTGTCTGTTCTGCAGCCGCCCAAGTTTACCCGGATGATTACGCCGGGTACGGCGGACCGGGTGCTTACCTTCCGTAACGTACACAACTGGCTGAAAGCCGGTACCGCAGAGTCGGTTTTCGCCTCGGCCTTTGAGGCCTTGAAACCGGGCGGTATTTTTGGCGTGGTAGAGCACCGCGCAAAACCGGGAACGGATTTGGAAGCCATGATTCAAACGGGCTACGTCACTGAAGCCACCGTAATAGAGCTGGCCGAGGAGGCGGGTTTTAAGCTGGTGGCGCGTTCGGAAATCAACGCTAATCCGCTGGACGATACCGTTCATCCAAAAGGGGTGTGGACTCTGCCGCCTTCCCTGCGCCTGGGTGACGAAGACAAGATGAAATACCTCGCTATTGGCGAGAGTGACCGCATGACGCTCAAGTTTGTGAAACCGGTCAATGACTGATGATGAAGCTCCCGATGGCGTTGAGATCCCCTGGCAAAAACTGACGCCAGAGGCATTGCAGGGCCTGCTCGAAGAGCTGGTGACGCGGGATGGAACCGATTACGGTGAAGTCGAACTCAGCATGGAAGACAAGGTGGCCCGTCTGCGCAAGGCCCTTGAGGAAAAGCGGGCCGTCATCGCCTTTTCTCCGGAAACCGAAACCTGGGCGGTTCGCTCAACCGATTGATTCCTACCGCTACCGCCGATTGATGTGCCATGACTGACTGTGATTCCCAGCTCGATACGTCCGGACTGTTTTGCCCTGAGCCGGTGATGATGCTGCACAGCCGTATCCGGGATATGGCCGAAGGCGAAACGGTGGAAATACTGGCTACCGACCCTGCCACTACCCGCGATATCCCCAAGTTCTGTAACTTCCTCGGCCACGAGTTGTTTTTTCAAGCAGAGGAGGGGGACCACTACATCTACCGAGTGCGCAAGGGTGCCGGCGGCTGACCCTTTCCCCGCCTATTCCAGCAAGCGCTCCAGCGCCCGTACCGCTACCGGATCGCCAGCCTTTATCTGGTTGGCGATGTGGTACTGGAAGAAGTAGCGAAACCCAGGTTGTGTCTGGGCGGCATACAGGCAGCGATCCCCCGGTAGGATTGGGGTCTGGGTCTGCTTCTCCGGGTCGGCCAACATGGCCTGAAATTCGCCGCTGGCCAGCAGTTGCCAGCTCCTCACCTCAAACAGTGCCAGATGCTGCGCCACGATGCAGGCGGCGTGACTGCCGATGGTGTCTGGCAGTTCCTGCACCACGGCAGTGGCGGGCAGGTTTTCACGGCGATAGTGCTTGCGCGCGACTTCCAGCTCGGCAACTTTTGGGGCGGGAGGCTCGGTGAAAATGACTTCGTTGACAGGGTCGTAATAGCCTTCAAAGCAGCCGCTGTCTGGGTCGGTCAGCTCGGTGCTACGCACCACGCCATTAAGCCAGGGCAGCAGGGCGACGACTTCACCGTCATTCTGAATTCCCCAGCATAAGATCTTGCCGGCAAAGAGCTTTTCTCTGGAGAGTGCATGGTGTGAGTAGAGGATGCACAGCCCGTCATGCTCCGGGACTATGCGTGCGATTCGCTCGAGTTCCCGGTCTTTCTTCCTGTCCGGGAACGGAACCACATTAGCCGAGGGTGTTGCTGCTTCACGTGGGGCCATAGTGCCTCCCGATTTCACAGTAATGCCTTTCAGCGACAACTTCAGTATACCGATTTCCCCAAGGGGGCAAAGCATTTTGTTAGAATGCGCCGCACGACACTTTGGTGGCCCGGTATGACGGATTTTTACTTTGCCTACGGCTCAAACATGAACCCCGAGCGCATGCGGGCGCGGGGCCTGGCCTTCAACCGGCACGAAGCGGCGCAATTGCCGGGCTATGCCCTGTGCTTCAACAAGCGCGCTCACAACAAGTCCGGTATCGCCTACGCCAATATCGCTTATGCCCCGGACAGCACCGTTGAGGGCGTTCTGTACCAGTTGGCCGGGGATATCGAGGTGATGGACCCCTTCGAGGGCACCCCGGTGCGCTACAGCCGGGAACAGTTTCCGGTTGCGGCGGCAGAGAGTGTTATCTGGGCCTGGGTTTATGTGGCCAATCCCGCCTATATCGCCAGCGAGCTGCACGTCGAGGAAAACTACCTGAATCATCTGCTCAGCGCTGGCGACCTGCTCAGTGCCGCCTATCGCGAGCATCTGGCCGGCCTGGCGCCGGTGGTGGAGAGCGATACGCCCGCCGATCATAAAACCGGACTTTTGTTTAATGTCTGAGGCTATTGCTGCTGAAGCATTCTGGAATGAGCGGGCCCTTCTCAATCGCATTGTTGAGGTATTCAACGGCGAGTTCAGGGATTTCAACACCCGCCTTTGCCCTGGCGCCGACGAGCCCTTGTATTTGCCCGCCAATGAGCGCGAGTGTGCACGAATATTCAGCCGTGAGGATTTTCCGGCCAGTGCCCTGCACGAAGTCGCCCACTGGTGCGTGGCGGGCGAGCAGCGCCGTCAGCAGGTGGATTTTGGCTACTGGTATGCCCAGGACGGGCGCAATGCGGAGCAGCAGCGGGCGTTCCAGCGGGTTGAGGTCAAGCCCCAGGCGATAGAGTGGGCCCTGAGCCGGGCGGCGGGAATGGGGTTTCGGGTGAGTATCGATAATCTCAGCGGTGTAGCATTGGATCCCTTTGGCTTCGAGCTGGCAGTTTGGCAGCAGGCCATGCATTACCATAAGGCCGGCCTGCCGCCGCGCGCGGCGCGGTTTTACCGCGCATTGGCGGCGGCTTTTGGCACCCGCCCACAAGTGCCGTCACTGGCGATATTGCGAGGGCAGGAGCCTTGAGCCGCCTGTACTGTATCGATGCTTCAATCTATATATTCCGTGCCTATTTCTCGATGCCGGATCGCTGGTTTAACGAGCAGGGCTATGGACTCAATGCGGTGTATGGTTATGCCCGCTTTCTGGTGAACTTTATCCGGGAAACGCGTCCCACCTACCTGATGGCGGCCTACGATGAAAGCTTAGGCAGCGGCTATCGCCATGAGCTGTATCCGGACTACAAAAGTAACCGGGTTCTCCCAGATGAGGCATTGGCTTTCCAGCTGGGCGCCTGCCGCCGGCTCGGCGAAGTTATGGGGATTGCCAGCTATGCCTGCGAGCGTTTTGAAGCGGACGACTATATTGCCGCTGCGGCTCGTCTCGCCGGGCAGGAGGGATTGCCGGTCACCGTGGTCAGTCGCGACAAGGATCTGGCCCAGGCACTGCGCGCCGAACACGATGAGTGGTGGGATTATGCCGCCGCCAGGCGTCTGCGCAAAGCGGAGTGGGAAGCGGGGCAAAACCTGCGGGTGGAGCAGGTGGCTGACTGGCTGGCACTGATGGGGGACAGTATTGATGCGATACCCGGTGTGCCCGGCATAGGCCGAAAGACCGCAGCCGAATTGCTGGGCCATTTTGGCGATATCGATGGCCTTTACGCCGACCTCAACCGGCTGGAAGAGCTTCCCGTGCGGGGCGCTGCGAGATTGCGTCAGGCGCTGCTTGAACACAGAGAGCAGGTCTATCTGGCGCGCTCCCTGACACGGCTCAATGATCGTGCCCTGAGGCTGCGCAGTTGCAAGCCTTTCCTGTTTCGCTGCCGGGTTGAAGACCTGCGCAGCTATCTGCTGGAAATTGGCTGTGGCGAAGCCTGGACTGACCGTCTGCTGAGGGATATGGAAAACGCATGAGCCTGATTCTGGTTGACGAAAATATCCCCGCAGCCGAAGAACTGCTGTCTGCGCTGGGAGAAGTGCGCCGCTTTCGCGGCCGCGAGCTGACTGCCGCAGAGGTCAACGCTGCGGATGCACTGCTGGTACGTTCCGTTACCCGCGTAGACGCGCAGCTTTTGCGAGGCAGTCAGGTGCAGTTCGTGGGCTCAACCACTATTGGCACCGACCACTTGGACACGCGCTGGCTGGACGGGGCCGGCATTCGCTGGTGCAGCGCGCCGGGCAGCAATGCCAATTCTGTGGTGGACTATGTATTCAGCGCCATCTGTGCGCTGCCGGGCCTGCTCGAAACTCTGCGCGGCGGCGGGCAGGTAGGCATTGTCGGCTATGGCAATGTGGGGTCGCGGCTGCACCGGCGGCTGGCGGCCTTGGGGATAGCCTGTCGGGCTTATGACCCTCTTCTGGATATCGAACAATGTCCCATTTCTGATTCGTTAGAGGCGGTGCTTAATAGTGATTTGGTGTGCCTTCACACGCCGCTGACCCGCAAGGGACCACACCCGACTGCGGGTATGCTGACTGCAAAAGCCTTGCAGGAGCTCCCGGAAGGGGCGGTGCTGCTGAATGCGGGACGCGGCGAAGTGCTGCCAGACCGGGTGTTGCAGGAATTGCTGGTCAAGAGACCAGATCTGAAGCTGGTGCTGGATGTCTGGGAGGGAGAGCCGGATATCTCGGCCGAGCTGTTGGCCCAGTGCGACATTGCTACGCCCCATATCGCGGGTTACAGCCAGGATGGCAAATGGCTGGGAGTGACTCAGGTAGCACAGGCCTTGGCAGAACACTGGGGAGCAACATTGCCCGAGGTCGAGCCCGACTTTCTGGCGCCGGCCCCGACAATACGGGTTTCCGGCGAGCTGGATGAGCTGGCTTTGATTCGCCAGGCGGTGCTGGCGGTATATGACCTTCGGGAGGATGATCGGCGCCTGCGACAGACGTTTGTCGGCGGCGCAGAGTTTGACGAGCTACGCCGGAACTACCCGGCGCGAAGAGAGTTGGCAGTATTGGAAGTCAGCGGAGAAGACGCACTGCCTGTACCCTTAAGAGAGACGCTTGTCGCGTTGCGCACTGTAATCTAGTGCGTAGTGGTGGCGGCTGTTTTCCAGTTCGTGGCAGGCTTCGGTAATCATTTCCCGAGTAATGGGAATTTCCCGACCGTTCTCGTCGATGATGGCGCCCTGAAACAGGCTTTCCATGTCGGCTTCGGTGTTCGCTTGCGTTCGCTTCTGCATCACGTTCATGTTTTGCTTGGGCCTCTTGTTTGTTCTCTGACCTTAATGCTGCTGTACGAGTTCAGGTTAGATTCAGATTGTTACAGGTTTTCGTTCGCTAAAGTATGGCAATATTTGGTTTGTCGCCAAACTGGGACTTTTACCTATTCGCAAAGTTATAAACGTCGTTCAAAAGGTTTTTCAACTAATTGTTTAAGCTAGGAATAATTGTTAACCCTCTGGCCGGGCTTGGCGGCCCGGCCGCCCTCAAAGGCAGCGATGGCGAGGCCGCGGCAAGCGCCCTGGCCGCAGGTTTTGAGCAGCGCGCCGGCCCCCGTATGCAGCGAGCGCTTCAGGTTCTCAGCCCGCTGAAAGACCGTATTCAGTTAATCGCATTCGAGGGCGCCATGGGCTCAGACGTGGCTGCAGACTGGCCTATTCAGTTGGTGGGCAGGCCTGCGACGCAGCCATCGACGGCTCAGGACACGGTCGATGCCGCGGGTGCTCTGCGACAGGCTGGATGTGACCTGATTCTTTTTGCCGGCGGCGACGGCACCGCGCGGGATATCTTCCGCGCTCTGGGCAGTGACCTGCCGGTGTTGGGCTTGCCCGCCGGCGTGAAAATGCACTCCGGGGTTTATGCTGTCTCTCCGGAAAGCGCGGCGGAGATCGTGGCTGCCATGGCGCGCGGCGAATGGGTGGATGTCGATACCGAGGAAGTACGCGATATTGACGAGGCGGCATTTCGTGAGGGACGGGTGAGTACCCGTTACTACGGTGAGCTGCTAGTGCCTCAATTGGGGCGCTACCTGCAGGTGACCAAGGTGTCGGGGCGGGAGGTTGAGGAGCTGGCGGTGGCAGACATTGCTGCGGAAGTCGTCGAGCTGATGGAAGACGACACGCTCTATATCATCGGTCCCGGTTCAACCACAGCAGGCATCATGGTCGACTTGGGTCTGGACAACACATTGCTGGGTATCGACGCAGTATGCGGTGGCCGCCAGTTGGGTAAGGATCTCAGCGCCCATGCGCTGGAAAAGCTGTGCCAGGAGCACGCTGGCGAGGTGGTCATTATTGTGACCGCCATTGGCGGGCAAGGGCATATTCTCGGTCGCGGCAATCAGCAGATCAGTCCTGCAGTGATTCGCCGGGCGGGTCCGCAGAATTTGTGGGTCGTGGCTACCAAAACCAAACTGACCGAGCTGGACAGTCGGCCCTTGCTGGTCGATACCAACGACCGGGAGCTGGACCTTGCTATGGAAGGTTATGTGCGGGTCATTACCGGCTATCGCAATTCAGTGCTGTACAGAGTGAGCTGCAGTGGCGAGTGAGCTGAGCCGACTGGAAGCGGCGCTGGCCGCTGTTCGAGATGTCTCCCACGGTGAGGCTTGGCGGGTATTTCACGGGCGCGGTGGCTGCTACCCGGGGCTTGACTGGCTCACGGTGGATGATTTCGGCAGTGGCCTCTGGGTGGTGCTGTTCCGCGAACCGAACCCTGAGCTCTGGCCCGCGATACTGGCTGCGTTGGAGGAATGCCGCCCAGTGCGCGAATTTGCCTGTGTTCAGCATCGCTACGAGCGTCCCACACACTGCCAGTGGCTGTGGGGTGACGCGCCCTCGAGCCTGGAGGCGCTGGAGGGTGAGCTGCGTTTTTCCCTGAAGTTGGGTGAGCGGCAGAACACAGGTTACTTTATGGATGCGCGCCCGGGGCGGGACTGGCTGCGAGAGCGCTGTCAGGGGCGCAGCGTTCTTAATCTGTTTGCCTATACCTGCGCGTTTTCTGTGGCGGCACGAGCGGCAGGCGCGACGCGGGTGGTTAATGTGGATATGGCTAAGGCCGCGCTGCGCACCGGGCGCGACAACCACCGCTTGAATGGCCTGTCGATGCAGGATATCGACTTTCTCGGCTACGATATCTTCCGGTCCTGGAAGCGTATTCGTTCGCTGGGGCCCTACGATGTGCTGGTGGTCGACCCGCCGTCCTTTCAAAAAGGCAGCTTTGATGCACGTAAGGACTACGCCCGCATACTGCGGCGGATACCTGAGCTGGTGGAAGGAAGAGCCGAGTTATTGCTGTGTCTGAATGCGCCCTATCTCAGCCGGGAGTATTTTCTGGAGCTGGTGAGGGCTGAACTGCCATCAATCGAGGTAGTGGGCTTTCTCGACGGGCGAGCCGACTTTCCGGAAGCCGGTGAGCCCGCCCTGAAAATGCTGCACTGCCGGCTTTAGCGGCAGAGTCAGCGGCGACGGGCGAGGAAATTGCCGAGACGTTCAATCGCCGTACGCAGGTCATCGGCCCGGGGCAGGGTGACCAGACGCAGGTGGTCGGTGTTGGGCCAGTTAAAGGCGGTGCCTTGCACGACCAGCATTTTTTCCTCGCGCAGCAGGTCCAGAATAAAGCGCTCATCGTCTTCGATGGGGTAAATCTCTGGGTCGAGCCGCGGGAAGAGGTAGAGTGCGCCTTTGGGTTTGACGCAGCTCACACCGGGAATCTCGTTCAGCATATTCCAGGCCAGATCGCGTTGCTCGCGCAGGCGGCCGCCCGGTCGAATCAATTCCTTGATGCTCTGATAGCCGCCCAGCGCGGTTTGAATCGCCTGCTGCGCCGGAACATTGGCACACAGGCGCATCGAGGTCAGAATGTTGATGCCTTCGATGTAATCTTCAGCCCGGTATTTGTCGCCGGTTATGAACATCCAGCCACTGCGAAAACCTGCCAGACGGTAGGTTTTCGACAGGCCGTTAAAGGTAATACACAGCACACCGCTTGCCAGTCGCGCGAGCGGGATGTGTTCGGCCTCGTCGTAGAGAATCTTGTCGTAGATTTCGTCGGCAAACAGCACGAGATTGAATTCGCGCGCTACAGCGACCAGTTCCTTGAGGATGGCTTCGGAATAAACCGCCCCGGTCGGGTTGTTGGGGTTGATCACGACGATAGCGCGGGTATTGTCGGTGATTTTGCTTCGGATGTCGGCGATATCGGGCTGCCACTGGTCTTCTTCATCACACAGGTAATGTACCGGTGTGCCGCCGGCCAGAGACACCGAGGCAGTCCAGAGCGGGTAATCGGGTGCCGGAATCAGCACTTCGTCGCCGTTGTTAAGCAGGGCGGAGGTGGCCATCTGGATCAGCTCGCTGACGCCATTTCCCAGATAGATGTCTTCCATCTCAACATTGGGGATGCCCAGACGCTGGGTTTCATGCATTACTGCTTTGCGCGCGGAAAACAGGCCCTTGGAGTCGCTGTAGCCCTGACTTTGGCTATCCGGCAGCTGGCGAATTACGTCCTGAATGATTTCTTCCGGTGCTTCAAAACCCCAGGGCGCCGGATTCCCGATGTTCAGTTTCAGAATGCGATGACCTTCTTCTTCCATGATCTGGGCCTGACGCAGCACCGGACCACGGATGTCGTAGCACACATCAGCCAGCTTTTTGGATTTTACATAGGACTTCATGGTTATTGCCCAAGGGTTTCGTTGTCAGCGTGAAAGCGGCCTATTATAGTCATCAAAATGCTGTCGAGTGAGGGGTTTAGCGTGGTAGACGTCAAAAAAAGTGATGCTGAGTGGAAAGCCGAAGCTGGCCTGAGCGAGGAAGAGTTTTATATCTGTCGGCAGAAGGGCACCGAGCGTGCCTTTACGGGTCGTTATTGGGATACCAAAACTGCAGGTGCCTATAAATGCCGCTGCTGCGGCGAGGCGCTGTTTGACTCAGAGACCAAGTACGATTCCGGATCCGGTTGGCCGAGTTTCTATCAGCCGATGGCGGATGGGGTGGTCGATGAACACCGTGACACCACCCACGGCATGGTGCGTACGGAAGTCACCTGCGCCCGCTGTGGCTCGCATTTGGGCCATGTTTTTCCCGATGGTCCTAAGCCGACCGGGCTCAGATACTGCATCAATTCTGCGTCGTTAGACCTCGAAGAGCGGTGATCTGCGCGGATACTGCACAACTTGGATAGAGAGTGACCAAGCCGATGAAAAAAATGAATTTTTTTTTCATTTGCGCTTGACGGTATTCGGGAAGCTGGTAATATGCGCGCCACTTCGGTTGATAAGCAACTGCTTGCAACAGGAAGTGCTGCGGCGTCCCCTTCGTCTAGTGGCCTAGGACACTGCCCTTTCACGGCAGTAACAGGGGTTCGAGTCCCCTAGGGGACGCCATTATTTTTGGCGGGAATAGCTCAGTTGGTAGAGCGCAACCTTGCCAAGGTTGAGGTCGCCGGTTCGAACCCGGTTTCCCGCTCCAA
>NZ_JBFJUX010000004.1:0-212327 GCF_041624475.1 Litorivivens sp.
CAGTCGCGATCAGCTAGCCGCGCGTGTAAATCTGTCTCCTAGCCGTTTTTCTCATTGGTTTACCGAGCAAACGGGCTTGCCCCTTCGCAGCTACCGCAAATGGCTGCGGCTGATCTTGGCACTCCAGACAGCCGTGGTAACTGGTAATCTTAGTCTTGCTGCCAGTCAGGCCGGTTTTGCCGATCAGGCGCATTTTTCCAGAGCGGTAGGTGACGCCTTTGGCATTACCGCCTCGCAGATAGTGAGTCTCATTAAGAGTAATTCACCTGAATAGATAGCTCTTTCGTTCAATACCCTTGGAGCGCCTTCATTGCATACTGGGTGTAATACTACCCTGAATGGAGGACGCTATGGTAAGGCCCATCATCCGTTGGACGAGTTACCCCCTGATTTTTCTGGGCTGCGCGCTGCTGCAATATCAGATTATCGCGCATGATATGCCGCACTGGCCGCTGGCCATTATTGTGTCTGCGGCAGGGATCACTCTGGTCGCTCTGCTTGAAAGAATCCAGCCTTATGAGCGAACTTGGAACGACGACCACAACGACACACGAGTTGATATCCTACACGCCGCATTTAGCCTCGCTCTTATTTTTACCGTCGTAGAAGTGGTGACCATCATTCGGGCTTGGCTACCGAGTACGGCGCTAGCCGGAACGACGTACTGGCCTGACTCCAGCCCGTTGTGGCTGCAACTCCTGCTTGCCGGTGCGATGATCGATTTTGGGTTGTGGTTTATGCACTGGCTCAGCCACAAAAATCATTTTCTCTGGCGCCTTCATGCGCTGCATCATAGTTCAGAGCGGTTGTACTGGTTGAACGGTGAGCGCCGCCACCCCTTAAGCGCTTTGTTACTAGCCAGCCCAGGCCTGATGGTGGTGGTAATACTTGGAGCCCCGGCCGATGTAATTGGTTGTTGGTTTGCCATAATCGCCGTTCATCTGGCCTTCCAGCATGCCAACCTAGATTACTCCGTGGGTATTTTTCGAAATCTGCTGGGTGTTGCCGAGATTCACCGCTGGCATCACAAACGGGAGTATGAAGATGCACAAGTGAATTTCGGGGAGTTTTGGGCGATCTGGGATCACCTGTTCAGAACCTATCGGTACGAACCTGGGCAACTTCAACCGGGCCAGGTTGGAATGAAAGAAACTATGCCGCTGCGATATCTTCAGCAAATTAAATGGCCTTTCAGCTCGGAGTAACGTTTGACCTTGTAGTAAGGTCTAAGCTTTATCTTGAAGCTTTTTAGCAGACACAGGAATCTGCAGAATGACTAATGCCCAACTCATCCCCGTCCGCCAGACGTTCGCCGTGCGCAAAATGGACTGCGCAGCCGAAAAGCAATTGGTCAAAAGTGCTCTGGAAGACAAGCCCGGCATTATTTCGCTGGAATTTGATATGGGGCTTCGCCAGGTCGAAGTTGTTCATACTGCCAAGCCTGGTGATATTGATGCGGCGTTACAAGGGCTGAAGCTGGATTCAGAGCAGGTAGCGCTGACGGATTACCAGGGAGATGCTGATGTTTTAGCTGGCACTCAACAAACTCGTGATGCTGATGAAGCCAAGACCCTTCGGGCGCTTCTCGCAATAAACTTCGTTATGTTTGGCGTAGAAATTGTCGCCGGCATCTGGGCCCAATCAGCGGGCTTGATCGCGGATTCTTTGGACATGCTCGCTGACGCCAGTGTATACGGCGTGGCCTTGTATGCAGTGGGGCGAAGCGCGTCACTCAAGCTGACGGCAGCGCGCGCTACTGGCTGGCTGCAACTGGCTCTGGGTGTTGGTGTCCTGATCGAAGTGATACGACGCTTTGCGTATGGCAGCGAACCGCAATCACTATTCATGATTGGCATTGGTCTGATGGCATTGGCGGCCAATATTCTTTGCCTGTATCTCCTGGCCAGCAAAAAAGATAGCGGGGTACATATGACCGCTACCTGGATTTGCTCATCCAACGATGTGATCGCCAATGCGGGTGTTATCCTGGCGGGGATACTTGTCATGCTCACACACTCCCCATACCCCGATCTGGTGATTGGCTTGATCATTACGGCGGTTGTGTTGAATGGTTCCCGCCGGATACTGTCGCTCAAAGCGGGGTAACACGTTCGCGCTTAAAGCGAAGGATTGTGAATCAACATGATTATGACTGGCAGCTTTGGTGCTGCCAGTCATATCCGATAGGCTAGTCGGTTTGATCCCGCCGGTGCACCCAGCGATAAAGTACCGGCAATACAAATAAGGTCAACAAGGTCGACGAGATAATGCCGCCGATCACCACTGTTGCCAGTGGGCGTTGAACCTCGGCTCCGGTACCGGTATTCAAGGCCATCGGCACGAACCCCAGACTGGCAACCAGGGCGGTCATCAATACCGGGCGCAGCCGAATTAGCGCACCTTCAACGATGGCCTCACGCAAATCACCCGTCTCGTGCCAAAGGTCACGAATAAAGGCCAGCATCACCAAACCATTCAAGACTGCAACTCCCGAGAGCGCAATAAAGCCAACGCCTGCCGAAATTGACAGGGGGAGATCGCGTAGCCACAAGGCCAATACGCCACCGGTCAGGGCCAAGGGAACACCGGTAAAGATGATCAGTGAATCCCTCAATGACCCGAAGGCCATCACCAATAGCCCGATAATAATGGCCAGTGTGACGGGCACCACGAGTGCCAGCCGCTGGCTGGCGGATTGCAGTTGCTCAAAGGTGCCGCCGTAATCCAGCCAGTAGCCACTGGGCAAATCCACTTTGTCGGCAATCTGACGCGCAACCTGATCGACAAAGCTGCCCAGATCCCGGTCTCGCACGTTGGCGGTAACGACCACGCGACGCTTGCCGTTTTCCCGGCTGATTTGAGCTGGCGCCGGTTTAAGCTGTAGTTCTGCGACTTCCGCCAGCGGCACATAGTTGCCATCGGGTAGGGGAACCGGCAGAAACCCGAGGCTGTCGATGTCGCGCCGTATGTCCTCCGGCAATCTCAACGCGAGGGTAAAACGGCGATCGCCTTCGTAAATCAGCCCAACATCTTCACCGCCGATGCCCGCCGCAATCAGGGCTTGCAAGTCATCAACCGTCAAACCGTAGCGGGCCAGTGCAATGCGCTTGGGAATAATCGACAACATGGGTAAACCGCTGACCTGTTCCACACGTGCGTCGGCGGCGCCCTCGACTTGCTGAACCACCGCCAAAATGTCTTCGGCGGTTTGTTCGAGCTGATCGAGGTCATCACCAAATACCTTGATGCCCAGATCCGCCCTCACTCCGGAAATCAACTCGTTAAACCGCATTTGAATCGGTTGAGTAAACTCGTAGTTGTTGCCGGGCAAAGCTTCAAGTGCTTCTTCCATGGCATTTACCAACGCTGCCTTGGAACGGTTTGGATCAGGCCATTGGTCGCGAGGTTTCAGCATCACAAAGTTGTCGGCCACATTGGGTGGCATGGGATCGGTGGCCACTTCCGGGGTGCCGATTTTGGCGAATACCTTGTCGACCTCGGGAAAGTCTTTCAGACGCTCTTCGAGTATTTCCTGCAGCTTGATGGATTGCTCCAGCCCGGTGCCCGGTATCCGCAAGGCATGTAAGGCGATGTCGCCCTCGTCGAGTTGTGGTACAAACTCTGAGCCCAGAGTGGTTGCCAGCCACAGGCAAAACGCCACCAACAGCGTTGCGCACGTGACAACCAGACTAGGCAAGGCCAGCGCTTTTTCCAGCAGTGGGCGATACAGGTTTTTGCCCGAGCGGATGATCCGGCTTTCCTGCTTTTGGATCGGGCCCTTCATAAACACTGCAACCGCTGCGGGAACCAGCGTGAGCGAGATGATCATGGCTGCCAGTAAGGCCATCACTACAGTGGCGGCCATTGGGTGGAACATTTTTCCTTCCACCCCGCTGAGGGTAAAGATTGGGATGTAAACGACGGTGATGATGGCCACGCCGAACAGGCTGGGGCGGATCACTTCACGCGTCGCGTCATACACCACCTCCAGACGCTCGCGTAATGCCAGAGTCTGACCAGTATGACTCAATCGCCGAATACAGTTCTCAACGATAATCACCGCACCGTCGACAATCAGTCCGAAATCCAGCGCGCCCAAACTCATCAGGTTGGCTGAAATACCGGTGCGTACCATCCCTGTAATGGTCGCCATCATGGAAAGCGGTAGGACCGCAGCGGTAATCAAGGCTGCACGGATATTGCCGAGCAGCAGAAACAGCACCACGATGACCAGCAACGCGCCTTCCAGCAGGTTTTTCTGCACGGTGACGATGGTTTTATCCACAAGAGTCGTGCGGTCGTAAACGGTTTCTACCTTGATGCCGTCCGGTAAAGAGGCTTTGACGCTTTCCAGCTTGGCCGCAAGATCCCGGGCCACCGTGCGCGAGTTTGCACCGGTCAACATCATGGCGGTGCCCAACACCGTTTCTTTACCATCGCGGGTGGCTGCACCGGTACGCAGCTCCTTCCCTATGGCAACCTCAGCCACGTCTTTGACCATAACGGGAACTGAGCCGTAGCGACCGACAACCACGCGCTCTATGTCGGTAATCGTCTGAAGCTGCCCCGGCGAGCGCACCAGTATCTGCTCGCCATTGCGCTCAATATAGCCAGCACCACGGTTATTATTGTTGGCCTGCAATGCACGGGCGATATCCTTCAAGGTGATGCCGTGCTCCAGCAACTTCATTGGATTCGGCGTTACATGGTATTGCTTATCGAAGCCGCCAATGGTGTTGATCTCCACCACACCGCGAACCTGAGCCATCTGCGGTTTAATAATCCAGTCCTGAATTTCCCGCAGTGCGGTCGCATCCCACGGTTCGCCGTTGGGCTGCAGGCTGTCTTCGTCCGCCTGTACCGTATAACTGAATATTTCACCCAGGCCGGTAGCAATTGGGCCCATCTTCGGTTCAAGGCCCGAGGGTAAGGCGCTTTTGATTGCGGCCAGTCGCTCGTCAATCAGGTTGCGGGCGTGGTAGATGTCGGTGCCTTCCTCAAACACTACGGTAACCTGCGACAGCCCATAGCGGGACAGCGAGCGGGTGTAATCCAATTGCGGTAAACCATAGAGCGCTGTTTCAACCGGAAAAGTGATCCGCTGTTCGGCCTCTAGGGGTGAGTACCCCGGCGCTTCGGTATTAATCTGCACCTGCACATTGGTAATGTCCGGTACGGCGTCAATGGGAAGCCGCTGATAACTCCAGATGCCCATCCCGGTCAGAACCAAAATGAGACTCAGCATCAGAAAGCGCCTCTCGATGGAGAGGCGCACAATTGAATCAATCATGTTTCTCTCCTTCAGTGTTCGTGAGACGCGCCGGATTTTTCGATATCGGCCTTAATCAGATAGCTGCTTTCGACGACGTAGTGCACACCCACATCCAGCCCTGCCAACACCTCCGTATGGCGGCCATCGGTGCGACCGGTTTTTACAACGCGCGCGTGGTATTCATCGCCTTGTTGAACAAAAACAACTGTGTTGCCCTCAAGCTGCTGTAGCGCGCGGTTTTCCACAACCAGCGAAACTTTAATGGTTTCTGCATCGATTTCACCACTCACCAGATCGCCCGGAGCCATATCCCCCTCAGGATTGCCGAGCAGTACTCGGGCCAGGATATAAGGTTCGCCCTGGCCTGCGGGGGCTAGGGATTCCAGGGTGCTGTCGTGACGGTGACCGTTGTGTACAACGTGCACCGCCAGTCCCGGCTTTACTTCAAAACGTTGGGCGGAAAATACCTGCAAGGTCGCCCACAGTTGCCGGGTATCCACCACGGTAAACAAGGGGGCGCTGCCACTGATCTCACCGACACTGGTCTGACGGGACTGTATGACACCCGCGATAGGTGCGCGGATCGCGTAATCTTTCAAGCTGTCGTTGGATTCAATGATGGCCAGCACCTCTCCCTTGCTAACCTGCTGGCCAACACCAGCGCTGACGGATTTCACCAGACCGGCAAAGCGGGCTCGGACTTCAATGCGTTGATCCGGTGGCAATTCGAGGCGACCGTAGACCTTGAGATGACGCTCTATGGTGCCAGGGCCAGCGATGCCAGTGCGAATACCATTGCGGCTAGCCATGGCTTTCGAAATGGTGGTCGATGGCGTTCCCTCATCGTGTTCATGCTCAGCATCGTCGTGATTCACGGACTCCGAATGGTCTGAAGCACCATTGTCATGATCCGCACCAGCAAGGGCTTGTTGTGCCGGTAAGGTCAGAAAAGTAGCTAGCAAAAAGTAGCGTAATGTCGTCGTGATTTTCATGATGTCTCTTCCGAATTCATTGGTCATGGCGGCTCTCCTCGCTAAGTGGAGTCCCTGTGATCTGCTCGATCAAGGCCTGATGGTGGAGGGCACTGGTTGCCTCGCTGATCAGCCGCCGCTGTGCATCCAGCAGTTCATTCTGAACAGCTAACCAGTCGGTAAAGCGATAGCGCCCTTGTTCATAGGCCCGGCGTGTATGGGCTTGCGCCGACTCCAATGCCGGTATGACGTCTGCCTGAAGGGAGCGGGTTGCCAATTGGCTCTGCTGACAGGTCTTCCAGGCTCGATAAAGGCCTCTGCGCAATGCGAGACGTGCGTCCTGCTGGCGGTGGGCTTGGCTTTCGAGCTGCGCTCTCGCCGCTTTTTCTTCGCCGCGATTGCGCCCACCGGAAAATAGAGGAATGTCCATGCTGGCGATCATGCCCGAGTCACCGCTGAACTGATCGCGCCGCACGCCCAGGCGCCAACCAACATTGGCGCTGGATTGACTGCGTACCAGTGCCAGCTCGGCCTCAGCCATTCTCTGTTCGGACGCCAGTATCGCGATGCCGGGTGAGGACTCCACGCGACGCCATAGGGTAAGAAAGTTTTCCGGAGCCGGAAGAGCAAAGAGATTCCCGCTGACGCCTTCAAAGTGAGCTTCGTCTGAGCCCCATAAAGTTGCCAATGCGAGCTTTTCAGCGTTGTACTCGGCCTTAAGCGCCTCAAGATTCAATTTGACCTGAGCCTGTTGGGCCTTCGCCCTAAATCGGTCGGCATCCGGCGCCGCGCCGTTACGGGCAAGCCGTGAGGCAACAGACAAAGATTCGTTAGCAAGCTGCAAGGCCCGCTCTTCGACTTCAATTTTCTGCTGCAAACTGAGAACCGTGACAAAGCTCTGGGTTACCGCAGCGATCAAATCCAGAGCAGCGATCTCACGTTCTAGCGCAATTTGCGCGTAGCGAGTGTCAGCCAATGCCGTGCGGGCCGAGCGTTTACCACCAAGCTCGATAACCGAACCTATAGAGAGCAAGTATTCTGCCTTGTCCGTTCCGGAGAACTCGCCACTACCTGCGAGATTTTCCGCTTCAATGCCCAGTGTGTAACCGGGTCTCAGATTGGCCGATTCTCGTTGTGCTTCAGCGGCTTTCTGTCGTAAAGGGAAAACCTGTAGCTGAGGGTTGTCGTCAAGCGCGCGAGTGATTGATTCCTGTAGTGTCAGCTGCGCCTGAGCTGCAGGCGCAGCCAAGCACAGCACCAGCGCAAGCCACCGCCTGCACGGGAGATACATGATAGTCATGGGTTAATCCTGTTGTGTTAACGCAAAAAGTTCTGGTTCTAACAGGATTTACAGGATGGGTGGTCTGAATGGCGTGGTTTGATGAGCTTCCGTTAGCCAGGCGAGATAGTTCATGGCTTTCGTGCCTCGGCCAGTCTGCTCAACGAGGGTGCTAGAGGGGGGTAAGAAAGATGTTTGATGAAAATGACAATGACAGCAGTGAACACAGCTTTCTGCATCATTGTTGTGTTGTTCTTTATCACTCGCATCCGCGGTGTGACCATCATGGCGTAATTCTTCACTAGCTGCAGTGTCGCCATTAATGCCGTGTTCATCCAGCATTGCCCACACGGATTGCGAAGCAATCAACGTGACTAGCATATAGATCAGGCAAATACGGCTTTTCATGTCGAATAAGTGTGGCTAGCGAAGATAAGTAAGAGTATACGATACAACCGATTGGATAAAGTTCCTGCCTCACAGGAGGAAGTGGAGGAAAATGGATGGCCACGCTTGACACTGGAGTATACCCGAGGGTTTAGGCTGTCACGAATTCTGAGGGATTTGGAATATGAAATCGACAGGATTGGCAGGCAGTGTGGGTGTCGTAGTGAGTGCGATCGGATGCGCAGGGTGTTTTCCTGCGCTTGGTTCGCTTGGTGCCGCGATCGGGCTGGGTTTTTTGTCGAGCTTTGAAGGGGTTTTTATCAACACGCTGTTGCCCCTATTTGCGGTTATTGCTCTTTTCGCTGGCCTTGCGGGATGGTATCAACACCGCGTCCATATTAGAGGCATCCTTTCTGTGCTGGGGCCTACACTCGTTTTGCTTGTATTGTATCCACTATGGCAGTACGAATGGAGCACATGGGTATTTTACGGTGGTGTCTTGTCGATGGTTGTTATTTCCGTTCTTGATATTGTTCAACCAGCTCGCACAAAATCATGTCGCCGATAGTTTTGACTTCAGAGCTGACTTGCCCAGAATGCGGTTTTAAGAAAACTGAGCACATGCCTTTAGAATTCTGTCAATGGTTTTATGATTGCCCTGGCTGTCATCGACTGCTCAAGCCTTTAGCAGGTGATTGCTGCGTTTTTTGCTCATATGGATCTGAGAGATGCCCTCCCGTTCAGCGGGGAGGAATGTGTTGTTGATAGCGGCGAAACTTTTCAATTTCAGTTCGTAAATATAAGTGCGGCGTTCCGACAAAATTTCTGTCAGTCGGAGGGATGGCGTCGAGCACTCCCATCTTGCGCCAGTTATTGATATCAAATCTTTTGCAGCCCAGGAATTCGGCCGCTGTATCCGCGCACCAGTAGTCTCGGCTATGAGATAAAAAGCGCTGCGCGTCGTTCGGCGTGACAAAATTGGTCTTATTGATTGTAATCACCGCGTCTCTGATAAGCAGCCGAATGCGGCGCAATAGCTTTTGTCGGGAAAGCCCTGTCGATCTGACTAACTCATCAATCGGTACGAGCGAATCAATAAAGGCTTTGGCTTTCTCTGCGCTGTCTCTTTTGAAATATCGGGTCGCCTTGGACGAAGATGTTTCCGGTACGCCTTCTACTAGAGGAGTTACCCGCGTCAGATATTTTAGTTTTTGGTTGGACACCTGGAGAAGTGACGTTACATCTTTCGCAGTCATCCAGCGCCTTTTATCCGGCCGTGGAGCGTCAGCTCCTTTCCGGCCTACGCCCCTATATTCGCGTTCTGCGATAGCTAGCTGTGCCTTCGTCAGGCCCTTGATGCTTTTGGTTGCGAAGATATACAAAGTGGTGCCGTCGATGTCTGGCCCAGAGATAGGGTTGATGCCCAAGTATTCCAGCTTTCTCTTTAATGGCTTAGCTGACGTGGATAATTGCTTTGCGAGTTGCCCACAAGTGACATAGTTTTTCATGAAATGGTCTACGCTACTTCTTTCATAGAGGTAGCGGTTCCAGCGGTCAGGTTGAGCTTTGGCGCGTAACAATCCGGCTTGACGTGCAGAGGTCACAGCAACACCGTAAAGATGCAGGTAGGCTTCGGTCTCGCGTTGGGTCAGATATCCAGTAGGGATACTGTCGCGTGTCGACAAATCGAATTCAATCTTGACATCGGGCAGCCCTGACTCCTGGATGGCCGTAACTGCCTTATAGTTACCGTCAATAATGCCTGAAACAAAGTGTGAATAAGGTTTTTTGGTGGCGGCCTGTAGCTCGCGGAGAGTTCGGTGGTTGCCTTGGGGCTGGATTGCACTGTCGCCCACGAAATGAGCATAAAACGTCAGTAGTGATGCAAGCTCGACTCCTTTTCCATCCACTTGCTGTGAGTGGAGGTTTTTCGTCCAAAGGTCTGATGTAACCCGTGTGGTCGTTTGAAGAGCGTACATTAGCTCAGTACGAGTCAGATAGTAGCTTTGGGGTAGGTATGCAGCCTTCAGTCTGGGCTGTTTTTGCGCGACTCTGGCAATAAAATCATCTTCGCTGATACCAAAGTCCGAAAGTAAGTCGCTAATAGGGGCGATCACGGCTCTAATGTTGAGTGAAGGATGCCCTTGGACGAATCTGCCCATGAATACGGATAGTGATTGCGTGTTGCCGTCATGCAACTCCAGCGCGATTTCTGCTGCGCTGTCTGAGCTCAGTTGGTAGCGGGTGGATAGGACTTTCTTGGCTAACATTAGATTATCGATTGCCTTTTCGCCGCGGCTTTGGACAAGCTCATCGACTTTCTTCGCAAATCGGAGCGAGTTCTGGGATGCTTTAATTCTGCTATCTAGGGGTTTGAAGCATTTGCAATGGGTTAGTGAGGGCCGTGACCAAGAGATAGGCTTTGTGCAATGCGGACAGTGAGTTAAGAGCTTTAGGCCATGTTTTGCACACGTATCGACCGTTTTGAGATCGTGAGTGACAGGCAAATGGCCTTCTTGAGCGCAGTCCGGGCATACCGACACGTGTCTAGTAGACATCCAGTCTCGATGACATCGGCTGTTTGATTTTGCCAGAACGTAGGGCTCCAACTGCCAGTCCGATAGGTCAGCAATTTGAGACAAAATCGTGGTGTCACCGCGCCAGAATTTTCGCATCAACTGGCAAAGTTCTCCGTCGTTCAGGCCGAACGCGCTGAGTGCGGTAGTGGGTTTCTCAAAGACCGCACCCGAGAACCTGAGCAGGATGCTTCCTGGACTTTCTCCGGGGAATGCTTTCGGCCGAAAAATCGCTTGTGAGATATGCTTGCTCATTCTTCGTCGTCCATGAACTCATATTCATCCATGAGCGCGTCAATTTCCTTTTGGGACAGTTTCGTCCACGCATCCTTGGCCGGAGAGACTAGCGGGAATGGTGGGCGGTATCGCTTCATGGTGTTTTGCATGTCGTCTAATGAGATTAAATCTCTGGCTGTGCCAAGCTTTGCTTGGTCGACAATATATTGAGCTAGGAAATCGAACACGCAGCCAATGCGACCTTCGGTAACCAGGAACAAGCGCTGCGTAAAGCTCAGTAGATCGATGGACGGATCCAGGCGCCGTCCGGTAATTTCCTGGAGCTTTTCGAGCATGCCCACGGCTGTCCAGTAAAACTCCGTCTGAGCGTCGATGGGAGCGCCCATTTGCCTGAGCGTATACTCTTCTTTTACGCGACGATTGAGATCTCCTGAGGAGTAGACGAAATCCTTGTAGTCATGAGGGCCCATCAGGACGACGGGGATTTTGATCGCATCAGCTAAGCTGCGGACAAAAGAAACGACTGATTTGACGCCGACTCGATTCGAGTTATTCAGGAATTCATGCGCTTCATCAAT
Organism: Litorivivens sp.; assembly: GCF_041624475.1. GTDB lineage: Bacteria > Pseudomonadota > Gammaproteobacteria > Pseudomonadales > Spongiibacteraceae > Litorivivens. The sequence continues at coordinate 11,301 of NZ_JBFJUX010000004.1, forward strand.
TCCAAATAATAGTGTTCCACATTCCCTTAATAGGGTAATCGCCTTGTTCTTCAAATAGTCGAGGTTGTTGGAGCTTGTGGTGGTTACGCCCGCTTTTCTGCACATGGCGTCAACCACTTTTCGGTTGGTAATGCTTTCCACCGCATCAATGACAAAAATCGGGATCTGCTTGCTCTCCCCGCGTGCGGTTGCAGCGTCATGTTCCGGATAGCGTTTCTCAAGATCACGAAACAGTGTGGACTTGCCGAGGCCATACTCGCCAAAGATTGTAACGATGTAGCCTGTGCTGATCGTCGGTGATAGTTCAACCAAGTGATCAAGTACTGCTTCAATCTGTGAAAAACAGGGGTGCATGACGCGAGAAGCTTCAAGCTTCTCGCGCATGTCTAATGTGATTTTAGCCTTTGACACAGAGCCTCCTTATCGAGCAGCGAAACCAGATGAATAACGTTTTTCTCGTCTGCGAACAGGTTGCGGTGGGGCTTGCGTCCGAGCGTCACTGACCTCGGCGCGGAATCCCGGTTGATCCCGGAAGTCACCGCGCTTGCGACGCCCCTTGTCAACCTCTTCCATCATGAGATCAGCATCGGATCGCAACTGTCGATAGAATTGCGCAAGCAGGTTACGTGCACCGGCTTTGTCTTGAGTCTCTTCGTGCCACGATTTTCGCCACTCACGGATAGATTCATGCACTTCAAGAGACAAACCCTCTTGATACGCCTTGTTACGTGCATAGACCGGGAATTTCTTCTTGGTATTATTGGGCGCAGCGATGTAAGCAGTGCCCAGATTTGCTGGGTCGATGAAGAGCACAGCTTTACGATTACTATTCTCAAGTTCTTTCGCAAGGCTTACATTGTTGGGCGCTTTCCACGAGAGGCAAACCGCATTCACGATGCCATCGTTAATCTCACGCTCAACTTTGATCAAGCCAAGCGATTTTGCGTAGGCCTTGGTGATGGTAGCCGGCTGGCGCAATGGGTCTTCGGTTGCAATGGCCCATTTTTGGTCAGGAGTCATTCCCAGGAGCCCTGAATGAGGGAGCTGATGATAGATCGCGATAAATTCCTGGAGTCGTAGTCTCAGAGTATCAAGCGTATACACTGGGAACTTCTCAGCAGCGTAGGGGCGATTTTGCCCAAGTTTGCCAAAGCTGGTTCCACCCATGTTGTGAATCAATCTGTTCTCCATTGAACGAAAATTGGATTCGACATGGGGTTGATCGTTGGGGTATCCGGGCGCGCCGAAACGCACGTCAAAGTTCAGCTCGGACGCTAGTTCCATGATTGTTGAATTTCGGTTCTCCGGGCCATTGTCGCAATGCAGCGAAATGGGGATAACGCGTTTCTCTGACGCATGTTCAGTTGACGACATTAAAACTGTATTCACAGTCGCTACGGAGCTTGGGGGTGAGAGCGAGAGATACCAGCCCGTGATGACGCGCGTATAGACATCAATTAGTACAGTGAGCCAGGGGCGGATACCGGTATTTACGCCATCAACTTTCACGAAGACGTTGAGTTTTGTAGAGTCGAGTTCCATGACCCCACCGACGACTTCCGGAACTTCAATCTTTCCGCCGTGCGATGAGTCTTTTCGGTGTTGCGTAGGACTTTGTCGAGCTTTACTTGACTGGTATGCGTCATACTCCTTGGCCGCTTTAACCCATGTTGTGTAGTGCGGCATGATTCGATCTACTTGCTCCGGTGTGCGATCTGGATGCAGCTCTTGGCAACTAAGCCGTAGTTCTTCATAGCTAGAGAGGTAGCTGGCGTTTGCCCGTGAGTCATGGATGTCGCGGATCGTCTTCTCCATCGCGGCGAGGTACATGGGTTTAAGACGTTTTTTGCGTGGATTCTTGCGATGATCAATCACTAGCAATTTTGATTTGTGTGATAAAGGGTTGTTGTTCAGCTCTCGTTGCCATGCTTTAGCGGTCGCATACGTTGGGAGCTTGGGTGCGCTTACACCTTGTTTGTGTGCCATGCGAGCGTAGTGATCTGTCAGCTCGCCCAGAATCTCCATTTGCTGATTCCTTGATGTGCCGGAAACAATGGTGTTCAGCTCGCGGGCCACGGCTTTGCGATATCGGTAATCGAATCGCTCTTGTTCGCTCGCGTCACCAAGGCGAAGTTCGATGTTTTGCTCTGACATAGGCGTGCTCGGAAAAGCAACTTCCTTCGCAAGTAGCATATTCAGGAGCATCTTCGGGCTAATATGGACAACGTCGTTTCCGTCAATCTCCATGAGCCGAATTTGGGTTTGCAAGCCTGTTGGCACTCGGTCTACTGCGTAGATTCGACCGTTGCGCCACCGGACGCGGTCGCCCTTGCTCAAATTTTCGATGATTGATGAGAAATTAGAGTCAGTCATGGGGTTTCTCCTTTGAGATAACAAAATCGCTCCCGAACGGAGCAGAGTGATCCGCAAAAAATTGTCGTGAGTACAAGCCATAGGCTGCGCCACATCGAATTGTTTGCGGAGGTAGATGAGAGAGAAATTCTCCTAGTGGGGCCGTGCCGCCGGCGCGGATCAATGCTTCATTGACTTGCCTTGCAGCCTTCTTGAGTAGCCTCTGGTCTTGACCGAGGCAGGCGTAGATCTCGCGCACGTTGGTGCACATGGGCTCAGCGCAGATCGTGATTTCGGTTGGTGTTTGTAGTTCGAAACCGAAGTCGTTGAAGGCTTGTTTGCGTGCTTCAATAAGCGGTCGATAGTCTGAGCTAACGAGCGCGCAGGACTCCTTTACGTCGACAGCGAAGGGTTTTCCGTACAGCGGATAGCACGCGAAATCCATCGTGAAGGTACCGAGACCCAGATAGCCTTCGAAGTCGACGACGAAGGGTTGGGCCAGTGTTAGGCGGAGTTCTGGGTTCAGCTCGCACTGCTTTAGGAACAGCGGTTCCAATCCCCCTTCTGTGATCATTTGTGGATTGAGCGACTCGCCCTTCATGTCCCGGATCCTGAGAGACGAAACGGCCGTTGCTTTCGAGCGTGCGTATCGCGTTTTGGGTTTTCTGACTTGGGGCGTTTTGATTGCTTCTTGGAATGCCCGCTTTAACTGACTGATGGGATAAATTGCACGTTCAATACCGCGTACGGAGACAAACTTGCGCGTGGCAATTTGTTTCCCGTTGGGCTTCGAGGTTGCCCGCTTTTTACGAGCAGGTTTTTCTTGGGCACGAGCCTGCCCGCGTGATGGCAATAAAGGCATCAGCAGCGTCCTTACACATTTCTTGGCAGCAGGACGCGGCTAAATCAGGGCGCCCCGACTATGTCGTTTTTTGTATGTCGCAAGTCATATTCGTAGGCTCATGCGGATGCCCCTATATTCAAATTGGATGAAAAAGATAGCCAGCAAATGACGAATCCGTCAAATCGTAAAAAATACATAAACTATTGATTAATAAACGCTAAACTAGATTTTCTTAGTGTGGATTGCTCCCAAGGAAAATAATTTTTCCCTTGGAATTGTTAATCCATAAATATGATTTTTGGGGGGAGGAAAGGAGAGTGCCGCGTCGAGAGCGGGGCCGATGATTTTGTGGTGGCTTTAGATCGATAGATGCTGGTCGTGGAGTGAAAGCGAGGCAGGTCAGTGCAGGCTCTTACCCACGGAAAGGCGTGCGCGTATGTATGTGAGCGCGGCTGTGCGGATGAGCAGGTTCTTGCAAGTAAGTGGGCGGCATTGTTATGGCCGGCTTTTGCGCGGGCATGGGATAGCCGAATGTGCGTAAGAATTTTCGCAGGTCTATTTTTGCAGGGGTTTTGGAGATAGATCAGCAAAAGCTCGTCTGCCTGCGCAGAGGCTGCTGGCAGTTTGGTTTGGCTTGTGGCTGCTTGGCCAGAAAGGAGTGAAACACAACTATGCATGAGTGCTGTCCTGATTTCGTGAAGTCAGCTTTAAACGCTGCCACGAGAAATCGAAGCAGCCGCTCAGAGTTTTATTTGCATGATTTGTGTTTCTTTAATAATCGAAATAATAAAGTCGCCGGAGCGACATGGTTGCAAACTATAGCGATACCTTGATTAAATGTCAATAACATGATGGCTTTTGGTCGCAATCCACTTGTTAATAAACCATAAATCTATTATTGGCCCTGATCATGCAGGTCAGCGTAAGAGGTATGAAGTGTGAGAATTACCAAAAAAGTGGGCGAGATTGCGTCGATCCAGGCCGGGAACCGCATGCGAGGTACTATCCCACACGTACCCGGATCCGGGGTTTTTATGATTCAGCCCAAAGATATCGATGAGTATGGCCGCGTTAACTGGTGGCAGGTCACTGAAACTGAGCTGACAGGACGGGCCGAACCGCGATGGTTGGAGCCTGGGGATGTGATCTTTCGTATGAACGGAAAAGCTAACCTGGCAACTTATATCGATCGCGTTGAGGTGCCGGGCTTGGTGGTCTGCAGCCACCAATTTTTCCATCTGAAGTTATTAGTTGATGATGTCGCTCCTGAGTATTTGGCGTGGTTTATAAATACCCCGGAATGCCAAGAGGCAATTGCTAGGCGAAAGCAGCAGGCGGGCATAGGCCCCGTTGTGAATAAAGGCATGCTAAGCGATCTGGATCTGGTTTTAATTGATAAAAGCATTCAGTGTCAGGTGGTAGATATGTGGCACGAATATCTGGCTGAGAGGCGACTGCTAGAGAATAAAATTGCCTGTCTCGAAAGTGCTTATAGAGTCAAGCTGCGTGAACATCCGTATTTTAGTGGGGCCGCAGGCGGGGCTCAAAATACGTCGCGGTAAGTGGCCATTGTTAAATGGGCTCACTCTCCGAATGCACCGCATTCTGGACATGCACAATTTGAGGCATGACTCCCACCAAATCGGCCGCATTCAGGACAATGACAATTGGAGGCATGTTTGCCACCGAAGCGACCGCAATGGGGGCAGCAGCAATTAGACGCGTGATTGCCGCCAAAACGCCCGCAGACCGGACAGCTACAGCTGGAGAAATGTTTTCCGTTCATTTTCATTTGTGCTTCGTTAGTCATTTTCTGTTTCCATGCACCAAGGTATGTGAATTCAATTATCAGCTATTCGCCTTGTCTGGAAATTTGTTCCATAGTGTCAACTTGCCAAAGAAAATGTAGTTCGCTGCGGCGATCAGAATATAGCCCAACGCGACGCCACCAAAGTTGTATAAAAGAAACTCCGTCCACCTAGAAACACCGCCTGTAATCATCACCAATAAAAGCAGGATTGCGTATCCCGTGGGGATTAATGTCAAGACATTGAAAAGCCTCTTAAATATATTCATCATACGTTTCGCATCGCCTGACATTTAACGACACATGTTAAAGTGTACGTGACGTAATTGCTGATTTTGCGGCAAAGAAAGTGAGTGGCGGGTCTAGCGTCACCAGCAACGTGTTGTTATGTGAGCATTTCAATTCCGAGGTCTTTGGTTGTGAATACCGAGTAGCCTGCGGAGATGTCGCTACGGTCAATCATAGCCTTCAAGCGATTCATATCCACATTCGAAAGGCTCTTGTCGCCTTCAACTACGACAACGATATGAAGTTTTGCAATTTTCTTGGCAATGGCCGTGTACTCACGGGCCAAATGCTCAATTTTGGGAAAGACCGCAGCGAAGTTTCCGAATGTCCGAGGGCTGCTTAGGTATTTAACCTCAATGATCTTCTCACTCATAACGTCATCCACGATGCTCGGGATTAGTCCATCAAGCTCTATCTCTCTTCGCCCTGAGCGTACTCGAACATTCCTCTTTATCTTGGCCCCGAAGTAGTCCTCCATGCGATCAAGAGCTGCAGACTCGGCAGCCATTACGTTTTCTATGTGGCGTTTACTTTTAGCGATTTTGTCAGCCGTAAGATTTTTTTCTCTCGCAGGTTGCGCTTCACCGAGCTCTCGCTGATCTCTGGCCGCCTTTTCTTCCTGTTCATTGCGGCCAAGCTCCTCAATTTTGTATTTGAAGTAGTCGGAGTTACCCCTAGCGATAGCCGCAAGGTTTTGCAGGAACTCAACTTCGGTGACGGTTGTTGCAACAATGATTAGCGCCGCGAAATACACGGAAGGGTGGTCAGAAAAAAGCGCGAGAGCTGCTATGAGGAGTACTGCCCCCATCTTCGTTGAGTGCTCTCTAATATCTCCCTTGCGAGATAGGCGGAACGCATAAAGACTCGCAGCTGCGAAGGCGGTTCCAATGATGTCAACGAAATCTGTCATCGTGCCACCCGTTCCGAATTTGCGCTTAGCGCTGATCTTTCCCGCCAAAAGCAAACGTGTCGCTTTTTGGTATCGCTCATAGCTCACAACGCCTGTAGCTGCGGCAAACTAGGGGTACCGCGAGTGATTTGTCCGACAGCCTACACTTGTTTGAAGTCATATCTGATACGGTGCAGGGTCAAGGATGTACTCCAAAATTCCAGCGTGCTCGCCTTGGCAATGAATAGGGAGCGGGGCCAGCGAGGGGATGATGCCCAACTCTAGCTGGCCAACTTCCATCTCTGGCACGAAAGGTGAGAAGAATAGAACCCTTTCCCCAAACAAAGCCAATTCGCCGTTTACGATAGCTGGTTTGCGCTCCTTCATCATCTGAGAAAATCGTTCCGGTGCGCTAAAAGCGATTGAATAAGAGTTGATGAAATCCCATTCACGATATTCGACATCTGGCTCCAGCTCTGTCTTCAATGCAAGCCCACGCCGAAGGAACAATTCGCCGTTGTTTAAAGCGTCGCTATTTGGATGCCTTTCTTTCCATGCTTCCACATGCCGATAAAGCATCTGATCATTAACCGTGATAATTGCTGCGACGGCCTCTATTGGTATCAGTGGCTTGACGTCGACCGGCAGATCAGTTGCCTGTACTAAGTCCCCTGCTGAGGTCGAATCAGGCAAGAGGGTCTTCAAGTAATCAAGGATTGAGCGCTTTAGTCTGCGGGATCTCCCCTCCTGCCGCAACCGTTTACCGTCAAACCACTCATTTGCGATAACGTCGCAGAATTCATCGAAAACGGCTGCGCCTATGCGATCACGTAAATCCCGCGTGAACTCTTGCCTCATCGCGTCGCTGTTGTCGAAAAAATAGTTCAACGCATCAGCGTCGATTTCAGCACCATCAACAAGCTTAATTTTCTGGTTATTTACGGTTCTCGCGATAGGTGAGCCCTCAATATGTGCGGCCACAAGGAAGCGCTCCATGAATGCCGCGGATTTTTGGTACTGCGGGAGCAATGCGGTTTCGATGGCCACCTTCGTATCCATAGCTTCTAGCGCTCCGAACAGTCGCGTGGTTTTGGTATCGGATGATTTGGCTTGTTAGCACCTTTTATTCGGCACTAGAATTTGTGTTGGGGTAAACAATGTACGTACTTCGCTTGTCTGATATGTTGTCAATTACATGAAATTTAAACGGCACGTTTACTGGGCTACGCAATCGAACTACTGCGATATTCCACCACTCAGTCGAGTACTTTCCCGTATTATGATTTGCGATGCTGTTACTGCCAGTTCTGCGCTGAATCTCTTTGCCATCAAGATCGGAGACAACAAACTCCCAGTACTTTGTATTCGCTGACTCAATCGTGACAGATGAAACTTTTGCCACTACTTGACCGCCTGGAGGAAGAAGCTTCAATTCTCTACTTAGACGGTCAGGACTCCATAGTGCGTTTTTTGCTTTAGCGCTTAACTTAGATGCAAGGTAATCATAGCTTTCGTACTCTATATGTGACCAGGCGTCCGACTGTACTCTTTCAATCTGAGATCCATTGCTTATGTAGCTTCCAGCGTCAATCGTAGTGCAAGCATAAATAAGAACTACCAATGGATATAAAAGTAGATGTTTGTGCATCATTCCCCCATGAGCTATGAGCGTGGCTGCGCTAACGGTGAATTATGTAGACTTGGGCTTCATAACACTTTGGCCGTATAACATTCGAATTCTTGGAGGCTCTTTTCTTATTTTCATTTTATTTCAGCAAGTTGGATCTTGATCAGTGGTTACCTATTCCGACTAGGCGAGTCCGAATTGTGGCTATGGACTCCTTTTGCTGACACACTAACATATATTCGAATTCCATAAAATCAATGGCTTACGCCGGTTATTGGGATGTTGTAAAGACTCAGGCTGATGATCTTGGGGAAGAATAAGAAACAATGCGTCCATTGGGGGGGGGATATCAACGGTTCAGAGTTTCAAAGCGACCGGTATTAGTCAGGAGTACGTTATGCATTAGGGAGACCTGACTGCCCACTTTGCCTATGCAGTCGTCAAGCCCGAGTTATAACTGAATCTGGTGTTCAGGAGATTTGAAAAGAAGTGACGTATCTGGTTGATTTGTTGTCGCCAAACAAGTCAATCAACACAAGGAATACGCCACTATGAGCAAGGGTACCGTTGTTGCATTCGCAGGTCGAGATGAGATTGCCGATCCGCTGACTGAGTTGCTGCGCGAGGGCGCACGCGATCTGATCCAGAAGGCTGTTGAGGCGGAGCTGAGCCACTACTTAGAAGGGTTTCAAGGGCGGCGATTAGAGGATGGCCGTGCGGCCGTTGTGCGCAATGGCTACCACCCGGAGCGCAATGTTCAGACCGGCATTGGCCCTGTTACCGTGAAGGTGCCCAAGGTGCGAGCCAAAGATGGCAAGCCTGTGACATTCCGATCAGCCTTGGTGCCGCCGTACGTGCGTAAGACCCAGTCACTGGAAGCAGCGCTGCCCTGGCTGTACCTGAAGGGCGTATCCAGTGGCGAGATGGAAAAAGCACTGGAGGTGCTCGTTGGGCCGGATGCCAAAGGATTGTCAGCCAGCACGGTCTCGCGGCTGAAACGCCAATGGGGCGAGGAGTACAATGCCTGGCGCAAGTCTCGCCTGGATCGTGATCGCTGGGTTTATGTCTGGGCAGACGGCATCTACAGTGGCTTGCGCTCCGAAGACGCCAAGCTGTGTGCGCTGGTGATTATTGGCGTTAATGAGCGGGGCCAGAAGCATTTTCTCGCGATTGAGGACGGCGTGCGGGAATCGACGCAGAGCTGGCGCGAAGTGCTGCTGTCATTGAAAGCACGCGGAATGAATGCCCCGAAACTGGCGGTTGGTGATGGCGCGATGGGTTTCTGGGCAGCACTGGATGAAGTATATGGTGAAACCCGGCAGCAGCGCTGTTGGATGCATAAAACCGGCAATGTGCTGAACTATGCACCAAAGTCCGCGCAGCCGAAGATGAAACAGGCCTTGCACGATATCTGGCAGGCGGAAACGTGCAAGGATGCCGAGGCGGCTTTCGAGCAGTTTGAAAAGACGTACGAGCCGAAGTATCCAAAGGCGGTTCACTGTTTACAAAAAGACCGTGACGAGCTGATGGCGTTCTATGACTTCCCGGCACAGCACTGGCAGAGTTTGCGGACAACGAATCCGATCGAATCGACCTTTGGCACCATCCGCCACCGGACGAAGCGATCCAAAGGCTGCCTGAGTCGCGATGGCATGCTCCACATGATCTTCAAGCTGGGCCAGTGTGCGGAGAAGAACTGGCGCAAACAGCGCGGCTTTAATTACCTGGCGAAGGTCGTCCAGGGAATAAAATTCAGGGATGGTGAAGAGGTGACAACAGCCGATCAGGACGTTGCTTGATTAAATGGCTGAACACCAGATTTGACCATAGCTCGTCAAGCCCACGGGCCAGACATTGAAATTCAAAAGGGCCATGGCCTAAGAGTCATCAGCTAATAGTTTTGATATATGGTTTCTTTGTCTTTAATGACTGCATGGGCCCATCCCTCGCAGAGTTCAAGTACTATGTCCTCGCGATCTAACTGTCTTAATCTTTCAATGTCGGGATGATCTCTAGCGAGCTCAATTAGCTTTTCGTATGGGGTTTTGGAATAGCAATCAACGAACCATTCGTAGAGATCAAAAATGTCGTGGCATTCAGCATTCCGCTTTTGCGTTTCCCCGAAAAAGGCGTCGCCGTAGAGCCTGTAGTCCGCCATTTCAGCATCCGACAGTTCTGCCGTTAATATCATTCCTTTGCCTGTATCCCTCGCCGTGATTGCGACGTAAGCTTTGTTTTCGGTCTCGCTTACTGTTGCCGATGTCACAGTGCCGACTACACCATCTGGATTTTGCGCATCGCCAAAAAGATACGTCTCACCGACTCGTATGCGCTGGTTACTGCTGAAAGTTTCAGATGCTGGCCGGCCATCTAGTGTGTCCGGTATCCGCGGGTAGTCTTTTAAAGCCATCATGATATTGTGGCCGTCGATATGTTTTTGCTTCTGTCTGTACCACATTTTCAGTCTTACTGGCCCTGGCTTTGCAAAGTCAGGCAATCCGAGCCCGTACGCTAGTGCCTCTCCACTTGGAGATGTTGAGAGCAGTTCCCTGTGGTAGGACATGTTTGTGATAAACACATATGCTTTTTGTTCGGGATGTAGGTGGCGCTCTCTATCTTTTAGTCGGCGTGATGCTTGGTTGACCCAGCTTGGTTCTGCAATTCCCTCTGAGGAATAGGTGTTAAGGTCAATAAAGACGATTCTTTCATCAGGGGCTGGTTTTTTGAGAGCTTCACTCAAATGTTTGGAAAGTCGTGATGTTGGATCGCCTGAAGTAGAGCCGTCCTGTTTGGTTTTGCCGAGTATGCCTGGGACGCTCCTCATCTTTGCTTCAATCCAATATCTTTTTCCCGTTGCTTTAGACCGGGCGGCGAACTCACAGTGCTTAGTTGATCTGTCAGCTTCATCCTCAAGAACAAGTTCAAAGCCAGCTCTTATAAGGCAATTTGCTACAATTAACTCATAATAAGCGCCTTGGAACTGCTTGATATCCTTAAGACGGGCTACGAGGCGGGCCTGGAGTTCTACATTGTGTTCGAGGAGGTATAGATTGTAAGCGAGGCCTACGTAGCAATATATTGCGCCGGTCATCGGGCCGGTATAAACCTCCCCGGTTTTTTTCGATTGCGAAGCCTGTTGACGACAAATGAGGTCGTACCATTGGATTATTGGGTGGCGGACTTCAACTGGCTTTGATAATTCCGCATTGCCCCAGTCGCTACCTAAAGTCTCTTTGAGGTAGTCCAGCAAGAAGTCAGTGAATGTCTTCCAGTGTTTTGACCAGTGAGCCTTATTGCCGGCCGCGACTATCGTATAGTCACCTAGATTGGCCGAGATGATGGGGCGTCCATGTCCTTGTTGCGACACCCTGATAACTTCGTCAGATATATGGCGCTGATGCAAATTGGCGGCTTTGGCCGTGGCGCTACCTTGTTGGGCGTCATACCCTGAATTCTTAGTCGGGCTCCCGCAGCATTTCTTGTATTTAATGTCGCTACCGCAAGGGCATTTTGCATTTCTCGGGGTGTGTGACATGAAGCATCATTTGGCCGTGTGCCTTATCCTCGGATAAGTTTTCAAGATGGGCATGAGCGAATGCTAATTGCTGCCGCCCTCCCTGCCAGGGAGGGCGGTAATTTCACTACGGCTAAAATATCCCCTCAAAAGCTAATTGGGGCGTCTAAAATTTATTCCCAGCTAAGCGCACCGCCCGTCTGATACTCGATTACGCGCGTTTCAAAGAAGTTCTTCTCCTTACGCAAATCCATAATCTCGCTCATCCAGGGGAAGGGGTTTTGCGCGCCGGGGAATTGCTCTTTCAAGCCAATCTGTACCAAGCGGCGGTTGGCGATAAAGTGCAGGTACTGTTCCATCATGCCGGCGTTCATGCCCAGTACACCGCGCGGCATGGAGTCGCGGGCGTATTCGATTTCGAGCTGGGTGCCTTCCACGATCATCTGGGCCACTTCCTGCTGGAACTGAGGTGTCCACAGGTGGGGGTTTTCCAATTTGATCTGGTTGATCAGGTCGATGCCGAAGTTCAGGTGCATGGACTCGTCACGCAGAATGTACTGGAACTGCTCTGCAACGCCGGTCATCTTGTTGCGGCGGCCCATGGACAGGATCTGGGTGAAGCCGCAGTAGAAGAAGATGCCTTCAGTCACGCAGTAGAAGCCGATCAGGTTGCGCAGCAGCTCCTGATCTTTTTCCGGGGTGCCGGTCTGGAAGGTGGGGTCAGACAGCGAGCTGGTGTGCTTGAGGCTCCAGGCCGCCTTCTTGGCGATGGAGGGCAGCTCGCGGTACATGTTGAAGACTTCGCCTTCGTCCATGCCCAGAGACTCTACACAGTACTGGTAGGCGTGGGTGTGGATGGCCTCTTCAAAAGACTGACGCAGCAGGTACTGGCGGCACTCGGGGTTGGTGATGTGGCGGTATACGGCCAGCACCAGGTTGTTGGCAACCAGTGAGTCGGCGGTTGAGAAGTAACCCAGTGAGCGCATCACGATGCGGCGTTCGTCTTCGGTCAGGCCTTCGGGGTTTTTCCACATGGAAATATCCGCCGACATGTTCACTTCCTGCGGCATCCAGTGGTTGGCGCAGCCGTCCAGATATTTCTGCCAGGCCCAGTCGTATTTGAAGGGTACGAGCTGGTTTACATCGGCGCGGCAGTTGATGACGCGCTTGTCGTCCACTTCGATACGGGCGGCGCCCATTTCGAGTTCTTCGAGGCCGGTGGCAACGTCGAGTTCTGCCAGGGCGCGTTCGGCGCGGGCCTGAAGCGACTCGTCGGCAATGACTTCATCGCCGATGGCTTCGGCGGGGGCTGCTGCGGCAGGGGCGGTTGGTTCCGCCGCCGGCATTGCGGGCGTGTCCGCGTAGGTCGCGACAGGTTCCTGTACGGAGTCCTGATGAGCGGCCGATGCCGGCTCAGCCTTCGCAGCAGGCGGCGGAGGCGTTTGAGGTTTGGCCTTGATGGCGTCCAGTGCTTCGTCGGTGTTGTAATCGTCCCAGCTTAACATCGAATGTCCTTGGCTCTTTGCTGTGTTGGTTTGCTGCATGGATACCCACCTTTGTTGTTATGACAGTGAACGGGTACTGCGCGTTCCGGTTAAATTTTTTGGCGCTTGGCGCCTTCCCTCACCCCGGCCCTCTCCCAGAGGGAGAGGGGGTTAATTGCTTACTGACAGGCCTCGCAATCCGGGTCGTCCAGTGAGCAGGCGGCTGGTACCGGTGCGGCGGTTGGAGCCGCTGCCGGAGCCTGCGACGACACCTTGTTCATGGTGCCGCGATCTACGGTGGACTTCTCGGTGGTGGACGCTGCCAGGGCACGGAGGTAGTAGGTGGTTTTGAGACCACGGAACCAGGCCATGCGGTAGGTAATGTCCAGTTTCTTGCCCGAGGCGCCAGCGATGTAGAGGTTCAGGGACTGGGCCTGATCGATCCACTTCTGACGGCGCGAGGCGGCGTCGACCAGCCAGCGCGGCTCAACCTCAAAGGCGGTGGCGTACATGTCTTTCAGATCCTGCGGGATGCGATCGATCTTCTGTACCGAGCCTTCGTAGTATTTCAGGTCGTTGACCATCACGCTGTCCCACAGGCCGCGGGCTTTCAGGTCGCGTACCAAGTAGGGGTTCACCACGGTGAACTCACCGGACAGGTTCGATTTCACGTACAGGTTCTGATACGTGGGCTCGATCGACTGGGATACGCCAGTGATGTTGGCAATGGTCGCCGTGGGGGCGATCGCCATCACATTGGAGTTGCGCATGCCGTCCTGTGCGACTTTGTTGCGCAGGCTCTGCCAATCCAGCGTTTCGGTGCGATCCACTTCAATAAATTGGGCGCCGCGCTCGTCGATCAACTTGCTCAGGGAGTCGATCGGCAGAATGCCCTGGCTCCACAGTGAACCTTCGTAGCTTTCATAGCGGCCGCGCTCGGCTGCCAGATCGCTGGAGGCTTTGATGGCGTAGTAGCTCACCGCTTCCATGGAGCGGTCTGCAAAGTTCACCGCGCTGTCAGAGGCGTAGGCAATGTGCTGCTTATACAGCGCATCCTGGAAGCCCATGATGCCCAGCCCAACCGGGCGGTGCTTCATGTTGGAGTTCTTCGCCTGCGGTACCGAGTAGTAGTTAATGTCGATCACGTTGTCGAGCATGCGCACGGCGGTGTTGATCGTCTTCTCGAGCTTGGCGTGATCCAGGCTGTTTTCGTCCACGTGCTGGGCCAGGTTAACCGAGCCCAGGTTACATACCGCGATCTCTTCCTTGTTGGTGTTCAGGGTGATCTCGGTACACAGGTTGGACGAGTGAACCACACCGGCGTGCTGCTGCGGGCTGCGCAGGTTGCAGGGATCTTTAAAGGTGATCCACGGGTGGCCGGTTTCAAACAGCATGCTCAGCATCTTGCGCCACAGGTCGGCCGCTTTCACGGTTTTGTGGTGCTTCAGCTCGCCGCGCTCGGCCATGGCTTCGTATTCTTCGTAGCGCGTTTCAAAGGCCTGCCCGTAAAGATCGTGCAGGTCGGGGCAGTCGCTGGGCGAGAACAGGGTCCACTTGCCGTCGGTGAAGACGCGCTTCATGAACAGGTCAGGTACCCAGTTGGCGCTGTTCATGTCGTGGGTGCGGCGACGGTCGTCACCGGTGTTCTTGCGCAGCTCGAGGAATTCCTCGATATCCATGTGCCAGGTTTCCAGGTAGGCGCAGACCGCGCCCTTGCGCTTGCCGCCCTGGTTAACTGCTACGGCGGTGTCGTTAACCACTTTCAGGAAGGGTACAACACCCTGTGATTTGCCGTTGGTGCCTTTGATGTAGGAACCCAGTGCGCGCACCGGAGTCCAGTCGTTGCCGAGACCGCCGGCAAACTTGCTCAGCATGGCGTTGTCCTGAATGGCGCCGTAGATGCCGTGCAGGTCATCGGGCACAGTGGTCAGGTAGCAGCTGGACAGTTGCGGGCGCAGGGTGCCGGCATTGAACAGGGTCGGGGTGGAGCTCATGTAATCAAACGAGCTCAGCAGTTCATAGAACTCGATGGCGCGGGCGTTCTTGTCATCTTCGCGAACTGCCAGACCCATCGCCACGCGCATAAAGAACACCTGCGGCAGTTCGATGCGCACGTCGTTGCTGTGAATGAAGTAGCGGTCGTACAGGGTCTGCAAACCGAGGTAGTTAAACTGGTTGTCGTTCTCGGGCTTGATGGCCTGACCGAGGCGGGCCAGATCGTACTCGCGCAGCTCCGGTGAAATCAGTTCCAGCTCGATGCCTTTTTCGATGTAGGCGGCCAGCGCTTTCGGGTAGTACTCGACCATGTCGTGCTGGGTGGCGCTCTCGGCAATGCCGAGGAAGTTCAGGGCTTCGGCGCGCAGTTTGTCCAGCAGCAGACGGGCGGTTACGTAGCTGTAGTTGTGCTCTTTTTCGACCAGCGAGCGGGCGGCAATCACCAGCGAGGTATTCACCTCGTGTTGGGCCACGCCGTCGTACAGGCCTTTCAGTACTTCGTCCAGAACCGTTTTGCTGTCGACATCGGCCAGACCTTCGCAGGCTTCCTGCACGATGAATTCCAGGCGGCCCAGATCCAGCGGTGTCAGTGAGCCGTCTTCCAGGGTGACGCGAATGGAGGGGTGGGCCTTTTCAGCAGGCTGCGCCTTGGCCCGTTCTTCGGCGCGTTTGGCGCGATAGAGCACGTAGTCGCGGGCAACCTTGTGCTCGCCACTGCGCATCAGGGCCAGCTCGACCTGATCCTGCACATCTTCAATGTGGATGGTGCCGCCGGAGGGCATGCGACGCTTGAAGGTGGCGGTCACCTGATCGGTCAGCTTGGCCACGGTTTCGTGAATGCGGGTAGAGCCAGCGGCATTGCCACCTTCTACCGCCAGAAAGGCCTTGGTGATGGCGACCGAAATCTTGTCATCGGTATAGGGCACCACGGTGCCGTTGCGCTTGATAACGCGCAGCTGACCGGGGGCAGTGGCCTGAATTTCGGTTTTTGAGGGTGAGCTAGGGGCTTGTGTGGCGCTGCTTTGCTGGCTTTCTACGTGGGTTTGCATGGTCTCTCCGGACATTTGTGCCGTCTATATATGGTGTCTGGGCGTGTTGTTGACTACAGCATCTGGAATGCTCAATACACGGTGCCGCTTACCGCTGTATCCGATTTTATGCCTGCGTCGAATGTCGAAGAAATGTTACGTATCGTGCTCAATTTCGTTGCGAAATGACCAGATCTTGTTTTTTTAGCTTCGAGTTCGAGAGTGCGCGCCGGGGCGTCACCGCAGTCAAGGACACAAGATAGTGTTGTTTTGGGCTGTTCGCAAGCACTAAATGTTGGGGATTGCGTGTTGACAAGGTGTGGATAAGTTGAGGTATGGGTGGGCACTAACCCGAGGGTGCCCGGCATAGCCGCTTTTCAGTGAAACGGCGCTAACATTGCGCCGATTTTGGCCCTAAGACGATGTTTTCATAAGAGCAGCGAGTTTTATGCTTTGTGATGAATTTCTGCGTCATCCTGCTGGCGGAAGGCAATCAGATGCTCCACGTCGGCCTCGATGGCAATGCTGTCGCCGATTTGAAAATCCCGGTGGCTTGGCAGCAGGGCTTCCACCTTGCTGCCGGTGGGCAGGGCCAGCCGGTAGAGGGTGGCGCCGCCGTTGAAGACCTTCTTCTCGATGGTGGCTTCAATACCTTCGAAGTCGCTGAGCACAATGTCGTCCGGGCGCAGCAGGACCTCGACCGGGGAGTTTTCCGGCCAGGGATAGGCGCGGTTGCCGTGCAGGTCGCCCAGTTCGGTCTGGATGCTGTTGGGCCCGCTGACCACGCCGGGCAGAAAGCTGCCGCGACCGATAAACTCCGCCACCAGCCGGTTGGCCGGTTCGTGGTAGAGGTTGAAGGGGGTGTCCCACTGCTGCAGGGCGCCGTGGTAGAGCAGACCGATATGGTCGCTGAAGGCGAAGGCCTCTTCCTGGTCGTGGGTGACCAGAATGGCGCTGATGCCGTAGTCCTTGAGAATGTCCCGCACTTCCAGGCTCAGGCTCTTGCGCAGCTCGGCGTCGAGGTTGGAAAAGGGTTCGTCGAGCAGCAAGAGTTTTGGCGCCGGTGCCAGCGCCCGGGCCAGGGCAACACGCTGCTGCTGACCACCGGAGAGTTCATGGGGGTAGCGCTCTTCCACGCCATTGAGGCGCACCAGCTCCAGCAGTTGCTGCACAATGCGGTTTTGTTCGCCGTTGGTTTTTTTGCGCAGGCCAAAGCAGATGTTCTGTTTTACTGTGAGGTGGGGAAAGAGGGCGTAGTCCTGAAACACCATGCCCACCTGACGCAGTTCCGGGTCGAGCGAAAAGCCGGGCTGGCTGAGCAGGCTGTCGCCGAGCAGAATCTCGCCGCGCTTGACCGGTTGGAAGCCGGCGATGGCGCGCAGGGCCGTGGTTTTACCGCAGCCGCTGGGGCCGAGCAGGGTGCAGATATCGCCTTCATTCACATGAAAGCTGATGTCGTCGATAACCGGCTCGCCGTCGTAGTGGCATTGGATGTTTTTGACTTGGAGCATCGGGTTTCCGTAGCTTCTGGTTTTGGGTTCCCCTCACCCTGTCCCTCTCCCGGGGGGGCAGGGGACCCTCTATTGTGGCTCGGTAGGTTCAAACTCCCTCTCCCTTTGGGAGAGGGTTGGGGTGAGGGTCGGGCAGTCTTTAGCTCGCCGCTTCCAGCAGCAAAAACTCCATCAAAGCCTTCTGCGCATGCAGTCGGTTTTCTGCCTCATCCCAGATCACAGTGTCGGGGTTGTCCATCAAGCCGGCTGAGATCTCTTCACCGCGATGAGCGGGCAGGCAGTGCATGTACAGCGCATCGCTTTTGGCAACCGCCAGCAGCTCTTCATTGACTTGAAAACCGGCAAACTGGCGACGGCGCTGAGCTTTTTCCTTTTCCTGACCCATGGACGCCCAGACGTCGGTGACCAGCAGGTCGGCGTCGCGGGCGGCTTTGGAGGGCAGGGTGGTGATTCTGACGCGATCACCGGCTTGCTGCACCAGATCCTTGCGCGGTTCAAAGCCTCGCGGCACCGCGATGGCCAGCTCAAAATCAAACTGGATGGCGGCGTTGATGTAGCTCTGGCACATGTTGTTGCCGTCGCCGATCCAGGCCACTTTTTTGCCCTGGATACTGCCGCGATGCTCGACGTAGGTCTGGATGTCGGCCAGCAGCTGGCAGGGGTGGAAATCGTCGGTGAGGGCGTTGATTACCGGCACCGAGGAATGTTCAGCAAAGCGTTCGATAATGTCGTGGCCGAAGGTGCGCATCATGATGATGTCGACCATGGACGACATCACCCGGGCGCTGTCTTCGATCGGTTCGCCGCGCCCGAGCTGGGTGTGCTCGGGGGCGAGGAACATGGCGTGGCCGCCCATCTGGGCCATGCCGGCCTCGAAGGAGATGCGGGTGCGGGTGGAGGATTTCTCAAACAGCATACCGAGCACGTAGTTGTTAAAGCGGGGCACCGCAGTGCGCGCCTTGTGTTCGGCTTTCATTTCAATTGCGCGTTGTATCAACTGCTGCAATTCGCTGGGTGAGCAATCCATTAAGCTCAAAAAATGCCTGACGGCCATCGTTGCTTACTTCTATGTTGGTTGTAGCTCAGGCGGCGTTGCGCTGTGCGACCCAGTTTTCGATCAGGGGGCACAGGTTGTCGATCAGCTGCTGAACTTCCTGTTGGTTAATAATAAGCGGCGGCAGCAGGCGCACCACTTTGTCGGAGGTGACATTGATCAGCAGGCCGGCGTCCAGCCCCTGTTGTACCAGCTCGCCACAGGCGCCAGCCAGCTCGATGCCGATCATCAGACCCTGGCCGCGAATGGCGACCACGCCGCTGAGTTTGCCGAGACGTTCTTTCAGGCCGTCGAGCAGCTGCTGGCCGCGCTGGGCACTGTTGTCGATCAGTTTGTCGTTCTGCAGAGAGTCGACCACGGCCAGGCCGGCGGCACAGGCCAGCGGATTGCCGCCAAAGGTGGTGCCGTGGTTGCCGGGCTTGAACAGCTCGGCTGCCTCGCCGCGTGCCAGACAGGCGCCGATGGGAATGCCGCCGCCAAGACCTTTGGCGGTAACCACCACATCAGGCATCACACTGCTGTGCTGATAGGCGAAGTACTTGCCGGTTCTGCCGTTGCCGGTCTGGACTTCGTCGAGCATCAGCAGCCATTGGTTTTTGTCGCACAGCGCGCGCAGTTGCTCGAGGAAGCCCTCGGGCAGCAGGTTAATGCCGCCTTCGCCCTGAATGGGCTCCAGCAGTACGGCGCATACGTCGTGGTTGTTCTTGGCAATGTTTTCCAGTGCCTTGATGTCGCCAAAGGGCGCGCGGGTAAAGCCGTTCACCAGTGGCTCAAAACCGGCCTGCACCTTGCGGCTGCCCGAGGCGGTCAGGGTGGCCAGGGTGCGGCCGTGAAAGGCGCCTTCCATTACCACCACGGTGGGGCGGGTGATATCGCGCTTGTGACCGTAAAGGCGCGCCAGTTTCAGGGCGGCTTCGTTGCCTTCGGCGCCGGAGTTACAGAAAAAGACGTTGTCCATGCCGGACAGTGAACACAGGACGTCGGCCAGTGCCTGCTGGTTTTTCACGCCATACAGATTGGAGCTGTGCAGCAGCTCGCCGGCCTGCTCTTGAATGCGGCGCGTCAGTTTCGGGTGGGCGTGGCCCAGGGCATTGACCCCGATGCCGCTGATGGCATCCAGGTAGCGTTTGTCCTGCTCGTCCACGAGCCAGACTCCCTCGCCGTGAGAAAAACTCACCGGCAACCGATTGTAGGTCGACATCACCGTATTGGGCATGGCAATCCCCAGTTCCTTGATCATCCCAGATTGGAAAAAAGCGGCTAAAACGTAAAAGGGCAGCCAACGCTGCCCACCGAACGGATCATCATATAACCAATATCCTGGGCTGGCAATGCCCCGTCAGCCGGCGGCGCAATTCTCGCTGCGGCGCGGCTGACGGGGCTTTCGCAAGAGCTTGCTCAGGATTTATCGGCCAAACAGATTCTGCAGTTTATCCCGAGCCTTCTCTTTCAGCTTTTCCTTGCCGCGGTCAATCTCCTCGCTGGCCTTCTCTTTGGCTTCGGCTTTGGCCTTGTCGGCGATGACGTCGCGGAAGCGGGCCGTGTCGAATTTGCAGGGCAGGCCTTTTTCGCCAGTGAGTGAGCCCTTGCATTTGACCGGTATCACCACGTCTTTCAGCTTTTCATTCACCCGGCAGGACGGGTTCTCGTGAACGTCACCGAGAATGCGCAGGCCGGCGCGGTAATCCAAATCCATGCTGGCAACGTCGATGGCGCCCTTGCCTTCCAGTGCCATACCCTTGAGCTGGGCGGTGAGGGCGCTGTTATTGATCGCGTTGCCGTTGATCGTGACTGCGCCGCTCAGGTCTTCGAAATTAGTGACTTTAGGCCAGGTGCTGGTGTCGATGCTTTCCTTGTGCATCAGGGCGATGCCCTCGCAGGCGTAGGCGCTCATGCTGGTGCCTTCAAATTTACCCTGCTTGATAGCGAAGTTGGCCTGGCCTTTGGCGTTGTTGCGCAACGTTGAGACGCGGTTGCCTGTGGTATTGAGGTCGAGGTCGATATTGGCCAGCCCGGAAAACTGCTGCATCTCGGCCAGCTGGGTGAGCAGCGGCAGTGTCTTCACATCGGTGACCTTGGCCTGAACCTGCCAGCGCGGGTTTTGGCTGCGGGCGTCGATACTGGCGTTTGCTTTAAAGCTGCCTTCATATAACTGTCCGCTCAGCGGGTTGATCGTGACCAGCCCGTCGGTGGCGGTGGCTTTCAGTGCCAGCTGACGAATGGGGATGGCGTTGATAATCAGCTCGCCGATATTCACGCCGGTATCCAGCTGCAGGCTGCGCAGGGTGTCCAGTGGCAGCAGGTCGGTTTCCGGTGCTGCTTGGGTGTTGGCAGTCTGGGTTTTCTCGGCTGGAGCTTCTTCGGCTGGCGCGAGATAGCGGTCGGCATTTATCGCATCCAGATTGAGGCGGGCAAAGA
This sequence comes from Litorivivens sp., assembly GCF_041624475.1. Lineage (GTDB taxonomy): Bacteria > Pseudomonadota > Gammaproteobacteria > Pseudomonadales > Spongiibacteraceae > Litorivivens. The sequence continues at coordinate 32,112 of NZ_JBFJUX010000004.1, forward strand.
GTGCGCCGCTATCAAGGGTGTAGCGTACTTCACCGCTGAGCTTGCTGTCGTCGAGTGTGGCTTTCAGCGGCTTGAGCTCTATCTGGCCGGGTGCGCCGCCGAGAGTGGTTTCCAGCGACAGTTTGCGCAGGGTGTTCGGGTCCTGCATGGGCGGCAGGCTCTGGCCCAGCTGAGTGAGCAATTCGCGCGGTGAGAATTCTGCAACCGAGAGCGTGCCGGCGAGCTGAGGTTGGCTGTCGAACTGGCTTATAACAAGGTCGGTGTTGAGCTGCGCTTTATTCAGCGCCAGTTTCAGTGCCGATAAGCTGATACGGCTGTTGTTCAGATCGGCGTCGATATTGCCATCGATGGCTATAGCGACGCTCTTCTGATTGGTGGCATCGCCCTGCAGGGTAATCTGGCTGCTGAGCTGGTCCAGCAAAATGCGCTTGAACTGTTCGCCGAGGGTGAGCCTGGCATTGAGCTTGGTTCGAATATCCAGCGCCGGCTCGGTGGTGGCCAGATGAAATTGCAGGTCGAGAGGAAAGGCCTGCTGGGGTTTGATGTTGGAGGCCTGCAGACCGAACTCGTCCAATGTCACTGCCTGGCCGGTGCTTTCATCGCGGTAGTGCACTCGGGTATTGCGAATATCCACTTCACTAATATTAAACAGCAGGGCACCGCTGTCTTGCTGGGCGGGCTCCTCTTTCGGGATCGCTTTCGGGCTTGGCTCGGCCTGCTCGGGCATGATTCGCTCCCAGTTGCCGTGGCCTTCTTTATCCAGAATCAGATTCAACTCCAGTCCGGCCAGTTCGAAACGATGCACCGACGGCTGCATCTGGATCAGTGACCGCAAACTGACCCGGGCGATGAGCTGCTCCAGTTCCAGAAAGGGTTCGTCGTCCAGCCGGGCTTTCACGGCGTTCAGTTCCAGCCCCAGCGGAATAAAGGACCAGCCGATATCACCGCCCAGCTGCAGATCCAGCCGGGTATGGGTTTCGGCGGCTTCTTCTATTTGAGGTTTGAAATCGTTGGGGTCGAACAGGAACAGGATGCCTGCAACAGCGACGCCGCCAAGAAGCACGAGGCCGGCAAGGGATATAAGCAGATAGCGCAGCGCAGCGGGCATGGAAAACCTCCGGATAAACAATGTCGGCCCAATATATCAAATGCCCGGCGGGGCGCAGAGAAGTGAATGTGGTTATATCCACATGTGAAAGCGAAAAATACTCCAAGTGGACGTATTGCCTGCATCTCCCGGGCTCTAGCATGGACACCATGACAGTACGCCAGTGAGGACAGCGTTATGAGTGGATCAGAAAAGCATCGCGACCTGCGGTTTGTGGTAATTGGCGCCGGTATGGCGGGCATTCTGAGTGGTATCAAGCTGCAGGAGGCCGGCCATCGCAATGTAACGATCTATGAAAAGGCAGATCGCATTGGTGGCACCTGGCGTGAAAATACCTACCCCGGCCTTACCTGCGATGTGCCCTCGCATTCCTATACATATTCTTTTGAGCCGAATCCGGACTGGAGTCGCTACCTGCCGCCCGGCGCCGAGATTCAGGACTATTTCGAACGCACCACTCGCAAGTACGGCGTCGACAAGCTGATTCGTTTCAACGAAGAAATTGTTTCCTGTGAATACCGTCACGGTCGCTGGCACATTGAAACGCGAAACGGTACGCGCGATGAAGCGGATGTGGTGATCGCGGCAACGGGCGTGCTGCACGTGCCGCGCTACCCGGATATCGACGGCATCGACGATTTCGAGGGCGCGATCTTCCACACCTCGCGCTGGGATCACAGCGTGCCGCTGGACGACCGCCGCATTGGCGTCATCGGCACCGGCTCAACCGGCGTGCAGATTGTGTCGGCGCTATCCACGCGAGTGAAAAAGCTGGTGCATTTTCAGCGCACGCCCCAGTGGATCATGCCGGTAGAGAATCCGGAATTCACCGAGGAGCAGAAGGAAGCCTTCCGCAACGACCCGGAGCTGCTCAAGTATATGCAGAATGAGCCGCAGTATCTGGCCAATGTAGAACGCTTCACCAATGCGATTGTGGAACCCGATTCCCCGGCGATGGAAGAGATCGAAACCATCGTGCGCGACTATCTGGAAAACAGTGTGCGCGATCCGGAGTTGCGCGAAAAACTGCGCCCGTCCTATCGGGCGGCCTGCAAACGGCTGATTTTCTCACCGGACTTCTACGAGGCAGTGCAGCGCCCTGCAGTTGAGGTCGAACTGGGGGGCATTGATCGCATCGAAGCCAAGGGCGTGCGGATGAAAGACGGGACTCTGCACGAGCTCGATGTGATTGCGCTGGCGACCGGTTTCAAGGCCGATCAGTTTATGCGGCCGATGAACGTGGTCGGGCGTCATGGTGTGGAATTGAATGAGGTGTGGGGGGATACGCCTAGGGCCTATCTGTCGATTTCGATTCCGGATTTTCCGAATCTGTTCATGCTGAACGGCCCCAACGGGCCGGTGGGCAACTTCTCGCTGATCGATATCGCCGAGCATCAATGGCACTACGTATCGCAATTGATTGCGCGGCTTGAGCGCGGTGAGTGCGCGGAAATCTGCGCTACCCATGAAGCGCTTGAACAGTTTGACAGGGACCGCATTGCGGCGGCGAAGAAAACCATCTTTGGTTCCGGTTGCCAGAGCTGGTATCTGGACGCCAGAGGCGTCCCGGCTACCTGGCCCTGGACCCAAGAGCGTTTCTATCAGGCGATGGCGGAGCCGGACTATACGGCCTATGAGCTGGTGACCCGGCCCGGCTCGTCAGTAGAGAGCCCGCGTCAGGAAGAGGTGCTGTAGGCGGTAGACGATAAAGCCGGCATAGCGCTATTCAAGCGGCTTGTGTCCCGATGTCGAGATACCAGCGGCGGTATATCTCCATGATCGGATCGAGATTGTTGAGAAAAACCTCGACCAGATGCGGGTCGAACTGTTTGCCGGCCTGATCGCGAATATAGTCGATGACTTCCTCCATGGGCCACGCGCTTTTATAGACGCGATCCGTACTGAGCGCATCGAAGACGTCAGCGATCGCGGTTATTCGCCCCAGCAGCGGAATATCCTCGCCTGCAAGCTGCTCGGGATAACCGGTGCCATCCCAGCGTTCGTGGTGGGTGGCGACTACGGTCGCGGCGCTGTTCAGTAACTCTCCGCTTTGCTTACCGATAATGGATATGCCGCGAATGACGTGGGTTTCCATTTCAGCGCGTTCTGCCGGCGTGAACTTGCCGGGTTTGTTGAGGATGTCGTCGGGAATGCCAATTTTTCCAATGTCATGCAGGGCTGCCGAGAGACCGAGTATCTCCTTGAATTTATCGTCAAACCCCAGCGCGTGGCCCATAACAGATGCGTATTCGGATACCCGTCGGACGTGGTTGCACAGCTCAATCGAACGCTCTTCAACCGCAGCACTGAGTAGCATGACCAGTTTGTGTTGGCTCTCCAGCACTTCCTGATGCAGCATTTGATTGTCGAAGGCAATGCCGACATTGCGACAAAAAAGTTCCACCAGTTGGCGATCGGCGACGGAGAATTCATTGTCGCTGCTCAGGTAGACAATTTGATGGTGGCCGTTAACGGTGGAGAAGCGCGCCGTGAAAAAGCCATCGCCAAAGTAAGGCCCTTCTACCTTCAAGGCATTGCGTATCCGTTGCACGACGTAGCCGGGCAGGACTTGCTCAATGGGTTGGTCTTCCTTTAGCTCTGCGTCGCCGGCGCCAACCGTAATGGTCAGGTCGTTAGGGGTCTCTGTGCTGCTTCTGGCCGCAAGAGCTTTCACCAGTAGTGCATCGTTGCCAGCATAGAGCAGTGCTTTGAGCTGCTCGAGCACGCCGCGGGCGAAAATCTTCATCGAGCGCGATTCAAAAATATTCGCCGACGCATCGATGATTTTCGTGAGGCCCTCTCGATTCTTTTTAAGTGCCATAAGCTCGCGGTAGTGGCCCAGGCTGGTATGCATCAGGGTGTGCATTTTCTTTGAGGTGAGTTCGGTCTTTTCCTTGTAGTCGTTTATGTCATAACGGGTGACGACTTCCATTTCGGGGGCCTGTCCCGGTTGCCCCGTGCGCAGAATAAGACGCACGTCACTGTTGCCGAGTTCCTCGCGAATTTTCTGGACCGCTTGCAGGCCAGCGTGCTCATCCTCCATCACTACATCCATCAGGACCATGGCGATATCAGGCTGCTGTCGCATGATCTCCACTGATTCCCTACCCGAGTAGGCGTGTATCATTTTGATTTCGCGGTTATGTACGCGCATGCCACCAAGGGTAAGCCGGGTGACACGGTGGACTTCCTCCTCATCGTCGACAACCAGGATTTTCCAGGGGGTGGATTCAGGTGGTGGACTCCCTGGTATATCGCCCTCACCAGCGAGAATCAGTTCATCATTGTCTTCAAACATCAATCTGTACCTTCTGCAATTGTTCTGGCGCTGATGCATCCATGTTCTCGCCGGGAAGTTTCGCCGGCAGTGTTATATAAAACACCGTGCCTGCTCCGGGGTTGCTCTCGACAGCTATTTTTCCGCACAGAATCTGGTTAACCAGGTTATAGACAATATGCAGGCCCAAGCCGCTACCACCCTGGTCAATGCGGGTAGTAAAAAAAGGTTCGAATATCTTGCCAAGGTCGCCTTCGGGGATACCTTTGCCATTGTCGCGGAAAGTGAGATAAGCCTCAGAGTTTTTCTTTGAGAGCGCGATTTCAATGACGCCGCGATCCGTTTCGCCGAATGCATGAACCAGACTGTTCATAATCAGGTTGATGATAACCTGTGAAAGCGAACCAGGAATGGTTTCGATATAGACCGCTTCGGTGCTTTTGATATAGACCCGATGCGGCGTCTTTTTTAGCCTTGGGCGCAGGCTGTGTAACAGCTCATTAAGGTACTCGCCCAGATTGATGGTGCGACGCTTGTCACTGGTTTGGTCTACGGCGACTTTCTTAAAGCTCTGGATCAAGTCGGCGGCGCGACGGATGTTGGTCAGCAAAATATCGGCCGATTCATCGCAGGCTTTCAGAAACCGCTCAAGATCCGATTTTCTGAGGTTGTCGGTATCCAGACCGTGCTTAACGTCGTGAACCTGTTCCTGTAAGTAAGAGGCGGCCGATACGCCGATGCCCAAGGGTGTATTCACTTCGTGGGCGATGCCTGCCACCAGCCCGCCAAGGGTGGCGAGCCGTTCGCTCTGCATGAGCTGATCCTGGGTTTCGCGCACTCTTTGCAGAGCCTGCTCAGTTTCTTCTACCTGATGTTGGAGTTTTTCCTCGGCTTTCTGGCGCTCGGTAATATCGCGAATAATACCGGTGTATTTGCGTTCGCCGGCGATGGTCATTTCACTGACGGCGAGTTCGATCGGAAAGGTGCTGCCGTCCTTGCGCTGTGCCACAACCACGCGTCCTATGCCGATAATCTTGCGCTCGCCGGTTTCGCGATAGTTCTGCAGGTAACCATCGTGCTGGCCGCGATAGGGTTCGGGCATCAGCATGTGGATATTCTGGCCCTGCAGTTCGTCAATGCGGTATCCCAGCAACTTTTCAGTCGCGGGGTTGGCGGTTTCGATGATGCCCGCGTCGTCGATAACAATCACGCTGTCGACCGCGGTTTCTACAATAGCCCTGATGCGGGCAGTCTGGTCCTGAAGCTCCGCCTGTTGCCGCTTGCGTTCACTGATATCGATAATCGATACGATGACGTAGACACCGTTATCGGTGGTGACCGGGTTCAGGCCGACTTCCAGTGGGATATTGGTGCCATCGCTGTGTTGGCCGTAGAGATCACGACCGGCCCCCATGGCTCGGGTGCCCGGGGATTTCATGAAAGCAGCCCGCATATTGGGATGATTGTCGCGCACGTTTTCCGGCAGCAGTATGTCGACCGATTTACCCAGTAAAAACCCCCTAGGGTAGCCAAAGAGTGTTTCGCTGCGCGCGTTGACGTAGGCAATGAGCCCGGTGTGGTCGACCATAAGCATAGCTTGGGGGGCGGCTTCCACCATCAGCCGGAAAACCTCGTCCTGCCGGGTGCGGGCGTGAAGCGATGTCACAGGCATTCGCTCAGACAATGAAATGGTCGCCTCCCTGATTCAGCGCAGCGGCGTGGCGCAAGAACGCCAATTTTGGTGAATGATTAACCTGCGACGAGAGGATTGTAATCCGTACAAGCTCGTATGGTATGCGCGATCGCTTGGCAGCCTAAGGCGGGAGGGTTACGGGGGGGAAGGCGCAGGGGATCTGCCCCTGCGCGCTGGATTGTGGGGAGCTTGATGGCTAGAAGTCAGCCATATCCGGCATTCCCCCAGACTTGGGTTTGTCCTCTGCTCGGTCGGCAATCATTGCTTCGGTAGTGAGGATCAGGCCGGCGATCGAGCCTGCGTTCTGCAGTGCTGTGCGGGTGACCTTGGTGGGGTCGATAATACCCTGCTCGATCATGTCGACATATTCGCCGTTCTGGGCGTTATAGCCCCAGGATACGCTGGCATTGCTGCGCACTTTGTCCAGTACGACGCTGCCGTCGACACCGGCGTTAGCCACGATCTGGCGGAAGGGCTCTTCCATTGCGCGCAGCGCAATCTTGATGCCGGTATCCTGATCGGCGTTGGCGCCTTTCAGCACATCCTTGCGCAGTTGGTCGGCCACACGAATCAGGCTGATACCGCCACCGGGAACGATGCCTTCTTCAACGGCTGCACGCGTGGCGTGGAAGGCGTCATCGACCAGATCCTTCTTCTCCTTCATTTCCACTTCGGTCGCTGCGCCGACCTTGATGACTGCAACACCACCGGCCAGTTTGGCGACGCGCTCCTGCAGTTTCTCCTTGTCGTAGTCGGAGGTGGATTTCTCAATCTCCGCACGAATCTGGGAAACTCGGGCTTCGATGTCGGTTTTCTTACCGGCACCATCAACGATGGTGGTGTTTTCCTTGTTGATCACCACGCGCTTGGCGCTGCCCATTTGGTCGAGATCGGCGGTGTCGAGACCGAGGCCCACTTCTTCAGAGATCACAGTCGCGCCGGTCAGTACGGCGATATCCTGCAGCATGGCCTTGCGGCGATCACCAAAGCCGGGCGCTTTGACGGCAGCAGTTTTCAGGATGCCGCGCAGGTTGTTGACCACCAGCGTCGCCAGCGCTTCGCCCTCGATGTCTTCGGCAATCAGCAGCAGCGGCCGTCCCGCTTTGGCAACAGCTTCCAGTACGGGCAGCAGGTCGCGAATGTTGCTGACTTTCTTGTCGACCAGCATGATGAAGGGGTTGTCGAGTTCAACCTGCATCTTTTCCTGGTTGTTGACGAAGTAGGGCGACAGGTAGCCGCGGTCGAACTGCATGCCTTCTACCACTTCCAGTTCGTTTTCCAGCGACTTGCCTTCCTCGACGGTAACTACGCCGTCGCGGCCCACTTTATCCATAGCCTCGGCCAGAATCTTGCCGATATCGGTGTTCCAGTTGGCCGACACGGTGGCAACCTGGCCAATGGCCTTGTTGTCGTCACAGGGCTTGGACATTTCCTCCAGCTTTTTGGTGGCGGCAATCACGGCGCTATCAATGCCGCGCTTCAGGTCCATCGGGTTCATGCCGGCGGCGATGGCCTTGTGGCCTTCACGGACCAGTGCCTGGGCCAGAACGGTGGCAGTAGTGGTGCCATCACCAGCCACATCGGCGGTTTTGGAGGCCACTTCTTTCACCATCTGAGCGCCCATGTTTTCGAACTTGTCCTTCAGTTCGATTTCCTTGGCGACGGACACGCCATCCTTGGTAACCCGGGGGGCACCAAAGCTCTTGTCGAGTACCACATTGCGGCCTTTCGGGCCGAGCGTCACCTTCACGGCGTCCGCCAGAATGTTTACCCCTGCCAACATACGCTCACGGGCGTCGTTGGAAAACTTGACGGTCTTGGCACTCATGCTGCTTTCTCCTTGATTTCACTTTGTTCAACAATGGCCAAAATTTCAGATTCTTTGATGATCAGGTAGTCTTCGCCATCAATCTTGACCTCTGAGCCTGCGTACTGACCGAACAATACCCGGTCGCCAGCTTTGACTGTCAGTGTGCGCAGTTCTCCGTTGTCCAGAAGAGCACCGTCACCCACAGCGACCACCTCACCCTGAGTGGACTTCTCCGCGGCCTTGTCCGGGATTACGATGCCACCTTTGGTTGTGTTTTCCGCCGCGAGGCGTTTGACAACCACCCGATCGTAGAGCGGTTTGATACTCATTGGGTCTTTCCTCCAATTCACGTCTCAAAACTATTGTTAGTTGTGAGAAAGCCGGCGGCAGGGGATAGGCCGCGCAGCTTTCATGCGCATTAATGGTAGTGTTTACGGCCATTTCAAGGCCGGTTGTTTAGATTATTTTTCTCTATTATTGCACTCCCTTATAAGTGGAAAGTTTTTGGCATGCTGCATATATTTTAGAGGTAGTGCCCGCAACGCTGTTTCGGTATGCCGCAATCGTTTTTTCGGGCGCGGCTCGCTAGATTCAGAAGGGTGCTGCCCAAGCATTGTTGAAGGAGGGTGCCGATGCCTTTATCTCAGCCGACCTTTGAACGGACTCTGGCCGACTACTTTCGCGAACGCCTGCAGGAGCTGGGCGCAGACCTCAACCCGACACCGCAGGAGGATACGCTCTGGTATATGGGCAATATGCTGGCCCGCTTTGGCGACAGCGATCAACTGTTCTGTTACGACGAGGGAGATTTAGGTATTCGGCCGCTGGCCATGCTGTACAAAGATGCACATGAAGCCAGCGATCATCGCGAGCGCTGTCTGCTACTGCGCCAGCTGGGCGATGTGGCCCTGTTTGTGGGGGCGCTGTTCCCGGAAAGTTATGCCCGCCGCGGCATAGTAAAAGACTACTTTGTGGGGATGGGCGGCGGCGCCTACGGCTATTTGTCGGAAAATGCGCGCCAGAACCGCCATGTTTTTTCTGAGTTGGCGTCAACCTTTACCCGCATGCTCGAGCTGGTTGCCCGGGCCTGCTCCAAGGAAACCCAGTTTGATTCCAACGACGTGCTCAACCTTTATCAGCGCTGGCGTCGCAATCGCGATCCGCGGCTGCAAGAGCAGCTGCGTGCGCTGGGTATCTGTGTTGTGGACGAGGACCGGGTGCACTGACTGCCGGGGCGACTGAGGCGCTAGCCGGGCAGACTAAGGCGCCACCCGTGTCGTGAACTCAAGCACCTGCCCCAGGCTCATGCTGAGCTGATCGCCGCCGGACAGCGAGCCGACGCCCTCGGGGGTGCCGGTCAGCACAATATCGCCGGGCTCCAGAGTGAAGTATTCGCTGATGGCGCAGAGCAGGCTGGGAATGGGAAACAGCATATCGCGGCTGTTGCCCTGCTGGCGCGGTGAGTCGTTAACACTGAGGGCGATGTCGATATTGTCCAGCGGCGGACACTGGCTGATGGGCACAAAGTGCGAGATGGCACAGGCGCCGTCAAAGCCCTTGGCTTTTTCCCAGGGGCGCCCGGCTTTCTTCAGTTCAGTCTGCAAATCCCGCAGGGTCAAATCCAGTGCCAGCCCGAGACCGCTGACGGCGCCGACCGCTTCGGCGGCAGAGCATTGGCTCAGGCGCCGGCCAATCAGCAGGGCAATTTCCAGTTCGTGATGCACCGCGCCGCGATTTTTCGGAATGCACAGCGGTGCGTGCAGATCCTGCAGAGCAGTGGCCGGTTTGATGAACAGCACCGGCTCAGTATCGGGCGCCTTGCTGTTCATTTCCTTGACGTGAAGGGCGTAGTTCAGCCCGGCGCACACCACCTTCTTGGTGGTTAACTCGATTGCCTCACCATCATTCCAGTGGTGTTGAAAGCTCATAGGGTTGTGCTCCGCAATCAGGGGTTGGCGAAAACCGGTGCGCGTTGTTGCCACCAGGGCGCAGCCTGTTCCAGTTGGCTGGCGAGGGAAAACAGCCGGTCGTCCTCGCCAAAGCGACCCGTGAACATCATGCCGACCGGCAGTCTATCATCGCTCCAGTGAAGGGGGAGTGACACCGAGGGGTTGCCGGTAATGTTGAACACCATCGTCGCGCTGACCCAATCAAAGGCCTGCTCCGCCAGCCGTCGCAGGGTGGCCGGATTGGCGCTGATTCGGCCCAGTGCGAAACGGCTGGCAATTGGCGCCAGCCATTTTTCCATCCCGCGGGATTTGAAGTAGCCGTGCTCCACCGGGGGGCCGCTCAGGGTCGGGGTAAGAAACACGTCGTAGTCTTGCATAAAGGTTTCAAACAAACGGCCCTGGGCGTACAGCCGACGATGAGCGGCGTCGAAGGTGGCTGCGGAAAAGCTGCGACCTAGCTGGGCCAGCATCCAGGTTTCCGGTTCCAGTTCGGCGTGTTTGAGTTTGCGGCCGAGGGTGGCCTCGGTCAGTTCGATCTCGCCGCCGACCGAGGTGGCGATGCGCAACAGGTAACCTTCGACCAGATGGAGCGTATTGAAGGCGGGGGTGGCTTCAACCAGTTCGTGGCCGAGTTCTTCCAGCAGGCTTACGGTTTTGTGCAGGCCTTTGAGCGCTTCCGGGTGCAGTTCGCCGTCGCGCATGAGTGGCTCAGCTGACCAGGCAATGCGCAATTTTTTTGGTGCTCGCTGGCAAGCGCTCAGCAGTGATTCGTTTAGCGGTGGTTCTGCATAGGGAGCGCCGAGATCAACGCCGCGAATGGCATCCAGCATGGCGGCGCTGTCGCGTACGCTGCGACTGACCACGCCGTCCTGTACCTGACCGTACCAGGGGTCGCCGTGAATCGGGCCGTGGGGCACTCGACCCCGGGTGGTTTTGAAGCCCACCAGACCGCCGCAGGCCGCGGGAATGCGCAGCGAGCCGCCGCCATCGCCGCCGCTGGCCATCGGCACAATACCGGCTGCCACCGCCGCGCCGGAGCCGCCGCTGGAACCGCCTGCCGTGCGCGCCAGGTCCCAGGGGTTGCGGGTAACGCCGTGCAGGGCGGGCTCGGTGGCGCCGACAATGGCAAATTCCGGGGTGTTGGTTTTGCCGAAGGTCACCACGCCGCTGGCCTTGAAGCGCTTGACCAGCTCGCAGTCGTAATCGGGGATGTAGTCTTTAAAGGCGCGGCTGCCGTTGGTCAGGGGCACACCTTTGTAGGCGGCGCAAAAGTCCTTCAATAAAAAGGGCACACCGTAAAAGGGGCCGCCCTTGGGTAGCGTGTCGAGGCTGGCAAAGGCCAGTTCGTCCATGCTGTGAATCACGGCATTGATCTGCGGGTTAACACTGTCGCGGCGGCGGATGGCCTCGCTCAGCAGTTCGTGGGGGCTCACCTCGCCGCGCTGGATCAGTTCGGCCAGGCCCAGTGCATCGTAGTCCGCGTATTCCTTGAAAGACATTGCAGATCCTTTAGTTTGTTATGATTTTTGAGTTGTCTCAGTGCAATATTGTCAGTGACAACTTTGGTGGTCATTATAGCCACATGAGTGAGTGCATCAGCAACGCCCTGAGTCTGCCGATTAGCACAAGCTGAGTAGTGCTTGTAAACTCTGTCTAACCCTAACGCCAAGGAGCTTTCGCGTGTCCCTAAGCTACAGTGAACATCCGGCGATGTTTCGAGCCCGTCCCTTCGCCTTTATTCTGTCTGTCATTCTGGTGCCGGTGGGCATTGGCATTATCATCCTGCTGACCTGGTACCTGAAGTGCAAGGCAACCAAGCTGGAGATCGGCAACGGTGAAATCACGCTTGAGCAGGGCTTATTGAGTAAGGACAGGACCGAGCTGGATATGTCCACCGTGCGCACGGTCAAGGTCTACCAATCCTTTATGAACCGCCTGTTCGGGGTGGGCGATGTGTCGGTGTTTACCGCCGGTGATGCGCCGGAAATTTTCGCCAAGGGGATGCCTCGCCCACAGGAATTCCGCGACATTATCAAGGGCGAGCAGTGAGCGATCTGGAGCAGAAAAGCGCGCTGCGCATGCTCAGCCTGATGGCTGTGCTGCTGCTTCTGCTCGGGGTGGCTGGAGTAATGGTGTGGCCGCTGGCCAGTGAGTTTGCCGCTACCCAGCTCGCGCCAGGGCTCGGCATGCGCGATGCGGCCGTGGTGTCGTTTTTTCTGACCGTGGTGACGCTGGTGGTGTTTGCCTTTGCCGCTGGTGACGGCCTGCTGGGGGAACTGCAGTTTATGCTGGCGGGCTTTTTCAGCTTTTTTATTGTGATGTGGCTGCTGATCGCCTGGATTTTCTAGCCCGCCAAAACGGTTCGATCTTAGAAGCTGTATACCAATGTTACGGTGGTTTGCTTGTCAGCGTGGACCTTGTTGGCCGGTACATCCGAGGTGTATTGCACGAGGTAGGCTATCTTCAGGCCGACACCGCCTGCGACCGTGGTCTTGATTGAGGTGGTGGATTTGGACACGGTATTTTCTTCACCGTGATCTACCGCCAGCTTCTGTTCGAAGGTTGCTGTCGGTGACAGCTCCCAGCGGAAGTTGGAAGCCATGCGCAGGATCGCGTCTTCTTCGACATCATCTCCGGCGTTATCAAGCAGCTCGGCGCGACGGTAACCGGGGCCGATCTCGGCGTCCCACAGCATGGTGTCGTTTTCAATGATGCGGCGACCGTAACCAAAGGCGATGGTGGCGCGGTACTTATAACCGCTGAAGCGGTCGTCTTCCCAGGACACGTAGTTGAACAGGTAGTTGTGCGGGCTGAAGGTATAGGACAGCCGGTTGGCTACGAAATAGCGCTCGGCCGAGCGCACGCCTGCACTCTCGGTGTTGAGGGTCTGGAATTCCGAGTTGTTTTTCCAGGCGTCTTTTTCCCAGATTAACGTTGCATTGGCGGATACGCTTTTGGCGTCGGTGTTGCCTTCACTGGCGACGAACCCCAGCTCTGCATCGCCGCTCCAGGGCGAGGAACCTTCCTGGGCTATGGTGGGGGCGCAGAAACAGGAAAGCAGCGCCAACAGGGTCAAGCGGGTCATGGTGTCTCCAAAATGGTGTTCATCATTGTAATCGGGTGCGGCTGGCAGACTTGCGCAGCGCGCGAAGCCTACCAGAAATCAGACGGCCTCGCAGCTTCAGGCGTCTTTGGGGAAGTGCACATCCATCTGCGGGAAGGGCACGCTCATGTCGGCTTCGTCCAGCGCGATCTTGATGGCTTCCAGCAGGGCGTCGTGGGTGCCCCAGTAGTCAGCGGCATTGACCCAGGGACGCACCACCAGGTTGACCGAAGAATCGGCGAGCTGGCGCACGGCGATCAGCGGCGCCGGTTCCGGCAAAATGCGATCTTCCTTTTCCAGAATCGATTTGATCAGGGCTTTGGCCGCCGGAATGTCGGCGCTGTAGGGGATGCCGATGGTGAGGTCGACGCGCCGGGTGGGCATGGCATTGTAGTTGGTAATGGGATTGGACATGACGCGCGAATTGGGAATCATGATGCGCTTGTTGTCCGGGGTCATCAGCATGGTGGAAAACAGGCTGATGGATTCGACGGTCCCGGCCGTGCCGCCTGCTTCTACATAGTCTCCGACCCGGCAGGGGCGAAAGGCGATCAGCAGCACACCGGCGGCAAAGTTGGACAGCGAGCCCTGCAGCGCCAAACCCACGGCGAGGCCGGCGGCGCCGAGCGCGGCGAGGATCGAGGTGGTCTGGATGCCGGCGTGACCAAGCGCGGGGATCAGGGCAACCGCGAGCAGGGTGCCAAACAGCAGTTTGCCGACAAAGTTGCTCACCGTTGGGTCAATATTGCGGGCATTCAGTGTACGTACCAGCAGGCCACTGACGATCTTTGCCACCCAGTAGCCGACGATCAGTATGCCGATCGCGGTCAGCAGGCGCGGGCCGAATTCCATAAGAAATTCCATGGCCTGTTGAATAAGCGCGTTTGTGTCCATGCAGTCCCCTTTAAAATCGAATATGCTTTTCACGCGTGGCAGGCGTTGTTTTTGTCGCCTGTTGCTCGGTATAACGGTAGAGCTATTGTATAGAGTGCCGAGTTCGACCGCCTGCCACAAGGGGCCACTACGGTGCTAACGCTCATCTGGATGATTATTTCACCTGAAAAAGGGAACTCTGTTTATGCGCGTGTTCGCATTACTGGCGCTCTGCGCAGGCTCGGCGTTGGCCCTGGGCTCACCTTCTCATCAATCTGCTGGCTATGCGGCAAGCAGTTGGGCCGGGCCGCACGGCGATGGCCGCAACTCGGCTCACGCGCCATTGCTGGTCACTACCCATCTGCAGCCCCAGTGGCTCGCGCTGAAGGGTGCGGCGTCCTGGGCGGCGCCGACCATCGCTGAGGATGGCACCCTCTATGTGACCAGCGGACGGGGCAAGGGCTTTTCCCACCTGCATGCACTGAGTCGCTCCGGTGAACTGCAGTGGGAATCTCCAGCTGCGCAGTCGCCGGATGCACTCGATGCCGAGGCTGTATTCAGTGCGCCGGTGATCGATGCCGAGGGTCACGTTTATGTGAGTGACAGCAATCAATTCTGGTCCTATACCGGCGATGGCAAGCTGCGCTGGATGGTGCGGCTGACGGATTACGGCATCAAACAGCCGCTGATCAGTAGCGTTATTCAAGGCGCCTATGTGGGCGGCGTGTCGGCCGAGGGTGTCGTGATCCTGTTTGAGCGGGCCAGTGGTGCGCTGGCATTCGCGCCTCTGCAATTGCCTGTGGCTGAGGTCAAGCCGGGGCGCCTGTTCCCCGAAGGCCTGTGGGGGAATGGCCTGCTGGAAGAGGCTGTCCGCCAGAAAGGCTGGGATCTGCTGCGTGGTCAGGGTTATCCCGTTGCCAACACCCCGGCGATTCATCCCCATCAACCGAGACTTTATGTGGCCGCAGGTGGTCTTGATGAGGACGGTACGCTCTTTGCCATCGATATCACCGCCGGCGGCTTGCAGGTAGGGTTTGCCGCCACGCTGCCGGTGCACAGTGGCAGCAGTCCGGCGCTGTCGGTGGATGGCAGCCGGGTTTACGTGTCAGGTCGCGATGGTGTGCTCTACGCGCTGGACAGCAACAGCGGCGGGCGACTCTGGCGGCATGAAACCGGCAGCCAGGGGGCCGCGCCCTCGGTGGGAGCGGACGACACGGTGTATGTGGCGGGTGGTGACCAATTGATAGCCATCGACGGACGCAACGGCCAGGTTCTGTGGCGCAACAATTACCGGGAGTGGGCGCGCGCCCACCAGCCGCGGCTCTGGCCGCGCTTTGGCTTGATTGGTAGTCGCGGCAAACCGGACGCCTACCTGGACTCAGGAGTGACCGTCAGCAACGGTCTGCTTTGGGCGACCTTGCTGGTCGGCTATGAGATCAACTTTCTGGTGCGGGAATTCGTACATCCGGCGCAGACTTACCTGGTCGCCCTCGACCCGTCAGATGGCACGGTGTTGGAAGCGTGGCGGGTTCCGGATACCAGCGGAGGTGTTGTCAGTGTCAGCCCGACCGGCGATGTTTATATGAACCTTCTGTCGCAGAGAGCATCCCTTGCCTACAGCGGCGGCTACCAGTGGCTGCTGCCAAAATCGGCGCGTCGTCCCAAACCGCGCGGCGGCATTTACGCCCTGTCGCCAGTGAGCTGGAGTGAGCAGTTGACGGCTGGTATTCAATGGCTGGCCACCCTGGCCGGCAATCGCAATGCGCTGTTTCTGGACGGTATCGACAGCCAGTTGTGGTCCAGCCGCAAGGTGCTAAAGCTTGCCGTGAAGCGTAAAGAACTGGATGAGAGTCTGGGGCGGCACGTGGATTCTCTGCTGCAAAGATCCGCCGCGGCCCTGACCCGCTGTCGCGCCGACAGTGGTGACTGCGAGGAGCTTTACAGCACCATCGAAAGCATGGCCCGGGCTCTACTGTAGTGTTCCCCGTCACCACGTATAATGCCACTCATGACTGCTGAACAATCAGACAATGCATTGGCTGGCGAGCGGGTTGCGGCGTCTTTCGTCAAGGCCGTACTGGTTCAGGCCCGCCACTTTGGCTGCGATGCCGCGCCGCTGATTTCAGCGGCCGGTCTCAGCGATAACCCGCTGGAAACCGAGTTGTCGGAACCGGTGACGGTAGAGCAGTACAGCCGACTTTGCCTGGCGCTGTTCCGTTCCATTGGCGATGAATCCGGCGGTTTCCTGCCTGGTGTCAACACGCCCCTCGGCGGCACCCGTATGTTGGCCTACAGCATGATTGGTTGTCGCAACCTGGAACAGGCCCTGCTCCGAGCCATGGACTTCAACGCAACCTGCCGCGAGCGTGGCAGAGAGAAGGCGGAACACGAACTGCAGCACAATGCCGCCCGCAAAACCGCGCGCCTGAGTTACCTGTCCGGGGTCGATGTGCAGCCGGGTATGCAGGTGAGCGTGCTCTATAGTCTGGCGATCTGGGTTCGGTTTTGCGCCTGGCTGATCGATCAGCCGATTGAATTGCTGCAGGCCGGCTGTGCGGATGAAGAACCTAGCCGTCGCCGCGGGCTCGATCATTTCTTTCATTGCCCGGTTCACTTCGGGGAGTCCAGCAACTGGGTGGAGTTTTCCGATTCGGTGCTGCGTGCGCCGATAGCCCGCAGCGAATCGGATCTGGAGCGTTTCCTCAAGCTGGCGCCCTACCATGTGGTGATCAAACCCATGGTGTCTGATGGCGGAATCGCCTCGCGGATCAAGCAATTGCTGGGCGACGATTTTCAGTGCGAACTGCCGACCTTTGACGAGCTGGCGAGTCAGTTGAACATGTCCGAGCGCACCCTGCGGCGACGACTCGACCGGGAGGGGACCTCCTACCAGCGGATCAAGGATCAGCTGCGCCGGGAGGCGGCCATCAGCTTTCTGCGCAATCCGGAGCTGACCGTTAGCGACGTCGCCGAGTTGCTGGGTTTTTCCGACCCCAGTGCCTTTCATCGCTCCTTTAAACGATGGACCGGGCGATCGCCGGGAGATTACCGACTGTCGTGATTTACGGCCCCGGAGTTGCTATGCTGCCGGGGATTGCGCCTCTGAACGATGTGTAGCGGTGGCGTATTTTTGGAGTAAGACTGATGGATAAGCGAAGAAGTATTCAAGAACAGCTGGAAGACCTGCAGCAACAGATTGATGATCTGGAAGTGGGTCACAGCCAGAAAGCCAATCTGATGGGGCTGGTGGAAGATATTGAGTTGGAGTTGAGCACTGGCTCCAGTGTCGATGCGGAACAGGCCGGGCTCCTCAACCGTCTGGAAGACATGGTGTCACAGTTTGAAACCGAGCATCCGACCATGGCTGGCATTCTCAACGATATCATGGTCAAACTGGCCAGCATTGGCGTCTGACCCCCTCCTGTTTTATGGCCCATCTTGATGTTGTGGTAGCGGACATCACCACCCTGGCGGTGGACGCTATCGTCAATGCGGCCAACAACTCCCTGCTTGGTGGCGGCGGTGTCGATGGTGCCATTCACCGGGCCGCTGGCCCTGAGTTGCTTGAAGCCTGCCGACCGCTTGGTGGCTGCGACACCGGCAAGGCCAAAATAACCCCCGGCTTTAATCTGCCTGCGCGCTATGTGATACACACGGTGGGACCGGTATGGCAGGGCGGTGATGACGGCGAACCGCAATTGCTGGCCAGCTGCTATCGCGAAAGTCTGCTGCTGGCTGAGGCTCACGCTTGCGCATCGGTGGCCTTTCCGGCGATCAGCTGCGGGGTGTACGGCTATCCCCTGGAGGCGGCCGTTGCGGTCGCCGTGGCCAGTGTGCGCGAGCAACTGCCGCAATGCCTTTCAATTGAGCGGGTGAGCTTTGTCTGTTTTGATGAAAAGGTGGCGCGCTGCTATGAAGCAGCACTGGGCGCCTGAGCGCCCAGGCTTTGTAATCAGCTGGAAATCTGGAAGGTAAAGGGCAGGGTAAATTCGATTTGCGCGCCGTCGATGCCTGAGGGGAGTTCCGGGAAGGGCGCAGTTTTTTCTACTGCCGAGATCGCTGCGTCATCCAGTGAAGAGTAACCAGAGCTCTGAATAACCTTGGAGGACAACAGCGAGCCTTTGCGGTCTATGATGACTTCCAGCAACACGGTGCCCTGCTGGTTCAACTTGAGTGCCCGTTTTGGATAACGCACGTGCTGGTAACTGGCGCGGACCATGGTGGTGCTGTACTCGTTAATCAGCTCCTTGGCGCGGGCGGCGGCCTTGGCCTTGGCTTCTGCTTCAGCCAGCGCGCGGGCAATGGCTTCTTTGCGGGCTTTTTCGGCCTCCAACTTGGCCAGGCGGGCTTTCTCGGCTTCAGCTTCCGCAGCTTCGCGACGGGCCTTTTCTGCAGCCAGACGTTCGGCCTCGGAAGGCTCGCTACTGGTGGCTGGGGTGGCTGGCTTGCTCTCGGGTTTTGGTTTCGCTGCCGGTGAGCGGCCTTTGCCCCAGCTCTTGGTCTCGGCGATACGGGTCTGAGTGGGGCCGGTGATTTCAAAGGTGGTCATCAGGCTGCTGCCGCGATCGCCGCCGGGCAGTGACAGAATGTCCTGTTTAAAGCCGGAAGACGGCGGTCGGGCGCCAATCCAGCAGGATAGCAGCAGATTGAAAAATTCCGGGTCAGAGCTTTTCAGCAGAGTCGTGCCGTTGAGCTTGATTTCTGTGCCCTCGTCCGGCAGCAGATCGATGGTGATGTGGTCACCCGCTTGCAGATCGTCTTTGAGCATGGTGGCAAAGGCGATGATATTGTCCTGCTGGGCTTTCTGAACGTCGGCGGGGTTGTTGATCAGAATGAGCTGGTTCCACTGCTGGGTAAAGCGGCGGTCGCTCCAGCTTTCTGTAATAACCCGCAGATCCATGCGTTTGGGGCCGGGCATAAAAAAGGCATCATCGGGCGTCGCGGCAGGCTGAGGCAGGTAGAGGCCACCGACATAATAGTCAGTGCGGAGCTGTTGATAGATCGCCAGGCCACGCAATGACATGCCGTCAAGCTCGGTTTGGGCGTAGGAAATCTGCGTCGCAAAAGCTAGCAGAATAGCTGCGATAAAACGGTTCATAGGCCTCTTAACATCCAGTGTCCGGGCAGAAATTATTGGAATTCTCTGGACCACTTTTCACAGCACGAACGGCTAACGATTGCACAAGGCTGTTGTTGTCGCGCTGATACCACCTGACACGTAACTTTATTATTGTTACCACTGTCCCTAATTTAACGATCTGGATTGAAAAGTCCAGTCATCAAGGTTATAGGAGTGTAACAGTGGTCTGCGCGATTGTGTAGATTGTTCACTGTTGCAGAGCGCTAAAAAAAACGCAAGTGGCTAATTTTCAAGCGTTTTAGCAAGGCTAACCGACTTCGAAGTCGCTTGTCGGCAGGGTGGTTGGCGTCGGCAGCGCTGCAGAGCGCTCTACTTGGGATAGTGCAGGGCCACGCAGAATATTGGCCCGGGCCTTCGCGATATTTTCGCTGTCGCCGACTAGCAGGATGTCGACACTACCGTTACTGCAGTTGCGCGCCCAACCGACAAGATTGTGCCGCAGGGCGACGCGGCGGGTAAAGGCGCGAAAGCCGACCCCCTGAACCCGGCCGAATACCGCAAAACGCAGTGCTTTCACTGGGCAGGCTCCTGAATGTGCTGCGTCAGCGCCGCTGCCGTCTGCGGCCCGAGCAGAATTTCTTTCAGCTTGCCGTCCGGGGCGATCACCAGGGTGGCCGGCAACGCGCTGGGGCGTGCAATGCCCAGTGCCGGATGTGGGTCGGCCAGCAAGACCGGGAAGCGGATGTCCAGCGCAGCCATATCCGCGGCGAGGACGTCGCCCTGCAGCCCATCGTAATTGACCCCCAGCACCTGAACCCGATCGGCGTGTTCACTTGCGAAATGATTCAGTTCGGGTATCTCTTCGCGGCAGGGTGCGCACCACTTTGCCCAGTAGTTGATGATTACCCAGCGGCCACTGGCGGCTCCGGGTGTGAAGTGAACCTCCCTGTCGGTGGTGGCAATCTGATTCTGCTCACACGCCATCAATACCGTTGTGAGGAGGAGAATAGTGAGTGTGCGCACAGTAATGGCCTCTGCGGGTGTCTGGAGCGCTGTGTATAATGCCTGCTTGTTTTTCACAGTCCAAGCGCTGTGACTGAATCACTGCACACGAGGTTTTCATGACGGTTACCATCTACCACAATCCGCGCTGTTCAAAGTCACGGCAAACGCTACAGCTGCTCCAGGAAAAGGGTGTTGAGCCAGAGCAGGTGCTGTATCTGGAGCAGCCTCCTTCGGCGAAGGAACTGCAAAGCCTGCTGGGCAAGCTGGGCATTTCCGCACGGGAGTTGCTGCGAACCGGAGAAGAGGCCTACAAAAGCCTGTCGCTTTCGGACAAGAGTCTGGCGGATGATGTGCTGATACAAGCCATGTGTGAGCACCCGAAATTGATCCAGCGCCCGATCGTGGTGAAAGGTGAGCGTGCCGTTCTGGGCCGCCCGCCGGAGAATGTGCTGGACCTGCTGGCATGACGCCCTACGTGCTGGTGCTTTATTACAGTCGCTACGGTGCTTGCCGGGCGATGGCGACCCATGTTGCGCGCGGCGTAGAACAGGCGGGTCTGGAAGCGCGGGTGCGCACGGTGCCGCCGGTCTCGGCCGACTGCGAAGCCACGGCTCCGGCCATTCCCGATGAGGGGCATCTGTACGCCAGCCAGGACGACCTGCGCGACTGCGCCGGCCTGGTGCTGGGCAGCCCGACCCGCTTTGGCAATATGGCGGCGCCGATGAAGTATTTTCTCGATGCCAGCTCGGCCCTGTGGCTGAGCGGTGACCTGATCGGCAAACCGGCTGCGGTGTTTACTTCCAGCAACAGTCTGCACGGTGGTCAGGAATCGACCCTGCTGACCATGATGCTGCCCTTGCTGCATCACGGTATGTTGCTGCTGGGCCTGCCTTACAGTCACCCCGAGCTGTCATCGACCGCCACGGGCGGTACGCCCTATGGTGCATCACACGTCAGCGGTTCCAACAACCGGGCGCCGGATGAGACAGAACTGCACTTGTGCCGGTCGCTGGGAGAGCGCGTGGCGAGTACTGCGAGGGCCTTGTCCGATGCGAAATAAAAATGCCTCTGGCGTGAATTCGGCAACATTGCAGGGCAGAGCGGATCTGGCCTGGCGCCTGCTGCTGATCTGCGTTGCAATGGAGCTCGTTGTACTGACGTTCACCACTTGGTGGCTGCATCAGGAGGGGCGTCAGCCCAGCCTGACCATCTGGCTGGTGCGCATTGTGCCGCTGCTGGTGTTTGTGCCCGGCATGCTCAAGCGCAACCTGCGCAGTCTGGCCTGGTTGTGTTTTGTGGTGTTGATGTATTTCATGATTGCGGTGACGGAGGCCATGTCGCCGCTGCGCTTGTGGATCAACTACGTGGAAGTGGTTCTGTCGGTGGCGATATTTCTCACCGCGATGATGACGATACGCTGGCAGGCCCAGGCTAAACGCCAGCAACTTGCGGAACAGGTAATTGGGGATACAGATGAGTGAACGCAAAGGGATTTTCTCGCGCATTGGCGGTTTTCTGGAAGGCCTGCGCCGTTTTCTGGTAAACACGGTTTTTCTGCTGTTTCTGGTGGTTTTGGGTTTTGCTCTGTTTGCCAAGGGGCCGACTCTGCCCGAGCGTTTTGCGCTGGAGCTGGATTTGCGCGGCCTGGTGGTTGACCAGCTCAGCCCCGCAGACCCGTTGTCGGAGTTGATTGAAGGCGGGGCCCTGGCAGAAACCCGGCTGCAGGACAGCATCGATGCGATTGATCGGGCCAGCAGTGATGAGCGGGTACAGTTGCTGCTCCTGTCGCTTGGCGAGCTCGAACATATCGGCATGAGCAAGACCTCGGAACTGGCCGCCGCCATTGCCCGCTTCAAGGCAAGCGGCAAACCGGTGCTGGCGATCAGCGACGCCTATGATCAGGACAGCTACCTGCTGGCCAGCAACGCCGACGAGATCTACCTCAATCCGATGGGTGGTGTGGTTATCGAAGGCTTCTCGGTCTACCGCAATTATTTCAAGGCCGCTCTCGACAAGTTGGCCATCGATTTTCACGTATTCCGTGTTGGCGAATTCAAGTCGGCCATGGAGCCCTTTGTGCGCGGGTCCATGTCAGAGGAAGCGCGCGACGCCAATCGGGCCTGGCTGGGTGATCTCTGGAGTGATTACCGCGAGCTGGTGACGGGCAACCGGGAACTGTCGCGTGAAGACTTTGAGCGCTACGTCAATCAGATCGACGCGGTGCTGGCTGAGCACCAAGGCAACTTTGCCGAGGCGGCGCGATCTTCGGCATTGGTTGATCAGGTGGTGACCCAGCAGCAGTGGTCGGGGATGATGCGCAGCCGGGTTGGCAGCGACGCTGACGGCAACTTCAATCGGGTGGGTTTTCGCGAGTACCTGAGCCTGAGCGATGCACCGCTGGAAACCACCACAGACTCGGTGGGCATTCTGGTGGCCCAGGGTGTTATTGCCGACGGTGAGATGGTCGACGGCATCGGCGGCGACAGTTTTTCCGAACTCGTGCGCCGGGCCCGGGATGACGACAGCATCAAATCGGTGGTGCTGCGCATCGACAGCGGTGGCGGCTCGGCCTTTGCGTCGGAGCAGATTCGTCAGGAGTTGATAGCCCTGAAGCAGAGCGGCAAGCCGCTGGTAGTGTCGATGGGCAGTGCGGCGGCTTCAGGCGGCTACTGGATTGCTGCCAACGCCGATGAAATCTGGGCGACGCCGGCTACCATTACCGGCTCTATTGGCATTTTTGGCGCCTTTCCAACCATTCAGCGTAGTCTGGAAAAAATCGGTGTGACCACCGATGGCGTCGGCACCACGGCGGTCGCCGGAGGTCTGCGCCCGGATCGCCCTCTGAACCCGGTGGTCAAACGCGCGCTGCAGTCGGGTATTGAGCACGGCTATCAGCAGTTTTTGGATATAGTGGCCGAGGGCCGCGATATGCTGCCGGAGCAGGTGGACAAGATTGCTCAGGGTCGGGTGTGGACCGGCAGTGATGCGCGCCAGCTCGGATTGGTGGATCAGCTGGGCGGGCTGGAAGACGCCGTGGCCTCGGCTGCGAGCCTGGCGGGGCTGAGCGACTATCGCAAGGTATGGGTTGAGCCGACCCTGCCACCCTTGCAGGCGCTGGTCAGTCACTTTCTGGAGCAGACGGGTTTGGGGTCGCGCATTGCCTTGCCGCACTGGTGGTCGCCGGTTGGCGAGTTGTACCGCCAGTTGCAGGCGATGACCGATCCCGCCGGCATGTATGCCTACTGTGTAGAGTGCTCAGCGCCTTGAGGTGCTGAAGCGGTATATATCCCCAAGAATTGGCGCTTAGCCGAGATGCTGGCGCCAGGCCTCAAAGCCCCCGTCGACGCTGTAGACTTCGCTAAATCCCTGTTCGGCGAAGTACTGGGCCGCACTCTGGCTGCTGTTGCCGTGATAGCAGTAAATGATCAGTGGTTGGTCGCGGCTGGCGTTGCGCATAAATTCTTCCACCGTATTGCCGTCCAGATGCGCAGCGCCTGGCACGTGCCCCATGGCAAAGGACTGGCCGTCGCGAATGTCTGCCAGCGTGCAGGTTTTTTCATGCAGCAGGGTTTGAGCGGTTTCGATAGAGATGCGTTGAAATGCTGGTGTGGTCATGGAAGTTCACTGCGGGGGTTTGCGAAGCCTATAGGGTAACCGCTATGCTCCCTCGGCGAAATCGAAAATGAGTAGCCTGTGTCTCACCCCTCACCTCAATCCAAGCCGCCAAGTCCGCCCCGTTTTTCCCTGCGCACCCGCCTGCGCAGTTTTATATACGCATATCAGGGCATGTCGACCCTGTTGCGCGAGCAGCACAATGCGCGGATTCATGTCCTGGCGCTACTGGGCACTTTGGTTCTCGGTCTTTGGCTGAAGCTCAGTATTCAGGAGTGGTCGCTGATTTTGCTTGCCAGTGCGCTGGTCATGGGCTTTGAGGCGCTTAATTCAGCCCTTGAATACCTCTGTGACCGGGTTGAGCCGGCGCGCGACCCGCTGATCGGCAAAGCCAAGGATGTGGCAGCAAGCGCAGTGCTGATTGCCGCGCTGGCTGCCGCTGCCATCGGCGCGCTGATCTTTCTGCCTAAATTGCTGGTGCTGTTTTAAGCCTGAGCAGGCTGCGCGGCTTCTTCCGGTGATTGCTCCGGGGCGCCGGTCAGATCCTGCAGGATCACATACAGGCAGGGAATCAGCACCAGCGTAATCACCGTCGCAAAGATAATCCCAAAGCCCAGTGATACTGCCATCGGTATCAGGAACTGGGCCTGCACGCTGGTTTCCAGCAGCATGGGCGCCAGCCCGAAAAAGGTGGTCAGTGAGGTCAGCATGATGGCGCGATAGCGCTGGGTGCCGGATTGCACCACCGCCTCGATCACCGGCGTGCCATTGGCAATGGCGCGATTGATAAAATCCACCATGATCAGGCTGTCATTCACCACCACGCCGGACAGGGCGATAATGCCGAAGAAGGACATCATGTCGATGGGCAGGCCCATAAACAGGTGGCCGATGATGGCGCCGATAATGCCAAAGGGGATGACCCCCATAATAATAATTGGCTGCAGGTAAGACTTGAGCGGAACCGCCAGCAGGGCGTAGATGCCGAACAGAGCCAGCGCAAAGCCGACAAACAGGCTGTTAAACACCTTGGCGGACTCTTCGGTCATGCCGTCGGCCTGATAGTCCAGCCCGGGATAGCGTTGTTTCAGCTGGGGCAGGTAGGTGGCGATCAGGTCGCTGGCAATGCTGTCGGGCTCGGCGTAGTTGCGATCGACCGCAGCGCCGACGGTCACAGCGCGCTCGCCATCAATACGGGTCAGCTTGCTGAAGCCGGGTTCGATGCTGGCATTGGCCAGTACCGAGAAAGGCACGAAATTGCCGTCGCCGGTTTGCAGGTAGAGATTCTCCAGATCCGATATGGCTTCGCGCTCTTCCTTGGGCAGGCGAGCCATGACTTTCACTTCGTCGTTACCGCGCTGCATGCGCTGGGCCTCTGCGCCGTAGAACGCGTGGCGCACCTGGGTGGCGATATCGGCAAGACTGATGCCGAGGGCTTCGGCCATGGGTTTGGTGCTGAGAACGATTTCGTCCTGCGATGCATCGGCGCTGTTGCGCACGTCATAGGCGCCGTCATAGGTTTCCAGATGGGCGGCAAAGTCTCGCGCGGCGGCTTTCAGTTGCTCCGGCGAATTGCTGATCAGCTTGAACTGCACATCCTGACCGCCGCCCATATCCTGCGCGGTGGATACAGAAATTACCCGGGCGCCCGGGATGGCGCCGATTTTTTCGCGCCAGCGCTTGGCCAACTCGTCGCTGCCCATGCTGCGCTGTTGGGCCTTGGTCAGTTCTGCCATGAAATTGACGAAACGACCGCCATAGGCATAGGCAAAGATGTGTTTGATCAATCCCTGTTCATTACCGGTCTGTTCGATGTAGTCGCCATTGACCGCGGTAATAGCGTCGTTGAAGGCACGATAACCGGCCAAAAGCTGAGCTTCAGTGGTGCCCTCCGCCATTTCCAATTTGGCTTGTATAAAGTCATTAGGCAGAGAGGGCATCATCACCAGTCTGACCAGACCGCCGGCAACGAGGCCGCCGGCCAGAATCATGGCGGCGACAAAAACCGAGGCGGTGATGTAGCGGTTTTTTATCGCGCGATTGAGAAAAGGTTTGTAAACACCCTGGACAAAGGTTTGCAGCAGTCCGTTACAGCCCTTTTGCAGTCTGTCGGTTAGGGCGAAAAAGCCTTTTTTTGACGGTTTGGAGTGAACCAGGTGGGCCGGCAGAATCAATTTCGATTCAATCAGCGAAAAGCTCAGGCAGCACAACACCACCCAGCCAAAGGCGGCGGGGAAGGGGGCAAATACGCCATCGGCAAAGAGGGTAGGCAGGAAGGCCATGATGGTGGTGAGTACACCGAAGGTGGCGGGGGTGGCGACCCGCTTGGCACCGGCAATAATCGCGTCGGTACTGTGGCCGTATTGCTGCGAAAAATTGCCTGCGCTTTCGCCGATGATAATGGCGTCGTCAACCACGATACCCAGCACCAGTATGAAGCCAAACAGGCTGATCATATTGAGGCTGACATCGATCATCGGAGTGCTCATCATGGCGAAGGTGCCGAGGAAGCACAGCGGCAACCCCACCATCACCCAGAAGGCGAGTTTGATATCGAGGAACAGGGTCAGAATGATAAACACCAGCAGCGCACCCATGCCGAGGTTTTTCAGCATCATGCCCAGGCGCCCTTCGAGGTAGTAGGAAATGTCGGCCCAGTAGGCGATGTTCACGCCCTCGGGCAGTTCGAGTTTCTTGCGCTCGACGTAGGCCTTGGCAGAGTCCGCAACTTTCAAAAGATCCTGTTCGTCGGCGGCGTAGACGGTAACGCCCATGCTGAAACCGCCGTTAAACAGCGAGAAGCCGTTCGATTCTTCAAAGCCGTCATTGATCGTGGCGATATCGCCGAGATTGAGGCGGGTGCCGTCCGGGTAGGTAATTAGCGGAATGCGCTCAAATTCGTGCTGGCGATAGGCCTGCCCCTTGGTGCGCAGCATAATCTCGCCAGTATCGGTTTTGATTGCGCCGCCCGGCAGGTTTAATGACGAGCCGCGAATGGCGGCGGCCACCTGAGCGAGTGACAGGTTGTATTTGAGCAGGTTGGCCTCGGGCACTTCGACCGAGACTTCGTAATTTCTGCCGCCGAAAACGTCCGCTATTCGGATCTCGGGCTCCTGCAAAAGCTCGTTTTTAATCTGGTCGACCAGCGATTTCATATCGCGCTCGGACAGGTTGCCCCATATCTGGATATTGGCTGCGTGCTCCTTGAATTCCAGATGTTTGATGACGGGCTTTTCCGACTCTTCCGGCAGATTGGCGATGCCGTCAACAGCGCTTTTAACTTCGTCCAGAACCTCGTTGATATCGACCTTGTCATTGATGTCGAGAGTCAGGGTAGCCATGGATTCCTGAGCGGTTGCCTGCAGGCTCTCGATGTCGTCGATATCTTTCAGGGATTCTTCTATTTTCAGAATAATGCCCAGCTCGACTTCTTCTGGCGACGCGCCGGGGTAGGGCACGGTGATCTGAATGGTGCTGGTTTCAAATTTAGGTTGAACGGTTTTGGGGAGCTTCGTGATCGCACCAATACCGGTAACCAGAATAAGCGCCATCAGCAGGTTGGCGGCCACAGAATTGCGTGCGAACCAGGCAATCAGGCCGCGGTGGGTATCGATGTTTTCCATCTTAAGCCCCTTTATCCGCGCCGCGACTGTTTGAGGTGGTTGCTGACTTGGCGGACAGCAGCGAACTGGTTTTGACGGAGCTGTTCAGTTTTACTTCAGTCCCGGCCACCGCATGGGGCGCGGAAGACAGAGAGACCCGCTCGCCATCTTCCAGCCCCTGATAGATATAAGCCAGCGTGCCATCGGTGCGCAGCAGCTTTACCTGGCGGTTGATCAGGCGGTTGCGATCATCCACTACCCACACCTGATTGCCGGTGCGCAGAATGTGTCGCGGCAGTACCACAATGTCAGACATGGTTTTGCCGGAAATCGAGGCCTGAACAAAGGTGCCGATTCTGAGCGGGCTGGAACGCTCGGTTTTCATGCCGTAGGGGTCAGATACCTCGGCCACTGCGAACAGCACGCGGCTGCGCTCGTCGAGTACCCCTTCCGTGCGCACCAGTTGCGCGGGCCACTCAAGCACCTGATCACCCATTCGAGCGCTCAGGGTCACCGCCGGCAGCTGCGTCGGATCGGCAGCGATGGAGGGCAGGTTAAGGTAGTTCAGGCGGTCGTCGGGGATCGGCAGTCTGACTTCAACGCGATCGATCGCAAAGGTTTTGGCGAGTTGGGTGCCCACGCTGACATATTGGCCGATGTCCACGTGCTTCTGCTGCACCATGCCGTCGTAGGGCAGACGTAAAGTGGTGCGTTCGAGATTGTCGCGGGCGCGGATCAGGTCGGCTTCGGCGGAGTCGAGTTGGGCCTGGGCTTCGGCCAGTTGTGGCTTGCGCTGAGCCAGGGCATCGGCTTCGCTGTTGCGCTTGACGCCATTGGAGAATTTGAGCCAGTCCCGGTAAGCCACTTCGGCGCGGCCTTTTTCGAGTGCGAGATTGCTTTTCGCGCTGGCAACGGCGGCTTCGGCGCGCTTGAGTTCCGCCCGGTAGTCTCGGTCGTCGATCTGCAGCAGCATATCGCCGGCTTCGAAAAAGCCGCCAGCCTTGAATTTGTCGGACACCTCAACCACCCGGCCCGATACCTCGGCAATCAGCAGGGTCTGGGTGCGGGCACTTACCGTGCCTTGAGAGTCAATACTGATGGGAACATCCTGCTTAACGACTTCAGCGACATCCACCACCAGCGGTGTGGATTCGACTTCCACCTTGGCAGGCTCTGGGCGATTGAGATAGAGGACAACAGCGCCTGCAACGGCCAGACCGAGAATGGCGCTACAGACAAACAGATTGGAAACGACTCTACCCACAGGATGCTCTCAAAAAAATTATAAGGATTACAGCGTTTTATAGCACGCCGGTGGGTGTGGATCATTACCGGAGGCTTACCGACGGGTTACTGTTGGTGCACTGGCGTGGCGCTATTTTACGGCAATCTGGCAAAAACGGACGATGTTTTTACCGGCGTGGCCAATGCTATAGTCCGCCCTCGGACAAAACCCCATCAACACGCTTGGATAACAGGACATCATCATGACCAGAGTTTTCACCCATCCCGCAGAGCTGAAAGAAGCGCAGGGCGAACACCTCGGCTGCAGCGAGTGGCTGGAAATCGATCAGAATCGCATCAATCTGTTTGCGGATGCCACCGGCGATCACCAGTGGATTCACGTCGACCCCGAGCGCGCCAAAGACGGCCCCTTCGGCAAATGCATTGCCCACGGCTACCTGACTTTGTCGCTGGTTAACCTGTTTCTGCCGCAGATTATCGACGTGCAGGGTATTTCCATGGGGGTGAATGTAGGCTGCGAGAAAATCCGCTTCCCCTCACCGGTGCCGGTGGGCTCGCGGGTGCGCGGCAGTGGTGAGCTGGTATCGGTAGAAGAAGTGAAAGGTGGTATTCAATCGGTGGTGCGCGTTACCGTCGAAATTGAAGGTCAAGACAAGCCCGCCTGTGTGGTTGATACCATCAGCCGCTATTTTCCGGAATAGGGCAGCGCGCCCGGCCGCTATCGCGACATGCGATAGCGGCGTTTGGCATTCACCGGACGCTCGGCAATAATGGTCGCATAATCATAATAAGGCAGCCGCTCATGCAGCATCTCAAACGCTATTTTGTCGTTCCTTTTCTGCTGTGCTGTGTTCTGGCCAGTGCGCATACGCTTTGGCATATCGCGACCACGTCGTCGGTTGATCCCGCCTGGTATGGCGCGGCTATCGCACTGCTACCGATGCTGGGCTTTATGATTTTTCTCGGAATCGGTTCGCGGGCGCGAACCTCTGCGCGGATGCCTCTGCAATGTCTGGCGGCAGTGGCAGGTGCGCTGCTGACCTTGATGGGTGAGCAGCCGGCGCTGCCGATGGTGTATGCCTGGCTGCTGGGGCTGGGCGGCGTCAGTGCCTACGTTTTCTGGTATTCGCGTTTGGGGCGTGATGCCAACAGCGTTCTGGTTGTAGGCGAGCCACTGCCGGAGTTTGAACTCGAGGATACGGATGGCAATGCCATTAGCTCCAGGCGCTTTCTCGGTCGCAAAGCAGTGCTGCTGTTTTATCGCGGCAACTGGTGCCCCTTGTGTGTCGCCCAGGTGCGCGAGCTGGCCGATCAATACAGTGAGCTGGCCGATCGCGGCGCCGATGTGATACTGATCAGTCCGCAGCCGCACAAGCAGACCCGAGAGCTGGCGGCGCGTTTTGATGTGCCGCTGCAGTTTTATGTGGATCGGGGTGGTCGCGCCTCGCGGCAATTGGATATCCTGCACAAGGATGGCATAGCGCTGGGCATCAGCGGTTACGGCAATGACACGGTGCTGCCCACGGTACTGATTACCGACGAGGCGGGTACGTTGTTATACGCGGACCTGACCGATAACTACCGGGTGCGACCCGAGCCCGCTACTTTTCTCTCGATACTGGACAAGGACACCGCACATGCCTGAAGGCACTGCCATACGCCCGGCGGCGACGCTGGTTTTGCTGCGCGAATCGGCGGGGCAACTCGAAACCCTGTTGCTGAGACGCAAAAGTAAAAGCGGCAAGGGGGCCTGGGTTTTTCCCGGCGGTGTGGTGGAGCCGCAAGACGGTAGTGAAGGTGACGAGGAACTGGCCGCCCGTATGGCCGCGGTGCGTGAAACCCGGGAAGAGGCGGGGATCGACGTCGACCCGGAGTCGCTGCAGTTTATTTCCCACTGGACCACACCCGATGCACCGGAAGTCTCGAAGAAACGGTTTTCTACCTGGTTTTTTCTCAGCGCTCAGCCGGTGGCGGACATCGAAGTGGACAATGAAGAGATCGACGCTTACCGCTGGGTAATCCCCGAACAGGCGATTGCAGAGCACGTGGCGGGCGAGCTGAAAATGCTGCCGCCAACGATTGTGACCCTCACCGAACTGGCTGATTGCATTGACGCGGCAGCGGCTGAAGCGTTTTATCGGCGACGCGAAGTGCCTTATATCGCACCGCGACTGGCCACCGTCGATGACAAGATTTGTATGTTGTACGCCGGTGATGCGGGCTACGAGTCGACAGATGCTTCGGTGCCGGGCTCACGCAACCGCTGTTGGCTGGAAGGCCATTGCTGGCGCTACGAGTACGAGGACTGACCGCGGCAGCGGCGTTTTCGCTTTTAGGTAAGACATCCGACCGCCAATCAAAGATTCCCCACTCGCCAGCGCCGCTCCCAGGCATCAAAGACCCGCCGGGGATACCAGTATTTGCCGTAGCTGCCGTTATAACGCGCCAGCGCATGCATCAGGTTGCCTTTTTCTTTCTCCACATAATATTGAAGAATGCGACAGCCGTAGCGCAGGTTGGTGTATGGGTCGGTGAGGTTGTCTTCCGGGCGGCCAATTTCATTTTTCCAGAAAGGCATAATCTGCATTAGACCCTGGGCGCCGGCACTGGAGACCGCGTAGCGGTCAAAGGCGCTTTCCACCTCAATCAATGCCAGCACCAGATCGGGTTTCAGATTGGCGGCGCGGGCTTCCTGATGCACGGCCCGGAGCAAGTCGAGGCGGGTTTGCGGGTCGTCGATAAAACGCTCCAGCCGCCCGGACATATCCAGAAGCCAGACCTCGGCGTCAAAGCGATCCCGAAAGCTGCTTGCTTCATTAATCGTGCTGATCAGGAACTGGCGCAGTTCAGTGCGCTCTGCATCGCCGCTCGCCGGCTGGGCGCCCACAGCTGCGGCCCAGAACCACAACAGCAGAACCAGCAGTTTTGGGCCCGGCAATTCAGGCCTCAGCGAGTTTGTTGGAAATAAAGCTGACCACATCGTCTAGGCGGATATCTTCGTTATTTTCGGCGCGGCGATGCCGGTATTCCAGTGTACCGTTATCCAGACCGCGATCGCCAATGACGATGCGGTGCGGAATGCCAATCAGCTCGATGTCCGCGAACTTTACGCCCGGGCGTTCATTGCGATCATCCATCAGCACATCGATGCCCGCCGCGGTAAGCTCCCGATAGAGCTTTTCAGTGGCTTCTTTTACCTGTTCGGATTTCTGCATATTCAGCGGTACCAGCGCCAGCTGGAAGGGAGCAATGGCCTCTGGCCAGATAATGCCCTGGGCGTCGTGGTTCTGCTCGATAGCCGCCGCTACAACCCGGGTTACGCCGATGCCGTAGCAGCCCATGGTTACAGTGGCTTCCTTGCCGGCTTCGTCCAGCACTTTGGCATTCAGCGCTTCGGAATATTTGTAGCCGAGCTGGAAAATATGGCCCACTTCGATACCGCGCTTGATCAACAGATTGCCCTGGCCATCGGGGCTGGGGTCGCCCGCCACCACATTGCGGATATCGGCGATGTTGCTGAGCTCTGCGTCGCGCTCCCAGTTGGCGCCTGTGTAGTGAAAATCGTCCTCGTTGGCGCCGCAGACAAAGTCATTGAGTTCGGCGGCACTGCGGTCAATGACCATCGGCAAGGTGAGGCCGACCGGGCCAATAGAGCCGGCACTGCAGCCGAGGACTTTCTTGATTTCTTCGTCGGAGGCGAGCGTCAGCGGTGAGAAAACGCCGGGCTGTTTTTCCGCCTTGATTTCGTTCAGTTGATGGTCGCCGCGCAATACCAGTGCAATCAGGCCCGCTTTTTCGCCCTCGTCATCGGCGCCATGCACCAGCAGGGTTTTCACTGTTTGACTCGGGCTTACCGACAGGGTTTTACAGACTTCCTCAATGGTCTTGGTGGCGGGCGTGGATACTTTTTCCAGTGCTGCGCTGGCAGTCCCGCGCTTGCCCAGAGCGACGGCTTCGGCCATTTCGATATTGGCGGCGTAATCGCTGCTGTCGGAAAAGGCGATATCGTCTTCACCGGAATCAGCCAGCACATGAAACTCGTGGGAGCCTGTGCCACCGATAGAGCCGTTGTCGGCGATAACCGGGCGGAAATCCAGGCCAATGCGTTTGAAGATGGCGGAATAAGCCTGATACATCTTTTCATAGGTCTCGGCCAGCGAGTCCTGATCCAGATGAAAGGAGTAGGCATCTTTCATAATGAACTCACGTGAGCGCATTACGCCAAAGCGGGGGCGGATCTCGTCGCGGAACTTGGTCTGTATCTGGTAGAGGTTGATCGGCAGTTGCTTGTAGCTGCGGATCTCATTGCTGACCAGCTGGGTAATGACCTCTTCGTGGGTCGGCCCCAGGCAGAAGTCGCGATCATGCCGGTCCTTGATGCGCAGCAGTTCCGGGCCGTATTGCTGCCAGCGTCCCGACTGCTCCCACAGCTCGGCGGGCTGAACCACCGGCATCAGCACTTCCAGCGCGCCGCTACGGTTCATCTCCTCGCGAATGATGTTTTCCACTTTCTGCAGTACCCGCAGACCGGCTGGCAGCCAGGTATAAAGGCCGGAGGCGAGCTTGCGGATCAGGCCCGCCCGAAGCATCAGCTGGTGACTGATAACCTCGGCGTCGGCAGGGGTTTCTTTCTGGGTGGCAATAAGAAATTGACTAGCTCGCATGCGACTCTTAGCCTTGCTGGAGAATTTTGCCGCATTTTACACGCTTCCCCGCTGGGATTGTTAGAGGATTGCTTATGTTTGAACTGGATGACCGGCTCAGGGCCGATACGGTGGAAATTGGCGAGCTGAGCCTGTGTCGGGTTTTGCTGATGAACGACGCTCAGTACCCCTGGGTGATTCTGGTGCCCCGGCGTGAAAATGTGCGCGAGATTTTTGAATTGAGCGACGCCGACCAACATCAGTTAATGATTGAGTCCAATGCGGTTGCCAAAGCCATGGCAGATCAATTTAAAGCGGAAAAAATGAATGTGGCAGCCTTGGGGAATATGGTTCCGCAATTGCATATACACCATATTGCGCGCTTCAGTAATGATGCGGCCTGGCCAAAACCGGTATGGGGTTTGCACCCTCCGATTGCCTATGGCGAAGCTGAACTGGCTGAGCGCATAAGCGTACTGAAACGCGTTTTGTTGGGCTGATTTCCTGCGAGAGCTTTGTTGTTTGAAGTGAATGCTGAAATTCTGGTCAAATCGAACAAAAAATAGGCCTTTTTTCCCTGCAAACCCTTGTATTACAGTGCGGGATGCGCTTATATCTTGCGCAGGCTCTATATATACAGTGTGAAATCAACAGATTGTCTACTGATATATGACCTAACGACCTGTCGGGGAAACCTACTCAAACAAGACAAATGGGACTATCACCAATGGCAAAGAAAGCTGCTCCGAAGAAGAAAGCACCAGCCAAAAAAGCTGCTGCTAAAAAAGCACCCGCTAAGAAAGCACCGGCTAAGAAAGTTGCTGCCAAGAAAGCACCCGCCAAAAAAGTAGCTGCTAAAAAAGCAGCACCGAAAAAGGCCACCGGCCCAATCAAAGAGAAAATGACCAAGAGTCAGATTCTCAACGAGATTGCTACCGCTACCGATCTGAACCGCAAGCAGGTATCTGCGGTGATGGACGAGCTGGAATCTCTGATTGCGCGCAGCGTGTCCAAGCGTGGCCTGGGTGAGTTCACTGTGCCTGGTCTGATGAAAGTGGTTACCGTGAAGAAGCCTGCTCGCAAGGCACGCAAGGGTATCAACCCCTTCACCGGTGAAGAGACCACCTTCAAAGCCAAGCCAGCCAGCATTGCTGTTAAGGTGCGTCCGCTGAAAAAACTCAAGGAATTCGCTTCCTGATAGTCTGCCGGCCCCATTCGGGGCCGGCTTTCCCCCTCTTACACCCTCCTTCTGATCCCGGCATTTATCCTGCAGAGCTGTTTACGGTATAATCCGCGTCCATTTTTGGGGCTTCCTCCCCCAATTGGTCTCTGAACGACGTAGCGACAGTATTAAAAGCAGCGAGGATCTCGTTATGCCAATTTATGAATACAAGTGTGAAGATTGCGCCCATGAGCTGGAAGCCATCCAGAAAATGAGCGATGCGCCACTGGTGGATTGCCCCAACTGTGAAAAACCGGCCCTGAAAAAGCTTATTTCGGCGGCAGGATTCCGCCTGAAGGGCGGCGGCTGGTATGAAACTGACTTTAAATCCGGCAAGCGCAAGAATATTGCCGGCGAGACGTCGTCCAGCAGCAGCGACAGTAAAACAAGCTCCAGCACCGACGCCAGCTGATACAGCGGCACAACTAATAGCGGCACCACCGACTCAGACAGGACACAACGCATGCGAAGCCATTATTGCGGCACCCTCCGCAAAGAGCACATTGATCAGGAAGTTACCTTATGTGGTTGGGTAGACCGGCGCCGGGATCACGGCGGCGTTATCTTCCTGGATCTGCGCGATCGCGATGGCATTGTTCAGGTGGTGTTCGACCCGGATACCGAAGAGCACTTCCAGCGCGCTGACAAAGTGCGCGGCGAGTATGTGCTGCAGGTAAAAGGCCGGGTTCGCGCCCGCACCGAATCCACCGTCAACCCGAATATGGGTACCGGTGAAATTGAGGTGCTGGGCAAGGAACTGGAGATCCTTAACGCGTCAGAGACACCGCCCTTCCAGCTCGACAGTCACACCGATGTAGGTGAAGACGTGCGCCTGCGCTACCGTTTTCTGGATCTGCGCCGCAACGAGATTGCCGACAAGCTGCGACTGCGCAGCAAAATCACCTCGATTCTGCGCAATTACCTGGATGGCAACGGCTTTCTGGATATTGAAACGCCGATCCTCACCCGCGCTACGCCTGAAGGCGCTCGCGATTATCTGGTGCCCAGCCGCACCCATGCGGGCAAGTTTTTCGCGCTGCCCCAGTCGCCCCAGCTGTTCAAGCAGCTGCTGATGGTGTCGGGCATGGATCGCTACTACCAGATCGCCAAGTGCTTCCGCGATGAAGACCTGCGCGCCGACCGCCAGCCGGAGTTTACCCAGATCGACCTGGAAACCTCCTTTATGGATCAGGACGAGATCATGGCTATCACCGAAGGCATGATTCGCCAGCTGTTCCAGCAGGTACTGAATGTTGATCTCGGCGACCTGCCGCGCATGACCTACGCCGAAGCCATGCTGCGCTTTGGCAGTGACCGCCCGGATCTGCGTATTCCGCTGGAACTGACCGATGTGGAAGACCTGATGAAGCAGGTGGACTTCAAGGTCTTTAACGGCCCGGCCAATGATCCCAAAGGTCGCGTCGCCGCACTGAAAGTGACCGGCGGCGCCAAACTGTCCCGCAAGGAAATCGACGAATACACCAAATTTGTCGGTATATACGGCGCTAAAGGTTTGGCCTGGATCAAGGTCAATGAACTGGCCAAGGGTGTTGAAGGCCTGCAGTCACCGATTCTGAAATTCATGCCCGATGATATCGTGCTGCAGATGATGGAGCGTCTGGCGGTAGCCGATGGCGATATTGTTTTCTTCGGCGCCGATAAAACCAGCGTGGTCAACGAAGCCCTTGGCGCGTTGCGTGTGAAACTGGGCGAAGATCTGGACATGATCGAGCGCGAGTGGGCGCCGCTGTGGGTAGTCGACTTCCCGATGTTTGAGGAAGACGGCAACGGCAACTGGACCTCACTGCACCACCCCTTTACTGCGCCGACCTGTTCACCGGAAGAGCTCGAAGCCAATCCCGGCGCGGCGCTGTCCAAGGCCTACGATCTGGTGTTGAATGGCACCGAGCTGGGCGGTGGTTCCATTCGTATTCACAAAAGCGATATGCAGCAGGCAGTATTCCGCATTCTGGGTATCAGCAAGGAAGAGGCCGACGAGAAGTTCGGCTTCCTGCTGGATGCCCTCAAATACGGCTGCCCACCCCACGGTGGTCTGGCCTTCGGTCTGGATCGCATCGTGATGCTGATGACCGGCGCCAAATCCATCCGCGACGTGATTGCCTTCCCCAAAACCCAGACGGCCGCCTGTCTGATGACCGATGCGCCGGGTGCGGTGGAGAGCAAACAGCTCACCGAACTTAATATCCGTCTGCGCAAAACTGAGGAAAAACAGGGGTAAATCATGGCGGGTCACAGTAAATGGGCCAATATCAAACACCGCAAAGCCGCTCAGGACGCCAAGCGGGGTAAGGTTTTTACCAAGATCATTCGTGAAATCGTGGTCGCCGCCAAGCTGGGCGGCGGCGTGCCGGAAGACAACCCCCGGTTGCGCGCAGTCATGGACAAGGCGCTAGCCGCCAACATGAAGAAAGACACCATCGAAAAGGCGATTGCCCGCGGTACCGGCGATGGTGACGACAGCAACTACGAAGAAGTGACCTACGAGGGCTACGGTTCCGGTGGTGTAGCGGTTTTGGTGGAATGCATGACAGACAACCGCAATCGCACGGTGGCGGAAGTGCGCCACGCATTCAGCAAGCGCGGTGGCAATCTGGGCACTGACGGTTCGGTAGCCTATCTGTTCAGCCGTGTGGGCCTAATCAGTTTCGAACCCGGCGCCGACGAAGACGCGCTGATGGAAGCGGCGCTGGAAGCCGGAGCCGATGATCTGGTCACCAATGACGATGGTTCTATCGACGTTTACACGCCCTGGGAAGAATTCACGGCGGTAAAAAACGCCATCATTGAAGCCGGTTTCGAGCCTGTCAGCGCAGAAGTGACCATGAAGCCGTCGACAACCGTGGAGCTGGATCAAAGCGGCGCGGAAACCATTCTTGGCCTGATCGATATGCTGGAAGATCTGGACGATGTGCAGAATGTTTACACCAACGCCGAGATCCCCGACGCGGTGCTGGAAGCCCTTTCCTGATACACTGCCCTGCATAGAATAACGAAGGCCGCTCGCCCGTCTCAACGGGTGGGTCTGGCCGCCGCAGGCGGTGATCATGCGCATCATTCTGGGGATAGACCCCGGCTCCGTAAAAACCGGTTTTGGCCTGATTGCCTGTCAGGGCAGCCAGCACACGTATATCAGCAGTGGTGTTATCCGCCTGCCGGTCGGCCCCTTGCCTGCCCGCCTGAAAGTTATCTTTGACTGTATTTCTGAAATTCTGGAAGAACACAGCCCCACGGAAGTGGCGGTGGAGGAAGTGTTTATGGCGAAAAGTGCCGGCAGTGCACTCAAGCTGGGGCAGGCGCGCGGGGCGGCGGTGACTGCCTGTGTCAGCCGGGGGCTGCCGGTGGCGGAATACACCGCGCGGCAGATCAAACAGTCCGTGGTGGGTACTGGAGCTGCCAGCAAGGAGCAGGTGCAGCATATGGTAAAGACCCTGCTATCGCTGCCGTCGGCACCACAGGAAGATGCCGCCGATGCACTCGCCGCAGCCCTGTGTCACGCCCACAGTCAGCAGAGCCTGAATAAATTGAATCAGCCGACCGTACGCGGTCGAATGCGCAGGGGAAGATTGTCTTGATCGGAAGAATTCGCGGCACCTTAATTGAAAAACGCGCGCCGGAAGTACTGGTAGACTGCGCCGGAGTGGGTTACGAAGTGCTGGTGCCCATGACCACACTCTATCAGTTGCCGGAACTGGGCGCGGAAGTGATCCTGCTAACACATCACGTTGTGCGCGAAGATGCCCAGCAGTTATTCGGTTTTATCGACGCCCACAGCCGCGCTCTGTTTCGCGATTTGATCAAGGTCAACGGTGTCGGCCCCAAACTGGCGCTCACCGTGCTTTCCGGGGTCGATGTCGGCGAGTTTGTGGCACTGGTGCTGGCCGGCGATGCCGCCTCGCTAGTGAAGCTGCCCGGTGTCGGCAAGAAAACGGCCGAGCGCCTGGTGATTGAAATGCGCGACAAGCTCAAGGATTACGAGCCTGCGGCTGGTGCCAGATTGCCGAACGTAGCGCCGGCAAAAGTGGATGCTGCCAGCGAAGCTGAAGAAGCTCTTATTTCTCTCGGTTACAAACCGCAGGAAGCGGCGCGGGCGATAGCTGCCGTGGAAGGCGAAGGCTTGCCGGTAGAAGACTTAATCCGTCAGGCTTTGAAAGCTATGATAGGCAAATAGCCCCCTCTTCCTAAGTGGAGAGGGCCGGGGTGAGGGGAATCTCGCTCGCAGTGAACCACTAGTCCAGCGACGAACATGATAGAAACTGACCGACTGATAGCGCCAGAGCAAACCGATCCCCAGGAAGAAAGCCTGGATCGCGCTATACGCCCAAAGACGCTGGCCGACTACGTAGGTCAGGAAGCGGTGCGCGAACAGATGGAAATCTTTGTCAGCGCCGCCCGCAAGCGCAGTGAGCCCCTCGACCATACCCTGATCTTTGGTCCGCCCGGTCTGGGCAAAACCACCCTGGCCTCTATTCTCGCCAATGAAATGGGCGTCTCCCTGAAAACGACCTCGGGCCCGGTATTGGAAAGAGCCGGTGATCTCGCCGCGCTGATGACCAATCTGGAGCCGGGTGATGTGCTCTTTATCGATGAAATCCACCGCCTGAGCCCCCATGTAGAAGAAGTGCTCTATCCGGCGATGGAGGACTACCAGCTCGATATCATGATCGGCGAAGGGCCGGGTGCGCGCTCCATCAAGCTGGATCTGCCGCCGTTTACGCTGGTCGGTGCCACCACGCGGGCGGGTCTGTTGACCTCACCACTGCGCGACCGTTTCGGCATCGTGCAGCGGCTGGAATTCTATCAGGTCAAAGATTTGACCCATATCGTCAAACGCTCCGGCGGCATTCTCGGTATTGAGATTGACGACGAGGGCGCACTCGAGATTGCCCGGCGGGCCCGAGGCACACCGCGTATCGTCAACCGCCTGCTGCGGCGGGTGCGCGATTACGCCGAAGTGAAAGGCGACGGCGTCATCGACAAGGGCATTGCCGATCGCGCGCTGGATATGCTGAAAGTGGATGCGCTTGGCTTTGACCGGCTCGACCGCCGCCTGCTGATGGCGATGATCGAGAAATTCGACGGTGGCCCGGTGGGCGTGGATTCACTGGCGGCGGCGATCAGCGAAGAGCGCGGCACGATAGAGGATGTACTGGAACCCTACCTGATTCAGCAGGGCTATATTGTGCGCACCCCGCGCGGGCGGATGGTGACCCGGAGTGCCTACCGCCACTTTGGCTTAAAACTGCCTCAGGCTCAGGATCAGTTACCCTTATCTGATGATGGGCCAGTGTCGGATGAGGGCGGGACTTAATGCGTGAATATTCCCTGCCGCTGCGCGTTTACATCGAAGATACTGACGCCGGTGGCATCGTCTATTACGTCAATTACCTCAAGTTTATGGAGCGGGCCCGCACCGAGTGGATGCGGGCTGCGGGTTATGACAAAACCGCCATTTTCAGTCACGACAGCATGTTTGTGGTGACTGAGACGGCAGTCAACTATCTGAAGCCGGCGACACTCGACGATGAACTTGTGGTCACGGCGGCAGTCTCTTCTGTGCGGGGCGTGGGCATCACATTTGAACAGAGTGTGAGACGTGGCTCTGATATTTTGTGTCAGGGCACTGTTCAGGTGGCCTGTGTTGACCGTCAGAGCTTGAAACCCCGCAGAATACCTGCTGATATGCGCGCGCAATTGCAAAACGGAGAATAAGGTGAACCACGAACTCACAATAATGGATCTGATTCTGAATGCCAGCCTGTTTGTACAGTGCATCATGGGCATTCTGGTGCTGGCTTCGGTGGTGTCCTGGTTTGTCATCATCCAGCGTTGGTCTTACTTCAGCGCCGCCCAGCGAGCCTACCGCCTCTTCGAGCAGCAGTTCTGGTCGGGGATTGATCTGGGTGATCTGTATCAGGAGGGCAGTGCCAAGGCGGAAAAGGGTTATCGCGCTATTGGTACCGAAAGTATCTTCCGCTCCGGTTTTAAAGAGTTCAATCGCCTGCGCCGCAAGAACGCCAGCCCCGAAGTGATTATGGACGGCGCCGAGCGCGCCATGCGGGTTGCGATGTCCCGGGAAGACGACAGCCTGGAAAAGAATTTGCCCTTTCTGGCAACCGTGGGCTCAACCAGCCCCTATGTCGGACTGTTAGGGACGGTGTGGGGCATTATGGGTTCCTTTCAGGGCCTGGCCACCATGCATCAGGCGACGCTGGCGGTGGTAGCACCGGGTATATCTGAAGCGCTGGTGGCTACCGCGATGGGCTTGTTTGCTGCGATTCCGGCGGTCGTTGCCTTTAACCGCTTTTCGGCTACGGCCGATTCTCTGGAAAACAAGTACCAGACCTTTGCCGAGGAATTTTCCAGCCTGTTGTACCGTCAGGTACACAGCCGCTAAGGGGGCGCCATGAAAGCTGCGCGCAAGAAACGCAAGCCGATGGCGGAGATGAACGTCGTTCCCTATATCGACGTCATGCTGGTTCTGCTGATCGTGTTTATGGTGACTGCACCACTGTTGATGCAGGGGGTGCAGGTCGAGCTGCCCAAAGCGCCCGCTGAACCGATGGGTGAGCAGAACGACGAGCCGCTGATTGTCTCGGTGAAGGCCGACGGCAGCCTCTATATCAATATGGGCGACGCCGAGAAGGCCCGCCCGCTCGATGATATTACCGAGCGGGTGCGCAAGGTCATGAAGCAGAAACCCGAAACCAAGGTGTTGGTGTGGGGCGATGAAGCCGTACGCTATGGTGAGGTGGTTACGCTGATGGCTGCATTGCAGAGCGCGGGTGCCCCGTCCGTCGGCCTGGTGACGGAGAACCCTCGCTAGCCTATGTGGCGCTCATTTGTTAAACCGCTCCTGCTAACCTTGCTGATGCATGGGCTCGGCATCGCGCTGCTTATATATGGTCTGCCGGATGCCCAGGATAAGTTGCTGGTGCGGCCGATGCCCAAGTTCGTCAATGCCGAGCTGGTGGTTCTGGAAAAGCCGAAACCCAAGCCGGCGCCCAAGCCAAAGCCTCAACCTAAGCCAGAGCCAAAGCCGGCACCGAAACCTGAACCGAAGCCCGAGCCCAAAAAACCGGAACCCAAGCCTGAGCCGAAACCTGCGCCCAAGCCCAAGGTCGATGAGGCAAAGCAAAAGGCGGAGCGGGAAAGGGCTGAGCGAGAGCGTCAGGAAGCCCTGAAAGCGCAGCAGCGCCGGGAGCTGGAAAGTGCGCTGTCTGAGGATGAAGAGCTGTTTCAGGAGCAGGAGGACGTGCAGGCGGCGACAACCTATTCACAGAAAATTCGCCGGGCGGTCAGTCTCGCGTGGAGCCGGCCGCCGAGTGCTCGCAATGGCATGGTGGTTAAGTTGCGTATCCGCCTGATTCCGACAGGTGAACTGGTGGATGTGCAGGTCATCGACAGCAGCGGCGATTCGGCTTTTGACCGCTCGGCGGTGCGCGCTGTTCAGAAAGTGGGCGGTTTCCCAGAATTGAAAGAGCTGGAATACCGGGTGTTCAAAGAGTATTTCGAGTCATTTGTATTTGAGTTCCGACCGGAGGATTTGCGGCGATGAGAAAGATAGTGGCCAGCCTGCTGCTGTGTGGCGGCATGATAGTGAGCGCCCTGGTGCAGGCGGAATTGACTATTGAAATTACTCGAGGCAGCGACCGACCGGTATCGATAGCCATCGTGCCCTTCGGTTGGGAGGCCGGCATTGCCCCGCCCGACAGCATCGCCACTATTATCGGTTCGGATCTGCATCGCACCGGTCAGTTTGAGCCCATGAGTCCGGCTGACATGCTAAGTCAGCCCAAGTCGGAGAGCGAGGTGTTCTACCGCGACTGGCGTTCGCTCGGCGTCGATTACCTGGTTATCGGTAAAACCCGGGCTCTGCCGGAAGGTGGCTATGCCGCCGAGTACAGCCTGTTCGACGTTAACCTGCAGCGCAAGATGCTGTCCGGAGAGGAGCGCGGTGGGCGAGCCAACATCCGCGATATGGCACACGGCATCAGTAATCAAATATATGAAAAAATAACAAATATTAAAGGCGCTTTCGCGACCAAGCTCCTGTATGTTTCCGCGCGCAGACTGGAGGGTGGGAAGCAGATTTTCCGGTTGGTGATGAGTGATATTGACGGCGCCCGCGAGCAGGTGCTGCTTGAGCAGAGTGAGCCAATCCTCGCACCAACCTGGGCACCCAACGGCAGAGTCATTGCCTACGTGTCCTTTGAAACCACCCGTCCAGCAATCTATTTGCACAACCTGGATACTGCGCAGCGTGTTCAGTTAACGAATTTTTCCGGCATAAACGGTGGTCCGGTTTGGTCGCCCGACGGCAAGTCGATGGCCATGGTGCTGTCCAAGGACGGCAACCCGGAGATTTACGTGATGGACTTGGCGACGCGCGCCCTGAGGCGAGTAACCAATCACTTCGCGATTGATACCGAGCCGGACTGGATTGACAACAACTCGCTGATCTTTACCTCGGATCGGGGTGGCAAGCCGCAAATCTACCGCGTTGATTTGCGCTCCGAGCGCGTCCAGCGCCTGACCTTTGAGGGCGACTACAATGCCCGCGGTCGGGTGCTGGAAGGCGGCGAAGGCATTGTTATGGTGCACCGTGTGAATGGGCAGTTTCACATTGCACTGCAGGATTTGAAGCGCAACCGGGTATCCATCCTTACCGAAACCACGCTGGATGAATCTCCGAGTATGGCGCCCAACAATACGATTTTGCTCTATGCGACAAAGCATGAAG
Organism: Litorivivens sp.; assembly: GCF_041624475.1. Classification (GTDB taxonomy): domain Bacteria; phylum Pseudomonadota; class Gammaproteobacteria; order Pseudomonadales; family Spongiibacteraceae; genus Litorivivens. The sequence continues at coordinate 75,095 of NZ_JBFJUX010000004.1, forward strand.
GCAGAGGCGTATTGGCAGCAGTATCCGTTGATGGCAGCGTGCACTACCGCTTGCCGTCAGATTATGGCGATGTCAGAGAGCCGTCCTGGTCGCCATTTTTAAAGTAATTGTTGGCTACTTCACGAGTTTTCGTTGACAGTAGTCGCAAAGCGTCACATTCTTTTGAACCAGCTGAATGTGGTATTGTCTAGCCAGAGACACTTATTGGAGAAATAGAGGAAGTCCATGGAAATCAAAAAATTACAGATGTTGGGTGTGGTGTTTGCGGCGATGATGCTGGCGGCCTGTTCTAGCACTGACGTAGAAGAAGGCGGTGAAGTAGACAGCGGCCAGTCTCTGTCAGGCTTTGATGGGTCTGTGTCCGGCAATCAGGATGCGGCGAGCAAACCTCAAAAACCGGTTGAGCCAGCCGTTCAGCTTGAAAGCGTTTTCTACTTCGAATTCGACTCTTCAACGCTGACTGCCGATGCGCGTGACGATCTGGATGCGCAAATCGCGCGCCTGAAAGACACCGTTGGCACTATCCGCCTGGAAGGCCATGCCGATGAGCGCGGTACTCGTGAGTACAACATTGCACTGGGTGAGCGTCGTGCCCAGGCTGTTGCGGACTACATGGTACTGAATGGCATTTCCCGCTACCGCATCGAAACCGTTAGCTACGGTGAAGAGCGTCCGGTGGCCTTTGGTCAGGGCGAGTCTGCCTGGTCTCAAAACCGTCGCGTCGAGCTGAAGTAATTCAGCCAGACATAGCGGTACAATGAAGACACTGAAATACCTGATGCCGGCAGCAGCAATGCTGTCGGCACAGTTGTGGGCGCAAGCCCCGATCTATGATGCCTCTCAACCTCCTGCCCGCAATAAGCCCGCGCAAGCCGCTGGTGACATCCCGACCGAACAATCCCTGCAGATGGAAATCTACAGTCAGTTGAAAACCCTTCAACGGGAGCTGATGGAATTGCGCGGTATTGTGGAAGAGCAGGGGCACGAGCTTCGAACCCTCAAGCAGCAAAGTCTTGATCGCTATATCGAACTGGATCGCCGAATCGGCTCCGGGGGTGGCAGTGCTTCCTCCAAGGCAGATACCGGTTCCAGTCGGAGCACTGCCTCAACGGGTGCTGTGCCGGCCGAGGAAATCGATGCCTACCGAGAAGCCTACGAGCTGGTTAAAGCCAAGCAGTTTGAACAGGCCATCAGTGGGTTTGAAGATTTTCTGCGCCGCTTCCCCCAGGGTGAATACGCTCCCAATGCGATTTACTGGACGGGTGAGTTGCAGCTGGTCAAATCCCCGCGCGACCTCAAGGCTGCAGAAGCCGCTTTTTCTGCGCTGTTGAAGCAATACCCGGATCACAGCAAGGTGCCCGATGCCATGTACAAGCTCGGCAAAGTGCATTTTCTGTCGGGTAATAAGGCGGCATCCAAGAAAATCCTGAATGAGCTGATAGCCCAGCACGGCAACAGCGGTCGCTCCGCGATCAAGTTTGCCCGGCAATTCCTGCAGGATAATTTCTGACGATCGGGTATCATTGCCTTCCCCGGACTTCCTATCCCGGCTAATGCCGGGATTTTTGTATTTATGACCGACACCAGCCTGCGTATCACCGAAATTTTCTATTCCCTTCAGGGGGAAGCCCTGACCGTGGGCCTGCCTACGGTGTTTGTGCGCCTTACCGGCTGCCCGCTGCGCTGCCAGTACTGCGACACGGAATATGCTTTCCACGGCGGTGAGCGACTCACCCAAGCCCAGGTGCTGGAGCAGGTGGCCGCTTTCTCGCCACGTTACATCTGCGTAACCGGGGGTGAGCCCTTGGCGCAGCCCTCATGCATCCCTTTGCTCAGCGCGCTGTGTGATGCGGGCTACCAGGTCTCTCTGGAAACCAGCGGGGCGATGCCCATCAATAAAGTGGATGCGCGGGTCTCGCGGGTGCTGGATCTGAAAACGCCGGACTCGGCGGAAAGCAGTCGCAACCTGTGGGACAATATTCCGCTTTTGACCAAACATGATCAGGTGAAATTTGTGATCTGTTCCCGTCGCGACTATGACTGGGCGCGACTGCAGCTCGACCAGTACCAACTGAGTGAGCGGGCTGGGGAAGTTCTGTTTTCACCGAGCTTTGGCCAGCAGAATGCCACCGAACTGGCGGACTGGATCGTGCAGGACAATCTGCCGGTGCGCTTTCAGTTGCAACTCCACAAACTCCTCTGGAATGATGAACCCGGGCACTGAGGTATGACGACACCCAAGCGCGCAGTAATACTGGTATCCGGCGGTCTGGATTCCGCCACGGTTCTGGCGATGGCCCGGGGTGAGGGCTATGACTGCTACACCTTGGCCTTCGACTATGGTCAGCGCCATCGCGCGGAATTGCTGGCAGCAGAGCGCGTATCGAAAGCCCTCTGCGCTGTCGAACACAAGGTAATTCCTCTCGACTTAACGGCCATCGGCGGCTCTGCCCTCACCGACAACAGCATCGCCGTGCCCGATCACAGCGAAGAGGCGGGTATTCCGGTGACCTACGTTCCGGCGCGCAACACCGTGTTCCTGTCGATTGGTTTGGGCTGGGCCGAAGTGTTGGGCGCCGACGATATTTTTATTGGCGTGAACGCGGTCGATTATTCCGGCTACCCGGATTGCCGCCCGGACTTTATTGAGGCGTTTGAGCGCATGGCGAATCTGGCGACCAAAGCCGGTTCTGAAGGGCACAGCCTGCGCATTCGCACGCCGCTGATCGACCTCAGTAAGGGAGAGATAATCCGGCGGGGTATGGCGCTTGGAGTGGATTACGCGTTGACCGTGTCCTGCTATCAGGCTGACGCGGATGGCCGGGCCTGCGGCAAGTGCGACAGCTGTTACTTGCGCCGCGAAGGCTTCGCGGCGGCGGGTCTCGATGACCCGACGCGGTATTGGGGCAGTGTCGCCGAGTAGGCAGCGCAGGCTGTCAGTTCAGATCCTGCACCAAACGAAAGCCGACATGGTTGCTGCTGGTCAATGGGTCTCCGTGGCCGCGGGCACCAGGCCGGAAGCGAGCGCAATAGTCATCGGTACACATAAAAGACCCACCCTTCTGTACTTTTTCCCGCAGGGTGCCGTTAAGGTTTTTGGGCCCCCCTGGGTTGTCAGCGACCGGGGTCGAGCGAAACTGTGAGTAGTAGCCAGGCGAATACCAGTCACTGACCCATTCCCATACATTGCCGCTGACGTCATAGAGACCGTAACTGTTTGGCTCGTAAGAACCTACCGGGGCAGTGAAGGCATGGCCGTCTTCGCCAGTGTTGTTGTGTGGAAAGTCTCCCTGAAAGGTATTGGCCATTATTTTTCCGTCAGGTCTGGCGTTGTTGCCCCAGGCAAACTCGGCTTGGGATAACCCGCCGCGTGCCGCGTATTCCCACTCTGCTTCGGTCGGTAGCCGTTTCCCCGTCCACTCCGCGTAGGCGGTCGCATCCTCCCAGGCGATATGGACAACGGGATGGTTTTCGCGTCCCTCCAGGTTGCTTTCCGGGCCTTCGGGGTGTTTCCAGCTCGCTCCCGGAACGTAGCGCCACCACTGGGAATAGTTGCTCAGATTGACAGGGTGCGCCGGGGTAACAATCACCAGCGAGCCCGGTACCAGCAAGGCCGGGTCGACACCGGGGTAATCCTCGGGATTGATTGGTCTTTCGGCGACCGTTTTATAGCCGGTGGCATCGACAAATTTTGCAAAGTCGCTGTTCGTCACTTCTGTTGCGTCGATAAAAAACGGCGAAATTCGGACCTTATGCAAGGGCGCGGCCTCAGGCATCATGGGGTGCTCCAGCCCCCTGGTATACTCGCCGCCGGGAATATAAACCATGCCCTCCGGTGACTTCGGGCGGCTGTCACTACATGCGGTAATGAGCGCCGCCAGCAGCACTGCAACAATGATCAAGAACGGCTTAAAGGTATTGTCGGTCAACATGTGGAGCCATGTGTTAGCGTTATCAGTGAGATCAGTATAGTGCAGATCGGCCTGTTCTCGGCAGCTACCGAGCTCGGTAATCGATATAGGTCGGAGATTATTTAGCCGCGTAGCGCCGGGTCAAACAAAAAAGGGGCTACCTTGGCAGGCAGCCCCTTTTATGTATGGTGGGTCGTGCTGGATTCGAACCAGCCAATTGGTTAAAAGACAAGTTTTCCTAGTAATAATAAATATATTTAAATACCTTTATAAATTTAAAAAAACATTATAAGTAAATAAGTAATTGATATTTAATAATATTATATATATTACGATAAACTTAACATTAGATAAATAGAGTGGTTTCGGCATTCCGGCCAGCATCAGCAGCGCAAATAATTCAAAAATTCTAGTTATCGTAATAGACTGTGACAAGTTGCCCGGTTGGGGCTTGTGGCCGTTGCTGCAACAGATTCCCTCCCAAGCAGCCAAAAGGACAAAAGCAAAAGAGGCTACCGAATGCCAAGGCTCTTGGGCTGGAGAGAAGGTGCTGGAACGCCGCCATACTCGGCCGATATTGCTCTAGAGATAAGGTCGATAATTGAGCAGTTTCCTGATTTTTTTGACGGTTACCCCGGAAACCCGACACACAGGGAAAAGCTCGAAAGGGTCGCCCTCGCTCTTGAGCAAGCGGAGAGATATGAGCCAGACCGGCCAATAAGAAACGAGCACCGTTTAACGCTTTCAGCCAAAGACAGTCCTGTTTACGCCAGCCTCGACCCGGACCTCATGTTCGTCAGCGGGCCCGCTGGCGTGCGCCCCATACCGGACCAACTGCAGATAGAGCGACTCGGTCGGCTTCTTTTGTTGCTCAGTTTCTGCGGCGCCCGGCCGCTAACTCCCACAACCATCGAATCCATTGATATTTTCTGTCGCAACTTCCCGAAAGCGCTTCGATCTGGGCTGGGTCGAAAGATAAAGCCGCTAGAAAGGGCCAATATAAGTAGATACTTAGAAATACAGAACGATGCGGCCGCTTATATTAAAAAACGAGACTGGTCTGGGCTAAGTGTCTTTATCCGGTCGCTCGACGATTCCACTTTCCATGAGACTTGGCGAAATCGCGTCGAAAATTTGGACATCATCATTGGTGAGCTTAAGGCCATCCAGGAAGAGCGGCCAAAGCGAGAGGCCAGGCGCACGAAAACAGTAAAAGCAGCTCCATCAGAAGACGAAATCAAAGCAAGGCAGCGGAAAAAGCAGGCAGCTCGGGTTAAGGCGATTGTAGGTGAACACTCAATCCCGGGGCTGGAAGATCACCCCGAGGAAGCCCCGGAAACGGCGTCGATTTCAACACTTCCGGTGGATCCGGATAGCGATGACTGCCCCCCAACAGGGGCTATCATCACACCGAGGCCGGAACCTAGAACTGCAGACCTGCCTGAAAGCTCGCTGGAAAAGGTCTCAGTTCGGGGTAGCCAGCTTCGATTCAATTCCATCTGGAGCGGCCAAAGCGTCGAGGCACTCACCGCCACAGAAGCCCGCGTGTGCATGGAGGCGCTACTAGGATATAAAACCAACAGCGACGCTCATGAGATTGCGCGGGTTCTACTGATTGTCAGCGGCCTAACAAGCCATAAGGTCAATAATTTGCTCGTCGGATTTGGGCCTTCGTTCCCACACGATGAACCTGCGCCCAAACTGAGTCTGGCTATCAAGGGAAGCGATCTTGAAATAGAGCACGGAGTGCTTGGGTGTGAAGAGTTTGCTGATCTACCCGGCTCCGATGCTTTGGATAGGTTTGTTGATGGTGTATCGCAGACGGTTAAGGTCCGTGTAAATCTGGCAGAAATCACCCGCAGGCCGGAAATCCTAGCTCGTATTAAACGGATTGATAGCCTGCAATCTCCGCTTCTCGCAGAAATTATTGCAGGGGTGGGCACGCTCAAGCGGCACTTGAGGGAAACAGCAACCGATCGATTTACGATGCACCGCTGGCGGAGCACCATAGTTCAAGCGACCGTACAAGCCACCTCGGATCTACCTCTTGCACAGTTATTGTTGTGTGAAGATCTTGGCGTGAATGCTTCTGCCCAGCACTACATCGCTCGTGACTGCGAGCAAGTTAACCAGATGATGCGCGAGATTCGCCACGAGATTTGGGGAATCGAGCTAGCTGACGCCGTCAGCATCGCTGGAACCGAATTGATTGGGGCGCCTTGGGGAGGGCAGCGCCTTGATCCTATTCGGGAGGTTTCTAAAAGACTACAAAGTCTAGCGACAACTGACAAAATCGAGTTCGAGGGTGTCATTCCAGTAGAACATCACAATGCGCGGGTTGATTGGGTGGCCTGGCTGCTCATGATCACTACGGCGTCTAGAAACCATCGCGATTTTGGCGAATTAAAGCTCGATCAGCTCAGTCTGCCAAACGGACTGATTGTCTATGCCGACAAACCCGCGGACCCGAGCATTTATCGTAGATTGGCCGCTTTCCCTAAATTTGTTGCAGCTGAAATCGAGCGCTTACTTCACTACTACATCCAGCTGAGAGACTACACGCGCAGATTTAATGCGGCCAAGAGTGAGTACACGCTTTCGCTGGAGGTGGATAAAATCCTCAGTGGAAAAGCACCTTTGCTACTGAGGCTCAGCGATAAAGGGAGGGCTGGAAGCGACGACAAATATCCCAAAAAGACGATTCAGCGCGTCCCTTGGAAGGCCCGTGAATTTATTAACCGCTACCTTTCCGATGACTATCGACTCAATTTTAGCCGCACCCTTTTCTCCAGCCATGCCAGGCGACACAATCTACTCAACCCTCTGCTCATCGAGACGCAGTTAGGACATGTATTTGGGAAGTCGCTGTTCGCCAGCGACTCGGTTATCTCTCCGCTCGAATTTTCCAAGGCTCTCGAAGACCCGCTAACCTGCTATCTGCAACTCTGCGGGGTGGATACAACGCAAGTCTACTTAAAGCCATCTTACCGTTTGAAGGGGTTGAACCAAGTCTCAAGCATTGACGAGATATTTGAGGGCGTCAGGGAAACTAGAAAGAGTGATACTCAGCTGATAAGGCGGCAGCGCGGACTCGACTCGTCGTCAATGGAAGGTGAAAAAGCTCGCAAAGCGATTGCTGCTGAGCTGCGCAATCACCTCGGACTCACTGAAGATGCTGCTTTCCCAAAGGGTATTTCACTCAGTCAAGAAGAATGCATTCAATTATCGAAACGAGTGCTTACACAGGTATCTGGGGGTGAGCGAGCGCTGGTTTCAGCATTAAAGCAGTTTCGACACAGGCTCAAGGAGCTAAAGCAATCATATAACTGGAATATCGAATTTCCTCCGCCCATTTACTGGCATATACAAAGCCCGATCCAGGTTACGAAATTCCATCTTCAGGCTAAAGACCTAGTAGACAAAATGCAGCGGGAAATTGCTCAAAAGTTTTCGCAGGCACCTCCCGATAGACTGCATGAGATGACCGCCCTCTTTTTGGTGATGTGTGATTATTTGCCCTCCTTTAAATTGGCGTGGGAGCTACTTAACGCTAAACCGAAACCGTACCAGATAGACAGCTTCAAATGCTGGGCAGTAGATTTTAAGCTAAATAGTAAGACGGAGGACGTGATGGCGCGTTTTTTTCCGAAACCCGCTATCGCCGCTCTGGATAAAACCTTCTCATCTACCGTACCGGTTCCACCGCTCGTTGAGTTCTACCGAAACATCAATGGGCTTCTGCCCAAAAGCGTACGTGATCACCGTAAGTACAGCCGACGAAACCTCGAAAAGATAGAAAAACTCCTCGAAATATCACGCCTAATCAGCTGTCCGCAACTAATTGCCGATGTGGTGAGTGGGCGGCTCCTGCAGCGCGAGCTGCCAGCAAAGCGAGCAGCCGAGCTCTATTCGGGTGGGGGTAGCGCCGACATGCTGGAGGATTCCGGTAAGACCCTGAAGCGTACGCATGCGGAAAGACTGTCGGTTCGCAAAAAAATCGGGCAATTTGAAGAAGAAATTCCTCTGGTCAAAAGTCGTCTCCCCACGACTAACTCCCCCGGAGAGCGCCCCTGGCGTACGGCAAAAAAGGAGCTCGGCGAACTGTTAGAAGATGAGCTTCATCCAACGACTGAACTCTTGCTGAAATGGACATTTAAACTATTTGAACCGACAGCGAATCGTAAGACCGGCGGGAAGCTGCGCTTTAAGACAATACGTGACTACGTGACTGATACAGCGGATATTCTCGCCGCAACGCTGGGTAGCACGTGCATCTGGGATCTAGATGAAGAAGAGATACACGACTTAATAAGCGACTACCTCGGCCAGCCGGGTAAGGCGAGGGAGAAATCGCATGAACATATAAATCGCTTCTTTAGTGACATGCATGAGCTAGAAGATCTCCCGCTGCTTAGATTTTCCGGTGGTGGTACTACACTTGATAGTATCGATGCAGACGTCATTACTAATTCCGAACATCAATACGCTATTAAGCTTCTAGACGCGTGGCACAGCCAAGGCCAATTGACAACTGCCGAACAATCTGCATTAAAACAAGTATCCGCTTATCTCAATACGGCATCATCCACAGGCACAAGGCGAAGCGAATTACAGTTTTCAAAGAACAAGGACTTACAAGAAAATACCCACGTTTTAGCTATTCGGTATAACCGGACTCGATCACTAAAAACATCTGCCGCTCGGCGCTTACTCTTGCTTGAAAAAAACCAGCTGGCATGGCTGAATGCTTTGTTAGATGTCGATAGAGAGTGGCTCTTTAATGATATCAATAGAGCAGATTTGCGTTTTCAGGCACTTAGTTTGGCAACAGAAGCTCTTCGCCTGGCCTGCGGAAATCGTAGAGCAAGAATACATCGCTATCGGCACACGGTTGCAACCACGGCGTTACTTGAGGCCATGCGTGAGGACGATATCCTACATCGATGGCGCCGGACTTCCCAGCTATCAACCCAGCTTGGTCATACTACGTTGCGAACGACAGTGACACACTATACCCACAGCGCTCAAATTCTGTTCGCGTTAGCCTATTCTGGGGCGCGAGACCCAATCACCAAGAGAATGCTCGAATACTTTCAAAACACAGAGGACGTCCGTCGTATTCGGACTGGGGTAACTTTCCGAACCTTCACTCGTCGACTTTCTTGTGGTGCGATGTTGCCGAATACTTATACGAAAACATCTATCCATCCACTACCCGTCGACCTGTCACGGCGAAGACGTAGCAGCGTCCACAGTGCCATAGATCTATTTGAAAGCATGTTTCGCGGTAAGTCGGGTGCGAAGTTGATAGAAAGTGTGATGGAAGGTGAGGTGAAAACTCGCGTTCTAAAAGCGCTATCACGGCTACAGCACGAGACTAACTTTCAATCAGTCCCAAGTGGCGTGCTACAAAGCTGGATCGTTGGAGAGCTTATCCCTGCGAACCAACTCCCACGGCGCAACCTGCCGAGTTACGTTTTCAGAGAATGGCGACAACGTATTGAAGAATTGAGCGATGAGCACATTCTCAGTGCATCTAGTGAATTGATGGCTTTCGCTCGGGGAATACGCTGGTGCAGCCGGCCGGTTGTATGGAATTGTGCGCCTGAGGATAGCCCACGGGTCGGCCAGCTTATTGAATCACTTGGTCTGCCTATAGATGCAATCTCAGAAACGACAGCAGAAAACCGTTTGATCCTTGTCCTTAAGAGAGATGCCGCTACGCCCGCTAGTGCGGCAATAACGATTCGCTGTCTATTGCAACTTGCGCTTTCTCTCTCCGCCATTGCGGAGTCAAGAGTTAAATTTACAGCATAAGCACGTATTTTTTTGCCAACCTCGGTGAAACGGTGTTTTCGACCCGTTTCACCGAGGTTGTCCCCCGAATCCCGGAGTTATGCTTGGAGTAACTATATTCTCTCAGGGGCAGTCCATGGCGGAAATTCACTCGATATCGATAGTTCATAGCGATCTGGAGATCGTGAAAAAAGTTACCAAATTGATTATCTCACCATTTATTTTCCGCAATGATTTTACGGTTGCTTATCTCATAAAAACTGAACCTCGGAGGTCAGTCATAGAATTGGGCTATTCGGCGTTACTTACAGACCATTCAGCGCAATTGCTCATTGAAGAGACCATCCACAAAGTGCTGGGTAAGAAGATTCAGAGGAGGTCAAATTGGGCCGCGCTTGAAATAAACGTAAATGATGACAAATTATTGCTTCCGTCTGAGTGTGAGACTAAGGAGGAAAAAGAGTATGGTCTGACAAGAGTCGGGTCGGGTTGTTTTAGAAAAGGATCTCCGATAGAGAATGCAAGTAGATTGTATTCCGATATACATGGTAAGGAAAAGCCCGTTGAAGGAATGCCCCTTTGCGGAATCGTAGTCCGGGCAGCTTATGAGCAGGTGTTTACGATCCGAGAAATAGGCAATACGCTGACGCTGGATTCGGAAGAAGACGTTGAGAACTTTGTCGAGATCTTTTCGAGTATCAACGACTCTCTAGAGTTTTGCGTCGAGATTGAAACTATGCCGAAAGCCGAAAAGGAGAGGCTTAAGGATATACTCAGTGAAATCATAGCTCGCCTATCGAGCTAGCATGCGTCAGCGAGGAGGTCGAATGCGCATGTATGATGCTTTCCTAGATGTTAGTCAGAGTGTTTCTGTGTGTTTCGTTCAGTTTGTCCGTTGTGCCAAGAGTCGGCTATCTGGGCGAAGAGCCAGTTTCCTAAAAGCTATTTCTTTTGAATCCACAACAGACACAACGCAAAGCTCTTTCCCCTTTAAAGATCGGGACGGAATATTTAGGGATGGAGTTTCGATTTGCGAGGCTGGTCAGTGTTCGCTCTCGTCAAGAAATGCTGTTCGTAATCGGTTATTCGGAAAGGCGCTTGAGACGCTTGTTTCCAGTACGGCTCATAATGTCGGTGCCAGACAGCTTAGTTTTGGGTATAACTCGGCTAGATAGCGTATCTGCGACATGTTATGACGCTCGTGCGGTTATGCTTAACCAATTCATGCCCAAAAAACTCACCTTCAGTATGGTACTTTTCTCTAGGAGCCCCTCAAGGCGTATTTTCGGGGTGGAAGTTTGGAGCGGATTGTCGCTGTCACTGACGAACTAAATAAAGGAAGGCACTTCGGGGTTGCTAAATGCAGGATTTCGCAAGCACCGTCGACGCTTTATGATAAGGCATAATCCAATAAATCGGAGAGAGGCCGGTGGGGAAAACCGAGAAAGAAGGCGTAGACCGGAGAGCAGTCGCAATCAAAGCTGTATTTACGATATTAGACCGCTGGGGTATTCCAAAAGAGGACCGCTTGCCGTTATTGCATATCGCGTCAATGGATGAGCTAAACACACTGCCGCTGGAAAAGCTGGTGGTTTTTGTAACCATCCATCGATACGCACTTGGTCTTCTAGGGGAAGACCGCGCCTACCTTTGGATGACCAACCCCAATCGCGACTTTGATGGGAAGACTCCAGCTGAGCACTGCATTGAAAACGAAGGAGGCGCCCATGAGGTGGAATCATACCTGGCTAGGTTTGTGTAGGGTATATAAGGTGCTTTACGGCGAAGCCGGACGGCGAACCGCAGAGATATCGAGCGACCGAGGCCTGTCACTGGCCTTCCTTTGATTTAGGTGGATTAGTTCAGACCAGATCTGACACCTCTCCTTGAAAAAGTGAGGGTTACCGGTATTGATTGAAGGTGACTAAACCCGAAATCAACCGAAACCAAAGGTAACCCTCATGCTCCATACTAATGACAAGATTGTTAAACACAAGGTAGGTCTGCTCAATTTGGCGGACGAATTGGGCAATATCTTGAAGGCCTGCAAGATGATGGGTGTGTCACGAGATACATTCTATCGTTACAAGGAAGCGGTCAATGATGGCGGTGTAGAATCGCTGCTAGATCAGAATCGACGTGTTCCTAATCACAAAAACCGGGTCGACCCCACCATTGAGTCTGCGGTTGTCGCGTATGCTGTGGAAGAACCGGCACATGGACAGGTACGGGTCTCGAACGAGCTGCGCAAGCGTGGTGTCTTCGTCTCCCCAAGCGGTGTCCGGTCAATCTGGCTGCGGCATGATCTGGCCAACTTCAAACAGCGCCTGAAGGCCTTCGTGGATATTGGCCCATACCCGCCGCAAATTCCACGATCTGCATGTGGCCAATCAAAGCCAGATCACCGAACTGGCGCTGGAGTATATCCAGCAGCTTTACCGGATTGAGCGTGAGTTTAAAGCGTTGTTAGTACAAGAGCGTCAGAAGCAGCGGCAATTGCAGGCCAAACCGATCATAGATCGACTGCATCACTGGCTAATCGGCAATAGACAACAAGTCCCTGACGGCAGCGGCACCGCAAAAGCCATCGACTACAGTTTGAAACGCTGGGCCGCCTTGATCCGCTATCTGGATGACGGCGCCGTGCGTATCGACAACAACTGGGTTGAAAACCAGATCCGCCCTTGGGCTCTGGGGCGCTCGAACTGGTTGTTTGCGGGCTCACTGCGCAGCGGTCAACGTGCGGCGAACATCATGAGTCTGATTCAGTCCGCCGAGATCAATGGGCTGAACCAGCAGGCCTACCTGAAAGATGTGATGCAACGCCTGCCGACGCAGCGGGAGTCAAAGATTGACGACCTCCTGCCGCACAACTAGAAAGCCTGAGCAAGGTGGGTTGGCCGGACGCTTACGTCTAAGACACCAAACCCTGCCGCCGTCCACACCAGCTACGCGAAGCAGTGCGTCCGTGTGAAGTCTCGCAGTCCGTCAGTTTGTGTCGTCTCGAGGTAAAGCCACTTAGTTGCGGTGTCATAATTCATTTCCATCCGGACGGCGGGGTCAAACTGATACTGAATCGAAATTTATGGACTCCACCCCAGACAATGGCTGTATCGAGTTTTATGCTGAAAGCCATCGCCAGCTTCAGGCTCAAAAACCGAAGTGTTGGGAAAAAGTAATTTTTCCGTTTGGGCTTCGTCACATCTGGTGATTGCTCTGGATTCTCCTTTTGGCTAGTTTCAAAAGCCATTTCTACCGCGTAGTTCACGGAGGTGAGATATTGGAGGGCTCTGAGAGATCTGGAGTTTGTCCGGTATAAAGCTCATCGCACGTTCTGCCAATGCTGTGATGGTAAGGCTCGGATTCACGCCCAAGTTGGCTGACAATATCGAGCCGTCGATGACATAAAGATTACGGTAATTAAAAACCCGATTTCTTGAATCAATAACTCCTGTCTCCGGAGAATCCGACATTGCGCATCCGCCCATGCAATGAGCGGTTGTCGGTACATTAAAAGCGATTTCGGATAAGGAGCTTAGACCGATTCCTCCGGTGGCTTTGGCGGATTTTTCCGTGAATTCGTTGGCCTCAGGTATGAACGTAGGAATAGGTTCGCCTTCACTGCAGAGGTCTTTCTTAAAGGGCCAGAACCAGCGTCGCTTCCAGCGCATATTAATATGGCCGTCTATAGTCTGCATAACGAGAAAAATGACAGTTTCTCGTGAGAAGCGCCAGGGTAGCAGGCTTCGGATTCCCTTTGCGGGGTGACTTGCCAAGAGGCGAATCATTGACAGCGCCCAATAGAAAACGCGAACCCATCCTGCGCGTCCATGAGTCAGCACCGTGAACAAGCCACTCATCAAGTTAGAGCCATCGGGATAGCGGACTGCTTCGATGTGGGTGTTATGATCGATATAGATACCTGACCCAATGGCGATTCCCTTGGACAGATCTTTTCCTGTGCCGGGGTAGCGAACTGCCAGAATGGATTCGGAGTTCGTTCGTACGCGATTTCCTAAATCGTCAGAAATATTGGGGAGTGAGCCTTTCTCCTTTAGGTGAAATAATAGGCTCTGAGTGCCGAGTGACGAAGCGGCAAATATTACGTTCTTTGCAGTGAACTCAAATGATTGAGACGGCCAGCGTAAAAATGCGTTTTTCGCGCTCACCTTATAGCCCTTACTGCCATCAAGGGCTCCGCCCAGCGGGCGCACATCGACTACGCGAGTTTCAGAAAGGATCTCCGTGCCAAGTTTCTCTGCAAGGTACAGGTAGTTTTTATCTAGAGAGTTTTTTGCGTTATACCGGCAGCCCACCATGCATCCGCCGCAAGCGATGCAGGAGCTTCTCGCTGGACCCTCACCTTCGAAATATGGATCAGGGTACTCAGTGCCGGGATTGTCATCTTCGTTGCCGAAAAATATCCCCACGTCTGTATGATAGTAGGTGCTCTCAACGCCAGCTTCTTTCGCTAGGCTGTAAAGTAATTCATCCGCGGCCGCTGGCTGTTTATTCGTCGTAACGCCAAGCATGCGTTTAGCTTCTTCGTAGTACGATGGCATCACGCTTTCCCAATCATCCAGGCCGGCCCAGTTGCCGTTCCGCCAAACGCTATCGGGGGGCACTAGCAATGTTTGCGCGTACGTAATGGAGCCGCCGCCGACAGCGTTGCCATGTAAAATCATTACGTGCTTGAATAACCTAAGGCTAAGAAATCCTTTGAGGTTAAGCAGTGGTTTCCATAGGTAATCCCATACTTTCCAATTAGTAATGGGAAGATTTTCTGGTGACCAGCGTCTACCTTGCTCAATTACGAGAACCTTGTATCCTTTCTGAGACAACCGGTACGCACTTACGCTACCGCCGAACCCAGAGCCAATAATCAAATAATCGTAATCGAATTCGGTCATGCTATTCACTCGAAACTACAGGAGATAAAAAAGCCTCCTTTAGCCGGAAAACTTAATCTCCAACTAAAAACACGAGCCATCAAAGCTCGCGTCGAGAGGCGAAGGGAAGAAGACTTGACGAATGATTAGTGCTTAGATTTTATTTTCACCATCATTGACTCATACCCATGTACAAAGTTTGAGTGCACACGGACTGGCTTTCCTACAACATCGATGCTTTCAAACCGTTTAAGAATTTCCTCCCAGGTAATGCGAAGCTGCATTTCGCCAAGACGGTTTCCCATACAACGGTGAATGCCAAGACCGAAGGACAGATGCTGCCTCGCCCGCTGCCTGTCGACGATTACCTGATCCGGGTTTTCGATAATGCGCTCGTCGCGATTACCAGATATGTACCACATGACAACTTTATCGCCCTTTCTAATCTGCTTCCCGTTTAACTCGTAATCGCATTTAGCAACACGGCGCATATGGGCTAGAGGTGTTTGCCAGCGAATAATTTCCGAGACCATATTCGGGACAAGTTGCGGGTTCGCTTTGAGCTTGGCAAATTCCTCTGGGAACTCGTTCATAGCTAATACGCTGCCGGAGATCGAATTTCGAGTGGTGTCGTTCCCGCCAACAATCAGTAAGCCAAGGTTGCCCATAAATTCCGCCGGGCGATTTATCATGTCTCGCGTATCTTCATTGGCCTCAAGAAGACTGATCATGTCAAAGCCGGGTGCGCCCCCTTTTTCACGATGCGCCGCTTTTTGGTGCCAAAGTCGAGCAAAGGTTTCCACCATGTCTTGCAAAGCAGCAAAGCGTTCTTCTTTACAGGCGTTGCCTCCCGATAGCTCTGGTGCTGATGTAGCTATATCTGACCAGTAGACCAGCTTGTGGCGATCTTCATAAGGAAAATCAAATATCGTCGCCAGCATCTGGGATGTTAGTTCTTTGGATACACTGGAGACCCAATCAAAGCTCTCTCCAGTTGGAAGCTGATCAAAAATTTCACTGATTCGGCTTCTGATAAGATCTTCCATCGAGGCAAGGTTTCGAGGTGCAACAACAGCCTGTACAGCATTTCGTTGTTCGTCATGCTTGGGAGGATCCATGGAGATAAAATTTTCAAGTGGGATGTCCGCGTCAGGGTCGCCAATCATGATGAAGGGCTCAGAAGAAAACACTTCATGATTGGTGTCCACGGCAACAATGTCTTCAAACCGCGTCACCGACCAAAAAGGGCCGAAGGGGCTTTCCGGGAGATAGTGGACTGGGTCTTCGTCACGTACACGTTTGAAATAATCTTGCCAGCGATTTTGGGAGTATAGGGCTGGATCGCTCAAATCGATGGCTTCGAGGGGAAGCTCATAGGGGTCTGGCAGTGTTTCTTTTTGTCGGTCTGATTGGCTAGTCATTATTCTATGCCCTGTGTCAGTCACATTTGAAATTCAGGAAGTTCGACAACCAGTCCATTAAGTTCGTCATTGAGCTGCAGCTGGCATGAAAGTCTTGATCGTTCACAGCCTTCTGGCGTCATTTGCAGCATGATGGCCTCTGTCTCGTTCGGAGAGCCGACTTTATCAATCCATTCAGGTGATACGATGACGTGGCAAGTGCCGCAGGCGCAGCCCCCGCCGCAATCTGCGTCAATGCCCGGGACGCTGTTGTTGAGAGCCGCTTGCATCAAGCTGGCACCAGATTCTGCAGTGACTTCGTGCACTTCACCGCTGTGTTCAATAAACTTAACCTCAATCACAATGGCTCTCCTGTCTTAGGTTTGGCTGTGAATTAGCCTGTAAGATAGCCCTCGAACCCCTGTCATTTTCAGACTAAAACTGTTCATTAGCAGACAGTTGGTGTCTTTCCTGGGTCTCGAGCCTAATTACGTTAGGGTGCTGCCGGGTTCACCGGGTCGTGAAATATCGAGGCTGGACAAGATTGTGTGAATGAGAGCGTATAGCCAAGTCTGGGCGAGTGCGGCTTTTATTTACTGGAGCGAAACTGTTTTGGGGTCAATCCAGTAGCATGCTTGAAGGCACGTGCGAAATTGGAGTCGCTGCTGTAACCAGAGGCTAATGCTACCTTGCAAACGGGAAGTTCCGTAGCATTCAGCAAATACTTGGAGTACTCAATGGACACCTGTTGCTTTAGCTCCGCAAATGAAACCCCTTCTTGGTGTAAGCGTCGCGCAAGGGTGCGCTCGGAGATATTCAGCTCTTCGGCTGTCTGAGATATGTTCATCGGCTGCATTCTGGTAAGCCGTTGACGAAGAACCTTGCTCACTTTTGCACTGTAAGTGGCATGCGAGCTCAAGCTGGTTGAGGTTTTCAGGTTTGTATAGACTTGTTCGAATGTTGCCTGATTATGGGTATATAGAGCCTGTGACAGATGGTGTTTGTCAAAGACCACCTCGATGGTCTTCTGTGAAAAAAGAAATTTAGCGTTGAATTTATTTTCGTAATCTTCAAGTTCGCCCATAGGGTCATGGGTTAGGTGAATGCGAACAGCGGGTTCCGGCAAGTTGGCGAAGTGGCGAAGGTTGAGAAGATAGCCGCATACAGACTCGTCGAGCTGATGCTGGATGTCATCGAAATCGACTAGTGGCTCCATCACGATGTGGCAATGTTGCTGAACATCATGCATGGCAAAGCGGTACGCCGGCATAACGGTGTCGGAAAAATCAATCATTACTTCCAGGGCCTGCCTAACCGTTTTTGCCGTAAAAGAGGCCAGACCGAACATGCCGCCAGGTATGGTTATGGGAATAAAATCTGCGAGCTGTACTGACAGAGGGGTCCCTGGCATTGCGATATCTTTGCAGCAGCGAAATAGCTCGCGAAACTGCCAGCCGTTAATGGTGCCCTCCCGGCGAGATATTTGCTCGTTTGATATGAGGCAGCGCTTATACAGATCATTTTTATCAATTTTTCTGAAGTCGTAAAACTTCTCCCCTAGGTCTAGCAGGGCTATAGGGAGTAGGGTTTTCTCGAGCTGCTGTAGGGTGTTAGTAGCATGGGGCATAGGTGTATTTCATCATGCCTTCTTATTGTTGTATGTCATGGGTTTTGAGGAATAACTTGGCCGGAATTGCCCCTGTCACATTGGCGTAATACGACAGACATTGGCTGCAAATGACTATAACTCCCGCCTAAGATTTTAGCCAGACATTAATGGTGGTGTCTGGTGGATAGCGCAACCTCCGGTTGACGTGATTCGGTTGTCTGGAGCTCAAGCGGGCGTTACAAGTCGGTTGCTAGACTTGTCGATGAGCCGCCGGTGAAGGCTGTTTCTGGTTGTAAGTGCTTGTAATTATTAAGCAAACAGAGCCAGTTCGCAGCTCGCAACACAGTTGGGCCGAAAACTCCTGCCGGGACGCTTTCGTTTGAGCATAAAACCATAATATGAGGCATATAGTATGACTTACAGATGCAAATCCCCTCAGAGGCTGATGGCTGGCGCGTTTCTGGTTGCTGTTAACTCGGCAGGAGTTGAGGCAAAGGTGCTGGAAGAGGTGATGGTTACAGCTCAGAAAACTTCTGCGAGCACGCAGGATACCCCGATCGCCATTACGGGGATGACGGGTGACGCGCTGGAAAAATTCGGCTTTCAGAACGCCAATGACATCTCAGCACAGGTCCCGAATATGCAGGTCAGCGGCCCCTACGGAGATGTGCAGCCCATCTTTTCAATACGCGGCGTCAGTATGTCGGACTACAGCTCAAATCAGGCCAGTCCGATAGGCGTCTATACCGATGAAATGTATATGGGGGCGACCTATACCCATGGTATGAACTTCTTTGATGTGGAGCGTCTCGAGGTGCTTCGTGGGCCTCAGGGAACCCTTTACGGGAAAAACACCACCGGCGGCGCGGTTAATATCATCACGAAGTCCGCAAAGGTTGGTGATGAGTTTTCTTTCAACATGAAGGCGGGGGCGGGAAATTATGGCTCTCAAGCTTTCGATTTCGGCATCCAGGATACGGTAATTGAAGATACCTTGGCGCTCCGACTTGGCTATTCCTCAAGTCGTCATGATGGCTACGTTGAAAATGCTTTCGGAGGCAGCAACTTGTCTCAGCTTGATTTTCAAGGCGCTAGGCTGAGTGCGCAATGGTTGGTAACCGATGCGACAACCATTGATTTCAAATACACCAATAGCGGTAACGATTCTCTTGCTAACGGTTCGCGGAATGAGCCGCGCGGCGACCTTTCAAAAAACCCTGAGCAAGCGCAAGCAATAGCTGCGAGTGGTGTCGGCGCGTACACAGAGAAACCAAACAATGGCTTTATTGATAATACGGGCTATTCTCGGCCTGCACATGGGCTTGACCGTCACGAGCAGCAAGATGATTACACCGGCCCTCTAGTTGTCGATAATGAAAGTGCGTTGATGAAAATCGAGCACATAACTGAGTCCTACACATTTACCAGTATCAGTACCTATAGCGAAGCCGATTATCGTCAGAAACAAAATGTCGACGGCGGGCCCGATGGATTATTACATATTCGGTGGGGCGTTCAGACAGATGCAGTCAGCCAGGACCTGCGGGTTGCCGGAAATTTTGATAACGGCTTTAGCTTCATATCTGGGATGTACTACGCAACTGAATACCAGGATATGCACAATATCTACGAAATCTACGAAACTCCTCCGGATACCAGGGTGGCGGCCACCTTTCCCGGGGCAGCTGCGTTCTATCCGTTTCTGCTCGATTTCGGCGGTATCGATCAGAAAATGATCACCGACAAAACAAGCTACGCTGTTTATTCTCAGTTTCGGTTCGATGCAACCGCAAACCTGGGGTTTGACTTTGGCATACGCTATACGGCAGACCAGATCGACCTGGATTACCTCAACATCTCCCGATTCACCTACGATGGCGAGCCTGTAGGCACATGGGTGCCGGGTAACAATACGGGCACTGATGAGCCCTTTATTGTACCAACTGTCGGAAGTAACGGCCCACTGGAAACCGACGCTATTATCGCTGGCTTGGCAGATGGCAGCATCACCCCCCAGGACCTGGCCAGTAATGCCGAAAGCGGTTATACGCATGGCCCCTACACAACGGACTCTGCACCACGCCTTACAGCCAACGAGAAAGAGTGGACCGGTAAGTTGGGTGTTGACTATCGCTTAAGCGAAGATCTCATGGTCTACGCAAGTTACAGCAAAGGCTATCGGGCCGGTAACTTCAACGGCGGTGTCTACTACGAAGTACGTGACTTTGAGAATGCCTATGCAGAGCCCGAATTCCTTGATGCCTATGAAGTAGGCATGAAATCGGATCTTCTCGAAGGCTCCATGCGTCTGAATGCGGCCCTGTTCTACTACGACTACACTAACCAGCAGTTCATTAACGTAGTGGGCGTATCCAATTTCTTGGAAAATGCTGGCGGGTCAGAGATCTTGGGTTTTGAGTCTGAGCTTATGTGGGCCATCGGAGAGCGCCTTGTCGTGAACTTTGGCCTCGGTCTCTTAGAAAGTGAGTACACGGAGCTTACGCTCTCAGATACACAAACGTTGAATGACCCTGACGATAATGTAGATCTTTCGGGCAATGAGCTGATTTCTGCCCCCAAAGTCAGTGGCAATATCTCGCTCGACTACGACGTGCTTGTAACCGACGCTGGCTTTTTGAGTTTCAATGTTAATGCAAACTACCAAGGCGAACAGTGGTATAGCGCTTATAACGACAAGGCCGGGTACGACAAGATAAAGCAGGATCCGTACACGCTAGTCAATTCGCGACTAACTTGGCGTTCTTATGACAATAGCTACTCAGTCGCTCTATGGGGGAAAAACCTCACTGAGACTGAATACGACGGGTACGCAATTAACCTCCAGGCTGGGTTCGGATTTGACTACTTCCAGGAAGGTGCTCCGCGCACCTACGGATTAGAAATGACCTACCGTTGGGAGTAATCAGCTAAAGCCAGCATGGTCGTCGGAATCCGACCTCTGTTCAGATTCCGACTTCCTTAAAAAGTCTATCAACTATTCGCTCACTGATGAGTGATCACGGAGTAATTCAAATGTATATCGCCGAAACTATTCCGGACCCTTGGGCCATACCAATTGAGCAGATCGATGTTAGCAATCCTGCGTTACTGGCGCAGGATGCATGGCGGCCATTTTTTGAAAGATTGCGCAAAGAAGCCCCTGTACACTATCAAGCGAATAGTCCATTTGGTCCCTTTTGGTCGATTACAAAGTTTGATGACATTGTTGCAATTGACACCAACCACGAGGTTTTCTCATCCGAGCCCAATATTTTTCTGGCTGATCTCGGTGACGATCTTCCAGCCGAAAACTTTATTGCCATGGATCCACCTCGGCACGATGTGCAACGCAAGGCCGTGCAGCCAGTGGTGGCGCCCACTAATCTGAAAGAAATGGAGAGCTTGATCCGGCGTAGAGTCGTCGAAATTCTGGAAAGCCTGCCTGTTGGCGAGACTTTCAATTGGGTGGAACATGTCTCCCAGAATCTGACGACCCAGATGCTGGCTACACTGTTCGATTTTCCGTTTGAAGATCGCCATCTGTTGCCATATTGGTCAGATCTGGCCGCAGGCTCGCCTGAGCTAGGTGGTGGCGATTTTACGTCAGAAGAACGACTTACCGGCCTTATGGGAATGCTGGAGTATTTCACTAATCTCTGGCACGAACGTAAAGGAAAAGAAACGAATGGCCTCGACCTAATTACGCTATTGCAGAACAACCCTGATACCGCTGACATGGTCGACCGACCCATGGAATATATTGGGAATCTTGGTTTGCTTATCGTGGGGGGGAACGACACTACGCGAAATTCTATCAGTGGCGGTGTGCTTGCGCTGAACCAAAATCCGGCAGAGTACAAAAAACTGCGAGAAAATCCTGGTTTGATTCCAAATATGGTATCGGAAATTATTCGATGGCAGACACCCTTGGCTCACATGCGACGCACAGCCAAAGTGGATACAGAATTCCGCGGGCAAAAGATCAGAAAAGGCGACAAAGTGGTCATGTGGTATCTGTCAGGAAATCATGACGACACTGCGATAGATCGCGCTAACGAATTCATTATTGACCGGAAAAACGCCCGCCACCACATAGCTTTTGGTTTTGGTATACATCGCTGCATGGGTAATCGTCTGGCTGAAATGCAGTTACGGATACTTTGGGAGGAAATCATGCAGCGATTCCACAAAGTGGAAGTTGTTGGAGAGCCCGAGCGGGTAACCTCCAACTGGGTACGTGGTTACAGGACGCTGCCCGTTAAGCTGCATGCCTTGTAGTAATGCCATGGTCTCAATCCTTGCCCGCGCTCTTTTTTTTGCCGGGCAAGGAAGTAAACCATATATCAGTTAATCGTGACTGCTTCATCGGAGATAGTGCGAGAAAGAATATGAACTATTCCTACGGCTCCAAGCTTTTGAGACACGGGTTTATGGCGCTTTTGGTTGGCCTAGTCGGTGGTTTTTTGTTTACTTTCTCACTCATAGGCGGAGTGTCGTTCAGCCCACTTCCTGTCGCGATCGAAATGGATATTCCTGGTACGACAAAGGGGTGGCGTGTTCTTCATGTCGGGATGCTCATGAACGGTCTAATGGCAATTGCGGTGGCTCTGGCAATGCACGATGTGTCCTTGAGCCCGCGGGTAGCTCGCCGAGTATATGTAGGGACTGCGATTGCCGTATGGGGTAATTTTTCATTTTATTTTTTCGGTATGTTCGCGCCTAATCGGGGTTTGACTGCCGGCGGCAATCAGTTGGGTGAAGCAAGCGTTGCAGGTGTGCTTGCCTTCTTTCCCGCCATCCTTAGTGCCGCAACATTGATCTATGTCTGCTGGATAATGTTTCGGGCGGATCCGTTGCCCGAAAAATCATAGAAGCTAATTGATTAACCGTTCGAAACAAGAAAAGGACCATCCAGGTGGGATCGCTCTATAGCAGCAATTCCAGCTTTTTCTGCCGGCTGAGCCCCCACTCCCGGCAGTTTTTTCTTCTTCAACTATTGGATAGCTGGCGTTTTAATAAAGCCGGGATGAGACTAATTCTTTTTAGTCCGTACTATGTAGTGCTGGTTAATCCTAAAATCTTAGATGGATGGCTTTTCTCATGCGGAATATGGCTGTCTGAAGTATTTTTGGGAGAAGTAAAAGTGAGTATCGACGGCTATCTTGAAGCAAGTACATGTGTGGATAGCGAGCATCCACTCGTCCGGCGTTTTTCCCGGGAAAACGCAATTGGTGGTAATGATCGGGAGCGTGCGGTTGCATTGTACTATGCGGTCAGAGATGGTTTCCTCTATGACCCTTACCGAATAGATGTTAGTGAAGCCGGCTTACGCGCCAGCTCAGTTTTGGAAAAAGGTTATGGGTGGTGTGTCAGTAAGGCCGTGTTGTTGGCAGCAGCCTGTCGTGCGGCGGGAATTCCCGCCGGCCTAGGTTACGCTGATGTACGTAATCATTTATCTACGGAACGACTGCGTAATACGCTAAAAACCGACGTCTTTTTCTTCCACGGGTATACCATTATTTGGCTAGAGGGGCAGTGGCGAAAGGCTACGCCGGCCTTCAATATAGAACTATGCGATAAATTCAGCCTGCATCCTCTGGAATTTGATGGCTTGAGCGACTCGATCTATCACCCGTTTGACAAGGTCGGTCAGCGGCATATGGAATACCTCAATTTTCGTGGTGAATATCCGGATGTGCCATTAGTTGAGATGATAGAAACCTTCAATCGTGAATATCCCGGTGTTTTTGAGGCGATGGAGGGGGCAGACTTTTCTGCGGATGTCGAAAAGGAGATTCAGCGCCCCTGAACTCAACTCAATTCCGGCATGCTTTCTCTCTGGGCTTCATGTTCTCAGCAGTGCCTGCTGACTGCTGTGGTTGAAACGGTGGTATGACAGTAATAAACATAGATGAAACGATGGTTTCGGTTCCTGGCGGTGAGATTTTCGTCCGCCGGTGGCATGTGAGTGGGGGGCGCTGCGAAACACCTGTTGTTCTGCTTCACGACTCGCTCGGGTGTGTGGAACTTTGGCGAGACTTTCCGGAAGTGCTTGCGCTTAAACTGGGGCGCCAGGTCGTAGCCTATGACCGGTTAGGTTTCGGGCGTTCAACAGAGCGCACGGCCCCACCTTCTCTGCGGTTTATTGACGAGGAAGCGGAGTCGGTATTTCCCGCCTTGTGTGCGTCCCTCGGTCTGGAGAAAGTCATTCCGTTTGGGCATAGCGTAGGTGGTTGTATGGCCATAGCCATTGCCAGCATTCACTCGATGACAGGTCTGTGTGCCGCAGTTATAACTGAGTCTTCCCAGCCGTATGTTGAAGAGAGGACCAAGCGTGGAATTATTGCATCCAGAAATTATTTCAATCAGGGAAATAACTTCGAAAAATTAGCTAAATATCACGGACCTAAAGCCCGTTGGGTTCTGCAGGCATGGACCGATACATGGTTGCATCCGCAGTTCCTGTGCTGGAATCTGAAGACTCATCTTAATAACGTCCACTGTCCGATTCTGGCGGTCCACGGAGATCGTGATGAATATGGCTCAGTAGACTTCCCGGAATTTATAGCCGGCCAAGCTACAGGGTATTCGCGATCCGTCGTATTGCCTGGTATTGGTCATGTTCCGCACAAAGAGAGCTGCGCCGAAATTTTGGATATGGTGTCTGGTTTCTTGGCTGAGAGCGTGGAAGAGGGCGCGCTGTGATGCGCTATTGGATCCCTCTCAGGGAGGGATAATTCTAAATATTATAGCGTGCGATAGAATTACCCGTCACCATCAGAGACAGAAAGGTTTTCCTTCAAAGAGAAGCGGTGGCGTCAGTCTATATATTATATTGGACGCTGCAGCGCAGTTTTTGAGAAAGCATAAGTTTAATTTTTGTGTTCGTAATGTAAATAAGATTCGAGGTGAGCGATTGGAAACCGCAGTTGGTTTTACGAAATAGGTTCCGCTTTATAGCCGTTTTTCAGCATTGTGCGCACTTGAAATTCGAACTCTCGCAATAGGTAATCAGGCTCTTCGGGTTCTGCTTCTGTTAAGTCCAGTAGGTCGGGTATCAGGTTCAGGCCAAGCGAAACAATAGCAGATACCATCGCTCTCAGTTCATCTAGGTCGTATTGAGGGAATAGCCCGCTGGTAGCAAAGTCGTCGCTCATGTCTTCGATGATTGCACGCACATTCAGGCGGATAGCCTGCCGAATAGCCGCAGAGCTGCCTGCTCGCTCACGGGCGATAAAGATGAACAATGCCCTGTGGGTTGTTATGTAGTCAAAGGCGATTTCTACTGATCGGCCGATAACTTCTTCAACTGAATCGGCGTCACGCACTGACTTCAGGAGTCCTCGGATGACTGTTCCGGCTTCTTCGACAAGAGCTAATCCCAGCTCTTCAGTGCTGCTGAAATGATTGTAGAACGCTGGCGGGCTGAGCTCGCTTTGCTTTGTGATCTTGCGCAAGCTGAGGCCGGCTAATCCACTTTGGTCCTCCAGAATCAGGGATAATGTCGCATTAAGTAATTTCTCTCTGTTGCCTTTTCTGCTTTGTTTTGCCACTACGGTTCCCGTCACCCTGTTTTGCAAGTCATTGAAATGACCGCCTGAAGCGTAAGACTAACAAGTGTTTTGTGTTTAGGCGACATCGCGGTTACGGCATACAAAATCGCCCGAAAATTTAAGTTGACAAGTGTTAATATCGAACTTAGCATAAGTTTACATGTGTAAATATGATAATGAAGCAAGCGAGGCGGGTATATGTCAGCGGTGACTCAACAACGCACATTCAATGAAGCTTTCCTATGGCGCGATTCCAAGAAGCCACTGTGGGCGATGGGGTTAGTGGTCCCTTTACTGCCAATCGTTGCCTCTCTGCTGTATATGGCCACCGGCTCCGAATTGAGTTGGTGGATGGCGCCGTTGGTCGTATATATCGTTATTCCAGCGCTCGACTACTTGGTGGGGACCGATCGTAGTAATCCACCGGAATCCGCAGTTGAGCGACTAGCCCGCGACCGCTATTACCGTCATATCGTCTATGCATACATTCCTCTTCAATTTATCGGTACGTTGGCGGCTGTTGCCTGTGTCACTGAAGGTGGGTTGAGTTGGTTTGGCGTAGTTGGTGCAATTCTTAATTGCGCCTACGTTAATGGAATAGGTATCAATACTGCCCATGAATTGGGACACAAGCGGGAGGCGCTGCCGCGTTTCCTGGCGAAGCTAACTCTCGCTCCGGTTGCCTACGGACATTTCTTTGTTGAGCACAACTTTGGTCATCATCGTCGTGTGGCCACGCCAGAGGATCCTGCAAGCTCACGCTACAACGAGGGCTTCTGGTCTTTTCTACCGCGTACGGTGATTGGCAGTATTCGTTCTGCTTGGGAAATTGAGGCGCAGCGGTTAGCTCGAAAAAAACTGCCCTCTATACATTGGCGCAACGAGGTGTTGCAAGCGTGGAGTATGACCATTGTTTTTTTTGCGGGCTGTATGGCAATTTGGGGTTGGCCAGCGCTCCCCTTCCTTGTGGTTCAGGCGGTGCTCGGAGCTTCCTTGTTGGAAGTGATTAACTACATTGAGCACTATGGACTCAAACGGCAGAAAGGTGAGGACGGCCGCTATGAGCGCTGTCAACCAAGACATTCATGGAACAGTAACCATACGATTACCAACATACTGCTGTATCAATTGCAGCGTCATTCAGATCATCACGCAAACCCATCACGGCCTTATCAAGCACTTCGTCATTTCGACGACAGTCCTCAGCTCCCCTCCGGCTATGCATCGATGATGATGCTAGCCTATTTTCCGCCGCTTTGGTTCAGGGTAATGAACCCAAAGGTTAAGGCGCACTACAAGGGAAATCTGGCTTTGGCCAATCACGGTTAGGCGGACCTGTGTGGTACCGCTCTTTTGGTAGCGGCGACCGGATTCTCTGCTTTAGAACAATAAAGGATCAAAACTATGTCATATAAAGTCATATTGCGAGCTCTATTGACAGGGGTTGTTGTAGGTGTCAGCGCTGTGGTGAATAGTGCTCCAGTGCTTGAAGAGGTTGTTGTAACCGCTCAGCTTCGCGAACAAAGCCTTCAGGATGTTCCAGTGTCAGTTAGCGCTATTGGTGGCGAGAAGATGATGGAGGCCGGGTTGGCTAAGATCGAGGATCTACAAGCCTATGTGCCTAATTTCACAATGACGGAATCTAGCATTGGTACCGATATTTATATTCGTGGTATAGGGTCAGGAGAAAATCAGGGTTTCGAGCAATCCGTCGGCATGTATGTCGACGGAATCTATTATGGTCGAGCGCAATTGGCCCGAGCCCCATTCTTGGATTTGGAGCGAGTTGAGGTGTTGCGAGGGCCGCAGAATATTCTGTTAGGAAAGAACAGTATAGCCGGTGCTATTAATATAGCGACCGCGACACCATCCCAGGAAAAAGAGGCGCGTTTTCAGTTAACTTACGAACCGGCTATGAACGAGCAAATTCTCGATGTCATGTTCTCTGGCCCAGTTAACGACACTATGGCTCTCCGCTTTGCCACTCGTCAGAGAAAGGTCGACGGATTCATGGACAACCCAGTACTTGACCGAGATGAGGCAAAGAGAAGTGAAGCTACATATCGACTCATACTCGACTGGAAGGCCACGGATAGTTTGGATGCGAAATTCAAATTAGAGAGTGGCCGTTTTGACGTTGTGGGAAGGCAGTCTGAAATTATAAGCGACAATCCATCGACGTCAGATATATTTTTGTTTACTGGTCGAACCTATGGTGAAATCCTGGACCGGACCGTATTTCCAAGTGCAGGGCCGGCGTCGGAGTTTTTTGCAGCTTTGCCACAGGAGTTACGAGATCTAGTGCAGTTGCAGCCGAACGGAAGCATATTGAATATAGATTCACACCCTGCCGTACTGGATTCTGTCGCGGATCGAAGTAGACACGCTAACGGCGATTTCAGTTACAACGATACACAAAACTTCACTGCTAACTTGGACTGGTATCTGGGGGAACACAGCTTTAGCTCTATTACTGGCATCATGGCGTATCAATATGATGAAGAATGCGACTGTGATTTTACCGGAGCTCCATTATTTCAAGTAGCGTTTCAAGAAGACTACGAACAGTATAGCCAAGAGTTCCGTTGGATATCGCCAGTAGGGCAACGCTTCGAGCATATAGCGGGGGCTTACTTTCAATACAACGAGCTGTACTTTTTTGACTCGATAATTCTGCCCTCTACGCTGATTCCGCAGCTGATTAATGCGGCGGATCTAATTGAGGGTGGTGGCCGTGGCGACTATGACCCAGGTGCGGATGGAAGCACAGGTTTTGAGGCCGCTGGTATTGGTGATGCGGGTAACGCTGTTCTGGACATTCGATCTCCTCGAGACTTTAAAAGCGATTCAATTATTGCGTCTGCCTTCCTGCAAACTACATGGACCATTAATCAAGATTGGCGTTTAACGCTAGGTGGGCGCTATACCTTCGAAAAGAAAAGCGGCAGCCGGGTTTTGGAGTTTGCGAAACCCGATGGCACGATTATCCCGATAGGAGAGACTGACACTGCTGCAGCAGTAACCTTCGCCGCAGAGAGGCACTACCTTAAAGGCAAGAGAACAGAATCGCAGTTTGCCCCGTTAATCAACGTGCAGTGGGATATAACCCCTGAGCTGATGAGCTATGCTTCGGCTCGCCGTGGGTTTAAGTCCGGTGGCTACGACGCCCGCTCCAACTCATCTCCTAGTTCTGAGCCGACGCCGGCTAACCCGAACGCGGCCCCGGGAGGAACTAATCAGCGTACGCTTATAGGTAGTTTTGAGTACGAACCGGAGGAAGCAACAGCCTTCGAACTCGGTTTTAAATCGACGCTCTTGGACGGTGCTGCCGAACTAAATACCGCATTATTCTGGACCGAGTATGAAAACCTTCAGGTTAGTGTGTTTGACGGCACGCTGGGTTTTAATGTGGGCAACGCCGCGAGTGCGGTGACCCGAGGGATTGAGTTCGACGGTCGGATAGCTCTATCAGAACGTCTTCTCCTCGCCGGGGGACTAGCTTTTCTAGACTTCGAATTCCAGGATCACAAATTTGGTACCTGTATTCAGGATCAGGTGCCAGATCAACCGAATGGCATTAACTGCGACTACTCCGGAAAAACTAATCAGTACGCGGCGGACTATTCAGGCAATATTACATTGGCCTATGAGCGCGCCTTTGACGTCGGCTATATGCTCAGAGCTAATCTGGATACTATTTTCACGGATGATTATCACCCTTCGCCCAACCTTGATGAGCGCATTAAACAGGATGCGTACGTGCAATTTAATGGTAGGGTGTCTTTGTCGTCACTGGATGGTTTATGGGAGGTGGCGTTGTTGGCAAAAAACCTGACTGACGAGCTGGTTATTTTATACGGCGTAGACACGCCCGTCGCCAAAAAAGTGATCGCCGGTACAACCACTCACCACGGGTTTGTTAATGCACCGCGCAGCGTTGCTTTGCAAATGAGTTACCGCTGGTAATGCGCTAAAGTTGAGTGGGATATCTGGTCGACTCTCTATTTTTTCATCTAGTAAACGTAATATGTATTTTAAGTCAGGTTGTACAGAACTGTACGCGGGTTATTTAAATTGCCTAAATTCTAACTTGGCAGATTCGCGCCATCCTGTACGTATTGTCGGGCAGACCTCACTTTCAGGTTGTTGCTTGAAACAAGGAAGCTTCGCTGGAGAAGGAGTTCGTCGTCGTGGTACTGCGGCCTATGCTGTGGAAGAAATCCGATGCTCTAAGTTGTTATTTATTCCGACACAATGCTTTATATGAATTTTATAACTGGTTTCGTTGCTACAAAACGCACAATCTAGAGCTAGATATTTTATATAGAGTAAATTTCGGGGCAACGCAAAACAGTTTGCAGGGCGTAGCCGCTCGAAATTGGACTGACGCTTAAAACGGTGACTAAACATCCGCTGCGGGACAGGCCGCAGCTGCTCTTGCAGAGCATTTCGCGGCGGTTGTCCGGTCCTGTTTGGTTCACCACCGCCGAATAGAGGCCGCTGTCGCGCAGTTTCTTGGCGGCCGCATATCCAACTCCAATCAAACCAGGCTGTGACTATATAATTGTTATGTCCGCACGCTCCTTCGTTAGATCTTCTATTTGCGTTTTGCCGTCAGTTTCACCATCAGCTTAGAGTAGCCCCGCACGAAGTTGGACTGCACAAGCTCCGGTTCTCCAACAACCTCAATACTTTCAAACCGTTCCAGCAGCTCTTCCCACAAAATTCGTAGTTGGAGTTCGGCGAGTCGGTTACCCATGCAGCGGTGTATGCCGTAGCCAAAGGAAATATGATTTCGTGCGTTCTTGCGATCAATGATGAGGTGATCAGGATTATCGAACTTGCGCTCGTCCCGATTGCCCGAGGCATACCACATTAATACCTTGTCTCCTTTCTTGATTGTTTGACCTCGCAGCTCTACGTCCTGCGTAGCAACCCTACGCATATTTGCCAGTGGGGTTTGCCAGCGAATGATTTCCGAAACCATATTAGGAATTAGATCCGGGTTTGCCTTCAGCTTTTTGAATTCCTCGGGGAACTGATTCAAGGCCAGTACGCCGCCGCTCATGGAGTTGCGTGTAGTGTCGTTGCCACCAACGATAAGCAGTGCCAGATTTCCGATAAACTCCATTGGCCGGTTGATGAGGTCCTTTGTGTCTTCGTTGCTCTGCAACATGCTGATCAAATCGAAGCCAGGCTCTTCGCCCGCTTTGCGGCGGGCTTCCTTGTCACGCCATAGTGTGGAAAACGCCTTGGCCATGTCTGCCGCATCATTAAACATTGAGTCTTCGTCAGTAAATTCTCCGCCAGTCGCAGATGCTGAACCGGACAAGCGATCCGACCATTCAACTAGTTTGTGACGGTCTTCATAAGGGAAATCCAGCAGCGTAGCCAACATACGCCCTGTAAGTTCTTTTGACACAGCGGGCACCCAGTTAAAGGGTCTATCTAGGGGTAAGTTGTCGAGCACTTCAGCTGCGCGAGAGCGTATTAAGCCTTCCATTTCCTTGAGATTTTGCGGAGCTACCACACCCTGAACTGCCCGACGTTGTACGTCGTGCTTGGGCGGGTCCATAGCAATGAACATTTCTACCGACAGCCCTTCCGGTGGCTCACCCAAGATAATTTGGGGCTCAGAAGAAAACAGTTCATGACTCTTGTCCACGAATAATATGTCGTCATATCGCGTAATCGACCAGAAAGGCCCGAATGGACTATTCTTTTGGTAGTGCACCGGTGCCTCATCACGCAATCGCTTGAAATAGGCGCGCCACTTGTCTTGTCGGTATAAAAATGGGTTGCTGGTGTCGATGTCTTCGAGTGCCAAAGTGTCGACGTCTGGGACAGGCGTTTCGACGAAGTTAACCTGGGGGTGTCGAGAACCTACGGTCTTTTTCTTTGCCTTCATTAACGTCTTCAGCGTTTTGAGTTGCAGATGCATCGGCACGATTTTGGACGAAGCGTTGATTATTTTAGTCTGAAGAGCATCGGTTGAGCTTGTTTTCGTAGACATAGTGTCCTCCATGTTTACATCTGGAATACAGGCAAATGCACGGTCATGCCGTCCATCGCCTCTGTTGTTTCTACCTGGCACCCCAGGCGAGAGGTTTTCGTCCGCTCGGGTGTCATAGACAGCATCTGTTCTTCTGCATCACCCGCAGCGCCGGCATTTTCGAACCATTCGGCTGCCACAATTACGTGGCAGGTGCCGCAATCGCACTCCCCGCCGCAGTCCCCGTCGATGCCGGGAATGGCGTTATCGACGGCGACTTGCATCAGCGTTGTTCCTGCCTCGAATTCCGTGACATGCTTGGTGTTGCCATGCTCAATAAAAATAATTTTGCCCTATGTCTCTCTCCTGCGAGTAACTCACAATTTCATAGTGACTTCGCAAGACCATTTCGGGGAGGTCATTTCTTGACAGGAGGGGGGTCATTTAATGACAATATTCAATATTTTTAGTAGTGGCTCTGATGACGCAACCTGCAGACGCTTGGCAACTCCTGAAAGCCGAAATTCCATCGAACTATTCACGCCTTATTGCCCGAGAATTGGACCTGACGGCCGGCCAATTACCGACGTTGCTGCGTGGTACCGGTATTGAGGTCCAGCAGTTCATGAACGAGGACAGCCTGCTCACGGTGGCCCAGCAGGTAAGGATTCTGCACAACGCGCTGGCGCTGGGCGGTCAGCCCGAATTCGGTTTGCGCCTGGGAAAACGTCTGACGCCGGCTACCCACGGTGCCATGGGTTTTGCCGCTTCAAGCAGCCCGGACTTTTTCAGTGCGCTCCGCGCGATACACACCTTCTTGCCGACACAGCTCGGCGTGATCCAGTTGCATTTGAAGCAGATCGAAGATCACTTGGAATGCAGGCTGGTGGTCCAGGTTATGCTGGACGCCACTCTCGAGCGGTGTTTGTCGGAAACGCTGCTTATGGCGTTGCTTGCATTTGGTGAATTCATTGTCGGGCGTCCGTTACATGAGGCTGAAATCTGCTTTACTCACCCGGCACCCGAATACCATGCGATCTATTCCGAGTATATGCCCGGTCAGATCCATTTTGACTGCGATCAGTTAACGCTCCGATTACCAATAGCGCTGTGCCATGAACCCAACGCCTCTGCTAACCATGAAAACTACAGTCTGGCGCTGCAGCAGTGTGAAAATATGCTTGCACAACTTCAGAATGAGGAGTCAAGCTACCAGCTTCGACTCAAGAAGATGATGCTGTCCCGGCCACCTGGGACCCTCAGTGAGGGAGAGGCCGCAGCCTCCCTATTCATGAGCAAACGCACCTTAGCTCGCAAGCTGAAACAGGAACACTGCAGCTTTCGAAAAATTCGCGACGATATTATGTCCCAGCAGGCGGCAAGCTACGTGTGTGACGGCAAACTGTCGATCGAGGCCATTGCCGCGCTGATGAATTATCACGACAGCGCCAATTTCCGGCGCGCCTTCAAACGCTGGTTCGGCCATTCGCCCGAACAGTACAGGCAACGAGTCGGCTCCCCGGACGCTTTGCCGCGCGCCCCTTTGGAATGACTTGGTTAGCCTACCAAGCGAGTTGGCATGGGGTCTTTTGCACTCTGGAAAGGTAAGGAAGGAGCCGCGCTAAATTGCGATATCGGCAGGGCCGATTTTTAGTGTAGAGTCCGAATAATCTCATCAGAAACGATAGCTCGCTTCCAGCCCCCAGGTTCGCGGAGGCCCCGGAAGAAGCTGTGGTTTTGTTGTAGCGCGGGCAGCGCCACCTCCCTGAACACGCAGTGCCCGCCGTCCTTCGTCAAGGCCGACGATGGTTATTGCGATCTGGTCAGCCTTTACCAGCTCTACGAAAGTTTCGAGGGGCAGGGTGGCCTGCGCGCCGACCTACCACCCATGGAAGCGCGCTACCGACCCGAGCAGATTGATCTGGGCCGCTACCTGTTTTTCGACCCACGCCTGTCCGGCGATGGCACCCAGAGCTGCGCCAGTTGTCATCAACCTGACAAGGGCTTCAGCGACGGTTTGCCACGCAGCATCGGCGCCGGCCAGCGCGAACTGAAGCGCGGCGCGCCCAGCCTCTGGAATATCGGCTTTCAGCACTTGCTGATGTGGGATGGACGCAGCGAGTCGTTGCAGGCGCAGGCGCGATTGCCGCTGTTTTCCGAAGAGGAAATGAACACCACGCCTGAGCAACTGGAAGGGCGCATCAATGCCATTGCCGCCTACCGGCCACTGTTTGCGCAAGCCTTTTCAAGCGTGGGGGGCAGACCGATCACGACGGAGCATATCGCCCAGGCGCTGGCCGCTTTTCAGTCCAGTCTGGTATCGCTGAACAGCCGCTACGACCGTTATGTACACAGCAGTCAAAATGCGCTGAATGAACAGGAAATTCGCGGCCTTAAATTATTTCGCTCGTTTGACACCCGCTGCTCCCAGTGCCATACGCCACCGCTGTTCACCAACCAGCAGCTTGCGGTGACCGGTACACCGGAACCGGAGGGCTTGCCCTTCGACCGTGGCGCAGGCCCGGTGTTTGATGAGCCAACCCTGTTGGGCGCCTTCAAGATTCCGTCCTTGCGCAATGTCGCGCAGTCAGCGCCTTATATGCATTCCGGAGTATTTGCGGACCTCAAGGCGGTGGTGGGCTTCTACGCCAAGGGGCGTGGCAACGCAGCGCCAGTGGGTGTTGATCTGAAGATACACTGGCATATAGTAAATCCCGCTTTGAATGAGCAGGATCAGCGGGACCTGGTGGCTTTTTTGAAAACCTTGAATGATGAGACAGCGATGCCTGTCGAGCCTGATCTATCTCAGGTGATGCTTTATCCCTGAAATCTTCGCGAGCGGGGGCTTTCTTACAAACCCTCACCCTGTCCCTCTCCCAAAGGGAGAGGGAGCCCTCTTTGGCAGCCGAAAAATTACGGGAAACCAGAAATCCTTAATTTGAAAGTTGCTCTTCTGTAATCTGCGCTACAATGCAGATATAGATCATTATCCGCCACATCAACCAAGGGGGTTATCGATGGAAATGACATCTCGCGATTTCCTGCGACCTATGCTGTTTCTGGCGCTCTCCGGCGTGCTTGCTATCTGGAGCATATCCTTCATCGGTTACCACGCGCTTTCTGGAGAGCTCGCCAAGGTATTCGTCCCAACGCTTGGCGTCACGCTGTCTGCGCTTTGGATTCCGATTAGTGGGATACTAGTCTGCAACAAATTTTCCCATTGACTGCCCCCGGATTGGGCTTGGTCCCCTCAACGTAAATCCAGGCATCTCGATATGCGATGGTGACCGGCAGAAATGCATCCCTGTTGATCCGGCTCACCTACACTATATTTCTTCTCTTCCCACCGGTGGATCTTTCAGCCAATCGTCATCCTCCTGCGACCGACTGAAATCCGGCGATACTCCGGGGCCTTCCTTAAAGAATGAATCCCAAACACCCTCGCCTGTTCGGTGCTTGATGATTTCACACCGCGGAATACCGTGCCGGGTGATCTCATACACATCGACCTCTCCACGATCGATACACCCTACTAACTTACGGAATTCCCGCCTGGCCCGCGACAACGGTAGTGAGATACGTTTTGTCGTCACAATAGACCTCCTCTGGTACCTACGCGGTTTCCTGTTTGTATTTGGCATACATATCCAGTGACATAGCCTCGGCTAATTGCTCATCGGCCATATCAATCCCGAAAACCCTATCCGCCATTGCGGGAAACAACACCTCGGTGGGCTTGGCACCAATGAGTGTGGCTTTTTCACTCGTCAGCCTGACCAGAATCTCATTGGTTTGCGGGTTGCCGTAAACTGACCAGCATACCTGCGGGTCCTCTTTATCCTTAACGTCTTCCATGTAGGGAATTAGTTGCTGCGCGGCTTTAAGTGTCTCGAATTCATCGCTTGTCAGATAGCGCATGGTAAGGCTCCTTCAGTGTGTCGACGTGAATGGGTTTGCGGCTAGCGCTGCGTCGGTCCAGCCGGGATAGCCAGTCGTGGAGGTAGTGGCGTTTCTTGGGGTGATACCGCGCTGGCTTGAACATCGCCCGAATGAAGTGGGCAAGCTTGGGCGCATTGCGGTCCAGGGCGGCCAGCGGAGAGGCCAGTAGCTCAAGCCCTGCTGGCTCATGGGGCTGCCACTCCCCGCGTCCGGTGTAGGCGCCAGAGGCATGGGTGACGGTTTTGCCAATGTCGTGGACAACAATCAGCGCCCGCATCAGATCCTGCAGTATCGGCTCAAGAGTCGGCGGCTGGTGCTGCTGGAAGTCAATCAGCATGTCCACCGTGTGCTCAAGCAATCCGCCAGGGAAGGCATGATGGTGTCGACAGGAGGCCGGTACCGTTAACAGCCCGAGCGCGGTATTGGTATTGAGCAACACGTCGACCAGGAAGCGTCGGATCGCCCGGTGACTGACGGCGTTAAGGGACTGCAGCAGCAGGGTTAGTGCGGGGACTTGAGTGGGCACCACCCACGTTTGCGGGAGCAAGGCCTCAAAGCAGATTTCGTCTGGGTCCAGCAATCGGATCCGCTGAATCGCCAGCCTGGGTGTGCCGGGCTCGCGCCGCTGCGCCTCTTGTTCTGGCAAGGCCTTCACAGCCACCACATCACCGTAAGTAAGTGGATACTGCGGGTTCCCGCACTGATCAGGGCGCAACTGTGTTTCCAGCTGGTAGTGGCTATTGGCCAGCGCCAATACTGTGGCAGCCAGCCCGCTTTGGGTCCTGCCAGCACCCATAAACACGATCCGCAGTTGCTCGCGAATCAGTCCGTCAGGCTGCAACGGCGGCCAGACCTCGCCTGTCCCATTCTCCTTGATCATCGTCACACCTCCTCCAGCGCAAGCAGCGCTCGCTGCAGACGCTGCGCCAGCGATAGTGTGAGTTCAGATGGGTAGAAGGCGTAGCGGTCATCTTGAGCACGCACCCAATGGTAGAGGGCGCTCTCACCGCAAGCTGGCTTACCAAGTACCAGTCCCGCCGCTGCCTCCAATTTGTCGCGGTAGAGTGGCCCCGCCACCAGATACGCAATAGTTTCCGCCAGTCTCTGGCACTCAATATCGGTCAGGGGGATTCGCGGCAAACAATCGACGTTCTCCATCTGCGGTGCCCTGCACTGATGGAGTAGGGCCCATTGGTCTTCCAGGTAATCGTCGAAGAGCTCACGCAACCAACCCACGGCATTTGGTGCCAGCGAGGTGTCCTCCTCGGTTCGAGCCACTATCCAGGCACAAGTAGCCGCCAAGTTATCAGCTTCCCGGCCAGTCCCCACCAGAGCCACCAGTTCACGCCCATGAATGTCGTGGCGACCGGCCAGTAGTCGGTGGGCGATATAATCCACGATTTGATGTTCTAGTGATTTCATTCGGCCCCCTTTTCACGTGCGGTGTCGACTCCGTTTAGTGTCAGACGGCTTGCCAATACTCGCTCGATCGCTGAACCGTCTTGCCGGGTCAGGTTGGGCACATAACGTGAATACACATTGAAGAGCATCTGGGTGCTCGAATGGCCCATCTGACGCGCTATCCACTCGGGTGCCTCTCCGGAAGCAAGCCATAAGGTGGCGGCGGTATGTCGGGTTTGGTAGAGCCGGCGGTAGGGTAGTTCCAGCCGGAGAAGAGTTGGTCGCCAGACACGCTTGCCTACAATCGATATATCGAGGGGCTTACCTGTTCGGGTACAAAACACATATTCACCCAGATGAGCTGTCGCCTTGTATTGCTTTTGCAGTGCTTGGTAGACCGGTTCCGACATTTTGATCTCACGCTGAGATCCGTCGTTTTTCGTGTACTCGACCCGGCCCAGTGAGTACGTTTCTCGGACTAGAATTTCGCGCCGGTCAAAATCCACACAACGCCATTTAAGGCCGTGTACTTCGCCGCTGCGCATTCCAGTGAAGAAGCGAACCGTAAAATAGGGTTGGTAGTCGGCGCGGACAGCCTTAAGAAATCGCTCAACTTCGTCCAGGTTTAGCGGTTGAATGTCTTTCTTACGCACGCTCAGACGTTTGAGTCCCTCTCCGGGGTTTGAGAAATTGAAGCGAAGGGAGGCTTCCTTCAGGATGGCAACCAATGTCCCCATGATTTCATTGATGGTCTTCGGGGAGCGCTCGCGAATCCGGTCGCCGCTCTCGATCTCCGCTAAAGTCGACCGAAAGGACATCAGCTCGGCACGCGTAATCTCGTGAACGCGCCGGTGACCGAAGCGCGGCAATAGATGTTTGCGCATGTGGCAGCGATGCATCTTTTGGGTGTTTACTCGCCAAGCGATCTTGTTTTCCGAAAACCAGGTTTCGGCAAAGTCAGCGAAAGGGGGCGTGTCGATTTCGACTGCGGGTGCCGGCAGTTCCACTTCAGCTCTTTGAGAAGCCTGCTGTCGCTGCTTTTTGGTGAATTGCTCTGATCGACGACTACCGGGGAAGAAGGTTGCGTAATCGAAGGTGCCATCGACGATCGCCCGTTCGATTTTCTCCAGCACCTTTTCCATATTGCGACGATTGCGAGGAGTATCCTTGAGTGTGGTTTGCTCGCGGCAGCGAACTCCCATATACCGGAA
The DNA here is from genome assembly GCF_041624475.1 of Litorivivens sp. GTDB lineage: Bacteria > Pseudomonadota > Gammaproteobacteria > Pseudomonadales > Spongiibacteraceae > Litorivivens. The sequence goes on from NZ_JBFJUX010000004.1 coordinate 112,796, forward strand.
ATCAAAATACAGGCACTCGGTTTCTTTTCGTACGTTCACTCTAGACATGGCAAGCATCTCCCGAAGCCATAGGGATGGCAACGCGATCGTCAACTTCCCCCACCATATCTCGCTCGATATTTTCCCAGAGATATAGAATCTTCCGCCCGCCAAAAGGCCGAATATAGTGAATGCCTTCAAGCAAAACAGAGTCTTTGAGACTGGACCGAATCGTTGATGGCTCGTAGTGAATTCGCTCTGCAAGCGCCTCTGTAGTCAGGTATGTATAACTCATGTATATTCCCCTTCATATGAAGTTCTTTGGTTTCATGTGTAGCCATTTCGCTACACTTAAAGTCAAGAATACACATCAAAAATCAAAATGCAACTTCTTTTGAAGCCTAGTGACTACAAATATAGCGATATGATTAGAATAAAGTTTAAAGAAGTACTTGCTGAAAAGGAGTTTCAGGAGAAGCGTTCGATCACTCTGGGGGAGGTCGCCGAAGCGACAGGAATCCACCGAGTGACACTCTCAAAAATTGCCAACGACCACAGCTACAAACCGGGCCTTGACCTCATTGATCGCCTATTAGGTTACTTTAAGTGCGATTTAAATGACCTGTTGGTATACATTCCGGAAGAGTGACCAGTCAAAACCAACCGGTCAAAATTGATTGTTATTTGTTCAACTCTGAGGTTTGAATTTTGGCTGGTGGTCACAATCTGGGCACAGATTGGTCACAATATGGTCACAGGTGAATTCGGCAGACGAAAAAAAAGAGCTGCATTTCTGCAACTCTTTATTTTTACTGCTTTAAAGATGGTGGGTCGTGCTGGATTCGAACCAGCGACCAATTGGTTAAAAGCCAACTGCTCTACCAACTGAGCTAACGACCCTTAAAGAAGGCGCATATGGTAATGATTTCCATGAAAATGACAACCTTTTTTTGCGGGGAATTGCGTCGGCTTTTCGCGGTCAAAAAACAACCAGCTCCCGCAGGTCGTGTTTCAGTGATTACGAGCGTTTTTTGGCCAAAACCTGTAAAATGCGGCGCCTACTGAGCTCGAATGAACCGAATTAACAGGTGGTAGCAATGGATATTATTGAAACGATCAAAAAGCAGATCGAAGACAACCCGATTATTCTCTATATGAAGGGCTCTCCTAACCAGCCCCAATGTGGCTTTTCGGCCCGCACCTCCCAGGCGGTGATGGCCTGCGGTGAACGTTTTGCCTTTGTCGACGTATTGTCCAACCCGGATGTACGCGCCAATCTGCCTAAGGTCGGCAACTGGCCTACCTTCCCACAGCTGTGGGTGGACGGTGAGCTGGTCGGCGGCTGCGACATCGTGTGTGAGATGCATGAAAACGGTGAGCTGCAAACCCTGCTGAAGGAAGTGGCGGCCAAGCACCCGGCACCGGAGCAGTAAATCCCAGGCACTTTTGCCGCAGAACCTGAAAGCCGCTCAATTCGCGTTGGGCGGTTTTTTTTGTTCGGGATAAGTCCGGCAGCATTATTGCCGGATCAGGCTAAAGCTGGGTATCCAGTGGCAGCTCGGTGGTATTTTTGATTTCCGTAACAGCGATATGGGAGTGGGTTTCGCCCACCATTGGCAGGGAAAGCAGGCGCTCGCGGACAAACACCTCGTAGTGGCGAATGTCTTTGGCCACGACTTTTAGCATATAATCCCACACGCCGGTCATGGTGTAGCACTCAATCACTTCGGGCAAGGTGCGTACGGCGTCTTCAAAATCTTCCAGATATTGTCGACCCACAGTCGTCAGGTTGACGGTGGTGAACACCACCAGTTCCATGCCGAGTTTTTCTCGATCCAGCAGGGCGACTTTCTTCCGGATTAATCCGGTCTGCTCAATACGATTGATGCGGCGCCAGCAGGGCGACTGCGACATATTCAGTGTTTCAGCAATTTCAGTCGAGGTTTTGCTGGCATCCTTCTGCAGAATATTCAGGATGGTAATGTCCTGATTGTTGAGTTCTGTAGCCATTGTCAGCCCCCATAGAAGAATAATAAATCCACTATATAGAGAAATTGGGTCTACACAAAATAGGGTGTGACAGCTATGGATTTTCAACTGAGCGAAGAGCAAAACATGATTCGCGACACTGCCGCCCAGTTTGCCGAGAGCGAACTGGCACCGCTGGCGGCAAAATTCGACAAAGGCCAAGAAAAAGCAACGTTCATGGCCAACCTCAAAGAACTGGCGGAACTGGGTTTTATGGGGCTGAACGTTAAGGCTGAATACGGCGGCACTGAGGCTGGGGTGGTGGCTTTCAGCCTGGCAATAACCGAAATCGCCAAGGCCTGCGCGTCGACCGCCGTAACCACCTCGGTCACCAATATGGTGGCGGAGGTGATTCAGGCCATGGGCACCGAGGAGCAGCGTCAGAAGTACCTGCCGAAGATTACTTCGGGCGAATACGCGGCGGGGGGCTTCTGCCTGACCGAGCCGGGTGCCGGGTCGGACCCCGCCGGTATGCGAACGACCGCTATTAAAGACGGCGACAGCTATATTCTCAATGGCTCCAAGGCTTATATCACCAGCGGTGAGTTCGCCGGTGTGTTTGTGGTGTGGGCGGTTACGGACAAAGCTGCCAAGCGCGGTAAGGGCATATCCTGCTTTTTGGTTGAAAACGGCACACCAGGCCTGGTCGTTGGCCCGGCCGAAGAAAAAATGGGGCAGAAGGCCTCACCGACCAACGCGGTATATTTTGAAGACTGCCGGATTCCGGCTAACGCGCTGATGGGCGAAGAAAATCGTGGCCTGCAGGTGGCATTGGGTGAGCTGGCCGGTGGCCGTATCGGTATTGGTTCCCTGGCGCTGGGTATTGGACTGGCGGCGCTCGACTACGGCCGCGATTATATCAAGGAGCGGGAACAGTTCGGTCAGTCGCTGTCGAACTTTCAGGGTCTGCAGTGGATGCTGGCTGACGGTTATACCGAAATGGAAGCGGCCCGTTTGCTGTTGATGCAGGCAGCCTGTTTGAAAGAAGAGGGTAAGCCTTTTGCAACCCAGGCTTCGATGGCGAAATTATTTGCCACAGAAGCGGCTAACAAGGCCTGTTATACCGGCCTGCAGTTGCTGGGCGGCAATGGATACAATCGAGAATACCCGCTGGAGCGAATGGCGCGGGATGTGCGCATCACTTCCATTTACGAGGGTACTAGCGAAATACAGCGGCTGGTTATTTCCAGAGAGCTTTTGAAGTAAGCCTCTGCTTTCCACCCTCTACCTGCCGGACAGGGGCATTATCGCCACCCGGCAGGATTTTCCTCCAGCGCTTTTGCTTTGCGATTAAACGCCTGTTGCAGGCGTTTGAACTCCTCAGGGTAGCGAGCACTCACATCGTAGGATTCATTCGGATCGTTTTTGAGATCAAACAGCCACGGCCCCTTGGGCATACCTGCGGCGATGGGTTGCCCCGCTAAAGCGTAGATAACCGGCCGCTTGGGCATGTATTTAAATCGACTGTCACGCACGGCCAGTAGCTTGCCGCTGAGGTAATAAAAGTAGTCGTGCGGGCTATCCTCTCTTCCCTTCAGGTAGTTCAGCAGGCTGTGACCATCGAGAAGCCGGTCAGCCGGCGCCGGAAGCTTGAGAATATCGAGTATGGTTGGCAGCAGGTCGACGCCAGAGGCTATGCCGTCGAGCTCACAGCCCTGGCACAGGCCTTCGGGCCAGTGCGCGACAAAGGGTACATGCATGCCCCCTTCAAAGGTTTCTGCCTTACGACCGCGAGCGGCGCCGGGGCTGCCCTGAAACCAGGGGCCATTGTCCGAGGTAATAACAATCAAGGTGTTTTCATAGACCCCGGCGGCTTTGAGTGATGCAATCAGGCTGCCGATCCCCTCATCGAGTTCTTCTATCACGTCACCGTATAAACCAGCGTCGGAGCCGCCCAGTCGGCTGTCGCGCACGAACAGCGGAATATGCGGAAAGTTGTGTGCCAGATACAGAAAAAAGGGTTCATCCTTGTGGGCATTGATAAAGTCAGCCGACGCTTTTACGTAGTGTTCGCTGAGTCTGGTCTGATCCACGGGCGCGGGGATAATGACTTTTTCGTTTTTGTAGAGTGCGAAGGGAGTCATGTCGTTGCTGTAGAGTGCGCCGTAAAAATGTTCGAAGCCCATATCGTTGGGCCGTGATCCGTCCTGATCGCCCAGATGCCATTTTCCGACCAGCCCGGTACGGTAGCCTGCGGCCTGCAACACATTGGCAAGTGTAATTTCCGAGGGGGGGATGCCGACATTGAGGTCGCGTAAACGCAGCAGCCGGTCCATGGGGTGACCTTCCGGAAAAACGACATGGGACATCGCGCCGCGCTCCGCAAAGCGTCCGGTAAGATAACCGAAGCGCGCGGGGGTGCACACCGGCGCAGGGGAATAGAACTGATTTACGACCACGCCAGTCTTTGCAAGATGATCGATATTGGGTGTGTCGATTGCTTGCGCGCCGGTAAAGGCGAGATCGCCGTAGCCGAGGTCATCGTACAGAACAAAGACAATATTGGGTCGTGGGGTCGCCTTACGGGCCGCGGCTTCAGCAAGGCTGTCGAGGTAGCGCTGTTTATTGGCTAGGTGTTCACTACTGACTTTTTGCTCGTAGAAGGTGACCTTAAGACTGCCAAAAATCACGGCGATAAGAGCAAGTACTAGCAAAAGCAGCACGGTGTTCAGAATCAGTTTAAAAGGGTACAGCAATACGCGACGCACGGTGCTTCTCCTGACAGTTAAGTGTGGAAGCGATTAGGCCTTGAGTGAGCGGTTAGCGAACCAGGCAAACACTGTTAAAGACAGAGTCCACAGGAAAGCTATCGGTTCGTAGGGATTAATCCCCTGCAACCAGGCCATACCCCTAAGTAGGTTGCATTCTGCTGTTGGTGCAAAAAGGCAAACGGCGAAATTACTCATTGACTCACCGGTCTGCTGACCCACGAAATAGAAAACGGTTGCCCACCACAGCACTACCAGCACCGTGGCAATAGCGCTGAGCCAGAACACGACTTTAATCCATTTAATATCTTTCATTTTATTCCTCTGAATCAGATTTTTCCGGCTCGCAGCTGAGTGACTGCGTAGTCGGCGGCGCGAGCAGTCAGCGCCATGTAGGTCAGCGACGGATTTACGCAGGACGAAGAGGTCATGCAAGAACCATCGGTGACAAACAAATTCGGTATATCGTGAGCCTGGTTCCAACGGTTCAATACTGACTGTGTCGGATCCTCGCCCATGCGCGCGGTGCCCATTTCGTGGATGGCACCCCCGGGCGGACTGTTGCCGTCAAAGGACATTACATTGCGCGCGCCAGCGGCTTTGAGCATTGCAGCGGTCTGCTCCAGAATATCCTTGCGCATACGCTCTTCGTTGTCGCCAAAGGCACTGTCGAACTCGACTTGGGGAATGCCAAAGCGATCGCGCTTGGTGTGCGACAGCATCATCCGGCTGTTTTTATCCGGCAGATGTTCGCCGAAACCGGCCATAAAAAATACCCATGGGCCGGGCGCCCGCAGGGCCTGCTTGAAGCGCGCGCCAAAACCGCTGATCTGATGGTGCATCTGGGCCCAGTTCATGCGCATGGATCCGCCCTGAATGCCATAGCCCCGGATAAAGTCAACGCTTTCGTCTTGGCCAGGTAGATTGCGAAACCGCGGTATATAGATGCCGTTCGGTCGGTTACCGATAGTGTATTTGTCCATAAAGCCGGGTATTACCCCGAAGGAGCCGACTTCTGATGTGTGATCCATCAGGTAGCGACCCAGCACGCCACTGCGATTGGCCAAGCCATTGGGGAAGTGCTCTGAGGTGGAATTGAGCAGTATCTGGGTGCTGGCGATGGTTGAGGCGCACAGAAATACCAGTTTGCCGGTAAAACGAATTCGCTCCTTCGTATTGGCGTCGATTACGTTCACCGCGCTGACTTTGCCAGAGGCCTTATCGTACTCTAGATTTTCTACCACGCTGTCGGCGCGTATGGTCAGGTTACCGGTCTTTTCAGCGGCGGGGAGGGTAGAACTGAGGCTGCTGAAATAGGCGCCAGCGGAGCAGCCTCGCTCACAGGGGCCGCAGTAGTGGCAGGCTCCGCGCCCGTTTTTTGGCTCGGTCTGCACGGCGGCACGGCCTATGGTCATCACCCGGCCCGGGTACTGCTTTTCTATTCTTTCCTTTGCGGTACGTTCCACAGCATTGAGGTTCATGGGTTTCTGAAATTCGCCGTCGGGCAAGTGAGGAAGGTTCAGTTTTTCGCCGCTAACACCGGCAAACTTTTCGACGTAGCTGTACCAGGGGGCGATATCCTTGTAGCGTATTGGCCAGTCTATGCCGTGGCCGTCGCGTTTGTTGGCCTCGAAATCGAGATCGCTCCAGCGGTAGACCTGTCGCCCCCACAACAGTGAGCGCCCGCCCAGCACATCGGCCCGCTTCCAGTTGAAAGGTTTACTTGGGTTATAAACATAAGGATTGTTTTTGTCATTGTTGAAAAAATGTCGAGTGGTTTCGTTGAAGGCGTAAACCTTGCTCTGAATGGGGTACTCTTCTTTGTACAGTTCGCGCAGTGGCTTGCCGGCGTAAGGTATTTTCCAGGGCGGCATGTGCTCGCCCTTGTAATCCAGGCCGTGGCGAATAGGGGCGCCGCGTTCCAGCACGAGTACCTTCAGTCCTTTTTCGGTAAGTTCTTTGGCTGCCCAGCCACCGGAAATACCTGAGCCGACAACAATGGCATCAAAATCTTGTGTTTGTGTTGCTGACATAATTATTGTCCCCTCAGCTCGACCACTGGCGCCCGACTTCACGGAATTCGATGTCGCGATATTCCATGGGCATGGGTTGATAGATCAGTTCCTGTTTTGCGCCGACTTCCGAGGTGTAGTAGCCGATAACGGTGAGTTCTTTCAGTTTGCCGAAGAACGGCACGTGTTCATCAACCTCTTTGGCAAAAGGCATAGCAGATAGCTTGCTTTTATAGCCCGAGGCCAGCACTTCCATGTGGGTTAGCGCTGCAATCTGATCCTCCTGTGAGCATGTCAGAAACGGTGATCCATGCTCCTTTAGGCAGTAACTGTTCAGCGTAGCCAGGCCTTCGAGGAAAATTGTTCGTTCGGTATTCGTGTACCAGTCCGACACCATCAACTCGATAAAGTGAGGCACGCCGGCGTCGATTGCACCGGGAGTATCTGTGCGCGGAATAATCATTTCAGCCAGCACCGAGCAAGTAGCGCGTTGCGTTTCATTCAATGTGGGGTTTTGAATGTTAATCCGTCCGTCGATGCCATTAATCATCGCCTGAACAACTGAGGGCGACAGCGCGGCGCCGGTTATCAGTGCGAGATGCTGTATAAGTTCCCGTCTCTTCATTTGTTATCTCTCAATTCGGTTGGCTTCGAGAGGAGCAGTCTGCCTGTCCATCGAATAGCCTGGGCCAATAACTGTCGGTACTCCGGTGTTTCAAAGCTGCGGGCGCTATGGCCCAAAGCGGAATATAACGCACGGCCGTTGCCAAGGTCCTTAGCCCAGATGATGGGGTGATCGGGTGTCATCGAAAATTTTCCGGGTTTGTAGGTGCTTTCATCCACCGTGGCGAGCACGATCGCACCAGCGGCTGCGGGCGTGCGGTCAAAGGCATACCACTCGTCGTAGTGCTGCCAGCGCGGTGGTAGCCCTCTAATTACGGGGTGGCCCACTTGCAGGGCTATGGTCGCTTCTTGCTTGTGGGGTATCAGGGTGTGGCCGGTAAATGCCGTGCCGAGGATGTTATCCTGATACCAGCTCCAGTCGGCGTGAGAACCATCGCCTGCTGCATGGATGCCGATAAACCCGCCGCCGGCTTCAATGTACTCACGAAGTGCTTCACGCTGTTCGGGCAGCAGAAGCGGACCGCTGGCGTTGGCCCAGATAACTACGCGGAAACGAGCCAGATCCCGGCGGTTGTGAACAGCACCGTTTTCGGTCACGAAAACTTGCCAATCGTTTCGCTTTGCCATATCTCGCAAGGCGGCCTGAGCTGCCGCTATACCGTCCTTGTGCCTGAAACCGTTGGTTTTACTGAATACGAGAAGTGCGGGTTTGTCTGGGTTCAATGCAATAGCGGGGGCCTGTTGATCGAAATCCGGGGCGGTGAAAAACTGCGGCTGATCCACATAAAAGAAAATAAAAAGGGCAACGACCGCGATAATGAGTGCAGTGCTGAGGACTGCGGCCGTTGCCAAGATGACCTTTTTCATTCGATAGCAACCCCTAGAATGATTTTGGCTACTTACCACTGATAGCCTGCCGATAACCCAAAGATGCGGTCCGCGCCGGGAGGAATCATATGCGTAATATCTTCTCGGCTGTTGTCAGTGCTCAAGGGGAAGAAATTGACGATGTGGTGCTGGGCAAACACGTTGTTCACGTAAGCGGCTAGCTCGAGTTGGCCACTGGTGCTGCGCCAGCCGAATCTCAGATCGGTAATGGCGTAGGCTTCTTGAATCGTCAGCGGGTGTTGTTCGTTGGAATACTGCACATCGTCCTGCCAGCGAGAGGCGATTTGTGCATAGGCGATACTGCCGTCCGCATTGAGAGGGTGTTCGTAGCGTGCGGTGGCGGAAGCACTCCACTCGGGTGCGTTGGCCAGGGTTTCCCCAGCCAGATCCTGGCGGTCGCAGGTGCCATCGCCATTAACGTCTTCGCCGCCGTTTTCGCCTGGCCTTTGCCCGGTAAAACACTGTGAGATGAACTCATTAAACACGGCTTTGTTGTAGAGCAGTGAGCCGGTTATAAACAACGAGGATAGGGGCTTCGCCTTGAATTCGATTTCTACGCCCTGAGTTTCCAGCTCTCCCGCGTTGTCAAGGCGGAACTGGGCGCTGGGAACCAGATTGGTTGTACTTTCTTCGGCTACGTCGACCACTTGTGCCTGGAAGTCTTTGAAGGTGGTGCTGAACAGGGCGATATTAAGTTCCACTCGGTCATCCCACAGCCGGGACTTGCTGCCGAGTTCAAAGGACAGGGCAGTTTCGGGGTCTACCGGGTTGCGAAATGCTGTTTCCAGATCGCTGTTGGCGAAGTCAAAAGCACCGCCGCGGTAGCCCGTTGAAATTGTTGAGTAAAGCGTGCTGGATTCACTCCAGTCGTACTGCAGCGACACCGTGCCTGTTGTTGCCCGATCATCGATTTCCACCTCGGGGATGTTGATGCGACTATCCGCGATTCGAGCGCCGCTGGCGTCGAGCTGTGTGTATTGAATGCGCCGCACATCGGCGGTGAGTTTTTCAATGATGTAGCGGGCGCCGGCGGTCAAATGCCAGCGGTCTGATATATGCCAGGTGCCCTGAGCGAATATGCCGAGATTTTGCGTTTCCGCCGTGCCGGCGGTGAGACTGTATTGGCTCAGCGAAGCGCCGGGAACCAGCCCGAGAAGCTGCAACTGCGGCGGGATATCCTGAGGGCTGGCTGTATTTATTACAGCCTCCGCCGGTATATCTTCGACTTCGCGCTCAAAAAGATTATAGGTGCGGTTGTCAAACCAGAGGGCGCCGACCGTGTATTCCAGTACATCGCTATTGGTTGCGGTCAGCCGAAGTTCCTGGGTAATCGTCTCAATCAGTCGCTCGCCACCGTTATAGGTCACATTGATGTTTTCGCCGTCCAGAGCGAGCAGGTCGATGTTGCGTTTGATCTCGAAACCGCGCCAGCCGCTTACTGAAGTTAAGGTGTGATTGCCGAGATCCCAGTCGACTTTCAGAGTCACCGCTTCATTGACGCTATCGGCGAGGTTGTTGCCGAGTGTTTTGGTGGTGCGATTTTTCTCTCCGTAGGGGATGTCGTCGTTGCGCTGGGCTTTCTGAGGTGAGGCGCTGCGGAAAACCAAGGGTGTTGAATCACCGTCATTGCGCTGTTGCTCTACATTGAATCGCACGACGATATCGTTGCCGGAGTCCCACAGCAGTTTGGCTCGACCGCCAAATACTTCGCTATTGGGGAGGTTTTCATCCTGACGGATGTCTACTAAGTGCCCGTCAATCTGTTTGTAGAACCCGGTGACGCGAAGGCCGAGATTATCGGTAAGGGGACCGCTGACGCCTGCCTGGGTTTTCAGCAGGTGTCCCGGAAAGTTATCGCGATCTTCGGCGCTTAGCCTGGCAAATGCTTCAAATTCCGGCGCTGGGTCGCGGGAGATTACGTGAATAAGGCCTGCGGTTGAGTTTTTACCAAAGAGGGTACCCTGTGGGCCGCGAAGGACTTCAATACGCTCCAGGTCGGCGAATTCAAAGCTGGCCATTTCAGTTCGGGCCACGGGGACGTCATCCACGACTACTGATACGTTGGGCTCGACCGCAATGCTGAACACGTCGGTTCCTACCCCCCGAATCCGAATCGAAGAATTGGAAGGATCATCGGCAGGTGTAAAGCGCATCGAGGGTACTATCCGGGTCAGGTCCTCGACGCTGTTAATTTCATTGTCTTGCAGAAACTCACGGCCAAGCGCTGTGACAGCCATGGGAACATCCTGCAGGTTTTGTGCCCGCTTCTGGGCGGTGACAATAACCTCTTCGAGTTTTGCTTCGTTTGCCTGCGTTCCTGCCGGCGACAGCGCCAGCAGAAGCATCAGGGCATTGCTTGTCTTATTCTTATTCATCCCAACTATCTCCTGTGATGATGTTTAGGTTTCTAGCGAATGGATTCTTCCGGGAGTGCTTCCTTAATGCCCTCATCGATGGGCATTTTGTCCGGCAGTGCGCCGCTTGCTGCCAATTGCTCGGCCAGCATTCTGCGCATTGATTTCAGCCGCTGTCTGAAAGCCGGGTTGTTGGCAAGATTGTTCAGCTCTTGTGGATCGTTTTTAAGGTCGTAGAGCTCTTCCATATGGCGCAGCGGACCGCCGTCGCCATGGGGGTATTGGGTATACTTCCAGCGATCGGTCCGAACCCCGCGAACATTGGGGGTGTAGGGAAACTGGGATTCATAGTTGTATTCGTACAGCCAGCTTTCGCGCCACTTGGTGGCTTTTCCCATTGCCAGTTTCGCCCACGAAAGGCCCTGGGCGCTGGGCATCTCGGTGCCGAGAGTAAACTCCATTACACTGGGCGCCAGATCAATATTCAAAACTTGCTCTTCAACCACAGTGCCTGCCGGTATTGCGCGCGGATAACGCACCACCATCGGCACTCGGATGCTTTCTTCATGCATGGTCCGTTTGTCGATCATGCCGTGTTCTCCCATCAGGAAGCCGTTGTCGCTGCTGAATACGAAGAGGGTGTTGTCCAGTTCACCGGTTTTGGCGAGGTGCTGGTATATCCGCCCTACCGAATCGTCTACAGAATTTATGGTGGCGGTATAGGCACGTACGAAGCGTTCGAAATCGAGCATGGCTTCGGCGCTGCGATCCGGGAAATCCTCACGAAAGCCGTAGAGCGGGCCATAGATTCCATGCCAGGTGTCCAGCCGTTCCGTGACCCACTGAGGCTTGCTTTTCAGGTTGAAGCCGCTGACTGGATAGGGCACTCGTACGTGCTGATAGGTGTTTTCGTACTTTGGTTCGGGAATAAACGGTCCGTGCGGTGCCTTGTGGCCAACCACCAGTGCAAAGGGGCGCCCGGGCTTGCGCTGTTGCAGCCAGTCCAGGGCAATATCGGTTACACGTTCTGTGTAGTAGCCCTTAACAACTTCGCGCTTGCCGTTGAGATTCAAGGTGGTGTCGTAGTATTTACCCTGTCCTTTATGGGTCACCCAGTAGTCAAAGCCGGGGCGTTTCGAGTCGTCGTCTTCTCCCATATGCCATTTGCCGATATACGCTGTCTCGTAGTCGGCCTGTCGCAGCAGCATGGGAAAGCTCTGCAGCTGGCGGGGGTAGTCAGTGAAGTTGTCGCGTACGCCATGGGTATGGGCGTAGGTGCCAGAGAGGAAGGAGGCGCGGCTGGGTGAACACAGTGACGAAGTCACGAACATGTTGCTAAACCGGGCGCCTTCCTGTGCCAGTTTGTCGATGTTCGGGGTTTTTATGCCAAGTAGCGGTTTGGGGTGATAGCCCACGGCATCGGATCGCTGATCGTCGGTCAGGATAAAGACGACGTTCGGCGGGGTGGCGGCTTTCAAGGCGAAGCTAAGCCCAAGGAAACTAAAGAAAATTATTGCATGCGCCCAGTTTCTGCCTGAGTTGCGGTCTCTGATGGGCGGTGTGCCGTGGCTGCCCCTGATGTCGGGTTTGCTCATTGTCGGGCCTCTCTGGTGCAGACGCTGGTTTACGTTGTTTTTAGGGTTATAAAATGTAAACGTTTACTTTTATAATTGCAATTCTAGCCGGAGTCAATAAAACATTCCGCTTAATAATCGTTAATCAGGTGGAAATGAGGGCGCGGCGACAGTTTTAGTGGGCGGTGCTCAGCGTGCGGAAACGCAGCGATACTACGCCACGCCTTTCAAGGTCCGGTTGATCCAGCCCAGCAAAAACTTGGACTGGCTACTATCGCGATTCACTATCTCTGCATAGCGTGCAACCTTGGCCATGGCGTAGCGGTAAAGAAAGTCCTGCGCGGGGAAGCTGTTCAGCTTGCCTAGGGTAACCGGGCCCAGTATGCCGTCGGCGCTGGTGTCGAGAATGGACTGGGCGAGTTTGATTGCGGTGCCCGTGCCTGCGTTCACAGCGAAGTCGAACAGGGTCTCGGCAACGCGTTGATCCTCGATGTCGTCGCCGCGCAGGCGGCTCCAGAACTCATCCCGGTAAAAAGCTTTTACACAATCTACGAGGGCTGGGTTATGGAGGTCGTCCGCGTCGATATACTGCCAGCCTGACCAGTGCGGATGGTAGCGTCGGGCGACGCCAGCGTAGGTGGTGCCGCCGCGATCTCCTTCAACGGCGTGGAGCGCATAGCCACCCTCATTGCGAATCATTTCCTCGTAGGCGGGTTCGAACAGGGCCATTGTGGATCTCGTTTTATTGCTGTTTTCAAAACGATACACCCGCTTTTTACTTGAGGTCAAAAAATCCCATGGCGCTAAGTGTTACGTACCACTAAGCTGAGGGCAGTCAAAAAGGGGAGGTTGCATGGAGCTGTCGCTTGCGTTGGTGGTAATTCTTGTCAGTGGCATTCTGTGTCAGTGGTTGGCATGGCGCCTGAAAATACCGGCCATTGTTCTGCTGGCCACGGCGGGCCTGATTCTGGGGCCTGTATCCGGTTGGGTGCAGCCCGCTGTGGACTTTGGACCAAGCCTTAATGCCGTTATCCAGCTGTTTGTGGCGGTGATTCTGTTTGAAGGGGGCCTAAACCTGCAGCTTCACGAACTGCGTGAGGCCGGGCGCGTGGTGCGCCGACTTATCTCGGTCGGGGTTGTGGTGGCCTGGGTGCTGGGTACGCTAGCGGCGCATTTTGTGGGGGGGCTGGGGTGGCCGGTGGCTCTGCTATTGGGGGCGATACTTGTGGTCACAGGGCCGACCGTTATCATGCCGCTTCTCAAACACGCCAACCTCAATCGTCGTACCGCGTCCTATTTAAAGTGGGAGGGCATCATCAACGACCCGCTGGGTGTGATGCTGGCGGTAATCGTCTACCAGTACTTTCTCTACTCCGGCGAGGCAGGTGATCTGGGGCACGCCCTCTACAGCCTGGCGGAGGCCGTGGTCATTGCTGCACTCATCGGTGGTGGCGGTGGCTATTTGCTGGGCCAGGGCTTTCGTCGAGGCTGGGTGCCTGAATATCTGAAAGCGCCGATGATTATCGCGATAGCACTGGGGGTGTATGCCCTGTCGCATCTGGTGCTGCACGAATCCGGGCTGTTGGCAGTTACCGTGATGGGGGTGATGATGGGCAATATGGGGCTGCGCAGTATTGATGAAATGCGCCGCTTCAAGGAATACATCACCATTATTCTGGTTTCCTTTCTATTTGTAATTCTCACCGCATCGCTGGAGCCGCGCCTGCTGAGCGAGTTGAACTGGCAGTTGATGGCCATGCTCATGGTGTTTCTCTTCGTGGTGCGTCCATTGACCGTTTGGATATCCACCATGGGTATTAAGATGCCCTGGCAGGAGCGCTTTCTAGTGGGCTGGATTGCCCCACGGGGGGTGGTGGCTGCAGCCTCCGCTGGTGCCTTCGCGCCGGCGATGATGGAGGCCGGTTACGCGGGTGCTGAGTTGTTGGTACCTGCGGTGTTTCTAGTGATCTTTGCCACCGTTATTCTGCATGGCTTCAGTCTCGGCCCGCTGGCGCGGCGCCTGGGTTTGCGTGCGGAAGGCTCCGGCCGGGTGCTGCTAGTGGGTGCCTCGCCCTGGTCGGTAGAGTTGTCCAAGGTCTTGAAAGAGCTGAAAGTCGACGTAATGCTGGCAGACACCGACTGGGCACGGCTGCGTCCGGCACGGCAGCACGGTGTACCGACCTGGTATGGAGAAATTCTATCCGAGCGCGCAGAAGAAGCGCTGGAGCTGGATGGGGTGAAAGTGGTGCTGGCTGCAACTGGCAATGTTGCCTATAACTCGATGGTGTGTAATCACTTCGCCTCGGAGATAGGACGTACTCAGGTCTATCAATTGACGGACTCGGAAAATAGCGATGACAGTGATCGTCGCAAGGTGTCGCACGTACGACGTGGCATCAGTGTGTTTTCCCGTAAAGTGACCTTTGGCACCCTGTGGAACAACCTGATTAGAGACTGGCGTTTCCAGAAAACTCGAGTCACAGAGGAATACAGCGGTGACGACATTATTATGCAGTTGCCGGATGACGCCATCATGGTAGCGGTGATTGGTAAAGAGGGGCGGCTGGATTGGGTGTCGAAGGAATCCCCCTCCTTGAAAGTGGGGGATATACTGGTGAGCTTTGTGCCGCCTGCGACTGACTAATCAGTAGTGTTATGTTCTACAAAAATCAGTTGCTGTGTGTCAAAACCGCGCTTTTGAGCTTCCGCGATAAAGCGTTGTTTTAGCTCCTCGCTAATCTCAGGCTTTCGTGCCAGTAGCCACAGGTAGTCGGTGTTGAATCCGCTGACAAAGGCGTAGTCGTAGTTACTGCCAAGCTCAAAGATGACATAGGAGCTGTAAAAGGGGCCGAAGAAAGAGACTTTCAGGTAACCCTCGTCGGTATCTCCCGCCAGTTTTGCTTTGCCGATGGCGTCCTTCCATTTTTTCTTGTCGGTATCGAAGCCCTGGTTTTTCACCTCAACCATGCCGTTGTCTTTCAGTGTGTACTGAGCCGTGACCTGGCTCAGGCCACGTTCAAATGAATGATCAAGACGGGCAATTTCGTACCAAGTGCCGAGGAAACGCTGCAGTTCGAAATTGTCGACTGGCTGAACTTTTTCCGGCATGCCCATGCAGGCGCTGAGGAAAAGGGTGGAGAAAATTGTCAGGATGAGTTTCATGTGTCGGCTGCCTGTATTTTTTTATTCAGTGTAGCAGTATATTTGGCGGAACCGGCTTCTATTGACGTACTGCCCCTCACCCTGTCCCTCTCCCAGGGGGAGAGCTGGGGTGAGGGGCCGGGCAGTTCGAATAAAATACCGAACGCTCTACTTGAGCTTCTTGTACTTGACCCGTTCCGGTTGAGCTTTCTCACCTTTGCGCTCGATCAGGTCCGCGTGGTACTCGGTGTAGTTCCCTTCAAAGAATACCACTTCCGAGTTGCCTTCGTAGGCCAGAATGTGGGTCGCGATACGGTCGAGGAACCAGCGGTCGTGCGAGATCACCATGGCGCAGCCGGGGAAGGTAAGCAGGGCCTCTTCCAGAGCACGCAGGGTTTCCACGTCCAGATCGTTTGAGGGTTCATCGAGCAGCAGAACGTTGCCGCCCTGACGCAGGGTGCAGGCCAGCTGCAAGCGACCGCGCTCACCGCCGGAGAGTTCGCCGACGCGTTTTTGCTGGTCTGAGCCTTTGAAGTTAAAGCGGCCGATATAAGCGCGCGAGGGTACTTCGTAGCCGTTGATGTTGAGAATGTCGTGACCATCGCTGACCGCTTCCCAGACGGTTTTGCTGTCGTCCAGGTTGTCGCGCATCTGATCAACCGATACCAGCTTGACGGTTTCACCGAGCTCGATGGTGCCGCTGTCCGGCGTTTCCTTGCCGTTAAGCATGCGGAACAGGGTCGACTTGCCCGCGCCGTTACCGCCGATTACGCCGACGATGGCGCCCTTGGGCACCGAGAAGCTCAGATTGTCGAACAGGCATTGATCGCCATAGGATTTGCTGACGCCGTCAACCTCAATCACTTTGTCCCCCAGGCGCGGGCCCGGTGGAATGTAGATCTCGTTGGTTTCGTTGCGGGTCTGGAATTCCTGGCTTTGCAGTTCTTCGAAACGCTGCAGGCGGGCCTTGCTCTTGGCGCGGCGGCCTTTGGGATTACTGCGCACCCACTCCAGTTCGGACTCGATGGTTTTCTTGCGCGAGGCTTCGCCTTTGGCTTCCATTTCCAGACGTTTTTCCTTGGCTTCCAGCCAGTCGGAGTAATTGCCTTCGTAGGGAATGCCGTGGCCGCGATCCAGTTCCAGAATCCAGCCGGCGGCGTTGTCGAGGAAGTAGCGATCGTGAGTGATGGCAACCACGGTGCCGTTGAAGTCACACAAAAAGCGTTCCAGCCAGGCGACGGATTCGGCGTCAAGGTGGTTGGTAGGCTCGTCGAGCAGCAGCATGTCCGGGCCCGAAAGCAGCAGGCGACAGAGGGCGACTCGGCGCTTTTCACCCCCGGAGAGGTTCTCAATTTTTGCGTCCCAGGGCGGCAGGCGCAGGGCGTCCGCGGCAACTTCCAGTTGATGGTCGAGGTTGTGAGCGTCGGCGGCCTGAATGATGTTTTCAAGTTGTTGCTGCTTTTTCGCCAGCGCGTCGAAATCGGCGTCCGGCTCGGCGTAGGCGGCGTAGACTTTTTCCAGTTCCGCCTGGGCTTCTTTCACTTCGCCCACGCCTTCCTCGACGCATTCACGTACGGTTTTGGTCGGGTCGAGCTCAGGCTCCTGCTGCAGATAGCCCACCTTGATGCCGGGCTGCGGGCGGGCCTCGCCGTTAAATTCGGTATCGACCCCGGCCATGATGCGCAGCAGGGTGGATTTACCTGCACCGTTCAGGCCGAGTACGCCGATCTTGGCGCCGGGGAAGAAGGACAGGGAGATATCCTTGAGAATTTCGCGTTTGGGCGGCACAACCTTGCCGACCCGGTTCATCGTATATACGTATTGGGCCATGTTTGTAATCTCGGTTGAGAGTGTTGGAATCAGAACGTCGGAATGGGGAGCAAGGTAGCCGAATGATCGCCAGGAATCAACGCGCTACCCTTGCACCCATGTGGCTCAGGCAGTCTTGCGGTTATTAACCTCTTGCTGGGCCAGATATTCATCATAGGTGCCCTGAAAGTCGATCAGCTTCTGATCCTTGATTTCGATCACCCGGGTGGCCAGCGAGGCGACAAATTCGCGGTCGTGGCTGACGAAGATCAAGGTGCCGTCGTAGTGCTCCAGTGCCAGGTTCAGGGCTTCGATGGCTTCCATGTCCAGGTGGTTGGTGGGCTCGTCCATGATCAGCACGTTGGTGTCCATCATCATCAGCTTGCCGAACAGTAAACGGTTTTTCTCGCCACCGGAACAGACCTTGGCCTGCTTGTTAAAGTCGTCTGAACTGAACAGCAAACGGCCAAGCGTGGCGCGCACAATCTGATCGTCGTGGCTGGGTTTGCGCCACTGACTCATCCAGTCGAATAGGTTCAGGTCGTTGTCGAAATCAGCGCTGCTGTCCTGCGGGCAGTAACCCAGCGTGGCGTTTTCCGCCCATTTCACAACACCTTCATTGATGCTCAGCTCATCCATCAAACAGCGCAGCAGCGTGGTCTTGCCGGCACCGTTTTCACCGATGATGGCCAGGCGGCTGCCGGCCTCGAGAATCATATTGCCTTTGGCAAACAGCGGCTCGTCAAAACCGTGACCGACGTTTTCCAGAGTCAGTGCCTGACGATGCAGCTTTTTATCCTGCTTGAAGCGGATATAGGGTGACACACGACTGGAAGCCTTGATCTCGTCGAGCTGGATTTTCTCGATCTGCTTGGCGCGCGAGGTGGCCTGTTTTGCTTTGGAGGCGTTGGCCGAGAAGCGGCTGACGAACTGCTGCAGGTCGGCGATCTGGGCAGACTTTTTAGCGTTCTGTGATTGCAGGCGCTCGCGGGCTGCGGTGGCGGCCGTCATAAAGTCATCGTAATTGCCGGGGTAAACCCGCAGTTCGCCGTAGTCGATATCAGCCATATGGGTGCATACCGCGTTTAGAAAGTGGCGGTCGTGCGAAATGATGACCATGGTGCTTTTACGTTGGTTGAGTACATCTTCCAGCCAGCGAATGGTGTTGATGTCGAGGTTGTTGGTGGGCTCGTCCAGCAGCAGAATGTCGGGGTCGGAGAACAGGGCCTGGGCCAGCAATACCCTCAGCTTCAGACCGGGGGCGACTTCACTCATGGGGCCGTAGTGGTATTCCTGATCGATACCGGCGCCCAGCAGAATTTCGCCGGCGCTGCTTTCGGCGCTGTAACCGTCCAGCTCCATAAAACGGGTTTCCAGCTCAGCGACTTTCATGCCGTCTTCTTCTGACATATCCGTCTGGGCGTAGATGCGGTCCCGCTCCTGCTTGATATCCCACAGATCGGTGTGGCCCATGATGACAGTGTCGATCACTGAGAACTTTTCGAAAGCGAACTGATCCTGAGACAGCTTGCCCACACGTTCGTTGATATCGATGGAGACATTGCCGGAGGTTGGCTTGAGACTGCCATCCAGAATTTTCATAAAGGTGGACTTGCCGCAGCCGTTGGCGCCAATCAGGCCGTAGCGGTTGCCGCCGCCAAACTTTACCGAAATATTTTCAAACAGGGGCTTGGCACCAAATTGCATGGTGACGTTGGCGGTGGTGATCAAAAGAGGAATCCTTTGCGTGTAAAACGCAGTGTGTGGTTAGAGAATGTGATGCTATCCGACGGTGGGCGGAACGGTGCAGGGCACCCACTCCCACCACTCGTGTTCGCCTTCGTCACCGTCTTCCTTCTTACGGTGTACATCCCAGGTCACGAGAAAGTCCGGGTTGTCGATGGTCTGGTCTTCGCTGTCGGTAAAGCTGCCTTGCGGGGCGATAAACCAGCAGCTGAGTTCCGGTGGCAGGGTAAAGTCGCGCTCGTCCTGAAGCGGCCGCAACACAATGCCTTCGTCGCTGGCGCTGTGCACCCGGGCGGCGAGCATGCGTTGGTTCAGCACCTCGCCGGCCGGGTTGTAGTAACTCAGGCCGAGTACGCAGGATTTACCTACGAGGTCGGCGAGGTCTGTGACTGCATTGGCCATATAACTTAAAACAGTACGCGGCAGCGCAGGGTGCCGGTCACTTCCTTGAGTTTGCTCAGGGCCAGTTCGCTGTAGGCCTGATCGACATCAATCACCACATAGCCGACAGACTCATTGGTCTGCAGGTACTGGCCGGAGATGTTGATATCGTTTTCCGAGAAGATCTGGTTGATGGCGCTCATTACACCGGGCACGTTTTTGTGGACGTGCAACAGGCGGTGGCGGCCATCCTGAGCGGGCAGCGCCACTTCCGGGAAGTTCACCGACGTGACGGTGGTGCCGTTGTCTGAGTACTTCACCAGCTTTTCCGCTACTTCCATGCCGATGTTTTCCTGGGCTTCGATAGTGGAGCCACCGATATGGGGGGTCAGGAAGACATTGTCGAATTCGCGCAGCGGCGAGATAAATTCGTCGTTGTTACTCTTGGGTTCTACAGGGAACACATCGATAGCCGCGCCCAGCAGGCGTTTCTGGCGCAGGGCATCACAAAGGGCATCGATATCTACGACGGTGCCGCGCGAGGCATTAATCAGAATGGAGCCTTTTTTCATTTGCTCGAATTGCTTGGCGCCGATCATGTTTTTGGTTGAGGCGGTTTCCGGCACATGCAGGCTGACAATGTCCGCCGTGCTCAGCAGCTGGCTCAGGCTGACCTGGGTGGCATTACCCAGCGGCAGCTTGTTAACCGTATCGGCAAACATCACTTCCATACCCAAACCTTCGGCCAGTACCGAAAGCTGCATGCCGATAGAGCCGTAACCGACAATGCCCAGCTTCTTGCCGCGAATCTCAAAGGAATCGGTCGCCGACTTCATCCACTCGCCGCGATGGGCGGCAGCACTCTTCTCTGCCACGCCGCGCAGGAGGAGAATGGCTTCAGCCAGAACCAGCTCGGCCACCGAGCGGGTGTTGGAGTAGGGCGCGTTGAATACCGCCACGCCCCGCTCCAGTGCGGCCATCAGATCTACCTGATTGGTGCCGATGCAGAAGCAGCCGATAGCGTTCAACTTTGGTGCGTTTTCCAGTACCTCGCGGGTTAGCTGGGTGCGCGAGCGGATGCCAACAAAGTGCGCATCCTTGATGCTTTCCAGCAGTTCGTCGCCTTCGAGGGCCTTCTTGTGGTACTCGATATTGGTGTAACCGGCGTTCTCAAGCAGGGAGACAGCGGACTGGTGAACGCCCTCCAGCAGCAGGAACTTGATCTTGGCCTTGTCGAGAGATTTCTTTGCCATGGGTCTTGGTGTGTCCAGCGGTACAGGAAAAGGCGCGTATGGTACCATAAGCGCCCTTTCGGAATCGCCCATTTCAAGCCCTTTTAGAACCCTGTTATTGAGGTAATAAGCTCCATGAATTCAGCCGCGTCCCGCGAGAGCGCCGAGGTTATTGTTTCCCAGCTACAAGAGATTGTTGGTGAGGCCAATGTTCGGGTTTCGGAAGAGGATTTTGAGACCTATGGCCGTGATTGGACCCGTGCGGTCGATCCGGCGCCAGTGGCGATTGTTTTTCCGCGCTCGATTGAACAGGTTAAGGCGGTAATTCGCCGGGCAAATGATCTGGATTTTGGCATCGTCCCCAGCGGTGGCCGAACCGGCCTCAGCGGCGGCGCAGTGGCTGCCAATGGCGAAGTGGTGCTGGCGCTGGACTACATGAACGCCATCAGCGGCTTTGACCCGATCGATCGCACGGTTGTGTGTGAGGCCGGGGTGATTACCGAGCAGCTGCAGCACTATGCCGAAGAGCAGGGGTTGTTTTACCCGGTGGATTTCGCCTCGGCGGGTTCTTCTCAGATTGGCGGTAATATCTCGACCAATGCCGGGGGTATCAAGGTAATTCGCTACGGTATGACCCGCGACTGGGTGGCGGGCCTCAAGGTCGTGACCGGCACTGGTGAGCTGCTGGAACTGAACAAGGGCCTGCTGAAAAACAATGCCGGTTACGATCTGCGTCAGCTCTTTATCGGTGCGGAAGGTACTCTGGGTGTGGTGGTGGAAGCGACCATTCAGCTGACCCGTCAGCCGACTGATCTGACCGCGCTGGTATTGGGTGTGCCCGATTTTGACGCCCTTATGAAGGTGTTCAGCCGTTTTCAGTCAGGCATCGACCTTACCGCTTTTGAGTTCTTCTCCGAGCAGGCCTTGCAGAAGGTGGTTGAGCATCAGGGACTGGCTCGCCCCTTTGAAAGTGCTACCCCGTTTTATTGCCTGCTGGAATTCGAACGCCTGAACGATCAGGTGGAAGAGCAGGCCATGGCCCTGTTTGAAGAGGCGGTGGAGCAGGGTTGGGTGGTCGACGGCGTCATGAGCCAGTCACTGGAACAGCTGAAAAACCTGTGGCGGCTGCGCGAAGATATCTCCGAAACCATCTCTCGCTGGACGCCTTACAAGAATGACATCTCCACCGTGATTTCCAAGGTGCCCCAGTTTCTCGAATCGGTGGAAAGTGTGGTTAACGCCCGCTACCCGGATTTCGAGATTATCTGGTTTGGGCATATTGGTGACGGCAATGTGCACCTGAATATCCTTAAGCCCGATAGCCTCGATAAAACCACTTTCTTCGAGCAGTGCAGCGAAGTGAGTCTGGAGGTGTTTGATATCGTCGAGCGCTTTGGAGGCAGTGTTTCTGCCGAGCACGGTGTGGGTCTGCTCAAAAAGCCCTACCTGAAATACACCCGCAGTGCCGCTGAGATAGCGGCGATGAAGGCGATCAAGCAGGTTTTTGATCCGAAAGGGGTGATGAATCCGGGGAAAGTTTTCGACTAGATCGTTGGCGCGCCCACTGGGCGCGCCAACGATTTACAGCTTGAGGTTTTGCCAGATCTGGCGTGTCGGGTCTACGGTATTCATCGTGTAGAAATGCAAACCAGGTGCGCCGGCCTCAAGTAATTGCTCGCTGAGCCGGGTAACGACTTCAATACCAAACTCTCGACTTGACTCAATATCATCCCCATAGCTTTCGAACTTCTGGGTCATCCAGCGCGGCAGCTCGGCGCCGCAATTGCGGGAGAAGCGCGCAAGGTTGGCGAAGTTGGTGATGGGCATAATGCCGGGGTAAATCGGCTTGTCGATGCCGGCCTTTTGGCAGTGATCCATAAAGTAGTGCCAGGCGTCGATACTGTAAAAATACTGGGTAATCGCGCTGTTGGCGCCGGCGTCCAGTTTGGCCTTCAGGAAATCGATATCTGCCTGATAGCTTTTGGCATCCGGATGAATTTCCGGGTAGGCCGCCACTTCCAAATGAAAATGATCGCCAGTGTGTTTGCGGATAAATTCCACCAGCTCTTTGGCGTAGACCAGTCGGGTTGCACCCATGCCGGAAGGTAAATCGCCGCGCAGAGCGACAATACGATCAATGCCTGCGTCCTTGTAGCCGTTGATCAACTCAAGCATGGAGCCTTCGTCGTCTCCGCCAAAGGACAGGTGCGGTGCCACGGACAGGCCTTCGGCCTTCATGGCTTTGACAATACCGACAGTGTTGTCACGGGTAGAGCCGCCAGCGCCATAGGTCACTGAAAAAAACTCGGGCCCGAGTTTGTTCAGTTCGGCGCGAACGGTCTGCAGTTTTTCCCGGCCGACATCGGTCTTCGGCGGGAAAAATTCGAAACTGTAGCGTTTAGTCATATTTTCGTTTTCAGTGTGTCGCTTTTGGGCCGGCTCCCGCGTTGGCGGGAACCGGCCTGAAGGCGAGAGGTTTAGTACTTGTAGCTCTCGGGCTTGAACGGGCCGTCAACCGGAATTTTGATGTACTTGGCCTGGTCTTCAGTCATTCGGGTAATGACACCACCAAAACCGCGTACCATTTCGGCCGCTACTTCTTCGTCCAGTTTCTTCGGCAGAACTTTAACGTAGAGGTTGGCTTGCTTCTCGGCAGCGGGCAGATCGGCGAACTTGCGTTCCCACAGGTAGATCTGAGCCAGTACCTGGTTGGCAAAGGAGCCGTCCATGATGCGCGAGGGGTGGCCTGTTGCATTGCCGAGGTTTACCAGTCGACCTTCAGACAAGAGGATGAGGTAATCCTTTTTGTCTGCAGTACGGATGATCTTGTGAACCTGTGGCTTAACTTCTTCCCAGGTCCAGTTTTTGCGCATGTAAGCCGTGTCGATTTCGCTGTCGAAGTGACCGATATTGCTGACCACACAACCGTTTTTCAGGTTCTTGAGCATGTTGGCATCGCAGACGTTAACGTTACCGGTGGTGGTGACCACCAGGTCGGTTGTTTGCAGCAGCTCTTTGTTGATGGAGGCTTCAGTGCCGTCGTTGATGCCGTCGATGTAGGGCGATACCACTTCATACCCGTCCATGCAGGCTTGCATGGCACAGATCGGATCGATCTCGGTGACTTTAACGATCATGCCTTCCTGGCGCAGAGAGGCGGCGGAGCCTTTGCCAACATCACCGTAGCCAATAACCAGCGCTTTTTTGCCGGACAGCAGGTGGTCGGTACCGCGCTTGATGGCATCGTTCAGGCTGTGGCGACAGCCGTACTTGTTGTCATTCTTGGACTTGGTCACGGCATCGTTAACGTTGATAGCAGGAACCTTGAGTGAACCTTCTTCCAGCATTTCCAGCAGACGGTGAACGCCTGTCGTGGTTTCTTCAGAAATACCGTGAATCTTGTCCAGCATGTGCGGGTATTTTTCGTGCAGGATCTGGGTCAGGTCGCCGCCGTCGTCCAGAATCATGTTGGCATCCCATTCTTTGTCGCCTTGCAGAATGGTTTGCTCAATGCACCACCAGAACTCTTCTTCGGTTTCGCCTTTCCATGCGAACACGGGAATGCCTGCAGCGGCGATAGCGGCAGCAGCGTGATCCTGTGTAGAGAAGATGTTGCAGGAAGACCAGCGCACTTCGGCGCCCAGCTCGATCAGGGTTTCGATCAGTACGGCGGTCTGAATTGTCATGTGAATGCAGCCCATGATCTTGGCGCCGGCCAGCGGTTGGTCTGCTTTGTATTTTTCACGCAAACCCATCAGGGCAGGCATTTCCGTTTCTGCGATTTCAATTTCCTTACGGCCCCATTCGGCCAGGGAAATATCGGCGACTTTATAGTCGGTGAAGTTGCTTTGTGCTGCTGTGGCAGTCATGTTCGTTTCCTCATTGTCGGTTGCTTTCGCTCTCCCCCTGAAGGAGGAGCGGAGGTGGGTTGCCCTCACCTCGACCTTCTCCCAGGGGAGAGGGAGTGTTGGTTAAAGTGCGGCTTTCAGTGCTTCCGCCTTGTCTGTTTTTTCCCAGCTGAATGCCGTTGCAGTCTCTGAGCGCTCTTTACCGTTTTCGGTGAAGGTGTAGGTGTGCTCATAGGGCTCGCGACCGAAGTGGCCGTAGGCGGCAGTGGGTTGATACATCGGGTGCAGCAGGTCGAGCATTTTCGTGATGCCGTAGGGGCGCAGGTCAAAGACTTCGCGCACAGCCGCCGCCAGTTTTTCTTCGCTGACCTTGCCAGTACCAAAGGTGTTAATGGATACAGAGGTCGGCTCGGCTACACCAATAGCGTAGGACACCTGAATCTCACAGCGATCAGCCAGACCGGCAGCGACGATATTTTTCGCTACATAACGACCCGCATAAGCGGCGCTGCGGTCAACTTTTGAAGGGTCTTTGCCAGAAAAAGCACCGCCACCGTGACGGGCCATACCACCGTAGGTGTCTACGATGATTTTACGGCCGGTAACGCCACAGTCACCCACGGGGCCACCGATAACAAAGTTGCCGGTCGGGTTGATGTGGTATTGGGTGTCGGCGTGCAGCAGCTCCGCAGGCAGTACATGCTTGACGATTTCTTCGCGCACGGCTTCACGCAGATCGCTCTGGCTGATTTCCGGGTTGTGCTGCGTAGAGAGAACCACGGCGTCAATCGCGACGGGCTTGCCGTTTTCGTAGCGCAGGGTTACCTGGCTCTTGGCATCCGGGCGCAGCCAGGGCAATACGCCGTTTTTGCGCAGGTAGGCCTGACGCTCAACCAGACGGTGAGAGTAGAACAGCGGTGCGGGCATCAGCACATCGGTTTCGTTGGTGGCGTAACCAAACATCAGGCCCTGGTCGCCAGCGCCCTGATCTTCGGGCTTGGCGCGGTCAACACCCTGGTTGATGTCGACAGACTGTTTGCCGATGGCGTTCAGTACCGCACAGCTGGCGCCGTCGAAACCGACGTCAGAGCTGTTGTAGCCGATGCCGCTGATCACGTCGCGAATAATGTCTTCCAAGTCCACGTAGCAGGAGGTGGTGACCTCACCGGCGACGACAGCCATGCCGGTTTTTACCAGTGTTTCTACCGCCACGCGGGCGTGTTTGTCGCGGGCGATAATGGCATCCAGTACGGCGTCGGAAATCTGATCCGCCATTTTGTCGGGGTGGCCTTCAGAAACAGACTCTGAAGTAAACAGTGCGTATTCGGACATAGGTCTTCCTCTTGTTAACGCTACTTATTGATTAAAACGTTGCTTCATTAAAAGAATCAGGGCTTCAGAAACTGTCTGAGCTGCACCCGAAAACCGTTCTTCTGGGCCAGAAATACGGCTGGCCCCTCCGTCAGACCGGACGCATTGGCCCAGTCCGTTAATTCGTCGGGGTCTATCCCGAGCCACAAATCACCGCAGGCCTCTTTAGCCCAGATTTGGTTGTGGGGGCAGAGGTCGGTAATACTGAGTACGCCGCCGGGTTTCAGCCAGCGCGCGGCGTCGGCCACGATATCGCCGGGTGAGGGCACGTGGTGGAGCACCATATTGATTACAGCGCAGTCGACACTGTTCTCGGTAATCTCAGTACTGGCGGTGTCCGCCAGAATAAAATCGATATTGCCCAGCCCTTGCGCTGCAGCTGCCTCGCGCGATTTGTCGAGCATGGCGCTGGCGTTATCCAGGGCGATTACGCGCGCGTAGCGCCGGGCCAGTTCGGGCAGAAAGCCGCCTTCGCCGGGGCCGACTTCGACCGCCAGTTCTCCGCCAGGCTGGGTGCTTGCCAGTAACTCGGCGCTGGCTGGGCCATACAGGCCGTAATCGACAACCTGCTCCTGCTGACGGCGAAATTCACCGGCGTGCTCTTCAAAGAAGGCGCGGGAGTTTTCTGCGCGCGCTTCATTAATAAGTGCCAGCTGCCGTTCAGCGTTGGCATCCAGCGTCAGCAGGTCGGCGCTGGCCAGAATGGCTTCCTGTAGCTCGGCCAGTTCAGCCTCTCGCGCGGTGTGGGAGCGGCGATAGAAAATGGTGCTGCCTTCGCGGCGAGTGCTGACCAGCCCGGCGTTTGCCAGTATTTTCAGGTGATGACTCATGCCGGGCTGGCTCACGTCCAGAATCTGGCTGAGTTCCTGCACGCTGAAGGTGTCGCGCCGCAGGATCCGCAAAACAGACAGGCGCAGCTGGTCCGCCGCTGCTTTCAGCAGGGCTACCAGGGTGTCGCGGGTATCGTTCCCGCTGCGCAATTGCAGGGCGGATTCAGTCATGGGTCGGCAGTTTAGCAGTCCTTAACCAAATATAAAAATATTTTTATATAAGAAATCTTTGATGGTTTTAAGGGGTTGCCGCAGGCCCCATCAGCTCTGGCCTGAACCCGATTTGCTGTCTTGGCCCGAGTAGGGGAAAATAGCGCCTCTTTTTTCCCGGCAAACGCACAATATTCCCACAGGAGCCCTCAATGCCCTCTCGCCGCGACCTCGCCAATGCCATACGTGTACTGAGTATGGATGCTGTTCAACAGGCTAATTCCGGCCACCCCGGCGCACCAATGGGTATGGCCGATATTGCCGAAGTTCTGTGGCGTGATTTCCTCAAACACAACCCGGCCAACCCCCAGTGGGCCGACCGCGACCGATTTATTCTGTCCAACGGCCATGGTTCCATGCTGCTGTATTCACTGCTGCATTTGACCGGCTACGATCTGGGTATTGAGGATCTAAAAAACTTCCGTCAGCTGCATGCGCGCACCCCGGGTCATCCCGAGTATGGCTACGCGCCGGGCGTCGAAACCACGACCGGCCCGCTGGGTCAGGGTCTTACCAACGCGGTGGGTTTTGCGCTGGCAGAAAAAGTATTGGGTGCTCAATTCAACCGCGAAGGGCACGCGCTTGTGGATCACCACACCTATGTCTTCCTCGGTGATGGCTGCCTGATGGAAGGGATTTCCCACGAGGCCTGTTCGCTGGCCGGCACCCTGGGTTTGGGCAAGCTGGTTGCCATTTACGATGACAATGGCATTTCCATCGACGGTGATGTGGAAGGCTGGTTTACCGATGACACCCCGGCCCGGTTTGAAGCTTACGGCTGGCATGTGGTGCGCGATGTCGACGGCCACGATGCTGATGCAGTAAAGAAGGCTATTGAAGAAGCGCGCAGCGTGACGGATAAACCCAGCCTGATCTGCGCCCGCACGGTTATAGGCTTCGGTGCTCCGAACAAGCAAGGTGGTCACGATGTACACGGCGCGCCGCTGGGCGGTGATGAAATTGCGGCCGCTCGCGAGCATCTTGGCTGGAACCACGGCCCCTTTGAAGTGCCGGCTGACATTTACAGCGATTGGGATGCCAAAGCGCGCGGGGAAGAGCTTGAAGCCGAATGGAACAAGACTCTGGAGGCCTATCGCGCCGCCCATCCGGAGCTTGCCGCCGAGTTTGAGCGCCGTATGGCCGGCGACTTGCCCGCTGAGTTTGATAGTCGCGCCCAGGCGCTGGTAGAAGAGGCCCAGGCGGCGATGGAAAAAATTGCCACCCGCAAAGCTTCTGAAAAAGCCCTCAACGGTTTTGGCCCCTTTATGCCTGAACTGCTGGGCGGTTCTGCTGACCTGACCGGCTCCAACAACACCTGGTGGCAGGGCTGTACCCTGATGTCGCCCAGCGAGCCCGGTGCCAACTATATTTCCTACGGTGTGCGTGAATTCGGCATGGCGGCCATCATGAACGGTGTGGCCCTGCACGGCGGTTTTATCCCCTACGGCGGCACCTTCCTAGTGTTCTCGGACTACGCCCGCAACGCCCTGCGCATGGCGGCCATTATGAAACAGCGCAGTATTTTTGTGCTGACCCACGACTCCATCGGTCTGGGGGAAGATGGCCCGACCCACCAGCCGGTCGAGCATGTGCCCTCATTGCGTATCATTCCGAACATGAGTGTGTGGCGCCCCTGTGATGTCACCGAAACCGTGGCCGCCTGGCGCGCTGCGCTGAGCCGCAATGACGGCCCGACCTCACTGGCACTGACCCGCCAGGGACTGGTTCCGCAAGAGCGCAGTGCTGAGCAGGTTGCCAATATCGCCAAGGGCGGCTATGTGCTGAGTGACTGCGACGGCGAACCGGAAGCGATTTTGATTGCGACCGGTTCCGAGGTGCAGGTAGCCATGGAGGCTAAAGCCAAACTGAGCGAGACGGGCAAAAAAGTCCGTGTGGTCTCCATGCCCTCCACTGATGTGTTTGAAAAGCAGGATGCCGCCTATCGCGAGTCGGTATTGCCCAGCCACATTCTGGCGCGGGTTGCGGTTGAAGCGGCCCATGTGGACTACTGGTACAAATATGTCGGTCTCGATGGCCGTATTGTCGGTATGACCAGCTTTGGCGAGTCAGCCCCGGCCGGCCAGTTGTTCGAGTACTTCGATATCACGGCTGACGCCGTGGTGGCGGCGGTTGAGGACTGCCTGCCAGAATGATCAGACTGGCGATCAATGGCTATGGTCGCATCGGGCGTTGTGTACTGCGCGCCCTGTATGAATCCGACTATCGCCGCCAGATGCAAATTGTGGCTATTAATGAACCTGCGGATCTGGCGACGATTGTTCACCTGACCAAGTACGACAGTACCCACGGTCGCTTTCCGGGCAAGGTATCGGCGGCGGACAGTTCGCTGGTGGTGGAAGGTGATCGCATTGCGGTGACCCATCACAAAGCGCTGGAGGATGTGCATTGGGCGGGGGTGGATCTGGTGCTGGAGTGTACCGGCCATTATGACAGCCGCGACGCCGTAAGTGCCCATCTGGAGCAGGGGGCCAACTATACCCTGCTGTCGCAGCCCGGACAGGCGGATATTCCGGCTATAGTATTTGGTGTCAATGACGGTGAGCTGGACGCAGAAACCCATATTGCTTCTGCCGCTTCCTGCACCACCAACGGCATTGTGCCGGTTATCGATGTGCTGGATCGCGCCTTTGGCATTGAGTCCGGCACCATTACCACCATCCATTCGGCCATGAATGATCAGCCGGTGCTGGATGCCTATCACCATACGGACTTGCGCAAGACCCGCGCCGCCGGCCTGTCGATGATCCCGGTGGATACCGGCCTCGCTGCGGGTATCGGTCGTATTCTGCCGGCGCTGGATGGGAAGTTCGCTTCCCGCGCCCTGCGCATCCCCACCCACAATGTCTCGGCGATGGAAATGACCGTACACTGTCGCGAACTGGCAACGGTGGACGGGGTGAATCGCGCCCTGCTGGCCGCCTCTGAGGGGCCTCTGCGCGGGCTTTTGGGGGTCAGCAATGAGCCTCTGGCCAGCTGTGATTTCAATCACGACCCCCGCTCCGGCATTGTGGATGCGGGGCAGACCCGGGTCAGCGGCCAGCTGGTCAATGTATTGGTGTGGTTTGATAACGAATGGGGCTATGCCAACCGGATGTTGGATGTGGTTGACGCCTGGATCGGACGCCCGGCGTAGTGGGATACCCGGATTTGTGAATAGTTGCGTGTAGTTTACGGAGATGATGCGGAGCATTGGCTGTCGGACGACGCACGAGATTGGCTTGTAGATCCCCTCTCCCTCGGGAGAGGGGCAGGGTGAGGGGGCTTTAAGGGCGGCTTTAGAAGCAGGCTCCTTAGGCACTGAATATTGCGTTGGCCCTCACCCCCCGGCCCCCTCTCCCTCGGGAGAGGGGGAGAGTATTTGTAGAGTTTTACTTAGAGGAACGTAAAAGGAATGACCCTTTCAGTACTGAAAATGAGTGATCTGGATCTGGCCGGCAAACGGGTTTTGATCCGTGAAGATCTCAATGTCCCCATAAAGGACGGTGTCGTGACTTCCGATGCGCGGATTCGTGCGGCCCTGCCGACCCTGAAGCTCGCACTGGAGCAGGGCGCCAAGGTACTGGTGATGTCGCATCTCGGAAGGCCGACCGAAGGCGAGTACGATGAAGCTTTTTCGCTTAAGCCGGTAGCCAAGCGTTTGGCTGAGTTGCTCGAGCGCGACGTGGAAGTGATTCAGAACTGGCAGGACAATATCAGTGTCGATGCCGGTCAGCTGGTGCTGCTGGAAAACGTGCGCTTCAACAAGGGCGAGAAAAAAGACGCGGAAGAACTTGCCGAAGCGTACGCGTCACTGTGCGACGTATTTGTCATGGACGCCTTTGGTACCGCCCATCGCGCCCAGGCCTCAACCCACGGTGTTGCGCGCTTTGCACCGGTGGCCTGTGCTGGCCCGCTGCTGGTCAATGAACTGGAAAATCTGGAAAAGGCGCTGAAAGAACCAGCGCGGCCAATGGTCGCCATCGTTGGTGGTTCCAAAGTTTCCACCAAACTGGAAGTGCTCGACGCCCTGTCTGATAAAGTTGACCAGCTGGTCGTCGGCGGTGGAATTGCCAACACCTTTCTCGCCGCGGCGGGGACTAACGTCGGCAAATCCCTGTGTGAACACGACCTGATTCCCGCGGCGAAGAAGCTGATGGAAAAGTGCGATATTCCGATTCCCACCGATGTGATTACCGGCAAGAAGTTTGACGAAAACGAGCCCGCCACTCTGCGCCCCGCTTACAATGTGGGTGACGATGATATGATTTTTGATATCGGCCCGGTGTCTTCAGCCTGTCTGGCAGAAATTCTCAAGCAGGCTGGTACCATTATCTGGAACGGCCCGGTGGGTGTGTTTGAATTTGACCAGTTTGCCGATGGCACAGAAGCCATAGCCGAGGCGATTGCAGAATCCGACGCATTCTCGATTGCCGGTGGTGGCGATACCCTGGCGGCCATCGACAAGTTTGGTATTGCCGACAAAGTGTCTTATATCTCCACCGGTGGTGGTGCCTTCCTTGAGTATGTGGAAGGCAAGGTTTTGCCGGCGGTGGCGATACTGGAAGAGCGGGCGAAGGGTTAGGCCCTCACCCCGACCCTCTCCCAAAGGGAGAGGGTGCGCACGGAGCAAGCTATGAGGTCCCCTCTCCCTTTGGGAGAGGGACAGGGTGAGGGAAGCCGCGCCCGCGTTCGAAAATTCTGAAAAAACTGAGGTAAATCATGGCCCTAATCAGCATGCGACAGTTGCTGGACCACGCCGCCGAATACGGCTACGGCG
Source organism: Litorivivens sp. (assembly GCF_041624475.1). Classification (GTDB taxonomy): domain Bacteria; phylum Pseudomonadota; class Gammaproteobacteria; order Pseudomonadales; family Spongiibacteraceae; genus Litorivivens. Next base: position 144,308 of record NZ_JBFJUX010000004.1, read on the forward strand.
TTCCGGCGTTTAACGTCAACAACCTTGAGCAGACCCGCGCCATTATGGAAGCGGCGCGCGAAACTGACAGCCCGGTGATCATGCAGGCTTCGGCCGGTGCCCGTAAGTACGCGGGTGCACCTTTCCTGCGGCACCTGATTCTGGCGGCGATCGAAGAGTTCCCGGAAATTCCGGTGGTCATGCATCAGGATCACGGCACCAGCCCCGATGTCTGTCAGCGCTCCATCCAGCTGGGCTTTAGCTCGGTGATGATGGATGGCTCGCTGCGTGAAGACGGCAAAACCCCCGCCGATTACGACTACAACGTGAACGTTACTCGCCGCGTCGTGGATATGGCTCACGCCTGTGGTGTATCGGTAGAGGGTGAGCTGGGTTGTCTGGGCTCACTGGAAACCGGCCAGGCCGGTGAAGAAGATGGTGTTGGTGCAGAGGGTACTTTGAGCCACGACCAGCTGCTGACGGACCCTGAAGAAGCGGCCGACTTTGTCGCCAAAACCAATGTGGATGCGCTGGCCATTGCCATTGGCACCAGTCACGGCGCCTATAAGTTCAGCCGTCCGCCCTCAGGCGATATTCTGGCGATTGAGCGCATCAAAGCCATTCACAAGCGCATCCCCGATACCCATCTGGTGATGCACGGCTCGTCCAGCGTGCCGCAGGACTGGCTGGCGATCATCAATGAGTTTGGTGGCGAAATCCCTGAAACCTACGGCGTGCCGGTTGAGGAAATTGTTGAAGGCATCAAGCACGGTGTGCGCAAGGTTAATATTGACACTGACCTTCGATTGGCCTCTACCGGGGCCGTGCGCAAATTCTTGGCGGAAAACCGCGCTGAGTTCGATCCGCGCAAATACCTGAAAGAAACCACCAAGGCGATGAAGGATATCTGTATCGCGCGCTATGAGGCTTTTGGTACAGCCGGTAACGCGAGCAAGATCAAACCGCTGTCGCTGGAAGCCATGTTCGAGCGCTACGCTGACGGTGAGCTCGACGCCAAGGTTAATTGATGAGCGATTGGCTCACGCTGGCGGCGGACAGCCGCGACTCTCTGCGTTTGCCCAATTTGTCTGCGTCGGCGGAAAATTCTCCGCTGGCGCAGGCCTATTTCAAGTTTTACGGCATTGATTTTGAAAATCAGTATCAGGGTTTAATCCACCATTTCGGTGTCTTCCCCTCTGCTGGCTTCGATATCGCCGCGCACGTTTTTATTCCTCAGAACGCAGAAAAAACCGCCTTTCTCTATCACGGTTTTTACGATCACGCCGGCTTGTTCAAACATGCGATCAAGTACTGCCTGGATCGCCACTTTGCCGTGGTGGTTTACGATCTGCCGGGGCATGGATTGTCCAGCGGCAAGCGTGCTGAGATCGATCGCTTTGATCAGTATCTGCAGGTTTTACACGACGCCTTTGATGCCGCGGCACAGTTTGATTTACCGAAGGGCAAAATCGCGCTGGCGCAGAGCACAGGTGGCGCCATTCTGATGACCTACTTGCTGCAGGGCGGTAACGCGTTTGACAAGGTGGTTCTGCTCGCACCGCTGGTCAGGCCCAAGGGCTGGCGCTGGGGCAAGCCACTGCATCAGCTGATTGGTCGAGTGATTCCCAGTCTGCCCAGGCGTTGGGCAGAAAATTCCGGCGATGCGGAGTTCTGTGCCTGGCTGCGCGAGGTGGATGTGCTGCAGTGCAAGGTACTGCCGATGAGTTGGGTAAATGCGCTCAAGCTCTGGGAGCCGGAATTTCACCGCCTGCCCAGTTCACTGAAGTCGGTGCTGGTAGTGCAGGGCGATGCGGATGATACGGTGGACTGGCGCTTCAACCTGCCCGTGATTCGGGAGCATTTTCCGAATGCGGTGTTCTGTCACCTCAATGGTGCGCGTCATCATCTGGTCAACGAGTCGGAGGCGATTCGCGCACGAATCTGGTCTCAGGTAAACGGATTCGTGGCTTCCAGTTCGGAAGGCTGAAGGCAAGACAGCTCGTGCAGCACGTCTAGGTTGTCCCGGTGAACAGCTTCAGTCAGGGAGTGGTACCGGTTTGACAGCAATCCCATCAAGACAGTGGATCCGGCTTCTCCGGAAACTGCTTCGGCCTGAGGCTGTTGTGTGACTAACGCGGCAATGGATTGCATGGCTGGCTCTTCTCATTATCAGTGATGACTCCATGATAGTGAGTGCGTATAAAGCCGGATATGCGTGGATCTACTTCGTCTTATAAGCGCATGTACCTAATGATGACTATAGCGACTGAATGGGTTGTCCGGGCCCAGTTCACAGGGTCAGGTAGTGCACGCTAAACAGCGATTCGTCGTCGGTCCACACCCCCGCCGAGCGGAAGCCGGCCTCAGCTGCGAGTGCGATAAATTCCTCTGGCGTGTATTTAAAGCTGTTTTCGGTATGGACGCTGTCGCCGGCAGTAAAGGAAAAGCTGTCGCCGTTGATGTGCACCACCTGTTCGCGCTGGCTCACCAGATGCATTTCAATGGCGCCCTGGCGTTCATTCCAGAAGGCTCTGTGTTGCCAGTAGTCCAGCTGAAAGTTAGCACCTACTTCCCGATTCAGCCTTCGCAGTAAGTTCAGATTGAATTTTGCGGTCAGGCCGAGGGCGTCGTTGTAGGCCGCCTCTATCCTCTGTCGGGATTTTTTCAGGTCGACGCCAATCAGCAGGCCGCCGGGCTGTTGCCCTTGCCGGGCCAGTGCCGCAAAACGCCGCATCATGGCGACGGCCTCCGCGGGGGCAAAGTTGCCAATGGTCGAGCCGGGGAAGAAAACCACCGTGCGCTCAAAGGCATGGTGCGGTTGAGGCAAGTCGAGTGCACTGCTGTAGTCAGCGCAGACCGGCTGAATGTCCACCTCAGGGTAGTCCCGGCTCAGCTGGCTGGCGGCGAGCCGCAATTGCTCGCGGGAAATATCAATGGCGGTATAGGCGGCGGGGGTTTGCAGGGCGTCCAGTAGCAGCCGAATTTTCAGGCCTTCGCCGCTACCGTACTCGACCACGCGCGCTCGGGGGCCGATAAGCCGGGCCATTTCCGGCAGAAAGCGTTTGAGTATGCCGATCTCTGTGCGCGTCGGGTAATACTCGGGCAGCTCGCAGATTTGCTCAAACAGTCGGGCACCTTCGGCGTCGTAAAAATACTTGCAGGGCAAGCGCCGGGGGTTGGCCTTGAGTCCGGCGATCGACTCCTCCAACAGGGTGCTGTTATCGGGTTGCAGATCAATCAGTTGAGCTGTCACGGGCAAGCCTTAGACCGGCAAACTGCCAGCGCTGGTGAGGGTAGAAAAAGTTACGGTAAGTCAGTCTTTCGTGTCCGGGCGGGGTAATGCAGGCGCTGCCCCGCAGCACCATCTGCGAGGCCATAAACTTGCCATTGTATTCGCCCAGACTGCCGGGCAGTGCTTTGAATCCAGGGTAGGCCTGATAGGGTGAAGCGGTCCACTGCCACAGTTGACCGAAAAAGTCGTGTCCGTTGGGGTGGAGAGTGTGCAGGCAGGAGTTGTGCTCGGCCAGTACTTCCCACTCCGCTTCCCGGGGCAGGCGGGCGCCGGACCACTCAGCATAGGCCGCGGCCTCGTAGTAATTGATATGGCAGACTGGGCGGTGCGGGTCGAGTGGCTGCAGGCCGTGCAGGGTAAACTCCATCCACTGACCGTCCCGTTTTTGCCAATACAGCGGTGCCTTGTGGGTCTGCTGTTGGCACCAATCCCAGCCTTCCGATAGCCAGAGCGAAGCAGTTTCGTAGCCACCGTCTTTGATAAAGGTCAGCCAGTCGCTGTTGCTGACCAGCTGATTGGCCAGAGCAAAGGGCTCGAGCCAGACCTTGTGACGCGGCTGTTCGTTGTCAAAGGCAAACCCCTCGTCTGTGTGTCCAATGTCAATCAGTCCGCCCGGATGTTCCTGCCAGGTGGGCTCGACGGGCTCAGTTGGCAGCAGAGGTTGGTCGCTGAAGGCCGGTAGTAGCGGGTTGCAGGAAAAGACATGTTTGATATCCATGAGCAGCAGTTCCTGATGCTGTTGCTCGTGGTTAAGGCCGAGGGTGATCAGCCCGGCGATCTCGTCGGTCAGCGCCTCCGGTTCACTCAGCCATTCCAGCAATTGCTGGTCAATAGCGTGGCGGTACTGGCGAATCTCCTGCAGCGTGGGGCGCGACAGTAGACCGCGCTCGGGGCGGGCGTGGCGTTCGCCCTTGGAGATGTAATAGCTGTTGAACAGAAAGGCGTATTGTGGGTGAAACGGCTGGTAGCCTTTACGGCTTTCTGCGAGGATAAACTGCTCAAAAAACCAGGTGGTGTGGGCCAGATGCCACTTGCTCGGGCTGACATCGGGCATCGACTGAATGCAGGCGTCCTCGGCGGTGAGTGTTTCGCAGAGTTGTTCACTGAACTGTCTTACCCGCGTGTAAGACTGCAGCAGGGTTGGCTGTATACTGCTTGCGGCTTGAGCCTTGGGCATAAACGGGCCTTATTTTGTCAGAGGTTATTGTGAGCAAGTGCCCGCGCTTCAGTACGGGCTTCGCTGCATTCGCCGATCACTACACCATCAATAATGACCATGTGAGAAAGGTTAACCTGCCGTTATGATGAAAATATATCAAGTGGATGCTTTTGTTAGCGACCAGTATCGCGGCAATACTGCCGGAGTTTGTCTGCTGAAGTCGCCACTGCAGGAGGGTCAGATGCAGGCAATTGCCGCGGAAATGGGCTTTGCCGAAACCGCTTATCTGGTGCCTGAAGAGGGCGACAAGCGCTGGAATATCCGCTGGTTTACACCCACCGTCGAAGTGGATTTGTGCGGCCACGCTACACTCACGGCGGGCTGGGTGCTGGCGGAAATTGCCGGGGAGGAGGGCACGCTGACCTTTTCCAGTCGCAGCGGTGATCTGACGGTGACCGTGGACGGCGACTACCTGACTCTGGATTTCCCTGCGCAAAGCGTGGAGCCGGCTGAACTTCCCGACGAGATTCTGAAAGCGCTGGACCTTGAGGGCGAGGTCAAGGGCTACCGCGCTCAGGTCAAGGCGGGCAACTGGATTGCGGAGGTGGCAACCGAAGGTGAGGTGCTGGCGATCGAACCGGACATGGATTTGCTGCGCAAGGTGCCGGAAGGCGGCCTGATTTTGACCGCGCCCGGCGAGGAGTGCGACTTTGTGTCCCGCTTTTTTGCGCCCAATTACGGTATTGATGAAGATGACGTCACCGGCAGCGCCCATTGTTCGTTGGCGCCCTTCTGGGCCGACAAGCTGGGCAAAAAGGAGCTGCTGGCCCACCAGCTGTCCGAGCGCGGCGGCGAAATCTACTGCACAGTGCAGGGTGAGCGGGTGCTGTTAAAGGGGCAGGCCAAGTTGCGCACAGTCAGGCAGCTGAGCGGCTCGTTTTTCACCAACGAATTCGTCACCGGCTGAGGCTTTTGCTGAATCACCGGGCGCCCCGATTTCGGGGTGCCTCAAAGGCCCAATTATTGTACAATGCGCGCCTTTTCCAGCCCGCTGCCCGGCAGCACATGAATCACTTCTGTGGGAGACCGTGAATGTTTTCTAAAGACATGGCCATTGCCGGTTATGACGACGATATTTGGAATGCCATCCAGGAAGAGGAAACTCGCCAGGAAGAGCACATTGAGCTGATTGCTTCTGAAAACTACACCAGCCCGCGTGTGATTCAGGCGCAAGGCACTGTGCTGACCAATAAATACGCGGAAGGCTACCCCAGAAAACGATACTACGGCGGCTGCGAATTCGTCGACAAGGCGGAAGAGCTGGCCATCGAGCGTGCCAAGGCCCTGTTCGGCGCCGACTACGCCAACGTTCAGCCCCACTCCGGCTCGCAGGCCAATTCAGCGGTGTATCAGGCCCTGCTGCTGCCCGGTGAGACCGTCCTGGGTATGAGCCTGGATGCGGGCGGTCACCTGACGCACGGTGCCAAACCCAACTTCTCGGGCAAGATCTACAACTCCGTGCAGTACGGCCTGAATCCGGAAACCGGCCTGATCGATTACGATCAGGTAGAAGCACTGGCGCTGGAGCACAAGCCTAAGATGATCGTCGCGGGCTTTTCGGCCTACAGCGGCATTGTGGACTGGGCCCGCTTCCGCGAGATTGCAGATAAGGTTGACGCCTACCTGATGGTGGATATGGCCCACGTGGCGGGTCTGGTTGCAGCGGGTGTCTACCCCAACCCGATTCCCTTTGCCGACGTGGTGACCACCACCACCCACAAAACCCTGCGCGGCCCGCGCGGCGGCCTGATTCTGGCCAAGGCCAACGAGGCTCTGGAGAAGAAATTCAATTCTGCGGTATTCCCCGGTGGTCAGGGCGGCCCACTGATGCACGTTATCGCAGCCAAAGCGGTGAGCTTTAAAGAGGCCATGGAGCCCGAGTTCAAAACCTATCAGGCGCAAGTGGTAAAAAATGCCCAGGCGATGGCGGCGACCTTTATCGAGCGCGGTATCAACATCGTCTCCGGCGGTACCGAAAACCACCTGATGCTGGTCGATCTGATCGGCAAGCCCTACACCGGCAAAGATGCGGATGCGGCGCTGGGTGAAGCCAATATCACCGTAAACAAAAATGCGGTACCCAACGATCCGCGTTCCCCCTTTATTACCAGCGGTCTACGCGTTGGCACACCGGCAGTTACCACGCGCGGTTTTAAAGAAGCCGAGTGTAAAGAGCTGGCGGGCTGGATGTGCGACGTGTTGGAAAGCCTCGAAAACGGCAATTCCGAGCAGGTGATCGCAGAGGTTAAAGCCAAGGTGCTGGAAATCTGCAAGCGCTTCCCGGTTTACGCCTGATCGAGCAGCTACAAGCGCAGGGTTCGGCTCTGCGCTTGTGCTAAACTCCTGTCGCATAAAGCCTTTTCGAGACTCGATTCATGCGCTGCCCCTTCTGCACATTTGAAGACACCAAAGTCATCGACTCACGTCTGGTCGCCGAGGGCGGGCAGGTGCGTCGTCGTCGCGAGTGTCTTTCCTGTGCTGAGCGCTTTACTACCTATGAGAGTGCCGAGCTTTTGATGCCGAAAGTCATTAAAAGCAATGATCGCCGCGAACCCTTCGATGAAGAAAAGCTGCGTGCCGGGATTCTGCGGGCACTGGAAAAGCGCGCGGTCAGTGTTGAAAAGATCGAGGCGACCATCACTGATATCAAGCGGGTGCTGCAATCCAAGGGCGAACGTGAAATTCCGTCCCTGCTGGTAGGTGAGCTGGTAATGGACCACCTGCAGAAAATTGATCACGTGGCCTACGTGCGCTTTGCCTCCGTTTACCGCAGTTTTCAGGATCTCGACGAATTTCGCGCCGAGATCGATCGCCTCTCTGCGAACCCTATTTCTAACAAGCCGGAGACGGGTGGCCAGTAATGGATGCGGCTCTCGATGCGTGCTGGATGGCGCGCGCCATTCAGTTAGCCGGGCGGGGTCGCTACAGCACCAGCCCTAATCCCAACGTGGGCTGTGTGCTGGTGCGCGACAATGAACTGCTGGCTGAGGGTTGGCACCAGCGTGCCGGAGAAGGCCACGCGGAAGTCAACGCATTGGCCCGGTGCGAACAAACCCAAGGCGCAACCGCCTATGTCAGCCTGGAACCCTGTTCACACCACGGCAAAACACCACCGTGCGCTGAGGCCTTGATTAAGGCGGGCATCAAGCGAGTGGTTGTGGCGATGGAAGACCCAAACCCGCAGGTTTCCGGGCGCGGCATTCAGTTACTGCGTGATGCTGGTATTCACGTTGAGGTGGGCCTTCAGCAGCGTGAAGCCGAAGCGCTTAACCCCGGTTTTATTAAGCGGATGAAAACCGGCTTGCCGCGCGTGCGGGCCAAGCTGGCGATGAGTCTGGACGGTCGGACTGCCATGGCCTCGGGTGAAAGCCAGTGGATAACCGGCGCGGCCGCTCGGCGCGATGTCCAGCGCCTGCGTGCGGCGAGCTGCGCCATCGTCAGTGGGGTGGAAACGCTGATTCACGACGATGCTGCGTTAACTGTGCGGCCGGAACAGGCCGAATTGCCCGCTGAACAATGCCGCCAGCCGCTGCGAGTGATTCTCGACTCTCGTCTGCGCACGCCGCTTGACGGCAAGCTCTTTCAAGGCGGCGGCCCGGTACTGGTGATTGGCGCGGTGGACGCCCCGGAGTTGCGCCAAAGACTGGAGGCCGCCGGAGCCGAAGTTATGATACTGGCGGGAGCCGACGGCCGGGTTGAGCTTGCGGCGGTATTGAAAGAACTGGGCCGCCGGCAGTGCAACGAAGTGCTGGTGGAAAGTGGTGCCACCCTGGCGGGCGCTTTTTTACAGGCTGAGCTGCTCGATGCCTTGACGGTGTATATGGCGCCTACGCTGCTCGGCAGCAAGGCCCGGCCTCTGTTTGAACTGCCCTTGGATGAGATGAACACGCAGCGCCGAGTTCATATTGACGGTATTCGCGCGATTGGCACTGACTGGCGTCTTGATGCGACCCTGCATACGGTGGCGCATTGATGTTTACCGGCATTATTGAAGCTGTCGGCAGGATTGCCGCGATAGCGGATGCAGGCGGCGACAAACGTCTGACAATCGACGCCGGCGATCTGGATCTGAGTGCGGTGAAACTCGGCGACAGCATTGCCACCAATGGCGTATGTCTGACCGTGACCAGCCTCACTGGCTCCGGCTTTACGGCCGACGTATCGCGGGAAACCCTGTCGCTGGCGACGCTGGGCGCCTTGAAAACCGGTGCGCCGGTGAATCTCGAGCGGGCAATGCGCGCCGACAGTCGGTTTGACGGTCATATTGTCAGCGGCCATATTGACGGTACCGGCGAGGTGGTGGCCCGACACGAAGATGCCCGCTCCATCAGGCTGTCGGTGACAGTGCCCGAACCCTTGCGCAAATACACGGCGCACAAGGGTTCGATCTGCATCGACGGTGTGAGTCTGACCATCAACGCCCTGAGCGAAGATGGCGTAGAATTGAACATTGTGCCGCACACGGCGGCCGAAACGATTATTACCCACTACCAGCCGGGGACGAGGGTCAACCTGGAAGTGGATGTAATTGCCCGCTACCTTGAGCGTTTGCTTCAGGGTGAAAAATCACAGAGCGGTTCGCGACTCAGCGAGGCCTTTTTGGCAGAACACGGTTTTACCGGGCGCAAACGCTAGCGCTCTGACATTGGGAAGGATTATGAAGCTCAACACGGTAGAAGAACTGATTCAGGATATACGCCTCGGCAAGATGGTGATCCTGATGGACGACGAAGATCGCGAAAACGAAGGCGATATCGTCATGGCTGCCGAGTGCGTGCGGCCCCAGGATATCAACTTTATGGCCATGCATGCCCGCGGCCTGATTTGCATGCCGATGACCCGCAGTCGCTGTGAAAGCCTGGGTTTGCCACTGATGGTGGATCGCAATGCCTCGGGCTTTGGCACCAAATTCACGCTGTCGATTGAGGCCAAAGAAGGCGTTACTACCGGTATTTCGGCCGCTGATCGCGCGCACACGGTGCGAGTGGCGGCGGCGAAAAATGCCACCGCTGAAGATATTGTTCAGCCCGGTCATATCTTTCCGTTGATGGCGGAAAGCGGTGGTGTGTTGACCCGCGCAGGCCATACCGAAGCGGCCTGTGATCTGGCGCGTCTGGCGGGTTTCGGTGCTTCCGGTGTGATCTGTGAGATCATGAACGACGATGGCACCATGGCGCGCCGTCCGGATCTGGAAGCCTTTGCCGAGAAACACGATATCAAGATCGGCACCATTGCCGATCTGATTCACTACCGGGTAGTGAACGAGCAGACTATTCACAAGCTGGCAGTGGAAACCATCAACACCGATTTCGGTGAGTTCCAGCTACACAGCTACCGGGATGATGTGAATAACGACGTTCACTTCGCCGTTACCAAAGGTGCGATAGATCACGAAACACCGGTGCTGGTGCGGGTACATCTGGGCTCGTCGATTCGCGACCTGTTGCATATCCAGTTGCCGGGTGAGAACAGTGGCTGGAATATGAACCGCTGCCTCAAAAAGATTTCAGAAGACGGTGGCGTGGTGGTGTTGTTGGCCAATGCCGAGTCCTCTGCTGACCTGATCAGCAGTCTTGATATCGCGCGCGGCAACAAGCCTGCGCCGATGGGTGACAGCGCCCAGCACCAGAATACCTATATGAACGTCGGCCTCGGCTCCCAGATCCTGCGCGATTTGGGGGTTGGCAAAATCCGCCTGATGGGCGCGCCGATCAAGTATAATGCGATCTCCGGTTTTGACCTGGATATCGCCGAATTTGTCAGCGCCGATGGGGATGTTACCCCGGCTGAGCACTAATCCTTTTTACGTTTTGGGAAACAGACTATGAGCACGAACAAACCCATTGAAGGCACTTTTGCCAACTGCGAGGGCAAATACGCGATTGTGGTTGGCCGCTGGAATGCCTTTGTGGTGGAAAGCCTGCTGGACGGCGCCAAAGACTGTCTGATCCGTCACGGCATTGCCGAAGGTGATATTACCGTGGTGCGTGCGCCGGGCGCTTTTGAAATTCCGCTGGTCTGCCAGAAAGTAGCCGAGACCAAAAAATACGATGCGATCATCGCCCTCGGTGCGGTGATTCGCGGCGGCACCCCCCATTTTGAGTATGTGGCGGGCGAGTGCACCAAAGGTCTGGCGCAGGTGTCCATGCAGTCGGGTCTGCCGGTTGCTTTTGGCGTACTGACCGTCGACACCATCGAACAGGCCATTGAGCGCGCCGGCACTAAGGCGGGCAACAAAGGTGAAGAAGCGGCCCTGTCAGCGCTGGAAATGGTCAGCCTGCTCAAGAATATAGGCTGATATCAGTGTCGCAAGCACCCGAGAACAATTTACCGGCGCTGCGTCGCAAGGCGCGGCATTATGCCCTTCAGGCCCTCTACCAGTGGGAGATGGCCAAGCAGCCGTTGCACGAAATACAGGCCCAGTTTCTGACCGACTACGACATGAAGCATGTGGATACCGAGTATTTCGGTGAGATGCTGCATGACATTCCCGCGAATCTGAACGAGCTGCAGGATGAATTCGAACCCCTGCTGGATCGCAAGTTGAGCGACCTGGACCCGATTGAACTGAGCCTGCTGCGCATGGGCGTGTGGGAGCTCAAGAACCGCATCGATGTGCCCTACAAAGTCGTCATCAACGAGTGTGTCAATCTGGCCAAGCGTTTTGGCGCCACCGATGGCCACCGTTACATCAATTCCATTCTGGATAAAGTGGCAGCCAATACCCGTAAAATTGAAATGGCAGCCGCCCGCAAATAAATGGCACTCTCCGAATTTGACTTGATTCGGCGTTATTTCTCTTCCTTTCAGCAGGGCTCGGCGGTTGTGACCGGCATCGGTGACGACTGCGCTGAGCTTTCACTTTCTCCCGGCCACACTCTGTGCACCTCCATCGACACCATGGTGGAAGGCGTACATTTCCCGAAAACGCCGGACGTCAGCGGGCTGGGCTGGCGCGTGCTGGCGGCTGCGGTCAGTGATCTAGGTGCCTGTGGTGCCCGTCCTGTGGGTTTCTGTTTGGCGCTTACCCTGCCACAAGCGGATGAAACCTGGCTCGCCGCCTTTTCCAAAGGCCTGGCGGAGGCTTCGCGCTTTTTTGCGATACCTTTGGTCGGTGGCGATACCACGCGTGGGCCTTTGTGTCTGTCGGTACAGGTGTTTGGTGAGGTTCCGGCAGGCAAAGCCCTGCTGCGCAGCGGTGCTAGGCCTGGCGATGATATCTGGGTAACAGGGACGTTAGGGGATGCCCGCGCAGCCCTGGATTGTCTGGAAAACACAGCATTCAGTGAGGCGGAGCAGGTATTTATGGCGCAGTATTATTGCGCCGAACCGCCGCTCGAATTTTCTGCGGGTCTTCTCGGTGTCGCCAGCGCGGCGATCGACCTGTCCGACGGTCTGGCCGCCGATCTCGGTCATGTCCTTCAGGCCAGTGGTGCCAGCGCCGAGTTGGAAGTGGACGCTCTACCGCTCTCGGCGGCGCTGCAAGCTACTTACTCGCGAGAAGTTGCCGAAGCGTATGCCCTGACGGGCGGCGATGACTATCAGTTGTGTTTTACCGCCAGTGCAGCGCGGCGTGAAACCATCTACGCGCTTGCGGCTGAACACAATATTCGGTGCTCGCGCGTGGGTGCTGTCGCCTCCGGAGCCGGGTTAAATCTGGTTCGCGAGGGTGCGCCTATTGATCTGACACACTATAACAACATGGGATATTTGCACTTCCAATGAACTTACCAGCGCTTTGCCGTAACCCGATTCACCTCGCCAGTTTTGGTTTTGGCTCTGGCCTGTCGCCGAAAGCACCGGGTACTTTCGGCACCCTGATGGCGGTCCCCCTTTGGCTCGGTTTGTCCCAGCTGGAGTTGCCCTTCTATATTGCCGTGTTGGCGGTTACCTTTCTTTTTGGTGTGTTTTGCTGCGGTTATACCGCCAAAGCCATGGGTGTCCACGACCACGGCAGCATCGTCTGGGACGAGTTCGTCGGTTTCTGGATTACCATGATTGCCGTGCCTGCCGAACCGCTCTGGGTGATTGCCGGGTTTGCTCTCTTTCGCTTGTTCGACATCGCCAAACCCTGGCCGATCAAATGGCTCGATAAAAAGGTCCACGGCGGTTTTGGTATTATGATCGACGATGTGCTGGCGGGCGTTTTTGCGGCGGTAATCTTGCAGATCGCGTTGTTTTATATCGCTTAGCGTTTCGAGCATTAAGGTGCCGAAATATTTGGTGTCATCATGACGAACGCGGAGGTTTCATGTCGCAGCCAGTCGAATGTGCCCCCGGAATAGGCCAGCGAGATCGCGTTATTCTGTTCGATGGAGTTTGCAAACTCTGCTCTGCCTGGGCGCGTTTTCTGATCCGATTCGATAAACACCGCCGCTTCCGCCTCGCGACCGTGCAGTCGCCGGAGGGACAGGCCATTCTTAAATGGTATGGTTTGTCGCTCGATCAGTATGAAACCCTGCTGCTGATTGAGGGGCCGGAACTGTACACCCAGTCTATAGCCCTGATCCGGGTGTTGTGGCAACTGCCATTGCCCTGGCCCCTTCTCGCAATCGGCTGGCTGGTGCCGCGACCATTGCGAAACTGGTTGTATCGGCGCATTGCCGTGAATCGTTATCGTATTTTCGGGAAATACGAGCGGTGTATTCTCCCTGAGGAAAACCATCGGCAGCGATTTCTGGGAAATGACTAGCGCTTTCAGCTACTTGGCCTGGAGCTTTTTGAAGTCAACAATTGCGTTCACTTGCGCCTTGCACCGCTGCGCCTATCGGGGCTACACTGCCCGCTCTTGTCGGGGTGCCGGTTCCAGATGGAACGGGCTGAGAATCACCCGCTGAACCTGACCTGGATAATGCCGGCGTAGGGAACAAGAATTCTTCCGCCACTGCGGCTGCCCTCTGTTCCCCGCCCTCCATCCAGGCTTAAATGCCAGCGCGAGGGTACTATGTCTACGTCTACCGAATACCAGTTTCTGAGCGAGACCGCTCAGGTCGATCACGATTCCGTTCAACCATTTCCGGCTTCTACAAAAATTTATGTTGAAGGGCAAAACCCGGGCGTGCGTGTGCCCATGCGTGAGATCAAGCTCACGCCGACCCCGGTAGCCGGCAAGGACGGTGAAACCCGATTGGAGCCCAATGCGCCGGTGCGGGTCTACGATACCTCAGGCCCCTATACCGACCCGGATGTTGAAATCGATATCCGTAAAGGTCTGGCGCCGCTGCGCGAGAACTGGATCGAACAGCGCGGTGACACCGAGGTACTCAGCGGCGATACCTCCGAATACAGCAAAAAACGCGCCGCCGATCTGACTCTGGAAAAACTGCGTTTTGATCTCAAGCGCAAACCGCGCCGTGCAGTACCCGGCAAGAATGTCTCCCAGATGCATTATGCGCGACAGGGCATTATCACCCCGGAGATGGAATACATTGCCATCCGCGAAAACATGGCGCTGGCCGAGGCCAAAGCGCAGGGTGTGCTTGAACAGCAGCATCCGGGAAACTCCTTTGGCGCCGCCATTCCCGACGAAATCACCCCGGAATTTGTGCGCGACGAAGTAGCTCGTGGCCGCGCCATCATCCCCGCCAATATCAATCACCCGGAGCTGGAGCCGATGATTATTGGCCGGAATTTTCTGGTTAAGATTAACGGCAATATCGGCAACTCGGCGCTGGGCTCTTCCATAGAGGAAGAAGTTGCCAAGCTGACTTGGGGCATTCGCTGGGGCGCCGATACCATGATGGATTTGTCGACCGGCAAAAACATCCACGAAACCCGCGAGTGGATCATCCGCAACTCGCCGGTGCCGGTGGGCACCGTGCCGATTTATCAGGCGCTGGAAAAAGTCGATGGCGTAGCCGAAGACCTGACCTGGGAAATCTTTCGCGATACGCTGATTGAACAGGCCGAACAGGGCGTCGATTATTTCACCATTCACGCCGGTGTATTGCTCCGCTACGTGCCCATGACGGCAAAACGGGTGACTGGCATTGTCTCTCGCGGTGGCTCGATCATGGCGAAGTGGTGTCTGGCCCACCACAAGGAAAATTTCCTCTACACCCATTTCGAAGATATCTGCGAGATCATGAAGGCCTACGATGTGTCCTTCTCGCTGGGCGACGGTTTGCGTCCCGGCTCCATTGCCGATGCCAACGACGAGGCTCAATTCGGTGAGCTGGAAACCTTGGGTGAGCTGACCAAAATTGCCTGGAAGCACGATGTTCAGGTGATGATCGAAGGCCCCGGTCACGTGCCGATGCACATGATCGAAGCCAATATGAAAAAGCAGCTGGAGCATTGCGACGAGGCACCTTTTTACACGCTTGGGCCGCTCACGACGGATATCGCACCGGGCTATGATCACATCACGTCTGGTATCGGCGCGGCCCAGATTGGCTGGTACGGCTGTGCCATGCTCTGCTACGTAACGCCGAAAGAGCATTTGGGTCTGCCCAATAAAGACGATGTGAAAGAAGGCATCATCACCTACAAGATTGCCGCCCACGCGGCGGATCTGGCCAAGGGCCACCCCGGCGCCCAGATGCGCGACGACGCGCTGAGTAAAGCCCGCTTTGAATTCCGCTGGGAAGACCAGTTCAACCTTGGCCTGGATCCGGATACGGCTCGCGCATACCACGACGAAACACTGCCGAAAGAATCGGCTAAAGTGGCGCATTTCTGCTCCATGTGTGGCCCAAAATTCTGCTCCATGAAAATCACTCAGGAAGTGCGCGACTACGCTGCGCAGCAGGAGCTGGAAGCGGAGATGGCAAAAAAGTCGGAGGAATTTAAAACCCAGGGCAGTGAGCTGTACCACAAGGTTTAACGGTTCGAGCGACACTATGAACGTAGGCATTGCCGGCGCTGGTCTCTTGGGTCGGCTGCTCGGCTGGCAACTGCAGCGCGCGGGCCATAAGGTCACCTTGTTTGACGCCGGTGACGAGCTGGGCACAAACAGTGCCGCATACGTGGCGGCGGCCATGCTGGCGCCCTACAGCGAAGCGGTAACCAGCGGTGCCGAGATGTTTGCGCTGGGCAAGCCTGCGCTCGGCCAGTGGCGTGACTTGTTGCAGCAGTTGGCGCAATGCAGTTCTCACGTGGTGGCGTTGAATGACAGTGGATCGGTCGTGGTCGCCCACGATCTGGACCGCGCCAGCCTGCAGCATTTTGCCCAGAAACTAAAAGCGGTCGCGGGCAACGATCCGGAGGTCAAGGTGCTCGATCGACCGGGTATTTCCGCCCTGGAGCCGGAGTTGCCGGCAAGCTTTCGGCAGGGACTTTGGTTGGCGGGAGAAGGTTGCCTCGACAACCGGGCCCTGCTTGTCGCATTGCAACACGCGCTTGTGGCCGGTGGCGCCGAGTGGCGCGCCAACGTCGCGGTGCAGTCGGTGAGTGCTGGCACATTGCACACTGCAGCTGGTGCAGAAAGGTTTGACTGGGCCATCGATTGTCGCGGTTTCGGCGCAAAAACCGACTGGCCGGATGTGCGAGGAGTGCGTGGTGAAATATTGTGGGTGCGGGCGCCCGAAGTGCGGCTGAGCCGGCCTGTCAGGTTAATGCATCCGCGCTACCACCTCTATATTACGCCGAAGCCCGGCGATATTTATGTGGTGGGTGCAACCGAGATAGAGAGTGAATCGCAGGCGCCGGTAACGGTTCGCTCGCAACTGGAGTTGCTGTCGGCTCTCTACAGCGTACATTCGGGTTTTGCCGAGGCGCAGATTGTGCACAGCTTCGCCCGCTGTCGCCCGGCGCTGCCGGACAATCTGCCGCAGGTGCTGGTCAGTGATGGTTTGCTGCGCATGAATGGCCTGTATCGCCACGGCTATTTGCTGGCGCCGACGGTAGTGGCCTCGGCGATCAAGGCGCTGGCCGGAAATTGCGATGGTGCTTTTGTCCAGGCACAAGAGTTGAAAGAAGCAAAATGATTGTAGTCAGTGTGAACAGTGAAAGCCGGCAGATCGACGGCGGCAAAAACCTTGCCGAACTGCTCGGTGAATGGGGTTTTGATTGTCAGCGCGTGGCAGTAGCGGTCAACGAGGACTTTGTTCCGCGTTCCACCTACGCAAATGTATCCCTGCAGGCGGGCGACCGGGTTGATGTGGTGGCACCGGTGCAGGGCGGATAGGGCAGAAGATGATGATAGCAGCGCAAGATAACTGGACTCTGTACGGGGAAACCTTTAGCAACCGGCTGCTGATCGGCAGCGCGCTCTATCCCTCGCCGCAGGTGATGAGTGAGGCGATTGCAGCGAGTGGTGCCGAGATCATCACTGTGTCCCTGCGCCGCCAATCGCCGGAAGAAGCTGGCGGTCAGTCGCTGTGGACGCATATTCAAAAGCTCGATAAAACCTTGCTGCCCAATACCGCTGGCTGCCATTCAGTCAAAGAGGCGGTCACGCTCGCGCAGATGAGTCGCGAGATGTTTGAAACCGATTGGATCAAACTGGAAGTGGTTGGGGATGACTACAACCTGCAGCCTGATCCTATCGCCACCGTCGAGGCCGCTGAACAGCTGATCACACTGGGCTTTAAAGTGTTTCCCTACTGCACCGATGATCTGGTGATCTGTCAACGGCTGCGCGATGTCGGCTGTGAAGTATTGATGCCCTGGGGCTCGCCCATCGGCACCGGCCGGGGGTTGATGAACCCCTATAACCTGCAGACCATTCGCGAGCGACTGCCGGATATGCCCTTGATTGTCGATGCCGGTATCGGCAAGCCGTCTCATGCAGTCATGGCATTGGAATTGGGGTACGATGGTATTCTGCTCAACACGGCGGTGGCTCAGGCCAGCGATCCGGTGTTGATGGCACAGGCCTTCCGCGACGCGATTCGCGCCGGTCGCCAGGGTTATCTTGCCGGGGCCATGCCCGAGCGGCAGACCGCCAGTCCGAGCACGCCGACTCTGGGGATGCCGTTCTGGCATCAACAATAGGGCTCTCGCCCGCCACGAAATAAGGGCACTGGATGAGTGAAAAAAAGAACCGCCGCAGCTTTGGTAATGTCGCTTTTCCCTCCGCCGCTGAAGATGCGCACCGCGCACGCGAAGTAGAAGAAACCCCTCAAACCCGCTCCTCCGCCTATCGGCTGGCCTTTACCGACGAAGATTTTCTACTGCGCGCCGAGCTGCGCCCGATTCGTCTGCAGCTGGAATTGCTGAAGCCGGAAATGACCATGCAGGAGCGGGAAATCGACGCGACCATCGTCATGTTTGGCAGTGCGCGTCTGCCAGATCCCGACAAGGCTGCTGAACAGGTCGCTCAGGCAAAACAGCTATTGGCAGAAAACCCTGATGACGAGACCATGCAGCGTCATCTGGCGATCGTCGAAAAACGCGCCGGCCTGAGCAGTTATTACGACGAAGCCCGCCGTCTGGCGAGCATTATTGGCGAACACTATTCCGGCTCCCCCGGAAAGCCGCGGGTGCACGTCATGACTGGTGGTGGCCCCGGTATTATGGAAGCAGCCAATCGGGGAGCTGATGATGTGGGTGCCGAGAGTATTGCACTTAATATTGTCTTGCCGCACGAGCAGCATCCCAATGAGTGGATTACTCCGGAACTCAGCTTCCGCTTTCATTATTTTGCCCTGCGAAAAATGCATTTTCTGATGAGAGCCAAGGCGCTGGTGGTTTTCCCTGGCGGCTACGGTACCCTTGACGAGTTTTTTGAAACCCTGACCCTGCTGCAGACCCAGAAGGTGAAAAGCCTGCCGATTCTGGTTTTTGGTCGCGAGTTCTGGGAGAAGGTGCTGAATTTTGACGCGCTGGTGGATTACGGCATGATCAGCGAAGAAGATATCCACCTGTTTACCTATGTCGACAGCGCCGAGCAGGCTTGGGCCATTATCCGGCAGTATTGCGAGAATTGAATTTTTCAGCCCCACGCGCTTGTGGGCAATCAGTAAGGACAGTGAATGGCATCACAGAGTAGACCCATCGCCTGGAGTATCGCCGGTTCAGATTCAGGCGGCGGTGCCGGTATTCAGGCCGATCTGGCCACCTTTCAGGATTTCGCGGTTCACGGCTGCACGGTGATTACCGCGATCACCGCCCAGAACAGTTTCGCTGTGGGCTATGTGGCGGTTACCCATCGCCGGGCGCTGGCGGCGCAGATCAACGCCCTGGACAGTGACTTGCCCGCCAATGCCATCAAGGTGGGCATGCTCGCCAGTGAAGAAGTGGTAGAGATGGTCGCGAAGTACCTCAAGGAATATCCGGGCTTCGTGGTCTGCGATCCGGTTACCCGTGCCAGTAGCGGCGACTCGCTGATAACCGGTGACGCCACCAACGCCTTGCTTGACCAATTACTGCCGCGGGTCGATTTGCTCACCCCCAATCGCAACGAAGTGGAGGCTCTTTTGGGGCGCCAGTTGCGGGGTCTGGACGATGTCGAAAAAGCCGGTAAGGAAATGGTCGCGCTGGGCGCGCGGTCGGTGCTGATTACCGGCGGACATTTCGATGCCCTCAACGGCGAGCGGCTGGACTACTGGACCGACGGCGAGGACGGCTTCTGGTTACACGGCCGCGATGTGCAAACCGTTAACAGCCACGGCTCAGGATGTACCCTCTCATCGGCAGTGACCGCGGCGGTGGCGCGAGGCTATGACCTGAAAGACGCGCTGGTGCTGGGCAAGGCCTACGTGACTCAGGGGCTGAGGTTGTCGTCGCAAATCGGCGGTGGCCCTGGTGCGGTGGCCCATATGGGATGGCCCACCCACTGGTGGGACCTGCCCACGGTCAGCCCGACTTTGCGCCACAAGGCAGTAAAACCCTTCCCGGATTGCGGCGGTAAACTGGGGCTTTATCCTGTGGTGGACAGTGCCGAATGGATTGAGCGCCTGCTGCCGCTGGGTGTTACCACTATCCAATTGCGGGTGAAAGATAAAACCGGCGCGTCGCTGCGCGAGGAAATTGAGCGTGCGGTTGCCGTCAGCGAGCGCCACAAGGCGCGTTTGTTTATCAATGATTTCTGGGAAGAGGCCATTGCCGCGGGCGCCTACGGGGTGCACCTGGGGCAGGAGGACCTAGAGACGGCGGATATCAACGCCATTCGCGAGGCGGGATTGAGGCTAGGGGTGAGCACACACAGCTATTTTGAAATCGCCACGGCGCACAGCCTTAAACCCAGTTATATCGCGCTCGGCCCGATCTATGCGACTACCAGCAAGGTGATGCCCTTCGATCCGCAAGGCCTGAGCCAATTGCAACACTGGGTCGAGCTGCTCGGCGAGCAATACACCCTGACCGCGATTGGCGGCATTGATGTGCGCCGGGCCAAAGATGTGCTGTCCACTGGCGTTGGCAGCGCGGCCATGATCAGCGCCATTACCCAGGCCGACGATGTCGAAGCCACGGTGGCTGAATTGATCGCCCTGCACGAGGCTGCCCAGTGAAACGGTGCTTGGCGCTGCTTTGCCTGCTGGCGCAGTCGGCGCTGGCAGACGTGCAGGTCAACGCCTTGTTTGAGGGCTCCGCCTACCTGACGGTTAACGGCCAGCAGAAATTGCTGCGCCAGGGCCAGAGTTTTCAAGGGGTGACCCTGCTGCAGGCCAATACGGAAAAAGCGCTGCTGGAAATCGACGGTCAGCAGCAGTGGCTGGATCTGTCCTCGCGCATCAACGCCAGTTACCGCGCCAACACCGCTCGCGAGGTGGTACTGCATCGCGACAGCGAACTGAAGTATATGACCCAGGTCAGCATCAATGGGCGCAGCATTGCCGCGTTGGTGGATACCGGCGCCAACCTGATGGCGCTCAGCAGTCGCCACGCCACCCAGCTGGGTATCGATTTCAAGAAAGGGGAGCGGGCGGCAGTCTCCACGGCCAGCGGAATAGCGCCGTCCTATCGGGTCACGCTGCGCTCGGTGAGCGTCGGTGGTATCGTCGCCAATAACGTGCCGGCAGTGGTGATTGAAGGTAATTTTCCGCAGGTGGTCCTGTTGGGGATGAGTTACCTGACGCATGTGGACATGCAGGAGCGGGACAACATCCTGACACTTCGTGCCCGTTACTGACTTTGCGGTCGAATTTGCCTGCCAATCAGGCTAGAATTGCGCCTCCCTGCAATCTGGCCGGAGTTCAGCGTGTCCCTTAGGTTTGTCGAATCCTCGAAACTGCCCACCCCGTGGGGCATTTTCGATATCCATGGTTTTGAGGATACAGAAAATCACAAAGAGCACATTGTGCTCACCCTGGGCGATGTCAGCAGCGACGAGCCGGTGCTGGGGCGGGTGCACTCCGAGTGCCTGACCGGCGATGCCCTGTTCAGCATGCGCTGTGACTGTGGCTCGCAACTGCAGGCCGCGCTGGAGCAGATCGCCACCGAGGGGCGCGGCGCCCTGTTTTATCTGCGCCAGGAAGGACGGGGTATTGGTTTACTGAACAAGATCCGCGCCTACAAACTGCAGGATGAAGGCGCCGATACGGTTGAGGCCAATGAAAAGCTCGGCTTTCATGCGGATATGCGCGATTACAGCATCTGCAAAGTCATGTGTGATCACTTGGGCATCAGCCAGCTCAAGCTGATGACCAACAACCCGCGCAAAGTAAACGCCTTGACTGAACACGGTATTGAAGTGGTTGAGCGGCTGCCGCTGCGCACCGGGGAAAACCCCCACAATGCCCGTTACCTGGCCACCAAGGCCGGCAAACTCGGCCACCTGTTTGATCATTGAGTCAGTCAGGGGCGGCGACGCTGCTTCAGCCAGTAAACGGTTTTGTCGGTAACCACAGCGTCCAGCGGAATATCCCAGCTCTGTACCGGTAATTGCTCTACTTCCTGACAGTGGTGGGCGAGGCCAATCAGCAGCGGCCGTTTTATGGGCGACAAACGCGCCAGCGTGCGGTCGTAAAAACCGCCTCCCATCCCCAGTCGATTCCCCTTGCGATCAAAGCCCACCAGCGGCAACAAAATCACATCCATGGCCGCGACCGGCAGGTCAGTGCCCCGCCTGGGTGCAGGTTCGGGAATGCCAAAGCGGTTGGTGCGCAGCGTCTGCCCCGGGCGATGGCTGCGAAAGGCCAGGTGAGTGCGGCGCAGGCAGGGCAGGTAGCAGCGTTTGCCCATGCGGCTGAGTCGGCGCAGGGTCGTGTAGGGCGAAATTTCGCCGTCATTGGCGAGATAGAGAGCGATACTCCGCGCGGAGCGCAGTACAGGCAGGGCGCGCAGTTGGGTGTCGAGATTCCTGCTTGCTGCGCGCTGGTCGTGTACAGACAGGCCCCGGCGGCGTTCGCGCAGGCTGCGTCTCAATGCTGATTTCTGCAGGGATGTCATGCGCTTATGGTGCGCAAAGTGCTGCGAGCGAGCAAGTAGAAAAACCCCGGTGGTACCGTTGGCCGCGTGACCCTTGAACCCAGAGGTTCAAGGTGGCAGTCCCCGCGTTGCATCAGGCTTCCCGTCAAGCGGGCATGCACAACAGCAACGGCTGGAAACAGCCTGGGTAAAAAGCATCGGCTCAGGGATCTTGCGGTCTGACGCATACCCCAGGGTCGAGCCAGATTATAACACCGGTGGCACCCCACCTATAAGGGCAAACCACGATTACCCCTGTGAATCTTTGCTTGAAATTTCGTGACAAGTCGGGGGTTTTGCCTTAAAAAGCCGCGTCCTGTCGCGAGTACCAGCGTGAATACTCTCAGCCCTCTTCTTCTAGCGGATGCCTTTGACCGTATCGCCGACGATCTTTTGCGCGATGGCTACAGCCTGTGCGATTCGCTGGTGCCGGCAGAGCTGCTCTGGGCGCTCTACGAGCGAGTGGGGCCCCGCAGTCGCGCCGGCTTTCGGCGCGCCGGAGTGGGGCGCGACAGTGCGTTTCGGCTCAGCGAGCGTTTGCGCTCGGACACGATTCACTGGCTCGACCACGACTATCCGGCTGAATCGGCCTACCTGAACTGGATGGAACAGCTGCGGCTGGGACTGAACCAGCGTTTGATGCTGGGTCTGTTTGATTTTGAATGTCATTTCGCTCGGTACAAGCGTGGCGCTTTTTACAAAACCCATCTGGACGCTTTTGCCGGACAGACTAACCGCATTCTGTCGAGCGTCTTGTACCTAAATCCGGTCTGGGCGCCGGACTGGGGCGGCGAGCTGGTGATGTACCGCAACTTTGACGGTGAGGTGGTGGAAACCGTGGCGCCGCTATTTGGCCGTCTGGTGCTGTTTCTCAGTGAGCGCTTTCCGCACGAGGTCAAACCGGCCCGGCGCCAGCGCTATAGTGTGGCGGGTTGGTATCGAGTTCGGCCCATTCTATAGAGCGTGAGTTTTAAAGACAGAAGCGCTTGATCAGATCGCGCAGCAGGTTCACAGCAGGCTTAATCTGGCTCAGCTCCAGATACTCGTCTGGCTGGTGAGCCACATCAATAGAGCCGGGGCCGAGTACGATGGTTTCCATGCCCAGTTGCTGCATAAAGCCCGCTTCAGTGCCAAAGGCCACAGCATCGGCGCGGTGGCCGGTCAGGGTTTCGGCCGCTTTCACCAGTTCGCTGTCCGCCGCCTGCTCAAAGGGCTCGATACCTGGCATCAGTGAAGCCAGTTCAAAGTCTACGCGGTGGGCTTCGGCGATGGGCTGCAATCGCGCGCGAATAGCGGCGCGCAATTCGTCATTGTGCATGCCGGGCACGCCGCGCAGATCAAACTGCAGTTCGCACTGACCGCAGATGCGGTTGGGGTTGTCGCCACCGTGAATGCAGCCAAAGTTGAGTGTCGGCGAGGGCAGGGTAAAGCCTTCGTGGCGGTAGCGCCCCGCTAGGTCCCGGCGCAGCTTGACCAGCTCGCTCATCACCTCGTGCATCGCCTCCAGCGCCGAGCGGCCGAGTTTGGGGTCAGATGAATGCCCCGATTGGCCCTGCAGGCGCACCGCCTCCATCATGATGCCCTTGTGCATTCGAATGGGCCTGAGACCGGTAGGTTCACCAATGACCGCATAGCGCGCCTTGGGAAAACCCTGACTGGCCAGTGCTCGGGCGCCAGCCATGGAGCTTTCTTCGTCGGCGGTGGCCAGAATCATCAACGGTTGCTGCAGCGGGCTATCGAGAAAGTGGCGGGCGGCCTCAATGGCAATCGGGAAAAACCCCTTCATATCTGTCGCGCCGAGACCGTATAAACGCTGATCGCGTTCGGTCAGGGTAAAGGGGCTGCTGGTCCAGAGTGACTCATCGCACGGGACGGTGTCGGTGTGTCCCGCTAGTACCAGCCCGCCCGGGCCGGAGCCCAGTGTGGCCAGCAGATTCGCTTTCTGAGGGTGGTGGGGCAGCGGCAGAATCTGTACGGCAAAGCCCAGCTCTTCGAGCCAGCCCGCCAGCTTTTCGATAACCGGCAGGTTGCCGAGGTCGTGACGGGGCGATGCGGAACTGACTGAGGGAAGTGCAATCAGCTCCGCGAGTTGGGTTTTGAGGTCAGGGAGGGCCACCGATCAGCCGAAAATGCCTTTAAACAGGAAGAAGAAGATAATCGCCAGACCGGCACCTGCAGGCAGAGTAATCAGCCAGGACAGAAAAATACTGCCGATCACACGCAGGTTAAGGGCCGCAATACCGCGCGCCAGACCGACGCCGAGAATCGCGCCCACCAGTGTGTGTGTGGTTGAAATCGGCAGGCCCGTGGCTGAGGCCAGCACGACAGTGGTGGCGGCGCCCAGCTCGGCGGCGAAGCCGCGGCTCGGGGTCAGCTCGGTGATCTTTTTACCTACAGTGGCAATAACCTTAAAGCCGTAAGTTGCCAGACCGACCACGATACCGCCGCCACCGAGCAGCAAGACCCACCAAGGCAGGGGGGATTTAGCAGCAACTTCGCCGCCTGACTGGATAACGGACACCACCGCTGCCAGCGGGCCGACCGCATTGGCCACGTCATTGGAGCCGTGGGCAAAGGCCATGGCGCAGGCGGTGAAGATCATCAGTATGGCGAAAACGCGCTCGACGTTGGCGTAGCGGAAGTTGCCTTCAATGGGCTCGTCCTTGATGCGGCTAAGCAGCACATAGCCCAGTCCCATAATCACCAGGCCAACCATCGCCGCGTAGGCCAGACATTCCTGGAAGCTCAGACCCAGGCCAATATGCTTGAGGCCTTTTACCATGGTGACCATGGCGATGATGAAGCCCACCGCAAACATATAGAACGGAACGTACTTCTTGGCTGCCTTGAAGGGTTCCGGGGCATCTAGAATCAGGCGTTGGGCGCTCATAAATAAGAGGAAGGAAATAGTGCCGGCCATCAGGGGCGAAACTACCCAGCTGGCGGCGATCTGGCCCACCTTGCCCCAGGCGACCGCATCCACGCTGATGCCTACGGCGGCAAAGCCTACCAGCGCGCCCACGATGGAGTGGGTGGTTGAGACCGGCCAGCCCATCAGCGAGGCAATCAGCAGCCAGGTACCGGCCGCCAATAGTGAGGACATCATGCCGTACACCAATAACTCGGGCGTGTCGGCGAGTATGGATGAGTCGATGATTCCTTTGCGGATGGTGGAAGTGACTTCACCCCCAGCCAGATAGGCGCCGCAGAATTCGAATACCATGGCGATCAGGATCGCCTGTTTGATGGTCAGCGCCTTGGAACCCACCGAGGTGCCCATGGCGTTGGCTACATCGTTGGCGCCCACACCCCAAGCCATAAAGAAGCCGAATAAACAGGCCAAAATCAGCAGAATATGGCCGTGTTCTGCAATAACAGACATGTGTTATCCCCAAAATTTTTTGTGGTTCGTTAACGGGCCAGCAGAATTTGCAGGCGCGAACCTACTTTCTGCGCTTCGTTGGCCAGTTCACCTACCCAGTCGATGATCCGGTAAAGGAACATGACGTTGACGGGCGGCAGCGAATCCTCCAGTTTGAACAGCGCGGCTCTGATTTTGACCTGGGCCTTGTCATTTTCGTGTTCGAGCTTATCCAGCTCGTTGATCAGCGATTCCACGAAGTCCACTTCGCGACCGCGAAAGCCGCTTTCCAGCAGCTCGTCCAGCTCATCAATAGCGCGGTGAGCCTGGTTGACGGTATCGATGGCGAGTTTGAGGTAGTCGCGCATCAGGTCGGTCAGCTTCTCCGGAATTGTCATTTGGCGACCCAGCATCAGGCCGGCAATATCCTTGGATAGATTGGCGATGTGATCCTGTACGCCCACCAGATCAAGCAGGTCTGAGCGCGGGACCGGCAAAAACAGGCTCTTGGGCAGCTGAATGCGGACCTGCTTTTTCAGCTTGTCAGCATCGTGCTCAAGCTTGGTGATCGCTTTCTGCTGTTCTTTGGCGGCATCCCAGTCTCCTGCGTAGGCGGCCTCCATAAAGGCGGCCAGCGTCTGGGCGCAATCCCGGACACTGGTCATATGCTGCTGGATGGGGGCAATCGGTGATTTTCCGAACAAATTGGTGAGAGGGTTACCAGCCATAATGCTCTCCTGCTTCGCGAGGCCGCCAGTATACTGGCTTGTCATAAAATTGTAACAGTTGACCTGAAGGCCCTTTTTGGGCCTGCTGTGGTCCCACGCTGGTAATTGTGGGCGGGTGACTGTGATAATACAGTGAAAAGAATAGGGAATTTTGTATGCAGAATACGGCGCCCAAGCTATCCGGCCCCTTGTCGGTCAAACAACTGCTGAACCTGCTGGAACAGGAGGGCTATATTACGGCTGCCGATTTTCGTCGCATTCCCCATTTCACTTCCAAGCGCGACGGCAAAGCGGTAAATCCGATAGAGCATATTGCCAACTTTGACCTGGAAAACCTCAAGCGCCCGGGGCGGCACCTGACAGAAGATTTTCTGATGCAGTGGCTGGCAGAGCACTGCGGTCTGGACTATCGTCCCATCGACCCGCTGAAGATTGACGTGCCAGCGATTACCGAGGTGATGTCCTTCGCCTTCGCCCAGCGCTACGGCATTCTCGCGCTGGAAGCGAATGAGGATGAAGTCGTGGTCGGTGTGCAGGATCCCTTCGAAAGCAAATGGGAGGACAACCTCGCTCCCACCCTGCGCAAACCGCTGCGCAAGGTTCTGGCCAAGCCCTCGGATATTGCTCGTTATACGGTTGAGTTTTACAGTCTCTCGAATTCGGTGCTGGGGGTGCAGGGCACCGAGAAAAAGGAGTCCGGTGTTACCAATCTGGAGCAGCTGCTGCAAATGGGCGCTGCCAAGGATCTGGATGCCAACGACGGTCACGTGGTCAAGATTGTCGACTGGCTGCTGCAGTACGCCTTTGATCAGCGGGCCAGTGACATTCATATCGAACCCCGTCGCGAGATCGGCAATGTTCGCTTTCGTATCGATGGTGCTCTCTACAATGTGTATGAAATGCCCGCCGGGGTGATGGCGGCGGTGGTCAGCCGGCTGAAAATTCTCGGTCGCATGGACTTGGCGGAAAAGCGCCGGCCCCAGGATGGGCGCCTGAAAACCAAAAATCCTCATGGCGGCGAGATAGAGCTGCGCTTGTCCACACTGCCCACGGCCTTTGGCGAAAAGATGGTGATGCGGATCTTCGATCCGGAAGTGTTGTTGCGCAGCTTTGATCAGCTGGGTCTGCGCGGCGAGGACCTCAAGCGCTGGCAGACCATGATCAATCAGCCTAACGGCATTGTGCTGGTCACTGGGCCCACCGGCTCTGGCAAGACCACGACCCTGTATTCGAGTCTGAAACAGATCGCGACCTCGGATGTGAATGTCTGCACCATTGAAGACCCCATCGAAATGGTAGAGGGCAGCTTCAACCAGATGCAGGTTCACTCCCAGATCGGGCTGAGCTTTGCCGCCGGGGTGCGGGCGCTGCTGCGCCAGGACCCGGATATCATCATGATCGGTGAAATCCGCGACCGCGAAACCGCCGAAATGGCAGTGCAGGCGGCACTGACCGGTCATCTGGTCATCGCGACCTTGCACACCAACGATGCACCGAGCGCCATTACCCGGCTGCTGGAACTGGAAATACCTTCCTACCTCCTCAAGGCGACCGTGTTAGGGGTGATGGCCCAGCGCCTGGTGCGCACCCTCTGCCCTCACTGTAAGCAGCCGGCAGAAACCGACTCGCTCGGTTGGCAGCAGTTGATTGCCCCATGGCGAGCCGAAAGCCCCAAACAGGTGTACAG
Organism: Litorivivens sp.; assembly: GCF_041624475.1. GTDB lineage: Bacteria > Pseudomonadota > Gammaproteobacteria > Pseudomonadales > Spongiibacteraceae > Litorivivens. The sequence goes on from NZ_JBFJUX010000004.1 coordinate 171,866, forward strand.
CGCAGAGGGTTGTCTGGAGTGCCGCAATACCGGTTTCTACGGTCGTCAGGGCATCTACGAGGTGTTGACGATGGATGACGCTGTGAAGGGCATGATCAACAATGATATGAATCTGGCCGGTCTGCGCCAGGCGGCGGTGAAGGGGGGCATGAAAACCCTGCGCCTGAGCGGCGCCCAGAAGGTGGCCGCCGGCGAAACCACCATTACCGAAGTCATGCGCGTGGCACCCAGCGCGCAAAGTAACTAGTTCAGACTAAGGACTTTCATGGCACTGCCTGTTGATAAGGTTCCGGAATGTTTACGCGAGGATTTGGCGAGCAACTGGCAACAGTTGATTGAGGCCTGCAACGACGAACAGCGGGCCTGGTACGAGGCAAGTCTCGCAGATGCAGCGTTTGCCAAGCGGCTGAGTCGGGTGCTGGCCAGCTCCCAGGCGGGCTTTGAAATTCTGCGTCAGCTGCCGCAAGTGCTGATTGATCTGCAATCTTCAGGTGAGCTCGATGCGCCGCAAAGCGACTTTGCCTTTTCGGCCCAGCCGGCATCCGCAGCTGAGCTGGACAAGGCGCTGCGTCGCTTTCGCAATTACCATTGGCTGCGCATTGTCTGGCGCGACCTCAACCGCCTGGCGGACACCTCCCAAACCACAAAAGACCTGAGCCTGCTGGCTGACCACTGCCTGCAAATCGCGCTCGATTTTCACCACGCCGACTTGGCGCTTGAATGGGGTGAGCCCCACAGTCGCAGCGGCGAACCGCAGCGACTGGTGGTGATTGCCATGGGCAAGTTGGGTGCCTGTGAGCTGAACCTGTCCTCAGATATTGACCTGATTTTCACCTATCCCGAATCGGGCGAGACAGTCGGCGGTGTGCGTCAGGTGGATAATCAGCAGTTTTTCATCAAGCTCGGGCAGCGCCTTATTGCCAGCCTTGATCAGCGCACGGTGGACGGTTTTGTGTTCCGCATGGACATGCGCTTGCGGCCCTACGGCCAGAGTGGCCCGTTGGTGATCAACTTCGATGCCATGGAGGAGTACTACCAGGATCAGGGGCGGGAGTGGGAGCGCTACGCCATGATCAAGGCACGGGCCGTGGCCGGCGACATCGCCTCTGGCGAGCGCCTGCTGGCGGATCTGAAGCCCTTTGTCTACCGCCGCTATATCGACTTTTCGGTCATCGAAGCCCTCCGTGAAATGAAGGGAATGATCCGGCGCGAGGTCAAGCGGCGTCAATTGCAGGACAATATCAAGTTGGGCAGTGGCGGCATTCGCGAGGTGGAATTTATCGCCCAGTGTTTTCAGCTGGTGCGCGGTGGGCGCGAGCCGGCCTTGCAGGAGCGTCGCCTGCTGGTGGTACTCAATGAGTTGCTGGAGCTGGAACAGTTGCCGGTGGAGGCGGTGCAGGAGTTGACGGCTGCCTATAACTTTCTGCGCGACAGCGAACACGCCATTCAGGCCTGGCTCGATCGTCAGACCCAGCATTTGCCGAGAGAGCCCAGAGAGCGCGCCGCACTGGCCTGGGTTATGGGTTTTGATAACTGGGCGGCCTATGAGGCGGCGCTGCAACAGCATCGCGAGAATGTGGCGGCTCACTTTGAGGCGGTCATAGCCGATCCGGAAGAGAGTGATGAGATAGAGCGCTCCGAGCGACCCTGGGAAGACTTGCTGCAAAACGCTGAGCATGCAGCCCTGGTGGCCGAACTGGAAGACGCCGGCTTTGATGAAGCCGAAGAAGTCGCCCGGCTGACCCTCGCCATGCTGGATGGCGGCACCGTCAAGCGAATGCAGAGCATCGGCCGCGAACGACTATACGATTTTCTACCGCGCTTACTCGATGCCTGCGTCGACGCAGAGCTGCCGGGTCGCTGCTATCTGCGAATCCTGCCGCTGGTGGAGTCGGTACTGCGCCGTACCGCCTATCTGGTGCTGCTGATAGAAAACCCGGGTGCCCTCAGCCGGCTGGTGCGTCTGTGTGACGCGAGCCCCTGGATTTCGCGGCAACTGGCCCGCAACCCGGTGCTGCTCGACGAACTGCTCAATGAGCACAGCCTGTTTTCCGTGCCGGACAAAGAGGGCCTTTACAGCGAGTTGCGCCAGCAATTGCTGCGCATTCCCGAAGAAGATCAGGAAGCGCAAATGGAAGCCCTGCGCTATTTCAAACTGGCGCATATTCTGCGCGTCGCGGCCTCGGAAATCGTCGGCACCCTGCCGCTGATGAAGGTCAGTGATTACCTGTCCGCCATCGCCGAGGTGGTGCTCAGCCATGTGCTGGAGCTGGCCTGGCAGGATCTGCAGGCCCGCCATGGCAACCTGCCCGGTTGTGAAAGCGAGCTGCCCTTTGTGGTGGTGGGCTACGGCAAGCTGGGTGGGCTGGAGCTGAGCTACGGCTCTGATCTGGATCTGGTGTTTATTCACGATGTTGAGAGCACCGCAGTAACAGATGGCAAGCGGCCGGTGGACGCGGCCACCTTCGTAACCCGGCTCGGCCAGCGCATGATCCATATTCTCAACGCGACCACGGGCCTCGGCCAGCTCTACGAGGCGGATATGCGGCTGCGTCCGTCCGGCAATTCGGGCCTGTTGGTGGCGTCGTTCAAAGCCTTCGAGGAATACCAGTACAGCAACGCCTGGACCTGGGAACATCAGGCGCTGGTGCGTGCCCGGGTGGTGGCCGGCGGTGAGGGCTTGGCGAAGCGTTTTGCGGAGCTGCGTGCGGCCCTGCTGGCCAAGCCCCGCGACGAAGAGACCTTGCGCAAAGAGGTGGTCGAAATGCGCGACCGCATGCGCGAGCACCTTTCCGGCGAAAGCAGCAGCAAAAAAAATGAGAGCTTTGAGCTGAAACAGGGGCTTGGAGGTATCGTTGATATTGAATTTATGGTGCAATATGCGGTTCTCGCCCAGGCCTGCCGGTACCCCTCGCTCACGCGATATACCGACAACATCCGGATTCTGGAGTCGCTGCAGGCCGAGGGCCTGTTAAGTGAAGCTCAGGCTCTTGCCCTGATTGACGCCTACAAGACTTTCCGCAGTTTTGTTCACCGCTCAAGCCTGCAAGAAGAAAAGGGGGTTGTGCCCCTTGCCGAGGTCATGGAGCAGCGACAGCGAGTGCTTGAACAATGGCAGCACTGGATGACACCGGGCGAAGCGAATAACGAAATTTCTTGAGGAGTATCTGCAATGTCCATGGCTGATCGCGATGGCGTGATTTGGTTTGATGGTGAAATGGTGCCCTGGCGCGAAGCCAAGGTGCATGTGCTGACTCACACTCTGCACTATGGTCTCGGTGTGTTTGAGGGCGTGCGCGCATACAAAACGGACAGTCACGGTACAGCCATCTTTCGCCTCAAGGAACATACCGATCGTCTGTTTCGGTCGGCCCATATTCTCAATATGGAAGTGCCGTTTTCGAAAGAGGTGCTCAACGCCGCCCAGCGCGATGTGGTGCGTGAAAATGGTCTGGATGAAGCCTACCTGCGACCGATGGTCTTTTTCGGCTCCGAAGGTATGGGCCTGCGCGCCGACAACCTGAAAACCCACGTGATTGTGGCGTCCTGGCACTGGCCGGCCTATATGTCGCCGGAAGCCAAGATCAATGGTATCAAGGTGCGCACCTCGTCCTACACCCGTCACCACGTCAACATTTCCATGTGCAAGGCCAAGGCCAACGGTCACTACATCAACTCCATGTTGGCCCTGAAAGAAGCTTTGGACAGCGGCTGTGAAGAGGCCCTGTTGCTGGATAACGAAGGCTATGTGGCGGAAGGTTCCGGCGAGAATATCTTTATTGTCCGCGAGGGCAAGCTCTATACCCCCGAGCTGACCAGCTGTCTGGACGGCATTACCCGCAACACCATCTTTGCGCTGGCGGAAGACAACGGCTATGAGATCATTGAAAAGCGCATCACCCGCGATGAAGTCTATATCGCCGATGAAGCCTTCTTCACCGGTACCGCTGCCGAAGTGCTGCCCATTCAGTCGCTGGACGGACGCCGCATCGGCGAAGGCAAGCGCGGCCCTATTACCGAAAAGCTGCAGAATGCTTACTTCGATTCGGTGAAAGGTCGCGGCAACTTCCGGGCCGAATGGCTGGCGCCGGTCGCTGACTGATCGGACCGATGCCGAACCGTCGCATACTCATCATTGGGCCTTCCTGGGTCGGCGACATGGTTATGGCGCAGACCCTGTTCAAGGTGCTGCGCCAGCTTCATCCGGGTTGCGAGATTGATGTGCTTGCGCCCCAGTGGAGCAAGCCTCTGCTCGACCGGATGCCGGAAGTGCGCAACGGCCTGAGTATGCCGGTGGGTCACGGTCAGTTGCAGCTGGGCACCCGCCGTAAGATTGGCCGTGAACTGCGCGAGGCCGGTTACGACCAGGCAATTGTTCTGCCGAACTCCTTAAAATCTGCCCTCATCCCCTTCTTTGCCGGCATTCCTCAGCGAACCGGGTGGCTCGGTGAAATGCGCTATGGCTTGCTGAACGATGTGCGCAAGCTGAACAAATCCGACTATCCACTGATGATTGAACGCTTTGTCGCGCTGGCCCTGCCGCAGGGATCAACCCTGCCTGAGCCGATTCCCCGGCCGGCGCTGATGGTGGATCAAAAAGCTGCGGCAAAATTGCTGGCCGAGAAAGGCCTGCAATCGCCTGTGCTGGCACTCTGCCCCGGCGCCGAATTTGGCCCCGCCAAACGCTGGCCGGACAAACACTACGCCGCTGTGGCCGCCGACTATATCGGTCGCGGTTGGCAGGTGGTTTTGATGGGCTCAGCCAAGGATGCCGAGGTGGCCGAGCGAATTCGCGGAGCCCTGCCGCCGACGTCTGCCGAGCGCTGCATCAGCCTCTGCGGAAAGACCTCGCTGGGGCAGGCCATTGATATTCTGTCACAGGTGTCCGCGGTGGTTTCCAACGACTCGGGGCTGATGCACATTTCGGCGGCTCTGGGCCGGCCTTTGGTGGTGGTCTACGGCTCCACCTCGCCGGGCTTTACGCCGCCGCTGGCCGAGCGCGTTGCCGTCGAACAGATTCCGGTGGACTGCGGCCCCTGTTTTAAACGTGAATGCCCGCTGGGGCATCTCAAATGCCTGGTAGATCTGGCGCCGGCGCGAGTTATTCAATCTCTTGATGCTTTGCTTGCCGATGAGCCGATTGCCGTAGAGCTGACCGGCAAAGACAACTCCTGATGCGTGTACTGATTATCAAAACCTCGTCGATGGGCGATGTGATTCACACCCTGCCGGCCTTGACCGATGCTGCCCAGGCGATTCCCGGGATTGTATTCGACTGGGTTGTAGAAGAGGGCTTTGCCGAAATCCCCGCCTGGCATGAGTCGGTGGGGCGGGTTATTCCGGTGGCCATCCGGCGCTGGCGCAAGTCGCCGCTGGCGGCGATGAAAGGGATTGAGTGGAAGGCCTTCAAAACCCAGATTCGAAAGGAAAACTACGATCTGGTGATCGATGCTCAGGGTCTGTTCAAAAGCGCGGTGCTGATGCGCCTGGTCAAAGCGCCGCGCGCAGGCATGGATAGTGCCACCGTTCGCGAAAAAGTGGCGTCGTGGTTCTATCATCGCAAGTATCACATTCCTCGCGAACAGCACGCGGTGGAGCGGACCCGACAACTGTTCGCCCAGGCGCTGGGCTACGAAAAGCCTTCGCGGCGCGGCGATTACGCCATCGACTGCAGCAAATTCAAGCTCGGCGGCGAACGCGAGCCCTATGCCATTTTTCTGCACGGCACAACGCGCCACGACAAGCATTGGCCCGAGCCCTACTGGCGAGAACTGTGCAATCAAGTGGTAAAAGCGGGTTATGAAATTCGCTTGCCCTGGGGTAGCGATGCCGAGCGCGAGCGGGCGCTGCGCTTGGCGGATATTTTAGAGAAAATCAAAGTGCTGCCCAAGTTGAACCTCCAGGGCGTCGCCGCCGAGTTGCAAGGCGCGGCTTTTGTGGTGTCGGTGGATACAGGGCTGGGCCATCTGTCCGCTGCGCTGAATCGTCCCACAGTGGCGCTTTACGGTCCGACCTCGCCCAATCTGGTGGGAACCTACGGCGCCAACCAGCGCCACCTGCTGGCGGGGGAATTCCCCCGCGGTGATCTGCCAGCCACCGACCCGGTGGTGATGACCGCACTTACCCCACGCCGGGTGTGGCGAGCGGTGGAAGAGCTGCAGCAGGAGACGAGCTGATGCATTTCGGCTTTGCGCTGTTCAAGTATTTTCCCTTTGGAGGCTTGCAGCGCGATATGCTGGCCATTGCCCGGGCCTGCATCGACCGCGGCCATCGGGTTACCGTGTTCTGCGGTGAGTGGGAAGGTGAGCGGCCTGACGACATTGCTGTGCGCGAAGTGCCGGTCAGTGGAATCAGCAACCATGCCCGCGATCGGGCCTTTGCCGAGGCCTTGCCGGCGCAAGTTAAAGCATCCGGCGTTGAGCGGCTGGTAGGTTTTAATAAAATGCCGGGGCTGGATATCTACTATGCGGCCGACAGTTGTTTTGCCGCCAAGGTTTATGAGGAGCGAGGTCGCCTGTATCGCTGCCTGCCGCGTGCCCGCCAGTATCTGGCTATGGAGCAGGCGGTGTTTTCTCCGGCGGTCGCGACCCGCTCACTGTTGATCTCCGAGCCGGAAAAAACGGTGTATCAGCATTACTACAAAACACCGGATGAGCGCCTGCAGTTGCTGCCACCGGGCATTCGTCGCGACCGCATTATGCCTGAGGATTATGCGACCAGACGCCGGGCTTTGCGCCAGCGCTTTGGCTGGCAGGACGAGGAGAAAATAGTTCTGTTCGTCGGCAGCGGCTTTCGCACCAAGGGACTTGATCGAGCCATCCGTGCTTTTGCAGAACTGTTGCAGTCCGGTGTAAAAAGCCGGCTTTTGATTTTGGGCAAAGACCGTTCAGATCGCTTTGTAAAACTGGCGGCTACTCTCAATGTGTCGGCGCAGGTGCAGTTCCTCGGAGGTGTGGACGCGGTGAGTGATTATCTTTGGGCCGGAGATGTTTTACTCCACCCGGCCTACCGCGAAAATACAGGCACGGTGTTGTTGGAGGCAATGGTTGCGGGTTTGCCCGTGGTAACCACGGATGCCTGCGGCTACGCCCGTTATGTCAGCGAGCAAAACATGGGGGCGGTCATTCCTAAGCCTTTCTCTCAATCACAACTGAATGCGGCCTTGAAAGAGATTGCTCAAGCGCCAGCAGAGCCCTGGCGTGAGCGTGGCCGGGTATTTGCGGCATCGGCGGATATTTTCAGTATGCCGCAACGCGCCGCAGAATTTCTGGAGAATAAACATGACTGATGCGCTTCGCAGTGCGCTTGAGACTCGACAGTGGCAGGTTGCGACGCCGGTGGAGTGTGTCGTTGACGGTGAGCCCCTGGTGCTGGAGCAGAGTCTGCGTCTGTTGCCGGGTAAGCGCGCCACCTTTGCCGGTCGCTGGGGGCGCAGGGCGGTCGTCGCCAAAGTGTTTTTGCCGTCGGTTGAGCGTGAGCAGCAGGCAGAGGTCAGCGGTTTTAATGTGCTGCAGCAGGCGGGCCTGCCCGCGCCCGCACTGCTTTGGGCCGGTACTCTGGAAAGCGGTCTGCTCGCGGTAGTCTACGAAAAGCTCGAAGGCGCTGAATCGCTGGGCAGCGGTCTGCGCGGTGAGCGCCGCAATGCCTTTCTGGCGGCGACCTTCGAGTTGCTGGCGAGCATGCACCGGGCCGGGATCTGGCAGGAGGATATTCATTTCGATAATTTCCTGCTGGCGGACGGCAAGATGTTTATCGTCGATAACGCCTCCCTGAAAAGCGAGGCCGGCCCCCTATCGGTGGAGCAGTCACTGGATAATCTGGCGGATTTTATCGCCCAGTTTCCCTGGAGTGAGCGCCAGGCACTGCTCGACAGTCCCTACTTGCCGCTGTCGCTGGATATAGCCGAAGACAAAGCGCGCCGTTTGTTGCACGAGAAAACCCGCAAACGCTGGTGGTACCGGGCAAATAAATACCTGAGCAAAATTTATCGAAATTGCACAGAGGTTGTCGCGAGTCGAACCGGGGGCTGGCATCTGGTCTACAAGCGGGGTATTGACGAGGCGTGGTTAAGCAAATTCAAGGCCGCGCCGGATAGCGTTATGGTTCGCGCAACCCTGCTGAAAGACGGCAATAGTGCAACCGTTGTGCGCACGGAGCTGGCGGGTCGGCCGGTGATTATCAAACGCTACAATATCAAGAATGCCGGCCACCGCTTGCGCCGACTGTTTCGCGAAACCCGCGCGAGCAACGCTTGGCGCGCAGCACACCTGCTGCAGATGGCCGGTATCAGGACGCCTGCGCCGCTGGTCTTGCTGGAACAGCGGCGCGGCCCATTGCGCGGGGTCGCCTACCTGGTGTCGGAAGATGTTGGCGGCGAGGAAATGCTGGATGTCTTTACCCGGCGCGAGCCCACCGAAGCTGAACTTACCGAGGTGGCAGAAACCTTTCGCGTAATGCAGGAATTGCAGCTTTGCCACGGCGATCTCAAGGCTACCAATTTTCTGGTGGCAGGGAAGGGCGTGCAGCTTATTGATCTGGACGTGCTGCATGCGGTGGCGTCATCGGCTGCGTTTAAGCGCTGCCAGCAGAAAGATCGCGAGCGCTTTTTGCGCAACTGGTATGCGCATCCGGGGGTGGAAAGGCAGTTCAAGCAGTTATTGGGCGGTCGAGTGTCATCCTGATGATACGTTTTTCGGTGGTGATACCAGCCTACAATTACGGGCATCTGTTGGATCGGGCGGTTGCTTCTGCGTGCGAGCAGCCCGGCAATGACTATGAGGTAATTGTCGTCGATGATGGTTCTACGGATCAGACCCCGAGAGTGCTCAAAGAGTTAGTAGCTCGCTACCCACATCTAAATGTAATCCGGCAGGACAATGCAGGGCCATCCGCGGCTCGCAATCACGGCGTTGTGGTGGCTGGCGGAGAGTGGGTGTTGTTCCTTGATGCCGACGACGAAATGTTGCCCACTGCATTGGGCGATTTTCGCGAGCGATTGGAAATCTCGCCTTCTGCGGAAATGGTACTGGCTCCAACGCTGTCTGTATTCCCTGATGGACGTGAGAAACTGGCTCCTGTGCCGGTGGTGGCCAGCTCACCCGAGCAGCGATTTCAGGATTATCTATTTAAGAGGCTCAGACTATCCAATGGCGCTGTGCTGATGGCGCGGAGCCTTCTTCTACGGTTTCCCTTTAATCCCTCTCTGCGTCAAACGGAAGATATTCCTGTGTTTGCGCATTGTTTGGCAGCCAGTGGTGAAGTGCTTGCCGTGTCGCGGGCTGTAGTAAAAATCCATAAGCACGATGGCAGCCGTCGCCACGGAAGTGATGCGGCCCTGTCGGTCGGTATGCAATTGGTGGATGAGGTGTTTGACCCGAGCCGTCTGACGCAATCCTGTATGCGATACAAAGCGTCATACCGTGCCCGGCGCGCTTTATCCGTATTCCGAATTCTTTATCGCGCAGGCCGGCTGCGAGAAGCGCGCGGCTACTATCGAGAGGCCCTGTCTTCAGATTGGCGACAGGCACTTGGGAAGCCCGGGAATCTTTTGAAGTATTTTAGAGCCTTACTGACGTTTTAGCAGACGTCGCCACCAGCTGGGTGATGGCTGTTCTGGTTTTATGCTCAGTGGTTCTCGAGCAATAGCCAGTATTTGATCGGCGATATGTTGATGGGAAAACCGGCTCAATGCATGAGCTTCTCCGGCTTTGGCAATGCGAGTGCGCAACCCATTGTCTTGCCGCAGCTGTTGTATTTTCTCGATGGCTTCGTCAGCCGAATCATAAAGTACGATATTCTCCATATCCTTGAACCCTAAAGCCTCCTCCTCTCCGGCGCCCTGGCGAGCGGCGACGAGCACACAACCGCAGGCCATTGCTTCGAAGTTTTTGGCCATGTATTCGCCCAGTCCGATGTCGGCACTGATAAAAACTTCGATGCGGTTCAGGGTGTCGCGATACTCCTCCTGGCTGTGGGTCCGCAGGCTGGTGACGCCGAGCGTTTGGTCGACCGATTCCAGTAATTCGCGCCGCTCACGATAAACATCAGAGCGAACACGGCCAATAAACCCTAGCGGAATATCGCGTGCTAACTGTGTGTTTGACAGTGCATGTTGATCGAAGCCCTTCGGGATCACTCGCGACTCGATACCTTGCTGGCGAAATCGTGCGGCTGTGGCAAAACCTGTCAGTATCAGGGTAGCCTGCGGGAGGTCTTGATAGTACTCCGTAAAAGCACCGTACCAGCGTGAGGCGGGCAGGAAGTTCTGGCAGGCATCTTCTTCAAAGATTACAAGGTTGGGGATGGTTTTGAGGTTTTTGCTGAATCGCCGGATCTTGGAAAAAGGCAAATCCAGAATCACGCGATCATAGCGATGGCCTTGCAAGCGCTTGAAGGTTTTGGGGAAGGCTTTTATCTCTGGTTTTTCAAGAACCGCGACATCAAGGTCGTCGTATTCCCCGAGATAGCGATAAAGCCAGTCAAAATTTACATCACGATCGGCGTGGCCAATAAGCAGGGTGCGGTGTGGCTGGTAGCTGGTCACGTCTGGCATAGTCAAAAAATCATCCTGGCAAGCGCGCGAATGGTTTTTTTGGAATAGTGACGGAGGCTTATGTCCTTCAATATGTCGCGGGCCAGCGCTTTCTGTTTCTGCTTGGCGGCGGTTAGCAGCAGGCTATTCATTTCCTTGGCGTAGACGCGCTCAAAACTCGGGTGATCGCGATATTCCAGCAGTGTCTTGCGAATGCAGTCACGCATGAAGGCCGTGTTTTTGTAGGTGTTGCTGCCGTGCTTGCGGTAATACAACATAATGTCATTGAGGGCATAGAAGCGGTAACCCTCACTGGAGAGTTTCATCCACATGTAGATATCTTCCAGTGCAATGTCGGGGCGATAGCCTCCGACAGCACGCATAGCCTCTGTGCGCACCAGTGCGGTTGACGCCGCGAAGCCGGGTTTTCGGCCTTCAAAAAAGTCTTCAAACACCAGCTCTCGCGCTGGATGGAAAACCTGACGTTTGTTGAGCAGCTGCCCCTTGCCATCAATATAGATCGCGTTACCCCCGCAAACCGCGTATTCGGGGTTGGCTTCGAGAAAGGTAACCTGCTTCTCGACCTTGTCGAGAAAGGCGATGTCATCGGAGCCCATCTGGAAGAAGTATTTTCCCCGGGCGCGCTCAAGTGCCTGATTGAGTGTGGCGGACAGGCCGATATTGGCTTGTGCCTGAAAGAAAAACCCGTGGGTGTCAGCCAGTGCCTGAAGAATCGGCACACTGCCGTCAGTTGACCCATCGTCGTAGACCAACAGCTCAATGGCCGGGTACGTCTGGCGCAGAATGCTGAGTACTGCATCGGTGATGTATTGCTCGTGGTTGTAACAGGACAGGGCCACCGTCACCAGCGGCTCTGCGACAGAGCCGGAGCTGTGATCATCCATAATGATATCTTTCTGAAACGAAACGGGAATTCTACGGCATGAGACCGGTGGGGTGCTACTTTGAGCCAGAAAATGAGATAATCGCGCGCTTAATTTTTCAGGTTAACAACGAATACCGATGAGAAAAGGCATTATTCTGGCGGGAGGCAGCGGCACGCGTCTCTACCCCTTGACCAAGGCGGTCAGCAAGCAGCTGATGCCTGTTTACGACAAGCCGATGATATTCTACCCACTGTCTACGCTGATGTTGGCGGGCATTCGGGATATTCTGGTGATTACCACCCCTCAGGATGCCCCGCATTTCCAGCACCTGCTAGGCGATGGCAGCCAATGGGGTATCAACTTGCAGTACGCAGTGCAGCCGAGTCCGGATGGGCTGGCCCAGGCTTTTATTATCGGTGAAGACTTTATCGGTGGTGACAGCGTGTCGCTTGTTTTGGGCGACAATATCTTTTATGGCAGCGGCTTTGGTGCGCAATTGGAGGCCGCCAGCAAGGCCGAGCAGGGCGCAGAAGTGTTTGGCTACTACGTGGATGACCCCGAGCGCTATGGGGTGGTCGCCTGTGATGAGCAGGGTAATGTCACCAGTATTGAAGAAAAGCCTGTGGAGCCAAAGTCAAACTACGCTGTCACGGGCCTCTATTTCTATGACAACAATGTTGTAGAGATTGCTCGCAGTATCCAGCCCTCGGCTCGCGGTGAGCTGGAAATTACCGACGTCAACAATGTTTATCTCGCGCAAGGTAATCTTCGGGTCAATTTTATGCCCCGCGGCACGGCCTGGCTGGACACCGGAACCCACGAGTCCCTGCTTGATGCGGCTAATTTTGTTCGTGTCGTTGAGGCCCGTCAGGGGCTAAAAGTCTGCTGCCCGGAAGAAATTGCCTGGCGTAAGGGCTATATTTCCACCGACAGCCTGCTGGAAATTGCCCGCGAGACCGAGAAAAGCGGCTATGGCGCTTATCTTCGGAAGATTGTACAACCCGGAACGCCCCAATGAAGGTCCACACAACCCCAATTGATGGTTTGCTGCTAATCGAGCCCAAAGTGTTTGGCGACGAGCGCGGTTTTTTCTGTGAGACCTGGCAGGCCAAACGCTATCGCGAGGCCGGCGTTGAAGGCATTTTTGTGCAGGATAATCATAGCCGGTCGAGCCAAGGCGTCCTGAGGGGGCTGCACTATCAGATTCAACAGCCGCAGGGGAAGCTCGTCAGAGTGACCCATGGCGAAGTCTTCGATGTTGCGGTTGATATGCGCCGCTCTTCCGCCACCTTCGGGCAGTGGTATGGGGTTGTTTTGAGTGGCGAAAATCACCGTCAGATTTGGGTGCCGCCGGGTTTTGCGCACGGCTTTTATGTGATGTCCGAATCGGCGGATTTTCACTACAAATGCACCGACTACTATGCTCCCGAGCACGAGCGTTGTCTGCTGTGGAATGATAAGGCGGTCGGTATCGAATGGCCTCTGGTTGATGGGAGCGAGCCCGAACTATCGGCAAAGGACAGAGTCGGCTTGCCACTTGAGAGCGCTGAGGCATTTATCTGATGCGCGTTCTTGTTCTTGGCCGCAGTGGTCAGCTTGCTCAGGCACTGCTCGCGACCAGACCGTCTGATACTGAGGCGCGGGCTTGGGGCCGCACTGAGCTGGATCTGTGCGATACCGGGCGTATTGAGGCGGCGATTCAAGGCTTTGGCCCCGATGCGATTATTAACGCCAGTGCCTATACAGCGGTTGACCGCGCGGAATCGGAGCCCGATCTGGCGCGAGCGCTAAACGTGGATGCGGTCACTGAAATTGCCAAGGCCGCCCGCGTATTGTCTGTTCCCCTTGTGCATGTTTCAACGGACTTCGTATTTGATGGTCATCAGTCGAAGGCTTATGCCCCGGAAGATCCGTGCAACCCCTTAGGTGTCTACGGCCAGACCAAGCGTGAAGGTGAATTAGCGCTGCTACAGGCTTACTCCGCAGCAGCCATCGTCCGCACCGCCTGGGTTTACCGGGCGGGCTCCGCCAATTTCATGTCGACCATGCTGCGCCTGATGGGTGATCGGGATGAACTGGGAGTGGTCGCTGATCAGATCGGCGCGCCAACTTCGGCGGATAATCTGGCTTCTGTGCTCTGGCGTGTCCTGGATCGGAAACTGTCGGGGGTTTGGCACTATACCGATGCGGGGGTGGCTTCCTGGTACGACTTTAGCTGCGCGATATACCGTGAGGCAAAACGTGCTGGCGTGCTGAACCGTACCGTCAGTATCAAGCCGATTAGCACTGCAGACTACCCGACACCGGCAACGCGACCGGCGTTTAGCGTGCTTGATTCGTGCAGCTTGCGTGACGCGACAGAATGGCCGGCTATTCATTGGCAGTCCGCTCTGATTGAGCAGATTTCAAAACTGAAAGAGAATTAGTAGAGCAGATAGATGTCACGAAAATTATTAGTTACCGGCGGCGCCGGTTTTATCGGCTGCAACTTTGTTCACTACTGGCTTAAGAGCCATCCGCGCGATGAAGTTGTTGTTCTGGACGCGCTGACCTATGCGGGAAACCGCGCCAGTCTTGCTGCCGCTGAAGACAATCCGAGCTTTACCTTCGTTCACGGTGATATCAACGATACTGCACTGGTGGAAAAGCTTCTGCGCGAGCGCTTATTGGATACCATCGTCCATTTTGCGGCAGAGAGTCATGTCGATCGCTCGATTACCGGGCCAGACGCTTTTATTGAAACCAATGTGCTTGGTACCCACTCTTTGCTGAAAGCCGCCCGCACTGTCTGGCTGGCAGGGGATGGCGTCCCGCACCGCTTCCACCATGTCAGTACCGATGAGGTCTACGGTTCGCTGGAGCCGGATGCGCCGGCCTTTACTGAGCAGCATCAATATCAGCCGAATTCACCTTACTCGGCCAGCAAGGCGGCTTCAGATCACCTTGTGCGTGCCTACCACCATACCTATGGCTTGGAGGTGACTACCAGTAACTGCTCGAATAATTACGGGCCGTTCCACTTTCCTGAAAAGCTGATCCCGCTGGCAATTACCAATCTATTATTGGGGAAAGAAGTTCCGATATACGGTGATGGCAAGAATATCCGCGACTGGTTGTATGTAGAGGATCATGCACGCGGTATAGAGGCGGTACTGGAAAACGGGGTTTCCGGAGAAGTTTACAATATAGGTGGTCACAATGAGTTGGATAACTTAACTTTGCTTGAGGTGTTATGCAAATCCCTTGACCGGAAGTTTGCCGATGATCCTGATCTGGCAGGTCGTTACCCGCTGGCCCCGCCCGCCAAGGGGTTACCATGCTCAAGTAAACTGGTTTTCGTCAAAGATCGCGCTGGCCATGATCGACGATATTCCATTAACGCCGAAAAATTGCGCCGTGAGCTTGGCTTCGAGATAGCCGTCTATTTTGAAGAAGGTGTTTCAAGAACAACGGATTGGTTCTTGGCCAATCCGCAATGGTGGCGGCAGCAATTGTGAGGATTGTGGAGTTTTTGGGTTGCTAACTCGGGGGTTAAAAATAGCGCGCTTTGCCGCTGGCGATCTTCTTTGGAAAGTTGCCAATGTGGTGGTTTTGGCTGTTGCTGCAAGGGTTTTGCCGCAAGAGCAAGCTGGCTTGGTTGTCCTTTCTCAGACGGCAAGTATGATTCTGCTGTCGCTCGGAGACCTGGGGTTTCGCGCTAGCGGAATCCGTTTGATATCGCTGGCACAGAACAATGCCCGTGAAGTAGTGCGTGTGGTAATGGTGCGACGTGCTCTTTCTGTGTTGATTGCGGGGTTGCCGGGCGCACTTGTCTGTAGCGCATTGCTGGTTGACGATATTTCCGCATTTTTTAGCTTGGCGTTACTCCTGATTGCGTATCTTCCTTACTTTTTTTCCATGGACTGGGGGTTGCTTGCGCTGGGGCAAACAGGACAGGTTGCGATAGCGCGCGGTGCCTATGGCCTAGTGTTAATTGCTTTTGCAGCGCTCGCACTTGTTTTTGATGTTAATCTCACTTATTTCGCTTTTATGGTGCTTTCAGGTTATGGCGTCTTCGCCTTTATCTGCTGGTACTTCCTGAAAAAGCATACCGCGTATTCGGTTTCCATTGATGGCAAGCATGAGGGCGTCACTAAACTTAATGTCGGGGCAGAGCTGGCTTGGACCGCATCTATAGCATTAGCGAGCTCATTTGCAATTAATACTATTTTTCATTCACTTGAAATTCTTCTGGCTGGTGCTTTCCTGGGGGAAAATGAATCCGCATTGTTTGCGGCGCCATTCAGGCTGGTTTTTAGTATTTATGCTGTGGGCTGGATTCTGACACAGTATTTCTCACCGCATTTTGCGCGTCTTTTAAACGGTGAATTGAAGTCAAAGCTTCGATTTTTCGTTGTGTTTTTTTTCTACGGAACGATTGCATCGGTCGCAACTTTCCTGCTCGCGCCATGGCTGACGACTATCGTGTATGGAGATGCATTCCCAAATGCGGCAGTCGTAATGCAATGGTTGGCGCCGACGATTTTGCTCGATTCGCTCGTTGCGTGCCAGGGAACGCTTCTTGTTATGCATAACCGTGGTCTGGCCTCGGCCTTTTCGTTAGGTGCAGGCTGCTTGGCATCTCTAGTTGTTTTTCTGATGTTTCGGGAGCAGGGTATAGTCGCGGTGGTTGCAGCGAAGTATGCTGCGTACATTGCCTTGTTCTCCATGCAAACAAGTTACATTTTACGGCCTCAGGTAAGAGCATCTGTCTGAGATCAAAAAGGTAGACGATATGAGATATTTAACTGGTAGTTCCCGTGAATTATTTTGAGCATTACAAAAGAGTCAATAACCTATCTGAAAGTGGTCGCCAAAGTCATTGGGGGCCATTTGAACGGACAATTGGTCGGTTTTTGCCGGAAGCTAAAGATGTCGGTGTAATCGATGTTGGTTGCGGAGCAGGCATTTTGCTCGAGTGGTTGTCAGTTAAGGGTTATAAAAACTGCACCGGCCTAGATAGGGATGAGGGCCAGGTGGCGTTCAGCCGTTCTTTGGGCTTTCAGGCTGAGCAGGTGGATGATACAGCGGCTGCGTTATCTGCATACGAAGATATGCAGTTTATTATCTTCAAAGATGTTCTTGAGCACATGCCTGAGAATGAGGTGTCGAAAGTTCTAGAGGCAGCGAGGCGTGCACTTTCGCCGGGCGGGCGAATTTATGTTTCTGTCCCTAATGCCGCGGCCTCCTTCGCTCCATATTGGAGGTATAACGATGGCACGCATCTTCGGAGCTATACCTCAGCTGTTCTGGGGCTTCACCTCGAGATGGCAGGATTTCGGGTAATTCATGTGGGCGACGATGATACTTTGTCGTTTTCCAGCCTAATGGGAATTGGGCGACTGCTGATTCGGACGCTATTTCGGTGTGTCAGGCGTATTGAGGCAATTGGGGAGTTTGGAAGTGATGGGGTTCGAATGCCGCTCGGTTTGAATTTGGTAGTGGTGGCCGAAAGTGATGGAGAGTAAAACCCTGGTGGTTGATCTTTGCGGAACTCTTGTCAAAACCAATACGACACACGGCCTACTACTATTTCGAGAAATGCCATTGTTACGGCGAGCGGTGGCCCATTGCCTGTTATCGCGGCCCGCAACTATAGTGCTGACTCGCTTGTCTGGCGACGTGCAGAGGCGATTGCTTGTTCGTCTTCTTATGGGGCTTGCAGAGTTTGATCTCCAAGCAATAGCAAGAAGCTATGCCCGCTCTGCTTTACAAAATTTGCCTCGTAAAGAGGTTTTAGATCGAGTTGTTTCCCATAAGCAAGCCGGTGGTGAGCTTTACCTAGCAAGTGCATCTTTGGATGTGGTTGTTAGTGCGTTTGCTGAGCTTCTTAACGCTGAGGGTTATGTGGCGACGCGGCTTAGATATACCGGAGATTACTGTCAGGGCGTAATTGAGCGGGATTCGACGGGAAACAAACTTGCAGAGCTCCGTGCGCTCCCCCATTTTGATGGTAAGGATTTCGAAGCTATTACCGACAATCCAGAAGATGAGGACCTGATGCAAGCCGCTGAAAAGTTCTGGTTTATTGAAAATGACTAGTAGAGCGCTAAAAGAGCTCATTCCAGGGTTGTATATGGTAGCTACCCGCTATCCAGGTTTTGTTCCGGTAGTGGGGTTTGTTTGGTTAGAGTTCTTGCCGCTAACAGTAATATTGTTTTTGGAGCTTGGCTGGAAAGCACTATTTTACCCTTTGTTTCATTATGCATTCTTGGCTCTTTATGAAGTAGGGTATTTGTACAATGATAGGGCGAAAACTTCGGTGGAGCGTCCTGAGCGCGGGTATAGAAGTAATTCCAGTGGCTATGTTTTCTGTTTTGTCATTGTGAGAGTGCAATTTCTTCTGATAGTCGCAGTTGTTGGTGGGCTGTATGAGTCGGCGGCGATTTTGCAATATTTGGTGTGCTCGGTCGCAGTGTTAATGCTTCTATTTGTGCACACTTGGGTTGGGGAGCTCTCGACTCCATATTCAAATGCTCGGTTTGTAACGTTTAGTTGGCTCGCATTCTTAAAATATTTTCCAGCGACATTGTTATTTTTAAGTTTTGATCGGGCTTTGGCGATACTTGTCCCGGTATTTATTGTCTACGGTAGTGGTCGAGTGGTGGCCTATATTCTTTCAAAATGTGGAGCTGAAAGAGATAGTGTGGCCGACGGTCCATTATGGTTTTTCTGTTCGCTGCCGGTTTTGTACGCGATCTCAGGTAGCTTGGATTATGGTTTGGAGTCTAAAGCGTTGATTTATGTGTTTGGTTCCTATTACTTGGTGTCTTGGGCGAGAAAGTTGATGTTTGGCAATGACTCACAAAAGGTTGTGAGTTAGATGCTTAAATTTTCTCTTATTCTGGCGACGGTAGGTCGACGTGAGGAGGTTGCTAGATTTCTTTCTTCGCTCGATCTGCAGGGCTACCCCAAGCTTGAGTTGATTGTTGTAGATCAAAATGATGACGACCGTGTTCGTTCGTTGCTGGACGAGTATAGCGGTCGTTTTGAGATCGTATATCTACAAAGCCAGAGAGGACTGTCCATCGCCCGCAACAAAGGTTTGAACTATGTAAGTGGCGATATCGTTTGCTTTCCCGACGATGATTGCTGGTACCCTCAGGGGTTGCTTGATAGTGTCTCAGCTGTCTTTGAAAAAGATCCTCGAGGGATTCTGGCGGGTCAGAGTATTGATGAAAACGGAAAATTTTCTCAGCGTAGTTGGCCGGTCACCCCTGAGTCTGGCAACAAACTGAATGTATGGAAGCTGGCAATATCCTACACAATTTTCATGCGCAAGGAGTGCGTAGATAGTGTGGGGGAGTTTGATGTTCGGTTGGGTGTTGGTGCTGGTTCACCATGGCAATCTGGTGAAGAGACGGACTACTTGATTAGAGCGATGTCCGCAGGCTGTGAGTTTGCTTTTCAGCCTCACATAAAAGTATATCACCCCCAAAAAGTTACCTCTTATGGTGATGGTGACATAGCAAGGGCACGAAAGTATGGCGAAGGGATGGGTAAAGTATTAAGAAAACACGCTTACCCAACCTGGTTTGTTATGTATATGTTGTTGCGTCCATTGGGTGGTTTCGTCATTGCTTTGCTTAAGCTCAATATAAAGCAAGCCAAATACTATCGATCGGTGATGACGGGGCGCTACTTGGGGTGGCTTAGCGGTGAGTAGGTTTAGCATGAGGGCGGTCGCTTTTGATGCTCGATGGAGTGGTGCTCATGGTATTGGGAGGTTTTCATCTGAGTTGGAAAAGGGTATCGAATTTGGGCATGTAGTGCCGCATATATGTTCCCCGACCAATCCCGTGGATTGCCTTATCCTATCGCTATGGCGTTTGTTTAATTGGCATAGACTTACTTTTTCGCCCGGGTTTAATGCGCCGATATTTGGTTTGTCTCGCTATGTTTTTACTGTTCACGACTTGAATCATATAGAGTTCCCCCAGCGTAATCTAATGCACCTGCTCTATTACCGTTTCATAATCAGGCGCGCGTGTCGAAAATCTGCGGCGATCTTGACAGTTTCAGAGTACTCAAAAAAAAGAATCGTCGAATGGGCAAAAGTAAAGTCTGAAAAGGTCACAGTTGTTGGGAATGGTGTTTCGCCAATATTCCAACCGGAAGGTAAGAGTCATCAGCCGGGATATCCCTACTACCTTATGGTGTCTAATAGGAAGCGGCATAAAAATGAGGAGTTAACGCTAAAGGCATTTGCCACAGCCAAGGTGAATGCAAATTCAAGAGTCTTGATCACCGGGCATCCAACGGAACAGTTGACAGCGTATTTACGTGAGTTAGGACTGGAAGATCGTGTTGTTTTCCTTGGGCGTTGTAGCGACGATCAGCTCGCGACTTATTATAGAGGCGCGTCCGCGCTTTTGTTTGTTTCTCTTTATGAGGGGTTTGGGCTGCCTGTTGTTGAAGCAATGGCCTGTGGCACGCCTGTTATCGCATCAAATGTATGCTCTTTGCCTGAAGTGGCTGAAGATGCCGGTGTTCTGGTGAATCCTCGGAGCCTCAATGAGATAGCTGAGGCAATTGAGAAGCTCGAACACAATGTTTCTGGCGTTCGGGAAATTTTAATTAGAAAGGGGCTTCGGCGTTCACAGTACTATCAGTGGGATAGCGTGGTGAAAAGGGTTTGTGCTGTGCTGGATGTGCTTCAATAGCGCATGATTGAGCGAGAATCTAAAGAAAAACTAGGGCCGAGAGGCTTGCGGCCATATCGTTCACTATTGGGGGCGTGCTTGTGCGTTTGTCAGTCCCGGCGCTCAAACCATTAGAAAAATTGGTGGGAAACATTGAAAGTTGCGATTGTACATTACTGGTTGGTTGGCATGCGGGGTGGGGAGAAAGTTCTTGAGGAGTTATTAGATGTCTTCCCGGAAGCTGATGTGTATTCTCACGTGATTGACGAAAATGCGGTTAGCGAAGCGGTTCGGCGACGCTATCGGGGGAGCAGCTTTATTAACAGACTGCCCTTTGCTAAAAGGCTCTACCAGATTTACTTGCCATTTATGCCGCTCGCTCTTGAACAGCTGGACTTGCGTGGTTATGACTTGGTTATATCCAGCGAGTCGGGCCCTGCCAAGGGTGTGATCGTTGATCCTGAGGCCTTGCATGTTTGCTACTGCCACTCGCCAATGCGCTACGTTTGGGATATGTACCATGATTATAGGGAGCGCTCCGGTTGGCTCAAGAAACTATTTATGCCCTTTTTGCTTCACTATTTGCGCATGTGGGACGTATCGACGGCTCAACGAGTCACGTATTTCGTAGCTAATTCAGGCTACGTTGCCAGCCGTATACGCCAGTATTATCACAGGCACTCTGAGGTGATTTTCCCTCCCGTCGCGGTAGATGAATTTGATGTGGTTGGCAGGAAACAGGGGTATTATCTTCTGGTTGGCGAGTTGGTGTCCTACAAGCGCGCCGACCTGGCGGTGAGCGCGTTTGCTGAGAATGGCAAGTCGCTTAAAGTGGTTGGGGGCGGTGAGCAATTCAAGGAACTCGCTGCTCACGCAACCCCCAATATAGAGTTTCTTGGGAAGGTAGAGTTTGAAAAATTAAAGCACCTTTACGCCGACGCTGAGGCACTTATCTTTCCTGGTGTCGAAGATTTTGGCATGGTGCCAGTAGAGGCAATGGCTTCGGGAACGCCGGTTATTGCTTATGCAAAAGGCGGCGCACTGGAAACGGTGAAGGAAGGCGTGTCCGGTCTGTTCTTTACCGAGCAGAGCGTCGAATCATTGAATGAAGCCGTAGAGCGGTTTGAGACTGGGGCGGTTGATTTTGAACCGGAGAAGCTTCGGGAATACGCACGCCAGTTCGATAAAAGCCATTTTAGATCGAAAATCACAAACTTTATTAATGAAAAAATGGTGAAGAAGTAAATCATGATAGGAAATACGAGTAGTCGAGACCATTCCAGCTTGGTAGTTCTCCTGACGCAGCTCTCCGACATCGTGGTGATTTCGCTGGTTGCTTTGTTGCTTTACGTCGGGTTCCCTCTGGTTGACGCTGATCCCAGAGAGTACCTCTATTTGACTTTGCTGGCGGTGCTGCTTACTGGAGTTATTTTTACCCAGTTGGGCTTATACCGCGATCATCCGATTGCGCTTGGCTCGACATTTGGCGGCTGGTTGCTTGTCTTTCTTTTATTATCGCTGTTCCTATTTGTAACCAAGACCAGTGATCACTTCTCACGACTTTGGTATGGCTCCTGGTTGGTTTTCGGCTTTGTTGGCGTTGAGGCGGGGCGGCTTTCAGTTAATTCGCTGGTTCGTTATCTGCGGCGCAAAGGTATCAACCGTCGCCGAGTTGTAATTATTGGATATGCGGAGATAGGGCGCAGTGCGCTCGAGAAGCTCTCGGATTCTGGGGTGACCGGACTCCAAGTTGTGGCCTATTTTTCTGATGATCAAGAGAGTTGTCCTGGGCTTAATGTTCGCGGTCCGGTCGACGCGGCTCTGGACTTTGTAGAACGGAATGATATCGATCAGGTTTGGATTGCGGTCCCCTTTGTGCGTGCCGCAGAGTTAGAAAGAATACTCGAGCTGTTCAAGCATTCCATGGTGGACATCAGGCTAGTGCCTGACCTTTATGGCTTCCGTCTTTTGAATCACTCAACTAGCGTTGTTGCAGGCTTGCCTGTCGTTAATCTGTCAATGAGTCCGATGGACGGATTGAATCGGGTGATCAAATCTGTGGAAGACAAAGTTTTATCGGCCGTGATACTGCTGCTTGTCAGCCCTCTGTTACTGGTGATAGCGCTTGGCGTAAAGTTGAGCTCACCGGGCCCGGTTTTTTATCGACAGGAGCGCGTAAGCTGGAATGGCGGCCGCTTTTATATGCTTAAGTTCAGGTCTATGCCAGTAGATGCGGAATCTGAAAGTGGTGCGGTGTGGGCAAGGCCGGGGGATAATCGATCGACGAGATTTGGTGGGTTTCTTCGTCGTACCAGCCTTGATGAGTTGCCTCAGTTTATCAATGTGCTAAAAGGAGACATGTCTATTGTGGGGCCCCGGCCTGAGCGCCCCTACTTTGTTGACAGGTTCAAGGAAGAGATTCCTGGTTACATGCTGAAGCACAAGGTTAAAGCTGGCATTACCGGTTGGGCGCAGGTCAATGGCTGGCGTGGCGATACTGACCTGCAGGCTCGCATTGAGCACGACCTGTACTACATAGAGCATTGGTCCTTGCTGTTTGACCTGAAAATTATCGTGTTGACGTTGTTTCGAGGGTTGGTTCACCGGAACGCTTACTAGCAAAACCATCGCAGGCCATTGCTATCCCGGCACAAAGCCATAGTAAATGCCAGAACTCTGTTGGTCGGCTTAAAATGCCGCGAGACTCAAAAAACTTAACGCTCACGGAATAGATAAGCAAGGCGAGTAGGCATTTCCCCATTGCAGTGTTGCGTGCTCGCCAGCCACAGCTTGCAAGAGTCGATAAGAAGGTAAGCCAAAGAAACCCTCCAACCAATCCCCCTTCGAACAGCACTTCCAAATGTATATTGTGAGCATCGTAGAGCTCTTCGCCGCTGCTGACATGCAGAATGTATTCGGCGCCGAATCCATGTCCAAACCAGGGTTCTTCGAGAATCCACTGCAGGGTTGCATGCCATATCTCGAATCGCTGGGAAAACCCTCGAGAAATAAACAGCTCTGCATATGGTGCCAGCATAATGGCTGCACCGACGGCCCCTATAACAGCGATGATTTTAAAATTCCGAATATTCGGAGTATCAAAAAACCAGTAGCCAGCAGTTACCACCAGTGCAAGTAGGGCTGAGCGAGACTCTGTTAGCAAGACGCCGTAGAAGACGCCGGCCAGAAGGCAGGCCAGCACTATACCGGGCATGTCGACACCTTTGTAAGAAAGGCGTTGAAGCATGACGTGGGTTCCCAATACGAGAATCGCTCCGAGTAGTGCGCCGGTAAGGAGATAGTGTAGGCCTGCGTTGGCACCCCGGAAGCGATCGCTGAGGTAAGCGGTCTCGCCAAAATACAGTTCGTTCACTGCCAGCCAAATTACGCATAGCACCACGCAGCAGAGTATCGCTTTTTCAAGATGCGCAGGTGAGAAGCGGCAAACAGCGTAAACCCCGTAAACAAAAAGTAAAGTCTGAACCATTCGTTTAAGGTAGTGCCCGGGCTCTTCAGCAATGTCTGACCACAACGTGGAGATGACCATATAGGCCAGAAAAATGGCCAGCGATAGAAAGACGGGCGAGACTAGCCCTCTAAGGCTATCGCTCCTGCACCACAGGGTGTAGAGAAGATGCAACAGGCACGGAAAAAGAAAGGCCAGATAAACAATAGTGTGGTGGGCGCTGCGCGATGGTGCGATGAACCAAGCGCACATAAAAACATAGAAGCCAGCCACAAGCGCCCCCTGAAGTGCTGCTGGTACAGCTGGCCGGGTTAAAGTACTGTTGTTCATTGGATTAGTCGGCTATGCGACCGGAAATGATGCTCTTTACGTGCTCTAGGTCGTTCCACTTGCGGCTGTTGAATATTTTTTTTACGTCCTCTACCACAGCATCATAACCGTAGCGTGGGTGAGCGTCATGGACAGCCACTCTGGCACCGGGGGCGAGGTAGGGTTCAAAGTCCTTGAAATCCTGGTAGGCCTGCTCATGATTGCCGTCGATCCACAGAAAATCAATCTTGATTGAGGCGTCCCAGTTCCTGGCGGCTTCTTGAGAGTAGCCTTCTATCAGTTCGAACATGCCGGAGAAACCGTTAGCATCTAGACGCGAGGCAACGAGCTCTTTAGTGGGCTTCTGCTCTAGCGGCACACAGTTGTCTGTTAGCTCCGCCTGCTTTTCCAAGTCCGAGTTAAACGGGTCGATAGCGAAGATCTTGCCATGCCTTTTTTGCAAGCCATTGAGCAAGTAGCTCGTGGAGAGACCGCCGTAACAGCCGATTTCAACGACAACGCCATTCTCAGGAATCTGGGAAGCCCACTGGGTCAGCATGCCGGCTTCGGTATGCCGAATCATGCCGCCGTAGGCTTTTTTGTCGTACTTGCGGCCATAAACCAGTCCTGCCCAATTGTGGTAAAGCGGGCGTGAAAATCCGCTGATGACTTTGGGGCCGGATTCCGACCAGGCCTTTTGCAAAAAGCTGTCTACTGTCATGTTGTAGTACTGTCCTGAATCATGCACTGTCAATTAGGCTGCCTATTCTAGTGGAACTTCCCTATAATTTCGCGCAGTTTTTATGAATGTCCGGCGTAAAGGCCGGCTCCGGTATCAAGTGGTGGGCTGACGTGACAAGCAGTTTAAGCAGAATGTGTGGACGCGATGCGTGGCTGGCTCCGGAGTTGGGCTGCGAGGGTGACCCCTTTGCTTATGTTGAGGCATTAGAAGGAAGGGTCTTCCGTGCGATGCCCGACCGCACCACGCTACGCTTCGAGCACGGCGGAAAGGGTTATTTTCTAAAGTTTCACCGGGGAGTTGGGTGGGGTGAAATACTAAAAAACCTGCTGTTTTTCCGCTTGCCCATTTTGGGTGCAGAAAATGAAAGGGCAGCCATCAAACTGCTTGCTGAGCGGGGTGTCGATACAATGACCGCGGTGGGCTTTGGCACGGTCGGCTGCAGCCCAGCCAGTCGGCGTTCTTTCCTGATCACTGAAGAAATTGCTGACGCACCCAGCCTGGAAGAAGTCACTGCCGACTGGGGTGAGATTCCTCCCCCGGCGAAAATTAGAATCCGCCTGATCAGGGTGGTTGCCGGTATGGTCAAGGAGATGCACGAAGCGGGCGTCAATCACCGGGACCTCTATCTGTGTCACTTTCTCCTGCAGCGAGGCAATCTGGGCAACCCTCGCCCCGCGTTGATCGATCTACATCGGGCGCAGATTCGGAAAAGCGTTCCCCTGCGCTGGAGACGTAAGGACCTAGCAGCCCTCTATTCGTCGGCCGCACATATCCCTCTAAGTGATCGAGACCTGCTGCGTTTCCTGCGGGTCTACTTTGACCGTCCCTTACGGGATGTATTCAGCCGTGATGGTCGAGAGCTCGACCGCATCCGCAAGGCGGGCGATGAGTTGCGCAAAAAGTATTTAAGGAAGTACCACAGGCCGGCGTGATGTGGTCCATACTTTCTAAGGGTAGGGGGCTAATCCTGTGACATGTCCCGCAAAAAAAGTAAATATGCACATTCCTCGTATTGTGTAAAAATCCCATCTCGCTACCATTCACCTCCTACTCCTTCAATAACCCAATTTTGGTACTTCTGCACAATGCGGACTAGAGAACTAGTTGCCCAGCCCTGCCCTGCAATAGCTGTGCCTGCCAAGGCGCAAGCAGCGGCCGGTTTCCGGCCGGAAATCGAGGGTTTGCGCGGTTTGCTCGTGCTGCTTGTTATCATTTTTCATGCAGGTGTTGCGGCCTTCGAGGGGGTATATTTTTCGGTTGATATCTTCTTTGTGGTTAGCGGCTATCTGATGGCGTTTATCATAATGAATGATATGAGCGCTGGCCGCTTTTCCGTCATGGGTTTTTACGAGCGCCGGTCCCGCAGGATCTTCCCCGCCCTTTATGTGATAGGACTTTGCTCGCTGGTAGGTGCTTACTTTGTGATGCCCGCAGCCGCCTATGAAAGTATGGCTGAAAGCGCACTTTGGGTCTTGGGTCTTGCAGGGAATGTGTATTTTTCGGTCTCCAGTTCAAGCTATTTTGACGCAGATATGGGGCTTCAGCCCTTTATGCATCTTTGGACGCTGGGTTTGGAGCAGCAGTATTATCTTCTAATCCCGCTCTGTTTCTTGGTCTGTGCTTATGCGAGGCGTTGGGTCAGCATTAACCAGCTGCTGGTAGTTGTCACCTTGGTCTCTTTTGCGTCGGCACTTGTGCTGGTTTACCGCCATGAGCAAACCGCGTTCTACATTCCGCTGTCGCGATTTTGGGAGTTTACGGCCGGATCATTGCTGGCGCTCAACGAAGCGAGGCTCAGAGCAACGGTACCGGAGAGATTTCATGCGTTTATCGCTGATGCTGGCGCGCTGTCTGTTGCCGCTGTGTTTTGCATCGCCACTATCCACTGGGCCCATCCCGGTCCAGCGACGCTTATACCGGTGATGGGAGCTTTGTTCTTTATCGGCTTTGCTAATGAAAACAGCATCTTGGCAAGGCTTATGTCGATTCGCCCACTCCTGCAGTTAGGGGCGATCTCTTACTCGCTCTACTTGTGGCACCAAGTGGTGTTTGCTTTGGGGCGCTGGTATTTTCCGGATACCTTGGGCGGGGTCAGCTATTTCGGTCTGACCTTATTGTCGCTCCTTCTGGCATTTGTGACCTATCGCCTGGTTGAGGTGCCCTTTCGCAACCGCAAGCGTATTCCCGCCAAAACATTCTGGCTTGTTCTCGCAGCTTCTACCGTCGTCATTTTTTGTGTTGCGAATTACGTTGACAACAAGCATGGAATTAAGGAAAGGCTGCCAGATATTGTCCTTTCAGCCTATCAGGATGGTGATGCTGGGCAGATTGCTGTTACCGCCGATGGTGTTCTTTGCTACGAACAGCTAAAAGAGGCTCCGTGTCCCATAGGTTCGCCTGATGCGCAGCGCAATTGGGCGTTAGTGGGTGATTCTCATGCAGCTGCGCTTACAAACCAACTGGATGCGGCATTCCGGGAGCAGCAGGTGGGGGGGTACGCCATTTTCAAGAACGCGTGTGCATTCGCCCTCGGCGTAAGCCTCGCCGGGGATCGGGAGCGCGCCTGTGAAACGCATAATCGCCAACTGATGGAGCGCTTATTACGGCCAGATATTCAAGGCGTGGTAATCGCTGGGCGATATCCTTATTTCCTTGACCGCGGCGCCTATAATAACGGTGAGGGCGGCATAGAGACGGGGCGCCAATGGTGGTTTGAGCCAGCTGTCAAAGAAGCAGGCCGTGAGTCAGCGCTAGTCAGCGGGTTTGTTGAGCCCGTAAAGCTATTGTTGAAAGCAGGTAAACGGGTTGTGCTGGTCTATCCGGTTCCGGAGATGGGGTGGCATGTCCCTCAATATCAGTTCAAGCGTTTGCTTAAGGAGCGGGCTGTGCCGGAAATCTCCATTGGTCTTGACCGTTACAGGCAGCGCTTACAACCGGTTGCCGAGGCTTTTGATAGCTTGGGTAGCCACCCTCTGCTTGTTCGCGTGCGACCGGAAGAGCTTATGTGTGATAGGTCGCTTGGCCGTTGCTATGCTCATGACTCAGAAGGTCGGCTTTGGTATCGCGATGACGATCATGTCAATGACGCAGGGGCTAGCTTGCTGGTCTCCGATGTGATGGACAAATTCCCTATTGGCTCCCTATCCAACCGTATAGTGACTAGATTTTGACCGTTTTTGTCGCTACACTCCCCCGTCGATTTCAGTAAGATACAACGTCTTTAGGTTCACAACCCCTCGGCATTGCTGCCGAAAAAGCCGCTACTGGCTGTGCAGGGGATAACAAATTCAAGCCAGTATCGGATATGCGTTCAGAGCAGCTAGCCAAATCCCAGCAGGCGCGGCCCCAAATTGCCGACGTCGTGCCCATCGCCGAGGGGCTTCATCAGCACTCGCTTAAGGTTTGTATCCTCGGATACCGCAGCCATCCCTTTGGGGGTGGGCAGGGTATCTATATTCGCTATCTCAGCAAAGCCTTGCTGGAGGCGGGTCACGAGGTAGACGTCATTTCCGGGGAGCCTTACCCCCACCTGGATGAAGGCGTGCGGCTGATAAAAATGCCGGGCCTGAATCTTTTCGAGAATGGGCTGGCGTCATTGCGACCACATCATCTGACCTCGACCACGAATATTATTGAGTGGACCAGCAAGCTCACTGGAGGTTTCGCCGAGCCTTACTGTTTTGGCCGGCGAGTAGTGAAGTATCTGCGAAAGCACGGTCGTCATTACGATATTATTCATGATAATCAAAGCCTTAGCTGGGGCATGCTGCAGCTTCAGGAAGAAGGCTTCCCGCTGGTGACGACCATCCATCACCCGATCACCAGTGACCTGGACATTGCCCTGAGTGCGGCCCGCAACGCCTGGCAACGCCTGCTGATTCGCCGCTGGCACTCATTTATCACCATGCAGCGCAAGGTCGCGCGGCGCCTGCGCAATGTGGTGACCGTGTCGGAATGCTCGCGGCAGGACATCGCCGAGGCGTTTGATATCGCGCCGGACAGTATTGATCTGGTCCACTGTGGTATCGATACCGACGTGTTCCACCCCATGCCCGGCGTGGAGAAAAAGCGCTACCGCCTGATGGCAACCGTGTCGGCTGACGCGCCGCTGAAGGGCGCTCACTACCTGATCAATGCCCTGCCTGCGCTGATTGAGCGATTCCCAGATTTGGAGCTGCTGCTGGTCGGCAAGCCCAAGCCGGGTGGTTCCACCGAGCGGCTGATAGAAAGGCTGGGGCTGTCCGATCGGATTCGCTGTGTCACCGGTATCAGCACCGAGGAGCTGGTTCGCTACTACAACGAAGCGGAAGTGGTTGTTGTACCGTCGGTATATGAGGGCTTTGGTCTGCCCGCGGGCGAGGCGATGGCCTGCGGCACTGCGGTTGTGTCGAGCAACGGCGGGGCCCTGCCGGAAGTGGTGGGCGATGCCTGTATACAGGTGCCGGTGCGTGACAGTGCGGCGATCGCGGATGCGGTAGCGCGTTTGTTCGATGATGCCGAGCTGCGTGAACAGATAGCTCGCGCAGGCCGCACGCGTATGGAAGAGATTTTTTGTTGGCGCAAAGCTGCGCTGGAAATGACGGACTTTTACTGGAAGGTCATCGCTCGTGCAAACCGTTGACTTCAAACACTTTATTCTTCAATCCGGCGACCGCGTGCTAGACCTTGGCTGCGGTGAGGGGCGACATGTTATTTCGGCCTTTGTTGAGGCCGATGTAACTGCCGTGGGTGTAGACCTCTGCCTGAAAGACCTGCAGACCGCGAAAGCAAAATTTGCTGATTTCGCCGAGCCTGCCAACGAAGCCAAAGGCTTTGGTCTCAGTCAGGCCAACGCACTGCAGCTGCCCTTTGCCGACAACACCTTTGACAAGATTATCTGCTCCGAGGTTTTGGAACACATCCCGGATTACCGCTCTGTGTTGAAAGAAATCGAGCGGGTTCTCAAGCCGGGCGGTCTGTTTTGCGCGAGTGTGCCACGGGCCTGGCCGGAGCGCATCTGCTGGGCGTTAAGTGAGGCCTACCACAAGGTGGAAGGCGGTCACGTACGGATTTTTGATGCAGGCAAGCTGCGCGGGCAGATTCAGGCGCTGGGTTTTCAGTTTTATCATCGCCACTGGGCGCACGCACTGCACGCCCCGTTCTGGTGGTTGAAGTGCCTGTTCTGGAAAAATCAAGACAACAATTTCCTGATTCGCCAGTATCACCGCCTGCTGGTATGGGATCTGTTGGAGCGACCGCGCACCACACAAGTGCTGGAGCGGGCCTTGAATCCAGTAGTGGGCAAGAGCGTGGTGATGTACTTTCGCAAGTTGGCTGACGCTCAGGGGGCTGCGCAATGAGTGGCGTTTTTCTGAGCAAGGGTTTGTTCCCCAAATCCTTTTTTGACTCAACCGTCGGTTTTATCAAGCATGTTCAGCGCCCCGACGGATTGATCCCCTGGTTTGAGGGTGGGCACGCAGACCCCTGGGATCACGTGGAAGCGGCCATGGGGCTGAGTATCGGCGGTGAATACGATGCCGCTGAGGCGGCCTATGACTGGCTTGCCGAAAATCAGCTGGCCGACGGCAGCTGGTGGGCGGCCTACCGCGACGGTGAAGTCGAAAACCGTGAACGGCGGGAAACCAATTTTGTCGCCTATGTTGCCACCGGCGTGTGGCACCACTACCTGATCACCCGTCGCGATGGTTTTTTGCGCAGGCTATGGCCGGTGGTTGATAAGGCGATAGGGTTTGTGCTGTCGCAGCAAAGCCGTTACGGCGATATCAACTGGGCTGTCGATACCAATGGTCAATCGATGGAAGATGCGCTGGTGACGGGCTGCAGCTCTATCTACAAGAGTCTGGAGTGCGCGCACAATATTGCCGTTACCTTGGGCGAGAATAGAGCGCATTGGTTAACGGCGCGCGAGCGCCTGGGTGATGCCCTGCGCAACAAACCCGAGCGTTTTGATCGCACCTGGGAAAGCAAATCGCGTTACTCCATGGACTGGTTTTATCCGGTCCTGTCAGGGGCGTACCCGAAAGCGCGTGCCAAAGAGCATCTGCAGAAACGCTGGTCCGAGTTTGTCGAGCAGGATATGGGCTGCCGCTGCGTTGCTGATGAGCCCTGGGTGACCGTAGCCGAGTCCTGTGAGCTGGTTATGGCCCTGCTGGCCGCTGGCGATCACGCGCGCGCGGTAACGGTATACAGCTGGTTGCACCAGTGGCGCCTCAAAAGCGGTGAGTACTGGACCGGTTATCAGTTTGTCGAAGATCTGATGTGGCCGGACGAGAAGCCCACCTGGACGGCTGGTGCGATCCTGCTGGCGGCCGATGCGCTGACCGAACATACCGCAGCCCACCATCTGTTTAATCGGGTTTCGCTGCTCGAAGCGGAATCTGTTGAATCACTCGATGTAGAACGGGCTCACTGAGCTGTCTCGAACCGGAAGGGCTATCTTAGGTCGAGGTTGTCGACTTCGATAATGGGTAGGTCGACGCTGCCTAGAATCGTTGCCGCGTTGTTATCCCAGTTGGTTCCGGTTCCGCCGCTGCCAATGGGGTGGTTTTCGTAGAGATCGTGCTTGCCATACAGCAATACCCCCACGCGGTCACCCGCCTCCAGTTTTTCCGCAACCGCCACCAGCTCGATAGGCTCCGGTGTTGCCCCTGTTCGATTGTCCGATGACAGCACCGGCTGGACCTGATCATCCACCAGATAAATCCGATTGTTTCTCTGTATACCGATGCCGATAAAAACACCGGCAGCGTTGGGGCCGGTAAGCGGTGTAGGGTCAGAATTGAAGGGACTTGCAGAAACCGTCAGTCGGGCAATTGGGGTGCCGAGCAGAATCTGGTTGGTTTGTGTAATGGTCTGGCTCAGGGCGAAAAACAGGGCCTCGTCAGCGGCGGAGCGCACGTTGTTTTCGCTGCTTCCTGTTACCGTGGCTACGGGCGAAATGGCTACCCGATGCGCCGATGTGGCCGGGGCTACATTGGTGACATGCACGCCAGTCTGATTGTCCAGCGCGACACAGATATCAGGCAGTGCTAGCGCAGCGCGCTTATAGAGTTTCTCGTCAAGCCAGCGGCGAATAGCGGTGATAGCGTCAATGCTCCCGCAGTAGGCTTGCCCGATAGCGCCCTGGGAACCGGGGCCGGAGCGAACTGCGCTGTGCCCGCTTTCGTGGGCGATGATTTTGACGTCACCGCCGGCGCTGCTCAGGTAGCGATGCATGTTCAACGCTTCGTTCAGAGGAAAGAGTGTGTCGCGCACCCCCTGAAGAATCAGGGCGTCGACTTTTGGCATTTGAAAGCTGGAGTCGGCTTCGTAAGAGGCCAGGCTGTTATCGAAAAACAGTGATTCAGTGATGCGAGCGTCTTCAATCTCGCGTGAATTATTCAGGCGAACCTGTGTGCAGGCTAGCTCCATTTCGGCGGATAGTTCGGCGCCGTCTTCATCGACAACCTTGTTGCAGATGGCGATCAGCCAGGCTTTCTTAAGGACACCGTTAGGGGCGAATGAGGCCTCCAGATTGTGCCAGGTCATGGAGGGGACAATCGCGTCAATGCGCGGATCTTCCGCCGCCAGCATGGGCTGAAAGGCGCCGCCGTAGCTACTGCCGAGCAGTCCGATACGGGGGTCGCCATCGTCAGTCAACAGGTTGAGGTTATCCACCCCCCACTGGACAACGGCTTTGGCGTCTTCGATTTCAAAGTCCGGCGACATGCCGTGACTGCCGCCTTCTGAACCTTCGTCGCCATCATCACCATTGCGGCCAAAGCCGCGTTGATCAAAAGAAATAATGGCATAACCTGCTTCGCGAAGGGCTGCGAGCTGGGAGTCAACCTGACTGCCGTAGTCTGAAGAAGATGCGGCGGTTGCCGGCTCCATGGCGCGAAGCTCTTCGGAAGAGATTCTGCTGCCCCCCCAACTGTGGCTGTGAATAATCAGCGGGTAGGCCTTGCCATCCCTGTGCTCATCCGGCAGAAACAGGGAGGCGGTGATCGCAGTGGTGAGGTTGCCGTTGCTGTCGTTGGGTGCCGGTGAGGTGATGATAATTTCGCGGGTAAGCCTTTCGGCGATCTCGTCGCGATCACTGCTGCTGTCGCAGCCGCCCGCGAGGATTGTCAGGAGCAGAGTGAAGGAGGAGGCAAAGCGAAAATACATACGACTTACTACCGGATTTGAACGCATACCGTCATTATAGGCTTGCGTGGTAGCGCTCGCAGCACGTCAACTCGAAAATCAAAGACAATTAGCCTGAAAATGCTAATTCTGTAGCAACTAAATCGCGGTTGAAGCGATAAACGTGATGATTGGCGCCTGCGGATTGCAGAATGAGCCGCTAAATGCGTTCCAAAAGCGCCAGCGAGGAAGCGCGCTCAATGGGCCGGAACAGACCTGATGCCAGTGCCAGCCGGTAAATGGCGATAGGGGCCTGCCCCCCATTTTCAGGCTCGTCAAAAAGATCGTGGATGGCGAGGATGCCACCGCGCAGGATGTGCCCGGCCCAGCAGCGATAATCACTCAGAGCCGCTTCCAGGCTGTGGCCGCCGTCGATGAAAACCATGGCGAGCGGTGTCTGCCAGTGCCGCGACGCCACCTCAGAGCTGGCAACAATAGGCACCACCGTATCGTGCAGCCTGGCCGCGGCAATATTGCGTCGAAACTCGCCAAAGCTGTCGAACTGCGCTTCGCTTTCGTCGTACAACTCGGGATCGTGAAAGAACTCCCCTTTCTGGTGCTCTTCCGAGCCGCGGTGGTGGTCTACCGCATACAGAATGCTGCCCTGCTGCTGACAGGCGCTGCCGAGCACGACGGTCGATTTGCCGCAGTAGCTGCCGATTTCCAGTACCGGCCCTCTGCTGGCCTGAAGCAGTGCCGCATTGTAGAGAGCTGCAGCTTCATCATCAGCCAGAAAGCCCTTGATTGAGTCAATGTCGAGCGGCAAATCCATGAGATACCCGGTAATGGTTGCGAAAGGCAGGGCACATTAACCAATTTCGCCCCGAGCGGCAACGGTGATTCGGGCCAGCCGTATGCTATGATTTGCCCCCTCTGAATAAGGAAGATCTGCATGAAATTACATATGCCGCGTTTTGATCAGTCCCGCGTTCTGGTAGTGGGTGATCTGATGCTGGATCGCTACTGGCATGGCAATACGTCCCGGGTTTCGCCCGAGGCTCCGGTGCCGGTGGTGGATGTAAAGCAGATCGAAGACCGGCCGGGCGGCGCGGGTAACGTGGCTCTCAATATCGCGGCGCTCGGCAGTGCCTCAGTGCTGTCTGGGATTGTTGGTCGTGACGAGGCCGGCGGCGTGTTACAGCAGCGTCTCGAGGCCGCGAATATTCTCTGTCAGCTTCAAGTATCCCCAACTCATCCGACTATTACCAAACTGCGAGTCATTTCCCGCCATCAACAACTCTTGCGGCTGGATTTTGAAGACCCCTTTATGCCGGATGACGCCGAGGCACTGTCAAAAACCGCATTGGCGGCGATGAAAGAGGCGAAAGCCCTGGTAATCTCTGACTACGCCAAAGGCGCTTTGCAGGACCCTCAGCCGCTGATTCAGGCGGCGCGATCACAGGGCATCGCCATACTGGTAGACCCGAAGGGCACGGATTTTCGCAAGTACCGCGGGGCCACATTGCTGACTCCCAATCTCCACGAATTTGAAGCCATCGTCGGCAAGACCACCAGCGAGCAGGATCTGGTGGAAAAGGCCCAGTCGATGATTCACGAGCTGGAACTGCAGGCGCTGTTGGTGACTCGCGGTGAATACGGCATGAGCCTGATTCGTCCCGGTGAGCCGGAATTTCATTTGCCGGCCCGTGCGCGGGAAGTGTTTGACGTCACCGGCGCCGGAGATACGGTGATTTCGGTGCTGGCGGCGGCGCTGGGCGCCGGCGATGATTTGCCCAATGCGGTGGCGCTGGCCAACCTGGCCGCTGGCATTGTGGTCGGCAAACTGGGTACGGCGGCGATCAGTGCGCCGGAGTTGCGTCGTGCGGTGCAGCGGGAGCAGGGCAGCGAGCGCGGTGCCGTTACCGTCGATCAGCTGCAGCTGGCGTTGGAAGATGCCCGTGCCCACGGTGAGCGTATTGTGTTTACCAATGGCTGTTTCGATATTATTCATGCAGGGCATGTGGGCTACCTCGAGCAGGCCCGCAAACTGGGAGACCGGCTGGTGGTTGCGGTCAACAGCGACCAGTCTGTTACCAAGCTCAAGGGGCCCGGGCGACCTATCAATCCTCAGGATCGACGCATGGCGGTGCTCGCGGGTCTTGAAGCGGTGGACTGGGTTGTCTGTTTCGATGACGATACCCCAGAGCCGCTGCTGGAAGTGCTCAAGCCGGAAGTGCTGGTTAAAGGCGGCGACTACGATAAGGAAGGTGTGGTCGGCTGGCAGATAGTCGAAAGTTACGGTGGTGAAGTGAAAGTGCTGTCATTTTTTGATGACTGCTCCACCACGGCCATAGTAGAAAAAGTGCTGGAAAAAAACCGGCCAAAATAATCAGCTCAGGGGGCCGTATGTCTTTCTACGAGCAACATATTCTGCCGCATGTTATTGATTTCGCCTGCGGCGACAAAGTGATTATGGAACAGCGTCAGCACGTGCTGGCCGCCGCGGAAGGCAGGGTTCTCGAAGTCGGCATGGGCAGCGGGCTGAATCTGCGCTACTACGACCCAAACAAAGTTGATTTTGTTTGGGGGCTTGAGCCTTCTGACGGTATGCGCAAAAAGGCACAAAAGAATCTTCAGCAGTCTCCGGTGCAGGTGGAATGGCTAGGCTTGCCAGGGGAAGAGATTCCCCTCGACAGTCACAGTGCCGACACGGTTGTGCTGACTTTTACCCTGTGCACCATCCCGGATTGGGAAACCGCACTGGAGCAAATGAAGCGGGTGCTGAAACCCGGGGGTAAGCTGCTGTTCTGCGAACACGGTGCGGCTCCCGATGAGGCCGTTGCCCGCTGGCAAAATCGCGTTAATCCGCTGTGGAAGAAGATTGCCGGCGGCTGTCACCTGAATCGGAAAATCCCCGAGCTGATTACCCAGGCCGGCTTTTCCATTCGCGAGCTGGAGGCCGATTACCTGCCAAAAACACCGCGAATTGCAGGCTTCCGCTACCGAGGCTTCGCTCAATAATGGGCAATCTCTTCTGTTACGGAACACTGATGTACCAGCCGCTGCTGCGGGCTCTGGTGGAAAGAGAGCTAAGCGTTGAAGAGGCTGTACTCGATGGCTTTAGTTGTCTTGCAGTTAAAGCGGCGGCCTATCCGGCCATTGTCGCTGACGACGATGGGCGTGTGGTGGGACAGTTGGTGCGTAATATTCCTCCTGGAGCCTGGCAGCGGATTGATCGCTATGAAGGGGAGTACTATCGACGCGAGGAAGTAGAAGTGACGCTGGCAGACGGCTCAACCGCAGAGGCCGGAACTTACGTTATCAGGCCACGCTATCGTTCGCGGCTCAGCCGGCGAGCCTGGCAGTACGGCCCGGAAGCGGAGCGTTACGCAAGGGCGCAGTGCGAAGCGATGGCGCAGCGGCAGGCATGATTGAGGAGTTGAGGCCCGGGCAGCACGAATTGATCGGCGATATTATTGCTGACGGCTTTGCCGACGACCCGGTCAATTGCTGGGCCTTTCGCAATACTGCAGTGCTGCGTCCACTGTATACCCTGATGGCGAAAGATCTCTACTTGCCGCAGGGCTTTGGTCACCTTATCGGCAATCAGGCCGGCTCGCTCTGGCTTCCCCCCGGCGTGAGCAAACACTTTAGCCTCTGGTCAACCTTAAACATGGCCAGACACATTGTTGGCAAGGGTGGCCTTAAGGCCGCGCGCAATGCATTGAGAATCGATGAGCTCATGACGCGCAAGCACCCCGCCTTGCCGCACTACTATCTATTTGCCATCGCAACCCGCGCTGATTGCCGGGGTAAAGGCTTGGGCGGACAGCTGATGCGTGCGGCCCTAGAACGAGTGGATGCGGAAGGGCAGGCGGCCTACTTGGAAAATTCCAAGCAGGACAATATCGGCTTCTATCGCCATTTTGGTTTTGAGATTGTGGAAGAGTTGCGGGCGGCCATTGATGCTCCGCCACTGTTTCTAATGTGGCGTGATCCCCGGTAGCTGTGGTTGGCAGGGATAAGAAACTCGGCATCTGCCCCTTGTGCGAGCGTCGCTGCCAGCTCAGCCTGCATCATCTGATTCCGCGCAAACTGCATCGCCGAACCTACTACCGCAAACATTTTTCCCGGGAGCAGCTGAATGAGGGGGTGTTGATCTGTCGGCAGTGCCACAACGGGATTCACCGGACGTACGATGAAATGACGTTGGCGAGGCAATTCGCGTCATTGGACGCTTTGCGGGCCGATCCCACCTTGCAGCGCCACTTCTCGTGGGTAGCACGACAGAAAATCCGGATATAGACGGCGGTTCTGTGGTCTTAACAAGACGTGCCACATTTTGTGGGGTTTGAAAAGGATAACAACATGAGTGCAGAGGCTGTCTCAGAGGGTATCCCCGACATCCAGGCACTGAAGCGCGGCGACGACAGCGCGTTTAGCGATCTGGTCAGGTTTCACCACAGGACACTGATGGCGGTCGCGACCGCGATTGTCGGTATTGATGACGCGGAAGAGGTGGTTCAGAACGCCTGGATCAAAGCGCACAAGGCGCTGCCGGGTTTTGGGGGCCGCTCGGCGCTGCGAACCTGGCTGACGCGCATCGTTATCAACGAGGCCCGCATGTTGCTGCGAAAATCCCGCCGTGAAGTGTCACTGCAATTGGATGATGATCAGCATCCGCTGGCCGATCGCTTCCGCGAGGGCGGGCACTGGAGCAAGCCACCCGTTACCTGGCACGATGAGTCACCGGATGGCCTGCTGATGCAGAGCGAACTGGCGGATTGCCTCAGTCGCTTGCTGTTGTCCATGCCCGCGTCGCAGCGGGCCATGCTCGAACTGCGCGATGCGGGCGGGTTGGAGTTCGACGAAATCTGTAACGAACTGACAATCAGCGCATCCAATGCCCGTGTGCTTCTGCATCGGGCGCGCACGCAACTGTTCAAGTTGGTAGACCACTATCAGGAGACCGGTGAATGCTGAAATGCAGGGAGGTCGTACATCAGGCCGACGCCTTGCTGGCCGGCGAGTTGAGCGGTCGCGAGCGTTTTGCGCTGCGCATGCACATCATCATCTGCCGCCACTGCCGTCGTTATGTGAGGCAGTTTCGGCATCTGCTCCGGGCGATTCCACGTATGCACGGGCAGGCCAGTGAGAATGAAGTCCGCAGAGTGATGACGGCGCTTAAAAACGCCGATAAGTCGATGGGCGGTCAGCCCTAGTGACTGGGCGGGCGCTGGCGCAGACTGCGAAAACAAAAGAGGTGATATGCAAAACGACGTAAAAGACTATTACGGAAAGCAGCTGCAATCCAGCAGTGATCTGCAAACTGATGCCTGCTGTGATGTCGCGCCTCCGGAATGGTTGAAACCGGTGTTGGGCAAATTACATCCGGAAGTATTGAACCGCTATTATGGCTGCGGTCTGGTGGCGCCGACGGTACTGGACGGTATGCGTATTCTTGATTTGGGCAGTGGCAGTGGTCGCGATGTCTACGCCCTGTCGGCTCTCGTGGGTGAGCAGGGTTTTGTCGTGGGTGTCGATATGACGCCGGAGCAACTTGCGGTTGCCCGCAAACACCAGGACTACCACCGGGAACAGTTCGGCTACGCGCGATCCAACGTCGAGTTTCTCGAAGGATATATCGAAAAACTGGACGAGCTCGGGCTGCAGGACGACAGTTTTGATATCGTCATTTCCAACTGTGTAATCAACCTGTCACCGGACAAGGACGCGGTCCTGCGGGAAGTCCACCGGGTGTTGAAACCGGGCGGAGAGTTTTATTTCTCCGACGTTTACTGTGACCGCCGCCTGCCGGATGCGCTGCGCAGTGATCCTGTGCTCTACGGTGAATGTCTGGGCGGCGCGCTGTACTGGAATGATTTTCTGAACCTGGCCAAGCGCAGCGGTTTTGCCGACCCACGTCTGGTAGAAGATCGCCCCCTGGGCATCAACAACCCGGCCATTGCTGAGCGTCTGGCTCCGGCTGCTTTCTTCTCTGCCACCTATCGACTTTTCAAACTGGACGGCCTGGAGCCAGCCTGCGAGGACTACGGCCAAGCCGTCATCTACCGCGGTGGCGTTTCCGGCAGTGACGCGGTGTTTGTACTTGATGGCCACCACAAGATTGAAAAAGGGCGGGTTTTTCCGGTGTGCGGCAACACCTACCGCATGCTGAAAGAGTCGCGTTTTGCCCGGTATTTTGAGTTTATCGGCAACTTTGATACCCACTACGGTATCTTCCCGGATTGCGGTGACCAGATGCCCTTTCGCAGGGACGACAGCGCAGAAGCGGGAGCCTGCTGCTGATGTTGGCCCGAACGAACAGCTGGATTGCCACGTCTGCCGGTGAGCCACGCGGCTATATCGACACGCCGACACTGCGCGAGCTCTGGTTTCATACTGGTACCGCCTGCAACCTGAAATGCCCCTTCTGCCTGGAAGGCTCCAAACCCGGTGACGATCGCCTGCAGTTGATGACGCTGGCAGATGTTAAGCCGTTTATTGATGAGGCGGTCGAGCTGGGCGTGGAGAACTTTTCCTTTACCGGTGGCGAGCCCTTTGTTGCACGGGAGTTCCACCGGATACTCGACTACGCACTGCAGTTTCGGCCATGTCTGGTACTTACAAATGGCACACGACCATTGCTGCAGCGCATGGCGCAGATAGAGCCCTTATGTGACGCGCCGCATCCCCTGCGTTTTCGGATCAGCATTGATTACCCAGACAGAGAACGTCACGAATTGGGGCGAGGTGAGGGTACGTTTGAGGAGTCCTTCGAGGCCTTGCAGCAATTGCACGCAAAGGGTTTTGAGGTATCCATCGCCCGGCAATGGGAGGCAGATGAAGATACTGATCAGGTGGAGGCCGAGTTTCAGAAACACTTGCGTGCCGTTGGTCTGCCTGAATCGATTCGCTTGGTGTCCTTTCCCGACTTTCTTCCGCCGGGCTCGCAAGCCGAGGTGCCGGAGATTACAGAAAACTGCATGACGGAGCACCATACTGCAGAAAGCCGTGCCCAATTCATGTGTGCGTTCAGCCGAATGGTGGTGAAACAGGACGGGAAACTGGGCGTCTATGCCTGCACCTTGGTTGATGATGACCCGGACTATAATCTTGGGGCGACCCTGAGGGAGAGCCTGAGGCCGCGGGTCATGTTGCGCCATCACCGCTGCTTCAGTTGTTTCAAACACGGTGCTTCCTGCAGCGAAATCTGATCGCAGGCCACCTGAGGAGAGTATTCTGAATACGCCCAAAAAACTTCTGCTGGTCTTGTTGCTGCTTCTGTCGGGGGGTGCAATTTTTGTTTTCGATATCGGACAGTATCTGAACCTTCAGTATCTGCAGAGTCAGTTGTCAGACATCCAAGGCTATGTCACTGCCGAGCCGGTGATATCCGGCGCCATGTTTTTTGCCGCCTATGTCCTGGTTGCGGCGCTCTCATTGCCGGGCGCGGCAATCATGACGTTGGCTGCTGGGGCGATTTTTGGCTTGTGGAAAGGCGTAGTGTTGGCTTCTTTCGCTGCCAGTGTGGGGGCGACGCTCGCCTTTCTGGTTACACGCTATCTGTTGCACGATGCAGTGCAGGAAAAATTTTCCGAGCGTTTAAAGGCCATTAATCGCGGTGTTGAACGCGACGGTGCGCTCTATCTTTTCTCCATTCGGCTAGTGCCGATTTTTCCCTTCTTTGTCATCAACCTGTTAATGGCGCTCACCCCCATTCGGACCTGGACGTTTTAC
>NZ_JBFJUX010000005.1:0-211085 GCF_041624475.1 Litorivivens sp.
CAGCTCTGCAACCTGTCGCGCACACTGCGCCTCATAAAATTCCAGCGCCAGTCGGTCGGCAGTCGGCAGTTGACGCACAAGCTGACTCTGATTGAACTCGAGAAAGGATGTCTCAGATTGCGACAGCACCGGGCACCCGAAGAATTGCTCGTATGCTGGGAGCGACTCGCCAATATGGTGAGAGAAACCGACGCGTTCTACTTCAAACGGTGCGCCGAGCGCTTCGCTGAACAGTGTCTTCATACTGGCCATATCCCGCTCCAGCAGAAACCGCTCGACACGCCTGTCACCCGCACGCAACTCGAACCGCATGGTCTCGCCCTGGGTCGTCCCCACCGTCTCACACACTCCCCATACCAGCCTTGGATAGCGGATAATCAAGGCAAAAACGTCCTGCAAGGTCGAGCAAGCCCTCATCGCAAGCCCGAGCATCAGAAAGTTGTGCAAATGATAATAGCGGGCCAGTGTAAGACTTAGAGCCGGCTGATGTATACGTGCCAGCGCCTCCTCTACAATGCGATATTCGACATCTCGACTAATGGTGAAGGCAGGGTCGAACAGCTCAAACCGACGAATGCCGACGGTCGCCAAAATATCATCAATTGGGGCCTTATGGTCACGCAGCAAATTAAGCAGGGGGATCAGTCCGCATGCGAGGCGCTGTTGATACCGCAGGTTGGTACCGGCAAATTCCTCAACCAGCGCCATAACCGTCAGAGTTCCAGGTGGCGAAGCCAGGCGACCATATCCTCCATCGCCCGATTGTGAGATTCGGTCGGCCCCATAATCCCAATAAAGCCATGCTGACAGCCCTCGTACTCGGCATGGGTGACCGCAACGCCTACATCACGGAGCTTATCGACAAAGGCTCGGCCTTCATCGCGCAGGGGATCAAGCGCGGCCGTTATAACCAAGGTCGATGGCAAGCCGGCAAGATCATCTCGATCAAGCGGTGTCGCCCGTGGGTCCGAATATCCCGACGCATACGCACTGCCCAGATAGGTATCCCAGAACCATATCATCTGTTTGCGGGTAAGCAGATAACCCTTGGCGCACTCATCGTAGGATGCAAACCCGGCCGCGTAGTGCGCCGTCACCGGATAGATTAAAAGCTGCCCCTTAACCAGGCCAGGGAATTGATCTCTCGCAGCCAGTGTCGTCACCGCGGCGAGGTTGCCACCAGCACTGTCGCCGGCAATGTAAAGACGATCGGTCGAAATATTCAGCGATGCCGCTTGATCTACGAGCCAGGCCAATGCCGCCTGAGCGTCGTCCGCCGCGGCCGGGAAGCGATGTTCGGGGGCGCGTCGATAATCGACAGAAACAACAATATAACGCGACTTTTCACACAGATCACGACACATGCCATCGTAGGACTCCACGTCACCGATAACGAACCCGCCTCCGTGAAAGTAGAGAATAACCGGTGCCGCATCGTCTCCCTCGGGCCGGTAACAGCGCACAGATAGCTGCCCCTTGTTTATAACGTGATCTTCCACCCTGACATTGCTGCGGTGGCGTCGCCACACCACTCGGCTTGCCAACGCAAATCCCGAGCGGAACATCTTCGCTTTTAACAGGTTAAACACGCCGCCCCCCATCTCAGCGCCTAATCAGTTCCACCGGCATATCGTCGGTGGGTTTCGGTAGAGGCAAAGTTTGCATAAAAGGCTCTTTCTTATGCTTGGCAACAAAATCATACTTCAATAGAAACTGATGCAGGAAACACTTGTATTCCATCTGCGAGAAATGCATGCCAATACATTTGTGGGCGCCGCCGCCGAAGGGATGAAAGACAAAGGGGTGCTGTTTGTGTTCGGCCCGTTCCGGTGAGAAGCGATCAGGATCAAAGCGCTCTGGTTCGCGCCAGTATTCCTCCATGAAATGGGTAAAGCGAGGCACCG
The DNA here is from genome assembly GCF_041624475.1 of Litorivivens sp. GTDB lineage: Bacteria > Pseudomonadota > Gammaproteobacteria > Pseudomonadales > Spongiibacteraceae > Litorivivens. The sequence continues at coordinate 1,905 of NZ_JBFJUX010000005.1, forward strand.
TGTAAACCATGGTGTGCGCCGGGACAGTAACGCCCGCCAAGGTCACTTCTCGTATTGTCCGGCGCGGCACCAGCGGCGTGGAGGTGCGAATCCGCTGCACTTCAAAAAAGACCTGCTGCATGTAAGGCACGCTTGCCAGATCTTCGTATTCAAGCACGGGTTTGCCAACCGCCAGACACTCCTGATACAGACGCTCCTTGATTTCAGGATTACGCGCCAGATAGTACATGGTGTGAGTGACCGCAGCCGTCGTCGTATCGTGGGCGGCAAAGAGCAAAAAGATTATCTGGTTAACAATATCCTCATCCCGAAAGTACTCTCCCTCTTCGGTTTTTTCTTTACAAATCAGACTAAGCATATCGCGCGCATTATTGTCGCGCTTTTCGGCTATCAGACTGGCGACGAAGCTTTGCAGGTATTCACTGCCTTTAAGCCCCTTATCCAACACCGTACCCGGAAGTCGAAAAGGCACCAGATACATCATGCCATTGAGCGCATCAATAAACGCCTGATTAAGACGTTCCACCCGCTCGCCGCGCTCGGTTTCGCCGATAAAGACTTCGGCCGCCACCTCCAGCAGCAAATTCTTTATCAGAAAAAAGAAAGGCACGGTTTTACCGGTCTCAGCTTCCCATTCGGTCAGGGCGCGCTGATAAATTGTGTTGATATCACGGGTATAGTCTTTAAGAGCGTCGCTTTTGAACGCGGTCTGAAAAATACGCCGCTGGGCCTTGTGGTGTTCGAAATCCTCCATAATCAAACTGCCTGGGAAGAATTTCGCCACTCGATCCATAAATCCCATTTTCGAAGAGAAATCACGATCCGGATCCAGATAAATCCGCTGCATCAGGTCTGGCCCAAGCGCCACCACCCCCTTACCACTGGCAACGTTGACACGAAACACCGGACCGTACTTTCGATATTGCTTTTGTGCCCACTCGTACGGGTCTTTATAGAATTGCGCGGTATGCCCAATCAGTGGCAAGCCCTCGTCACCCGGAATACCGGAGAGATCCTGATTGTTGGGCTCGTGAATGTAATCGTCATAGTTGGTTACGGATGATGCAGCCATGGCTATCGCTCTATGCCCCTGTTATTGGCGGGCCGTACCCGCCTGTTGCCATTATTCGCCTTGAAATACCGGCTTGCGCTTTTCTTTAAATGCTTTCATCCCCTCTTTGGCATCCTTCGTCGCAAAAATGCCCCAACCCAATTGCTCTTCGTTTGCCAACGCCTCACGTTCCGGCAGACTCTCATCATTTTCACGCACTGATTTAAGAATCGCCTGCACTGACAGCGGCGCATTGTCACAAAGTTCTTCCGCTATTTTTAATGCCTCGGCCAGCGCTTGGCCCTTAGGCACAATCCGGTTGATCAACCCCCAGTCCAAGGCCTCTTGCGCAGAGACATGCCTCCCCAGCAGCAACACTTCCATCGCCAGACAATAGGGAATCTGGCGACGCAAGCGAATGGTGGAACCCCCGAGGGGGAACAAGCCGCGCTTGCATTCGGTCACACCAAAGACTGCGTCTTCGGCAGCAACCCGTATTTCAGTACCCTGCAGAATCTCAGTGCCTCCCGCAAGCGCATAGCCCTCAACGGCGAGAATCACCGGTTTGGTGGGCCGGTTGTGGCGCAGCAGTGCCTGCCAGTGCAAATCAGGAATATTCTTCATCATGGCGTTGATTTCATTGGCATCGTCACCGCCCTCGGTGCCCGTTTTCAGATCCATGCCTGCACAAAAGGTATCGCCCTTCCCCGTCAGAACAGCGCAGTAAAGATCCTTGTCTTCATCCAGTCGGCGCCAGGCCCGGTACATACCAACGATCATCTGTCCGCTCAGAGCATTTTTGGCCTCCGGCCGGTTCAGGGTCACCACCAGCACATGGCCTTGTTTTTCTATGGTGCAATTCGGCGTACTGATATCCAGTTCGTTACTCATGAAACCCGACTCCTTTATTATTGGTTTACAGCCGCGTCGGCGGCCTGCGTTGAAAAGAATTTTCCTTCACTGACCGTAACGGACTTGCCTACCCATTCTTGCTCGGTCATGGCAAGCAACTCCGACTGATTATCAGAGCGCGCGACAACGCGCTCTCCGGCAGGCGTTTCGCCATACACAAAACCGTGGGTAATGGTTTCCTTGTGAAACACCACGGTATACCCCAGTACCTGAGCTGGGCCCTCATAGTCAGTAATTGAAGGAACAGGGTGGTCGATCGCGGCGACTTCTTCTGTCACATCCGCGTAGCGATAACCGTTCTCACCCGGCGCATTGGAAAAGACGGCGACCGCCTGCTTTCCAAAAATACCGCTCAGGTTCGACGTCAGACCGTAATGCCGCGCGGTCTCCTCCGCCGACTTTTCACGCAGCACTTCAGCCATTCTGGCCACCCCGTCGAGTGCGCCGTGGTTGTAAGGGCCGCCAGCAAATGCCATCGAGCCCGTAACCGTCCAGGGAATGTCTCGCCCAAGCTTGAGATCCAGTGCAAACGACTGAACAGCCGAGGGAAAACAGCTGTAAAGATCTGCTGCCGCGATATCTGACGGTTTGATGTTCGCCAACTGGTAAGCCCGTTCTCCCGCGACCACGGTACCCGGATGACTGTGCAGGGTTTTCTGCTCGGCAAGGCACACCACGTGGCGCGACTGTGCTGCCGAGACGGGGTAGATCCAGCGCGACTCATCTAGACCCAAGGCCTGCGCCCGCGCGTAGGAACACACCAGTATCGCCACAGCCTGATTAACGTTCCATTGGCTGTTGTGCTTCTTGGTATAAGGGAAGGCGAGCAGCGTATTTTTCCCGGCTGGATTTCTGATGGTCTCCGCCGATACCGGTTCACGATTCCAGGCATGCGGGTTCTTCGACGCAATCTGACTGAATTCACTGTACAGCTCGGCAATCTGGTCCCGATGCTCTTCAACGCCCAAGCCCTGATGCGCGCGCAGCGCAGACTCAATCACGGCGAACAGCTCGACTGGCATCATAATGCCCGCATTGGATTCAGCCTGCGTGGCAAAGGGGTCTGGTGTCGGGTGATAAACATCCGGCGGCGGAGTGTCGTCTGGCTCTTCCCGGTTATGTACTTCAACCCCGGTTATCTTGGAGCGCAGATCACGGTATTTGGCCTCACCGCCTGTTACCACCCCAAGTGATATCTCGCCAGCTTGAATCGCATCAAATAAATCGAACAGCGGAGTCAATTGCAGCACGCCCAAATCGGCCAAAACACTGCGGGCATCAGGGCAACCGATCGCCTCGGCTATCAGCCGGCCCGGATTCCGGTACTGCCACATACCCTGTTCGACAGAAATAGATTCAATCTCCCTCGTCAACGTCGCCTTGCCCGCATCAGATGCAGCATCCCGAATCGCCTCCGCCATCATCTCGAAGGGCTCCGGGCAGGCAGTCGGATCTTCCGCATGGTTTTGATAAAAACCAACGCCAACAATCACAGGCGTATTTGGGGCTATATCTTTCACTACGCATCCTCTCTTTCTAACGTGCCTCAAAAACCGGCTAATACATTACCAATCTTTTATACAACCATATTCTTGTATACCGTAGTGTATTTCAATGATGGCAATCTAAATTTTTTGTCACTTCGATTTGAATGGCACCCACAATAACCAGAGCAAGGGGTCAGACAGAGAACGCAATGTCGACAAAGCGCGCTAACAAGCCCGTAAGCATCAGAGTCGGTGACCAACGGGTCAGACACGACGATCCCAGGCAGCGCCCTAATGCACCGGCAAATATGCGTGTCGCGTCTAACCAAGCGGTCGAAGACTGGCACAACAGCGCCATAGCCGCCCCGCTCACTCGATCCAACTCTTTTCTACAGGTAACCCATTGATGGCACAGACCGATATCACCGAACTGCTCAGCAATCAAAAAAAGGCTTTTCTGAAGGAAGGGGTAGTAACAGCCGCTACGCGCGTGGATCGCCTCTCACGTGTTCACGATCTGATCGGCCGCAACCGGTCGCAGATAGTTGAGGCCGTCAGCGCGGATTTTGGCAACCGCTCGCGGCACCAGAGCCAGATGTCCGAGATTCTGGCGTCGATGGATGGGCTGAAGCATGCGATGAAACACGTCAAGCGATGGATGCGTCCGGAACGTCGTCGCCCGCCTTTTCCCTTCGGATTGCTCGGCGCCAGCGCCCGAATCGAGTATGTACCCAAAGGCTCGGTGGGCAATTTGTCCACCTGGAATTTTCCCGTGTATACGGCAATCTCTCCGCTGACGGGCATACTCGCGGCGGGCAATCGCGCCATGCTCAAACTGTCCGAATTGACGCCAGAGACATCGGCCTTACTGTGCCGTTTAATTGCGGAAGCCTTCGAGCCAGAGGAAGTTGCCGTTGTGCTGGGCGATGCGTCTACAGGCGCAGCGTTCGCCTCACTTCCGTTTGACCATCTGATCTTTACCGGCGGCACACACATTGGACGCCACATTCTCGAAGCCGCGAGCAAGAACCTTACGCCCTGCACCCTTGAATTGGGCGGCAAGTCACCGGTCATCGTAGGCCAGGACTACGACCTCGCCAAAGCGGCGGAACGGATCTTTACCGGTAAGGCCCTGAATCAGGGGCAAGCCTGCCTGGCACCCGACTATGTGTTTGTGCCGAAAGCCGACGAACAGGCCTTCATCGAGATCGTCAGCGAGTTTTATAGCACCTTGTTTCCCACCGTTATCAACAACCCCGATGTTACGTCGGTGATCAATGCGCGGCATGCCGCCCGCATCCAACATCTAATCGACGACGCCCAGCAAAAAGGCGCCAGAATTCACACCATCAACCCCGCCGGGGAAAACCTCGAAGATCAACCTGATCACCTTCACAAAATCCCGCTTACGCTGGTGACTGATGTAAACGACAGTATGGCCATCATGCAGGAAGAAATATTCGGCCCGGTGATGGCCATCAAGACCTATGACGATGTGAGCGAATGCGTCAGCTACATCAATGCACGCCCTCGTCCGCTGGGGCTCTATTACTTTGGCAACGATAGCTCAGAAGAACGCTATGTGCTCGATCACACCATTAGCGGTAGCGTGTGTATCAACGATGTGATGGGGCAAGCCAGTTGTGAGGATCTACCTTTTGGCGGCATTGGCGCGTCAGGCATGGGGCACTATCACGGCCAGGACGGGTTCAAAACCTTCAGCCACGCACGTGCCGTTTACCACCAATCACAGGTAAACCTGATGAAACTGTCGGGCATGCTGCCGCCTTACGGTGATAAGTGCCAGAAACAGCTCGACCACCTGACTAAGGTCAAATAAGGATACCGTCTGTATGAAAATAGGCTGCAGTAGCAAGCAGTCAGAAACAGCAACGACCGCCTGCGCCATAACAAAAGCCTTGAGCAGCAACGCCCTGCATCGGCTCAGCCAGGCGGCCCAGCACATACACAGCGGGATGAAGATAGACTGCGACTACAGCTTGTTTCGCTATTACCTATGAGAAAAACATGTCGAAGGGCGTCTTGTCGGCAGATAAGCACACCAGCCGACAGCCAGGAACAGAAAAAGCTTTTAGCTTGCGCGAGGAACTAGAATCATGGAATTCAACGTAGCCGATTTGATAGAACGCGTTGCCGCCAACATTCCCGAACGGGATGCGGTGATATGCGGTGAGAACCGCGCCAGCTATAAAAAGTTTGATGATGACTCCAAAGGCTTTGCCGCTTTTTTGCTAAAGCGCGGGCTGGGTAAGGGCGACCATGTGGGTATCTACGGTTACAACAGTATTGAATGGGTAACCGCTATGCTGGGTTGCTACAAAATCGGTGCTGTCCCCATCAACATAAACTTTCGCTATGTTGATGAAGAGTTGATTTACATTGGCCGCGATGCCGACCTCAAGGCGCTGGTGTACGACGTCGAATTCTCTGACAACGTTCGGCGCATTCGGGATCAGCTGCCACTACTGCAGCACTTTGTCTCTGTCGACTGGAGCGACGAAGCATCAAAGTATACGGCCGCTGAAGACAGCATTTGTTTTTACGATGCGTGCAAAACTGTATTAGATAGACCCTTTCCCCCGCGCAGCGGCGACGATCACTATGTGCTCTATACCGGCGGCACCACCGGCATGCCGAAAGGAGTTGTCTGGCGCCAGGAAGACGCGGTAATGATTCTCGGTGGCGGTATCGATATGTATACGCAGGAGCCCATCGACTCGCCGGAAGAGATGGCCGATCGCTGCCTGGCGGAAATTGCCACCCCAATGAAATCATTACAAATGGCACCGCTGATGCACGGCGCCGCACAGTGGGCCATTCTGCGAGCGTTATTTGAGGGGTCTACCGTTATTCTGCTGGCGCGAAAGACCTTTGATCCGCACGAAGTGTGGCAACAGGTTGAGCGCGAAGGTGTCAATATCATCATGGTCACCGGGGATGCTATGGCAAAGCCTTTGATGCTTGCACTTGAGGAAGGCAAACCGGACGGCACCGAATACAACACGTCAACGCTCTTCGCCTTTGCAAGCACCTCAGCGGTATTCTCGCCCGCGTTGAAAGACCGCTACGTTGAACGCTTACCTCATGTCGTAATCACCGACAATATCGGCTCTTCAGAAAGCGGGTTCACCGGCACGACAATCCACGAAAAGGGTAAGGCAGAAACTGACGTTGGCGGCCCAAGAGTCACTCCGGCCCGAAACACCGTTGTTCTGGACGACCAGCTGATTATCATTCCTGCCGGAGACGAGCGCATTGGTTTTCTGGCCAAGTCGGGCTACATTCCACTCGCTTACTACAAGGATGAAGAAAAAACAGCAAAGAGTTTTGTGACGGCAGCAGATGGAAAGCGCTACGTAATCCCTGGCGACCGAGCCCGCCACAATGCCGATGGCACGATCACCATGCTGGGCCGTGATTCCCAGTGCATTAATTCCGGCGGAGAGAAGATCTATGCCGAAGAAGTCGAGATGGCCGTTAAAGCCCATCCCGCAGTGCTGGATTGCCTGGTGGTCGCCACACCTCATGAGCGCTTCGGTCAGTGTGTAACCGCCCTGATAAAACTTCAGAACGGCGACCAGCGCCCCGACCTCGCCAGCTTGCATAAGGCCTGCAGCACACACATTGCCCGGTATAAACTTCCAAGGCGCGTTTACTACGTCAAAACCATCAAGCGAAGTCCCAGCGGCAAGGCAGACTACCGGTGGGCCAAGGAAGAAGCACAATTGCTTTACTATGCCGAGCTTCGAACAGAAAACGAGCAACCCGCCTCATGAAATTGGGCTTCATGTGCGGCATGAAAAACAATGGCCGTTACCGAATAGAAGACTATTTAACGGAGATACGCGAAGCGGAAGCGCTCGGCCTTGATCAAGCGTGGATGGGACAGGTTTTCAGCGCCGACGCGATTTCCGTACTGACACTTGCCGCCCGCGAAACCCACCGAATCAGGCTTGGCACCGCTGTCACCCCTATACAGCCGCGACATCCCACCTCACTGGCGCTACAGGCACTCACCGCCAGTGCAATAAGCAAGGGCCGCTTTGATCTGGGCATCGGGCTTTCTCACAAGTTGGTTATCGAAGACATGTATGGCTTGTCTTATGCAAAACCGGCTCAGCAGATGCGGGAATATCTTCAGGTGTTAGGGCCTCTGTGCCGCCGCGAGCGATGTGACTATGACGGTGAGCTGTATCGCGTTCATGCCAAAATGCCCGTCGCTGAGGTCACCGAAGTTCCCGTGATCGTAGCCGCACTCGGCCCGGCGCTGCTGAAGTTGGCCGGAGAACTCGCCGCCGGCACAAGCACCTGGATGACCGGTCTAAAGACACTTGAGCAGCATATTATTCCACGCATCCGAGATGCCGCACACAGCGCCGGCAGGCCAAAACCAAGAATCGTGGCGAGCTTCCCTATTGTGCTCACCGACAAACCCGCCGAAGCACACACCGCGGTTGCCGAAAAAACCGCCATCTACGGCCATATCCCCTCTTACAAAGCGATGCTGGACAGGGAAGGTGTACAACACCCTGTCGACATCGCGCTGATAGGTGATCGATCATCGTTGCGCAATCAGCTGCACAAACTGGCTGAGATTGGCGTCGATGATTTCAACGCCTTTTGTATGGAAACCGACCCCGAGGCCGTCGACAGAACCCTGGCGTTTCTGGCCGAAGAAAAAAGTAACTTTTGTTGAGACCCTGCACTAAGGAAGACCATGCTGTATTACGAAGACATCGATCTGGGCACAGGCTATACCTCACGCGACTATTACCTGGATAAAGACGAGTTGATCACCTTTGCCCGTCAATGGGACCCCCAGCCCTTTCACATCGACGAGGAAGCCGCCAAACACTATCCCACCGGTCTGATTGGCACCAGCGTTCACAGCTATGCGATCCTGACCAAGCTATTGACCGAGAGTAATCAGGAGCCCCCCGCCATGGTCGCCGGACTGGGTATTGAAGATTGGCGCATGCCCTACCCGCTGACGCCCGGTGACTATGTACACGCGGTTGCATCGGTAGAATCTAAACGGGAATCGAAATCCAAACCGGCTTTCGGCATCCTCGTTTCACGCAGTGAACTTATCAATCAGGACGGCAAAGTGGTGCTCACCCACCGTAGCTCCGGCCTGATTATGAAACGACCAGTGGCAACAGCACTTTAAACGGACACCGCTGTTCACCGATACGAGCAAAACTCTGTACTCAATATCGGACAAGTCAAAGTGTATGGGGGTTCACCATAACGCCCCCATCCACATCCAGCGTGGTACCCGTTATAAAAGAAGCTCGGTCAGAACAGAGATAAGTAACCGCGTCAGCTACTTCCTCCGGTTCCCCTAACCGCCGCATCGCATGCACTCCGGCGGTATGCTCTTCCGCACCCGGCACCTTGGCAAAATAATCGACAATCGCGGGAGTACGGATACCACCGGGATTAATGGCGTTCACCCTAATATTTTTCTGTGCATACTCGGCCGCCGTGGTGCGAGTCAACGCGATAACACCGCCCTTGGCCGCACTGTAAGGTGCCTGCATGGCTTCGCCGCGCACACCTGATAGAGACGCAATATTAACGATGGCTCCGCCGCCCTGCTTCAGCATTTGCGGAATCTGATATTTCATGCAGAGCCATACGCCCTTCAGGGAAACGTCCTGCGCCAGCTGCCAGTTTTTCTCGTCGATATCCGGCACCAAGGCAAAACCACCCCCGAAAGCGGCATTATTGCTGGCGCAATCCAAGCGACCAAAGGCGGCCACCGTTTGCTCAACCATCGCCTTTACATCTTCGGCCTTGGCCACATTGGCACGAACCGCAATGGCCTCTCCGCCTGCCTCGCGAATCATTGCCGCCGTTTCTTCAGCGGTTTCCAGATGGTAATCCACCACCGCCACACGTGCGCCGTCTTTAGCAAACATCAGGGCCGTGGCGCGGCCAATGCCGCTGCCGCCCCCGGTCACCAGACCGGCCTTCCCCTCGAGCAACATTTATTTCGCCTCGCCGAATAGCTTCTTGTGCAACTGAGGCGCGAAGATTACCGCTCGATGGTGCTGCTCGAGAGCAGCCCCGTCACTAGCCAGCCAATAGACAATATCGGCAATCGCCTGCGGCGGTGTCGGGTTGAAGCGCGCCGCGATTTTGTCATCGAAACCATTGGCCTTCATCACCTCGGTCAACACAAAGCCCGGCTCTACCGAGAAAAAGCGGATGTCGCTGGCTTTATGCTCAACCCGCAACGAGGGCATCATGCGAATAAGTGCAGCTTTTGAGGAGGGGTAGGCAAAGCCCCAGCCGCCTTCATCAGCCGGTGCGGGCGGATCGCTCAGCGCAGAACCAGACACCATATTGATCACCGCGCCGCTATTCCGCTCCAGCATGCCCGGCAACAACTTCTGAACCAGCGCCAGCGGGGTCAGAACATTGCCGCGGTAGATTTTTTCAACCTGATCAAGTTCGACCTCCAGCACCCGCTGCATATTGCCCGGCCCCTGATAACAGGCATTGTTGAACAGCACATCCACCTTGCCGAAGTGCGTCAGCGCCTGGTCCGCGGCGGCCAGTACCGAAGCCGTATCCAGAATATCCGAACGCAGCAACAAGACTTCTGAGCCGAATTCTCTTGCCGCCGCCGCGGTGGATTCCAGCGAACCCGGCAAGGCTGTGGTGGTTGACTCCCAGCTGCCGTATTCGTGCTGCTCACCTTCCTTCAAGGTGCGCGCTGTCAGCACCAGATCGTAACCGTGGCGTGCGAACTCCAGCGCCGTGACAGCGCCTATGCCCCGGCTGGCACCGGTAATAAAGGCTACGGGTCGGCTCATGTCACTGCCCTCCCAATGGCCGATCTTCGGCCCAGACCACGTTCAGATCCCGCTTCAGGTATTTTGCAACGCCGTCTCGAATTTCGATGGTTTCCTGATAGCGGATGCCCATATCCATCTTGTGCTCTACTTCATCCTTCACATAGAAGTGCGAGGCGATGCAGTAGGTTTCGCCGTTGTAAGTATCGCCCTCCCACTCACCGAACTGGGAACCAATCAGATGGAAGGTGCGGCTGTACTGCCGCAGAAATTCCAGATTGTCGATAAACACCTGCCGCGACTCAGCCCCAAAGCCGGGGCCGTGCTGGGTAAAGTCCGGCCACATGATGTCTTCGGCCTCATCAAACACGCGGTCATCAACAATCCGTACATACTGGTTGGCGAGCTGCCAGGGAATATTATTTTTATCCATCATCCGATCCTCTACGCGAACTGTTTTTTGGCTTCGGCCAGACGACCGAAAAATTCATCGAACATTGCCACGTCGTACACAAAGTACAGCGGCAGAATTTCGATGTAAGTAGCACCGGCTTCAAGCATCGCAGGGATGGTATCAATGGTGGCCTGATAGTCCGGATTACCGTTCGCATCAAACTTGTGCTCGACCATAGCGCGAACCTGCAGCTCGGCCGGGTCGCGGCCCGCGTCTTCGAAGGCCCGGTGCAGTGCTTTGACGCCCTCACCAAACACAGCAGGGTCCTGCTCGATAGGAATCCAGCCATCGGCCACCTGGGCAATGGCCTTGCAGTTTTCCTCATTGGCTTTCACACCGACCCAACAGGGCACGGTTTCCGGTGCCGGACGGCAGTAGATATCATTGAAGGCAATTTTCTCGCCCTGGTAACTGGCCGGCGCATCCTTCCAAAGGGCCTTCATCGCACCAATCTGCTCGAACATATAAGACTTGCGCCCGGCAAAAGGCAGGCCCGAGGCTTCAAATTCCTCGCGCTGCCAGCCCGTACCCAAACCCATCACCACACGGCCGGGCGCCAGCGCATCCAGTGTTCCAACCTGTTTGGCCAGAAGCGCTGCCGAGCGCAGCGGTGAAATCAGAATGCCCTGGGACAGTTCAATTTTGTCGGTAGATCCGGCAATCGCCGCCTCGATGGTCATGGGCTCCAGCCAAGGGGTCTCCGGCGGCGAGGGGAACTCGCCGTAGGGATAGCGGTCGGTGCGACTGCCCATCACCACGTGATCCGTCATGGAGAGCTGGTCGATGCCAGCCGCTTCCGCTTTCTGGGCGACCTCGATCAAACCCCTGGGGCTGCCGCCGTAAAGATTTTCCAAACCATAAATACCAATGCTCAGCTTAAAGCTCATGTCGTGCGCTCCTTGTTAATTCCGTTTGTTTGAACGTGTTTTTGGATACGTTGAATGTCGTTTTGAACCAGCGCCCCCAGCGCCGAGAGAGTGCGCTTGAGGGAGGTTTCCCGATCCAGCTCACCGCGCCGATAGGCCAGGGCAAAGTTTTTGGTGACTGCCGTACAGTTGTCGAGCAGCAGACGGGCGGAAAGCTCATCGGCCCCCAGCTCTGAAAAATAGCGCTGCCAGCGGTATTCATAGCGGCTGACCAGCTCACGGTGATAATTCTGAAAATCTTCATTGAGCTCCGGCACGGTGCGCAGAATCAAACCGGCGCAGCCATATTCATCAATAACGTCCCAGATAAGGCTTTCGAGCCGCGTGCTCAGGCTGTGGTCTCCCGCCAAAAAACCCTTGATCGCCTGATACTGCTCCTCGCAGGTAAAGCGCTCTTCCAGGCGGCGGTAAAAGGATTCGGAAATGGCAAAGTACAGATCGGATTTCTGCGGAAAATAGGAATACACCAGCGGCCGACCGCAGCCCGCCAGCTCGGCAATGCGGGCATGTTTCAGCGCATCGATACCTTCAAACTCGACAATGTAGGCAGCAACCTTGATCAGTTGCTCCCGGCGCTCTTCGCGCGATGCCCGCTGATTGAGCGTCTGTAGGGTTTGGCGGTGCTGGGCTGCTGGCAAGGGAACACTCCCGAAGAATCCGAGCCGCTACATTCGCCCTCTGTTGACATTTTGTCAATAAGGCGAGGTCGGCCATTTGGATTAGAGGGAGCGCGTCGAAATTAGCGACACGGTAATCCCAGCAGTGCAATCTCCTCTTCAAGAACCGCCACCACTTCAATCATGCCAGCCAACAGTCCATCATCAATATCGAGATGGCCTTCGTACTCAGCGAGGTTTCTTCTACGGTGGGCCAAGTCCAGAACCCGCCATTGTTCAGGGCGCAAATTGAGGGTATGCGCCAGGCACTGAAAGACTTGGTAGCGATTCTCTGAGCGGTAACCGTGCCAGCGCAGGGCAGCGAGCGCCAAGGCATGAGCGGCATTGTAGGCAAGATCAAAACGGCTTTCCGGACTTAACTGTTGTAATGAGGCGTCGTGCAGACGCACTTTCCCCGAATGCACCAGTCCCTGAAATTCGTCAATATCCGGAGGTTCTTTTTTCAGCTGGCCTATTTTGACAAGGTTATCCAAGGCGTCCATCGCTGCTTCCCTTCAGCAATATGGTTTTTCCAGCCAGCACCTTCCGCAAGAATGGCTGACCGTCTGCACGGCGTTTTTCAAATTCCTGAACGGTATATAGCGTAGGGTTGATCGTGCGTCCCAAGGCCTTTTCAGCGGGCTCAAACAAGCGAAAAACACCTTCCAGTGTCATAGTATCCGAAACCAGCAACACATCAATATCACTGTTTGCACGATCCTCTTCTTTGGCAACCGAACCATACAGCAAGGCCATTAATATATTCTCACCGCCCTGATCAATAGCCGCGCGCAGTTGCTGCTCAATACCCAAGGTCTTGCGAACGAGCGCGCACAGCTCCGGGTAAATGGGGGCTTGCTGATTCGGCGAGTAAAATTTTTGACGCCCTATCTTTCTCACTGTCAACAGACCGCTGTTTGTCAACCGCTCAACCTCGCGCTGAACAGCTCCCGTCCCGGCATTGGCCAGCTCAATCAACTCAGCCTGGGTATAGGATCGATCCGGCTGCCCAAAGAACAAGGCCAGCACCTTCTGACGGGTACCGGAAAACAGCGCCTCACCATAACTAATTTGCCTTTCACCCATATAGCCACACCAAATACCCATTTTGGGTTATTAAAAACCCAAAATGGGTATTTAGCAAGCCCTGGACGACCGGGACCAGACTGCCTGATCAGTAGAAAAGCAAAGGGTGGCTGACGCCATCATCCTGCATTGACGCCAGGTCGAGGTCTTCTTCGGGGTAGAGGGTGGTTATGGTCAGTCGCGGCTCAGAGACAAAGGCATTGGGGCCAAGCGCCCCGGCCATGGTGCTGACACTGAAAAAGCGGCGCAAGGCCCCCTCTACATTCAGCTGTACCCGAAAACTGGCCATCGGCTCGGTGCGCGCCGCACGTTGCTGCCAGTCATCGGGCACACTGGGGAAGGCAGTTAACCGCTTCAGTGTTTGCCAGGCCTGATCGTCGCCGGTAAACAAGGCCGCCTGCTGAATCGACATAAGAATTGCCGACAGGGTATCTTCCCAATCACTGACGATATTGCCCGCCCCGTGGCGATCAAAGATAAAATCGTAGTGATTGCGCACATTGGCGAGCTCTTCGGCAGGAACGACGCGTGAATAGAAACTTACCCAACCACGGTTAACCATTAGCAGATTGGCGGCACCGTCCATAACGGACGCGGGGTACGGATCAAGTGCTCGCAAGTTCATGATCATCGCCTTGCGTAGCCATTTAAGCTCAGGCGCATTGAAATCCGGGCCTTCACTGACCGGCGCGTAGCCGCCCGCCAACAGCAGGTGATTGCGGTCACGCTTGCCGAGCGCCAGCGCTTCAGCCACTTCCATCACCATGGTTTCACTGGGGCGACTGGAACCGTTTTCCAGACGGCTGATATGACGCGGTGAGCTACCCAAGCGAAAGGCCAGTTCTTCCTGGCTGACCTTGTGCACACTGCGCCAGAAGCGCAGAAACCGGCTGAAGACACTGTTTGAATCGTTTTTGTGCCGTTCGTTGTTGGACATCGAGACGCCAAGTATCTGAGGACGCGTTATTTTTTACGTGCTGGCGCCAGATTGCAAGCGGGTCCTCACACTCGCCTGCATCACAACTTACTTGTTCTTGCCGGGCAGCGTGCCCATCATTTTACAGATGATGCTCAGCATCACCTCATCGGCACCGCCGCCGATGGAGGTAATACGAGTATCGCGATAGGCGCGCGCCACCGGGTTGTCCCACATAAAGCCCATTCCGCCCCAGTACTGAAGACAGGAATCGGTAACTTCGCGCAGCAAGCGCCCCACCTTAAGCTTGGCCATCGACGCTTTCATGGTGACGTCTTCGCCTTGCACATAACCTTCAACCGCGTCATAGGTGAGAGCGCGCAACGCGGCAACTTCGGTTTTCAATTCCGCCAGACGAAAATGCACCACCTGGTTGTCGAGCACGGATTTGCCAAAAATCTTGCGCTCGCGGGTGTATTCGATGGTCTGATCAATCAGCGAATCCATGGTTTTCAGGCCACCGGCTGCGGCATAGAGGCGCTCTTCCTGAAACTGCAGCATCTGATACACAAAGCCCTGCCCTTCTTCGCCAATACGATTTCTCTGCGGCACTCGCACATCGTCAAAAAACACCTGAGCTGTATCGGACGAGCGCATCCCCAGCTTGTCCAGACGTTCGGAAAAAGACACGCCGGGGGTATTGGTCGGCACGATAATCAGCGATTTATTCAGGTGGGGCTTGTCGTCACTGGTATTGGCCAGCAAGCACAGGTAATCCGCCTGCGTGGAATTGGTAATCCACATCTTGCTGCCGTTGATAACGTAATCATCGCCATCCTTGCGGGCCGTGGTTTTGATTGCCGCCACATCCGAACCCGCATGGGGCTCACTGACGGCAATGGAAAACACGGCGTCACCTGTGATAGCCGGCGCCAGGAATTCTTTTTTAATGTCATCACTGCCAAATTTGGCCAGCGCCGGCGTTGCCATATCGGTTTGCACACCGATTCCCATGGCTACGCCACCACTGTGTATCAAGCCCATCTCCTCGATGAACACGACCTGATAGCTGTAATCCAACCCCATGCCGCCGTACTCGACCGGCTTGTTGATGCCGAGCAGCCCCAGATTGCCCAGTTTTTTGAAAACCTCGTGTGCCGGGAAAATACCTGCCTCTTCCCAGGCGTCGGAAACCGGGTTGATTTCCTTTTGAATAAACTGGGCGGCGGTATTGCGAATGGCTTCGTGCTCTTCGGTAAAGCGCATGGTATTGCTCCTGATTCTATTATCTATGACAGCGTTAGGTGCTTTCCCTTAAAACAACTCCGGTGCATCCTCAAAGGGATATTTCACTGGCTTGAACAAGGCCTCGTCGCGCCCAATAGCTTCAGCCCGCTTAAAGGCCGGCCTCGCTTTCAGCCGCGCCCAGTAGTCATTTACCTGCGGTTCGTAAAACTGGTCGAGACCAAGGCTTTCACCCAGATACAAGGCATAGCCGATGGCAATATCGGCGACGGTGAAGCGCTTATCGCAAAGAAACTCCCGCTCCGCGATGTGAGCATTGAGCCGCTTGAGGCGTTTGATAAACCAGGTGCTGTAGTCCTCCACCGCCTGCGGCAAACGCCGATCTTTGGATTCCAGTTGCGAGTAACGCAGCACAATGGTTTGCGGAAAGGTGAGGGTTGCGTCCGAGTGAAACAGCCAATTCAGGTAGTCTCCGTACTCGGCATGCCCGACCGGCACACCGAGTTCAGCGTGCTTCCAGGTTTCCACCAGATACAGGCAGATACCCGACGACTCCGTCATCTCTACCTCACCGTGAGTAAAAAACGGCACAGTGCCGAGCGCGTTGATGTCCAGATAGTCGCGTTTGAAAATCCGCGGCGGGAAAGGCAGCAATTCCAGATCGTAATCGATGCCCATTTCTTCCAGTGCCCACAGGGGGCGAAGTGAACGGGCACTGTAACTGTGCCAGAGTTTGGGTTTGCTCATACTCATTCCTACAGTTGATATTGCCGCGTTGCGAGATCGCGCATGATTTCTTCACTGCCGCCGCCGATGGCGTTGACTCTCACCTCGCGATAAAAACGTTCCACCCGATTGCCACGGAGATAACAGGCACCGCCCAGAATCTGGCTGGCTTCGCGGGTGCAGTATTCCATGGTTTCACTGGCCTGCACTTTTGCCAGCGCCAGATCACCCGGACTCAGGCGATTCTCGATATGGGCCTGGGTAACGTAATTGATATAGGCCTGAGTAGCGTTGATTTTCTGCTTCATGGTAGCGATTTTATGGCGAATCACCTGATGATCGGCCAGGCGTTTGCCGAAGGTTTTGCGCTGCTGCGCCCACTCCACCGCCTCTTCCAGACACACCCGCGAGGCCGCTTCCATGGTCACAGCCAAACCGATGCGCTCGGGGTTGAAATTACTCATAATCACCAGAAAGCCCTGGCCTTCTTCGCCAATCAGGTTTTCCGCGGGCACTCGCACATCATCAAAATAAATCGTGGCGGTTTCCGCGCACCACCAGCCCTGTTTGCGGTCCAGCCGGGTACGCGATACGCCAGGCAGGTCGGTTGGAATAAGCAGCATCGAAACACCTCGACCGCCCTCACCGCCCGTGCGCACCGCCGCGCTGATCCAGTTGGCTTTCATCGCGCCGGAAATAAAGGTCTTGCTGCCGTTAACAATATAGTGATCACCGTCGCGGCGCGCAGTGGTCGTAATATTGGCGACATCCGAGCCTCCAGAGGGCTCGGTAATACCCAGCGCGATACGTTTTTCGCCCGCCATAATCGGCGGAATCACCTGTTGTTTAATCTCTTCGCTGGCAAAGTGGGCCACCGGCGGCAAACCAATACCGTGAATCAGCAGGTTACTGGCCAAACCGCCTGCCGACCCGGCGCGGGTTAATTCCTCGTTGGTGATATTGCTGTACCAAGCATCGATACCCTCAGAAAGGCCGCCATAGGCTTCCGGGTAACCCAGCTGCAACAGCCCGATCTCGGCCGCTTTCGGCCACAGCGAATCGGGTATTTCACCGGACTCTTCCCAGTCATCAAGAAAGGGCACCACCTCCGCTTCCAGAAAGCGGCGCAGCTGATGGCGCCAGGCCTCATGCTCTTCGGTCAGATAGGGGTTGTGCAGTCGAGCACTATCAAAAGTGAGAGCCATGACATCTCCGGTACAGACATTGTTATTGTTGCCAGTGTAGGCACGAGTTGTCGCTGTAAACTTGGGATATCACGCCAAGTTGTGTCCACCGCCAGTTATGTCCGACGCCGGAATCAATCCAACACCGCTAGCCAGTCGCTAACCAGTGACAAAACCTCCTCCGGAGCCTCCTGCGGCAGCATATGCCCGGCACCCGCCACGGTCACTGCCTGAATGTGGTCAGGCAGCCTGCGACTGTTGCGGGCAAACTCAGACGCCGGGTGAAGATAGGAGGTTTCGCCGCGAAGAATCAGGGTTGGCATCGGTAACTTTCGCACCACCGGCCAGAACACCGCCGTATGCTGAAAATTCCAGGCTTCCCATTCCCGGCAGTAAGCCAGTTTATAGGCGGCCCCGCTCTCGCGCAGAGCGGCCTTGGCATAGTCCGCCATCGCCTGCTCCGAAAACGTACGAAACACCGGCTTGTCACGATGGTAGGACACGAAGGCCTCCTCATCCGGCCAGATTTCGCGCCGATTGCGGGTACGCGTGACCAAATCCATGCGCTTGGTCAATGACGGCATAAGGCGCACCAGCAACGGCAGCCAGCGGCCTGGTACCGTGGCCGGGTCAATCAGCACCAACGCCCGAAACTGCTCAGGATGCTGACGCGCAGCCATGGCGGTAACGGTTGCGCCGATGGAATGCCCCATACCGACGATCGGCTGTTCGACTGAACCCTGCCCCAGAAGCTCCAGCAAATCTGCCGCATGACTGGCCCAGTTAAAGCCCTGCGACGGCGGCGCTTCATCCCATACGCCCCGATTCTCAATACCGAGCAGCGGCCAGCGCTTGGCCAAGGGCGATAGCAGAAAATCGTAGCTCGCCACGGGAAAACCATTGGCCGGGAGAAACACCGCCTTGGGCTCGGCATCGCCCCATTTCAGGGCGCGGGGGCCCAACGGGGGCCGGGATACATCATTCATAGGCTTACGGCTTTAGCTTTGGTGCCCGTATATTACACAGACCGTGGCCCGAGTGAAGCAATCAGGAGATCAATACAAGCTATTGATTAAGTAGATGATTCGGCGTAAACATAGCCGTGGAAAACCGCGCCGATTTTTTGTACAGTCGTTCGCGAAACCCTGCGCACCATCGGTGTGCAGATAATAATGTGTTTTCACGGGGAGACGAGAATGAGAAAACACCTGTCGTTAGCCGCGGCCGTCGCCGCGATTTCTGCTTCATATACCACACCGGGCATTGCCCAAAACCAACAAGCCGTTATGGAAGAGGTTGTTGTTACCGCACGGAAGCGCTCAGAAACACTGCAGGATGTTCCATTCTCTATTGCCGCTAAAACCGAGGGGCAGTTGCGCCGTTCCGGTGCTACCAACCTTGAAACCATGGCGGACGGTGTTGCAGGCCTAGCGGTTCAGAACCTCGGCCCGGGTCAAAGCCAGGTGGCCATTCGCGGTATTTCCGCTGGCCAGATCGTGCGTGACCAGCCCGGCGTAAAAGAACAGGTCGGCGTCTACCTCGACGAATCCGTTATTTCACTGTCCCTGTTCACACCTGACTTGGACTTCTACGACACCAACCGTGTGGAAGTACTGCGTGGTCCGCAGGGTACCCTGTTTGGTTCCGGTTCATTGGCGGGCACCATTCGTTATATCAGTAACGAACCCGATTTGGCCGAAAACAGCGGATCACTTACATCGACCATTGAACATGTTAAAGATGGTGAATTTGGTGGCAGCTTGAAAGGACACACCAATGTGGTGCTCGGCGAGCGCTCTGCAATGCGTGCCGTTCTCTACAGCCAGCAGTTTGCCGGCTACATTGATGCTATCCAGCCCAATGGCGGCCAAGAAGAAGACGTAAACAGCGGCGAAAAACACGGCGCCAGACTCGCCTTCAAGTTTCAGCCTAGCGACAACGTTACTCTGACTCCACGGGTAGTGTGGCAAGACATTGATATGGATGGGTTTAACCGCGAAGATCACTACAACGTGCTCGCCAACCCCTTCACCACCACTCGCCCCGCCATTACCTTGGGAGAGCGCGAGCAGTACACCCAGCTCGAAGAAAACTTTGAGGACGAGTTCCTACTGGTTGATTTCAACGCCAATGTAGATTTTAACGAAATGACCTTTACGTCGGTCACCTCATGGACCGACCGGGATGTCATTGTTGAGCGCGATGCAACAGCGCTTTCCGGTTTCGTTAACCGTAACGACCCTAACGGTGAGTCGGTCTACGCACTAAGCGCGACCCTGGCTGACACGACCGAAGTCGAGATGTTTACCCAGGAATTCCGTCTGGCATCAAACAATGACGACGCTCTGCAGTGGGTTGCAGGTGTGTTCTATACCCAAATTGACAGGAACTATGCTCAGTCGCTGATGGTTCCCGGATACGAGGCCGCCGGCGGACAGCGCGCACCCACGCGGGGTAAATACGCTCAGGTGGACGAGCTCTATTACTCCGATATCCCTTACGAACTAACGCAGACAGCACTGTTCGGGGAGGTGTCCTACGACGTTACCAGCAAGCTCAACATGACCGTCGGCGCGCGATTCTTTGACTTCGATGAGGACCGTGAAGTTGTAATCAATGGTGTATTCGGCGGTCTCACTGAAAAAGAAGAGGATACCGACAGCTCCGGCGTGTCGCCTCGCCTCTTGCTTCGCTATGACCTCAACGACGATGTCATGCTCAATGCCCAAGTGGCTAAGGGCTTTCGTCTCGGTGGCATCAACGACCCGATCAACACCAATATCTGTACGCCGGCAGACGCAGCAACCTTTGGCGGATTCAACGACTTTGACGATGAAGAAGTCATCAACTACGAGATGGGAGCCAAGACAACCGTCTTTGGCGGCCGAGGCAATTTCAATGTCTCCGTGTTCTACTCAGACATTGAGAACCTTCAGGCCACCCTTGATGCCGGTACCTGTTCCTCCCGTATCGTCTACAACGTTGAAGAAGCCCACAGCCAAGGTATTGAGCTGGAGCTAACTGCACGCCCGACTGACCAATGGGAAGTCAGCGTTGCAGCAAGTTACATCGACGCCGAGCTTGATTCGACAGTCACCTCTACTGACGCGAGTGGCAACGTTACCATTCTGGGCGGCATTGAGGACGGCAACGAGCTGCCAACAGCGCCTGACTACTCTGTAGCACTGGTATCAACCAACTATTTCCAGTGGAGCGATAGCTGGGAAGGTTATTTCACGGCGGCATTCCAATCAGTTGGCGCACGTTACACGCAAATTGTCGATCAGGTCGCTGGAGCTGACACCGTTGACGTTAGCGCTGGACAGCCCATCGGCAACTCCACAGCTACAACGATCAACTTTGACAAGCAGCTGGACAACTACCAAACCGCAAACCTGCGTCTTGGTGGCAGAACAGCAAACTGGGATATTGCCCTGTTTGTAAATAACGTTACAGACGAAAATATCCAGCAATCGGTTGACCGTGAGGCCGGTGGCGCTGCCCGTATAGGCTACCGCGTCGGCCAGCCCCGCACTGCAGGCATCACCGCCCGCTACGACTTCTAACCCTAAAAGGTGACCATTTGGTAAGGGCAGCCCTCGGGCTGCCCTTTTTTTATCCACTCAAGGTAAACTATCGGCCTGAATCAGAGACTGACCATTACCATGAGTGCAAAAGAGCAAATCACATTCCAACGCCGCCTTGATCTGGAAGGCGCCCCCAATATCCGCGATCTCGGCGGCTATGAAACCCTTGACGGAAGCACCACCCGCTGGGGCCGTATTTTCCGCGCTGGCCGCCTGTCTGCCCTCACACCCCGTGACAAAGCCCAGTTGCAGAAATTCAATCTGCGGGTAATCTGTGACTTTCGCCGCGAAGATGAATACCTGAAAGACGTCACCGATCTCGGCGATTTTGCCGAGGCCGCTATCCACAACCTGGCCATATCGCCGGGCGACCACACGCAGTCTATTGCCATGTCGGACTTTCAATCGGTCAATGGCGAGCAAATGTTTGAGTGGATGGTGCTGATCAACCGCGAACTGGCTCTGAAACAGACACACACCTACCGCCGCATGTTTGAGCTGCTGATGGCCAATGAAGAGGGAGCCTTCCTTTTTCACTGCTCTGCCGGTAAAGATCGCACCGGTTTCGCCGCGGCGCTGATTCTGTCAGCGCTGGATGTACCCCGCGAAACCATCATGGAAGACTATTTGCTAACGGCCCAGTACTACCCACCCAAAGGCGAGCTCGAATATCTCGCCAGTAAATACACTGAGCATACCAGCGACGTTGATCTCTCTGCTTTTCAGGCCCTGATGGACACCCGGGAGGAATACCTTACCGCGGCCTTCAATGCCATTGAAGAGCACTATGACTCTGTCGATGACTATCTCAAGGCCGAACTGGGCATTGGCAAGCGTCAGCGGGAAGCACTCAAATCACGCTACCTGGAGTAGCCGCAAGCGCGGCGGCGCGGCGCCACCCCAGGATTTGATCCGCAAGTTTCAGCCGGACCCGTAAAGTCTCATGCCAGAGCGGCTTTTCCAGAAAGTCATCGGCACCTGCATCCATGGCCGCAACCATATCGACACGCTGACTGCGGCCGGTCACCATAATGAAATATGGCCTGTCGCCATCTTCCAGCGCGCTGACTGCGCGACAGATCGCCAATCCGTTTTCGCCCGGTAACTGCCAGTCACACAAAACTAAGTCGAATTGTTCGGTAGCCAGCAGTGACTGCGCTTTTACCGACGCATCAACGCAAGTCACCTGCACATCTCGTCTCTCCACCAAGCTTTTCAGACGCTCGCTCTCCGATATGGCGTCTTCAACGACAAGCGCCCGTCGAATGACAGAAAAACAAGAATCGGCACCACGCATCACGCTCTCCCAAGTAAAACCCACTGGAAGGAGAACGCAATTTTTGCTCCATTTATGAGAAACCCTTTAAAAACAGCTGGGTATCAGATAGATCTAGAACGGCTGACACAGAAAGTGTCAGCCTGACATGCATTGTGCAACTCGATTTGCGTTGGGTTCTGCTATTGCAGCAAGCTGCGCATCATCCAGGCGGTTTTTTCATGCACCTGCATGCGTTGGGTGAGCAGGTCTGTAGTAGGTTCGTCATTCGCATCGTCGGCTGTCGGCAGAAGCTTTCTCGCCGTGCGCACAACCGCTTCCCGGGCCAGTACGATTTCGCGAATCATTGCTTCCGCATCTTCCTTGCCGCTGGCTTCCTCGATTGAAGACAACTCAGCAAATTCCTTATAGGAACCCGGCGCATACTCGCCCAGCGTGCGGATGCGTTCGGCAATGTCATCGATTGCCGGAGCCAGCTCCAGATATTGCTCCTCAAGCATTTTATGAAGGGTATTGAACATTGGGCCCTTCACGTTCCAGTGGTAGTTGTGTGTTTTGAGGTACAGCGTGTATTCATCGGCGAGCAGGTGACTCAAGCCCTTCGCAATATCCTCTCGGGTTTTCTTCTCGATACCAATATCAATTGCAGGTGCTGTGTTACGCATAATGCCTCCTTGTGATGCGACTTCGAATTTAAAGTCAGCTTAACCAAGGAAAAGCGATAGGAAAAATCATTCTTTCCTATCACAACGATAGGCCAAGCCGATAACTCGAGCTGATGGAATTAGTGTAACGCTCGACGCAGCCAACTCACGTCAATATTGCCATTTGCTGAAAGTCGTTTATTTTTAAAGCGTAAATAAAAACAATAGCGGGGGTTTGATATGTTTCGAGACAAATCACTTTCACCGTCAATCCGGCTTTCACTTGCCAGTATCGCACTGGCACTCTTTGGACAAACCGCTCTGGCAGCCAACCCGGAGTTTGAAGCTTTCTACCAACAAGCCTGTAATAACGCGCCAACGGGAAGTAACTTTGAATCTCGCTGCACGACCGAATCCGCCAACCTCTCTGGCGACAGCGAGTCATCACTGACACCCAGCCATATGCTCAGTGCGGGCGATGCGGCTTTGCTCAGCGACCAAAGTGATCAAAAGCTTTCGAGTTCGCAACTTACAAAAGTAGGCCCCTTGAGTATCTCAGTGCAGATTGGAGCCGGGGAAATCAAATCCGACAATCGCGATGGCACGAACGGTGAGCGAGCCTACACCACCGACACAGAACAATTAGCTTTAACGTTTGATTATCGTCACGACGATGAACTGGTGTCTGGGGTTGTTCTGTCGCTTCAGCGCAGTGACCTGGAGTTTGAAGCCCTGCAACCGCAGGGGGCTTTTCCCGCACAATCACGCGCTGGCCGCTATGAAAGCGAAGCGCTAAACCTGACAGGTTTTGTCAGCTATGCAGATGCTGGCGGCTTGTTCATAGACAGCGCGATTGGATACGGCGACATCGATCACGACTTCGAACGCAATGGTGTTTTCCAGCCGGGATCCAGAGCATCTCATATTCGAGTTAACACCTCTGCCGAGGTCGGCGGAGATTTTCAAATGCTGCAGCTTCGCGCTGGTCGCCACTATACTTCCGGCCGCGCTACTTTCAACCCGCAAGTTTCCTACCAGTATTCGCGCACCAAAACCGACAGCTATAGCGAAGACGATGACAACAACAGCGGGCTCGCCATGCGCTACAAAGCGTATACCCAGACCTCCTCATTGCTCTCGGCGGGCGCAGACACGCAACTGCCCTTCACAACCGATTGGGGCGTACTCAGCCTTCAGGCCAGCCTGAACTATTTCCGCGAGTTTGACCGCGAAGACGAGCGCCTCAAAGCGGGCTTTGTCAGTGACACTTCAGGTTCAGTCTTTGAGATCAAAGGGGAAGATCCAGATCAAAGCTATTTTCAGGCGAGCCTGAGTACCGTGTTGCAATTCAGTCACGGGTGGTCTGCCTATTTCCGGTACGCGCAGTGGTTTGGTAACAGCGAATACGATCAGTATCAGAGCGTCATTGGGGTAAGAAAAGAAATCTGAGTGACTGCGGGCTCGGTGCCCGCAGCTTTGCTTGCAACCGGTTCAGCGCAAAGAGGCCAGATCCACAACCTCTGCTTGCGGCGTCTCGACCTCGCCTTCCACCAGAAAGAAGCGCCAGAACATCAAGCCCAGCACGCGACCTTCGGTATCAATCCAGTTCGGCAAGCCCGGATCTTCATGGGCTATGATCATTCTGAAGCTACCGTCCGCCTCCAGCTGCGTTTGCGCGCGATTGAGAGATACCGGGCGGTTGCAGTAATCATAGGTCTGCTGATGGCGCGTCCATAAATCCAGACTGCCAAAGCGACACTCCGGCCAGCGCCCGGTAATCACCAGCGCCTGATGCGGCTCAAGGTAGTACGGCGCCATCGAATAGTGGGCATCAAAAGCAGACAGCCCGAAGTCGCCCGGTACCACCGGTGCAGGAAATGCATTGGGTGTTAGCGACACAAAAGGCGGCTGTTCCGCGTTGGCCATGGGCGGCATACCCAACGTGCGGCTGCGTACAAAACCCGCGACGCGTCGAATACCCTCAGCAATCGACACATCGCTGGGAACCTGGGGCCGCCGCCCCGGATTCAGCGCCTCAATATACAGCGTAGGTTCCAGGGCTGGATCGCCCGCGCCGCATTGTTCGTGCTCAAAATAGTGGCGCGTGGTAATGCGCGATGCGCCCTCTGGTAAAGGCAACCAGTTGCGGTCGGCGGGCTCGCCCCCCAAGCGCAGCTCAAACCAGCCATCGGCGTCCACATCAAACTGGGTGTCGTTGATAACCCCGGCAGTGCGACTGGCCATGCTGCCATCTTCAGTACCAATCTCTATGGTGATCGACACGTACACCGCGCCATTCATATTGCCGCGCACCCGGTACTCAAATTCAGGGCTCACGGGAGCGTCAAAGTAGATGGCATCACCATTGTCACCGGTAAATTTCCGCCAAGGCGTGACAATACGGCGAAACTGCGGGTAGGCCGCGTCGTACTCAAACATTCCGGCCAGACCGCCTTCCAGCACGTGCATCAATGACCGATGAGCCGCAGCAACGTCCTCTTCCGAGTGAAGATTCCATTCCGGTCCGGCCCAGCGTGCGTCCACTTCTTCCAACAGGTTGATCAGTTCTCGCAGAGCCGTTCGGCTGGCTGTTTGCACCGTCATGGCGAATACCTCGTTATCGTTATTCAAAGCTCAGGTTAATTTACCGTATAGGTTACGTTTATTAAAGCTGATTCACAAACGCGGGCTTTCAAACACCCCCGCTGAAGCAGCGAAACGCCTATTATTTGAACACTTTAAGCGATTTATTCGATAGCTGTTGCAATGCCGTTACGGCCTCCCTATAATGCGCAGCCTCGGTTGACAGACACTTATCTGCAATCGGAACAGTTTTGATGCGGGGTGGAGCAGTTTGGTAGCTCGTCGGGCTCATAACCCGAAGGTCGTAGGTTCAAATCCTGCCCCCGCTACCAAAAAAGTAAAGGCGAATCAGTAGCTTACTGATTCGCCTTTTTTATTGCCTGTAAGAAATTTCATCTAGTGACGTTTTGTGACGATTCATTTGCCTGCAAAACGCAAAGACACTGCTAAGGGAATTACCGCCATGACCGCGGCTCATTTTGCACTAGTCAGCGCAGGCCTGTTTTTACTGGCGGGCATGATCACCGGCTGGTGGAAATACCATCATATTATGCGCTCAAGCGACGCGACGGCGCCGACTTACGTGGATATTTGCCATCGGACCGCGTTGATGTATGCCTTCGCCTGCCTGGTGCTGCAACAACTTGCGTTGCACAGCCGCTGGAGTGATGTGGTAAATCTTTTGGCAGTGGCAGTGCCCGTCGTATTTTTCGCCTCGGCCGTTTTAACCTACGCTATTCACGGTGTGTTAAAAGACACCGACAACCAACTGCAAAGACCGCATAAACTCGGCACAAAGACCCTGCCCAACGGCATGATTCGCGTGTATATGCTGTCGCTGGCAGCCGGTGAAATCGGCGGCCTGTTGGTATTGCTAGCCGGCGTTATTTAATCCGCAAGTTGGCCGCTGCAGCCATCTTTCTTATAGACTCATCAGTCAGCTCGCATAACGAACAGCGTGTTCGCCAATGATCCGGCGAAAATCATTTACAGTTTCATAAATGATGTCGCGCACTGGCCGCACGCTGTCAATTCGCCCGCACACCTGCCCCGCCAGCGGAATGGCTGCCTCCATGTCACCGCCAAAGTAGAGCGCATCGTGGCCTGCCATATGCTCCATGAAGTTGAACGGCCCGGTTTTAAACAGGTTCATGGTGCGCTCGGTGCGCAAGGCTCGCAGAGCCGGACGCGACTGTTGATTCAGAAATACGGTGCCGGTATCCCCGGCCTCAAGGACCGCCTGCTTCCAATTCTGATGGATGGGTGATTCCGCACTGCTCATCATGCGGGTGCCCATCTGCACTCCGTCGGCGCCCAGCATGAATGCGGCGGCCATGGTCGCGCCGTCGGTAATGCCGCCGGCAGCGATAATGGGTACATCCGTGCGCGAACGAATCAACGGCAGCAGTACCATGGTCGATACCGGGTCTGGATTCTTAAAGCCTCCACCCTCACCGCCTTCCACGACCAGGCCATCGACACCTGCATCCAGTGCTTTTAGCGCCATCTCCAGCGTGGGCACCACGTGAAAAACTTTAACACCTGCCTGCTGGAGGGTTTCGGTACACAGCTTCGGGCTGCCACTGGAGGTGGTAACAAAGTCCAGTTGCTGCTCGATAACAAAGTCCAGCGCTTCGCCCTTCGGCACAAAGGCCAATGCCAGATTCATGCCGAAGGGTTTGTCGGTGAGTTCACGCATCTTCCTCACCTCTTCGCGCATTTTGTCAAACTCACCGGAAGAGGTTTCAAGAATACCAATGCCACCCGCATTGCTTACTGCCGCGCACAATTGCGAGCGCGCTATCCAACCCATGGGGGCTTGCACAATGGGGTAGTCCGCACCCGTGATCTCGGTAATACGGGTTTTAATCGGGTCAGGTGCCTCGTTCATAAATAACTCCACAGTGGTGTCTGGCGAAGACTTACAGTGTCCAGCCGCATTTTTCTTGTGACCTTAAAATCGGTATTCACCGCGATTGATAGCCGCAAATACTTCCGGCGTCACGGATTCGTAATCCTCACTGCCCGGTAATCGCACATACAGCGGGCCATCGCATTGACTAGGATCGAAGGCTGCGCGCTTCAGCCCCACTTTCTGATATTTAAAGGTCTCGGTTTTTTCCAACTCACGGCAAACGCGCACGAATACCGGCACGGCGTAGCCAGGCAACTCCGCATTAAGATGCTGACATAAGTCTGCAGTATCTAACTGCCCTATCCCGTCTGCCAGTTTCAACGCTGCCATACCGGCCTTGCCATTGGTGCCAGGAATTTCCACCCCGTAGACCACCGACTCTGACACCTGGACGAAGGCGTTGCACGCGTTCTCCACCTCTTGGGTGGACACGTTTTCACCCTTCCAGCGGTAGGTATCGCCGGTTCGATCGCAAAACTGCAGTTGACCACACCCGATATCGCGCAAAACATCACCAGTGTTAAACCAGCGGTCACCATCCTTAAAAGCATCGCAAATTATCTTCGAGGAATTTTTCGATTTGTCAGAATAGCCATCAAAGGGCAAGGCCTCAGTAATCTCGCCTAGCAATAAGCCAGGCTCACCCACATCGACTTTGATCAGGCGACCGCTGGCATCGCGCACCGGCTGCTCGGTTTCCTCGTCCACCCTGACCAGGGCAGAGGACGTCAACGGCTTACCCACTGTGCAATCCAGATTAAACAGATTGCAGGCGACCAGACTGCTCTCGCTGGCACCGTAGAGTTCGTTGACCTTCTCGATGCCAAAGCGTTGTTTGAACTCCAGCCAGATCTCCGGACGCAGACCGTTGCCGGTCATCGATCGAATACTGTGAGAACGATCATCTGATGATGGTGGCTGGTTCAGCAGATAACGACACAGCTCCCCCACATAGCCGAATACGGTGGCCTCGTAGCGCCGCACATCGTCCCAGAAATGGCTGGCGCTAAACTTGCGGGACAAGGCAAACGCGGCACCACTGTGAATCACCGAGCACCAACACACCAACAATGCCGTGGTGTGATACAGCGGCAAGCTGCTGAATACCACATCATCCGGTTTCAGCGGATTGATGATATTGCCGAAGGTTAGAATGGCTTTGATCACCCGGCGATGGGTTTGCACTGAGGCCTTGGGCAAACCGGTGGTACCCGAGGTAAAGACATACCAGGCTGGATCATCACCCCGGATACACCCTACGCTCTCGGGGTTGGTCTCAGCAGAGTCGAGACTTGCTCGCGCAATGTTCACCGCCCCGGTAAGCTCCGGACCGGGATCGTTTAGTGTGTGACGATCCGGCACTACAAAAACGGGCTCGCTCACACACAGCTGATCCGCGACCTGGGTGTACACATCGAGACGTTCCTCGCCCACAATGGCGGCCCGACAGCCCACAAGGTTGATACTGTGAACCAATGGGTCACCCTTCTGGGCATTGTTGATCAGGGCAGAGCTTGCCCCAATCTTGGTGACCGCGAGATGATAGAGTAAAAATTCCGGACGGTTTTCCATCAGCAGCGCAAAGGTATCGCCGCGCCCGAAGCCTCGAGCCATCAGGTAATGGGCAATACGGTTGGCCGCGGCATTGAATTCGCCGTAACGGATATCAGTACCTTCGTAGCGAATCAATGTGTGCTCGCTGAAACGCTGTGCCTGCTGCGCAAAAAACACCGGGTAGGTGTGCTGATCCTGCCAGGCTGTGTCACGCAGGCGGCGCAGCACACGCGCTATTCCCGGTAAACGCCGTAAAAAATAGCGGCTGTTGCGCAACAACTTGCCGACTGTTATTCGATCTTCCATACCCTCCCCTCTAACGGGTTACGCAAGCTAGTGAACCTGTATCGCCAAACGCCAGGCCCGTTCCTGGAATGTGGACGGAAGGTTCGGGCGGATTTGCACACAAGCTCGTTGCGGCATTCTAAGCTCGACCTCCTTACCTGGCGGAGGAGGTCCGTTCAACCGACATTGCAGGTTCTGTCGACCCGTTCTTTTTCTCAGGTTCGAACTGCAGTCCGTCACGTGTGACACGACGCAGGGCCCAACTGTCGAGCAGGTAGTTCATGTGCAGCCGCCAGGGCATTGTCTTACCCTGCTTGGGCAGAGTGTCCAGTGCCCGCTGAATATAGCCGGCCTGCAAATCGACACTGGGCAGGGTCTCTATCCCTTCCTCGGGCAGTACCGGGCACACAGAGCGAAACCCTTTTTTATCCATATAGCGAATCAAGCGGCATACATACTTGCCGATCAGATCGGTCTTTAAAGTCCAGGAGGCATTGGTATAGCCCATCGAGACTGCAAAATTTGGCAACCCACTGGCCATTACACCCTTGTAGTTCACCAACTCCGACAGCTTGACCGGCTTTTGGTCAACTGAAACGGTCACGCCTGCCATCAGCTCCATTTTTAATCCCGTGGCGCTGATAATAATGTCCGCGTTCAATTGTTCACCGGATTGCAGCCTGATCCCCTCGGGCGTAAACGTGTCGATATGGTCTGTGACCATGGTGACACCACCGCGTTTGATCGCCTTGAAAAAGTCGCCGTCGGGAACCAGACAAATCCTTTGGTCCCACGGATTGTAGCTGGGCTTGAAGTGCTTCTTTACGTCGTAGTCCGGACCAAGCTGCGCCCGAATACCCTTGAGCAAAAGCCCCTTGACCACGTGCGGCCGGCGCCGGGAAAGCTGGTATAAAAACATCTGCATCAGAATATTTTTCCAGCGTACGATGCCGTGGGTCCACGATGCTGGCAGAAATTTTCGCAGTCGGTTGGCCAGCGGGTCTTCCGCCGGCCGGCTGATGACGTAGGTGGGTGAGCGCTGCAACAAGGTGACGGAAGCGCCACCTTCAGCCAGCGTTGGCGCCAGTGTAATCGCCGTCGCACCGCTGCCGATAATAATGATCTGCTTTCCGACAACATCCAGCTCTTCCGGCCAGTGCTGCGGATGAATAACCGCCCCCTGGAACGCCTCGCGACCGGGGAAGTCCGGTTCATAGCCTTCATCGTAATTGTAATAACCACTGCACATAAACAGAAAACGAGTACTTAGCGTTACCCGCTCGCCGGTGGTCATATCTTTAAGGCCGCAGTGCCAGACTGCCGCGTCGCTATCCCAGTCCGCCGACACCAACCGCTTGCCAAAACGGATGTTTTTATCGATACCAAACTCGCGCACGGTTTCACCCAGGTAGTCGAGAATATCTTCGCCGGGAGAGATTGCCTTGTTCGAGGTCCAGGGCTTGAATTGATAACCAAAGGTGTACATATCCGAATCGGAGCGTATACCCGGATAGCGGAACAAATCCCAGGTACCCCCCAGTGCATCGCGCGATTCGACTATCTGCCAGGTTTTGTTTGGGAAGTGCTTTTGATAGTGATAGGCGACGCCGATGCCGGAAATACCGGCGCCCACAATCAACATGTCCAGGCTGTCTGTGCTCATAAGCATGTTCCCAAGAGTAGCTTGATACAGAAGAAATACCGGGCGCGGGGTAGACCTCTAGACACGTACGACCTCCGATTACACCGTGGCGACGGGCTGAAGATAGTCACCGACCTCATTCAGTACCGCCCGGGTATCCAGATCACCATGGTATTTGCTGGGGTGAAAGCCCGGTAAAAAGAAGGTCAGCCAGTCTGGAATAACCCGAAACAGCATGCCCTGAGGCGGCAAGAACAGATAGCCAATGGCACTCTTCCATGTCGACCACTTGAAGGCCACGCCATCATGGCGCAGCAACACATAGGTGATGCGCAAACTGGAAAAGATAAACATGAAACTGGTAATCAACATCACAATGCGCAGCAAAAGGGCACTGCCGCCGGTAGCTTTGTACACATCAAACGACACCGCACGGTGCTCTATCTCTTCCACGGCGTGCCATTGATACAGCGCCCGGATGGCGGGATCCATACCATTGAAAATAATGTCGGGACGGGTGAGGGCCTGGTTGGCAAGGATGGCGGTAAAATGCTCCAGACACGTTGTCGCCGCCAGGTTATATCGTTTCCAGAAAGCGCTGGTTTTTGCCCATTCCGTGCGGCCGCGCAGTACCTTGGAAATCACCGCCTCAATGGCTTTGACGGGGTAGCCAAAGCGTTTGGCCGTTTCATTCAGTTTGTCGTGCACCAGCGAGTGCTGCGCTTCCTGAGCGCAAAACTGCTTGATGTCTTCCTGCAACTTCGGGTCGCTGATCTCGTCGCGATAAGCGAGCACCGAGCGTAGGAAATAGCGCTCCCCCTCGGGGAAGGTAATCGACATAGCGGTACTGAAGTGGGTTTTAAACGGATCGTTGGCGGTATGGTAGCGCTCAACATGTTCCAGAACAGGATCAAATTTGCGCACTTCGATGGGAGTATCGGTATAAGACTGCCGGGTGTTGGTCGACATATTCAACCTCTATCTGCCAGTAGCGATTAATGGATAATAGGGTTATCCGGAATTGGCCTGTAACCAACTATATCCGGATCCCTTGATATATTTATTCCGCCGATAAACTCGTGACCCATCGCGATGATGCTATTTCAGTTCCGAGGACGACTTGCCCAGCACCTGACGCGCCACGATCAACTGCTGAATTTGCTGGGTGCCCTCGTAGATGTCGATGATTTTGGAATCCCGCGCCAGCTTTTCCAGTAGCTCGGTTTTGCTGTAGCCCAGTTGCCCGCATATCTCGACGCACTTCAGGGTTACGGTGTTAACCATGCGCCCGGCCTTGGCCTTGCACATGGAGGCATTTTTGGAATTGGGTAATTTGTTGTCCGCCATCCACGCGGCTTTCAGCACCAGCAACCGCGCTGCCTCATATTCGGCTTCCAGGTCGTACAGGTCATTTTCCAGCGCGCTGAGCCGAGCATATTCGCGATTGTAACCGAGCTCTACGCCGCGCTCGCGCAGCAGCGCCTCAGTGATATCCAGTGCCGCTCGCGCCGTACCGATACCCTGAGCAGCCACCGCCGGGCGGGTATTGTCGAAGGTCTGCATCACGCCACCGAAGGCCTTCTTGCGCGCCTCGGCGGTTTTGGCAATCTCCGGATCACCCAGCAGATTGGTGCGAGGCACCCGGCAGTTGTCAAATACGATCTGTGCGGTATCCGACGCGCGCATACCCAGTTTGTGCTCGATCCGGGTCACGGTCATGCCCGGCGTGCCCTTGGGCACCAGAAAAGATTTTATCGCCGCCTTGCCCAGCTCCGGATCCAGTGAGGCCCATACCACCACCTGTTTGCAGCGATAGCCGTCGGTAACAAAGATTTTCTCTCCGTTAATCACCCATTCGTCACCATCCAGCGTGGCAGTGGTGCGAATAGCTGCGGAGTCGGAGCCACAACCGGGTTCGGTAATGGCCATGGCGGCATACAGTTCACCCCATTGCTGTTTTTGCTCAGGCGTGGCGACCGCCTCAACCGCTGCATTGCCCAGACCAATGGCCGGCATGGCGAGGAACAGAGCCGGATCACCCCAGCACAGCTCGGCAGCACCGACGACCGTACCCAGATTGGTACCATTGCGGACCTCCGTCTGCGGCGCATCACCGTTTTCTTCGGCACTGTTTTTCGCGCTGCGCTGTTTGCGCCCGGCTGCCAGCAATTCGGACAGTGGCCCCAATTCCTCAGGCAATTCTTTGGGCTCCAGATCGTCGTATTTGCGCGACAGCGGGCGCAAACCGTCATTGGAGAACTTTCGCAGCAGGGTTTGCAGATCCTGTAGATGTTTCGGTAACTCGAGATTGATCATGCCAGTACCAAACCTCCCAACAGAGGCACCGCGCGCAGATTGCGATACCACATTTCCAGAGGGTGCTCACGGATAAAGCCGTGGCCACCAAACAATTGCACGCCGTCGGTGCCGATCTTCATGCCATATTTGCTGGCGTGGCGCTGCGCCAGATACGCTGCTCGCGCGCAATCCAAACCCTGCTCCAGTTGCGCTGCGGCGCGCCAATTCAGCAATTGCATGGCTTCCAGTTCGGTGGCCATATCGGCAACCATAAAGGCCACTGCCTGACGATTGGAAATTGGTTCGCCAAAGGCGACCCGTTCATTTACATAGGGCACCACGTAATCCAACACCGCCTGACACGTGCCGGTTGCCAGTGCCGCCGCTGCAATACGACCCCGTTGCAGTAATCCGTCGATAGAAAAGTCGTTATCCAGACGTGCACTCGCTGGCAGCGACACTTTGTCCAGTGTAATTTGAAAAAGCGGCAGCGAACGCAGCCCCATGTACTGCTCCGGCTTGAAGGAAAGACCCTCGGCATCGTTATCAGTATCCAGTAGAAACGCAGCGACCCCGTCATCAAGCAATGCGGTGACAACAATAAAACGGGCGTCGGCACCAAATGCCACCATGGACTTTGCGCCGTGCAGCACATAGCCGTCACCGGCTTTCGTTGCGGTGGTTGCCGGCGCATGCGGATCGGTGGCGATACCCGGCTCATGCACTGCCAGGGCCGCCGGCACAAAGGCGCTGCCATTGAGCACCCGAAACACCCGCTCCTGTTGCGCGCGATTACCGTAATCGAGCAGACAGTTGATCACCGACAAAGGCGCGAGCGCTGCAACGGCCATGGACAGATCGCCGGCGGCAAGATTTTCCATCAGCAACACATTGGATACCGGACGGCGGCCTTCGCCGGCACCACCGAGATCCTCGGGCACGGGCATAAAACTAAACCCGAGTTCGAAAACCTGATCGAGAAAGCCTTCCGGCAGGGTCGCAGCTTCGTCGGCAGCGCGGGCTTGAGGCCCCATCACATCGGCAACAAATCGACGCACCATATCCTGCGTCATCTGCTGGTCTTCGGTGGGCGTAAGGTCGAACAGGGCTTCGCTCATCGTAGCGTTATTCATAGCTTGTAGGTAACCGGTTTAGTGTCGTTGTCATTTCCATCTCTTGATTTGCTCGCTATGGCGAGCAGAACGAAGCAATCTTTTGCTTCGTTACGTGCATCCGGAGTTTGCTTCGTCGCTCCGCTCCTCGCAATGACGGTGGTTTTGAATAGTCACGCGGCATGCTGGCGACGAATGCTAAAACTTCACGCCAAACTCCAACTGATAGTCGGTGGTTGGTACCCGGCCACCAAAGTGCGAACCGACAAAGGTCGGCACATCATTATTGCCCGCCAGCACTTCTGTGTCTGTCAGGTTGGTACCGAACAGCATGATATGCCACTTGTCATCAAGGTCGCGAATGCCAATTCGCCCCCGGTAGGCCGTGTGCGGCGCGCGTGTGTCGACCGGATCGAGATCTACAGTGTAGTAAGTCAGGTCGTTGTAAGCGGCGGTCAAAGCCCAGTGCAGACGAACGGGCCAGTCGAACAGTGCTGCGTCGTAGCCTACCGTGAACGTGGCATTTTTGCGGGGTGCGTATTGCAGTGATCGACCGGAAAGATCACATACGGTCTCCGAGTCCTCGGCGAGGCAGGGGCCCGTTGGAAAACTCTCGTAGACCGCATCTATATACGCGCCAGTCAGGCTGAACAGGATATTCCATGGCGTCAGCAACATCGCATCAAACTCAACGCCCTTTACTTTAGCTGTCGCGGCATTAGTCACGACAAAACTGACGCCATCGTAGGCCGTCACTTGCAAGTCTTCAAAATCTGTCAAAAAGGCCGAAATATTGAAGCGCGCCGCGCCGGATAAAAATTGTGATTTAAACCCCGTTTCATATGTAGTCGAGGACTCTTCCTCGAATTCCAGACGGTCGGGATCAAAGGACTGGGCGTTGTATCCGCCGGATTTGAATGCCTTGGCCACCGTCACGTAGCTCATCACGTCTTCGTTCCAGTCGTAGGCAAGCGATAGTTTCGGGCTGACATTACTTTCGTCTCGCGAGCGATTGGTTTGAAACTGCTGATTGCCGGGTTGAATAACGGGAAAAGCAACTGCTCCAAGCGGGTTGCTTAGTGTCGCCTCGCCTTCACCACCGGTGCGCTCATTGGTGAGTGCATGGGTATAGTCCAACTGCTTTTCTTCTTCAGTCACACGCAGGCCTAACGTCAGAGCCAGATGTTCTGTAGCGTGCCACGTGGCTTGACCAAATAAGGCATAGCTAGTGGCGAGCTGATCGAGTTCCGAATTACTGGTTTCAAGAGGCGGGGTACCTTCTGCATCCTGGCGAAACTTGGCTTGCTGTCCCGCCAGCCTGCCGGCATCTTCGTCCTCGTAGGCTCCGGGGTTGCCATCAGCCTCGGCATTGCCGGTAATAAAAGCCATCTCCGACAACTCGAGAAATGAGGTCAAATCGTAATTAGCCAAAACATCGCTTTCGAAATAATACAGGCCGGCTACAAACTCAAAGCGCCCCGGAGGAGAGGTAATCCTGAGTTCTTGACTGATCTGGCGGTAATCCTCGTTATTATCCAAAGTTAAGAAAGGTATGGGAGAGAAGTCCGCGTCGAAAAATACCTCTTCCTTTAATTCGGCCACATTGGTGATATTGGTCAGGATATAGCCGCCCCAGATATTCCAGTTCACCGTCAGAGTCGCATCCCAGGTTTCGCGATCCACATAGCCTTCTGCATCCTGATGTGTCTGATCGTCATAGACATCATCGCTGGTGAGCGGATCGTAGACCTGCATCGCCGCCAGATGGCGAGGGCGCGCCTTGGTTAACTGGGTACCGCTCCCCCCTTGGTCAACCGTGGCAAATGTTGCCGCAAGCTGAAAATCAAGGGTGTCACTCGGCTCCCAGCGCAGCTTTGTGCGCAGGGTCTGATTGTCGAGGTTGCGCTCCATTCGACCATCGGCGGTGGTGTTTTTAATATCGCCATCACGCTTGTCACTCAAGGCGGCGACCCGAAACGAAAATTTATCGCTCAGTCCGGGAATGGGCCCACCCATAGCTGCCCGTACGCGGACATAATTCCGATCTGCCAGCATCAGGTCGGCTTCGCCGCCCCATTCCGGCTTGGGATTGACGGTGCGCATGTGCAAGGCGCCAGCGGTGGAGTTTTTGCCGAAGAGCGTGCCCTGCGGACCGCGCAGAACTTCCACCACATCGAGATCGAGCAAGCCATTGGAGAGGTAGCTGGGGCGGCCGTAAAACACTTCGTCCACCAGCACCGCCACCGACTGCTCAAAGCCCCGATTGTAGCCAGCGCCCAAGCCGCGCATATAAATAAAGTTGAAGGTGGGAGTTGCGAGAATCTCGAAATTTGGCGCGAAGACCGCTACGGTATTGAGATCGGTCATATTGTTTGCCTTGATATCGTCACCACCTATGGCGGTCACCGATAACGGCACGTCCTGAATATCTTCAGCACGTTTTTGAGAAGTGACGATGACCTCTTCCAATTGCGCCGACATTGCTGGCAAGACCCAAATCATCGCAGCCAGCAACAACAGCCCTCGCTGAATAATCAACAGCATCGTAGAGCCCTCTTTTTATAATTTATTATCAGCCGCATTGCGGCAGGGTTTTACACTGCTTGGTATAAACATACATCAATCGGACTGGTAATGTCTCCTTTTAGACCATCCTGCCTGTGAGCAGATCGCTGGAAATACCGCCCTCGCGCCGATATTATCGAGCGAACTTTTCTCGATACATCACCATAAAACCAGAACAGGCTGTTCCCCGGTGCCTCATCTACGGATTTTTTTGCTTCTTGTACTAGCGGTCAGTCTGGTTGCTAACGCTGTTCTATGGGGGCAGATGCGCGATGCCCGCGACGCCCTGGGTGGGCTGAAACCGCATACCATTGATATTCGCTTTAGCCAGTTCATGGGCATTCACCATCAACAGGCCATTGCCCTGTCGCAATTAATGCTGGATGGGCAGCCAACCGGACTGGCGGGTATCGCCCGAAAAATCACTGGCACCCAATTTCGGGAGCTGGGGGAGATACACGGCTGGCTTAAGTTGTGGGGGCGCCCCCTGCAACCTGACCGGGATGACATGACCTGGATGCTGCTCGGCCAACAACCTTATGACGCGGAGTTGCTACAGTATCTGATTGATTGCGGCAATGCCCCCGAGGGAATGCCGGGGCTGGCGACACAGGACCAGCTTCAGCAATTGCGCCAGTTACCGGGCGGACTGGAGCGGGATCGCCTGTTTTTGCGCCTGATGCTGGCCCACCACGAGGGTGGATTGCCCATGGCGCGTTTCGCGGCGCGTGAAGCGCACCTGGCGCCCGTTCGGCGGCTGGCTGGGCAAGTCGTGCTGGAGCAATCCCGCGAAATCCAGCAATTGCGTAGCATTCTTGCTCTGTCGGAGCATAAAGCGGTAGCGCCCGATACGGGCGAAAGTCTTAGCGGTGGATAAATACCATGAGTAAAACAATGAAATTTCTGCAGGTGTCCGGAGTGTTGGCCAGCCTCACGCTGGTTATAACAGGCTGCAATTCCGGCAGCTCAAGCGGTTCACCGGCGGTGATTGACTCGCCGCAATCACGCCTGGCAAATTGCGGACCCGGGTCGCGGCCTGAGAGCGGCATGCAGGGCCGGGTTTCTCAAGAGGACCACGATACCGGACGGGCCGCTGCCGGCTTTACCTGCAATACGGAACTGGTGGGAAAGCATATCGAGGCCAATACCATTGGCACCGTGGGCGGATTTAAAGTGGAGCGCTATATCGACAGTGCCGGTAACGAGTGCGCCTTCTATGACAGCACCCTGCTTTTTCCCAGCAATGTTCTGGACCTGAACGCTGGTGTCAACGTGCTGGATATGAGTGATCCCACCAATCCTACACTGGTCAATCGCCTGGTGACCCCCGCTATGGACTCTCCCCACGAGTCGATGGTGGTTGCGCAGGACGCCGGTATTCTGGCGGCGGTTCTTGGCAACCCCACGTTTTATCCGGGTATCGTCGACGTCTACGATATTTCCGACAATTGCCTGGAGCCCGCGTTGCAGGCCTCGGCGCCGGTAGGTTTTCTGGGGCACGAAAGCGGAATATCGCCAGACGGCAAAACCTTCTACTCCGCCTCACCCGGCACGCCGACGCTGACAGCAGTTGATATCTCCACTCCGTTTGCACCGGCGCCGATCTGGTTCGGCGACTACACCTCCCACGGCTTATCGATCAGTAATGACGGCAATCGAGCCTACCTGTCCTCAGGCAACGGTAAGGGAGTGCTGATTCTGGATGTATCTGAAATTCAGTCGCGCCAACCCAACCCGCAGGTGCGAGAAATTGCCTCAATCACCTGGCCCAACCAGAGCATTCCGCAGAATGCCATTCCCTTCACCCGCAACGGCAAGCCCTACTTGCTGGAGATCGATGAATACTCCACCGACAATCCCGGTGAGGACAGTTCGGTAGCCTCGCATGGAGAGTTTGTCGGGGCAGGCCGTATCATCGACATCAGCGATGAAACCAAACCCAGAATTGTGTCGGATCTGCGCCTTGAGGTGCATGAGCCGGAAAATCGCGAAGCGATCAAGGACGATCCGGGCGCATCCAATATTACCGGTGGCTATGCCGGTCACTACTGTGACATTCCCACCCGGGTAGACCCGGATATTGCGGCCTGCAGTATGATTCTGTCCGGCCTGCGGATTTTTGATATCCGTGACCCGGAAAATCCGCGTGAAGTGGCCTACTTTAACGCACCGGTTCTACCGCGCATTATTACCCAGCCAGCGCCGGCAAGTAACTGGGCCATGTCCAAACCGGCCTTTGCCCCCGAGCGCAAGGAAATCTGGTACACCGATGGCTACAGTGGCTTTTACGTGGTGCGCGTAACTAACGACGTTTGGTAGCGCGCTTCAGACTTGCTGGCCAGTGGTGATACTGGGTGTCGCCACCAGCCAGCGTTGTAAATCCCTATTCCTACACCCCGCCGATTTACGCTGCCGTTAACAGTCACTCGACCCCGCCTGAAAGGTAGAGTTTGCCGGTAAAACAATCAGCCGCTCTGCGATCAACTGTCACCGCGTGGCGTGAATCCACACCCAATATTCTCCCCCCATACCACCGATTTTTATTTGCGATCTAAATCAGGGAGATGGCACACATCGCACTCAGCTTAGCAGCCCTGTCGCTTCAACCCTTGCCGACTCGCTCGAAGTCTGCGCCTTCACCAAGGTATAGTTCACTAGAACTTACCAACCACCGCCTCGGTTTAAAGGAAGGGCTCATGGAACTAGTGATGATTTTCGATATGCGTGCGCCGGATTTTGGTGCAGCGCGAGAGCAGCTTTTTTCAGCAGCCGTCGATATGGCTGAATGGGCCGACAGTGTTGGGTTTGACGTGATTGGTCTGGGGGAACATCACAGCGCAGACGATGGCTATAATCCTTCGCCCCTGATTCTGGCTTCCGCCATGGCCACCCGCACGCAGGAGATTCGTTTGCGCACCGCCGTTCTTCTGGCCCCCTGCTACGACCCGATCCGACTGGCTGAGGACGTTGCTATCCTTCAGATTCTGAGCAAAGGCCGTTTCGAACTGGGGCTTGGCTTTGCTTATCGCAGCGTAGAATTTGCGATGTACGGCAAGGAGCTGAAAGACCGCTTCGCGATTGGCACTACAGTAGGCAAGTTGCTTAAACGTGCGCTTCAGGGGGAATCACTGGAATTTGATGGGCGCCCTTGCAGGATTTCTCCCGTGCCGACAAAGCCAGTCCCCATCCTCTATGGCGGGGTCGCCCCCAAAGTAGCCCGCGCTGCAGCGAGGGAGGCGGATGGTTTTCTTGTGCCCCTGTTCAAGGAAAAGATTTGGCAGCCCTATCGCGACGAATGCCTCAAGCTTGGCAAGACCGACCCCGGCGAGTATCCGAAGCAGGCCCCTACCCTGCTCTGGATATCGGAAGACCCGGACCGCGAGTGGGAGTGGCTGGCGCCCCATATTCTTCACGTTCTGGACTCATACGCCAGCTGGACTGCAGAGGCCTATGGCCGCCCCAAGGGACCCTATGCCGGCGGAATGACGCCCGACACCGTCAGACAAAGCGGTGCCTATCAGGTACTCACGCCGGATCAGGCAATTGACATGATCCACGAGCTTGGCGATAACAGCAGTCTTTATCTGACGCCCTTGTTTGGTGGTGCAGACCCCGAACGCGGCTGGAAGATGCTCAAGCTGTTTGAGGAGAAGGTTTTGCCCCATGTGCCCAGAGGCATTATTCCACGCTGGGGAGTAGCAAACTGAAATACATGCTGTAAATAAAAGCGGGAATGCGATAAGGCTTCTTGAACCAGAAAATTCCGACCTGATCGACTCAACGCGCATAATCACAAGAATTTAGGCGTTGTTAACAAACCCAGCTCTCGGGCGGAGTTAGCCTCTGTGTCGACATTACCCTGTAACCGGAGTCCATAAATGGCCACCTGCCCCTATAAAAACATTCTTGACCCCGATATCTACGTCGGCAGCGAGCACCATGCGATTTTTGCCGATATTCGGGAGCGCTCCGGCGGTCTCGCCTATATTGAAGACCCAATAACCAGTGTGCCCTACTGGGCAGTGACCAAGCGCGAAATCGCGGACTACGTGTGCAAGCACCCTTTGTTATTCTCCAGTGAAGCCAAGACCATTCTTCCCAAAGAGGTCCCGGAGGAAGAAGTCGCTTTGTCCCGCTTGATGCTGGTCAATATGGATCCACCCCACCACGTCAAATACCGGCGCATTGTGCGCAATGCTTTCACCCCCAAAGCGGTGTCGGGCTACGAACAGCGCTTTCGGGAAGTGGCAAAAGAAACGATTGACCGTATCGCTACCAAAGGCGAGTGTGAGTTTGTCACCGATGTAGCCGCCGAACTACCGCTGATCGCGATTCTGTCGCTATGCGGCATTCCCATGGAAGACAAACAACAGTTCTTCGATTGGACCAACACCATGATCTTCAGTGAGGACGAGGACATGAGCGGCGAAGACGGCTTTGCCGCCTCTCAGGCTGCGGCAATAGAAGTGTATGCCTACGCCGCCGCCTTGGCAGAAAAGCACAAAACCGAACCGCTGACCGATATTGTCGGCGCCCTGCTGGATGGTACCGTTAACGATGAAAAACTCACACCGGAAGAATTCCAACTGTTCTTTCTGATGCTCATTGCAGCGGGCAATGAAAGCACTCGCTCTGTGATTGCACACGGCATGCGACTTTTGATTGAGCACCCCGACCAGCACCAGAAGCTACTCGACAATCCCTCACTGATTCCCTCAGCGGTTGAAGAAATCCTGCGCTTTAATCCCGCCTTTGTGCAGATGCGGCGCACCGTCATGGAAGATACCGAAATTGGCGGCCAGCAATTGAAGGCGGGCGACAAAATGGTCTTGAACTGGCAGGCCATTAACCACGATCCGGATATTTTTGACGATCCCGAGACCTTCGATGTTGAACGCTTTGCCCGCAACCCCGAGCTTGGCAGCCAACACCGCGCCTTCGGCAAGGGCGAACATTTCTGCATCGGCGCGCATATGGCCAGACTGGAAATGCAGGTCATGTTTGAAGAGTTGCTGCCGCGCCTGAAGAATCCACGCTTTGCTGCGCCGGTCGAGTATGTTCGCGACTACTTTGTTAACAGTATCAAGCGCATGCCCTTGCAGTTCGAGCCCGAAGCGGTAAGCGGCTGATCCCAATACGACCGTTCACAAAAGGATAATAACCATGGATAACGAACGCGCAATTGTCGGTAAGCTGGTGTTTCACGGCACGGTTAATATTTTTATCGCCTTTGGCAGCGGCGCCATGATCGCCCTCGCCGCCATGGGTCAGATCGATGGCCAAAAACAGGACTGGCTGCTGGCCCATATGGAATCGCTGATCAACGGCATGATGCTGTTTATTGTCGCGGGTTTTATCGGCAAGCTGGTGATCAGCCCCAAGCAAGCGATTATCGCCACCTACTGCCTGATCGGCATGGCCTACTGCAATACGGTGTTTGGCATTGGGCGTGGTGCTACCGGCGCGCTCGGATACGAGTTCAACGACAACCTAGGCAATAACATCACTGCTCTGGCCGGTCAGCTCGGTGTGCCATTAGCCATTGTCGCCTTTTCTTTAATCGGGCTGGCAGCCTGGCGCACACGCTGATAGCTATCGAACGACCAAAAAAAAGCCCTGTCAGCAAAGCTGACAGGGCTTTCGATAAGGGAAAGAGAATTACTTGGCTTTAGCAGCCGCTCTTTCTTTCACTTTGGCGATAACGGTTTCAGCAACATTAGCCGGGCAAGGCGCGTAGTGAGAGAACTCCATAGAGAACTGACCACGGCCTGAGGTCATGGTGCGCAGCGTGCTGATATAACCAAACATCTCAGACAGCGGCACGTCAGCCTTGACGCGAACACCGGTAGAGCTCGGTTCCTGACCGGAGATCATGCCGCGACGACGGTTCAGGTCACCGATAACATCACCCACGTGGTCTTCCGGACTGAAAACGTCAACCTTCATCACCGGCTCCAGCAGTTGCGGACCAGCTTTCGGCATGGACTGACGGAACGCGCCTTTGGCCGCAATTTCGAAGGCGATCGCCGACGAGTCAACGGCGTGGTAAGCACCGTCATGCAGGTTGATATTAACGTCCAGAACCGGGAATCCCGCCAGCGGGCCGGTTTCCATCATGGACTTAAAGCCTTTCTCGATCGCCGGGAAGAATTCCTTCGGAACGTTACCGCCCACTACCGTGCTGGTGAAGGTGAAGCCAGTGTTGGGCTCGCCGGGCTCGATGGTGTAGTCGATCTTACCGTACTGACCGGAACCACCAGACTGCTTCTTGTGGGTGTAGCTGTCTTCGATACGCTGGGTAATGGTTTCGCGGTAGGCAACCTGAGGCTGACCCACTTCCAGCTCAACGCCGTAAGTA
Source organism: Litorivivens sp. (assembly GCF_041624475.1). Lineage (GTDB taxonomy): Bacteria > Pseudomonadota > Gammaproteobacteria > Pseudomonadales > Spongiibacteraceae > Litorivivens. The sequence goes on from NZ_JBFJUX010000005.1 coordinate 45,191, forward strand.
CGCTTGAGAATGTCGACTTTGATGTCCAGATGAAGTTCGCCCATCCCCTTAAGAATGGTTTCACCGGAATCTTCGTCAGTCTCTACGCGGAAGGTGGGGTCTTCGGCGACCATCTTGCCGATGGCAATACCCATTTTCTCGGTCGAGCCCTTGTCTTTCGGCGCAACAGAGATAGAGATAACCGGCTCAGGGAAGACCATCGCTTCCAGCGTACAGGGGTGATCCTGGTCGCACAGCGTATGACCGGTCTGAACGTTTTTCATACCAACGATGGCGATAATGTCACCGGCGTGGGCATAGCTCAGCTCGTTGCGCTCATCGGCCTGCATTTCACACATACGGCCAATACGCTCGGTTTTCCCGGTAAAGGAGTTGAGGATGGTGTCACCCTTGCGAAGCTCGCCGGAGTAGATGCGCACAAAGGTCAGGGCGCCAAAACGGTCGTCCATGATTTTGAACGCCAGAGCGCGGAAAGGCTCATCGGCAGACACAATGGCGTGCTCGCCAGTCGGGTTACCCTCTTCATCAGTCAGAGGCTGAGGGTTAACTTCGGTCGGGCTCGGCAGGTAGTCGACAACCGCATCCAGCAGCAGCTGCATACCTTTGTTTTTGAAGGCAGAACCACAATAGGTGGGGAAGAAGGCCAGTTCCAGTGTACCTTTGCGGATACAACGCTTGATGTCATCAATGGAGGGCTCTTCACCTTCCATGTAGGCCATCATCAGGTCGTCGTCCATTTCGACGGCAGTCTCAATCAGCTGCTCGCGGTACATGGCAACGTCGTCCGCCATATCGGCAGGTACGTCGGTTACTTCGTAGTTTTCCGGCTGACCGCTTTCATCCCAGATATAGGCTTTGTTGCTCAGCAGGTCGACAACGCCCTTGAACTGATCTTCACGGCCAATGGGCAGGGTCATGATCAGCGGGTTGGCACCCAGAACTTTTTTAACCTGGTCAGTAACACGCAGGAAGTCTGCGCCGATACGGTCCAGTTTGTTAACAAAGATCAGGCGGGATACTTTGGAATCGTTGGCATAACGCCAGTTGGTTTCGGACTGGGGCTCAACACCGCCAGAGCCACAGAAAACACCAATACCACCATCCAGCACCTTCAGTGAACGATAAACTTCGACAGTGAAGTCAACGTGTCCTGGGGTGTCGATGATGTTCAGGCGGTGGCCACTCCACTCACAGGTAACAGCAGCTGACTGGATGGTAATACCACGCTCAGCTTCCTGCTCCATAAAGTCGGTGGTTGATTCACCTTCGTGAACCTCACCAAGTTTGTGGATTTTACCCGTGAGCTTGAGGATACGCTCAGTGGTGGTGGTTTTTCCGGCATCAACGTGGGCGAAAATACCGATGTTGCGGTATAAAGATAAGTCAGTCACGGCGCTCTCTAAAGTTAAACTGGGTTAAAAATGGGCGCCTACGATACTCGAAGTGAGAAAAAATTTCTCGTCTATTTGCTCGATTAGCCTCATTTCCAGCAAATTTTTGTCGAAATCGCGCCTCAGACCGGCCCTGAGCCGATTATGACACCCCGCTCCGGCATTCAGAAATCAAAACGCAGCGTCAGATCCAGCTGTCGGGGCGCAATAGCCCGGCCAAAGTGGGCGCCGGTCAGGGTGGGAATATCGCCACTGCCATCCAGCGCATGCTCGTCGGTAGCATTGCGCACAAAAGCCTGCAGTGACCAGCGCTCGTCGATATCCGCCAGCCGCGCCCTCAGATTGAAGGTGGTATAGGCACCCTGCCGGTCGATGGGGTCCTGGTCGGGCTGCAGCAGTTTTTCATCCTCAAACAGCACATCCACGCCCACCAGCCAGGTCAGCGGCCAATCGAACAGCTGATTGTCATAGTTCAGGCTCAAGCTGCTCTTCCAGAAGGGGGCAAATGACAGGTGCTCGTCGGTCAGATCACAGGGCGGCTCTTCGCCGGCCGGACAGGGGCCATTTTCGTAATCGGTAAAGCGCGCATCCAGATAGGCCACGGAGAAATTGCCCGACACCCCAAATTCAGTAACAAAGGCGGCATCCAGCTCCGCACCGGAAGAGATGGCGCCAGCGGCATTTGAAATACGGCTGACATTGCCCTCGAAGATGGTCAGCTGGAGATCCTCAAACTCGGTGCGGAAAACAGCCAGATTCAATGTCGCCGAGCCGCCGAACAAACGTGTTTTAACGCCACCCTCATAGGTAATCGAGCTTTCAGGTTCGACTTCAGCAATCTCTGCCCGGACAGCAGAGCCGCTGTAGCCGCCGCCCTTGAAGCCCTCGGCCGCACTGGCGTATACCGTTAACTCATCGCTGGGGATCCAGCTCAGTGAAAGCTTGGGGTCGATATCGCGATCGACCCGGCGGTCGATCAGTCGGTACTCCTCCGCGGTAACCAGCTGAGTAAAGACCGGGCCATCAGCATCCGTACCGCCAGTGAAGAGCTTCAGTGTCTGGTCGACGGTTTTCTCTTCGCGGGAAAACCGCAGCCCGGCAGTGAGCGTCCACTCCGGCGAGAAATGCCAGCTCGCCTGGCCGTAGACTGCGCGACTGCTGCCTTCCTGAAATCCGTTTATCAACAGGCGCTCGCCGGGCTCATCCCCTACGACCGGAGCCAGCAGCGAGGTCAGCCCACCCAGACTCCCGCCGGTAGCGGCCAGACCGTTCGCCAGCGCCAGGGGGTCTGGGGCAGCATCGATAATGACCTGAATGGCGGTTTCGCTCTCTGCGGCGTAGATACCGGCTACGTAATCCAGCTTCCCGTCAAACAGGCCCAGCGGTGATACCACACGCAGCTCAACGCTATCCTGCTCGTAATCCTCGCCGTTGAGGAAAAACAGCAGCGGGATCGGTGAAAAATCGAGGTCTGTGCGGGATTCCTCTTCAATTTCACTGCGCGCGGCAATCAGGGATACCTCGTGCTCCCAAAGGCTTGCATTAAGCCGCAGATCCAGCTTGCTGCCATCCTGCTCGGTTTCGGCCGGGAAGTTCTGAGAACTCTGAAAATCCGTAACATCGCGCTCCACCTGCGGATCGTAAAACTGCATCAACTGAAACTGCTCGTCAGATGCCGTCATCAGCTGAAAGCTTCCGAGCCTGAAAAACTGCTCGGTCTGCGCTGCTGCCAAGGTCACATCCAGCCAATCCAGTGCATCCCAGCGCACCTGTATTCGGCTGGATTCTGCGTCAGTGCTGCCCTCGTCTCGATCCAGGGTCGTGTTGTAAACGGGGCCGTCGCGCTCATTCGACATAATAGCGGCGCGCACTGCCAGCCGGTCTCCCACCGGCAGATTGCCCGCCAGGGTATATTTCTTCAGGTTTTCATCACCGCCACTGACCGAGCCGCTGAGCGATAGATCCTGAGTCGGCTGTACCGAGCGTATGCTGATCGCCCCGGAAATGGTGTTCTTGCCAAACAGGGTTCCCTGTGGGCCGCGCAGGATTTCCACGCTCTGCACGTCGAGAAAGGCCGCATCGAGAAAGGCCAGACGCCCGACATAGACCCCATCCAGAAAAAGGCCGGCGGAATGCTCAAAGCCCTTGTCAAAGGGCGAGCCGAGGCCACGCACCCGCAGGGAGGTAAAGGGCGGGTGGCTGTAAACACTGAGGTTGGGGGTGAATACCGCGATGTCTGCCATATCTTCCATGTTGGCGTCGCGCATCATCTGAGCATCCACCGCGACTACCGAAATTGGCACATCTTGCAGACTCTCCTCCCGTTTCTGGGCGGTCACCATGACCTCCTCCAGCACAGGTTTGGCTAGTAGCGTCTGCGACGTGAACACAAACGCAACGAGAGATAGCAGTTTTTTCATCGGGGAGGCCTTGGCAACAGAACGGGAACATCGCGCTTGTAGCGCTGGTACTCGGGGTCATCACCCCACTTTTCGTCGCCGCGTTTTTCCAGCAGCGGAACCCCGCTGACCTTGGTCAACAAGAAAATCACAAACAGCGGTGAGATCAAGGCCAGCCACTGCCAGCCTTGAAACTCCGGCGCAGCAATAACCGTTACACCTATCCAAAGAAGAATTTCACCGAAGTAGTTGGGGTGACGCGACCAGCGCCAGAGCCCGACATTGACAAAGCGACCACGATTCGCGGGATCACTATTGAAAGCGGATTTTTGTGCGTCCGCCGTTGCTTCGAATATGAAGCCAACCACCCACAGCAGGCAACCGATAAGCGCCACTGCACCAAGCGGCTTCGGGTCTGGCGAGGATATCGCGACCAGCGCCGCCAGCAACGTAATAAAGACCCACAGGCCCTGCAGCGTCCAGGTTACAAGAAAGCGCGGCCAGCGGGTCTTGATCTCATCAAAGCGACCGTCTTTGCCCGCTTTTCTGATACGCCGAAACAAGAACGAGCCAAGCCGAAGCGCCCAGATCGACACCAACCCCGCCAGCAAGAGGGCGCGCGCCGAGGGGTCTGAATCCGTCAAGGTAGACACTGCCACTACAACAACGAGCAGGTAAGTCAGGCTGCCCGTGAGGTCATAATAGATTTCGGTCTGGGTAAAGTAAGAAGGAATAAACACCAGCCACTGAATCACCAGCGCCAGCATCGCCAGCCCTGCCAGCGCCGGCATACCAAACAGTTGCTTGTCGCTGCCATCCACAACCAACGACAAACCCAACGCTACAGCAACGCCAATACCGATTACGACCAGCGCTCTGAGGATTGCCCCCATCTGCGTTTCCCCTCAAAAAAGTTATTATTTACGAAACAATAGATCATCTGGATCAACAACGCCAAGAACCAAAGCCGGCGACCAAAGCTGAATTGAACATCTTTTGCTTGCAGGCGCAGCGAGCTGCAAGGTAAAAGTGACAGACACTCAGAGCGAGGAATGCGACGATATGAGCGACGACCGCAAAATTCCCAGACTAAAAGACAACAACTACAGCGAAGAGGCGGCCCAGCTGCGCCGCGACTTCCTGACGAAAAAGACCGGCGCGGCGCTGGAGCATACCGGCCACTATTCCCTGCCCCCGGAATCTGTGGCCGGCAACACCGAGAATTTTATCGGTGTGGTACAGATGCCGGTGGGTGTAGCCGGTCCCTATCTGATCAACGGCGAACACGCCCAGGGCGAATTCTATATACCGCTGGCCACAACCGAGGGCACTCTGGTGGCCTCCTATTCACGAGGGATGCGGGTCGTATCAGAATCGGGCGGCGTGTCGGTAAGCGTGGTGGACGAGTTTATGCAACGCGCACCGCTGTTTGAATTTGCCACCGCCCGCGAGGCAATTGCATTCTCCCGCTGGCTCGATAAAGAGTACGACGCCATAAAGGCCCAGGCCGAAAGCAGCAGCTCGGTCGCCAAACTGCAGCACATCCAGAAGTGGGTAATCGCCAACAAACTGTTTACACGATTTAACTACACCACCGGTGATGCCGCTGGGCAAAATATGACCGGCAAGGCAACCCATGTGGCCTGCCAGTGGATTCTGAAAAACTACGACGGTGCCTTCACCAATTTTTCGCTGTCCGGCGGCATTGAAACCGACAAAAAACACTCGCACATGAATCTGCTGCACCCGCGCGGCAAGCGCGTGGTGGCAGAGGCGGTGATAAAGAAGGATATCCTGCTCAATTCCATGCGCGCTGACCCGGCGAAGATGGTCAAGCTGCGCCAGCGCACGATTCTCGGAAGCCTGCTGGCAGGCTCTGCCTACAACGGCCCCCATTCGGCCAACGGGATCGCCTCGCTGTTTATCGCCACCGGGCAGGACGAGGCCAATGTGGTTGAGTCCCACACCGGTATCGCCTTTATGGAACTCACCGACGACGGTGACCTGTACTACTCCGTCACCCTGCCCTCGATCATTTGCGCGACCTATGGCGGCGGCACAGGCCTCGCCACTCAGCGCGAATGTCTTAAGATGATGGACTGCTACGGCAAGGGCAAGGCGAAAAAGCTGGCGGAAATTATTGGTGCGACTGTACTGGCGGGCGACCTGTCACTGGCCGCCGCCATTGTGTCGGATGAATGGGTTTCAAGCCACGACCAGCTGGGGCGCAATCGTCCCTGACAAGACCGGTTTTCAGGCAGGGACACGCAAGCTGGATTTGTCACCCTGCTTGAAAATCGACTCCGCCATAGATTCGGCCACCGAATGGGTAGAGCGCTGCTCGTGTTCGGCACGCTGAAATATTTGGGTGAGGACCTCGCCGATCTGCTCGACGTGCCGCTCGCTTTTCTCGGCACTAGCTCCCTGCTGCTGATAGTACACATCAATAATGCCACCGGCGTTGATTACAAAATCCGGGGCGTAGAGCACGCCCCGCTGACGCAGATGCTCGGCCTGACCGGCAGTTTGCAGCTGGTTGTTAGCGGCACCGGCCACAATATCCGCTCGCAGTTTATCGATAACCTCATCAGTAAGTACCGCTCCCATCGCGCAGGGCGCGAGAATATCGCAGCGAACACCCAGTACATCTTCCGGCGCTATCACCCTGGCACCCAGCCGTTCGGCGCGCGACAGATTCGCTGCATTGACATCGGCTACGATAACGTCAGCACCCTGGCGCAACAGGCGTTCAGCCAGATGACAGCCGACGGAGCCCACACCCTGAATGGCGACGCGTACGCCTTTTAATGAATCACTTCCTCGTTGAAAACGCAGGGCCGCGCGGATACCGCAATACACACCGTAAGCCGTGTAGGGCGAGGGATCACCACCAAAGCGCTGGCGGCTTGTGACTCCCGACACAAAGGCAGTCTGCTCGCCAATAACTTTCATATCGGCCACGCTGGTACCCGAGTCTTCAGCGGTGATATAGCGCCCGCCCAGACTGTCTATAAAGCGCCCCATGGCCAACAACAGCTCTCGGCTCTTGTGCCGATGCGAATCGCCCAAAATAACGGCTTTACCGCCACCCAGCGGCAACCCCGCCAGTGCAGACTTGTAGGTCATCCCACGGGACAAGCGCAGCACATCATCCAGCGCCGCCTCGTCGCTCACATAGGGGAACATGCGGCAGCCGCCGACAGCAGGGCCTAAGTTGGAATTGTGCACGGCGACAATGGCTTTTAAACCGCTATCGGCATCGTTATGAAAGGCAACCAGCTCGTGCTGATCATAGGATTGCGCACTGAATACTGACATAACTCTCTCCTAGGCCGCTGAGTCGACTTCAACCAGGTGTACGATGTCACCCCAGTACTGCTTTTTGAGTTGTGCTTCACGCAGCTGGTACTGATCAATGGCCGCGTCTTTGATGTAGCCAAAGCCCCGTATGTTTTGCACCAACTCAGCACGCTCAATGGCGAGCTGCAGACGGTCCGGAGTCAGCCCCGACAGAATGTCGTCAATAACCGCCTCAAACTCGCCAATCAAAGCGCGTTCGCGTTTGCGCTCCTGGCTGTAGCCGAAGATATCCCAGCGCGAACCGCGCAGGTGCTTGAAGCGGGCCAGCACTCGAAATAGCGGCAGCATCCATTTGGAAAAAACCTGTTTTTTTGGCAGCCCGGTATCCGGGTCTTTCTTCGATAACAGCGGCGGTGCCATATGAAATTTCAGGCTGTAATTACCGGCAAAGGTTTCTTCCAGGGCCTGCGTGAAGGACTTGTCAGAAAACAGTCGCGCCACTTCATACTCATCCTTGTAGGCCATCACTTTATGCAGTGCTTTGGCCACTGCCCTGCTCAGGGGAAGATCACCCCCGCCACTGAGCGCAGCTTCGGCGGTCTGCACGCGCGCCACCTGATCGCGATACCGCCGGGCATAAGCCGCATCCTGATACTCCGCCAGATGCGTCGCTCTGTAATCCACAATCTCGTCGAGGGTCTCAAGAGGCTTCCAGCGCGGCCCAGCCACCCCCGCCAGTTGTTTGACCTTGTCTGGGGTAACAACACAGCGCCGACCCCAGAGAAAGGCCTGCCGATTAAAGTCCACCGCAACACCATTGAGTGCGATAGCCTCATTGATGGCTTCGGCACTGACCGGGATATACCCCTTCTGATAGGCGTAGCCGAGCATGAAAAAGTTGGTTGCGACCGCATCGCCCAGCAGGTGCGTTGCAATGTCGGTGGCCTCAATAAAACTGACTTTGTTTTCGCCCACTTCCTCGCGCAGTATCTGCCGCATGGACGCCAGCGGAAACTGAGCGTCGGGGTTATAGACAAACTCTGCAGTCGGCGCTTCGGTTTCGTTGATCACGGCAAAGGTCCGCTCGACGTTTACCTTGGCGATCGCCTCATCACTGGTACTGACCACCAGATCGCAACCCAGAAGCAGGTCCGCGTCCCCCGCCGGGATGCGCACGGCATTGATGTCGTCCTGACGCTGGGCAACCCGCAGATGGCTGACGACGGGGCCGAACTTCTGTGCCAGACCGGTCTGGTTCATCGTGGCACAGCCCTTCCCTTCAATATGAGCGGCCATGGCCAGCACGGCGTTGACCGTCAGCACGCCGGTGCCGCCCACGCCAGTCACCACGATATTCCAGGGCCTTTCGAGCGCCGGACGAGTTGGTTCCGGCAATTCGGCAAAGCCCTCCGCACCTTCTGCGGCCTTGTTTTTGCGCAATGTTCCGCCTATCACCGAAACAAAACTCGGACAGAAGCCTTCGACACAGGAGTAGTCCTTGTTGCAGGCGCTCTGGTCGATCTGGCGCTTGCGCCCCAGTTCGGTTTCTTTGGGAATGACGGAAAGGCAGTTGGATTTTTTGCCACAATCGCCACAGCCCTCACACACCGCCTCGTTGATAAAAATGCGACGATCCGGGTCTTTCAGCAGGCCTTTTTTACGGCGGCGACGTTTTTCAGCGGCGCAGGTCTGCTCGTAGATAAGAATGGTGGTGCCGGGTATCTCACGCAGTTCTTTCTGCACTGCCATCAAGCGGTCGCGATGATCAAGCGTAATGTCTTCATCGCGCTTGAAGGAGAATTTCTCCGGTGCATCGGAGACCACCGCAATGCGTTTTACGCCTTCTCCGCGCAGTTGCAGAATGATTTGCTCCACACTCAGGGAGCCATCGACAGGCTGACCGCCGGTCATGGCCACTGCGTCGTTATAGAGAATCTTGTAGGTGATATTGACCCCGGAGGCGACCGCCTGGCGAATGGCCAGCAGGCCGGAATGGAAATAGGTACCGTCACCGAGATTCTGAAAAACATGCTTGTTGTCGGTGAAGTGGGCCTGCCCCACCCAGGTCACACCTTCGCCGCCCATCTGGGTGAAGGTTTTGGCCGGCCGGCTCTCCATAAAGGTGCTCATATAGTGACAGCCGATGCCGCCCAGCGCCTGACTGCCTTCCGGCACTTGCGTCGAGGTATTGTGGGGACAACCGGAACAATAGTGCGGCAGGCGCGCTATTTTGTTGCGTTTACTGGCCAGGGATTGTTCTTTCTGGGCGTAAAAACTCAGGCGCTTTTCAATCTCTTCGCTCTGGTAAAAACGGCGAATGCGCGAGGCGATGGCTCGCGCCACCATCGCTGGCGTCAGCTCACTCAGGTTCGGCAGCAAGTCGCGCCCCTGCTCATCAAACTCACCGATCACACGCGGGCGGCGTTCAACGGGCCAGTTGTAGAGCTGACCGGTCAGTTGGTCTTCAATAATGGAGCGTTTTTCCTCCACCACCAGAATTTCTTCCAGCCCTTCGGCAAAGCCGTGAGTTGCCACCGGCTCCAACGGCCAGGGCATGCCGACCTTGAACACGCGCAGCCCGATATCGGCGGCTGTGCGCTGGTCAATGCCCAAATCTTCCAGCGCTTGCAGCACATCCAGATAGCTTTTGCCGCTGGTGATAATGCCGAGCCGCGCCTTGGGGCTGTCTATCACTACCCTATTCAGATTGTTCACGCGGGCAAATTCCCGGGCCGCGTAGATTTTGAATTTGTTGAGTCGGCGCTCTTGCTCCAAGGGGTTGTCGGGGTGGCGAATGTGCACGCCACCGGGCGGCAATTCAAAACTGTCGGGAATAACAATATTGATACGATGCGGATCAATCTCGGCGGAAATGGCCGAGTCCATATTTTCAGTGATGGCCTTCAGCCCAACCCAGCAGCCGCTGTATCGGGAAAGCTCCCAGCCGTAGATGCCCAGATCCAGCACTTCCTGCACATTGGCCGGTGCCAGCACCGGCATGGACGCGCCCATAAACATGTGCTCGGACTGGTGCGGCAGGGTTGAGGATTTGGCCGCGTGGTCGTCCCCTGCCACCGCCAACACCCCGCCAAATTTTGCGGTACCGGCGGCATTGGCGTGCTTGATCACATCCATACTGCGATCAACGCCCGGCCCCTTGCCGTACCACATACCAAACACGCCGTCGTATTTAGCGCCGGGAAACAGGCCCACCTGCTGGCTGCCCCATACTGCGGTCGCCGCCAGATCCTCGTTTATGCCGGGCTGGAATTTGATGTTGTGCTTGTCGAGATATTTACCCGCCTTCCACAGAGCCTGATCAACGCCGCCGAGTGGTGAACCTCGGTAACCGGAAATAAAACCGGCGGTATTGAGCCCGGCCTCCAGATCGCGCTGGTGCTGCAGAATAGGCAGGCGAACCAAGGCCTCAATGCCGGTTAAATAGGCGCGAGTGGTATCAAGAGCGTATTTGTCGTCGAGGGAAACGGTGCGTAGGGCCATGACAGTGCGCTATCCAGAATGAGTTTCTGAAAATATAGCCTGCCTGCGTGAAGTAATTTATGTTAATTAGACGCATAAATTGCATATTGCTGAATTACTTATCCAAAATTAATCATCCAAAAGGATAATTAATTCTGGTTGAGGCCAGCGCAAGGCCGGCCCTCCCACCGCGTCAGGCGGCCTGACGAGCCGCCTGCTCGAATTGCCCCACCACCGACAACAAGGCCTGCAGCATCGCTGAGCTGGTATCCTCCCCGAGTGATGCGGCGGAGAAACTGCGGCCATCAATATCGGCGCGAATACAGGCCAATGCACTGGCATGGGTGCCACCTTCCACGGCGAACTCATTGTACTCCCCGATCTCAATAGCAGCGCCGGATTGGGCACTCACAGCCTGCACTACCGCCTCCAGCACCCCCTGGGCGACGCCGCTGAATTCCCGGCCGCCGGCCACCACCCGAGCCGATACACCGCTGTCGCCCCGGTGCAGATCGTAGTTTTCTAACTGCCAACCCTCGGGCACCGCGAGGTAGTGCTCGTCAAACAGACGGCGAATAGTCAGTGAATCAATTTCACCGCCCTGATCTTCCGCAGCCTTTTGCACCAGCCGCGAAAACTCCTGCTGCAGCCAGCGCGGCAGGTCGATGTTGTAGTCCCGCTCCAATACGTGTGCCACCCCCCCCTTGCCGGACTGACTGTTAATGCGGACCACCTCTTCGTAGCGACGACCGAGATCATGAGGGTCGATCGGCAGGTAGGCCACATTCCAGATATCGCCGTCCTGCCGCCTTACCAGACACTTGCGAATCGCATCCTGATGACTGCCGGAAAAGGCCGTAAAAACCAGTTCCCCCACATAGGGGTGGCGTGGATGAGTGGCGATATCCGTACAGCTTTCCACCACCTCACGAATTTCCGCCATATTTTCGAAATTGAGTTCGGGATCGACCCCCTGAGAGTAAAGATTCATGGCCATGGTAATCAGGTCCATATTCCCGGTGCGCTCACCATTACCCATCAAGGTGCCTTCGATGCGATCGGCGCCGGCCATCACCCCGAGCTCCGCCGCCGCCACCGCACAGCCGCGGTCGTTGTGGGTATGCAGGCAGATCGTGATATGTTCACGTTGCTGGACGCCCTCACAAACGCGCTCCACCTGATCGGCAAAAACATTGGGGCTGGACATTTCAACGGTGGCCGGCAGGTTGATAATCACTTCCTGCCCGTTTTTCGGCTGCCACACGGCATTGACCGCGTCGATAACTTCAATCGCGTAGTCGGTTTCAGTGCCGGTAAAACTTTCGGGAGAATACTGAAATACCCACTCAGTATCGGGGTATTTCGCGGCCTCTTCTTTCACCAGCCGGGCACCGGTAATGGCTATTTGTTTAATGCCTTCTTTGTCCATCGCGAAAACCTGCTCGCGCTGGACAACGGAGGTCGAATTGTAGACATGAACAATGGCGCGACGGGCCCCCTTTAAGGCTTCAAAACTGCGTTCGATCAATTCCGGGCGCGCCTGGGTGAGCACCTGAATGGTGACGTCGTCGGGTATGCGTTTTTCTTCAATCAACTTGCGACAAAAGTCGAAGTCCGGCTGGCTGGCCGAGGGAAAGCCGATTTCAATTTCCTTGCAACCCACCTTCACCAGCAAATCAAACATCCGCTGTTTCTGCGCCGGGCTCATGGGCTTTACCAGTGCCTGATTGCCATCGCGCAGGTCAACCGCACACCAGCGCGGGGCGCGATCGATGCGATTGTTTGGCCACTGCCGATCGGGCTTGTTCGGCACCTCGAAGCGGCGGTATTTGCGGTGGTCGAAAGACATGTCTGACTCCAGAAATTGTCGTATTGCGGATTTGCTGAACTATCGGGATTCTCCCGCCCGCCCCTTTCTGTGTGCAGGTAGAGGGCCGGGCGAAAGGCTCTGTGACAATGGCGCCGCAGGCTTGTGGCCCTTGCGCCCGCAGCGGTGATGTTTGCAACGCTGCGTTTGCCCTGTCAGATGGTGACTACTCTACGCCCATTGGCGCGCAATTTTCTTGCGAAATTGCTTTAAAAACCCATTTAACAGGCATACTATTTCAATATATCAAGATTAATTGGAATATATACCCTCTAATGAGTGAAGGCCTGATAAAACTAGATCGCATCGACCGTAGCATCCTCTCCCAATTGCAGGAAAACGGTGACCTCAGTAATACCGAGCTGGCCGAACGGGTCGGGCTCTCACCCTCGCCCTGCCTGAGGCGGGTGCGACTGCTGGAAGAGGCGGGTATCATCCTGCGCAAGGTTACGGTGCTGGACGCTAAAAAACTCGGCCTGTCGCTAACGGCCATGGTGCAAATCGGGATGGACCGCCACACCCCCGATCGCTTCGAAACCTTCGAAAAAACGGTCGCCGCCTACCCGGAAGTGCAATCCTGCTATCTGATAACCGGTCAGGATGCAGACTACCTGCTGCAGGTCATCGTGCCGGATATGGATGGCTACCAGTCGCTGCTGCTGGACCGGATTACCCGCATACCGGGGGTCACCGGAGTCCACTCCAGTTTTGTTATGCGCAAGGTGGTTGATCGGCAGGCTCTGCCCTTGAATTACATATAGCAAGCGGCTGTGCGGAGCGCTTTGCGGCTATCTTTGCGGTCACCATTGTGACTACTACGTATTGTCCGCTCTCCGGCTCCATGCACTAAATGTAGGCTCCACAACTTGCCGTATGGCGAACAGGAGCGCACATGGGCACGCAACGCGCAGACTTGGGGGCAGACCCCAGCCGCATTGGCGACCTGCTGGTCGCTGGAGCCTTTGTCTCGCGCCGGGAACTGGAAGTGGCTGTCGCGCTTGCAGAACGTCAACATCTGCCGCTCTGCCAGATACTGCAACGCCAGCAACGCCTCGATCGTCTCGAAAAAAACGCGCTTCTCAAGCTTCAGGCTAGTGTCCGGCAGGCTGCCAAACAAGGCTCGCCCCGCGCCGCAGACCTGCATTGTCGGCTGGGCGAATTACTGCTTTCAGACGGCCAGATTGATCCCGCGGAACTCCATGCCGCTCTGGAACAACAGAAGTCCGCGAAAACCCCGTTGGGGATGGTACTGCTGAAACGCGGCAGCATCAGCCTGCAGCGACTGACCCGCTTTCTGCGCCTGCAACAGAAACTGATCGCCGCCGGCAGCGCCGCTCTGCTCATGATGGGGTCCCCCTGTTTCGCCGATGCTCCCGGCGAAGGCTCGCTGGCCTGGGGCAGCGCTCAGGCTGCGATCAAAAAGGCCTCGCCCCATTCGCTCAGCAGCAACTGGCGCCGCCCCGGCTTGATGGAGACGATGACACCGGTGCGCTATGCGCCTGAGGACACGGTGTTTCGCAGCAAGAATGGCAAGATGGTTTTGCGCCTGACCGAAACCGGCGTGGAATTCCGGAAGTTTTTCTAGCCGCCCTTTTTTTTCTGGCTTTTCGCGCCTGAATTCTTTGATTTTTTCGCTGGCTTCTTTTTTTCAGAAGATTCCAGCACGTGCAAACTGAAGTCTACTGCCTTTTCCTGCAAGCCAATAAACAGCTCAAACTCACTGTCGCTCATATCACGCAATCGATCGTGTTTACGCAGCAAATTTACGTAGCGCCGCTCGCGCTCGTACTGCTTGGGCAGCTGTAGAATACCCAGATCATCCAGCCGCTGCTCCAGCGCCGGGTTGTAAGTGCGAACAAATTTCAGAATAAAAGGAATGGGATCGTGCCGGGCCACCAGCGCGGCAATCCGCAGAATCATATCGAAAGGCAGCGTTGCCCGGCCGCTTTCCACTTCCTGCAGTAACTCTTCGTCCTTAAGCCCCAGGATCTCTGCCAGCTCGTGAAGGTTCAGGCCCGCCACCTCGCGGGCATCCTTGAGAAACTCTCCCGCCTCGGCCATCGCCCGCAATCGCTCGGGGTCAAGCGACTTCATGTAAAGGTCTTTCAGCCAGTTGTCGGTGTACATCAAGGGGATCGCAGAGCCGGTTTTGACCACCTCAAACACGCTGGAGGTAATCAGCCCAGTGTAGTCCAGTAACTGATCTATCAGGGAGCTGCGCAGGCTTTCTTTCTGACCGCCACTCTCGGCGCCCTTCGTCGATGGTTTCCCGGCTTTTCCCTGCTGCGATTTACTGCCACTTTGTTCACTCACGGCTCACCTTTTTGCAGACTATTCGCGGTTTGTCTGTTTTGAGGATAGACCTTCTGGAGCCAGGTAGAAAGCAAAGCTGCAGCACTACCCGTCGCAATACAAGCGCGTCCACAACCGGAAATGATCAAGACCGGACTTTCAGGGAGAAAAAGCTGGCCAGGTCAGCAACTGGGTCGACGCGGGGATATGCCCACTGGCTTTGCCGTAGTTCAGGGCTCGCTCCAGACTGACGGCACCATTGCCAACTGTCGACGGGCCGAGGCTAACACCCACTGTGGTCAATACCGCCAGAGCCCGACCGTCTTCGTGCAGAATGGCACTGCCGCTGTCGCCTGGCAGCCCTGCATTATCAAAGGACACCCGATACGCCAGGCCACCCGCCAGTACTTCAGAAATCCGGCCTTCCTTCTCCTGCAAGTCCTGCACCCCGGAATGAAAGGAGGAACGCCCATAGCTGTAGACCGTATCGCCAACGCTGGCCACGCCATTGAACAAGGCCCTGGGACCGCCATAGGCAATGGCGGAGGGATGGACATTGTCGATGTCATCAACATGGATTCTGACCAGCGCAAAATCATTGAACTGGCACAGCTCAGAACCGGCGGTTTCACCGTTTTCCTGCATGGCAGTCCAGCTGGAGTATGCCAATTCACCGGGACGCGAGGCGTTTTCAATGGTAATGCCGCTGAAACCAATAGGCGCGCTGGAGGCATTGCAGGGGTTTACGCCGTTATTACTGTCATTGCTGAAACAGTGTGCGGCGACACCGATGTAGTAGTTCACCTCATTTGCGGCGTAAAGGAAGTTACTGGTGCAGGTACCGTAACCACGGGCGGTGATTTCCACACCCGGACGTATTTGTTGACTGGAGGGTTCACCAAATTCTCGGCTGACAGGCGTGGCTGAAGCCTCGTCGCCATCGGAACTGCTGGAATTACAGCCGGCCAACCCAACCACACCAGTTGCTATTAAGGTCG
The DNA here is from genome assembly GCF_041624475.1 of Litorivivens sp. Taxonomy (GTDB): domain Bacteria; phylum Pseudomonadota; class Gammaproteobacteria; order Pseudomonadales; family Spongiibacteraceae; genus Litorivivens. The sequence goes on from NZ_JBFJUX010000005.1 coordinate 60,918, forward strand.
CCGTCAGCCCTAAACGTTTTTTTAGCATATCGCACAACCGCATTTTCTCTACTCAACTTCACCCTACCATCAGGAAAAGGGACGCACTCGGATTTTTTCTACCCACACTGTATTCTTTCCCAAAAAATCGGCACCATGTACTACATGCGAAGCGGGAAGACAGCTTCGCTTGCGCAAAGACCACAACCGCGAGAGCTCATTCCCTCAATGAGACTAGCCTGGAAAGCTGCCGCTCTTATCCTCATCAATGTGGTTATAACCTTTGCTGCGGGCCTGCTGGCACGCAATTTTATTCTCAACCCGGAACTCGCCCAAGTAGAGCGCAGCAATGACGAAAAAGTCCTGCGCCAACTGAATCTTGTCCAGGAGCTGGTTGTAGTAAACCTGATTGACTCGGTCAATCGCGCCCGGCAAATCGCCTCTGGCATTCGTGAAGACCACTGGCAGCAGTATTCGGTTGCCATCAGCTACCTGGCCGCGAACAGCGACTACGACTTTGTTATCAGTACCAGTCGCAATGGCGACTTTGCTCAGGTCCGCCCCGGACGCAGCTTTAGTCTCGGCGAGGCGCCGTCCAGCAAAGAAGTAGAACAGATCATTTCCCGCGCCCGCGCAGCTGACAGCTATCCGTACGTAGATTTCGTGGCACTGGATGAAGGCCCGGCTATGATCGCTGCACAGCAGCTTCTCCACCCGTATGGCAAAGGGCCGGAGCTGTTTATCGTTGCCAACCAGATTAACAATGCATTTACCCAACGGCTTTCAGCCTTTGCCGGGGTCGATTTGCGGCTGACAAGCGTTAAAGAACACACCCTCATACAGCAGGAGCCGCGCGCCCTGTCTGGTATTCGCTCGGAATCGAACACGATGCACTGGGCCGTCAATGACGCACGCGGCATGCCAGCCGTGACTTTCTCTGTCGACCTGCCCCCGCGCAGCTACGATGACAAGATTCTGACGCCGACGCTGGCCATTGCTCTGCTGTTTACCTTGTTAATGTGGAGCGGAGCCATCTGGCTGCTCTATCGCACGCTGATTCGGCCTATGAATATGGCCAGCCACACCCTGCAACAGATCATGAACGACCAGGACTACGTTCGCCGCCTGGAGTACGCCCACAAAGACGAATTTGGCCGTCTGATCCACTTCTTCAATCGCCTGCTGGACATGGTCGATAGACACACATCTGAGCTCGAAACCCTGTCGTTGACTGACCCGCTGACCGATCTGAACAACCGTCGGGCCTTCGATATTCAGTCGCAGCGCTTCTGGCCACTGGCGGAACGGGCCGAGACACGGGTAGCCCTGCTGGCCTTCGATATCGACCATTTCAAGAGCTATAACGATACCTACGGTCATCCGGCGGGCGACAAGGTCATACAGGCCTTTGCCGGCGTGTTGGCCGGCATCTTCAAGCGGGCCAGTGATGTGGTTGCCCGGGTGGGCGGCGAGGAATTTCTGGTCTTGACCCAGGACTCTCCCCGGGGCGCGTGCCAGGTACTGGCCCACCGGGCTCTGCAGGAGCTGCGCGATTTGCGCATTGAACACGAAGGTAACCCATCGCAAGGCGTGGTCACTGCAAGTGCAGGTATCTTTCACTGCGTGCCCGATGCCAACCTCACGCTGGAGATGGCACTCAACCGGGTTGACGAGGTCCTTTATGAGGCCAAGCAGACGGGACGCAACCGGGCCATGCACAGCGACGCACTGGTAGACGGGGTCAGTCCGGTTGTGTCAGCCGAGGTGATTAAGCTACCTGGCGGCAAGCACTAGGACCTCAGTAAACACCTGAGGTGCGCGCCAGGAAAATACTGAACGCACTGAACACAGTGACTACCGTAATCAGCATGATAATCATGCGCATCGGTTTGAAGGGTTTACGCGGTGTGACGTTGTAGCCGGTCTTCAGGTACTCGTCCACGCGTTTCTGGTCTTCGGGGTAGAGCTTTCGTTCAGACATAGCGAATGACTTCAGCCAGGGCAAAAGCCCATTATCCCACTCGACGCCTGCAAGTCCAAGCCTTGCACTTGCAGGACTCACAGCCCCGCAAGTGCAGTCACAAAGCTTAGAACGCGTCTTCCGGCAGAGCCATCAACACGTCGCTACCCGCGCGCACGGAGGCTGCCATCGCATCCAGCTGCGGCAGCAGGCGAGTCATATAGAATCGCGCCGTATGCAGCTTCGATGTGTAGAAGGCATCGTCTCCGGCCTGCAGCGCAGCTTCCGCCATCCGCGCCCACATATAGGCGTAAATGGTGTAGCCCGCCGCGTTGAGATATTCAACCGAGGCGGCGCCGACGGCGTGAGGATCATTTTTAGCGGCGCTCAAAACGTCCTGGGTCAGGGCCTCAAGCGTATCGACGGCTGACAGCAGCGGCGCCGTAAACTCGTCCATCCCCGCGGTTTTTGCACTGGCAGCGTAATCGCGCATCTGCTGGATCAACACAGCCATGTTCTGGCCACCGTTGGCCGCAACCTTGCGCCCCATCAGGTCAAGAGCCTGAATACCGTTGGTACCTTCGTAGATCTGGGCAATACGCACGTCGCGCACATACTGCTCCATACCCCACTCGCGCACATAACCGTGACCGCCGAAGCACTGCTGTCCCAGTACCGTACATTCCAGACCCTTGTCGGTGAGGAAGGCTTTTGCAATCGGGGTCAGCAATTCCACCAGGCCTGCGGCGCGGGCTTTTTCTTCGCCTTCACCAAACTTGGAGGTATCGAGCTGCTGGCCGACAAAAACGGCGAAGGCGCGACCCGCTTCCACGTAGGCTTTCTGCGTGAGCAGCATGCGACGCACATCGGGGTGAACGATAATCGGATCGGCTGGGCCATCGGCATTCTGCGGGCCAGCTGGTGAGCGACTCTGCAGACGCTCACGGGCATAGTCCAGGGCGCCGTTATAAGACGCCGCCGCAAGACCCAGGCCCTGCACACCCACTGACAGACGTTCGTAGTTCATCATGGTGAACATGGCCGCCAAGCCGCGGTTCACTTCACCGACCAGATACCCCTTTGCGCCATCAAAGTTAAGCACACAGGTGGCCGAGGCATGAATGCCCATCTTGTGCTCGACGCTGCCACAGCTGACGCCATTGCGCTCGCCAAGGCTGCCGTCGTCATTGACGTGATATTTCGGCACCAGAAACAGGGAGATACCTTTAGAGCCAGCCGGTGCATCCGGCAATTTCGCCAGCACCAGGTGGATAATGTTTTCGGTCAGGTCGTGCTCACCACCGGTAATGAAGATCTTGTTACCGGTGATGCTGTAGCTGCCGTCCGCCTGCGGTTCGGCCTTGGTGCGAATCATGCCAAGATCGGTACCCGCGTGGGCCTCGGTCAGACACATGCTGCCCGCCCATTTGCCGGAGTACATATTGGGCAGGTATTTCTGTTTCAGCTCCTCGCTGGCGTGATTGGCCATGGCAAGTGCCGCGCCGGAAGTCAGCGAAAGATAGAGGCCGAGAGCGATGTTCGAGCCATAGCTCATTTCCTCGAACATCAGCACCAGCATTTTGGGGATAACCTGGCCGCCGTACTCGGGGTCGCCCGCAAGCGCGCCCCAGCCGCCTTCAGCCAGTTCCTTGAAGGCTTCCGGATAGCCTTTCGGGGTTGTGACAACCGTGTCGTTCCAGCTTACGCCTTCTTCGTCGCCGCTGCGGTTGAGCGGCGAGAGCAGGGTCTCGCTGATTTTCGCCGCTTCGTCGAGAATGGCATCGGCCAGCTCCCGGTTGACTTCATCCAGGCCCAGCTTGGCCCAGATGGATTCAGCGTTGAAAACTTCATGCAATATAAATTGCATGTCTCGTACAGGAGCTTTGTAATCCGGCACGGTTGTCCTCCGTTGGAATTAATTAAAAGGCAAACTCGTCTACATCCATCGCCATCAGGTTGTCCGCGCCGCTGAGCATGCTCAGCTTGTGGCTCTCGGTACGCGGCAACAGGCGCTGGAAGTAGAATTTCGCTGTTTTCAGTTTGGACGCCAAAAAGGTATCGCCCTCACTGCCCCCAAGCGCGAGTTCGGCCATCTGCGCCCACATGTAGGCGAGCGCAATGTAGCCAGAGTACATCAGATAATCAACTGAGGCAGCGCCGACTTCGTCAGGATTCTGCATGGCTTTCTCACCGATTTGCATGGTGATTTCGCCCCACTCCTTGTTCAAAGCAGCCAGCGGCTCAACAAACTCGGCCATGGCCGGGTTGTCTTTCTGCGACTCACAGTACTTGTGAATGACCTTGGTCAGCTGCATCAGCGACTGACCACCGGTACCCATGATCTTGCGACCCAGCAGGTCGAGAGCCTGAATGCCTGTGGTGCCTTCGTACAAGGTGGAGATACGCAGATCACGGACAATCTGCTCCATGCCCCACTCACCGATATAACCGTGGCCACCGTAGATCTGCATGCCGTAGTTGGCAACTTCCAGACCGGTCTCGGTCACAAAGGCTTTGGCGATTGGCGTCAGCAGGTGCAACAGGTCGTCAGCTTCCTTGCGCTCTTCTTCAGAAGCGCCACAGTTGGCCTTGTCCACCACCATCAGAATCCAGTACAGGAAAGCACGGCTGCCTTCGGTAAAGGCTTTCTGGGTCAGCAGCATGCGACGCACATCGGGGTGAACGATGATTGGGTCCGCAGCACCATCCGGGTTTTTCGGGCCGGACAGAGAACGCATTTGCAGGCGCTCGCGAGCGTATTCAAGACCACCCTGATAAGACAGCTGACCGAGACACAAGCCCTGCATGGCAGTACCCATACGAGCGGTGTTCATCATCACAAACATGTAGGTGAGGCCCTTGTTCTCCTCACCGATCATGTAGCCGGTCGCGCCGTCAAAGTTGAGTACCGCCGTGGCCGAACCCTTGATACCCATTTTGTGCTCGATAGAGCCACAGGTAACGCCGTTGCGATCGCCCAGAGACGAATCTTCATGGGCGATGAACTTGGGCACCAGAAACAGGGAGATACCTTTGGTGCCTTCCGGTGCACCCTCGGTACGGGCCAGCACCAGGTGAACGATATTCTCCGCCATGTCGTGCTCGCCGGAGGAGATAAAAATTTTGGTACCAGTGATGGCATAGGTGCCATCGCCATTGTCTTTGGCCTTGGTACGAGACAGGCCGACGTCAGAACCGGCGTGGGGCTCGGTCAGACACATGGTGCCGGTCCAGGTACCGTCTACCATTTTCGGCAGGTAGCGGGTCTGCTGCATTTCATTGCCGTACTCTTCCAGCACGCGCGCCGCAGAGCTGGACAGGCCAGGGTACATGCTCCAGGACCAGTTGGCGCCGCCCATCATGTCGGACAGCAACAGGCCCACAGACGGGGGCAGCCCCTGACCGCCAAACTCGGCGCGGGCACTGACGCTGGTCCAGCCGGATTCGCAGTATTGCTGGTAAGCTTCCTTGAAGCCTTCCGGCGTAGTGACGCCGTCTTCACTCCAGGTACAACCCTGCTGGTCACCGATCTGGTTCAGCGGCGCAATCACTTCCTCAGCAAACTTTGCACCTTCGTTCAGAATGGCGTCCAGCAAATCAGGAGTCACTTCCTCGCGATCAGTCAGCGTGGGGTAGTGCTGATCCACTTTCAGCAGATCATTCAGCACAAAATGCATATCGCGTAACGGAGCTTTGTATAAGGGCATGGCTCTTACCTCAATATTCGTGGCAGGAGAACAACTCAACCGCCAATGTTGACGGCGAGTATATTAGGCAAATCGCTTGCTGCATTGCAAGAGATTTGCCGTCAAATTCACCTGATTGAAGTGTTACGCCTTGATTTTCAATGTGTTACGAATATACGCAATTACTCGTACACGTGCGGATTGGCGCGATTTATCAACAAATCAAGGTTCAATCCAGCCGGCAAAGCGCCGAAATGATGGCTGGGGGACTGACATCGCCCCGCCAGAAAGGCTTCGGCAATCGCCGGATTGGGCCCGCGCAGTAGCAGCGAGCCCTGCAGGCTCAGACCAAGCAGCTCCGCCAGTCGCCGGGCCGAGGCCTCATCCGCCGCCGACAGTTCGTGTTTGAGATTGTCCACCACCGCGTCCTGACGCGGATCAAGATTGGCAGTTGTCAGCAGTTCCGCCATCCAGGCATCCACCACCTCAGGGCTGCGCTGCATGGCGCGGCGCACATCCAACGCCTGGATGTTACCTGAGCCTTCCCAGATGGCGTTGATCGGCGCCTCGCGATAAAGACGCGGCATGATGCAGTTTTCCATCACCCCATTGCCGCCGATGCATTCCATGGCTTCGTAGGCATGCTGGGCCGTGCGTTTGCAGATCCAGTATTTGCCCACCGCTGTGCCCAGACGCAGTAGCAACTGATCCTGTTCGCTGCCGCGGTCCAGCGCTTGCGCCATGCGAAAGGTCATCGCCAGTGAGCCTTCGACCTCCAGCTGAAGATCCGCCAGCACATTGCGCATGATGGGCTGATCGATCAGGCGCTTGCCAAAGGCCTCGCGCTGACTGGCATGGTGGGCAGCCTGCACCACCGCCTGACGCTGCCCGGCGCTGGAGCCGATCATGCAGTCAAAGCGAGTCATCGCCACCATCTGAATAATGGCCGGCACGCCGCGTCCGATGTCACCCACCAGCCAGCCGAGGGCGCCGCGGAATTCAACTTCCGACGAGGCATTGGCGACATTGCCCATTTTGTCTTTGAGTCGCTGAATTTCCAGCGGGTTTTTGTGGCCTTCCGGATGCCAGCGCGGCACCAGAAAACAGCTGATCCCTTTGTCTGTTTGCGCCAGCACCAGAAAGGCATCGCACATCGGTGCCGACAGAAACCATTTGTGCCCTACCAGTGAATAGGCAGTAGCGCCCTCCACCTCGCCTAGAAGGGTTGCCTGCGTGGTATTGGCCCGCACATCGGAGCCGCCCTGTTTTTCAGTCATGCCCATGCCAATGGTCAGGGCCGACTTCTCGCTGTAGTGCACATTGCGCGGGTCATAGGCCTTTGCCAGCACCTTGGGCAAAAACTGTTCTGCGAGCACGGGGTTGAGCTTGAGGGTTGGCACCGAGGCGAAAGTCATCGTCACCGGGCAACCGTGGGCCGCTTCCACCTGAGCATGCAGGTAGTACTTCGCCGCGCGCTCAGTGTGACTGCCATCGGTCCAGGGGTCGCTGTGCAGCCCGGCCTGATAGGCCTGCTCCATCAAGGCATGGTAACTGGGGTGGAATTCAATCAGATCCAGTCGGTGACCAAAGCGGTCGTGGGTATGCAGCACCGGCTTGTGCGCGTTGGCCTGAAAACCCAGTTCGATAAACTCGGGCAGACCGCACAGGGCGCCATAGTCGACCAGCGACTCTTCCGAAGCAGGTGATTGCGCCTGAACCGCCTCGCGCAAGGCCTGATCACCGAGATAGAGATTGTGGTTTTCCAGCGGCGTGGACTGGTTATGGACTTCGTGGGTGGGCTGGGTAGCGTCGATACTCATGGCCGCTCCTGAATGATGCTTTGCTGCAAAATATGCAGAGTAAACATTGCCTGCGGCGCAAGGTAAAGCCCTACGCTTAAAATGCCTCTTTAAAGCAGATCGATCTGTAGGTGCGCGGCCACCTTTTCCGGAGAACAGTCGGCGAGACCGGGCACCACACCCAGGCAGGGCGCGGGCAACAACTGCCTGAGGGTTTCGACGTTTTCATCGAAACAGGACATCCCCTTCTCCACGGTATTGGCCACCCAACCGGCCAGTGGCAGACCGTCGCGACGAATCGCTTCTGCCGTCAGCAGAGCATGGTTAAGGCAGCCCAGTTTCATGCCGACCACCATAATGACGGGCAATTGCAGCTCCACGGCAAGGCCAGCCAGCGTTTCGCGACCGCTGAGGGGGACCCGCCAACCGCCGGCGCCTTCCACCAAGGCCAGATCACTGGGCGTCATCAGACTGCCCCGGCAATACCCGACCAACTGCGATACGGTAAGCCGCCTGCCCGCCTGCTGGGCCGCAATATGAGGGGCAATGGGTGGCTCGAACAGAACCGGGTTAACCTGTTCGTAGCTGAGTTGAACGCTGGCACTTTGCATAAGCGCGATAGCATCATCATTGCGCGGGCCATCCTCGCTCGGCTCTGCGCCAGCCGCCACAGGCTTAAGGGCAAGGGTGCGCCAGCCCCGCTGATTACCCGCTTCAAGCAAACCGCAGGCAATTGTGGTTTTGCCGATTTCGGTATCGGTTCCGGCGACGAAAAACTTCTTACCCATTGAGACTCTACCTTCTTCTACGCCAGCGGCTTGGTCAGCGTCAGATACCACACCTGATAAGTTGCTGGCAGTAATCCATTGGCTTGACGATAGCTTTCATAGGCGGCGATAAAACGCCGTAGCGCCTGTTTACCCATCATCCCCCGGTCGCGGTTGACGTTGTGGGCACCGAGGCGCTTCAGCTCGGCCATCAATTCACGCAGGGTGTCGTATTCCAGCACCTCACCGACTTCCTGCCATTCGACCAGCTGCAAGCCACTGCGGGTGATGCCATCCTCAAGATCAGCGCGCGGCAGAAAGCGGTTTACATGGGTCGCGTCGTCGGCCGCACGCCCGGCCTCGCGCAACTCAAAAAGCGTTTCCGGCCCCAGGGTACTGACCAAGAATTTGCCACCGGGTTTAAGCACCCGATAGGCCTCGGCAAACACCGCCGCGATATTCTCGCACCACTGCACCGCCAGCGAGGAAAACACCAAGTCCATGCTGTCGTCCGCCAGCGGCAGATCCTCGGCGTCTGCGCACACCCAGTGCTCGGCCTGCCGATCTGCTTGTGAACGGGCATAAGCCAGCATCCCTTCCGCCAGGTCCATCGCCACAACCGATTGTGTGACAGCATTCAGTGCCGGCAGACTGTAGCCGGTGCCGGAACCCAGATCGAGGGCTCGCCCACTGTCAGGCGGCAAGCGCGTCGCCAGCTGATCGGCAACCCGACGCTGCAGGTCAGCCACCGAATCGTAGCTGTTGGCCGCCCTGCTGAAGGACTCCGCCACCTGGCGCTTGTTCAGGTAATGCGTAATTTCGCTGCTTTCTGCGCCATGGCGCTGACAAAAATCCAGCACGGTCTGCCAGAAATCCGCCGGTTCCGTGACGAAGGGCAGATGACCACTATGTTTAAACTCGCAGATCTCGACCGACGAACTGAGACGGGAAACAGCCTGTGCGGTGCCTCTGGGAACCAGCGCATCGTCGGCGCCGAACAAGGCCAACATCGGAACATCCAACGCCGCAATGCAATCGCGATTATCCAGCTCCGATAGCCAGCCGAGCAGTTGCAACTGGAGCTCCGCCTCACCGGGCACGCTCGGTGTCAGCGCACCCTGCAAGGCATCAAAGCGACGAAGACCGCGCTTGGGATTGCTGGCAAAGCGCTCGACAAAATCTTCATAGGTGGCCACCGGCATCGCATCCCGCCAGTCCTCGCGCTGAACAAAGCTGGCGTTGGCGGCTGCCGTAATCAGCGCGGATACTCGCTCGGGAAACTGCGCAGCAATGCGCGCAGCAATCATACCGCCCAAGGACCAGCCCAAGTAAATCGCCCGCGCCGGCGTATGAGCCATGATATCTGCAATAAACTCATCCACCGAGGAAACGCGATGGGACTGACTGCGCCCGTGCCCCGGCAGATCAATCAGCGTTACGTTGAAATACTTGCGCAGCTGCGGCAGAGCGCTGCGCCAGCAATCGCTGCTGGCGCCCCAGCCGTGCAGCAGCACCAGCTCCGCATTCCCCTGTCTGGCTGGCAGGCGCTCCCGGTACAGCATCAATAGCGCCCCGCCGTAATCTGCGCCAAGGCTTCCAGCAGTTGATCAATCTGCTCATCGCTGTGCGCAGCGCTGAGGGTGATGCGCAATCGGGAAGTGCCTTCCGGCACCGTAGGCGGGCGAATGGCGGACACCAGAATACCGCGCGCTTCGAGTGACCTGCTCATGGCCAGCGCCTGCTCATCCGGCCCAATCAGCAGCGGCTGAATGGCCGTACTGGAAGGCATAAGCGGCAACGATAATTGCTCAGCGCCGCGGCGGAAGTGCTGAATATTTCGCTGCAACGCTTCCCGGCGCCAGGCTTCTGTGTCCAGCAAGTCCAGCGCGGCCAGATTGGCGGCGGCCACCGCCGGCGGCATGGCCGTGGTGTAAATGTAAGGGCGCGCAAACTGGATCAGCGTCTCAATCAAGGCTTCACTGCCTGCCACAAAAGCTCCAAAGCCACCGATGGCCTTGCCCAGTGTTGCCATCAGAATGGGCAGCTCATCCTGCGACAGTGTTTCTGCGCAGCCCGCACCGCGCTCACCGAGCACACCAAAACCGTGGGCGTCATCTGCCATCAACCAGGCCTTGTTGTCACTCGCCGCTTGAGCCAGTCCAGACAGCGGCGCCTGGTCGCCGTCCATACTGAAAACATGATCGACCACCACTAATTTTCGTCCGGATTCCGCCTTCTGCAAACGGCGCGTCAGATCGCCCACATCATTGTGGACAAAGCGCTGAAAGCGGGCGCCGCTGAGCAAGCCGCCATCGAGCAGTGAGGCGTGATTCAGGCGGTCTTCAAAAACCGCATCGCCGCGCCCTACTAAAGCGGCAATAACGCCCATATTTGCCATATAGCCGGTAGAAAACAACAAGGCGCGATCGCGCCCGGTGGTTTCTGCCAGTCGCGCTTCCAGTTGATGATGGTAGCGGGAGTGCCCACAGACCAGATGTGAGGCGCCACTGCCAACGCCTACCGCTTCTGCCGCGGCTTGCATGGCTCTGGTCAGTGCAGGGTGATTGGCGAGCCCGAGGTAGTCGTTGCTGCAAAACAGCAAGACCTCATTGCCATCGACACACGCGGTTGCACCCGTGGCGCTTTCCAGCGTCCGGCGCGAACGATAGCGATGCAGTGAACGGCGCTCATTGAGCGCCGCCGCGAGTTCGGATTCCATGGGATGGGTCACGGGGTTTTAAGCGTCAGACGTCCGACATTCGACGTCCGGCGAGCTAAGCGGTTGCGTCGTAAAAGAAGCGATCATTCTGCGCCTGCTCAACTTTCGCCTGCAGCGCAGCTTCCTGCTCATCTTCGCAGTACTGTTCATCACGCTCTTCCGGTGTAATACCAAGGCGGTCGAACAATTGGAGATCTTTATTCGCTTCGGGGTTCGGCGTAGTCAGCAGTTTCTCGCCGTAGAAAATCGAGTTAGCGCCCGCAAAGTAAGCCAGTGCGTGCATCTGCTCGTTCATTTCTTCACGGCCCGCCGACAGTCGCACATGGGAGGTCGGCATCAGAATGCGGGCCACCGCGATGGTACGGATAAAGTCGAAGGGGTCCAGATCCACTTCGTCGGCCAGTGGAGTGCCTTCTACCCGCACCAGCATATTGATCGGCACACTTTCCGGGTGCTCGGGCAGATTGGCCAGCTGAATCAACAGGCCGGCGCGATCGCGCACGCTTTCACCCATCCCCACAATGCCACCACTGCACACTTTCAGACCGGCCTTGCGCACATTGGACAGGGTATCCAGTCGGTGCTGGTAGGTGCGGGTAGTAATGATTTCGCCGTAGTACTCGGGCGAGGTATCGAGATTGTGGTTGTAGTAGTCGAGCCCGGCTTCAGCCAGCTCTTCCGCCTGCTCTTCGCTGAGCATACCCAGGGTCATACAGGTTTCCAGACCCAGTTCTTTCACACCTTTTACCATCGCCGTCACATAAGGCATGTCTTTCTTTTTCGGCGAGCGCCAGGCGGCGCCCATGCAGAAGCGGCTGGCGCCGGTTGCCTTGGCAGCGCGGGCCTCGGCCAGCACCTTTTCCACTTCCATCAGTTGTTCCTGCTCCAGACCCGTGTCGTAGCGGTTGCTCTGGGGGCAGTACTTGCAGTCTTCCGGGCAGGCGCCGGTCTTGATCGACAAAAGCGTGCTGACCTGCACCTGATTCGGATCGAAGAATTCGCGGTGAACCGATTGGGCTTTGAAAAGCAGATCATTAAAGGGCAGCTCAAACAAGGCGCTGACTTCAGCGTGAGTCCAGTCGTGGCGAATCGGGGTGCTCATGGCGTATCCTGTTGTTTCCGAGATTAAGTTGTTCAAGACAAAACAAGCCACTCATTCTATCTGTCAACCTGCAGGGACGCAAATGGTTAACAGCTCACTTAAGCAACTGTCTTACAAGCTATTTCCCGGGCAATGCCTGCTGTGCTTGGCTGTCACCCATCGACCAAAGGATATCTGCAGGGGCTGCGAACAGGATCTGCCCTGGTTGCGAACCCGCTGCCAGCGCTGCGCCCTACCCCTGACCACCAACACTATCTGCGGCACCTGTCTGAAAACCCCGCCCCGCTTTGATCGCTGCCTGGCCTGCTGGGAATACCGCTTTCCCATCGACGGCCTGATCAGTCGCTTCAAATACCACGGCGATCGCGCCAGTGGTGCACTGCTGGGTGAGCTGGCGCTTACCACCTTTAAAAACCAAGCCGCAGACGCTCTGCTGCCGGTACCCATGCACTGGCGCCGCCAGCTCCGCCGCGGCTACAACCAGACCGAATTACTGGCCGCGCAATGGGGCACTGCGCTGGATATTCCGGTACTGCGGGCTTTGAAACGCGTCGTGGCTACACCCACCCAACAGGGGCTCAGCGCCCGCGCCCGGCAACGCAATCTGAAAGGGGCTTTCACCCTGATCAAAGCGGAACAGGTTTACGGCAAGCGGATTGTAATTGTCGACGATGTGTTAACGACTGGCGCGACAGCCAATAGTCTCGCCGCTATACTGCGCAGGGCTGGCGCCACCGAAATCATGGTGTGGTGTCTGGCGCGAACTCCCTGAATCGATGTGAGATCGATCTTTTAACCCGCTGGCTGTCGGAGCCCTCGTATGCGTGAAGATGTAAACCCACACCCCTACGAAGCACTGACCCCGGACACCGTCCTCGATGCGGTCGAAAGCGCCGGCTTTTTGAGTGATCTGCGGATTCTGGCACTGAACAGCTACGAAAACCGCGTCTATCAGGTTGGTATCGAAGGCGCAGAGCCACTGATCGCCAAATTTTATCGACCCGAGCGCTGGACCGACGAACAGATTCTGGAAGAGCACCGTTTCAGCTGGCAGCTGGCCGACGCCGACATACCGGTTGTGCCCCCGCAAAAGAATGCCGACGGCGACACCCTGTTCGCCTACAAGGGCTTTCGATTTTGCCTTTACCCGCGAAAAGGTGGTCACGCCCCGGCGCTCGATGACCTGGACAGCCTGTTCCAGCTGGGGCGACTCACCGGTCGCCTGCACGGCATTGCCAGACTGGAAGGCTTTCAGCATCGCCCGTCCCTGACCACGGAAACCTTTGGCGATAGCAGCGCTGCGTTTCTACTGCAGCACTTTATTCCCAGCGCCCTGCGCAATGCCTATGAAACCCTGACCCGCGATTTGCTGTACCGTATTCGCCAGCGCTTTGACGAGGTCCAGCCCCAACTGCAGCGGGTGCACGGCGACTGTCATGTGGGTAATATTCTGTGGCGCGGTGACGAGGTGCACTTTGTCGATCTGGACGACAGCCGCATGGCACCGGCGATTCAAGACATCTGGATGTTTCTGTCCGGCAGTCGCGATGCCCAGCAGCGACAGCTGTCGGAACTGGTTGAAGGCTACAACGAATTCAGTGACTTCAACCCCCGTGAACTGCCGCTGGTAGAAGCCCTGCGCAGTTTGCGCATCATGCACTACAGCGCCTGGCTCGCCCGGCGCTGGTCAGATCCGGCCTTTCCCCGAACCTTTCCCTGGTTCAATACCGAGCGTTATTGGGCTGAGCATATTCTGGAGTTGCGCGAGCAGTTGGCTTTATTGAATGAGCCGCCGCTGGAGGTATTTTAATCTTTTGCGTCATACGTCGGACGCCGCAAGCACTCAATCGCGAGTGTTTGGCCAAACCAGGGCCCGCAGCCAACTGAAAATGCCATTCTGCGACAGCACCATATGGTCCACCTGATCAAAGAATTTTTCTAACCCGGCTGGATCGCTGAAATAATCCGCCCGCGTCACCATCTCCCGCTCGGTATCCAGCTCTTTCACAACGGTAGCCGGGTTACCGGCAACAATCACGTTTGGCGGCACATCGCGACTGACCACCGCGCCTGCGGCCACGACGGAATTTTCGCCTATGGTCACGCCTTTCAAAATCGTTGCGTGATCACCCAGCCAGACGTTGTCCTTGATAACGACAGGCGCCACGCGCTCGTCGCGCTTGGTGCGGTCATACACGCCGTGCCAGTCACAGTCAGTGATATACACGCCATTCGCCATCATAACACTGTGGCCGATGGTGACCTGATCACTGGCGGAAATCCGGGTGCCGGGGCTGATCATGGCGTAGTCACCGATCTCTATGCGCCCCGTTTCAGGCTCGCGCCCCCACACCCCTATTTTTACACGGTTGTCAGGCTCACCAATGATGGTGGCGCATTTACCGATGGAAATATTGGGGCCGGAAATGGAGATGTACCAAGGCTTCATGCACGTGTGATAATCGCCCAGATAATCGCAAGCAGGTTTGAGAAAGTGGTTGGTGTACCAGCGCCGGTAGCGCAAATACAGTTTTTTGACCCAGTAGGGACGTCGATCCTGGCGCATGTTGTGTCTCGTTTCAGGGGACCGGAAGTGTGACAAGCCAGACCCAAAAGGGCAACTCGGTTCGGGCTGTCACTTCCAACCAAACAGGTATGCACGAAAAGCTTGAGCACACGGTCCGCAAGCATCTGAGCCACGCCTACCGCAAACCCTACAGCGACCACACTGAACAGGCTTTTGCATCAGCCAACGCCTGGCTCGAACAGCAGGATAAACCACTGCTGCTCGATTCTTACTGCGGTACTGGTACCAGCTCACGCTGGCTGGCTGAAACTCACCCTGACTGCGCTGTTATCGGCATCGACAAGTCCGAGGTCCGCCTCACCAAGCTGCAAACTCAACCTGACAACTGCCTGCTGGTGCGCGCCGACACCGACGATTTTTGGCGACTCGCACTGGCCGCAGGCTGGCAAACCCGGCAACACAGCCTGTTCTACCCCAACCCCTGGCCTAAGTCTGAGCACCTGAAACGGCGTTGCCACGGCTCTCCGCTCTTCCCCACCCTGATCGCGCTGGGAGGTCAGTTGGAGTTGCGCACCAACTGGCGCATCTACGCAGAAGAATTCTGCGCAGCGTTAAAAATTGCCGGAATTTCCAGTGAGCTCAAAAAACTCTCTGCTGATCAACCGGTTACTGCTTTCGAAAGAAAGTACAGCGAGGCCGGGCAAAGCCTGTGGCAGATTCGAGCGCAATTGTCATCACCCCCGCTATCACCGCTATAATGCAAGAGTACCGCTGACTAAACAGATGTGCCCCAAGGGGCACACACGAGGAAGGGATCATGAGCGCCGAACCGTTCAGAACCGCGAGCACCACCGACAGCATCTGGCATACCATTCGCAGCGAGACTGCCGAAGAAGTGAAGCACGAGCCGGTGCTGGCCAGCTTTCTGCACGCCACCATCCTGAATCACGATTCGCTGGAAACTGCGCTGAGTTTTCACTTGGCCAACAAGCTCGATTCACCCACGGCCTCTGCCTTGTTGGTGCGGGAAGTGATTGAGAACGCAATGGCGGCTGACCCCAGCATTGGCGAAGCCATGCGCGCCGATATCGCCGCTGTAAAACAACGCGATTCAGCCTGCGAAAACCTGTCCATCCCCTTTCTTTACTTCAAAGGCTTTCACGCCCTGCAGTCATACCGCATCGCCCACTGGCTGTGGAAGCAAGGACGCGAGTCACTGGCCCTGTTTTTCCAGAACCGCATTTCCTGCGAGTTCGGCGTCGATATTCACCCGGCAGCGCAAGTCGGCAGAGGCATTATGCTCGACCACGCCACCGGCGTGGTGATTGGCGAAACAGCCGTTGTCGGTAACAACGTGTCTATCATGCAATCGGTAACGCTGGGCGGCACCGGCAAGGAGCACGGCGACCGACACCCGAAAATTTCCGACGGCGTTCTGATCGGCGCCGGCGCAAAAATCCTCGGCAATATCCGCATCGGCCAGGGCGCCCAGGTTGCGGCTGGCAGCGTGGTACTGAAAGACGTTGAGCCACATACAACTGTGGCCGGCGTGCCCGCCAAGGTGGTCGGCAAGCCGGACTGTGACCAGCCTGCCCTGGAAATGAATCACCGTGTCTGCTGCGGGGACGATTAAGGCTCCACAGCCCTCACTCACTCTCAGCGTTTACAGTTAGGCCGGAAGCCCGCAGACCGCGCCTGCTTGTAAATCTGCTGCATTTCCGGCATCAGCGCCTGCAGGTCGGATATGCGGGTGTCGTGGGAAGGGTGGGTCGACAGAAATTCCGGTGGCTGACCATTCGCGGCCGCCGCCATGTTGCGCCACAGATCAATGCTCGCCTGCGGATTAAACCCGGCCTGCGCCATCAACTGAACGCCGATATTATCCGACTCCGACTCCTGCAGACGACCGTAGGGCATCAGAACGCCGTATTGAGAGCCTAGGCCCAGTGCCGCCATGACAGCCTGCTGGCCTGCACCTTCGCCAATAAGCGCGCCGACAATCTGCTGACTGGACTGGGACACAAACTGCATCGACATGCGTTCCGCGCTGTGTTTTGCCAGCACGTGGCCGACCTCGTGGCCGATGACCGAAGCCAGTTGATCCTGATTCTTGGCCACATCCAGCAAACCGGTATGAACGCCGATTTTCTTGCCGGGCAACGCAAAGGCATTGGCGCTCTTGTCGTCAAACACCACCACTTCCCAGCCGGTGCGATCGCCCTCCGGCAACGTACGGGTGATGGCATCGGCCACGCAGCTCACGTACTGATTGACCGCCCCAGCCCGCTCGACGGGCGCCTTCTGCTTCATCTCGTCAAAAGCCGTCGCACCCATATTGGACATTTCAGCATCAGAGAAAATAACCAACTGACGCCGCCCGGTTGGCGAGGTAGTGCAGGCGGCAACCAGCAGTGCCACAGAAAGCAGTATCAGGGGTCGCTTCATGGAGTTATCCTTGCGCTTATAACGGTAATGCGCCGCATGGTATCACAAGCTTCTTTTATGGTTATGTGAAAGGTTTGGTATGAACACACAGCTCGAACGCTGCCCCTGGTGTGGAAACGATGAACTTTACTGCAGCTACCACGACCACGAATGGGGTGTGCCGTTAAACGACGAACGCAAACTGTTTGAATTTCTGGCACTCGAATCTGCCCAGGCCGGATTGAGCTGGATTACCATACTGCGCAAGCGGGAAAACTACCGCAAAGCCTTCAGTAATTTTGAGCCGCAAAAAGTTGCCCGCTTCAGTCAGTCCCGAGTGGAAAAACTTCTGACCAATGCAGGGATTGTGCGCAATCGGGCGAAGATCGAGTCTGCAATCAACAACGCTCGCTGCTTTCTCGAAGTGCAGAGCAGTTACGGCAGCTTCGGGCGCTACCTCTGGGACTTCGTCGACGGCACCCCTATACAAAACCGGTATAAAACACTGAAATCTGTGCCCGCAACCACTCCGTTATCGGATACCCTTGCCAAAGACCTGAAAAAACGCGGCTTCACCTTTGTCGGCAGCACAACCATCTACGCCTTTATGCAGGCAACCGGCATGGTGAATGATCACCTTGTGAGCTGCCCCCGCCACGCCGCCTGCGCGGAACTGGCTGAAAACTTCACAGTCTGAGGCAGAAAGGAGATTCCTATGCGCACGTTTACTTTACCCGCGGTTCCCGCTCTGCTCGCGCTCCTGCTGACGGCCTGCTCTTCCGTTCCAGTGGAGACAGACTACAACCCGGACGCAAATTTCAACGGCTTTCAGCGCTATCACTGGCAGACGGAAACCAGCGGCAGCGACAGCTCCATCAGCCCGTTTCACGCGCAGCGGGTGAAATCGACGCTGCAGGGCCTGCTGGATGAACAGCGCTACCGGCAAGCCGGTGCCAACGAATCGCCGGAGTTTCTGATTCGTTACTACCTGACCGAGCAGGTCGAGGGTTTCGGCCGCAACTCAGGCAGCCGGGGCAGTATTGGCCTTGGCAGTGGTGGCGGCGGATTTGGTGTGGGGGTTTCGGTGGGCTTTCCGCTGTCGGGCGGCAAGCCCGAGCGGCATTTCAGAGTGATTATAGATGTAATCGACGCCAGAGCCTCGCAGCTAAGCTGGCGTGGCAGCGCCCTGATCAATGCGGATCAGGGCAGTGAAGATCTTGCAGACGATATAGAAAAGGCGGTCAAGGCTATCTGGGCAGAATACCCGCCGAAATAGCCAAAATGTTCGCTCAGCAAAATAACATCGTTAGCGGTGATAGCGCTCTGACAATTCGCGAACACACTCAATAAAGGCGCCGGCATGGGCCGGGTCGACTTCCGGGGTAATACCGTGCCCCAAATTAAATACGTGCCCGGAACCTTCGCCGAAGCTTTCGAGAATGCTTGCCACTTCCTGACGGATTCGCGCCGGCGAGGCGTAGAGCATGGTCGGATCCATATTGCCCTGCAGAGCCACCTTGTCACCGATACGGCGACGGGCCTCACCGATATCAATGGTCCAGTCCAGCCCCACTGCCTGACAGCCGCTGGCAGCGATACTTTCCAGCCACAGCCCGCCATTTTTGGTGAACAGAATACAGGGCACCTTGCGGCCATCCTGTTCCTTGATCAGACCATCCACAATTTTCTGCATATAGCGCAGTGAAAATTCCTGATAGCCCGCCGCACTCAGGGCACCGCCCCAGGTATCGAAAATCTGCACCGCTTGAGCGCCGGCCTTGATCTGACCGTTCAGGTAAGACACCACCGATTGCGCCAGTTTATCCAGCAGGCTGTGCATCAGCTCGGGCTGGTCATAGGCCAGCGCCTTGGTGGTGCGGAAATCCTTGGAGGAACCACCCTCAACCATATAAGTGGCTAGCGTCCAGGGGCTGCCTGAAAAGCCGATCAGCGGCACTCGCCCGTTCAGCTCGCGGCGAATGGTGCGCACCGCATCCATCACATAACCCAGATCCTTTTCCGGATCCGGCACCGGCAACGCATCCACATCGGCCTGGCTGCGAATAACCTTTTTGAATTTCGGGCCTTCACCCGTTTCAAAATACAGGCCCTGCCCCATGGCGTCGGGAATGGTCAGAATATCGGAAAACAGAATCGCCGCATCCAGCGGGTAGCGCTCCAGCGGCTGCAGAGTCACTTCGCAGGCCAGCTCCGGGTTCATGCACAGCGACATGAAATCACCGGCCTTGCCGCGGGTGGCGCGATACTCGGGCAGATAGCGCCCAGCCTGGCGCATCATCCAGACCGGGGTGTAGTCGACGGGCTCACGCAGCAGTGCGCGAAGGAAAGTATCGTTTTTTAAGGTGCTCGTCACGGTTGGCGCTCCGCCTGCAGATTTGGATGGGAGTTGGAGAGCGTCAGACGTCTGTCCTCAGACGTCTGACGAAAAGGCTTAAACCTTCAGGTAATCCAGGATGCCTTCGGCAGCCTGACGCCCTTCCCAGATCGCGGTCACGACCAAATCAGAACCGCGCACCATATCGCCGCCAGCAAAGACTTTGTCGTTCGTGGTCTGGAACTTGTAGGCCTGCTCTTCCGGGGCGACAACGCCCTCCCAGTCATTCAGATCAATACTGAAATCACCAAACCAGCTCGGCGGGCTCGGGCGGAAACCAAAAGCAATCAATACCAGATCGGCTGGGATAATCTCTTCGCTGCCGGGAATTTCTTCAGGACGACGGCGGCCGTTTTCATCGGGCTCACCCAAACGGGTTGTCACGACTTTAACGCCCTCCACCTTGTCACTTCCGACAATCGCAACGGGCTGACGGTTGTAGAGAAACTGCACGCCCTCTTCCTTGGCGTTGGCCACTTCACGGCGTGAGCCAGGCATGTTTTCTTCGTCGCGGCGGTAAGCGCAAACCACGCTCTCCGCCCCTTGACGGATAGAGGTACGGTTACAGTCCATTGCGGTATCACCACCACCCAGCACAACCACTCGTTGCCCTCTCACATCAATGAAATCAGCCGCGTCTTTTTCCCAGCCCTGATTGCGATTCACGTTGGAGACCAGGAAGGGCAAGGCGTCATAGACACCCGGCAGGTCTTCGCCGCTGAAGCCACCCTTCATGGAGGTGTAGGTACCCATGCCCAGAAAAACGGCGTCATATTCGTCCATCAACTCCTGAGCAGTGATGTCTTTGCCCACTTCCGTGTTCAGGCGGAATTCAATTCCCATTTCCTCAAACACCTGACGGCGACGGGACATGACGGATTTTTCCAGCTTGAACTCGGGAATGCCGAAGGTCAGCAGGCCACCGATTTCCGGGTATTTGTCGAAGACCACCGGTTTTACCCCGGCACGCACCAGCACATCGGCGCAACCGAGGCCCGCCGGGCCAGCGCCGATAACCGCGACTTTTTTGTCGGTCCAGACCCGCTCGGACAGATCCGGACGCCAGCCCATGGCCAGCGCGGTGTCGGCGATATACTTCTCAGTGGAGCCGATGGTCACCGCACCAAAACCGTCATTAAGGGTACAGGCGCCTTCACAGAGACGATCCTGCGGGCACACCCGGCCGCAGACTTCCGGCAGGGTATTGGTCTGGTGTGCCAGCTCGGCCGCCTCAAACAGGTTGCCCTCGCTGACCAGCTTCAGCCAGTTGGGAATGTAATTGTGTACCGGGCACTTCCATTCACAGTAAGGGTTACCACAGGCCAGACAGCGGTCTGCCTGCGAGGCAACCTGCTGCTCGCGGTAGGGCTCGTAAATTTCGACAAACTCAGCCTTGCGGACATCGATGGCTTTCTTGTCCGGATCTGCGCGACCGACATCGATAAACTGGAAATTGTTACTCTGACGTTCCGTCATAAAATTACCTCAATCCTCTCCGCTCAACTTATTCCGGGCGCTGGCGGGTGCTGGCCAGCAGGGCGCCCAGACTGGCCGCCTTGGGTTTCACCATCCAGAATTTGGCAATGTAGTCGGAGAAGTTCTCCAGAAGTTCTGCACCCCAGGCAGAGCCGGTTTCGGCTACAAATTCCTGGATATTGGCGCGCAGATGCGAGCGATAAGCCTCCATCGACTCGGATGTAATCCGGCAGATTTCCACCAGCTCGCTGTTGTAACGATCGACAAAACGATGTTCAAGATCGAGCACATAGGCGAAACCGCCGGTCATACCGGCACCGAAGTTAACCCCGGTCGGGCCGAGTACGGTGATGTTGCCGCCGGTCATGTATTCGCAGCAATGGTCACCCGTACCTTCGACAACCGCATGGGCGCCCGAGTTTCGCACGCCAAAGCGCTCACCGGCGCGACCGCTGGCAAACAGGCGGCCACCCGTGGCACCGTAGAGGCAGGTGTTGCCGATAATCGCGGTATCCTGGGACGCAAAGCGGCTGCCCTTGGGCGGATAGATCACCAGTTTGCCGCCGGCCATGCCCTTGCCGACGTAGTCGTTGGCGTCGCCTTCCAGGTACATATTCAGGCCGCCCGCATTCCACACCCCAAAGCTCTGGCCACTGGTACCGGTCAGGCGCAGGGTAATGGGCGCATCATTCATGCCGTCATTGCCGTAGCGTTTGGCGATCTCGCCGGACAAACGCGCACCAATCGAGCGATCGCAGTTGGTGACGGTGAATTCAAACTCACCGCCGCGCTTGTTTTCAATTGCATCGATGGTCGCCGCCACCATGGCCTCGGCTTTCTCACCCTTGTCAAAGGGCGCATTGAGGGCCACCTGGCAGAACTCGGGCTGCCCTTCGGCTTCAGCGTCTTTATGCAGAATCGGCGACAGGTCGAGCTTACCGTGTTTTTCAGTAGCGCCGGCGTGCTGCTCCAGCAAATCAGTGCGGCCAATCAGTTCATCTATGGTGCGAATACCGAGGCTGGCCATCAGCTCGCGGGTTTCCATGGCCATAAAGGTAAAGAAGTTGACCACCATGTCGACGGTGCCGATAAAGTGCTCGTCGCGCAGACGTCCATCCTGGGTAGCTACCCCGGTGGCGCAGTTGTTCAGGTGACAGATACGCAGGTATTTACAACCCAGCGCCACCATCGGCGTGGTACCAAAGCCAAAGCTTTCGGCGCCGAGAATAGCCGCTTTCACCACGTCCAGACCGGTCTTCAGGCCACCGTCGGTCTGCACCCGCACCATACCGCGCAGACCATTGCCGCGCAGGGTCTGCTGGGCTTCGGCAAGTCCGAGCTCCCAGGGCGAACCGGCGTAACGAATGGAGGTAATCGGGCTGGCGGCGGTACCGCCGTCGTAACCGGAAATGGTGATCAGGTCCGCATAGGCCTTGGCCACACCGGCCGCAATCGTGCCGACGCCAGGCTCGGAGACCAGTTTCACGGACACCAGCGCATCCGGATTGACCTGCTTCAGGTCAAAGATCAGCTGGGCCAGATCCTCAATCGAATAGATATCGTGGTGCGGCGGCGGCGAAATCAGCGTAACACCCGGCACCGAATAACGCAGACGCGCGATCAGTTCATTGACCTTGCCGCCGGGCAGCTGACCGCCCTCGCCGGGCTTGGCGCCCTGTGCCACCTTGATCTGCAGCACCTCGGCATTCACCAGATAGTGCGGAGTAACACCAAAGCGGCCCGAAGCAACCTGCTTGATCTTGGAGTTGCGCTCGGTACCGTAGCGGGCAGGATCTTCACCTCCCTCACCGGAATTTGAACGACCCCCGAGACGGTTCATGGCTGTCGCCAGTGCCTCGTGAGCCTCTGGGCTCAGCGCGCCCAGCGACATCCCGGCCGAATCAAAACGCGGCAGGATATTTTCGATCGGTTCAACTTCATCCAGCGGAATCGGCTTCGCATCTTTCAGTTTCAGCAGGTCGCGCAGTGTCGCCACCGGGCGCTCGTTGACCAGTTTGCTGTAACTCTTCCAGCGGGTGTAGTCGCCGGTTTGCACCGCATCCTGCAGCCCTTTAACCACATCCGGGTTAAAGCTGTGGAATTCCTGACCGTGGACAAACTTCAGCTGACCACCGGGACTGATCGGCTTGCGCGGAATCCAGGCGACGGTAGCCAGTGCTTCCTGATCTTTCTGCAGCTCGGCAAAGTTCGGCCCTTTGATCCGACTGGCGGTGCCGCGGAAGCAGCGCTCAACCACCTCGTCGTCGAGACCGATAATTTCAAACAGCTGGGCGCCGCGATAGGACGCGATGGTGGAAATCCCCATTTTCGAGAGGATTTTCATCAAGCCCTTGTTGATGCCTTTGCGATAAGCGGTGTGGCACTCGTTGGTGTCGCCCACCAGCTCACCCGTGCGCAGCATGTCGTTAATGACACTGAAGGCCATATAGGGGTAGACCGCGGTTGCACCATAACCAAACAGGCAGGCCAGCTGATGCGAGTCGCGGGCGCTGCCGGACTCCACCACAATATTGGCGTCACAGCGCAAGCCTTGCTTGATCAGGTGATGGTGAACCGCACCGGTCGCCATCAGCGAGTGAATCGCCAGCAGGCCGGGCTCGATGCCCCGATCACTCAACAGCAGCAGGGTTTTGCCATTGTTAACCGCAGCTACCGCCTGCTCGCACAGATTGTCTATCGCGCTGCGCAGATCAGTGATCGCTGGATCGTAGGTCAGATCAAGACGCGCCACCGCAAAATTCGGGTTGTTCAATTCCAGCAGTCGCTGGAACTTGTCTGGAGACAGTACCGGGCTCGACAGAATCAGGCGCTCGGCGTGATCGGCGGTCTCTTCAAAAATATTCTTTTCCCGACCGAGGCAGGTTTCCAGACTCATAACGATCGCCTCGCGCAGCGGGTCGATCGGCGGGTTAGTCACCTGGGCAAATTTCTGCCGGAAATAGTCGTACAACGGGCGCTCCTGCCGGGACAGCACCGCCATGGGCGTGTCGTCCCCCATGGAACCGACCGCTTCATTGCCGGACTCCGCCAGCGGGCTCAGTACCTGCTCTCGCTCCTCAAAGCTGACCTGGAAGTACTTCTGGAAGGCCTTGAGCTGCTCCTTGCCCACCAAGTCGGGCACCAGCGAGGTGGACAGAGTCGACTCCATACGAGTGGCGTGTTCTTTCAGCCATTTTTTGTAGGGCTGCTGGGTTTTCAACTGGGCGTCGACATCCGGAGTGTGCATCACCTCGCCGGTTTCGGTATCCACCACCAGAATCTGGCCGGGGCCAACACGCCCTTTGGCAATCACGTCTTCCGGTTTGTAATTGTAGGTCCCAATCTCCGAGGCCAGCGTAATAAAGCCGTCAGTGGTCGTAACCCAGCGCGCCGGACGCAGACCGTTGCGGTCCAGCATACACACCGCGTAGCGACCGTCGGTCAGTACAATACCGGCCGGCCCGTCCCAGGGCTCCATGTGCATGGAGTTGTATTCGTAGAAAGCCTTCAGGTCGGCATCCATATGCTCCATGTTCTGCCAGGCCGGCGGCACCAGCATGCGCACGGCGCGGAACAGGGGCATGCCGCCGGCTACCAGCAACTCCAGCATGTTATCGAGGCTGGAGGAGTCTGAGCCGGTGCGATTGACCAGCGGCGCAATGCTCTCAATATCAGGCAGCAACGGGCTGGAGAATTTGGCCGAACGCGCCTCAGCCCAGTTGCGGTTACCCTCAATGGTATTGATCTCACCGTTGTGCGCCAGCATGCGGAAGGGCTGGGCCAGCGGCCAACGCGGCGCCGTATTGGTGGAGAAGCGCTGGTGGAAAACACAAATTGCTGTTTCCAGACGCGCATCACCCAGGTCAGGGTAAAACTTGGGCAGGTCCACGGGCATCATCAGGCCCTTGTAGGACAGGACCGATGAGGACAGGCTGCAGATGTAGAAATCCGGGTCGTTTTGCAGGGCATTTTCAACTCGACGACGCACCACGTAGAGTTTGGTGGCCAGATTCTTGTCGCTGCTCGCATCACTGTTGATAAAAACCTGCTCAATGCGCGGCAGGCTGGCAATGGCGATTTCACCGCACACGGAGGGGTCGTGTGGCACTTCGCGCCAACCCACGCACTCCAGGCCTTGCTCCACCAGAGCATCAACCACAGCGGTGCGCGCCGCTTCCGCCTTGGCGGCGTCCTTGCTCAGGAAAATCTGGCCAATGCCGTAGACATTGTTGAGTTCGACTGAAAAAGTTTCCCGGGCGAGTGTGCGCAGAAAGCTGTCAGGCTTTTTCAGCAACAGACCGCAACCATCACCGGTTTTGCCATCGGCCGCGATACCCCCGCGATGCGTCATGCACGTCAGGGATTCAATGGCCGTCTGCAACAACTTGTGGCTCGGCTCGCCTTGCATGTGGGCAATAAGGCCGAAACCACAGTTATCACGCACGTCCTCAGGTCTGTACAGGCCTGTACTCATAAATCGACTCTCGTAAAAAACTCAGAAAATCAGAAAGATAGCTAGCAATTCTGCGCCCCGGCAAACCCAGTCGCCGGAAAAAAGGAGGGACATTCTACACGGCTGGCGCAGAAGCGACAAATTAGCCGGCGGAATAGCCAGAATAACACAGGTTTTTTGCTTTACAAACAGTCACTTATAAAGCAGCACCGGTTTCAGCGCAGGGCCTCAATGGCACCGACAACCTGCGCCTGGTCGACCTCATCGGTAACGATGGCCTCACCCAGTCGACGCAACAGCACCAGTCGCAAACGGCCATCCAGCACTTTCTTGTCCCTGGCCATCAGACCCAGGAATTGCTCGGCGCTCATATCGGCCGGGGGCTTGAGTGGCAACTGGGCACGTTTGAGCAGGCCCGCCAGGCGTTCTACTTCTTCCTCGGCAATCCAGCCCAAATCTGCCGACAGGCGCGCCGCCATCAGCATGCCCGTTGCTACCGCTTCGCCGTGGAGCCAGCGGCCATAGCCGGTGGCGGTTTCAATGGCATGGCCGAAGGTGTGGCCCAGGTTCAAAATGGCCCGGCGGCCACCTTCGCGCTCATCTTCCGCCACAACCCGGGCCTTGTTCTCACAGGAACGCAATATGGCCTCAGCCAGCAGCTCCGTGTCACGGGCCAGCAGGCCGTCCCAGTTTGCTTCAAGCCAGTTATAAAAAGGCAGGTCCGCAATCAGCCCGTACTTCAGCACCTCAGCCAGCCCGGCCGCAAACTCTCGCGCCGGCAGGGTCGCCAGGGTGTTGGTGTCGATAATGACGCATTCGGGCTGGTAGAACGCGCCGATCATATTCTTGCCGAGAGCGTGGTTCACCCCGGTCTTGCCCCCGACCGAGGAATCCACCATCGACAGCAGGGTTGTCGGCAACTGAATAAAGGGCACCCCGCGCTGGTAGCAGGCAGCGGCAAAGCCCGTCATATCACCAACCACCCCGCCACCAAGGGCTATCAGCGTGGTTTTGCGGGTGTGATTGTCTTCCAGAAGCCGGTCAAAAATCTGATTCAGCGTCGACAGGGTTTTGTGCTCTTCGCCATCCGGCAGGGTTACCACACTGACCCGTTTACCATCCAGCCGCGCCAGAACTCTCTCCAGATAGAGCGGCGCAATGGTCTCATTGGTGACCACGCAGGCCTGATTCCCTGCAATAAAAGCCGGCCAGTCGTTTTCAGCCAGCAAGGCAGGGGCGATACGGATGGGGTAGCTGCGCTCACCCAGATCGAGAGTCAATTCACGCATGAAAGATTTCTGGTGTGGAAAAGGCGCTATTGTAGCGTTTTCGAGCTAGCTCAGGCCAGTTGCCGGCGGATTTCATTTGCGACCGCGCGCGGACTGCGGCCGTCGGTATTAACGATGATATCAGCCACGTCCCGGTAGAGCGGGTCGCGAATCGCCATCAATTCTTCCAGCACTTTGCGCGGATTGGCATTCTGCAGCAAGGGCCGTTTCTTGTCCTTGGCAGTGCGCCGCACCTGCTCATCGACTGAGGCATAGAGGTAAACCACCATGCCGCGAGCCATCAGCTCGCGATTTTCTGCGCGGCCAACCACCCCGCCTCCGGTAGAGACGAGCACGCCGTCGAGCTGCGACAGGGCTTCGATCATGGCCGTTTCCCGATCGCGAAAACCGGCCTCGCCTTCCTTGTCGAAAATCCAGGGAATATCGACGCCGCTGCGCTCTTCTATCTCACGGTCGGCGTCACGAAAGTCCAGCTGCAGATCGTCGGCCAGCAGCCGACCAATGGTGCTCTTGCCAGCCCCCATCGGGCCGACAAGGAACACGCGAGGATGCTTCATAAGCTATAACGTTTACTCAACCAGGGTATCAGCCAGAATCCGCGGAGTAATGAAGATCAGCAGCTCCGATTTGTCCTGATCAACCGTGCTGCGGCGGAAAAGGCGGCCAATGTACGGCAGATCGCCAAAGAAGGGAACCTTGGTTACAGATTCGATATCCGTGGTCTCATAAACACCGCCCAACACTACGGTCTGGCCATTGCCAACCAGCACCTTGGTTTTCAGCTCGGTGGTATCGATAGTTGGCACCTGACCGCCGAGGCCGGTGGCAATAACCAGCTGACCTACGGTGTCCTGATTGATCAGTAGGTCCAGCAGAATGCGGTCGTCCGGGGTAATAATCGGCGTCACATCCAGGCTCAACACCGCCTCTTTAAAGGCAATCGTAGTTTCACCGTTAGCTGAAGACTCGGGATAAGGAATTTCAGTACCCGCCTTGATAATCGCCGGCTCCTTGTCACCGGTAATGACTTTCGGCTGGGAGACAATTTCACCGCGCCCCTTCGATTCCAGCGCCGACAGCTCCAGATTGAGGAAGTGATCGTCCTCAATAAAACCGAGGGCAAAGGAGCCCGCCGCACCGGCAACCCCGAGGTCGGAAATCATACCCGGGATAACTTCAAAAGAATTTGAACCAGAATTGGCGGCATCGATCAGATTACTGGTGGTTGCATTGTTATCCTCAATCGTTGCGTTTGCAGAGATAACATTGCCCGCGCTGTTCACGTCATAGTAGGCACCACCCCAGCGCACACCCAGACTCTTGTCGAAGTCCGTGCTGGCTCGAACAATCCGCGCCTCAATCTGCACCTGGCGGATCGGCACGTCGA
Source organism: Litorivivens sp. (assembly GCF_041624475.1). GTDB lineage: Bacteria > Pseudomonadota > Gammaproteobacteria > Pseudomonadales > Spongiibacteraceae > Litorivivens. Next base: position 88,881 of record NZ_JBFJUX010000005.1, read on the forward strand.
TCTGCTTGATCAGACGGCGAATTTCATCGAGTTTTTCTGCGGTTTCGGTAATCAGCAGGGAGTTGGTACGCGACTCCAGCACCACCCGGCCGCGCTCGGACAGAATGTCCTCACCCTCATTATCGTTGTTACCACCACGACCGCCCCTGCCTGAACGCTCAAACAGCCCCATCAGGTCCTTGGCATCGGCGTAGCGAATACGAACAAACTCACTGCGCAGGGGCGACAGCTCCCGCACCTGTTTCTGGGCTTCGATTTCCTGGCGCTCGCGCTCGGCGATCTCTGCCGCCGGCGCCACCATCAGCACATTGCCGACCAGGCGCTTGTCCAGGCCCTTGGTTTTCAGCACCAGTTCCAGCGCCTGATCCCAAGGCACATTTTTCAGGCGCAGGGTAATGTTGCCCGACACGGTGTCACTGGCAACCAGGTTAAGTTCGGTAAAATCTGCGATCAACTGCAGCACCGCGCGCACTTCGATATCCTGAAAGTTCAGCGACAGCTTCTCGCCGACGTAGGCAAACTCCTTGCGCCGCTCTTCCACTTCTTCGGAGGTCAGGGGCTTAACGCTGACGACGTACTGGTTGTCCGTCTGGTAGGCCAGATAGTCGTAATCGCCACTGGATTTGAGTTCAAAGCGGGCGCCGCGATTGGTGCTCTGGGCATCAACAACCTGAACCGGTGTGGCAAAGTCGCCCACATCGTAGCGGCGACGTAGCTTTTCAGGCAGAGCTACATCATTAAACTCGACAAAGATCTTGGAGCCCTGCTCGTAGACATTAATATCGGCCTTGGGGTCTTTAAGGCTCATGACCAACATGCCTTCGCCATTGGCGCCGCGCTTGAAATCCATATCCTTGATCTGGTTGCCGCGAGCCGTTTCGACCTCAGGCTTCGCACTGGAAATCTGCTGCAGCGTGCCACCGGCATCCTTCAGGTATTCCGTCGCCACCGAGCCGACTTCTACCACCAGGTCATTACCTTCCACGCGCGTGAGGTAGGGCACCAGCTCAATCAGATTGAGTACCAACCGCGTGCGGTCACCGCCCTCCAGCACAATGGCGCTGCTGGCATTGCCGTAGGACAAGGGGTATTTCTTCTGCGACAGCGAACTGCTTACACCCGGCAAGTCGAGCGCGATACGCGCCGGCTTCTCAATGGTGTAGCCCTTGGGCTCTGGCGGTGCAGAATCAAAGCTTAGACGGGCCTCAAATCGACCACCCTGCAGGGCAGAGAACTGGATATCCTTGAGTTCGCTGGCAAACAGGGGATGAGTGAAGATCGCGCAAGCCGCCCAAAGCAGATACCGCTGAAATTTATTTGGCTTAAAGGTATTCATGACTTCTCCACTCGCTTAGCCGTCACTCGTTTTTATTTCCAGGGTTCGCGGTCTTTCGATCCAGCCGTCGCCACCATCCGAAACAATTTCAATAATCAACACACTGGTTTCCGTCGACTCAACCACCCGACCGTGATTTCGGCCCAGGAAGTTACCGCGACGCACCCGGTGCACGCTGTTTTCGCTGTCTTTGATCAGGGCCCAACGCACGCCATCCAATTCCAGCGAGCCTACCATCCGCAGCGAGTCCAGGCTGAACTGCTCCAGAAACTCCTGCTTGCGGTTGAAATCAGGCTTCACCGCCGTATTGCCGGAAAGCCGCGCCACCTGCTTCGCCTCGACCGGCTTGATAAATGGACTGCGCATCCCCGACGCACTGTAGTTAAAGGCCTTGTAGGCCTTGAACGGCGGGATCGGCGGAATCTGTGGTACCGGTCGGGACTTAACCTCGGCCATATAGGCGTCGATATCCTCGTAGGAGGCATTACCGCCGCAACCCACCACCAGCAGGCTTGTCATCAGGACCGGGATCAGTGTCTTTGTCTTCATCCATCGACCTCCGGATCACGGTAGCGGTAGGTCTTCGCCGTAATCGACATATTCAGGTCAATGCCGCCTTTGGCTCCGCCAATCTTGAAATCATGCAGGGTCACGATCCGCGGCAAGCCGGCAATACCGCTGACGAAGGCCGCCAGATCGTGATAAGGGCCCTTCACCTGGATGCTGATAGGCAGCTCCACATAAAACTCCTTGCGAACTTCCGGCTGCAGTTTAATCGAGGTAATTTCCAGACCATTGGATACCCCTTCTTCGGTGATATCTTCCAGCAGCCCCGGCACTTCGGTATCGGTCGGCAGTTGACTGAGAAGGGCACCAAAGGTTTCCTCCATTTCAATCATCTGCTTGCGGTAAGCCGCCAGATTGGCCGCCTTGAAGGCCTTGCGCTTGAATTCCTCGCGCAGCTCCTGCTCCTTGGCAGTAACCTTTTCCAGCTCTAGGCGCAGCGGCTCAATCAGCTGAAAATAGCCGCCAACCAAAACAGCAATAAAGACCACAACCCAGACGATGCTCTTGACCAGAATCGGCCAGGTGCCAACGGACTGCAGATCAATATTGTTAATATCGAAATCTTTAAGTTCTTTAAGCGCGTCCTGAAATGCCACGACTATTTCTCCTTCGCCGCTGCGGCTTCAGCGTCCGGGGACGTGATCTTGAAGGACAGCTGGAACTCGCTGCCCTGTTCACCAAAATCAGGCGCGGCTTTTACCGACGTAAGATTCGGATCTTTAAACCACAGGGAGCTGTCCAGTTTGCGCATCAGGCTCGATACCCGGTTGTTGGACTCCGCTTTGCCGGAGACTTTTATATTCTCTCCGCTTCGGGTCATATCCAGAAAGTAGGCCCCGTCCGGCATGGTGCGCACAGCCTCGTCGAAGATCCGAACAATCACCGGGCGCTTGCCCTGCAAGCCCTGGATGATTTCCATCCGCTCCAGCAGTTCGGCGCGGCGTTTTTCCAGTTCACGAATTTCCGCCACCTGCCGATTCAATTCGGCAATATGCTGCTGCAGGTAATTATTGCGGCCATTCTGGTGCTCAATCAGAGCAGACACGTAGCGGTCACCCAGAAAAACAATCAGGGCACCAAACACCGCCATGCCCGCCAGAATCACCAGGAACTGCTTCTGCAGTGCCGCGCGGCGCTCTTCACGCCAGGGGAGGAGGTTGATTCTTGCCATCAGTCAAAGCTCCTCAATGCCAGGCCGCAGGCAATCATCATTGCCGGAGCATCTGCGTTCAACGCCAGTACATCCACTCCCGGTGCCACCTCCATATTAGCAAAGGGGTTGGCGACCACGGCCGAGGTACCCAATTCGTTGGCCACCTGATCCGCCAGGCCGCTGGTAGACGCAACACCGCCGGCGAGAACCACGAGGTCAACCATGTTGTACTGGCTGGCGGAGAAAAAGAATTGCAGTGCGCGATTGACCTGCTGCACCACGGCCTCGCGAAACGGCAGCAACACTTCATCTTCGTAGTCGTCGGCGATACCGCCTTCTTTTTTTGCCAGCCCGGCTTCTTCGTAGGTCACACCGTAGCGGCGCTGAATTTCTTCGGTCAGCTGTCGGCCGCCAAACAGCTGCTCGCGGGTATAAATCGTTTCGCCATCGACGATCACACTCAAGGTAGTGACCGTAGCGCCAATATCGATAATGGCCACCACCGAGTTTTCGTTCAGCTCAAACTGTTCGGCAATCAGGGAAAAAGTGCGCTCCATGGCGAAAGCTTCGATATCCACCACCTTCGCCTCAAGATCCGCCAGTTCCAGCGCCTCAACCCGGGAATCAATATTTTCCTGCCTGGAGGCCGCCAGCAGCACTTCCATCATCGCCTCGTTGCGCTCCGAGGGACCCAGGATTTCAAAGTCCAGTGCAACCTCTTCCAGCGGGTAGGGAATGTACTGATCCGCTTCCATAGTGATCTGGGATTCCATCACATCTTCGCCCATATCAGCGGGCATCTCGATCACCTTGGTAATCACCGCAGCGCCCGACACCGCTACCGCCGCATTCTTCTGTTTGGAGCGCGAACGGGTATGCGCCAGCCGCAGACTTTCAGCCACCACCTCGGTGTCGGCGATATTCTTTTCGACCACCGCATTCTGGGGGAGAGCCGCCACAGCGAAACTCTCTACCCGGTAACGGCCGTCATTGAGGCTCAGTTCCAGCACCTTCACAGCGCTGGAACTGATGTCCACTCCAACTACCGGGCTGGGTCGCCAGCCGCCAAACAGTTCTTTTAACACCAGAGATTTCCTATCTGCATCCGAGACTTAGAACACACTTTTTATAATTAGATTAAATACCAGAGTACCCAATTTCGCAAATAGTTATAATGATTATTGGGTAGACCGCGTCTCATTTCGCTAACATAGGCGCCGATTCGCGAACCGAGCATCACCAAACACTAGGGCCAGAATGTCAAAAATTATTGTGCTACGGCGAGTACTTACGCACCTATTACTGGTACTCGCAGCCGGTGCGATTGCCGGTTTTGCCGCTATTTTCATCTATCTCACCCCAAAACTGCCGGATGTCGACACTTTGCGCGATATCCGCCTCCAGACCCCCCTGCGCATCTACAGCCGGGACCAGAAGCTGATAGGCGAATTTGGCGAGAAAAAGAGAACACCGCTGGACTTCGAGGACATTCCACCACTTTTTATAAAGGCCTTCCTCGCTGCCGAAGATGACCGCTTTTACGAGCATCATGGCGTAGATATCGGTGGCTTGCTGCGAGCGGCGTCACAATTGATTGTCAGCGGCGAAATCCAGACTGGCGGCAGCACCATCACCATGCAGGTGGCGAAAAACTACTTCCTGACCCAGGAGCGTACCTTCTCCCGCAAGTTCAACGAGATTTTTCTGGCGATTAAAATCGAGCGGGCCCTGAACAAGCAGGAAATCCTGGAACTCTACCTGAACAAAATCTTTCTCGGCAACCACGCCTATGGCATTGAGGCGGCCGCCGGGGTCTATTACGACAAGCATGTGGGCGAACTGACCCTGGCCCAGATGGCCATGATTGCCGGCCTGCCCAAGGCTCCCTCTGCCTACAACCCGTTGGTGAACGCGAGCCGGGCGAAGTCGCGCCGCGACTGGATTCTGGCGCGCATGCTGCACCTCGGTTATATCGACGAGGAAGCCTACAAAACCGCGCGTCTGAGTGAAATCTCGGCCAGCTACTACGGCAGCAAACTGCAGGCCGAGGCCGCCTACGTTTCGGAAATGATCCGCCGCGACATGATTCGCCGATTTGGCGCCGACGCCTACACTGAAGGCTATCGCGCCTACGCCACTATCGACAGCGAGCTGCAGAACACAGCCAATCAGGCCGTCATCAACGGCGTTACCGAATACGACCGCCGCCACGGCTATCGCGGCCCGGAACAGCACTGGCAGCTGACATCGCCGCTTGATCGCGATCACTGGCAGTCAGAGCTAAGGCGTCTCGGCAGTGTCGGTCGCTGGGAACCGGCACTGGTGCTGAAGGTTGAAGACCAGAGCGTTACCTGCCTGATGCGCGACGGCACCGAAATCGAGCTTTTATGGGAAGACGGTCTGGCAGAGGCACGCCCCTATATCAACGAGGACAGCCGTGGCGACGCGCCAGAAACCGCAGCTGATATCCTCAAGCGCGGCGATGTGATCCGCGTGGCTGCCGAACCCGGTAAACGCTGGCAGCTGTCACAGCTGCCAGCGGTGCAGGCATCGCTCGTCTCGATGGACGCCGATACCGGCGCCATTCTAAGTCTGGTGGGCGGCTTCGACTATCAGCACAGCAGCTTTAACCGGGTAACCCAGGCCAATCGCCAACCCGGCTCCAATTTCAAGCCCTTTGTTTATGCCGCCGCGCTGGAGAATGGCGCCACGCCGGCCACAGTGATCAATGACGCGCCAATTGTGTTTGACGATCAGGCCCTGGAAAGCACCTGGCGGCCGACCAACGACAGCGGCAAGTTCTACGGCCCGACCCGCCTGCGCAAGGCCCTATACAACTCGCGCAACCTGGTTTCCATTCGCCTGCTGCGCTCTACCGGCATCGCCAAAACCATCGACTACGTTACCCGCTTTGGCTTTCGCGAGTCGCAATTGCCTCGCGACCTGTCTTTAGCGCTGGGCAGTCTTTCCGCGACCCCACTGGACGTGGTGACCGGCTATACCGCCTTTGCCAATGGCGGCTACCGGGTCAAACCCTTTGTGCTGGAGCGGATTGAAGATCGGGACGGCAATATTCTTTATCAGGCCGAGCATCCGGTCGTCTGCCGCCCCTGCGAAGAAGAAGTTGCCCTCGGGCCGGACCAGATTCACATCGGCGATGAAGAACCCTTCTTTGAAGAAGCGAGTAATCTCGAAGCGATTCTCATGGAGGCCGAAGGTCCCCAGCACCCCAATGCCGAGCGCATTGTCGAGGAGCGCGTGGCCTATATCATGGACAGCATTCTCAAGGATGTTATTCGGTACGGCACCGGGCGTCGGGCGCGCAAGCTGGGGCGTAGCGATCTGGCCGGCAAAACCGGCACCACCAACGGCCCCACGGACGCCTGGTTCTCCGGCTATGGCGCAGGTGTCGCCACCACCGCCTGGGTGGGTTTTGACAACAACCAGAACCTGGGCAAACGGGAATACGGTGGCTCGACCGCCCTGCCCATCTGGATCGACTACATGCAGGTGGCACTGAAAGGCAAACCCGAGCAAGCCATGAAGCAACCTGCGGGCATTGCCACCGTGCGCATAGACCCCGATACCGGCAAGCAGGCCGCACCGGGGCAGAGCAACGCCATCTTTGAGATTTTTCGAGCGGAGAATGTACCGGACACGGAAACCAGCGAATCGCCTGGCTACACCCCCGGTAACGGGGCCAGTGACAACAGCCTGGAAGAAATCTTCTAAACGCTGTTTACAAATTTAAAGGGCTTCCAGCGCCTGCGCCAGGGTATCGACGGCCACCACCTCCATACCCTCCAGCGCCTTGCGCGGTCGATTGCCGCTGGGCACGATGGCCCGTTTGAAGCCGTGCTTGGCCGCTTCCTGCAGTCGCTCCTGACCACTGGGCACCGGGCGAATCTCGCCGGATAGCCCAACCTCACCGAACACCACCAGATCCTCGGCCAACGGCCGGTCGCGGAAACTGGAAACGATGGCCGACAGCAGCGCCAGATCGGCACTGGTTTCCAACACCTTGACGCCGCCCACCACATTCACAAAGACATCCTGATCCCCTACCTGCAGACCGCCGTGGCGGTGCAATACCGCGAGCAGCATGGCCAGCCGGTTCTGCTCCAGCCCCACTGCCACCCGGCGCGGATTACCCAGCGAGCTGCCGTCTACCAAGGCCTGAATTTCCACCAGCAGCGGACGCGTACCTTCCCACACCACCATCACCACACTGCCGGAAGCCGGCTCACTCTGGCGATTGAGAAAGATCGCCGAAGGGTTTTTGACCTCCTTCAGGCCCAGCTCGGTCATGGCGAACACACCCAGCTCATTCACCGCCCCGAAGCGGTTCTTCTGGCCGCGCAGGGTTCTAAAGCGGGTGTCACTGCTGCCCTCCAGCATGATCGAACAATCGATCATATGCTCCAGCACTTTGGGGCCGGCTAGTGAGCCTTCCTTGGTGACATGACCCACCAGCAGCACAATGGTATTACTCTGTTTGGCGAAACGGGTAAGCGCCGCCGCGCATTCACGCACCTGCGATACACTGCCCGGCGCCGAGGTCACGCCATCACTGTGCAGCACCTGCACCGAATCGACCACCATCACCTGCGGCCTCTGCCGCGCCGCATGATTCAAGATGGACTCCAGCTGGGTTTCCGACAAGAGCTGCAATTTATCTGCTTTCAGCTCCAGGCGCTTGGCCCGCATCGCCACCTGTTGCAGGGATTCCTCACCCGTCACATAGAGCGCCGGAACCGACTGCGCCAGTTTACAGAGCGTCTGTAGCAGCAGTGTGCTTTTGCCCGCCCCCGGATGACCGCCAATCAACACTGCAGAGCCCGGCACCAGACCACCACCCAGCACCCGGTCGAACTCCGACGAGCCGCTGTGAATACGCGGCAGATCTTCCAGATTGATGGAGTCGAGGGTCTGCACCTCGGTCGCAGCAGCACCTGCATAGCCTACCGCCCGCGCCGGCGCTTTGCCGGAAGCCGGCCCCAGCTTGAACTCGCTGAGGGTATTCCACTCCCCACAATCGTGGCATTGGCCCTGCCACTTGCTGTATTCGCTGCCGCACTCATTGCAGACAAAGGCGCTTTTCTGTTTTGCCATGTTTTTCCCTATAACCATCCATACCAGCGGGTCTTTGCAGACTCCAGTCAAATCCCGCTTGGCCCTGGCGCAAGCCTGGCCGTACAATAGCCGGCTCACTTCCCACATTATCAGCCGTCCACTGTGATTGAACGCCCGCTTATTGTCTCGCCCACCCTCGCCGCCACGCTTGGCCTGCACGAAGCCATTGTGTTGCAACTGCTGACGGAATGGGCGCAACTGCACGGCGGCGAAGAAAGCTGGCAGCTTATCGATAAAGCCCAGCTGCAACAATTGCTGCCGTTCTGGGAGCAAGCAGAAATCGAGAAAATTCTGTTGCAGCTGCAGTCGCAGGGCGTACTGTCGCTGGGCAGTGCGCTTAACAGCAATGTGCGCAATATTCGCTTCAGTCTCAACGCCGGTCAGCCGGGCAAGTCAGAGCCCGCTCCGGCACGCACTGCCGAGCCGGCGCCGCCAACCAGAGCAGCGGGATTCAACAGCCACGACGGCGGCGCCCGCCCCATCGACAGCGACTGGCGCCCAGACCGGGAAAGCATCAATTATCTGACCCAATTCCACGGTATCGAGCCCGCTTTTATCGAGGCGCTGGTGCCCGAATTTATCAGCCACTGGCGCGAAAAAGGCAACGCCCGCGCCTCCTGGAACAGCACCTTTACCCAGCATGTAGCCAAGCGCTGGAAAAAGCATCAGTACGACCAGCAGGAGCTCGCCCAGACCGCTCCTATCGCTCCGGACTGGCAACCCAGTCACGACGCGCTGGAAATCCTGGAGCGCGCCGACATTGATCGCAGTTTTATCGAAGACGCGGTACCGGAGTTCGTGCTCTACTGGCGCGAGAGCGGCCACCGCGACCGCCGCTGGAATACGAGATTCATCGAACATGTGCGCCGCCAGTGGGCGCACTACACCAATGCCATTGAATTCGATACCGAGCCACGCCAGATTCCGGCCAACTGGCAGCCCGACGAGGCCGTGTTCGATATTCTGCGCATGGCCAACATCGACCACGACTTTGCCCGCCAGCTGTTGCCCGAATTCCGCCTCTACTGGCAAGATAGTCGCCAGTTGCAGCGCTCATGGAACAGCAAATTTCTGCAGCACGTGAAATACCAGTGGGCGCAGCGCCATCGAATGGGAGACAACAATGCGGGACAGCAAAACGCTGACGGAAAGCCTCAGTCGGAAGCTGAAAAGCTCTTCCACAAACTCACCGACCGCAGCTGGGCCAGCGGGCTCAGAGGCAAGTGACGCTGAACAGCCGATCACCGACGCCCATATCGATGCCATCAACCAACTTTTTACCGAGCTGGAGCTGGCCTACCACAACCAGTTTCACAAGGCCTTTCCCGGCGACAAAACCAATGTCGCGAAACAGCTTTGGCTGCACAGCTTGCTCGACCTGAGCCCGGAAGAAATTTTGCGCGGCGGTCGCCGCAGCATCAAGGAAAGCGCCTACCTGCCGACCCTGCACACCATTCGAGAGATGAGCCGCCCCAGCCTGAAGGAGTTCGGCCTGCCCGACGTGCACAGCGCCTATCTGGAGGCCTGTCGCGCACCCTCACCCAAAGCCGCTTATGAGTGGAGCCATCCGGCGGTGTATCACGCCGGGCGCGCCGCCGACTGGTATTTTCTGGCCAACAACCCGGAGCGCAGCGCCTTTCCGGTGTTTCGCGAACACTACCAGCGGCTCTGTCAGCAGGTGATCGACGGCGAGGAACTGACCCAACCTGACACGCCTGCTCTGCCGCAGGAGCACAGCACTCCCCTGTCGCTGGAAGAGCGCCGGGAAAAACTGCGGGAACTGCGCCGCGAGCTCGATCTCTAGCCTCGGCCCCTGTTGTCGCAACAGCGAACGTTATACATAGGCACCCGGCGAGGCTACAATAACGCCCCGAAAAACACTCAATTGAATCGCTGGATGGCCCATGGCAGAGGACAACAAGACCCACTTCGGATTTCGCTCGGTAGACCCCACGGAAAAAGCCGGGCTGGTAGCCGGCGTCTTTCACTCCGTCGCCGCCCGCTACGATCTGATGAACGATCTGATGTCCGGCGGTATTCACCGGGTCTGGAAACGCTTCACCATTGAGCTGTCCGGCGTGCGCCGGGGCCATCGTGTTCTGGATATTGCCGGCGGTACCGGCGATCTGGCGGCCAAGTTCAGCCGCATTGTCGGCGACACCGGTGAAGTCGTACTGGCCGACATCAACAGCTCCATGCTGGAAGTGGGCCGCGAAAAACTGACCGACAAAGGCATCGTCGGCAATATGCGCTACGTTCAGGCCAACGCCGAATGCCTGCCCTTTCCCGACAATCACTTTGACTGCCTGACCATCGCCTTTGGCCTGCGCAACGTGACCGACAAGGATGCGGCTCTGCGCTCCATGTACCGGGTATTAAAACCAGGCGGTCGCTGCCTGGTACTGGAGTTTTCCAAGCCCACCAGCGAGGTCATCAGCAAACTCTACGACCAGTATTCTTTCTCGGTGTTGCCGCGCATGGGACAGCTCGTCGCCGGCGACAGCGAAAGCTATCGCTATCTGGCGGAAAGCATCCGCATGCACCCGGATCAGGAAACCCTGAAAGGCATGATGGATGAGGCCGGCTTCGTCAACACCAGTTACTACAACATGACCGGCGGTATTGTCGCCCTGCACCGGGGCATCAAGGCATGAAACTGCCCACCCCGGCCCTCGCCGCGCTGGAAAGCCTGATCAATCGCTCGCTCGACCTCGATCAGGCCACTCGCGAGCGACTGCGGCCGCTGCACGGCAAAAGCTTTACCCTGAATTGCACCAGCCCGGCCTTCTCCCTGACCCTGTGCATCGGCGAGCCCATCTTGCTGGTAGAAGAAAGTACGGCACCCGCCACAACCACCCTTACCGGTAGCTGGGACGAATTCAGCAAAATTGCGCTCGCCGATGACCCGGCCGCCGCCCTGATCAACGGCAATGTGCGGGTCGACGGCGATACCGCCCGGGTTGTTGAGCTTCGGGAAATCCTGAGCCAGCTGGATATTGATTGGGAAGCGCCCCTTGCCCGCCTGATTGGCGACGTTGCCGCCCACCAGATTGGCCGCACCCTGCGCCAGGGTGGCCGCTGGGCCGCGCAGGCGCTGGGGGCGTTTCGACGCCAGGCCACGGAGTTTGTGCGCGAAGAAAGCCAATGGGTGCCGCATCCGATTCAGGTAGAAGATTTTTACCGCGATCTCGAAGACCTGACCCTGCGCACCGACCGCCTCGACGCGAAACTGCGACAGTTGCGCCAACGCCTGCAACCCGAAGCCACTGAGTAACGCCCCTTGTTTGGACTCCGACGCCTGCTCACCATTCTCTCAATCGCGGTACGCTTTCGCCTCGACCAATTGATCGACACCAGTCGCCTGCCTACCTGGCTGTGCCTTCTGTTGCGTTTCGGCCCCTGGCGTCTGATGCCAGCTCCCAATGCCAGCCGCGGTGAGCGCCTGCGCCTCGCGCTGGAGGCACTGGGCCCCGTGTTTATCAAATTTGGCCAGCAGCTTTCCACCCGCCGCGACCTGCTACCCGAAGATATCGCCGAGGAACTGGCCAAACTGCAGGATCAGGTGCCGCCCTTTGACAACGAGCAGGCCCGGGAAATTATCGAAACCGCCCTCGGCAAACCGGTGGCCGAACTGTTCGCTCGCTTTGACACCGAGCCTCTGGCCTCGGCCTCCGTCGCCCAGGTTCACGGTGCCCAGCTGAAAGACGGTCGCGAGGTTGTGGTCAAGGTCATCCGCCCCGGCATTCAGCGCACCATCGAAAAAGACATCCTGCTGCTCTACACCATCGCTCGACTGGTGCATAACTATGTGCCCGATGGTCGCCGGCTGCGTCCGCTGGAAGTGGTCGAAGACTACGAACTGACCATTCTCGACGAACTGGACCTGCAACGCGAAGGCGCCAACACCTCTCAGCTGCGACGCAACTTCGCTGAGTCGGAACTGCTCTATGTGCCCGAGGTTTACTGGGACTACACCCGCCGCACAGTGCTGGTGATGGAGCGCATCGAAGGCATCCCGGTCACCGATGTCGGCGCCCTCAACGCCCAGAATACCGACATGAAAAAGCTTGCCGAGCGCGGTGTCGAGATCTTTTTTACCCAGGTCTTCCGCGACAGTTTCTTTCACGCCGACATGCACCCCGGCAACATCTTCGTGTCGCGCAAACACCCGGAATCACCCCAGTATATTGCCATCGACTGCGCCATCATCGGCAGCCTCAGTGATTCCGACCAGTATTATCTGGCTCGCAACCTGCTTGCCATCTTCCAGCGCAACTACCGCGACGTGGCCGAGTTGCATATCGAATGTGGCTGGGTACCGCCCAACACCCGGGTGCATGAATTCGAGTCAGCCATTCGCAGTGTCTGCGAGCCGGTATTTGAAAAACCGCTGGCAGAAATCTCCTTTGGCCAGCTGCTCGTCTACCTGTTCTCCACCGCGCGCCGTTTCGATATGGAAGTGCAGCCCTCACTGGTGCTGCTGCAGAAAACCCTGCTCAATATCGAAGGGCTCGGCCGCCAGCTTTACCCGGAGCTCAACCTCTGGGATACCGCCAAACCCTTTCTCGAACACTGGCTGCGCGACCGCTACTCGCCCCAGAGCATGCTCAAGCGGGTAAGCCACCGCCTGCCGGGCTGGCTGGAGCAGCTGCCCAACCTGCCGGAGCAGCTGCTGGAAGGGCCGCGCCCGGTATTTGAACCGCGCAGCAACAGCGCTGACATTGAGCGGCTGGAGCGGCGCCTCGACCAGGAAAAACACAATCAGCGCTGGCGCGTCACCGGGCTGGTACTGCTCGGCGCAGCAATCGCGCAACCGGCCCTGGCCGGCCTGCCACCCCTGTCGCTGGCACTCGGCGCCGCCGGCCTGTTGATACTGTGCCTGAAGTAGCGCCACGGCAGCACCACAAGTAGTGTCCGCAGGCCCTGGCGTGTCATAATGCGCTGACAGTGAAGGTGAAGTATGACGAGTACAGATGCAGATCAATGGCTGGACAGCGTGGCTTTCAACAGCGACGGCCTGGTACCCGCCATCGCGCAAGACGCAGCATCCGGCAGAATCCTGATGATGGCCTGGATGAACCGCGAATCGCTGGCGCTGACCGCCGAAAGTGGCAAGGCCGTTTACTGGTCGCGCTCGCGCGGAAAGCTTTGGCGTAAGGGCGAATCGTCAGGTCACGAGCAATTGGTAAAGAACATCCAGCTCGATTGCGACGGCGACACCATCGTACTGAGCGTAACCCAGCAAGGCGGCATTGCCTGCCATACCGGACGCGAAAGCTGTTTTTTCCGAACCCTTAGCGACGGTCAGTGGAACACCACCGAAAACGTACTCAAAGACCCGAATCAGATTTACCGGAAATCATGACTGAACCGATCAGCAATAACAGCGTACTCGAGCAGCTTGACCGGGTTCTTGAAGCCCGTAAAGGGGCTGCGGACCCAGAATCATCCTACGTGGCCAGCCTGCACGCCAAGGGTCTGAACAAGATTCTGGAAAAGGTGGGCGAGGAAGCAACCGAAACCATCCTCGCCGCAAAAGACCTTGCCGCCAACGCTGCAGATAACGCGCTTCGCACCGAACTGGTTGGCGAAACCGCCGACCTCTGGTTTCACAGTCTGGTAATGCTGTCGCACCTGAATTTAAGCTATCGCGAGGTTCTTGAGGAACTGGAACGTCGTTTTGATCTGTCCGGACACGAAGAAAAAGCATCCCGGCAATAAATCCGCAGTGAGGAATCGAACATGGGATTTGGCATTAAAGAACTGGTTGTTATCCTGATTATCGTACTGCTGCTGTTCGGTACCAAAAAGCTCAAGGGCATCGGCACCGATCTCGGCAGCGCGATCAAGGGCTTCAAGAAAAGCATGTCGGACGACGACAAAGACAAAGCGGAAACCGATGCCGAAGCGCAGCCGGTGGAAGACAACCGCAGTGACGCGACTGCGTCGCAGATGAACAGCGAGCAGAAGGACAAGTCAGTCTAAGGCTGCACTATGTTCGACATCGGTTTTGCTGAACTGGTTCTGATCTTTGTGGTCGGCCTGCTGGTGCTTGGTCCCGAGCGCCTGCCCGGTGCCGTGCGCACCGTTTCGCTGTGGCTCGGCCGGCTGCGGCGCAGCTTTACCGCGCTGAAAAACGAGATCGAGCGCGAAGTAGGCGCCGACGAAATCAAACAGCAGCTGCACAACGAATCCATCCTCGCCAACCTCAAGGAAACCGAGGATTCATTGAAAGACAGCTTCAGCTCCGTCGAGAAGGAATTCCGCTCCACCCAAAGCGATCTTCAATCGCTGGAATACGATATCAGCGGTGTGGTGAAACCCGGCGCTGACGAAAGCCCCGATCCCGACAAGCCAAACGGCGCCGACCCCGGCGAAGCAGACCGAAAATCCTCATGAGCACAGGCGCAGAAAACGATACCGGCCAACCGCTGGTGCAACACCTGACCGAATTGCGCGACCGCCTGTTGCGCTGCATCCTCGCCGTTCTGGTATTCGCGGTTGCACTGATGGCCTTTGCCAATGACATCTATGCCTTTGTCGCCCAGCCTCTGACCCGCTATTTGCCAGACGGCAGCAGCATGATAGCCACCGAGGTCGCCTCAACCTTCCTGACGCCCTTTAAACTGGTGATCGTGGTGAGCGTCTGCCTGGCCATGCCCGTGGTTCTACAGCAGATCTGGGGCTTTGTGGCCCCAGGCATGTACCGCCATGAAAAACGCATCGCGCTGCCCCTTTTGGTGTCGAGCATTATTCTGTTCTATGCCGGACTGGCCTTTGCCTACTACGCCGTATTCCCGCTGGTATTTGGTTTTTTCAGCAGCGTGGTGCCTGAAGGCGTTGCCTACACCCCGGATATCACCCGCTTTCTCGACACCGCGCTGAAACTGTTTATGGCCTTTGGCATTGCCTTTGAAATTCCGATCGCAACAGTACTGCTGATCTGGAGCGGAGCGGTTGAGCGGGAATCGCTGAAACAGAAACGCCCTTTCGTGATTGTCGGTTGCTTTGTGGTGGCCATGCTGCTGACACCGCCCGACATTTTCTCGCAATGCCTGCTGGCGGTGCCCATGTGGCTTTTGTTTGAGGCGGGGATTTTCTTCAGCCAGTTTCTCGGCAAGCGCGAAGACAGCGCTGACGATGACACGGCTGAAGACAAAAGCTGATCAGTAGTCGCTTTCGTAACCGGTAAAGGCGAGATTATCGAAGCGGGTGTACTTGCCGATAAAGGCCAGACGCGCTGTGCCAATCGGGCCATTCCGCTGCTTGCCGATAATGATCTCTGCCACCCCTTTCTGATCGGTCTCTTCGTTGTAGACCTCGTCGCGATAGATAAACATGATCACGTCCGCATCCTGCTCGATGGCGCCGGATTCACGCAGGTCCGAGTTTACCGGGCGTTTGTTCGGCCGCTGCTCCAGGGCGCGGTTCAGCTGCGACAGCGCTACCACCGGGCAATTAAACTCCTTGGCGATGCCTTTCAGGGAGCGGGAGATTTCCGAAATCTCGGCGGTTCGCCCCTCGCCCCCACGACCGGCCACCTGCATCAACTGCAGGTAATCGAGCATGATCATGCCGATATCACCGTGCTCCCGCGCAATCTTGCGGGTGCGAGAGCGCACTTCGGTGGGTGTCAGTGCCGGCGTGTCATCGATAAACAGCGGCCGGTCTTTCAGCTTATTTACCGCCGCGCTGAGCTTGGGCCAGTCTTCCTGATCCAGCTTACCAGTGCGCACTTTGGTCTGATCGATGCGACCAATGGAGGACAGCATCCGCATCATCAGCTGCTCGGCAGGCATTTCCATACTGAATACGACCATCGGCCGGTCATCATTGAGCACCGCGTGCTCCACCAGGTTCATGGCGAAGGTGGTTTTACCCATCGACGGTCTGGCGGCGACGATAACCAAATCCGACTTCTGCAAGCCCGAGGTCATATCGTCCAACTCTTTAAAACCGGTACTGATCCCGGTCAGCGCCGCATCGCTGCGGAACAGCTCATCAATGCGGTCTACCGCCTTGCTCAGCAGCGGATTGACCGCCTGCGGGCCACCCTCCTTCGGGCGGTCCTCGCTGATCTGCATGATTTCGCGCTCGGCCGCATCCAGCAGGTCGGCGCTGTTGCGCCCGTCTGGGTGAAAACCGCTGTCGGCAATGCGCTGGGCCGCCTCAATCAGCGAGCGCAGGGTGGCGCGCTCGCGCACCACTTCGGCATAGGCCCGGATATTGGCCACCGCCGGCGTATTGCCCGCCAGCTCCGCAAGATAGGCAATACCCCCGCAATCATCCAGCTGGTCGCTCTTGTCGAGGGCTTCCGCCAACGTGACCACATCGATGGGCTGCTCGGCGTCGACCAGCGCAGCCATTTTGGCGTAGATATGACGATGACGGGGCTGGAAGAAATCAGATTCCGTGACCAGATCTGCCACGGTGTCCCAGGCTTCGCCGCGAATCAGCAGGCCGCCCAGCACCGACTGTTCCGCTTCCAGTGAATGGGGCGGCAGCTTGAGGGTGGCCACATCGAGCTCATCGAAGGGCGGTGGGACGTCGTCGTAGGTTTCGCTTTGCATGGGCTGCTTATTGCTCTTGGCCCGTCATTCTGGGGGATATCGACACAAAAAAAAAGCACCCGCTGACGGATGCTTTTCGAAATGCGAGCTTCTGAAAGCCCGCACTCAAGATCAGGCGCTAAGCCTTGCTGCAGTTTTACTCAGCAGCTTACTCAGCAGCTTACTCAGCAACTACAACGAGCTTGATGGAAGTCGTTACTTCCGGGTGCAGCTTGAGGTCGATGTCGTATTCGCCTACTTCGCGAATAACACCTTCCGGCAGCAGCACTTCGGCCTTGACCACTTCGCTGTTGCTGGCCTTGCTGACCGCTTCAGCGATGTCGCGAGTACCGATAGAGCCAAACAGCTTGCCTTCGTCACCAGCATTGGCTTCGATGGTAACTACCAGTTCGTTCAGCGCTTCAGCACGCTTCTCGGCAGCGCTGCGCTTCTCGGCGGCAGCCGCTTCCAGCTCGGCGCGACGCTGTTCGAATTCCTTGATATTCACCTCGGTGGCGGGAACCGCTTTGCCGAAGGGAATCAGGAAGTTACGGCCATAGCCGGACTTCACATTGACCTGGTCGCCCAGTTCGCCCAGCTTGCCTACGTTTTCCAGCAAAATGACTTGCATGATTTCGTCCTCTGTTCGCGCTTACTCGCCGCTGTTGCGGACCGGCAAGCGCTTTCTCACATCAATAAAACTGTCAGTCACGGCCAGCAGTTGTACCAGCCAGCGCAGGGGCAGCAACATCGCCCACAAACCATAAACTACCGTCAGTGCACCGGCCCCAAGGCCAAATCGCGCAGCCAGTGCGTGCACCAGAGCGAAGCCCGCCACCGTCAACGGCACCTGCAACACCATTGCCCAGTTTGCCCACTGACCGCTGCTGACCAGCAACAGAACGCCCAGTAACAGGCCAACCACAAGGGTTTGCGGCAAACGCAGACTGTGAAACTCACTGCGAAAACCACCCGGGTTGTAGAGCATCGCCTGCCACCAGCGAGCGAGCACCAGACCCAGCACCACAGTCCAGGCATTGATCATTCCGATCATACCTGCGATGTCGGTCGCATTCAGCGCCGGCATCACCATCTGCGGGTTGCTTGACCGCAGCTGCTCACCCAACTGGGCCAGCATGTCGGCAATCTGCTGCGACTGGGCCACAGCGACCGTATTCATCAGCAGTGCCAACACCAGCCCGGTAGCGCTGATAGCCAGCAACGCCAGTGGCCAGCCCCCTGCACGCAGGGCGCAGGCCGCTATATACACACCCACCAGCGTGGTGAGCGGGCCGAGATCACTGCCCTGAAGGGCAATAACCGCTGCCGGCAGCAGAGTCCAAGCCAACAGATAAACGCCTTGGGTACTGCCTTTGCGCAGTGTCACCAGAGCAACAGCTGCAGCGCCTATCCAGGCAAAAAACACGGTTCCCACCGCCAACACAGACACTGCAACCGCCTGTGTGCGCCCTCTCATAATGAATTCGGCCAGAGCGCGCATGGAGTGGGCTTACTATCGCTTACTGATGGCCGTCAGTGTAAGGCAGCAGAGCCAGGTAACGCGCGCGCTTGACCGCAGTGGCCAGCTGGCGCTGATACTTGGCTTTGGTGCCGGTAATGCGACTGGGAACAATCTTGCCAGTCTCTGAAACATACGCCTTCAGGGTGTCCAGATCCTTGTAGTCGATCTGATCAACGCCTTCCGCTGTAAAGCGGCAAAATTTGCGACGACGGAAAAAACGTGCCATGTCTTACTCTCCCAAACCTGTCCGCTGTTACTCGTCAGCTTCTGCTGTCGATTTTTCTTCTGAAGACTCATTGTTGCTGTCATCAGAGCTGTTGTCGCTGTCATCACGACGCGGGCGATCGCTGCCACGACCACGACGGTCACGGCTTTCTTTCTCGGCCTTCATGATGGGCGACTCTTCAGTGACGGCTTCTTCGCAACGGATAATCATGTCGCGCAGAACCGCATCGTTGAAGCGGAAGCCGGTACGCAGCTCTTCCATGGCTTCAGCGGAGGCTTCGACGTTCATCAGAACGTAGTGGGCTTTGTGGATTTTTTCGATAGGGTAGGCCAGCTGACGACGGCCCCAGTCTTCAAGACGGTGAACCTTGCCGCCATCTTTTTCGATCGTCTGGGTATAACGCTCGATCATACCCGGAACCTGCTCGCTCTGGTCCGGATGGACCATGAACACAACTTCATAGTGACGCATACGCATCTCCTTGTGGATTTAGCCACCCGACTCAGGCGCGGTGTGGCAAGGAGGCCGCCGCCATTGCAGGCGACGACAGAAAATTAAGACGCGGGATTCTAGGCAAGTGGCGCCCCAGTTGCAAGCAAAATCGGCTGAAATTTGGCCTATCCGGCGCGCTGACGCACTGCTTCGAACAAGGTCACGCCGGTTGCCACTGACACATTGAGACTGCTGACTGCGCCCGCCATGGGTAATTTGGCCAGATAATCGCAGTGTTCGCGGGTCAGGCGCCGCAGCCCGCTGCCCTCGGCCCCCATCACAATACCCACCGGCCCGGTGAGGTCGATCTCGTAAAGCAGCTGTTCCGCCTCACCCGCCAAGCCCACCAGCCAGATACCGGCCTCCTGCAGCTGTTTAAGGGTGCGCGCGAGATTGGTGACCTGCACAAAGGGCACAGTTTCCGCTGCGCCACAGGCCACCTTGCGCGCCACCGAGGTCAGGCCCACCGCCTTGTCCTTGGGCGCAATCACCAAACCCACACCCGCTGCGTCCGCGCTGCGCAGACAGGCGCCCAGATTATGCGGGTCGGTCACACCGTCCAGCACCAGAATCAGCGCCGGCGAGGCAAGGCCGGCCAGAATCTCTGGAATCTGCTTTTCGCTATAGCGAGGCGCCTCATTGGCATGAACTTCAGCAATCACACCCTGATGCCGACCGGACACCAGCGCGTCCAGCTCTTCGCGCGGCAATGTCGCAATGCTAACTCCGCGCTCAGCCGCCAGGTCCAGCAGCGCCTGCAGGCGCTTGTCCTGCCGACCTTTCTGCACCAGCAGCCGGGCAATATCCTCCGACCGCTTCTCCAGGGCAGTTGTGACCGCGTGCAGCCCGAAAATCACTTCCTTCAAGCTCGAACTCCCTGTCTAGCGTTTCCTGCGGCGCTTGCGAGGCCCGCTGCGCTCATCCGGTTTGGCTTTCTTGTCCGAGCGCCCCTTACTCGCGCCGCCCTTACCCGCAGGTTTTTCATCAAACTGCCCCCGGGCAATCTGTTCGCGCTTGGTCAGCTTTCGCTTCTTGCCCGCCGCACTGGTACCGACATCCACCAGCCCCAGCTCTACCTTGCGGTTTTCCACGTCGACACTGAGGATCTGCACGCTGATCGAATCACCCAGCGCAAACACATCCCGATTGCGCTCGCCCACCAGACGCTGGCGTGCCGCATCAAACTGGTAGAAGTCCTTGCCGAGGGCGCCAATGTGAACCAGCCCCTCCATATAAAGTGGCTTCATTTCCGCAAAGAAACCAAAGCCGGTCACGGCGGTAATAATGGCATCGTAGGTCTCCCCTACCCGCTCGTGCAGATACTCGCACTTGAGCCAGGCCATCACATCGCGGCTGGCATCGTCAGCGCGACGTTCGGCCATGGAACAATGCTCACCGAGGCTCACCATGGCACCGGTGTCGTAGGGATAAATCTCTGACTGCTTGAGCTTCTTTGCGCCCTTTTGCGGCGCAATCTGAGTAAGCTCCGCATTACTGCGCAGCAGATAGCGAATGCAGCGGTGTACCAGCAAATCCGGATAACGGCGAATGGGCGAGGTAAAGTGGGCGTAAGCCTGGTAGTGAAGCCCAAAATGACCGCCGTTGTCCGGCTGATACATGGCCTGCTTCAGGGAGCGCAGCATCATCACCTGTATCACACTGGCGTCGGGCCGGTCGGCCACCGATTGCAGCAGCGCTTGAAAATCGGTTGGCGAAGGCTCCTCACCGCCACCGAGGTTCAGGCCTATTTCACCGAGAAAGGTGCGCAGATTGGTCAGCTTGTCGCCACCGGGAGCCTCATGCACTCGGAACAGCGCAGGCAAACCACTTTTTTCCAGCAGGCGGGCGGTCGCGACATTGGCGCACAACATGCATTCCTCAATGATCTTGTGGGCATCATTGCGCTGCACCGGCACGATTTCGGCAATGCGGTGCTGCTTGTCGTAGACTACCTTGGTTTCGACCGTTTCAAAGTCAATGGCACCACGCTGGTCACGGGCAAAACGCAGCGCCTTGTACAGATCATGCAGATCGCGCAGCTGCGGCATAAAGCCCCTGCGACGACGCTGCAGCTCTTCGTCGGCCTCGCCGTTCAACAGCGCCGCCACCTCGTTATAGGTGAAGCGGGCGTGAGAGCGCATCACGCCCTCATAAAAGGTGTAACCACTCAAACGGCCCTGCGCGCTGACGGTCATTTCACAGACCATGCACAGGCGTTCGACTTCTGGCTTCAGGGAGCACAAGCCGTTCGACAGCACCTCCGGCAACATGGGCACCACGCGGTCGGGAAAGTACACCGAGGTCGCGCGTTTTTGTGCCTCTTCATCCAGCGCCGAACCGATCGACACATAGTGAGACACATCGGCTATTGCCACCCACAGGCGCCAACCGCCGTTCTTCTTTGGCTCACAGTAAACCGCGTCATCGAAGTCACGGGCGTCTTCACCGTCAATCGTAATCAGCGGCAGCTTGCGCAGATCAACCCGCGCCTTCTTGTCCTCTTCGGAAGGCTCGGCCGCAAAGCGCCGCGCCTCGCGTTCGACTTCGTCCGGCCACTCGTGAGGTATGTCGTGCTGGCGTATGGCAACGTCGGTCGCCACGCCCGGGTGATTCACATCACCGAGCACTTCCACGATTGAGCCCAACGGCGGCTTTTTAATCTCAGGCTGACGGGTGATGGCCACTGTCACATAGTCGCCGATTTCAGGTGTGGCGCCCGACAAATCCTCAAGGCCAACCACATGGGATACTTTGCCCTCACAGACTACACAGGGCTCGCCGTCTCGAACATCATAGCGTCCAACTACCTGACGCGTGTTGCGCTCAAGCACCTGCACAATGTTGCCCATGGCCCGGCCGCGTCGGTCGTAACCTTCAACCGCTACGCGCACACGGTCACCGTCAAACACACGCTGCATCTGCCAGGCAGTCAGAAAAATATCCTTGCCTTCCTGCAGAACAAAACCAAATCCGTCTTTATTGGCCTGAACAATGCCTTCCAGCATTTCCAGCTCAGCGGGCTCCAGCCGCCCCGACTTGCTGGCCGTCAACTGCTTGTCGCGCAGCATCGCCCGCACCCGGCGGCGCAGGGCTTCTTCCGCCTCAGCGTCGGCATCGTGCATGCCAAGCTCTTTGGCCAGCTGCTTTTCAGTAAGGGGTTTGCTGTCCAGTACCTCGAGAATAGCTTCTCGACTGGGGATGGGATTATCGTAGCGGGCTGCTTCCCGCTCGGCATGGGGATCGGCCGGTGGACGGCGTTTTGCCATATAAAGGTGCTTACCTCAGCTTATTTGCGAATTCGTAAAAAATCGGATCCATTATACGCACTGGCATTGACAAAGCATCCCTGTATCAGTAAATTGCGCGCCTCGGGTCACATGACCCCACTTTCCCATCTATGCCCAGGTGGTGAAATTGGTAGACACGCTAGCTTCAGGTGCTAGTGGCCGCAAGGCCGTGGAGGTTCAAGTCCTCTCCTGGGCACCATTTATCCTCGTACGATTCACCGACACCTACCTTTATTCTCGGGCTCGACTGAATCGTCGAACGTCTGGTAACCCCTATGTCATTTACCACTCTCGGCCTTTCCGAACCCCTTTTAAAAGCCATTGCCCAGAAAGGCTACGAAACGCCGTCACCCATTCAAGCCCAAGCCATTCCCGTCGTGCTGAAACAGCAAGACCTGATGGCGGCAGCACAAACTGGCACCGGCAAAACGGCAGGCTTTACCCTGCCCATTCTCGAGCTGTTGAGCCGTGGCGAGCGCGCCAAGCCCAATAAAGCCAGAGCACTGATTCTGACCCCGACCCGCGAACTCGCGGCGCAGGTTGGCCAGAGCGTGCAGGATTACGGCCAGCATATGAACCTGCGCAGCGCCGTGGTGTTTGGCGGAGTAAAAATCAACCCGCAGATGATGGCCCTGCGCAAGGGCGTCGATATTCTGGTCGCTACCCCCGGCCGCCTGCTCGACCTCTACCAGCAAAACGCCGTGCGTTTTGACCAGTTGGAAATTCTGGTGCTCGACGAAGCCGACCGCATGCTGGATATGGGTTTTATTCACGACATCAAAAAGATTTTGAACGTGCTGCCCAAACAGCGCCAGAACCTGCTGTTCTCCGCGACCTTCTCGGGCGATATTCGCACCCTGGCCAAGGGCTTGATGAATAATCCAGAGGAAATCTCAGTTTCGCCGCGCAACACCACTGCAACCTCGGTAACGCAGGTGATTCACCCAGTGGACAAGGCCCGCAAGCCAGACCTGTTGATTCAGCTGATCAAATCCCAGGGCTGGTATCAGGTACTGGTGTTCAGTCGCACCAAACACGGCGCCAACAAACTGGCCAAGAAGCTGGACAGCGCCGGCATTAACTCTGCGGCCATTCACGGTAATAAAAGCCAGGCGGCCCGCGAACGGGCGCTGAGCGAATTCAAAAAGAACAAAGTGCAGGTATTGGTCGCCACCGACATTGCCGCGCGCGGACTGGATATTTCTCAGCTCCCCCACGTGGTGAACTTTGACCTGCCCAACGTAGCGGAAGACTACGTACATCGCATTGGCCGCACCGGCCGCGCCGGCGCCGAGGGCGAAGCGGTCTCACTGGTCAGCGCGGATGAATTCAAGCAACTGCAACAGATAGAGCAACTGATTGGCAAAAGTCTGACACGGGAATACGTGGATGGTTTTGAGCCGAATCATGAAGTGCCCGCATCACAGCCCATTCGCAAACCGCAAAAGCCACGGGCCAAACCACGCGGCCCACAGCGGCCTGCTCAGAATCGCGGCGGCAATGCGGGCAACAACACTCAGGCCAAACGCAAGCCCCGCCCGCCGCGTGCGCGACGGGCGGATTGAGGGTTATTTGTAGTACCAGTAGGTGCGCTTGCGGCCCGGATCAAGGTTCAGGGTCGGCGTACTGGGGTCAAAGGCCGAGGGTCCTTCACCACCAATAATAAACGGCACTGTTTCATCGCCAATCGTGACCAGCCCAGCGATTGGCGATGGCGGCATACCGCCACCGACAAACACGTTGGTCGTCGCATCGCCTGTCAGGAAGTTAACCTTATAGCCCCGCGCCTTACCCAGATTAGCGGTACAGGAATCTTCAGGCACAGCGTCCGGCTGATTGGTGGCAAAGAACACATTGCCCGCCACAACTACGGGGGCGTTAACCCCCTTTTCACCAGCACCGGCGAAACTGAAGTAGTAGCCGTCGAACAAATCGCCATTACCATCGAAATCAACCAAAGTGACTTCCGTGCCATTCGCGTCCTCATACTTTCCGGTCGACGAGTTATACGTGCAGTCGACCGGGGCATTATTGGCATCCAGGCAGCGCCCAACGGTACGGTTAAACAAATCAGCTTCTGTTAACACCGCCCGGGATTGCTCATGAGCCACGGAACGATTTGGGTCTCCGTCGTAGGACACCGTATCCTTTATCATGTAAAAGCGGTTCGTCACGTTATAAGCCAAACCAGGCGTAGAGTCGCTCGTAAATAGAGGGTGCTCCCGGTCGCCGGTCACCGCTACCACCGCGTCGAAGTTATTCGTGGGCACAACGTCGGGGGCAAACAGAAATTTGCGGGCATCATTGCCAGTACCGCTGATATCGGCAATTTTGATAAGCTGGAAATCAGCAGGCGTCGGTGTCGTACTGTAGCCATCGGGCTCCAAATCCACCCGCCAGATACCACCCCCAACATCGGCCGCATACAGTCTGTCGACAACACCGTCAAAGTTGCGATCTACCACTGTCACATCGGCAGCAAAGGACTTGTCAAAATCGACAGTAAAGTCACTGTTATCAAAACAGTTGCTACTGGTTGCACCGGCCACACCTGAGCAATCCCCTAATGCAGCCCACACCAGACTACCATCGGTCACATCTAGAATAATAATACCGCGACCTTCATCGGTCGTACGCGTCACTGCATTGCCATTACTGTCAACGCACTGTCCCGCCGGCTCGCAATCCTCTACATCGGCATCATACCCGGCAGCCATAATCATAACCGGATTGGCGTGCCCCTTAATCTCAACAATCTTGGGCTGCGACCAAGTCTGGGCTAGCTCCGGTATATCCGCATTGGTTTTCTTCCAGAGAATTTTTGGGGGCTGCGTCGGGTCAGTAACATCCATCGCGTAGACTACAGCACCACCGCGTCGCGCTGTCAAAAAGATATAGGACTTACCAGCCGTCGCTCCAGTTGTGCGCTTGTCTTGCAATATGGACGTAATGCCGTCAAAGAAGTAATCCCGAGGAATCGCTTCATCATCGACAACACCGGTATAGTCAATCCTAGGAGCGTCGTTGAACAAACGCGGCAACTTGGTGAAGAACTCCGGCGCGACAAAACTCCAAAGTTCACCACCCGCAGGGATCACGCGACCATCTGCCAGCGTAATGGAGCGAGTCTGGTTGCCATTTATCGCGCGGTAGAGACCATCATTTGCGCCATAAAATACGATGACATCGGTTTCCCCTGAGGGATTGTCTCCATTAATATCCCCAAAGTTGATAACGGCAGGGCGCGAATGCAACACGTCGCCATGTATCGATGGCCTAATATTGATATTGCAGCTTGTTGTGCCATCGGGATACTTACGAGTGCCATCATTATTCAGCGGACACGGCCCCTCTAAGTTCTCGTTGTTTGCCACATCTTCGCCGCGAACCCATTGAATCAAGTTAGTCCCACTCAGCAAGGTTTCGCCCTGACAGGTAACGTCATGACTGCCCAAGGCAACATTATTTAACTCGATCGTATAGGAGTTGGCTGTATTGATGGTCGCAGCTTCGGTGACAAATGAACCACCCGTCATCTGATTCAAACCTACACCAGCGCCGCCGTTTACGGTTTCACTCGCCGAGATCGCGCAGGAACTTAGTGTTATCTGCTCACCTGTGGAGAAACCGTGACTATTCTGAGTGACAACCGCGTCAGTCGAGTACCGATAAACTGTAACCTCGAGTTGATTGCCACCATTATTGGCACCCGCCGGCATCGAAGGCATTTTGACCCTGAAGTATTTCAAACCACTTACGGAGTGGGTGCCTGTCTCCAGCACCTCACAGGTATTTGCATCAGTCATCGCATTATTACAATCAGTCTGAGGCAGGAAAGTGGCATCTGTAGGCGTGATATCCACGTGATCGGCGGCAACTTGATTTTGTCCATTTCCTGACTCAGCCCGAACAGCGGGCAAAGTCCCTGCTACCGCTTCGTAAAAATTACAGTACGTGGTATTCACACCTCGGACTTTAATAGATTCACAGGCATAAGTTACGTTCAACTTGTCTATTGAACCAGCTCGGATCGCGGCAGAGCCCGCACCGCTGGATGACAAGGCAAACAACGTATCGGCATTACTCGTCAGAGTATTGTTTGACGTGGAAAACTCCGGAAGGGTCGCATTGGTCGGACAGGCTGTGCTGTTACAGGTGTAAACTTTACGCGCTGCCTGACTGGTTAAATACTGTACTCGCGCAATCTGACCTGCACCGCCTTTTTCCACCAGATCACCATCGGGCTTATCGAAAGATCGCGCATCCCCACTGGGACTATTCACCCAAAAACCGAAACCCTCATCGGCTTCTGTCGGCCAATCAGCCTGGCCCGACGGTGTATTTGTCGTCCAAAAACTGGCCGCTGTTCCTTTGAGCGTACCGGTATTGATATTGGTCGCAGAGGTTACTGGCCCGGAACTTGGATCCTGCGTCGCATCGGTCAACACAATCGTGCCACTGGCATCGAAGCCCAGCTGGTATTGCTTCAGGTTACCCAGCCAGCGCGGCCCGGCGGAGGCATCCGGCCGAAACATGGCAATGTATATCTGATTAAGGAAGGTACCCTGAGTGTTGGCGCTTACCGGCAGCGTGGCGGAAGAGAACACGCTGTTTACCGCCTGCACCTCGTTGAATATATCGATAAATATATTGGTCAATTTTCCAGGTTGGTCGAACTCAACCTCATAGGAATCACCGCCACCCATGCTTGCCATCTTACCGTAGAAAAATATCTCTTCGTCTATTTTGCTGGCAAGGTTGGGGTCCGGGTCATAGACCGCTATGGTGTAGGTGGAAATATTGCGGTCTGCTTGGGCACTGTCGCTGACATTGACGCGCTTCATAAATCGTGTCCATTCGTCAGCCCAATAGCCTCCATTAGCGCTGCCCGAATTGGTCAGATTGGTAACCGCTATCGGTGTCATGTAAAAGTTGTGCTCATCTGAACCTTGCGCATAGCTAAATGCATTAATCAGCTCATTGCTAAGCACGGTTTCAGGGCTGCCTGTTCCGTCTTTTACCGACGCATTTTCTTTGGTCGCATTTCCTAGATAGACCACAACAGCATCCCGACACTCAGTTGATACCGTTGTAACACTGGAATAATCGGTACCCGAGCAGGAAGTGCTTAACCCGTTCAATGCTGCCCAGGTTTCCGCCACCATATCGCCGGTTTGGGCCTGATTCGCCAGAATGCTGTTGTTCGTGCTGTCTTGGAAGGATTTCACCATCGCGACGAAACTGTCGATAGTGCTGGACTCACTTACCTCACCGGTTTCCGGATCCGTGAGTCCGTCATGCATTAGTTTTGGCTGGAGCACAAGATAGCCGCAATCATCGCCGCCTTTGGTCAGGCCATTCGGATAACTATTTTCAATCCCATTTTTATTAAACACCATCAAACCAACTTTGACCTTTCCCAAGAGTTCAGGAAGGTTCTTTAAAGCCAGCATGGTATTAACCAGGGAGCACTGCTCCATACCCGCCACCGAATTCCCCATACTGGGAGCACCGGTACCGTCGTCATATGTGCAACCGTGAGTGACATTCGCATTTGCATTGGCCGAGGTATGCCAGGCAATCAGTACGGTAGGTTCGTTCCCCCCCGCCGGGTTATTACCGGTAAAGAGATCGATATCTTCTGCTGACACCAGGCCGCTGAAGGCAAAAAGTACACACAACCACTTTTTCATGCTCATAACTCTCTCCTGCTGACCTAGGGACAGCTAGTACCAACAATTGCCAGCAAATAAATACCCTGATGCATTTCTATTCCGGCACCAGTAACACCATCGGCCACGGTTGAAGCCACATCCCAGTTCATTCTCGAACACCATGAATTGCCCGAGGTCACGCCGCCACTACCACCGAAAATACCGGTAGAGGCCATTGAACCACTACCTAAACACTGTGCCTCATTGGGGTTACTGACATCCAGTTCCGGGACTTTGATAATGGTCGATTTGGTGCAATTGGGTGGGGCTACGGAGGCAATCATGTCATCGACGCCATCACCGTTAAAATCAGTACCGATTTCTTCCGGGTTTACGGGGAGTGGCAGCGCAAAGTTGGCAGGGTTACTGATATAAGCCTCCATACCATTTCGCGCCGCTAGCTTCGCTTCAATGCGATACTGCTGGTTGCCGGCAATTTTGAAATTAATATTGCTGGACGACACCAGACTGGTAACGATGATCATGAAAATACCCACCATGACCAAAACAATCACCAGAGTGGCTCCGCGTTCTCTGCTTAGGGACCTCATGACTCACGCACCCCCGATACGTTTTGGATCAATATAACGCTGCGAAAGACCCGGCGTTTAAAAGCGTCGTTAAAAGGTCCCACGCGCGCCGCTTCTCCGAGATCATAGGTTTTATTGTCATTCCAACCAGGAAAGGGGTCGATACTGCGTACGAGCACAGCAACTGCAATAGAAACAACATTGGAGAAATTTTCAGTGTCACTCGATGATCCTGCCGAAGGACAGCCGACACCCGTTAAATCATCTACCCTCGGGTCTGGCACATAACAATCGGGGGCTCCGTTGTCATCCAGATCGATACCGTATTCAAAGTGAATATCCTGAATCCCCTCCACTAGAGAGCGTGTAACCAAGTCGCCGTTAACAAACTCAACCACTTTGAGCGTGGGAATACCGTCGCTGGGGTCACACTCGTCGCAACTGGAGACAAAGAAAGAGCTGACGCGATAGGGCCACACCCGTGCGGTGTTGCAGTCATCGTCACGCAAAGTGAAGCTGGATTTGACCGTATTGAATCGAAATTCGTCAGAATCCAGCGAGCAAGAAGAAATCTGCAGGTAGGGGTCGCCGTCGACAGCCGCCGATTGCGCAACTGAATCCCCGCTGACACGACGCACAACTAAAACCTCACCGTTAGTTACAATACTGGCATCGGTGGTAGTGAAACAGGACGGCGTCGCAGCCGATGAAGAATAGCCAAAACCCTCAACGGCCGTTGGTAATTCAGGCGCTGCGCTGTCACCGTCTGAGTCTGTAAGGCTGATACCAAGATTAGCGAGCGTTGTGCCGTCCTCACATGGATTTGGGGATGTGTAGTCAATACTGGCATTAAAATAAGGCCCAAGATAACCGGCTAGGGCAATCTCATCAGTGAGGATTTGTATGGCGTAACGCCCGTTTTCAGAAAGTTCTGAGCTGCGATTTAACTCAGTCCGAGTGGCGCTCACTGATGCCATTAAACTAATAATACCGACCAGCATAAACGCGCCGAGCGTTAAAGCAATCATGATTTCCAGCAGAGTCAGACCATGCTGACGCAAATTTAAAGTCTGTTTCATCATGATAGATTCGCCAGTCTGACCAGAACACTTACCGCACGACGACGGGTTTCAGGTCCGTATTGATTTTGACCACAACTGTTAGTAGGCACGACGGTATCACTAAGACCTTGCCACGCGACTGTCACGCGATACAAACGATTCGCAGCATCGACCTGTTCTATGCATCCTCGGGCATCAATCATGGCACCGAGATTGACGGTCGCGTCGCTTGCATCCTTCTCAGAGGCTCCGAGAAGGGCGTTATGCCAGGCCAGCATATCGGCGTCGGCCCTGTTCTGCTGAGCACTGCTGCCGCAATCCTGAACGTCTGTACCAAAAGTTACCCCTGTACCGAATTCCTCTCCATTCGCCCCGTTGCTGTAACAGGTAACCACCTGACGATTCACATTGATTCGGTCCACCATATCCTGGACCAAGGTCAAGGCCTGCAGCCGCTGATAGGATTCAGCTTCCTGCTGCACTGTGCGCACAACCAGCCCCGCCGCTCCCATCAATGCCACCAGCGACACCAACAAGGCGATCAGCAACTCAATCATCCCGATACCGCGCTGTTTCAGATGCCTCTTCATCAGCAACTCCCGGATTTCAAAGAAGGCTTGCCTGTCGCCGAAAGATTTACACATTGAGTAGACGATCCCGAGCCACTCGGCGGCGTAATTTCCACTTCCACATCCGCGCCATTGCGGCGGCCATCACCGCCAAAACTGAAAGCTGTTGCGGAAGGCGTACCGGTAAGCGTTATACCGGTGAACCCATCCTGTACGCGCAGATTGTTCCCACCGCTTGCCACTGTCCAGCCATCACTCCATCCTCCGGCCGCCGGCGTCATCGTCACGGTAGCATTGCGCTTTACCGCCTCACTACGCGCAAAGTTCAACGAGGCCACCAGATCATTGGCCGCACTACGCACCCGCTGGGTCGCAATCATATTCTGGAATGAGGGCACCGCCAGCGACGCAACAATGGCCACCACCGCTAGCGTGACCAGCATTTCCATCAGGGTGAAACCCCTGTTTTTACCTAACGCCAGCATCGTGCACCTGAATGTTGAGAAGTTTTGGCACCGAGGTTGTTAATGCGCAACCAGCCACAATCGGTATCGTCGCTGGCCTGAGCACCGGTCGGCGTCGCCGTAACTTGATAGGCCGGAGGTGAATCTACGGTGCCATCATTGTTGATGTCATTGGTAGTCGTTACCGTGTAATTGTCAGACACTTCGGGTGGCGCCGTTGCGCCGAGCGCGGTCATGTCAGCAGCATAAGCACGGTTATCCAGCAGAAAGCGCTCCTGTAGATTGGCCACTTCGAGAGTATAACTCGCGGCGGCACTTCGATTGGCCCGCACGGTACTATCGCGATAGCTCCCAAGTGCAATGGTGGCAATAATCGCAATCATCGCCACCACGATCATCATTTCTATGAGGGTGAAACCCTGTGTCTGCCTCGCTGAGCCCATTGGCGTATCCCATCGCTCTTTTCGGATTTATGACTGAGATACTCGTCCACACCGCACACAAATGCAGCCGGGTTGCGACAAACGGTAGGATTAAGGGGATAAGCGGTCACGGCATGCAAAAACCGTGACCGGGATCACTTAGCGGTGGCGTCGACCCAACGCAGTTCACGCGGCAGAGAGAAGGTGATGTTTTCCGGGCGCCCGTCCAGCTCAACCGGTGTGGTCGCACCCAACTCACAGAGTCTGGCAATTACGTCCTGCACCAGCACTTCCGGGGCGGAGGCGCCGGCGGTGATACCAATCGCTTTCACGCCTTCCAACCACTGTGGCTGGATGTCTTGCGCCGCGTCGATCAGATGCGCCTGACAACCCTTGCGCTCGGCCAGCTCGCGCAGACGATTGGAGTTGGAGGAATTGGGGGAACCCACCACCAGCACCAGATCCGCTTGGTCGGCCAGAGTTTTCACTGCATCCTGGCGGTTCTGGGTGGCATAGCAGATGTCATCTTTGCGCGGACCTTCGATGGCCGGGAATCTGGCGCGCAGGGCATCAATAACCGCTGCGGTATCATCCATCGACAGGGTGGTCTGGGTCACAAAAGACAGGTGTTCGGGCTTGTTCACTTGCAGGCTGGCAACCTGCTCTGCGTCTTCCACGAGGTAAATGGCGCCGCCCTGGCTTTCGTCGTACTGACCCATGGTGCCTTCCACTTCCGGATGGCCTTTGTGGCCAATCAGAATACACTCGCGGCCCTCCTGACTGTACTTGAGCACTTCCATATGCACCTTGGTCACCAGCGGGCAGGTGGCATCAAACACTTTCAGGCCACGCTGCTCGGCCTCTTCCCGCACTGCACGGGAAACACCGTGAGCGGAGAAAATAACAATCACATCGTCCGGTACTTCGTGGAGCTCATCCACAAACACCGCCCCGCGATCGCGCAGGTTGTCGACCACAAATTTGTTGTGCACGACTTCGTGGCGCACGTAGATGGGCGCACCAAAGACATCCAGGGCGCGATTGACGATTTCGATGGCGCGATCAACTCCAGCGCAAAAACCGCGCGGATTGGCCATTTTGATTTCGATAGCGCTCATTTCCCGGCAACTTCCACATTGAGAATTTCTGCAGTAAAGCGCAGTGTACGCCCCGCCAGCGGGTGATTAAAGTTCACAATGACTTCGTCTTCACTGACCGACTGCACCACCCCCGGCAGCTCGGCGCGCTGAGCGTCGGCAAAGGAAATCACCATGCCTTCATTCAATTCCATATCGGCGCCAAATTGATCGCACTTGAAATGCTGGATATTGGCGGGATTGGGCTGACCAAAGGCATCTTCAGGCTTCAGCTCAAAATCTTTTTTCTCACCGGCCTGCATACCAAGCAGTTTCTTCTCCACCCCCGGCAACAGACTGCCGTCACCGTAGGTAAAGGTGGCGGGGCTGCGGTCGAAAGTGGAATCCACGACGGAACCGTCCTCCATCGCCAGTTCGAAATGCAGCGTAATGCGGGATTGGCTATCAATAGTCATATCAACGGTTTTCCGGGTGCAGCACCATATCCAGCAGCATGCTGGCGGCACCGACGGTAATGCAGGTATCGGCCCAGTTAAAAGCCGGAAAGTAATAGTTGTTCCAGTGCAGGGAAATAAAATCCACCACGTAACCCAATGCCACGCGGTCAACCAGATTACCCACAGCACCGGCGAGGATCATGCAAAGTGAAAAAGTCAGCAATTTCTGCTGGTTTTTGATCAGTGCCATCCACACCATCAGGGCCAGACTCACACCCAGCGACACCACAATAAAAAACCAGCGCTGCCAGCCACCGGCGTCACTCAGAAAGCTGAAGGCGGCCCCGGTATTGTAGTGCAGAGTGAGATTGAACACCGGCAGCACATACACCGGCTGCCCGTAGGACAGGTACGTGTCGGCCAGGTGCTTGGTCCACTGATCCAGCAGGACCATGGCGAAGGCCAGCAGATACCAGCGCATGACTCCGGTCTCCACCAGGTTCCGGACAATCCGGCGACTATGCATAACTGCGCTGTTCACCATCACCTTCTATATTGTCTACGCAACGCACGCACAGCTCGGGGTGAGCCTCTACGCTGCCCACATCCTCGCGGTAGTGCCAGCAACGCACACACTTGCTGCCTTCGCTGGCTCGAATTGAAACTTCGAGATTATCCAGCTCGGTGGCAACCGCATCTTTGCTATCGGCAAGATCCGCCACCCGGGCTTTGGAGGTAATCAGCACAAAGCGCAGTTCATCCTCCAGCTTTTCCAGTTCACCGCGCAGGGACTGATCGCAAAACAGGGTAACTTCGGCCTGCAGGCTGCCGCCGATCACCTTATTATTCCGGGCTTCTTCCATCGCTTTGTTGACCGCGGTTTTCACTTCCTGAACCAGGGTCCAGAAGGCATCGCCGCGCTCGGGGTCGTCAAAGCGCTCCAGCCCCTCATACCACTCGGCAGTAAACACGCTGCCGGATTGTTCGCCGGGCAGGTTGTCCCACAGCTCGTCAGCAGTAAAGCTGAGAATCGGTGCCATCCAGCGAATCATGGCCTGGGCAATATGGTACAGCGCGGTCTGGGCCGAGCGACGGGCCAGGCTGTCAGCACCCGTGGTGTACTGGCGATCCTTGATGACGTCCAGATAGAAGCCACCCAACTCCACCACACAGAAATGATGCAGCTTCTGATAAACCTGATGGAACTGATAGCGATCGTAGGCGCCGCGAATTTCATCCTGCAATTGCGCGGCGTGATGCACAATCCAGCGATCCAGGCTCAGCATATCGGCGCTGGCCACCAGATCATTCTCGGGATCAAAGCCTGCCATATTGGACAGCATAAAGCGGGCGGTATTGCGAATACGGCGATAAAGATCTGCGGTGCGCTTGAAAATCTCCTTGGACACCGTCATCTCGCCGCGGTAGTCCGTAGTGGCCACCCACAGGCGCAGCACATCGGCGCCGAGATCGTTCATGACCTCCTGGGGCGCAATCACATTCCCGAGCGACTTCGACATCTTGTGACCGTTAGTGTCCACGGTAAAACCGTGGGTCAGCACGGTCTTATAGGGCGCACTACCATTTACGGCAATCGCAGACAGCAGCGAGGATTGGAACCAGCCCCGGTGCTGATCCGAGCCTTCCAAATAGAGATCCGCCGGGTATTGCAGCTGCTCGCGCTGATTCAACACCGCGTAGTGGGTCACCCCGGAATCAAACCAGACATCTAAGGTATCGGTGACTTTTTCATAGCGCTCGGCGTCGGCGCCCAGCAGTTCACTGGCGTCGAGTTCGAACCAGGCATCAATGCCCTCTTTTTCTACGCGCTCAGCCACTTTCTCAATCAGCGCGGGCGTATCGGGATGCAGTTCGGCGGTTTGCTTATCCACAAACAAGGCAATGGGCACACCCCAGGTTCGCTGTCGGGAAATACACCAGTCCGGGCGCTCCTGCATCATGGATTCAATGCGCGCCTTGCCCCACTCCGGCAGCCACTGCACTTCGTCGGCGGCTTTCAGCGCAGTATCGAGCAGACCGTTCTGATGCATGCTGACAAACCATTGCGGTGTGGCGCGGAAAATAATCGGGGATTTGTGGCGCCAGCAGTGGGGGTAGCTGTGCTCGTAGCTTTCGTTGTGCAGCAGACGGCCGCGCTCTTCGAGCAGCTCGATAATCGGCTGATTGGCCTTGTGTACAAACTGACCGGCAAACAGTTCGGTTTCTTCGAGAAACACCCCGTTGCCGCCCA
Organism: Litorivivens sp.; assembly: GCF_041624475.1. GTDB lineage: Bacteria > Pseudomonadota > Gammaproteobacteria > Pseudomonadales > Spongiibacteraceae > Litorivivens. Next base: position 123,691 of record NZ_JBFJUX010000005.1, read on the forward strand.
CCGGGTTCAGCACGTCCAGATTGTATTTGCTGCCCACCACAAAGTCGTCGGCGCCGTGGCCGGGCGCGGTATGCACCGCGCCAGTACCCGCATCGACCGTGACGTGGTCACCGAGTATCACCGGCACCTGCCGATCGTAAAAGGGGTGCTGTAGTTTCAAGCCTTCCAGCGCGGCGCCCTTGAAGCTGCCGAGCAATTCAAACTCCTGCGCACCGAAACGAGCCAGTGCTTTTTCGTGCAGCTCCTGCGCCAGTACCACAGTGCGACCGTTATAAGAGGCCACCACATACTCAAGTTCCGGGTGCAGGGCCACCGCCTGGTTAGCGGGTAAGGTCCAGGGCGTAGTGGTCCAGATCACCAGATCAACTGCGCTTACCGCAACACCACTGCGCTGCGAGAAATCCGCCGCATCGACCACTGCAAAAGCCACATCAATGGCCGGCGAGGTTTTGTCCTGGTATTCGACTTCTGCTTCCGCCAGCGCCGAACCACAGTCGGTACACCAGTGCACGGGCTTGAAACCCTTGTGCACGTGGCCGTTGTCAACGATCTTGCCCAATGCCCGAATGATATTCGCCTCAAAGGCGTAATTCATGGTCAGATAGGGCTCATCCCAATCGCCCAGAACGCCAAGGCGCTCAAAGCTGTCGCGCTGACCTTTGACCTGCTTGCTGGCGTAGTCGCGGCACTTCTGACGGAAGGTACGCACGTCGACCTTGTGGCCGGGCTTGCCGACCTTTTTCTCAACATTCAGCTCAATGGGCAGGCCATGGCAGTCCCAACCGGGCACATAGGGAGCGTCAAACCCATCCAGCGTCTTGGATTTAACGATCATGTCCTTGAGGATTTTATTGACCGCGTGCCCGAGGTGAATATCGCCGTTGGCGTAAGGGGGGCCGTCGTGCAGGATAAACTTTTCACGACCGGCCCGGGCCTTGCGGATGGCCTCGTAGAGTTTGCCTTCCTGCCATTTTTTCAGCATGCCCGGCTCGCGCTGAGCCAGGTTGGCTTTCATGGGAAAAGCCGTCTGAGGCAGATTCAATGTGTGTTTGTAGTCGCTCATAGCATCCAAAAATCAATCATCGCCGCGCTCAGCGAAATAGTGACGCGCTGTTTCAATATCGTTGTGTATCTGCGCTTTCAGGGCTTCGAGACCGTCAAAGCGAATTTCATTGCGCAACTTCTTGCGGAACAGGACTTTGATATTGCGCCGGTACAGATTGCCGCTGTAATCCAGCACATGAACTTCCAGAATGGCCTTGGGCAGATTATCCACCGTGGGCCGGGTGCCAACATTGGCGACACCCTTGCGGGTAACCCCGTCCGGGCACTCCACTTCCACCGCAAACACGCCCGCCAATGGTGAGCGCAGCCGGTGCAGCTCCATATTCGCTGTGGGCACCCCCAGCGTGCGACCCAGCTGCTGGCCTACAATAACCCGGCCGGCAATGCTGTAGGGCCGGCCCAGCAGACGCTCGGCTTCGGCGAAATCCGCCTCGGCCAGCACTTCGCGGATTCGAGTGCTGCTGACCCGCTCGTCGCTCTGGGTCAGAGTGGCGGTATCCATTACCTCAAAACCGTAGGTTTCGCCGGCCTTTTTCAGCATGCCAAAACCGCCGCTGCGATCCCGGCCGAAACGCAGATCGTCACCGACCACAATAAACTTGGCTGCCAGACCATCCACAAACAACTTGCGGATAAACTCCATCGCGCCCAGCTGCCGGAAATTGGGAGTAAAACGGATACGCATGATCCGATCGATACCCAGCTTATCCAGCTCCACAAAGCGCTCGCGAAAGCTCATCAGCCGGGGCGGCGCTTCGTGCGGCGAGAAAAACTCGCGCGGCAGCGGCTCAAAGACCACCACAACCGTGGGCAAGCCCAGCTCGCGGCCCTTGGCCATCAACTGCTTCAACACCGCCTGATGGCCGAGGTGAACACCATCGAAAGCACCAATGGTCGCCACGCAACCCCGGTGCCGATCGCGAATGTTGTGAAAACCTCGGATTAACTCCATGAGGGGCCCGCTGCATAAAGAAGCGCGTGATTATAACTTAGTCGTCTGGCCTCTGAAATGTCTTAGACGAACTCCCAGCAGACCAAGAACACCGGCGTAGGTCAGACCGCCTGCCCCGCAGAGCAGAGCCATTTCCAGCGCCCGCTGAGCGGCATTGAGCGCTACCCAGGCCTCAACCCGCCCCAACAAGAGCCACAACAGGCCGGCCATGGCCGCCGTGGCACTGAGTAGGCGCACTGCGTAGAGCCCCCAGCCGCTGCGAGCCTGATAGGCGCCACTGCGATATAGGCCCCGAAACAGCAGAGCCGCATTCAGCCAAGCCGAACAGGCGGTGGCCAGTGCCAGCCCGACATGACCAAGCTGATAATAGTGGTGCAGGGGAATGGCAAACAGCAGATTCAGCCCCATATTGGCGACCATGGCGATCACCCCGATCTTGACCGGGGTTTTGGTGTCCTGCTGGGCGAAATAACCCGGCGCCAGCACCTTGATCAGCATAAAAGCCAGCAGGCCGGCGGTATAGGCGCGCAGACTCCAGGCCGCCATTTCCACGTCGCGCATGGCCAGCTCGCCGTATTTAAAGAGGGTGATCAATACCGGCTCGGCCAGCATAAACAGGGCAACCGCCGCCGGCACCCCCAACAACAGGACCGCGCGAATGGCCCAATCCAGGGTGCCGGCAAAAGCCGATTTGTCACTGCCGATATTATGACGCGACAGGCTGGGCAGAATCACGGTGCCGATGGCGATCGCAAACACACCCAGCGGCAGCTCCACCAGCCGGTCCGAGTAATACAGCCAGGACACGCTGCCGGTGGGCAGGAAGGACGCAATCACCGTGTCCAGCAACAGATTGATCTGACTCACCGACACCCCGAACAGGGCAGGAATCATCAGGGTAATGATTTTCTGCACGCCCTCGTCATGCCAGGCCCAGCGTGGTCTTGGCAGCAAGTGGATGCGCTGCAAAAAAGGCAGCTGAAAGGTGAGCTGGCAAACCCCGGCGATCATAACACCCCAGGCCAGACCCACGGCGGGCTCCTCCATTAGCGGAGAGATAAACAGCGCCGCCCCGATCAGACTGAGGTTAAGCAGTACCGGGGTAAACGCCGGCACAGCGAAACGACCGTAGCTGTTGAGAATCGCCCCGGCAAAGCCGGTCATGGAAATCAGAAAGAGATAGGGAAAAGTTATACGGATCATGTCTGCCGTGAGGGCAAACTTCAGCGGGTCATTGTAAAAACCCGGCGCAAAGAGGGTCGCCACCACTGGGGCACCGATTACCGCCAGCGTCGTCACCAACAGCAGGATACCGCCCAGTACGCCGGCCACCCGGTCGATCAGGTGCTGCACCGCAGCCATGCTGCCCTTTTCCCGGTACTCCGCCAATACCGGCACAAAAGCCTGGGAAAAGGCGCCCTCGGCAAACAGGCGGCGCAGAAAGTTGGGGATTTTAAAGGCGACAAAAAAGGCGTCGGCGTTGGCCGTGGCACCGACCATCGCCGCAATCACGATATCCCGCGCCAGACCCAGCACCCGCGACAGCAGGGTCATCACGGCCACCACCGCACTGGATCGCAACAGACCGCTGGCCTTGGGAGGAGTTGCGCTCAAGATTTAACCCCAGTGTTCGCGCAGACGCGCGTGGTGACGGGCAAACCAGTTCAATGCCACCAGCGAGTGGGCGTTGTCGATAACGCCGGCATCCATCATCGCCAGCACTTCGTCAACCGGCAGCACGTGCAAACGGATGTCTTCGTTTTCTTCGGGCAAGCCGTGAATGCCAGAGGAACGGGAGAGATCGGCGCAGCCGCAGTAGAGATGAAAATACTCATCGCTGCCGCCCGGCGACGAATAATAGGAGGCGACTTTCTCCAGAGCCGTGAGCTGCGCCCCGGCTTCTTCGATACTTTCCCGGTACGCCACATCCTCCGGCGACTCTCCCGGCTCCATCAAGCCGGCGATCAACTCCATCAACCAAGGGGAAGGATGGCGATTCAGTGCGCCAATACGAAACTGTTCAGCTACCGCCAGTGCATCCATTGCCGGGTCGTAGATGAGCACACCGACCGCTTCGCGACGCCGCGCCACCACCCGGCGGACCTCACCGCTCCACTTTCCGCTAAACAGCCGGTGGCGCAGACTGACATCAACCACCTCGAAAAAGCCTTTCCACAGGCGTTTTTCCGATTCAATCGTAAAATCGTCGCGGGAAAAACTCATCAGAATCGACGCTCGGTATACCAGTTAACGTCGCGGGCGTGCCGATCTACCTGGTCAGCCACATCCAATATCAGGGCAAACAGCGCCATACGCACCAGCACGCCATTGTCGGCCTGCCGGAAAATGGCGAGATTGGGATTCTCGTTAAGGTCGTTGTCGAGCTCGTTGGCTTCGGCGCGCGAATCCCGCGGCAAAGGGTGCATGATCACCGTATTGGGCTCGCAGTAGCGGGTGTAAATCGTTTGATTCAAACGGTAGCGCCCGCGATAGAGATTGGCCTCTTCCTTACTGGCAAAGCGCTCTTCCTGAATACGGGTGGAATAGGCAATATCCACATGACTGATACTGGCTTCCATGGCGTCGCTTTCCACCACCGTCGCACCCGCAGCGCGCAGGTTCTCGACAATATCGCCGGGCATGCGCAGCTCGTCCGGCGATATCAGCGTGACCGTTACGTTTTTAAACAGACAAAGCAGTTTGCACAGAGAATGCACCGTGCGGCCGTATTTCAGATCGCCAATCAATGCGATGCGTAGACCATCGATGCCTTCACGCCCCTTGTGCCGCAGTTCTTTCTGGATAGTGTAAAGATCGAGCAGGGCCTGACTGGGGTGCTCATTGGAACCATCGCCACCGTTGATCACCGGCACCCGGCTGGCGCGGGCAAATTCGGCAACCGAGCCCGATGTAGGGTGGCGCATAACAATCACGTCACTGTAACCGCTCAGCACCCGGGCGGTGTCATAAAGGGATTCACCCTTGGCCAGGGCCGAACTTTCAAAGCCAGTGGTTTCCCGCACCTCGCCACCCAGCAGGTTAAAGGCACAGCCAAAACTGACCCGCGTTCGGGTGGAAGGCTCAAAAAACATATTGCCGAGAATGGCGCCGTCCAGCACCCGGGTAACCCGCTGCCGATGGGCATAAGGCTCCATCCGGTCCGCCACCGAAAACAGCTGTTCAATCTGCTCCCGCTCAAACTGGGTGATGGACAGAATATGGCTACCGGTAAACGTCACGGGGTTTCCTCGGAGTTGGTTGTATCGTCGGCCTGATCAAACTGCAGGCTGGCCCAGCGGGCGTACAGCGGCGAGTTTTTAATCAATTCACCGTGCGTACCCAGCGCCGCGAGCTGGCCGTGATCAAGCACCGCTATCTTATCCACCTTCACCACCGTGGCCAAGCGATGGGCGATAACAATGGTGGTTCGCCCTTTCATCAGTCGCTGCAGGGCCTGCTGCACCTGAAATTCGCTTTCCGCATCCAGTGCGCTGGTGGCTTCGTCGAGCAATAACAGTTTTGGATCCTTGAGGATGGCCCTGGCAATGGCCACGCGCTGGCGCTGACCACCAGACAAGCGCACTCCGCCTTCACCGACAAAACTGTCATAGCCTTCTGGCAGGCGCTCAATAAATTCGTGGGCGTAGGCGGCTTTTGCCGCTTCAATCAGCTGAGCTTCGCTGGCTTCCGGGTTGCCGTAGCGGATATTGTCGGCCACGGTTCCGGTAAACAGCACGGGTTGCTGCGGCACCAGCGCGATCTGGGCGCGCAGGGTTTCCGGCGCGAGATCCCGCAGTTCAACGCCGTCAAAAGTAATGCTGCCCGACTGCACATCGTAAAAACGCAGCAGCAGATCCACCAGCGTTGACTTTCCCGCACCGGAGCTGCCCACCAACGCCATACTCGTCCCGGCTGGAACGTGCAGGGTAAGCTCATTGATCGCCAGATAGTTTGGCCGTGATGGGTAGGCAAAACACACGCCATCGAGCTTCAGTTCGCCCTGCACCGTTGCGGGCAGCGCCTGGGGATTTTCCGGCGAGACAATCAGGCTGCGCGCGGAAAGCAGCTCCAACAATCGCTCCGTTGCGCCTGCCGCCCGCTGCAAATCGCCGTAGACTTCGGAGATTGCTCCGACCGAAGCCGCCACCATCAGGGCATAAAACACAAAGGCCGCCAGCTCGCCGCTGCTGATCCGCCCAGCCAGCACATCGTGACCACCCACCCAGAGCATGGCGGCAATGGCGCCGAGCACCAGTAGAATGACCGCCGTCGACAACCAGGCCCGCTGATTGATCCGTCGAATGGCAATGCGGAAGGCGTCTTCTACGTGTCGACCGAACAGGGCCTTGTCCCGCTCCTGATAGTTAAAGGCCTGCAGCACCTTGATATTTTTCAGCGCCTCGCCAACAAAGCTGCCGACACTGGCGATGCTGTCCTGGGAGCTGCGTGACAGCGCCCGCACACGGCGGCCAAATACCAGAATAGGAATTACGATCAGCGGCACGCTGAGCAGTACCATACCGGTCAATTTTGGGTTGGTGATAATCAGCCAGATAATCCCGCCGACAAACATCAGTGCATTGCGCAGGGCGATGGATACCGACGAACCGATGACCGTCTGCAACAAGGTGGTATCCGTCGTAATGCGCGACTGAATTTCACCGGAGAGGTTGGTTTCAAAAAAACCCGGATGCAGCGTGACCACGTGGTCGAACACCGCTTTGCGCAAATCCGCACTCACCCGCTCGCCAATCCACGACACCAGATAAAAACGGGTAAAGGTGCCCACTGCCAGCAAAAACACCAGGCCCATAAACACCAGCAGGGCGTGATTGAGCATTGCCGGGGTGCCGCTGGCAAAGCCCTGATCCACCAGCAGGCGAATGCCCTGTCCTATGGAGAGCGTGATGCCGGCGGTAAAGACCAGCGCAATACTCGCGCCAATGACCTGGGCCCGGTAGGGCCGCAGAAACCGCAGCATGGCTTTAAGTACCCCAATATTTTTACTGGGGTCGCGGTTTTCAGTTACTTCAGCCAAGAGATACTTCCTGTTGGTGGCGGGCGATCAGTAGCAGTTTGTCTGCCCGCCGCAATTTTTTGATTTCGGCCTCGCGCCGGGAGGCGCTGGCGCGATCGTCTGCCCTTTCGCGGTATTCAATGGCTGCCGGTGGGTCGCCCCGAAAGAAACGCGCGCCGTTACCCAGTTCGCCGGCGTGTTCGCGAAAGCGCCTTTCCACATCGGTACTGATGCCAGTGTAGAGCTTGCCGCTCTCCGCGCGAATGATGTAAACCCACCACGCGCTCACGACAGCCCTTTCACATAGCTCGCCAGGGCGTCCAGTACCGTCTGTTTGTCGGCATCCTGCTCGGGGCGAAGCGTCTCTATGCGTTCCAGGCACTGCTCAACCGTCAGCCCTCCTTCGTCCTCGGAATGGCGCCGCAACTGGCAGAATTCCCGCCAATGGGATTGCTCATCCGCAGTCAGGGTATGCGGAAAATTGCGCGCCCGATAGCGAAACAACAGTTCGGGCAACCGATTATCGGCAAAGGGAAAGGTGCGCTCTGCCAACTGCTCACCCGAGGCACTGGCAACATCATTCATCAGCCGCCGGTCTTCATTGCTGAAAAAACCGCCGTTGTAGAGCATCCGCTCCGGGTCGGTGTGCTCATCAAATTCACGCAGGGTGAAGATATCGTTCAGTTTACTGCGCAAATCCACCCGGCTGAGTTTCTGCCAGTTGGCCTCGCAGCGCGCCATATCGATCTGCAAGCGGTCTTGTGCCGCCTGATCCAGCAGGTTCGAGGTCGCCAGCATCGGTGAGCGATTGATATGTACTTCCTTTATAGGGATGCGCTCCACCCCCTCGCCGAGATCCTCACTGCGCGAGAAAATCCGCTCAGCCACCTGCGCCGCCGGCAGTTCCAGCAGCGGCTCCGGGTCCGCCATCAGGTCCACCACGATAACGCTGTTCTTGTTCACCGGGTGCATCGCCAGTGGCATCACCAGCGCCGCGCAAAACCGGCTGGCGGGGTAGCGCGACGAGATATGCAGCAGAGGCTTTTGTTTGTTCAGATCGAGCAACTGAGCAACGTTCTGCTTTTTGCGCAGGGAAAGGGCGTAGTCAAACAGCTTCGGTTTACGGGTTTTTACGATTCTGGCCAACTCAATAGTCGCCAGCACATCGGAAAAGGCATCGTGAGCCGACTCATGGGACAGACCATTGGCCGCAGTGAGTAGCTCCAGCTTGAAACTGACCTCACCGTCGTCACGGCGCGGCCACTCAATCCCCTCCGGGCGCAAAGCGCAGCACAGCCGCACCACATCAATCAGATCCCAGCGCGCGTTGCCGTTCTGCCACTCGCGGGCATAGGGGTCGAGAAAATTGCGATATAAGGTATGGCGGGTAACTTCGTCGTCAAAGCGAATACTGTTGTAACCCACACCAATCGTTCCGGGCTGTGAAAGCTCGCGGTGAATAGCGCCGATAAACTCCCGCTCACTGGCACCCTTTTCAAGGGCTTCCTGCGGGGTAATGCCGGTCACCAGACAGGCTTCCGGGTGGGGCACGATATCCGGGGTCGGCCGGTTATAAATCACCAACGGCTCGCCGATAATGTTCAGCTCGGCATCTGTGCGCACTCCAGCGAACTGAGAGGCGCGATCAACGGCAGGGTTGGCACCCCAGGTTTCGTAGTCGTGCCAGTAGAAGGTGTGATTGGGCAAGGCTCAGGTATCCGCTTGGGGTTTGCGGTATTTCACATGGGTGGGGAGTGGAATGCAAATGGGGTGACGCTTGGCGGAGATAGCTGGGGCACCTGACTTTGGCCGGTATTGGGCGGCGGTCTGACGTCGGACGCTGGACACCCGACGTAAAAGCGGGCGCGGCTTTGCCGCGCGATGCTGCAATAGAGGGTTTAGCGTCAGACGTTCGACATCCGACGTCCGACCGAAAAACCCTACCGCCCCCAGGTCAAACTACCTCTATCGCCTGCTCTTCAATAATCTTCGACCACTTGGCCGGGCCGGATTTGTGGACCGAATCACCATGGGCATCCACCGCAACGGTTACCGGCATGTCCACCACGTCGAACTCGTAGATCGCTTCCATACCCAATTCGGGGAAGGCAACCACTTCGGCGTGTTTAATGGCCTGAGCGACCAGATAAGCCGCGCCACCCACCGCCATCAGGTAGACCGCCTCGCTATCGCGAATCGCGTCGATGGCAATGTCACCGCGCTCGGCCTTGCCGATCATGCCCAGCAGACCGGTTTCTTCCAGCATGGTGCGGGTAAATTTGTCCATGCGGGTCGCGGTGGTGGGGCCAGCCGGGCCAACCACTTCGTCACGTACCGGATCAACCGGGCCCACGTAATAGATGAAGCGGCCGGTCATATCCACCGGCAGTTTTTCGCCCTTGGCCAGCATGTCGACCATTTTCTTGTGAGCGGCATCGCGACCGGTCAGCATTTTGCCGTTCAACAGGATGGTTTCACCGGGCTTCCAGGCTTTTACGTCTTCTGCCGTTACGGTGTTCAGATCGACACGGCGAACGCCTTCGCCGACTTCCCAGGTAATTTCCGGCCAGTCTTCCAGCGACGGCGGCGCCAGCGAAGCCGGGCCTGAACCATCGAGGGTGACATGGGCGTGACGGGTTGCTGCACAGTTCGGGATAATGGCAACAGCCTTGTTTGCGGCATGGGTCGGATAGTCTTTAACTTTCACATCCAGCACGGTGGTCAGGCCGCCCAGACCCTGGGCGCCGATACCCAGCTTGTTAACTTTCTCCATCAGCTCCAGCCGCAGCTCTTCAGAGCGATTGGACGGGCCGCGCTCACGCAGCTCGTGGATATCGATGGGGTCGAGCAGAGCTTCCTTGGCGACCAGCATTGCTTTCTCGGCAGTACCGCCGATACCGATACCCAGCATGCCGGGTGGACACCAGCCGGCGCCCATCTTCGGCACCTGCTCCAGCACCCAGTCCACCACTGAATCTGAGGGGTTAAGCATGGCGAACTTGGATTTGGCTTCACTGCCGCCGCCCTTGGCCGCTACATAGACCTCGACTTTGTCGCCTGGCACGATTTCGTAGTGAATTACCGCCGGGGTATTGTCCTTGGTGTTCTGACGGGCGCCGTCTGGGTCGGACAGGATGGACGCCCGCAGCACGTTATCCGGATGGTTGTAGGCGCGGCGCACCCCTTCGTTGACCATGTCAGTCACCGAGATATCACTCTCCCACTGCACGTTCATGCCCACTTTCAGGAAGACAGTGACAATACCGGTGTCCTGGCAGATCGGGCGATGGCCCTCGGCGCACATACGGGAATTGATCAGAATCTGCGCCATGGCGTCTTTGGCGCCGGGGTTCTGCTCGCGCTGGTAGGCCTGGTAAACGCCCTGGATAAAATCGACGGGGTGATAATAGGAGATATATTGAAGGGCATCAGCCACGGTGCTGATCAGGTCGTCTTTACGGATTACGGTCATCGGCTGCCTCACTGTACTGCGAGCCGAGCGTTCCGGTAATCGTCACCAGCCGCCCCACCCGCGAGAATCGGGGGCGGCAGTATACCTCAGTGTGGAGCGGCTTTCATCGCTTGCTGCCGCTTAGGGCGCGCTGCTGCCATGATAGCCCTGCATGGCGGTGCGCAGATTGGTAATGTCGCGATTCACCTGCTTGCGAAAGGCGTTGACTGACTCCAGCCACTCTTCGTTGGCCTTGACCCGCGATTCCAGCTTCGCCACTTTCTCTGCCACATTACCACCCGCCTTCAGGTCGGCAATTTCGCTCCAGTTGGTCTCTGCCATATCGCGGGTTTTCTGCAGCTGCACCTTCAGCGAAGCCAACTCTTTCTTGTCTGCGGCCGTGTTTTTTTCTACCGCGGCCACCTTGGCGTTCAGGCTTTCAAACTGCTTGTTGATCGATGCCAGACTGGTTTCCAGCTTGCCAATCTTGGTCTCGTGCTCGGCCAGCTGTTCCTTGCTGCGTTTCCAGACATTGTCCCACAGCTTGCGAATTTCGGTATCGAGGAACTCCATCTGCTTCTGAAACTGATCACTGGACTCCGAGACGCTCTCGTCGGTGATATTGAGCTGCTTTTCAAGGCGCATAATGCGCTGCTCATCCAGCACCAGCTGGGCTTTCGCCAGATCCAGCTGCTGGTAGAGGTAGTAGGCGCCACCCAGTAACAGCAGAATAAGCAGCCATTGCAACCAGCCGCCGCCGATGGCCCCGCCACCGCCGCCTTTGACGTCTGGCACATCCCCAATCCGATCCACAATACGGGTCCGGCGCTCGCGCTGAAAGGCCTGAATATCGTCGGCGTCCGGCTTGATTCCGTCGGGTCTACTGGGGTGGGTCATGGCTACTCCTGGATGCAGTGCGCGGCCAGCATTATGACAGTTGCCTGTCACAGACAAAAGTGCTGCAGTTAGCGTTTACATCGAACACTTAGAGGCAAACGCAAACCATCGATATTTCTAGCTTTTCAATCTTTTTGCTATACTGCGGCCACAACAAGCTTTCCTCGCAGATCGTCAGAGGGCGAGGAGTCATAAAAGTTCAATTTGCCACAATTGATAGGGACCGCTATGGAAAACGTTATTACCACCGACCTTCTGTTCCGTTGGCTGCACGTGCTGTTCGGCATTACGTGGATCGGCCTGCTCTACTACTTCAACTTTGTTCAGACCGAGTACTTCAAGGAAGCCGAAGCGGGCGCCAAAGCCGACGCCGTTAAAAAGCTGGCGCCGCGTGCGCTGTGGTGGTTCCGCTGGGGCGCCATGTTTACCTTCCTGACCGGTGTTGTGCTGCTCGAGCTGGTTCGTCAGGCCCACGGCTGGGATTCCTACATTATTGTAGGCGCTACCCTGGGCACGCTGATGTTCCTCAACGTCTGGCTGATCATCTGGCCGAACCAGAAGATTGTTTGTGGCATCACCGAAGGTGACGCAGCGACTGCAGCGCCGAAAGCCGGCCTGGCTTCGCGCACCAACACCCTGTTCTCCGGCCCGATGTTGCTTGGCATGATGGGTTCTTTCCACGGCACTGGCGCTGCCAGCTACGGCGCAAGCAGCCTGCCGCTGGGCTTGTGGATCGCACTGGCATTGATTGCCGCCCTCCAGCTGAACGCCATCTTCGGCAAAACCGGACCAATGACGACAGTGAAAGGTGTTATTCACTGCAGCATTGGTCTGACTGTGGTAATTCTGGCTCTGCTGCAATTTGTATAAGCCATAATTTGCTTTAAAAACCCGGGCTTGCCCGGGTTTTTTGTTTTTAACTAACCAAGCCATTTTAGCCGCGAAGGCATTTTCGCTCTATTTTGCTGTACCATTAAAAAAACAAAATAATAAAATCAGGTATCAGCCGCATGAATAGAAAAATAACCCGGATCGCACGACAAACCGTGTTGCAAGGTGACTATATCCCTCGCGAACACGTCGATAGCCAGCCTGCGTCGAACCCAAAGCAAGCCAGTGCTTTTCGCGCCCGCAAACAACAGGTACTCAACACCATTATCGAACGTATGCGCGCGGAGAAATCCGCAATGGTTTATGACGAGCTAAAACAAGATCGCGCAGCAACGACAACGAGACTGCGCGATTACGCCTGAGGCACTTTTGCCAAGACGCCTGATACTCAGTGGTTGTGGTAAACCACCCCCACCTGCGGCATATGGGCCAGCCCGATCTCACGGGCATGCTCTTCAAAATCCTTGTTCTTCCAGAAAAAGGCGCCGGGCATGGTAGTGGGTATGACCAGCACATAGAACAGGGCTCTGCCTATCAACGCGACGGTCAGAGCGGTAACGCCCAACAGCAAGGCCAGCGGCAGAACAGCCCAACCACTGACCGCGCCACTAAGCAGAGCTACTGAAAGCGCCAGGTTAATACCCAGTAGGGCGTTACGCAGTGTGTAGCTCTTGCCAAACACGGTGCTCTGCACATAGTGCGACGCACTCCCCTCGTTATTGCCCACGTTCATATCAGTAGCATGGCGCCACAAACCAACGGCTTCCAGTACCGTGCCCACACAGACCAGGGCAGCGCACAGTACAATAAGCGAGTCAGCAGGCTGCGCCAGCCACAGCAGCGTCGGCACGCCGATCAGCCCCAGCAGCAGACCGCCAAATACCAGGCTGGTGCCGGCAAAACTGCTGCCTGTCTGCCAGTGGTCCCAGAAGGGGCGCGCCGGGATTCGGTAGCAGCGGTACATGTAGTAGAGCCCTACTGCACCGCAGGGAATCGCCAACCAGCCAAATACATTGGCGAGCGTGGGATAGCGCCCCCAATCACCCAGCAGCGACTGGAATACACTGTTTTCCGGCAGCGCCGCCAACAGATGCAAGCCGCCAAACACCATAAACAGCAGAACCCCCAAACCCTCGCGACACACCGGAGAGTGCCGCAGGTTGTTAAAGCCTCGGTAAAAACGCAGTGGCTTGCCCAGGTGAGTCGCAGACATCAGCATGCCCAGTCCGGCAAAGGCAACAGCCAAGGCTACCAGCGGCACATACATCACGGAGTCGCGCAGTATTTGAAGCGGCTCGATACCCGCCTGAGTGCCCAGAAACAGGCTGAAGAACAAACCCAGCGCCGCCTGACTTGAAAGAGTGAAGATAACCAGCGGATTCTCCCGCGAGCTCAGCCGCTTGATATTCCAGTGCCGCTCCACACCTTTTTTCTGATCCACCACCGGCCGGTACTGGCCGTCCTCATCCTTGTGATACTTCACCGGCATGCCGTCCGGACGGGTCACCTCATCCGGCATATGTTGGACCTGCTGGAAACGGATATTCGGGTGAGTGATCTCCGGGTCGGGGAATCCGGGGATAGATACCTTGCCCTGCTCGCGGTTCTCAGGCAGGTCTTCCACCACCCCAAAGTTCAGGGCATTACCCAGACAGGCCGACACGCACGCCGGCTTCAGATTCACTTCGAGCCGATCCACACACATATTGCACTTGGACACCTGACCTTTGATCGGGTCGAGCTGCGGCGCGTTGTAGGGGCACACCCAGGTGCAGTAGCCGCAACCAAAGCAGGTTTCCGGATCCTGCAGCACCGCGCCATACTCCGCGTGCTTGGTATAGGCCCGGGTTGGGCAGCCCTTCAGGCATACCGGGTTGTCGCAGTGATTACAGGCCATGGAGATATTCATCCGGCGAAAATCCGGATAGGTTCCTCCCTCCACGTAACCGACACTGCGAAAACTGATATGCGCGGGGTTATCGTTCTTCTCGGAACAGGCTGCTTCACAGGCGTGACAACCAATGCAGTTGTCCGCTGTAAAATGAAAGGCATGCTGCTTGTTGCGATTGGGATTGCTGCCCACACCGGGCTCATCGTTGATAAACATTTCCCGGCCAGGCTCAGCCGCACCACCCGAGCGCGCAATCAGGTCGATCGGCGCTTCGTAATAATTAACCTCGGGCGCTTTCGGCTCTTTCAGGAAAGCGTATCCGGGTTCGTCGTCTCTTACTTGCCACATATTGAAAACCTTTGTCTCTTAAAACGCCCTGCGCTCAACGTTCAAACGCGCTGCTTCTTTCTGATCTACGTGTTCAATACGCACCGCGCACTGCTTGAAGGCCGGCTGCCGCGAATACGGATCGAGCAGGCCAAGCGACAAGCGATTTACACAGTCGTGGTAGTGCATGGGAATAAACACCATATTGCGCGGCACCCGCTGGGTGGTTTGCACCATCACCACCGCATCACCGCGTCGAGACACAAGCCGCACGTAACTCATATGCTGCACCCCCAGTTCGCGCGCCGCGTCGGGATTCATCTCCATATAAGGGGTTGGGCTGAATTTATTCAGATTGCCGATCTTGCCGGTCTTGGTGCGGGTGTGAAAATGCTCTACCACACGACCGCTGTTCAACCAGAAGGGGAACTGGTTGTCGGGAACCTCATTGTTCTCGATATAATCCATCGCCAGCAGGTTGGCTTTGCCACTCGGGGTCTGGAACTTGCCGTCGCTGTACAGACGCGGATTACCCGTCGCCTCGCCTTCACGCATGGGCCACTGAATGCCGCGCTGGGCTTCAATGGCATCGTGACTCATACCGGAAATATCCAGCGTTCTGCCCTCACCTTTGGAGAGCTGCTTCATTTCATCAAAGATTTCCGAGGTCGTTTCGGGAAAACGGATTTTTCGACCCTGCTCAAAGCGTTTCGCCAGCTCGTTAAATACCCAGAAATCCGGCTTGGCCTGGCCCGGCGGCTCGACAAATTTGCGCACCAGATTAACCCGCCGCTCGGTGTTGGTCTGCACGCCTTCTTTCTCACCCCAGACCGCGCCGGGCAAATAAACATGGGCATATTTGGCGGTTTCGCAATCAGCGTAGCCGTCCTGCACCACCATGAACTCCAGCTTTTCCAGCGCTTTTTTGATACGCGGCTGATTGGGCATGGAGGTCAAGGGGTTGGTCGCCACGATCCACAATGCCTTGATCTCGCCGGATTCGATGGCCGGAAAAATATCGGTCTGCTGCAGGCCGCGCTTCTTCGGGAAAAACTCCGGGTCGACGCCCCAGAAGGCGCCGACCTCATTGCGGTGCTCTTCTTTTTCCAGCATGCGGTAGCCTGGCAAGCCGGAACAGGAGGACCATTCCCGGGTGCCCATAGCATTGCACTGACCGGTAATGGAGAGCGAAGTGCCGCCGGGAATACCGATATTGCCGGTAATCAGGTTCAGGTTATTGATACCGCAGACACCGTCGCTGCCGTGGGTGCTCTGATTGATACCCATGGTCCAGATACTCATGGCCGAAGGGGCTTTGGCGTAAAGCCGGGCGACGTGGCGAATGGTATCGGCATCTATTCCGCAGATCCGAGAAGCGGATTCCGGGTCGTATTTTTCAACCGTGGCTTTCAGCTCGTCGCAGCCGTTGCAGTGGGCGTCAATGTAGTCCTGCTTCTGCAGCCCTTCCTTCAGGATCACGTGAGCCATGGCGTTCAGCAGCACCAGATCGGTCCCCGGCGTGATAGGCAGGTGGATGTCGGCAAACTGGGCCATCATGGTTACCCGGGGGTCCACCACAATCAGCGGGAACTTGCGCTTTTCCAGCGCTTCTTTCAAACGCCAGTAAATAATCGGATGCTGCTCCGGCAAATTGGAACCGAAGGCCATCAGGCAGTGGGTTTCTTCAAAATCTTCGTAGCAGCCGGGCGGGCCGTCAGACCCGAAGGAGCGCTTGTAGCCGGACACGGCCGACGCCATGCACAAGGTCGTGTTGCCGTCGTAGTTGTTGGTGCCCAACACCCCCCGCACCAGCTTGCCCAGGGTATAGAACTCTTCGGTTAGCAGCTGACCGGTGGAGACGACGGCGACGCTGTCGCGACCGTATTTTTCCTGGATGCGCATGAATTCGCTGGCCGTGCGGTCCAGAGCCTCGTCCCAGCTTGCACTCCGATAGGGGTTATAAATCTTGTCGCGCATTAAGGGCTCGGTGCCCCGGCCCGCCGTGGTCACCAGCTCGTGTTCGAAAATGCCCTTGATGCACAGCTTGCCCTGATTGACCGGGGCGCTGCCTTTGCCCCGGCTGGCGACGGGTTTGCCGTCCGCATTCAACCCGACCTCTATCGAGCAACCGGTGGAGCAGTAGCCACACACGGCGTACTTCCAGTCCACCACTTTCTTGTCGGTGATTTTGATCGGTTTGCGGTCTTTGCGCCCGAACAGCATGAAATGTCTCCCAATAATGCGTAAGCACCACCTTGGTGCGGGCAAAATCAGGCTTTACTGGAAGATGTGCACCAAAACAGGGTTGCACCAGTAAAAGCCCGCTTGCCATGGAAGACAATTCAATATCTGTGCCAATCGAGCCTGAATGACTTCAAGGATTTTTTATCCTTATTATTCAATGGCTTGTTGGGCCGCCCTGTAATGGCGCAAACCCCAGAAAATAGCCAGCGCAGCCACCGGATAAACAATGGCCGCCACCGAAGCCAGCGACAGATTCAAGGCGCTATCGCTCTGGTAGACAAAGTCGGTAAAGAAAGCAACAAAGCTCCCTCCCAGAGCCAGCCCGAACAGATTGGTAGCGAACAGCATCAGGGCCGAAACCTGGGCGCGCATTTGATTGGGCGTAATCAGCTGCAGGGCCGCAATCCCCACCCCGAAGTGGGTGTACTGCAGGTAGGTCACCAGCGCGTAGAGAGCCAGAGCAAGCCCGGCCTCCGGCATAAGCGCCGCAAGGGCGGCCGGGATCGCCACGATGGCAGCCACCAGACCGATAAGCCGCATATTGGCATCCTCATAACCGCGGCGTTGTAGCAATTCGGCAAAGACGGCACCGGAAAATGTCCCTGCAGTGCCTCCGATAATAAAAATGCCGCCGAGCCAGGCGCCGCCACTGGTCTTGTCCATCCCGTAGGTTCTCAGCAAAAATTCGGGCAGCCAGGTGAGCATGCCGTAGCCAATCACCGCCATCATCGACATTCCCATAATCAGTGAGGTATAGGCCTGCCAATGGTTTCGCAAATGCTGGCCGACATCAGCCAAATCCGCGCCTTCATCCTTGTCGAGCGCCGTTTTCTGCCTGACCGGCTCGCGCACCAGTAAAAACAGGGCAGCCACCAGCACGCCCGGCAGACCAACGGTAATAAAGGTCAGCTGCCAGGCCTTGAACTCCCAGCCCAGTGCCGGCACCTGCCAGCCGCCCATGGCGTCGAACTTTTCATAGAGCCAACCGCCAATCATGTAGGAGGTACCGCTACCCACCGTTATTCCTGCGGTATAAATAGCGGTGGCAAAACGCAGCCGCTTCGGCTCGAAGTAGTCACTCATCAGCGAATAGGCCGGCGGTGACAAGGCCGCCTCACCCACCCCAACACCAATGCGAGTCGCGAACAGTGAGCCGAAGTTTTTGGCGAAACCGCACAGACAAGTCATCAGGCTCCACAGAAAAATCCCACTGGTAATAATCCACTTGCGGGAAAAGCGATCGGCCAACCAGCCAATGGGCAGCCCGAGGAAAATATAAAACAGCGTAAACGCCCAGCCGTGCAGAATACTGAACTGAAAATCACTCAGCTCGAATTCAGCCCGTATCGGCCCGACCAGCAAAGCCAGGATATTGCGATCGATAAAGGACAATATGTAGGCCAGCACCAACATGACAAGAACATAGTTGGCGGTGGCAGGGCGAGGGTAACTGGAATTCACTGTTCACCTGATTATTTTTGTCATCAGGGATATTTAACCAAAAAAAAGGCCTCCGCGTGGGAGGCCTTTTAAAGAAGCGCTTGGTTTACTCGGAAACTTCAGCCTTCAGTACAGCAACAACGCGACGGTTCTCACGACGCCCTTCACGGGTATCGTTGGAAGCGATCGGACGCTCTTCACCGTAACCGATAGCAGTCAGGCGTGAGGCATCAATGCCGTAGCGAGTTACCAGTGCAGCTTTCACTGCATCAGCGCGACGCTGAGACAAGGTCTTGTTGTAAGCGTCAGCACCGGAGCTGTCAGAGTGACCTTCGATCACTGCACTGACACCGCCAAACTTCTTCAGGAACTCGGCAACTTTCGCGATTTCCGGCATGTACTGCGCAGGAATGTCCGCTGAGTTGGACGCAAAGTTCACTTCCATGCGGACCTGCTCGGTGCGGGTCAGCACGAATTTACAACCGGTTTCGTCAACCTGACGGCCGGCTGGAGTCTGCGGACACTTGTCTTTGTAGTCAGCTACGCCGTCACCGTCGGTATCGAGCGGGCAACCTGCGGCATTGACTACCACGCCAACGGGCGTATTGGCACAACGGTCAGTGGTGTCACCCACACCGTCGCCGTCAGTGTCTTTTTCCATTGGCTTCATCGGCGTGCGCTTGGGCTCGGGTTTAGACTTCGACTCACCGAAGGCATAAGCCACACCCAAACTGATCAGGCCGTCAGTCTGCTCAACGTCCAGGCCGTTAATGACACGGGCGTCGAGACGCGCAGACCAGTTCTGATCGAACAGGTAACGCACCCCGCCGCCGATGTTGGCCTGGGTTTCTGTGCTGTTGGCTGCGCCGTCGAAATTGAACTCAGCGTGACCCAGGCCGATAGCCGCGTAGGGCTTCCAGCGCTCGCCACCGAAGTAGCGCAGCAGATCCAGGCTTCCCTGGTTCAGGTCAGCGTCTACGTTGCTGAGATATTTGTGATCCGGAGCTGAATTCATGTAGCGGAATTCGACACCCCAGTCTTCAGACAGCTGCCGCTCGATACCCAAAATGCCGGTAGTGGCATCATCCAGGTCGCGGTCGGAACCGAAAGTTTGCTGACCGACGGACAGACTGGCCCGCCATGGGCCTTCTGCTGCGGCCGTTGTCGAAAGACCTGCTGCCGCGGCAGCCAGAATCGATACGGCAATAGTTTTGTTCATTATTAACTCCCCTTGCGTGAACGCCTTACTTTGATCCAGTAACTGGATTTTGAATAACTGAGACCTGAGTTTTCACTCTGACAGTGGCGAGCTTTTCTCGCGCTCAGTCGTTATTTTTTTCAACTGGCATACGTATAGCGCAAAAAAACTGGTAAAGCCAGTCTAATTAAAGGCTTAAGTGAATAAATTAACAATTGATCTACCGGAATTACCAGCCCAACACCGATTTCACAAAGGGCTTGGTCAGAGCGCGCTGATGACGCAGAGACTCCCGGTCAAGCTGCTCCAGAATCTGAAACAGAGCAGCGAGGTTTCTTGCCGCCCGATGATACAGATAATCCGCCACCTCGGCGGTCAATTCCATGCCCAGACCTTCCGCGCGGAAAACAAGCGCCTGCAAACGCTCCTCATCACTCAAAGCGTGCAGCTGGTAGACGCTGAAGCTGGCCAAACGCGACCGCAGGTCTGGCAATGCACAGTCCATACCGCTGGCAGGCCGCAGGGACGACAGCAACAGCGCCGTGCCGCTCAACACTGCCCGGTTATAAAGATGAAACAGAGCCTCTTCCCAGTCGGCCCGCCCCATAACAAGATCCACATCATCCAGGCATAACAGGTCGAGACTTTCCGCTCCGGCCAGCACGTCTGCCGGCGAATAATCGCCCATCTCCTTCAGTGGAAGATAGGACGCGACACGACCGGCGGCGGCCGCCGCCTGACAGCTGGCCTGCAACAGGTGGCTGCGGCCACTCTCCGCGCCACCGTGCACCATAACCCACTGCTCACCCTCGCCACGGGCCTGCAGGCCCAGCTGATTGACCAGCAAGCGATTGGAGCCAATGACGTAGAAGTTTTCAAAGGTCAAAAATTTGTCGGGGCCGAGCCCCAGCGCCAGCTGCTCACTCATTCGGTGTACTGTCTCGCGAAGTTTCCGGCGACGGCTGCTCCGGCAGCTGGCGGCCCGCCGAGTAAAAATCACTACCGAGGTAACTGGTGTGCACGTGCCGCAGCATCACCATAACCACGGCTGCGGTTGGCAAAGCCAGCAGTATTCCAACAAAACCAAACAGCTGCCCGCCCGCCAGCAGGGCGAATATCACCGCTACAGGATGCAGGCCAATGCGGTCACCAACCAGCAGAGGGGTCAAGACCATACCTTCCAGCATTTGCCCAATGCCGAACACCACCCCCACCTGCAGCAGCACCCAGATATCGTGAAACTGAAACCAGGCCGCAATCACGGCCGCAACGATACCGACCACAAAGCCCATGTAGGGTACGATACTCGCCAGGCCGGCAAGCAAACCCAGTACCAGCGCCAGTTCAAGCCCAACCAGCCACAACCCGGCCGTATAAATAACCGCTAGTGCCGCCATCACCAGTAGCTGACCGCGAATAAAGGCGCCCAGAATCTCGTCGCACTCGCGGGCAATGAGAGTCGCCCGACCCTCTACCCGGCGCGGCAGTAAATCGCCGATCTTCGCAACCAGAATGTCCCAGTCACGCAGCAGATAAAACGTCACCACAGGAATCAATACCAAGGTGCTGAGCCAGCCGACAATGGCCAGGCTTGAGCCGGTAATGCGCGACCACAGCCGCAGAATGACATCCCCCGCAGTACCGATATTCTGGCCCAAGGCCTGCCCGGCCTGCGACAGGGAGGCGCCATCGCCGAACCGCGCTTTCAATTCCGGCAGCACATTACCCTGCAACCACTGCACCAGCGATTGCAGGCGCACATTCAGCAGCTGAAACTGGTCGATCAACAGCGGCAGCGCAATCAACAGTGCGACCAGGCCCATCAGGCTCAAGCCCAGAAAGACCACGCACACCGCCGAGGTACGGCCAAGTTTGCGGGCCTCCAGCCGATCAACCAGCGGATCGCCCAGGTAGGCGAGCAAGGCTCCGACCAGAAAGGGCGCCAGAATAGGTTTCAGCAGGTGGATCAGCAGCGCCAGCGCAAACACTGCTGCCGCCAGTAACAAAAGACGCGTGTTCGGAGCTTCGTTCAACGGGTTCATGGCAGGTTTTGCCACCGGTAATAACTGTGTATCTGATCAAGTGGCAGCTGTGAATCCGAGAACGCCAGGCCGGGATTTTCATCTTCCAGCAATTTTTTATCCAGCTGAAAAAACTGACGGGCTTTGTCGATGCTGCCTTGCAGGTGAAGCTGCACAATCAGTTGTGACCCGTCCACCCAGACAGGGTTAGCGTGCTCGATGACCGCAACGCCTTCAAGGTAGGTCAGCAGACGAGCGTAATCGCGAAAATCATCGACTCCGCTGACCACAATATTGGCATTCAGCGAGCCCCCTTCCGAGCGCAGCACCGCGTAGCGCGCACCCAGCTCATCGGCAATCGTATTGACAGTCGGCGTCAGAATCTCCGCAACCATCGGCGCCTGATGATCAACAAAGGCCTCGTCGCCTGCCCTGAGATAAACGAAATTGCCCAACCAGCGAGTCGACAGGCGTGTAATGCGCCCGGTAAGGACGTGTGAGGTGCGATAACGCTCGGCGGCGCGACGCACCGCATCCAGCTGCATGGACCAGACCTGATCGATATTGAGCTGAATCCGATCGTCGATATCGAGTACCGGAAAAGCCAGCGGCAAGCCACGTGCCGCCGCCGCTTCGCGCAGTGCCGCCACGATCTCCGGATGCGTTTCCTCGCTGACAAACTGCCGACCACTGACATCGTCGACCACCAGCCAGACCAGCGTTTGCGGGCGGTTTTTATCCCACACCGGCAGGCCGGATTGGAGCAACAGACGATTCACTTCCGGCTCACTGAAACTCAGCGCCACCAGCAGCTGCTCCTCGCCATCCACGAATTCCCGGTCATAGCGGTACTGCAGCAACAGGTTCCGCGCCTGCCGCAGCGCCTGGCGAACGGAATCAAACTGTCCTATATCGGCCCGACCGCTTACCCGCACCAGCACGGTATTCAGGCCTTCGACCACCGCCCCGGACAGCTCCGCCTCACCGCGCTGGCTAACCGGCACCCGCACGTCGTACAGCGTCTTCATCACTTCCGCATACAGCCCCGAACACATCAGGCCAAACACCAGAAGCACCAGCATTCTTTTCATCATCTTCCCGCAGACCCGCAAGATAGCAGCGTGGCATTGTAGCAAGGCCAGCCCGGCGAATCAGCCGGAGAATATTCAGGCGCGCTCACGCCAATTTACTGCTGAATTTGACGTTTATTCACGCTAGAATAGCCGCCCTCGAATTAAGGTGCCCCAACATGACCGAATCCTCCCGCCCCCTCAGCTATAAAGATGCCGGTGTCGATATCGACGCGGGAGATGCGCTGGTTGAGCGAATCAAACATGTCGCCAAGAAAACCCGCCGCTCGGAAGTGATGTCCGGCCTCGGCGGTTTCGGCGCACTGTGTCAGATTCCCAGTGGTTACAAGGAACCGGTTCTGGTGTCCGGCACCGACGGCGTGGGCACTAAGTTGCGCCTGGCCATGGATCTCGGCATTCACAACACCATCGGCATCGACCTGGTGGCCATGTGCGCCAATGATCTGCTGGTAACCGGCGCCGAACCCCTGTTTTTCCTGGATTATTACGCCACCGGCGCGCTCAATGTGGATGTCGCCGCACAGGTGGTTGAAGGCATCGGCGCCGGCTGCGAGCTCTCCGGTTGCGCACTGGTTGGCGGCGAAACCGCTGAAATGCCCGGCATGTACGAAGGTGAAGACTACGATCTGGCGGGTTTCTGCGTTGGCGTTGTGGAAAAATCCAAGATTGTCGACGGTTTCACCGTCAGAGTGGGTGACCAGCTGATTGGCATCAGCTCCTCCGGCCCCCACTCCAACGGCTACTCACTGATTCGCAAAATCATTGAGGTCTCCGGTGCCGACCTGTCTCAGCCTTTTGGCGACAGCACCCTCGGTGAGACTCTGCTGACACCCACTCGCATCTACGCCAAACAGGTGCTGCGCCTGATCAAGGAGTACCCGATCAAGGCCATGGCTCATATTACCGGTGGCGGCCTACTGGAAAACGTTCCCCGGGTACTGCCCAAAGGCACCCGCGCCACGATTGACCTGAACAGCTGGCAGCGCCCGGAAATCTTCGACTGGCTGCAGCAGCAGGGCAATGTCGAAACCCGCGAAATGTTCCGCACCTTCAACTGCGGCATCGGCTTTGTGCTGTGCGTCGATGCCTCACAGACCGAATCCGTTATGGATATGCTCAAGCAGCAGGGCGAAACTGCCGCCCTGATCGGCGAAATTCAGTCCTGCCCCGAGGACGGCGAGCGCGTCGTATTGCAGGGGCTGTAAATGCCCTGCAATACCGTCATCCTGATCTCCGGCAGTGGGTCCAATCTGCAGGCCTTTATCGACAGCGCCCAGAACGGCGAGCTCGATGCCACCCTCAGTGCCGTTATCAGCAACCGGCCAGCCGCCAAGGGCTTAGAGCGCGCACGGGAAGCGGGCATTGCAACGGCCGCCGTAGACCATACCGCCTATGCCAGTCGCGATGACTTTGACGCCGCTCTGCGGGAAGTTATCGACAGCTATCAACCCGACCTCGTGATTCTCGCCGGCTTTATGCGCATTCTCGGCGCCGACTTTGTGCGCCACTATCGCGGCCGCATGCTCAATATCCACCCCTCGCTGCTGCCCAAATATCCTGGTCTGCACACCCACCAGCGCGCGCTGGATGCGGGCGATGCCGAAGCCGGCGCGACTGTGCATTTTGTGACCGAAGAGCTTGACGGCGGACCACCAGTAATCCACGCTCGCGTGCCTATAGAGGCGGGAGATACGGCGGAACTTCTCGCCGCCCGCGTACTCGAACTGGAACACCGCATTTACCCGCTGGCGGCCCAGTGGTATGCCCAGGGGCGACTGATTCTCAACGGCAACCGAGCAGAACTTGATGGCAAAGCACTTTCGGCTACAGGCTTTCCTTTTAACGGCACTTCTGGCTAGCGCCTTCCCGTCGCAGGCCCTTCTAGGCGAACCCGCACCACTGCTCACACCCTACAGCGCCACCTACCACCTGGTTAAAGGCGGACTGGCGGCGGAAGTTGAACGCCATCTGGAGCGCAGCGGCGAGTCGCGCTGGCAGCTCCACGACTCCGCACGGATTCTCTTCTTCAGCCTCGAAGAAACCGCCGTTGTCGATTTTGACGGGGAAAATATACAACCCGTTAAGTACCGCTATCGCCAGAACCCCGGCAAAAGCAAAGACCAGACCATTCGCTACAACTGGAAGAAAAAGCAGGCGACGTTTGATTTGGACGATGGCCAGCGCCGCGCCGAACTGGAGCCCGACACCTTTGACAAACTCAGCTATCAACTGCAGTTGCGGCTGGATCTGCTGGCCGGGCGGCTGCAGCAGCCGCGCACCTACAAGCTGGTGGACCGAGGCCGTCACAAGCAATACCGGGTCGAAAAAGTAGGGGAAGAAATTCTAACCCTTGGTCAGCGCCAGATGCAGACCGTCAAACTGCGCCAGACAAGAGAGGGCAAAGACCGGGAGACCTTTATCTGGGTCGCCCCGGATCTGGATTACCTGATTATCAAAATGGAGCAGGATGACGACGATGAGCGCATAGAAATGCAGCTCAAACCTGAATCACTGAAAATAGGCTCCTGATCAGGAAGCCCATCAGGTTTTCGGCAAGGTAACCCCGCGCTGCCCCTGATACTTGCCGCCACGATCCTTGTAGCTCACCTCGCAGATTTCATCCGACTCAAAGAACAGCATCTGCGCCACCCCTTCGTTGGCGTAGATTTTCGCCGGCAGGTTAGTGGTATTGGAGAACTCCAATGTCACGTGGCCTTCCCACTCCGGCTCCAGCGGCGTGACATTAACGATAATGCCGCAGCGGGCGTAGGTGGACTTACCCAGACACACTGTCAGGACATTGCGCGGAATGCGGAAGTATTCGACGGTTCGCGCCAGAGCAAAAGAGTTAGGAGGAATAATGCAGTACTCACCGCGGATATCGACAAAGCTTTTTTCATCGAAATTTTTAGGATCAACCGTCGCTGAATGGATATTGGTAAAGACCTTGAACTCATCCGAGCAACGCACATCATAGCCGTAGCTTGAGGTGCCGTAGGAAATAATTTTTCCGCCTTCGTTTTCTCTAACCTGGCCCGCTTCAAAGGGCTCAATCATGCCCTCACTTTCCGCCATCCGGCGAATCCATTTGTCGGCTTTTATACTCATTGTCAGACTTCCTTAGATAATCGCTGCTAGCGTCAGACGTCCAGCGTCAGACGTCCGCCCCGTTTTCAATCGTTCTTGATCACAATATTCGGAAAAGCCTTGTTCGCCCCGCTGGCCTGACGCCGGGCCAATTCAGCGCCCAGACGAATGGCTACATCGCGGTAAATCATCGCCGTCTCTGACTCCGGCGCTTCGGCGACCACCGGCAGGCCCTTGTCAGCCTGCTCCCGAATTTTCAGGGTCAGAGGCAGCGCGCCGAGCATCGGCACTTTATAGTCGGCTGCGATATTGTCACCGCCCTTTTCGCCAAAGATATGCTCAACGTGCCCACAGTTAGTACACACATGCACTGACATATTTTCGACAATACCCAGCACAGGCACATCCACTTTCTGGAACATCTCGATACCTTTGCGGGCATCCAGCAGCGCAATATCCTGCGGTGTGGTCACGATCACGGCCCCCGTTACCGGCACTTTCTGCGACAGGGTCAACTGGATATCACCGGTACCCGGCGGCATATCAATCACAAGATAATCCAGCTCATCCCAATAGGTCTGATACAAGAGCTGCTGCAGGGCGCCACTGGCCATTGGGCCGCGCCACACCATCGGCGTTTTCTCTGTGACCAGATAACCCATCGACATGGACTGCAGGCCGTGAGCGACGATGGGCTTTAAATAGTTGGTGCCGTGCTGCTCCGGGCGCTGCCCCTCTTTCACACCCAACATCAATTGCTGGCTGGGGCCGTAGATATCCGCATCCAGAATACCGACCTTCGCCCCCTCAGCCGCCAGCGCCAGCGCCAAATTGACCGAGGTAGTGGATTTGCCGACCCCGCCCTTGCCCGAGGCCACGGCAATAACGTTCTTCACCCGCTCCAGATTCTGGGTTTCGCCCACTGCAGCGGTCGCCTGAATCGCAGTTTTCACGGTAAGTTTGCACTTATTTACCCCAGACGCCGCCTGCAGGCACTCGTTGAGCGCCATCTCAATAGCTTCCATCCGTGAGCGGGCCGGAAAATGCAGGGCGACCACCGCCTCAGCACGACTGGCAGACAGGCCCAAGGCTTCCACCGCCCCCACCAGACTCAGCGGCAGATTGATGCCGGGCAGATGGCAGGCAAGCAGCTGCTCGCGCGTACTTTGTTCTATATCAGGCATGGTTGCGTGTCAGGAGGTCAAAATTGGAGGGCGAGTATACGCCCTCACGCCAGCCCCCTCAACGCACACGAGATGCAGGGACGCCGCAAAAAGGCTATAGTACGCCGCCCCGAAAACCGCCAATGTCAGGTAAAAATGTCGAAACGTCAGATACTGGTCACCAGCGCACTGCCCTACGCCAATGGCCCGCTCCACCTCGGCCACTTGCTGGAAACCATCCAGACCGATATCTGGGTGCGCTTCCAGAAACTGCGCGGCCACGACTGCACCTACCTGTGCGCCGACGACGCCCACGGCACGGCCATCATGCTGACAGCCGAGAAGCTGGGCATTACGCCCGAAGAGCAGATCAAGCGTGTTCAGGCGGATCACCAGCGGGATTTCGATGGTTTTCTGATCAACTTCGACAATTACTACACCACCCACTCCCCCGAGTGCGAGCACTACGCTCAGGAAATCTATCAACGCCTGGACGCCAACGGCCATATCGAAAAGCGGGAAATCACCCAGCTGTTCGACCCCGAGAAAAACCTGTTTCTGGCCGATCGCTATATCAAGGGCGCCTGCCCCAAGTGCAAAACTGACGATCAGTACGGCGACAACTGTGAGGCCTGCGGCGCCACCTATACCCCGGCCGACCTGATCAACCCGCGCTCGGTAATCTCCGGCGCCACGCCGATTGAAAAGGCCTCCACCCATTACTTCTTCAAACTGGGTGAATTCACCGATTTTCTGAAACAGTGGACCCGCTCCGACAGCCTCCAGCCGCAGATAGCCAACAAGCTGGGCGAATGGCTGGAAGCCGGCCTGCAATCCTGGGATATCTCCCGCGACGCCCCCTACTTCGGCTTTGAGATACCCGGCGCGCCCGGCAAATATTTTTACGTGTGGCTGGACGCCCCCATCGGCTATATGGCCAGCTGCGCCAACTGGTGTCAGCAGAACGGTCGCAGCTTTGACGAGTTCTGGGCCAAGGACTCCAAGGCCGAGCTTTATCACTTTATCGGCAAGGACATCATCAACTTCCACGGCCTGTTCTGGCCGGCAATGCTGGAGTCGGCAGGTTTCAGAACACCGACCTCAGTCTATGTACACGGCTTTCTGACGGTCAACGGCAAGAAAATGTCGAAGAGTCGGGGCACCTTTATCAAGGCAGCCACTTATCTCAAGCACTTTCAGCCGGAATACCTGCGCTACTACTTTGCCGCCAAACTGTCCGGCGGGGTCGACGACATCGATCTGAGCCTGGAAGACTTTACCCAGCGCGTAAACGCCGACCTGGTGGGCAAGCTGGTCAATATCGCCAGCCGCAGCGCCAAATTTATTCACAAGGGCAACGACGGCAAACTGAGCAGCGAGCTGCATAATCCCGAGCTCTGGCAGCGCGTCACCGGCAAGAGTGACGAAATTGCAGGCTTTTTTGACCAGCGCGAGTACAGCCGGGCCGTGCGCGAGATCATGGCGCTGGCTGATGCGGTAAACGAGTACTTCGACGCCGAAGAGCCCTGGAAAACGGCGAAAAGCGAAGATACCGCTCAGCAGGCGGTCGCCGTCAGCTCCCAGTGCGTGAACCTGTTCAGGGTTCTGATGACCTATCTGAAACCGGTGGTGCCGGCACTGGCCGAGCAGGCCGAAGCCTTCCTGAATTGCGAACTGCGCTGGGACGGCGAATTTGCGCCGCTGCTGGATCACAAGATCGAAAAATTCAAGGCGATGATGACCCGGGTCGACAGTGACACCGTCGATAAAATGCTGGAAGAGAGCCGCGAAGAAGCAGCCGCCGTCCAGCAGGCCGCCCCGAAAAAAGCGCCCAGGAAAACCGAGTCAGCCAGCGCAGAAATTGAGTTCGACGACTTTGCCAAAGTGGACCTGCGCATCGCTGAAATCGCCAATGCCGAATACGTTGAAGGCGCAGACAAGCTGCTGAAACTGACCCTGAATGTGGGCAACGAGACCCGTCAGGTGTTTTCCGGCATTCGCGGCGCTTATGAGCCCGAGCAGCTGATCGGCAAGCTCACCGTGCTGGTCGCCAACCTGAAACCCCGTAAAATGCGTTTTGGCATCTCAGAGGGTATGGTGCTGGCAGCCGGGCCGGGTGGGAAAGATATATACTTGCTGGAGCCGCACGAGGGCGCCAAGCCGGGGATGCAGGTGAAGTAGGCCCTCACCCCAACCCTCTCCCAGAGGGAGAGGGGGCCACCGATTCAACAAGGAGGGTACCCTCTCCCTCTGGGAGAGGGACAGGGTGAGGGAGTTTTTACGCCAGAAGCGCTTTAACACTCCCCAAACGGCCGATTTTGCCAGTCCTTTCAAGGACTTTTAAATTGAACGCTTGTTCGAAATAAAATAGACTAACCGCCTGTTTTTTGAGCTTTGCTCACTGGAGGCACCACAGATCAAGTGGGCGGCATCTCAGGCATTGCGTGTGATTCACCTGCGAGACGCTGTTGTGCAGGAAGGCTGGTTGCCTTTCCAGCGACAGCAACGAAGCAGGGGCATCACACGCAATGCCCCTTCGGGCGAACCCCAGCCACACGCTGGCTGCGTTGCGCAGCTTGGCAAGGGCACCCAGCCTTGCACTTCGCTGCGCGCCTTGCCAGCGTGTGGCTGGGTTTCGCTGAGATGCTGCCCACTTGGTCTGCGGTGCCTCTACGGGTATTTACCCACCGCGCGCACAACTTACACACTCATCGTCGAGGCCCACGATGTTGGCGGACTATTCTGTTCTGTTGATCAGCGCCATTCTGGTCAACAATTTCGTACTGGTACAGTTCCTGGGACTGTGCCCCTT
Source organism: Litorivivens sp. (assembly GCF_041624475.1). Classification (GTDB taxonomy): domain Bacteria; phylum Pseudomonadota; class Gammaproteobacteria; order Pseudomonadales; family Spongiibacteraceae; genus Litorivivens. The sequence continues at coordinate 153,238 of NZ_JBFJUX010000005.1, forward strand.
CATGGGCGTTTCCAACAAACTGGAAACCGCCATCGGCATGTCCAGCGCCACCACCTTCGTGCTCACGCTGGCCTCCATCTGCAGCTGGCTGACCTATGAATGGCTGCTGGTGCCGCTGGGGCTGGAATACCTGCGCACCATCTCCTTCATTCTCGTTATCGCGGTAGTGGTGCAGTTCACCGAAATGGTGGTCCGCAAAACCAGCCCCCTGCTCTACAAAGTGCTCGGCGTCTTTCTGCCCCTGATCACCACCAACTGCGCGGTGCTGGGTGTCGCCCTGCTCAACATCAACAAAGAACACAGCTTCGTCGAGTCTGCCCTCTACGGCTTTGGCGCTGCCGCCGGTTTTTCGCTGGTTCTCGTGCTGTTTGCCGCCATGCGCGAGCGCCTAGCGGTAGCTGACGTGCCCCAACCCTTTCAAGGCCCTGCCATCGGCATGGTAACGGCTGGCCTGATGTCGCTGGCCTTTATGGGCTTTGCGGGTCTGGTGTAGGAGGCTGTGATGATTGAACTGCTGTCCCAACACCCCTTTATCGCCGCCCTCGGTTCATTGGCCTTGCTCGGCCTCGCCTTTGGCTCCCTGCTCGGGTTTGCTGCGGTCAAATTCAAGACCGAAGGCGACCCGATTGCCGACCAGGTTGAAGCCCTGCTGCCGCAGACCCAGTGCGGCCAGTGCGGCTACCCCGGCTGCCGCCCCTACGCCGAGGCCATTGCTCAAGGCGACGCTATAAACAAATGCCCCCCCGGCGGCGAAACGACGATCAACGCGCTGGCCGACCTGCTGGATGTGGAAGCTCTGCCGCTGGACGCCGAAGAAGAAAGCGTGCCCTCGGTCGCTTATATCCGCGAAGACGAGTGCATCGGCTGCACCAAGTGCATTCAGGCCTGCCCGGTAGACGCCATTGTTGGCGCCGCCAAACACATGCATACCGTGGTCGCCAGCGAATGCACCGGCTGCGATCTCTGCGTGGAGCCCTGCCCGGTGGATTGCATCGACATGATTCCGCTGCCCACCACCGTGCAGAACTGGAGCTGGGAACTGCCCCCCTCTGCCGAAGAAGCCATTACCGAAGACCTGATTGCGACTGACCGCGGCAATTCCGGTGAAGACAGCAAGGATAGAGATCAGGCCGCATGAGAAAAATCTGGGATATTCACGGCGGCGTTCACCCGCCGGAAAACAAGACACAATCGCTGCAGCGCGGCATTGAAAATGCGGGCATTCCACCCGTTCTGGTACACCCGCTGTCCCAACATATCGGCGCACCGGCAGCGCCCATCGTTGAAGTGGGCCAGAGCGTGCTGAAAGGCCAGATGATCGCCGAAGCCAAGGGCTTTGTTAGCGTACCCGTGCACGCCGCCAGTTCCGGCACCGTCAGCGCCATTGAGCATCGGGAAATTCCACATCCTTCGGGTCTGCTTGCGCCCTGCATCGTAATAGACACTGACGGCAAAGACGAGTGGATCGAACTCGATCCGGTAGACGACTACACTGCGCTGGAGAAAGCCGACCTGCTGCACCGGATTCGCGATTGCGGCATTGCCGGCATGGGCGGCGCCGGCTTTCCCTCTGCAGTAAAACTCAGCACCCGCGATGATGCGGTGATCGATACGCTGATTATCAATGGCACAGAGTGCGAGCCCTATATCACTGCCGACGACATGCTGATGCGTGAGCGCGCGGATCAGATCATTGCCGGCATTAAAATCCTCCAGCATCTGATTCAGCCCACCGAGCAAACGCTGATAGGCGTCGAGGACAACAAGCCGGAAGGCATCGCCGCACTGCGCCAAGCGGCCGAAGACAGCAATATTGAAATCGTGGTGTTTCCCACCAAATATCCCTCGGGCGGCGAAAAGCAGCTGATCCAGATCCTGACGGGCCGTGAAGTACCTTCCGGCGGCCTGCCGGCAGACGTGGGCATTGTTTGCCAGAACATCGGCACCACCGTCGCCATTCATCGGGCGGTACAGTTCGGCGAGCCGCTGATTTCCCGCATCACCACGGTAACCGGAGAGGCGTGCAGCGCTCCCGGTAACTTTGAAGTGCTGCTGGGCACCCCCGTAGATTACCTGCTCAAACTCGGCGGTTTTAACCAGCAGCAGTGTCTTCGCCTAGTGATGGGCGGGCCGATGATGGGCTTCACCCTGAAAGACACCTCAGTGCCAGTGGTGAAAACCACTAACTGTCTGCTGGCGCCGACAACAGAAGAGCTGCCGCCACCACCGCCGGCACAGGCCTGTATTCGCTGCGGCCTGTGCGCAGAGGCCTGCCCGGTTTCACTGCTGCCCCAGCAGATGTACTGGTTCGCCCGTGGCAAGGAATACGAAAAGCTCGAAGACCACAACCTGTTTGATTGCATCGAATGCGGCGCCTGCTCCTACGCCTGCCCCAGCAATATTCCGCTGGTGCAGTACTACCGCGCTTCCAAAGCGGAAATTCGCAAGCAGCAGCAGGAAAAGGTGAAATCCGAACACGCCAAGGCGCGCTTTGAAGCACGGCAGCTGCGCATCGAACGCGAAGAGGCGGAAAAAGAAGCCCGCCGCAAAGCCCGCCAGGAAGCCGCCAAGAAAAAAGCCGCCGCTGGCAAAGACCCGATCAAGGCAGCACAGGAAAAAGCTGCCGCGCCTGCGGTCGACCCGGCACAAGCTGCTATTGAGAAAGCCATGGCCAAGCGCAGCGGCGAGGCTCCGCAGGAAAGCAGTGAGGAAACACTGGCGCGCCTGCAAAAAGCCGTAGAAACTGCCGAAAAGCGCCTCGAAAGCGCCAGCGCTAAACTCAAGGAAGCAGAAGCCGCCGACGCGCCGAACCTGGGTGCCCTGCAAACCGCCCATGAACGCATGACCGAAAAGCTGGCCAAGGCAAAAGAAGAACTGCAACAGCACCAGCAGGTCTCCTCCGGCGCTTCGGACACTAACGATCCTGCGGCTGCAGCCATTGCCCGTGCCCAGGCAGCCCGCGCCAGCAAGGAAGACAAAAGCCCGCTGGAAAAAGCCCAGGAGCAGGTGGCGTCGCTGGAAAAACGCCTCACCAAATCCGAGCAGAAACTGGCTGAAGCCAAGGAAAGCGGCTCCGACACCGCCGAGGTGCTGGAGCAATCCACCGCCAAACTGCGCGAAAAACTCGATGCCGCCCGCGCCGAGCTGGCGCAGATATCCGAAAGCGAAGCACCGGTGGCCGCAGCGGCCTCCACCAACGATCCGGCCCAGCTCGCCATCGAAAAAGCCATGGCCGCGCGGGAAGCGGCCGCCAAGCTGAGCCCGGAAGACAAAGCCCGAAAGGCACTGGAGTCGCTTGAAGCACGCGTGGAAAAAACCCGCGCCAAACTGGCAGAAGCCGAAGAAAGTGGTGCCGACACCGTTGAAGTACTGCGCGATACCCTCGCCAAGCTCGAAGACAAGCTGGCCGAGGCGCGCAAGGATGCAGGAGTTGAGGGATAAAATATGGCCTTGTTAACCGTCAGCTCACCCCACGCCCACGGGCCCATGAGTACGGCCACCGTCATGCGACTGGTGCTGCTCTCAACCCTGCCCGGCGTCTTCGCTCTCACGTATTTTTTCGGCTTCGGCACCCTCAGCAATATTTTGCTGGCCTCCTTGCTCGCACTGGGCATGGAAGCGCTGATACTGAAAATTCGCAAACGTCCCATCGGTTTTTACCTGAACGACTGCAGCGCACTGGTGACCGCCGTGCTGCTGGGCATTGCCCTGCCCCCGGCCTCGCCCTGGTGGATTCTAGCCGTCGGCATACTGTTTGCCATCGTCTTTGCCAAGCACCTCTACGGCGGCATGGGCTATAACCCCTTTAATCCGGCGATGGTCGGCTATGTGGTCTTGCTGATTTCCTTCCCGGTGCAAATGACCAGCTGGGTCGCGCCCATCGGCACCTTTAACGGAGAAGTGCTCGGCCCCATCGACGCGCTGATGCGCACCTTCAGTTTCAGTGGGGTCGATGCGGTCACCATGGCAACACCGCTCGATGTGCTCAAACAGAATAACTCGCTGCTGGTTGAAGACCTGTGGGCGAGCAACAGCCAGTTTGGCACACTGGCCGGTGTCGGTTGGGAGTGGGCCAATGTCGGCTTCCTTCTGGGCGGGCTATACCTGCTGTATCGCCGGGTTTTTACCTGGCACGCGCCGATCAGCATGCTGATGTCGCTTACCCTGCTGTCGGCCCTGTTTTACGACGGCGGCAGCTCCGCCTCCGGCGGTTCGCCCCTGTTTCACCTGTTCAGCGGTGCAACGATGCTCGGCGCCTTTTTTATTGTCACCGACCCGGTAACGTCTGCCGTATCGAACAAAGGCCGAATTATCTACGGTGCCTGTATCGGTATTCTGGTCTACCTGATTCGCGTCTGGGGCAACTACCCCGACGCCATCGCCTTCTCGGTGCTGCTGATGAACTTCGCCGCTCCGCTGCTGGATCACTACACCCAGCCGCGCACCTATGGACACAAGAAGAAAAACCTGCAGAAGGAGGCTGACTGATGTTAGGACAATCAATTAGCCGCAACAGCCTTCTGCTGGGTCTTTTCGCGGCCTTTACCAGTGCCATTATTGCAAGCACCTACCTCGGCAGCCGCGACCAGATCAAGGCCAACATTCGCGCCGCCGAAGAAAAAGCTCTGCTGCAGATTATTTCCGAAGATCGCCACGATAATTCCATGCTCGACAATACGGTCGCTACCGACAATGTCGAGCTGCTGGGTCTGCGTGAAAGCAAGGACATCTACCTCGCAACACAAGACGGCCAGTTCGTCGGCGCGATCATTCCCGCTACCTCCCGTGAGGGCTACACCGGCGATATCGACCTGATTGTCGGCGTCAATCGCGACGGCAGCATCGCCGGCGTGCGGGTATTATCCCACCGTGAAACGCCCGGGCTGGGCGACGCGGTGGAGCGCAAGAAAAGCGATTGGGTTGACAGCTTTATCGGCAAAAGTCTGAACAATCCACAACCGGCTCAGTGGGGTGTGACGAAAGACGGCGGTGTATTCGATACCTTTACCGGCGCCACCATTACTCCGCGTGCGGTGACTGGCGCAGTATATAAAGCCTTGCAGTATTTCGATCAAAACCGCGACCATCTGATTGCGAGCGCGGAAAAGGAGATAAGCGGCGATGAGTGACACAAACTACCGCGACCTGTCCCTGAACGGCTTGTGGAAAAACAACCCGGCCATCGTTCAACTGCTGGGCCTGTGCCCCCTGCTGGCGGTCACCGGCACGGTGGTGAACTCACTCGGTATGGCGCTGGCAACGCTGTTTGTGTTGCTGGCCTCCAGCACCTCGGTCTCGCTGATTCGCGGCTTTGTGTCGGATGCCGTGCGTCTGCCTGCCTTCGTCATGATCATCGCCTCGGCAGTGACCTGCACCGAACTGCTGATGCAAGCCTATACCTACGAGCTGTTTCAGATCCTCGGGATTTTTCTGCCACTGATCACAACCAACTGTTTGATTCTGGGCCGCGCCGATGCCTTCGCCAGCAAGAACAGCCTTGGCCCGGCGATGGTAGACGGGCTGATGATGGGGCTGGGCTTTGGCGTTATTCTCGTGGTACTGGGTGCCCTGCGCGAGCTGGTCGGTACCGGGGCACTGTTTGCCAATATGGATCTGCTGTTCGGTGAAGGCGCTAAAAGCTGGAAAATTGTTTTCTTCAAAGACTACAACCAGTTTCTGGTGGCCATTCTGCCGCCCGGTGCCTTTATCGTTACCGGGCTTATTATCGCCGTAAAAAACATGATCGACGACGGTATCAAAAAGCGCGAAGCGGCGCGTACCGCAGGGCAACCCAAGGAGAGCCGCCGAGTGCGGGTTACCGGCAATATCAGCTAGCTCAAACTGCCAAGAGGCCGCCTCACGCGGCCTCGGTCGACAACACCAGCCCCAGATCGCCCTCTTCAATCAGGGGATCATCCAGATCCACCACAATTCTCGAATGTGCCAGGGTTCTTGCCCTGCCGGTGATATGGCTGTGCAAACCTTTGTTCGAACCAACTCTGGCTTCGCCCAACACCGTGCCACAAAAAACACTGCCCCGCGGCGAGCACGTTTCCAGCCACTGCCCCTGCGCGATTTCGCCACGATCGTCCAACTGCGCTAGTCGGGCCGATGTGCCAGTACCGGTTGGGCTGCGACAGATAACACCCGGATGCACATAGGTAGCTGAGGGCGATTCGAAACCCTCCTTGCCCTTAGCACGGGTCGGGCCGCAGAAGTGTAAAAAGGAAAGCGTCGGGTTATCGTCAAAGTCCGGGTGGGCCAGCTGAAAATCCTGATTCACCGTTTTAACAAAGCGATCACCAAAGGCTGCCAGCTCCACCTCCTCTTCGCGCTGGAGTTCAAATCCTAGCGGCTCGGAATCCACCAGCGCATAAAACGCACCGCTCCATACCAGGTCGTAGCGAATCTCGCCAAAGTGCGGCAGCTTAACCCTGCAATCACGTTCAGCTACAAAGGCCGGTTCGCCCTGAGTCGTAATCGAGTCCACTCTGCTGTTTCTTATCCGCGCCTTGATATGGGCAAGGCCTGCCGGGGACTCCAGCACCAGAGGCTGCTCGCCATCGCCCTTCATGGGTACTAAGCCACTTTCCAGCACTGCGGTAGCAGTGCATATGGTGTTGGACCCGGAGTACATGGGGTAACCCATCGCTTCCATGATGATGTAGCCGGCAGCTGCCTTGGGAGAACAAGGGCGCGTCACCAAATTGACAGACATATGCGGATCGCCATAGGGCTCCGACAACAACAGCCGGCGCAAGCCATCGCCGTGACTCTCGATATAGCGCATCTGCTCTCGCACCGACTGCCCCGGCAAGTCACCGACGCCGCCAACCACGATGCGACTCACATCGCCGCCACTGTGCATATCGATTAACTCAAGCGTTCTAATCCGACTCTGCTGCATAGGGCGCTCCTATTCGTTCCCATTTTGAATCGGGTACGACAACCAGATTGCCGATAAAACCTTTTGCCATGAAATCTTTCTGCGCCTGATGGAATTCAGACAACCGATAGGTGCGATGCAACAGCGGCTTTATCTCGCCGCTTTCAATGTATTTGAGCAAGCGCCGAAAGGCCTTGCGAGTACCCTGCGATGATCCGTGCAACTCCAGCTGCTTTAGATACATGGTACGCAAATCCAGTGGTACTACCGGCCCCGCAATGGCCCCGGCAGTGGTATAGCGCCCTTCCGGCCGCAGAATTCTCAGCAGGTCGTTGAACATATCACCGCCCACCAGATCGGCAACCACATCAATGGGCTTTCCTTGACTTACTTCGTTTGCCGCATCAACCAAGTCGCCGCCATTGCGGGTAATAACCCCCTCCGCGCCAATCGCCGTCATGGCCTTTTCTTTACCCAATGCGGTAACCGCGTAGGGGATAGCGCCGCGTGCCCGGCACAGCTGGATCAGCCCGGAGCCAACACCGCCGGAAGCGCCTGTAATCAGTACTCGCTCATTCTCAGCAACCCGGGCCCGATCCAGCATGTGCTCTGCAGTCAGGTAAGCACAGCAAAAGGTCGCCAACTGCGCATCATCCAGATCACTGTCGATGGTGTGGGCATTTTCCGCTGGCACCGTCGTGTACTCAGCATAGCCGCCGTCCCGGCCATGTCCGATATAGTCAATATCAGCAAGGCTGTCATCGCCTTCCGGCCTGTTATACAGGCTGAAATCTACAACAACCCGCTGGCCGATTCTGGACTCAGGCACTCCATCACCCACGGCAGCGATGTAACCGACCGTGTCAGTTCCTTGTATCCGGGGAAAGGTCAGGGTAGAACGGCCCCGACGCCAGGTAGAAACCGAATTGGGATCGGTTTCCGTACCGTAAGCCCCCTTGCGCACCCACACATCGGTATTGTTCATACCACAGGCACTGACCTCTACAAGCACTTCACCCGCCTCCGGCGCCGGCACGGCGACGTCGTCACGGTATTCCAGCTGATCCAGTTCGCCGTGCCCTTTCAGCAACACGGCTTTCATCGTCCGAGGCAACATTCAGTTCTCCTTCAGATTCAGTTTGTGAAAACGTTGTGCTCCATCTCTGGTTCGTACGGCGCCTCACCGTTTATTGGCGCTGGCACCGCTGGCTCCACTGCGTCGTCACGCATTGTCAGGGGGCTGGCGCGGTTACGGGTCGCCAGAAATTCCGGCCGCGGCTGCAACCCGCAGTAAGGTTTTTGCATCTGGTTTTCTACGCTGTTGTAGACAAAAAACAGATTCGCCCGACTCCAGGGCGACATATTCATATTGGAGGCATGCAGGGTATTGCACTCGAACAGCAACAACGAACCAGGTGGACCTTTCGGTGCCTGTATCCCGCCTCGATTTGCCAACCACCGAAGCGCTGATTTTTCCGGCACACCGAGGCGCTGTTTTTTAAGAGAGTCTTTCCAATTATCTTCCGGTGTTCTATCAATGCAAGGCACAAAGAACTGATGCGACCCAGGAATCAGCATAAGCGGACCATTAAATTCGTTGTTCTCTGTAAGCAGAATAGACGCCGACACGGCACGCATCCGCGGCATCCCGTCTTCAGAATGCCAGGTTTCGAAATCCGAATGCCAGTCAAAGCCACCTCCCTGAAAACCAAACTTGTCGTTGATTCTCGACTGATGCAGATAGACATCACTGCCCAGCAATTGCTGCACCATGCCTAGAATACGAGGGTCGCGTGTCAGATTGGAAAAACGCTGGGAAAGAGTGTGCATGGAAAAAACGGAGCGCAGTTCGCCATTGGCGGGATCGGCGATTACGCGATCAGAATTCATCGCCTCGCTGTCACGTGCTAACGCCGCCAGCTCATCAAAAAACGGTTCTACTCGCTCGCGTCCAAAAAAGCCTTCAAACCACAAAAACCCATCGCGCTCGTAGCGCGACAGTGCGCATTCATCCAAAGGGCCGTGCCAGCGAAAACGTGCACTTGAATGTACGACCGGGTCAAGCCTGGGAAAAGGTTCCAGCGGCTCTCCGCGCCGCGTAGGGTAAGCATCTTGCATAGTTTCTCCTTACAATTTGGTCCTTTGTCCTCCTTGTGAATTACCCCACGAAAGATGCGCTAGAAACACATCCAAAAAAAAAGGGGAGTCACGCTCCCCTTTACTGACCTATGCTACCGATCGCCCATCAGGCCGCAAACTTAAACTGAGTCGCCGCCCGCTCGGGGTTGGCAAAGTTTTCTTCTACAAATTTCCAGTTGACGATATTCCAGATGGCCTCGAGATATTTCGGCCGCGCATTGCGGTAGTCTATGTAGTAGGCATGCTCCCAGACATCAACGGTCAGCAGAGGTACATATCGGTCACCGGCTATCGGCGTATCTGCATCGTCGGTATTGATGATTTCGAGCTTTTTGTCCTGACTATTAACTTTCACCAGCCAGGTCCAGCCCGAACCGAAATTGGCCGCAGCCTTGGCGTTGAACTCTTCCTTGAATTTCTCAATAGAACCGAAGCAGTGCTCGATACACGATTTCAGTTCGCCACTCGGCCCGCTCCCAGCTTCCGGGCTAAGACAGTGCCAATAAAAAGTATGGTTCCAGACCTGAGCCGCCTGATTGAACAATTTTCCATCGGCACTTTTAACAATATCTTCAAGATCGCGCTTTTCATCGTCTGTGTCTTTCACCAGATCATTCAGGGTATCGACGTATTTCTGATGATGTTTCCCATAGTGAAATTCCAAAGTCTCTTTTGAGATATGGGGCTCAAGCGCGTTTTTTTCGTACGGAAGGTCTGGCAGTGTAAAGCTCACGATAATCCTCCTTCTCCGTTTGAATAAGTGTCTCAACTCACTCCGACAACAGTCAGACGAGAAGTTGCACAACCATTAGCGCGGAGGCTACGCAGGGCAGCAGGACATGACCAGCATCTGCCCGGCATAAAGTCAAAATTGCCTATATTTCTCGATAAAAATGTGACATTCGGCGCCTAACGAGCCGTGACGGAAGATCCGTTTCCGTGCAGGGGAAGGTCAATAATTTCAACGATATTGCCCGTTGGATCGCGCACCACCATGCGTTCAATGCCATCGACGCCGCGAGCCGGACCAAAAACAATCGCGTCAGTCTGCTTGCTGATGCGCTCACAGGCCTGATTGAAATCGTCACAGGCCACCGCAAAATGTGGCCCCAGCGGCGACTTTAGTGGTTTGAATTCAGGGTTCTCGACAACATGTAATTCTGCGTTGCCCAGCAGATACCAAACGCTGCGAAACTGATCAGCTACCGCAGCAGGACGTGGCAGTTCCGGCAAACCCAGCATTTCCGCATAAAATGTTTTGGCTGCATCAAGATTGATCACATTTATAGCCAGATGCTGAAGCCCGATTATTCGTCCGGCAGTCATAGCGCTTTCTCCTGCGTCTTATTGCGTAGACGGGTATGATAGTGAACCTTTTCCCAACTAACGTGAAACTCCGGTAACGCTGCCCGTGACTTCCACCCAACAGTACGATGCCCTGATCATTGGGGGCGGCCCCGCCGGATTGATGGCGGCGGAACAACTTTCCGGCAACGGTTTCAGCGTCGCTGTGTTCGAGCGGATGCCCACGGTAGGCCGCAAGTTCCTTCGCGCCGGTATTGGCGGCCTGAATATTACTCACAGCGAAGCCTACGAGACTTTCACAGAGCGCTACTACCAGCGCAACCGCGACATAGAGCCGCTTCTGCGCCACTTTGGGCCCGCTAATCTGCGTCAGTGGTGTGAAGAGCTTGGGATAGCAACCTTTGTCGGAAGCTCCGGCCGCGTCTTCCCGGAACAGATGAAAGCAGCACCGCTGCTGCGTCGCTGGCTTGAGCGCTTAAAACAAAATGGGGTTAGTTTTCATACCCGACAGCGCTGGCTCGGCTGGGATGAATTCGGCAACGCGGTTTTTGAAAACCGGGCGAATTTACTCAAAGTCAGCGCCGACGTAACGGTGCTTGCCCTTGGCGGCGGCAGCTGGCGCTCACTGGGCTCGGACGGCGCCTGGCAGGCACTACTGCACGCTCGCGGCATTCGCTGCGCGCCGCTGCGCCCAAGCAACTGTGGTTTTAACTACCCCTGGCCCGCCCACATGCCAAGCGCGAGCTTCGGCAGCCCACTCAAACATATCGGGCTTAGTTTGGGGGGCTGGCAGCGATGCGGTGATGCACTGATCAGCCGCTACGGAATTGAAGGCGGCCTGATCTACGCCGCCTCACACCTGCTGCGCGACGCCATTGAGCAACACGGCGCCTGCACGGTTTACTGGGATTTACTGCCCGATCGGAGCACAAGCGAGCTGACATCGATTATCAACGCCCGCAAAGGCGACTCCGTCGGCAACATCCTGCGAAAACTGGGCGTTGCCGACGGCAAGCTGGCGCTACTAAAGGCTCTGAGCGAAAAACGGCAGATGCTGAATCGCCGCCAGTTGCCGGCGCTGATAAAAGCACTGCCACAAACCTTTCACTCGACACGCCCACTGGACGAGGCTATCAGCACCGCTGGGGGTGTCTGTTTTTCGGAACTTGATGACACCCTGATGTGCCACCAATATCCCGGCTTGTTCTGCGCGGGAGAGATGCTGGATTGGGAAGCGCCCACCGGCGGCTATCTTCTCACCGCCTGTTTCGCCAGCGGAATGGCCGCAGGCTGCGGCGCCAGAAACTTTCTGCAAGCGAATCGCTGACTACCTCCCCAACCCAAATTCAGGCGGTATTACCCTGCCCCTGTACATTGAGCGCCTCGTTACCCCGATCCGGTATTGCTGAGCCACATATTGCGGAACGTGGCGTGCTGTAACGGCGAAAAAATACTCGCCATGATTTTAGCCGGCTTGTCCATTGGCCCTCCTACCCGGCTAGTGTAATTTAACTGCCTGTGGATTGTGAGCGGAAAGAGACTCGCCCGAACGACTTATCGTGAAGACATAACGCAAGAACACACAGCCGTTGCTAACCGATCAGTGCCTGTCGAAAACGCCACAGATCTTCGGCGAAATCCTGCGGCTTTTCCAGCGCCGCAAAATGCCCACCGCTGCCTGCCTCGTACCAGTGCACCAGATTGTAGGACGCTTCCACCCATGCCCTGGGTGGACGCAGCAATTCAACGGGATAGATCGCCGCACCGGTTGGCACCTCAATACGGCGCACCGGATCCTTGTGCTGGCGGTGCTCGTAGTACAGGCGCATCGACGAGGTAATCGAGCCGCTGAACCAGTACCAGGATATATTGGTGAGCAGGGTATCCCAGCTCACCGCATTGCGGATTTCACCGTCACAATCGGTCCAGCGTTGAAACTTTTCGGCAATCCACGCGCAAAGCCCCACCGGGGAATCGTGCAGGGCATAACCGAGCGACTGGGGTTTGGTCGCCTGAATTTTGTAGTAGCCCATGCCGTCGCGGGAAATCTTTGCGTCTTCTTCCAGCCGCTGCTGCTCCGCCGCAGTGACATTAGCGTAGGGCTCGCTGGGATCAGCCGGTGCCGCAAGCACCATATTCAGATGTATGGCCTCACAACGCTCCGGCGCAAGATCGGCTAGCTGACGGGTAATCATGGCGCCCCAGTCGCCGCCCTGGCAGATAAAGCGCTCGTAACCAAGCAGCCGCATTAATTCGATATGGCGGGCGGCGATGGCGCGGGTGTGCATGCCGGTTTCGTGGGCCGGTTCGGAAAACCCGTAACCGGGCAGTGACGGCGCCACCACATGAAACGCATCTTCTTTTCGACCACCAAACTTTTCCGGCTCGACCAGACGGGGGATCAGCTTCAGAAACTCGACCACAGACCCCGGCCAGCCGTGGTTGAGCAACAGGGGCTGCGCATCGGCATGGGGCGAACGCTGATGGATAAAGTGGGTGCGCAGGCCGTCAAACTCCAGCGTAAACTGATCCAGCGCGTTAAGCTTGAGCTCCTGCGCACGCCAGTCAAACTCATGACGCCAGTAGTCCACGAGTTCTTTCAGGTAACCAATCTCGGTGCCCTGCTGCCAGCCGGCGTCCGTCAGCTGATCAGGCCAGCGCGTCATATCCAGGCGCTGCTGCAGATCGACTATCGCCTGATCACTTATTTCAACCTTAAAGGTTTTGGCTGTCGGCATCGGCACTAACCTTTCAGCGAGAGGGTATCGAGAATGTCGTCAATCAATTCCCGGTCCATCATTTTATTTTCGGGGTCGCAGTCGTAGCTGACCAGTAGCAGACAGTGTTCGCTGCCCAGGTACCACTCGCGCACCCAGTCTTCGCCGTCCTGAAATTCCTGATAATAACCATCGAAGTCGCCCAGCACCGTCGCTTCCAACTGGCTTTTATCAACGCCAAGCGTTTCCATGAGTTCGCCCAACCCGGCCTCGATATCGCGCTCACTCTCGGTAATCAGCGAGGTCAATGTGATAACCCCCACTTCATCGGGGTCGGTGATCACAATGCTGTCGTCATCCTGGTCAACCAGCCAGTCTTCCGGCAGAGACAGAAACCACCAGTCCGTTTCCAGTTCACGCATCTTCACTTTCCCCTTGCTGCAACCGGCAAATATAGACCAGCGCGTCTTCGCGACCGCCCGCCACCGGATAATAATTTTTACGTTCGCCGATCACACTGAAACCCAGTTTTTCATAGAGGGCGATAGCTGCCACATTGGAGCGTCGCACTTCCAGAAAGCAGTGTTTGATACCGTTTTTTGCATAGTGATTCAGGCAGTATTGCAGTAATTGCCGAGCATAACCTCGTCTTTGCGTCTGCACCGGCACCGCGATATTGAGCAGATTGGCTTCGTCGAAAACCACAGAGAAAGCCACCACCGCCATTGTCTGCCCTTCATACAGCAATTCAAAACAGTCGTCGGACTTCAGGCTACTCTGCCAGTCGGCACGACTCCAGCAGTAGGGGCCGGATTCGGCCTCCAGGGCGAGCACCCGATCCAGGGCCTCGCCCGGGAGACGCTCAACCCTCATTGTTGTTTTGTCAGTTGTGCCCACAAGGTCCGCTTGGCCAGAGGTGTTTGCAGGTAATGCGCCATCGACTCGGTCGCGATGCTGCTCAGTTCGCCCAGCTCACCGGCAAAGCGCTGTGCCTGTTCACCCATCAACAGAACCTGCGGCAGGGCATTGCGTTCACAGTTGGCGAGAATTGCCGCGTTCACAGCCTCACGCGCCTCGGTTTCTCCCTGAGCCAGGGCCTGATTTCCCACCACCGGCCAGCGGAACAGGTGCTGCTGCAGGCTTTGCTTGATACTGCCCTGCCAGCCTTCCTGGCGTCGCGACAGGGCCAGCATCAGGTTGGCGGCAAATTGTTTCAAGGCCGTTTCCGGCACCTGCTCGGGAGAGGCATCCACCAGCAGGGCCAGCCCCGGCACCAGATAAAAGCGCAGAATAAACTGCAGTTTTTCCGGCTTGGGCTGAGTCTCGGCGGCAGGTGCCGGTTTGGGTGATTCCGATTTAGCAGGCGTGCCAACCAGATCACGCAGCAGATTGCGGGCCGACTCAGGCGCTTCTCTGGCGGTGCGCGGCTGGCTCTGCATCTCACTGTCTGCCGCTGGCGTCGACACAACCTCAGGTTCGGGCAGAGTCCGACACAATACCGGCTCCGGCGCACCGGGCAGGCGAAAACGCGGAAAGAAACTTTCCACCCCCATCGCCTGCAGGTAGGCCAGTCGTTTGGCCTCGGGCAACGCCTCAAACATTTAAACGCCTTCTTTCTGAGGGTGGGTGCGCATGGCGCCGGAAGCCAACAGATTCAGGGCATTCAGGTAGGCCTTAACCGACGCGACGATGATATCGGTATCCGCCCCGTTGCCATTGACGATGACATTGTCTTTTTCCAACCGCACCGTCACCTCACCCTGAGAATCCGTGCCCTGGGTAATGGCATTGACCGAATACAGTTTGAGAGTAGCGCCGCTGTTCGCGACCTGCTCAACCGCAGTAAAAGCCGCATCCACCGGGCCATCACCTTCAGCCTCTACGAATCGCTCCTCGCCATCAACCTGCAGCCGCAATCGGGCCTTGGGTTTGCGTCCGGTTTGGGAGTGGGATTCCAAATCCAACAAGCGGTATTTTTCGTTTGAATCCGGCGCAACCACGTCACTCACCAGCGCCTGCAGGTCCTCGTCGAAGATTTCGTGTTTCTTGTCCGCCAGATCCTTGAAGCGGGTAAAGGCGTCGTGAAAGGCCTCGTCACTGTCAAAGCTGATACCCAGTTCGGTCAAGCGCGCCTTGAAGGCCGCGCGGCCGGAGTGCTTGCCCAACACCAGCTTGTTGGTGTTCCAGCCCACATCTTCGGCACGCATGATTTCGTAGGTTTCGCGGTATTTGAGCACGCCGTCCTGGTGAATGCCGGACTCGTGGGCAAAGGCATTGGCACCGACAATGGCCTTGTTGGGCTGCACCGGAAAACCGGTCACCGTAGACACCAGCCGCGAGGTGGGCACGATCTGGGTGGCATCAATGCTGGTTTCTACCGGGAATACGTCGGCGCGGGTGCGCACGGCCATCACGATCTCTTCCAGCGAGGCATTGCCGGCGCGCTCTCCCAAGCCGTTGATGGTGCATTCCACCTGCCGGGCACCCTGCAGGACGGCCGCCAGGGAATTGGCTACCGCCAGCCCCAGGTCATTGTGGCAGTGCACCGAAAATACCGCCTTGTCGGCGTTGGGAATGGTGTTCATCAGGCGATAAATCAGTGCGCCGTATTCCTGCGGCTCGGCATAACCCACCGTGTCCGGCAGATTGATGGTGGTGGCGCCGGCCTTGATGACCTGCTCAATAATGCGACAGAGAAAGTCGAATTCCGAGCGCGAGGCGTCTTCGCAGGAGAACTCCACATCGTCGGCCAGGCTGCGGGCTGTGGTCACCGCTCGCACGGCTTCATCGACCACCTGGTCGGGCTTCATCCGCAATTTGTAATCCATGTGGATCGGCGAGGTGGCAATAAAGGTATGAATGCGTGACAGCGCCGCCGGCTTCAGCGCTTCCCCCGCCCGCTCGATATCCTTCTTCGACGAGCGCGCCAGCGAACAGATACGGCTGTGCTTCACCGCCTCGGCCACCGCCCGCACCGACTCAAAGTCGCCCTGACTGGCAATAGCGAAGCCCGCCTCGATCACATCCACGCCCATTTTTTCCAGCATTTTGGCGATACGGACCTTCTCGTCACGGGTCATGGACGCGCCCGGGCTCTGCTCGCCGTCGCGCAGGGTTGTATCAAAAATGACCAGCTGGTCCTTAGCCATGGGGGGACTCCTGAATTCCACATCCTGAATGTGGCCTATTCTCACACAGATTGCCGACAAATCAGAGTACAGGCACACTCAGAGTAGCCGGGGGTGATTATCGCTGCGAGATCGCGAAAGTTCCCGTCCAGCTTGGGATAATTTCCCAAATTCTTCACAGCAAGCCTATAACACTTAAGATAAAGTGCGCACTCATTGCGCATCCACAGGGAACCCGGGCAAAAGGAGCACCGACAGGTTTATGTCACTGCCACAGAGTCGTTCGATGCTTGCCATTTTCGGAGCCTGTCTGCTGGCCGGCAGTCTGGCCAATGCCACCGAGCGCGTGCGCGATGTCGCGCCGCTAAAGACGGAACTGCCCGCCGAGCGCCCTCCGGTTGAGCGCTTTCTGGGCAAGTCGATCAAACGCGGTATTCTCGACCGTCGCGCCTGGTCCGCCGGCCAGCCACTGTCCGGGCTGGCCCTGCCCACGCCGGTACTGATCGCCGCCGGCAATGCGCCCGGACCGACCATGTGCCTTACCGGCGCTGTGCACGGCGACGAACTCAACGGCGTGGAGATCATCCGCCGCATCATGTTCGCCCTGGACACGGAAACCCTCACCGGCACGGTGATCGCCGTGCCCATCGTCAATCTCTACGGCTTTCAGCGAAACTCCCGCTACCTGCCCGATCGCCGGGATCTGAACCGCTACTTCCCCGGCAACCCTCGGGGCAGTTCGGCCGCCCGAATCGCCCACCATTTTTTTCAGGACGTGATCAGTCACTGCGACGCCCTGATTGATATTCACACCGGCTCTTTTCATCGCACCAATCTGCCGCAGCTGCGGGCCGACCTCAGCAACGCCAGCGTCGCCAGACTCAGCCAGTTGTTCGACGATTTTGTCGTGCTGCACAGTCTCGGCGCGGTGGGCACGCTGCGTCGAGCAGCGGTTGAGGCCGGAATCCCCGCAGTAACACTGGAGGCCGGCGAGCCTCTGTACCTGCAGCCGGAAGAGGTAGCACAGGGCGTTCGCGGGGTGCTCTCTGCCCTGCGCGGTTTTGGCCTGATGGGCGACGCCAACAAGATTGCCAGTGAACAGCAGGTGTTTTATGAATCCGTCTGGTTGCGCGCCGATCAGGGCGGGGTCCTGTTCAGTGAGGTCAAAATCGGCGATGCGGTCGAAAAAGGCGATATTCTGGGCTCGGTTACCGACCCCATTACCAACCGCAGTACGCTGATTCGCTCCAGCGCAAAAGGCACGATTATCGGTATGGCGCTCAACCAGATGGTGATGCCCGGTTTCGCGGCTTACCACCTGGGGCTGGCCAAGGCCGAGGGTGCCGCCGTTGAAAAAGCCGCCGAAGGCGCCGCCAATGCGGCTCTCGAAACCGTTCGCAAGGCGGTACAGGAAGTGGCCAAGGAAGCCGCTGAGAGTGCCAGCCAGAGCGGCGATGACCCACAGGCCGTGAATGAGGCGGCGCGCAAGGCCGCCGAGGAAGCCACCCAATCCGTTATCTCCAGAGAACTACCCGTCGATGCCAAAGGCGAGGATACTTCCGAGCAGGAACAGCGTATCTCGGAACCCGACGAACACCCGGAATAACCACAGGAGGATAGGCATGCGCCTGAAATCAGCCATACTGAGTCTATTGATTATCGCGGTAGCGCCCGCCACAACTTATGCGGGCAAGAAAGACAAAGACATGGACGCTGGTGGCAAAGTCATCGCGGGCTGGATAGAAAAGGTCACGGTGCCACTGATTCGCGACGAGCCCATCAAAGCCAAGCTGGACAGCGGCGCCAACACCTCGTCGATTCACGCCATTGATGTCGAGCAGTTTGAACAAGACGGCGACGACTGGGTGCGTTTTACCTTTGTCGATAAGGATGGCGCCAAAAAGGAGCTGGAGCGAGCCATGGTCCGTGGCGTGAAGATCAAGGATCTTGGCGGCGGCGCTGACCGGCGTCCTGTGATTGAATTGGATATGTGTTTTGATGGTCGCGTACACAAAACCCAGTTCACCTTAAGTGATCGCAGCGGTTTCAATTACCGTATTCTGCTGGGTCGCCGCTTTATGAAAGGCGTCGCGGTCATTGACCCCGACGAGACCTACCTGACCAAAGACCACTGTCGCGACGCGACAGCTGACAAAGACGACTGAATCCATGTCGTCGCTCTGGGGATAACTGATGCGAGATTTAAAGTTACGAGTAGTGGCCGCTGTGCTGTTTGCCCTAGGGCTTGGCCTTTGCATCTACAAAGTCAACGTGTTCGGCCTGCCGCTGCAACCAGGACAGGATGAAGAAGTCTGGACGGTTCAGGCTCGCATCTCGTTCAAAGGTTCCGGCAAGCCCACCAAGGTGCAATTTGCCGTACCGCATCAGACCCCCGGCTTTGTGACGCTGGACGAAGACTTTATTTCCGGCAATTACGGGCTGGCCACAGAAGATAACCGCGAAAACCGCTGGGCCAACTGGGCAGTAAGGCGCGCCAACGGTCCGCAAACCCTGTACTACCGTATCAGTATTGCCCGCGACCAGAACAGCAATGAACTGGCCGGTTCTACACCGCCCTTTCCCCAGGCGCCCTTTTATCCCGAACCCTACAATTCTGCTATCAAGGCCATTCTCGACGACGTTCGCCTTGAATCCGCCGACATTGCCACCTATACCCGCGAACTGTTAACTCAACTCAATGCCGACAAACCCAACGAAAACGTCGAACTGTTGCGCGGGCGGGCAAACAACGACGAAGCCTGGGTCTATGAAATCAGTGAGGTTCTGAAAGGCGCGCGTATTCCCAACCGAATACTCTATGGGCTTGAGCTCAACGAGTCGATCAACAATGCCCAGCTAAAACCCTGGCTGCAGGTTCACAACGGCAAACGCTGGCTGTCTTTCAACCCCCTGACCGGACAACCCGGCTTGCCCGAAAACTTTCTGGTATGGCGTATCGGCGAAGGGCCACTGGTCTGGGTTGACGGCTCCGGTGCCGCCGAAGTGGTGTTTTCAGCCGCGCGCAATTACCGGGAAATTGTCGATATCGCCCGCAAGCGCGCTGAGCGGCTGGGCTCATCACTGGTCGATGCTTCGCTGTTCAATCTGCCGCTGGAAACCCAGAATGTCTACCGTATCCTGATGATGGTGCCGCTGGGCGCTCTGCTGGTTGTAATACTGCGCAATGTGGTGGGTATCCGCACCTTCGGTACTTTCATGCCCGTTCTTATCGCCATGGCCTTTCGCGAAACCCAGTTGGTATGGGGGATTATCCTGTTCAGCGTGATGATCGCCGTAGGCCTGTCGATTCGTTTTTACCTTGACCGATTGATGTTGTTGCTGGTGCCCAGGCTCGCTTCAGTGCTGATCATTGTCGTCATCATGATGATCCTGATCAGCATTCTAACGCATCAGTTTGGCGGCACCCGCGCCATGTCGGTAGCCCTGTTCCCGATCGTTATCATGGCAATGACTATCGAACGCATGTCCATCGTCTGGGAAGAACTGGGGGCTGGTGACGCACTCAAAGAAGGCGCAGGCAGTCTGTTCACTGCGATCCTCGGCTACCTGTTGATGACTAATGCCACCCTGAGTCATCTGTTTTTCGTATTCCCGGAACTGCTGCTGTGCATGCTCGCGGTTACCCTGCTGTTCGGCCGCTACACCGGTTACCGACTCACCGAACTCTGGCGCTTCCGCGCAGCGCTGAAGTTTGAACCGCCGGAGTCAAAATCATGATCAGCTGGGCGCGAAGATTACGAGAACGCGGCATCGTTGGCATCAATCAGCGCAATGCCGAATTCATCATGCCCTACAATCCGCGCAAACACTTTCCGCTGGTTGACGACAAACTGCGCACAAAAAAACTTGCGATTGACAATGGCATCGCGGTGCCCGAGCTATACTCCACGGTGGAGATTGAGCACGACGTGCACACAATGCTCGACACGCTCAAGCACTACAACAGCTTCGTGATCAAACCCAACAATGGCAGCGGTGGCAACGGGGTGCTCGTGATTGGCAATCGCATTGGCAGCCACTTCACCAAAGCCAGTGGTGCCATCGTCAGTGGTCAGCAAATCCAGCGCCACACCTCCAATATTCTCAGCGGCATGTACTCGCTGGGTGGCGTGCCGGACACGGCCATCATCGAATACCGGGTGGAAAGCGATCCGTTTTTCGACAGTATCAGCTATCAGGGTGTGCCGGATATTCGGGTGATTGTGTTTCGCGGTATGCCTGTCGCTTCGATGCTGCGGCTACCGACCCGGGACTCCGATGGCAAAGCCAACCTGCATCAGGGCGCGATCGGTGTGGGCATTGATATTGGCACCGGAGTTACCCGAAGCGGCGTACGCGCCAACGATATGACCAAGGTGCACCCGGACACCCTGCAACCCATCGACGGTCTGCAACTGCCCTACTGGGAAACCATTATGACGCTGGCGGCACGCTGCTCAGAGCTGGTGGGCTTGAACTATATCGGGGTGGACATCGTCATTGATCGCAGCAAGGGGCCGCTGGTGCTGGAATTGAATGCCCGGCCGGGCCTGAACGTTCAGCTAGCCACAGGACGTGGCCTGCTGTTTAACCTGCGCGCTGTTGAAGCGATGGACAATATTCCAGCACGGGCGGAAGATCGGGTTGCCCTGGCACGGGAGAAGCTGGGCTAAACCCTTTTAAACCAGTTCCTTCAGACGGCGCTCAGGCAGCTCTTCTCGAACAACGTAATCGCCCTGCTTGCGAGCACCTTGCAGAGCCAGCGCAGCGCCGTTCATCAAATACTGCTCACTATCGAAATTAATATCCTCTGAGCTGCCGGCAACACCGGCACATAACTTCAGCGCGACCCGATTACCATCGGCAACGGTATAACGCGCATCTTCAAACAGATTCACAATGCGCTCTACCACCCGCACCGCATCCTTCGCCCGGGCGCCCAGAAGGATAATGGCAAAGGTGTCGCCGTAGCGGGTAGTGAAATCTTCAACCCGGATACATTCAAGAATTTTCCGGCTAACAACTTTCAGCAGCAGCCTGATGACTTTATCGCCGTAAAGCTCCCGCAACTCGTGCAGATTATTGATAGACACCATAGCCACGCTGGTGGGTTGGCCGCGTAACATGCGAAAGGAATTCTTCAAACTGTTCTCGAAGGCCGCCGGGCTCATTACGCCTTCGTTGTCGAGATTATCTTCCAGCAGCCGCTGCTGACCTAGCGAGGCAAAGTCTTCGTTGATTACCGCAGCGGGCTCACCGAGTTCAGGCTCGCCGGCGATTTTCCCGAAAACTTCTATCTCCCCCGCCGAGTTAACCACTTCGGCATAAAGATCCTGATTGCTGTGTACCGCCTGATCGACCTGCAGCAGTATTTGCATACATTGAGAGTCGCGAATGCTGAAAACGCGATAAAGCTCACGACCGACCTTCGCGTAAGCCTCATCCCCGCCGCCGGATAAAAAGAAATCCGCAATAAAGCCGGAGGTAGCCACGCAGGCGGCAAACATATCCTCGCCTTCAGCGTGGTCACTGTGGCTTTCCAGTACCGCCTTCACCGTGCGTTCGTGCATGCCCCATTCCTGCAGCAATGCGCCACCGAACTTGGCGTGGTCAAATTTCAGAGCTTGCTGCTCAGTCTCAACCAAAGTTCGATGCTGCAGTTGTCCGCCATCGCCAAGCTTGGCATACAGATCAGGGCGCACGCGGTCCAGCGCCAGCAGTCCGAGATCCTGCAACAGCGCCGCGAGAAATAATTCATCAAGCGCCTTTTCCTTGACCGCCTTACCGAGCACGCGTGCTGCCTCTGCTGCCAACAGACTGCGCTGCCAGAAAATATTGTAATCAAGGTGGGCCCCCGGCTGCCCGGCCAGGGCTTTGGTAAGACTCAGCGACAGGGAAACATCGCGCACGGTGTTAAACCCCATCACCACTGCAGCGCGCTCAACTGTCTCTACTTTATTGACCAGATTATAGGCAGCGGAATTGGCATAGCGAAGCAGGGTACTTGCCAGGTACACGTCCAGAGAAATGACGTCGGACAGTTCAGTCAGGCTGGCGTCGGGCTTTTCCTGAATCTCCAACAGGCGCGTGGCTACCGTCGGCATGACAGGTAACCGCGTCTCCCCGCGAAGCATTTGACGTAACGCTGAATCCGACAACGGCATTCCTTACCCAGTAGCATTTTGTACACTGTAGGAAATTCATGTGCCGAGCGAAATCAGTAGTCTCCGCAGTTCAGCTGACGACTCGCACCCGGCCAAATTGCATCAACGCCCTCCCGGCCTTACTCTATCGCCACTCAGACAGGAGAGACACATGCATCAAGCCCTTGATAAAAAAAGAATTCTTCTGACTCACGCCGACCGTTTTATGGGCCCGGCCCTGCACCAGACCCTGCGCGCGCAAGGCGCGGACGTCGTTGCCAATACCGACGATCTACTGCTTCCGGAGGAGCCGGCCAAGCTGGTCGCTCAGTGTGGAGATATTGATGTGCTGGTGGTAAATCTTGCTTTGCCCGCCCCGTCCACTCCGGCTGTCGACGTCGGCGAGGACGAGTGGCGTGAGGTTTTCGCCTGCCTTGTCGATCCGCTGCCGAGGCTCTGCCGCGCGGTATTGCCGCAGATGCAGCAGCGCGGCCACGGCAAGATACTGGTCATGGGCAGCGCCTCGGCGCTGCGCGGCATGAAGCGGGCTTCAACTTATAGCGCCGCGCGCGGCGCGCAATTGGCTTACGTGCAGGCATTGGGGGTGGAAGTGGCCGGGCAGAATATTCAGGTGAATGCCATTGCCCAGAACTTTGTCGACAACCCGACCTATTTCCCGGCGAGCGTTCAGGAGAATCCACGCTTTCAGGAGCGCCTGAAACGCGAGGTACCGCTCGGTCGACTGGTCGGGGCTGAGGAGGATGCCGCGTTTGCCGCGTTTCTCTGCAGCGATGCCGCGAATCATTTTGTGGGTCAGGTATTCCCGGTGTGCGGCGGTTGGGTGCAACGCTGAACGTTACATACGCTTGATCAAACGAACCAGAAACAGCAGCAGGATAGCGCCCACAGTGGCGGTAACAATCGAACCAATGATGCCGCCAGCGTATATACCCAGGGCGTTGAACACGCTGCCGCCCACCACCGCGCCGACAATACCAATCACACTATTGCCGAGAATCCCGTAGCCACCGCCTTTTATCAACAGGCCCGCGAGCCAACCGGCAATACCGCCAATCAGTAAAAACACCAGCAGACTTTCAACACTCATGACGCTCTCCCTGTCCATTGAAGCCTGTCGCACATCAAGCTGCGAACAGACGCCTCAAGGCTTGCATAGAGCTCGCTGAATATCTGCGAAGAATTTACATAAGCCCACGCGGTTCCAGCAGGGAATGAATCAACCAGTCCGGGTCTTCCACCGGCAGGTCATGCCCGGCGTGATCGTGCAGGGCAAGGGGTAATTGCCACCGGGCCGCGAGCGTCTCACTGCAGCGCACATCCACCAAGCGGTCGGCGTGTGAAGCGATCAGACGGATGTTTGCCCCCGGCAGCGGCGCTGCGGGCTGAAAGCGGGCGGCCGCCACAAGCTGGCGCAACAGATTGCGGCGGCTTACCGGCTGCTTCCGGGCAATCGCTTGCCACTCACTGAGCATCGCGACGTCTCTGCGCCGAAGGTTACAGGTCACCGCCAACACGGCGCGCTCGCGCCACACCGGATTGAACAGCCCCGGCAGCAGCCGCAGAAAAGCGCGCGGCAACATGCGCTGATAAAAGGGGCTGACGCTGGCCAGACTGCTATTGATCATCACCAGCTCCGCAATCGCCTTGGGCTGCAAGCCAAGCCAGGCCAGGCCCACCATGCCCCCCATCGACAAACCGATGACTCTAAAAGGTGGCTGCAGATCGCGCCTCTGGCACTCGCGGTGCAACCCAAGCGCGGTTTCTTCCAGTGACAGGGGGCTGGTTTCAGCCCAGCGTTCGCCGTTGCCCGGCAGATCCAGACACACCACCCGAGCTTCCGGGCAGGCCGCCGCAAGACGCTCGGCAAAGCCCATCCAGTGATGCTGGCCGCGACCCAGCCCGCGCAGCAAAATAAAGGTGTCAGCCATCCGGATACTGCTCGTACCAGCGCCGCATAGCCGCGCGCTGACGAAATACCCGCTCGTTTTCCGAAGGCAGCCACGCCGGGTAAGCTCTCACCGCGCGAATCAGAAATTCCATCAATACCGTGTGGCGGCGCAGCACCCGTTGAACCCGATGCGCCTTGACCGGATTGAACAGGCCCTGCAGGCTGCGCAACTGCAGGGGGTTTTTCTTTACCCAGCGCCAGGAGCCCATCTCCAAGGTCAACGGTAGCAACAGCCGCTGATCCGCTTGCGCCTCGGTAGTCATCCAGTCCCACAAATCGCCGTGGGTTATGTAGTGGCGAGATTGGGGTTCAAACAGGTAGTCCAAATGGGGATAGGTGCGATGCATCAGTTTGTAGAGGGCATAGTATTCAGCCAGCGTTGGCACCGGCTCACGGGAGCGGGCATAGGGAAACCAGAGCCGGTCATACATACCAAAGCCCGAATGAACATCCAGCGCCAGCACACAGGGTGAGCGGTGCGCCTCACCCATTACCAGCGCCTTTAAAGCCATCGCTTCGGGTTCAATCTCGCCCTTTTTACCGCGATACCAGGGCAGCCAGCCGCCCAGACGATGACCTCCACCGAGAAAAGCGGCGCCGGTCGGAGCCTCCACCGGGGCATTGCGCATCAGGTCCACACCACGACCGTTGGCGCGAGTCTGGCGGATCAAACCCACCGGGTTGGCGATGGGCAGAAACACCAGGCGCAGATGTTCCAGCCCATCGGTCAGGCTGTGATCCCACTGCAGACGCTGAATCAGGGTTTCCAGAAAGGCCAGCACCACCTGACTGCCAATGCGCTCAACACCGTGAATACCGCCGACAAAAATCAACACCGGCACATCATCCGCCTCGCTGCCCAGCTCCAGTACCTGCAAAGGCATATGCTGGTCAGTGCCCGGCAAAGGCACTTCCGCCAGAACTCGGCTGCGCAGCAAGGGCGAAGAAAACAGCAACAGGCTTTTCAGATGGCGCAGTTCCGGTGTTAGCACCAGTTCATCACCCATGCATTGCACTCCCGACCAAACCAGCCACGGAGTGAAGCACAGCCGTGTGACAGGCGTATGTCAGAGTGACGGCCATCGACCTTGCCTTTCGGCAATACAACCGCACCACCGGCTACGGTACACTACGGCCCGACTACGAAAACTACCGACATTGCTCTGGGATGTGCTCCGATCGTGTTTCGAAAACTGGTTAACCTCGTCTTTTTCCTGGTGATACTCGCCGGCGCTGCGCTGCTTGCCAAAGAACTGGTAGACAGCCGCGAGCCCTTAAATGCCAAGCCCCGGCAGAGCAAGCCGCCGCTGGTGCAGGTCCATACCCTCAAACAGCAGGGCGCCCAGATCACACTGCGCTCTCACGGCACCGTACAGGCGAAGATCTCATTGCAACTCACCAGCGATATTGCCGGGCGGGTTATCTGGGTGAACCCGGCCCTGGTCACGGGCGTCATTCTGGCCCCCGACACGCCCATCGCCCGGATCGATAAAACCCAGTACGAACTGGCGCTGGCCCAGGCCCAGCTAGCACTGCGCGATGCCGAGCTATCCCTGGCGGACGCCCACACCCGCTTTAAAACGCAGAGCCCCCGCCACCCCCAGATTCGCCGTTCCGAGGCCCAGGTCGCCGCCGCCAAAGCCCAGATCAAAAAGGCCCGCACCGATCTTTCCCGCACCGAAATCAAACTGCCGGTGGAAGCGCTGGTGACAGGCAAACAGGTTGCCCTGGGGCAGTACGTGGCTCCCGGCACGGTGCTCGCCAGCCTGCAGGCAGTCGACGAGGTGGAAATTGCCCTGCCGGTTTCACCAAAAGAGCTGGAGCTGTTGCATGCGGCGGGCGACGCCTCGATTCAGTTAAAGCCGGTCAACAAACAAAACGGCAGCTGGACAGCCAGCCTGGCGCGGCTGAATCAACAGCTGGATCAGAATACCCGAGTCGCCTATGCGGTGGCCTCGGTCAGCAAACCCTATGAACTGCCCGTCCCGCTGAGAATCGGCCAATTTGTTGAAGCGGAGATTCAGGGTATTACCCTCGACGAGGGGTTCCGGGTGCCGACCAGCGCCCTGTTTGAGAACAGCCACGTTTACCGGGTACAGGACAGCAATCAGCTGGAGCGCGTGAACATAGAGCTGCTCCGCCAGGAGGCGCGCAGCGCCGTTATCCGCGGTGAATTGAGTGTGGGCGACCGGCTGGTGCTGAGCCGGCTGGATATCATGAGCGACGGCATGTCGGTTGCGGTGGACGCCACGCCATGAGTTCGAACGATCGTCGCAGCGGCGCCATCGGCTGGATGGCAAGCAACCCGGTTGCCGCCAATCTGCTGATGGCGGTGGTTATGGTCGCCGGTCTGATCTCGCTGATGGACCTGCGCAAAGAGGTGTTTCCCACCTTCCCCACCGAGATGATCCGTATCACGGTACCCTATCCTGGCAGCTCTCCCGCTGAAGTGGAAGAAGGCATCCTGATCAAGATCGAGGAAGCCCTGCAGGATATGGAGGGCATCGAAGAAATGACCTCCGAGGCACGGGAAAATGTCGGCACCGTGCTGGTTCAGATGTACCCCAATTCCGATATGCCCACCGCCTTGAACGACGTCACCTCGCGGATAAACGCTATCGCCTCCTTCCCTCTGGAAGCGGAAAAACCGGTCATTGAGGAAATTCTCGCCAAGGTCCAGACCATCAATCTGACCATTGCCGGGAGTCAACTCAGCGAACACGAACTCAAGGCGCTGGCCGAAGAGGTACGCGACGATCTGCTGGCCACCGAAGCCATTACCCAGATTGATCTGGTCGGGGTGCGCGACTATGAACTGGCTATTGAACTGTCAGACGCCACCCTGCGTCAGTACGGCCTCACCTTTGATCAGGTGGTGAATATCGTGCGCAGCAAATCTGCCAACCTGCCCGGTGGCAACCTGCGCACTCATAGCGGCACGATTACCCTGCGCTCACAGGGTCAGGCCTACAGCGGAGAGGATTACCGCAAGTTGCCTCTGCTGACCCGGCCGGATGGAACCCGCCTGCTGTTGGGCGATATTGCCAATGTCCGCGACGACTTCAGCGAACAGCCCATTTTGAGCCGCCTCAACGGTGAGCGGGGTGCCCGGCTGACCATCTATACCCTCGGCTCACAGAATGCGCTGCAAATCAGCGAGGCCGTCAAAAATTACGTCGCCGACAAGCGGGCCAAACTGCCCGAGGGCGTCACCCTCAATGCCTGGTTCGACAACTCCCGCATACTCAAGGGGCGCATCGACCTGCTGCTGAAAAATGCGGCCCAGGGCGGCCTGCTGGTGCTGATCGCCTTAACCCTCTTTCTGCGCCTGAGTATGGCCTTCTGGGTATTGATCGGCGTGCCCTTCAGCTTCCTCGGCGCCATGTGGATGATGGGCCTGCCGATGTTCGACTATTCCATCAACGTACTGTCGCTGTTTGGCTTTCTGCTGGTGCTGGGGATTGTGGTGGACGACGCCATCGTCACCGGCGAGAGCGGCTACACCTATCTGGAACGGGAAAAGCAGGGCCTCGACAGTATTGTGCATGGCGTCAAGCGCGTGTCTGTGGCAACTATTTTTGGCGTCCTCACCACCATGATTGCCTTTACCCCCATGCTGACCATGACCTCAGACATGGGCCGCTTTGGCTCCAACATCGCCTTCGTGGTAATTGCCTGCCTGTTTTTCTCATTGATAGAAACCAAACTGATTCTGCCTACTCACCTGCGGCATATCGATGTTCACAAGGAGCGGCGCGGCCTGTTGCCCGCCTTGCAGAAAGGTTTCGATCGCCTGCTGACGGGTTTTATCCAGCGCGTCTACCGCCCCGTGTTGCAGACCTTTCTTCGCTACCGCTACATCACGCTGGCGGTTTTTGTGGGCAGTTTTCTTATTGTGCTCAGCTTTATTCCGGCCGGCATCGTGCGCTTTGTATTTTTCCCGGACATTCCTTCTGACGAAATCAAAATTGTGCTGCGGTTGCCCCCAAGTGCCCCCTATCAGCTCACCCACAACTACGCGCTAAAGATTGAACAGGCTGCGACGGAGGTAAACGCCCGCTACCACGAAGTGAGTGGCGACATGCGGGACGTGATTGCCGACCTGGAAGTGCTGAGCGAATCCGATAGCCGCGCCGATATCTGGGCCGCGCTTATTCCGTCGGAAGAGCGAAACATCAACTCCGTCACCATTGCCCAGTGGTGGCGCGAGGCGATTGGCCCGCTGCCCGGCGTCAAGGAACTCAGCTTTGACGCCAAGGCCGGCCCCGGCGGCGGCATCGATCTCGACGTGGCCCTGGAATCTGACGATCTGGCCGAGCTACAACGGGCCGCCAGCGATCTCAAAAACCGATTGCAGAATATCGACGGTGTTTTCGATATTCGCGACACCTTCGGTGCCGGCGCGCCGGAAGTCGACAT
The DNA here is from genome assembly GCF_041624475.1 of Litorivivens sp. Taxonomy (GTDB): domain Bacteria; phylum Pseudomonadota; class Gammaproteobacteria; order Pseudomonadales; family Spongiibacteraceae; genus Litorivivens. Next base: position 181,944 of record NZ_JBFJUX010000005.1, read on the forward strand.
TCAGATCAAACCCGCCGGCGAACTTCTTGGCCTTGGCCAGGCGGAAATCGCGCGCCAAGTGCGCCAGGCCTTTTTCGGCGCCGAGATTCAGCGCTTTCAGCGCGGCCGCCACGAGGTTCGGGTGTATGCCCGTCTGCCGCTGGAAGAACGCAACACCCTGCGAACGCTGGAGCAGCTCTGGATCAACCTGCCCAACGGTGAGCGCGTACCCTTCAGCGAGGTCGCCGAAGCCCGTTATGCCTCGGGTATTTCCAGCATCAAACGGATTGACCGGCAGCGGGTCGTCAATATTCAAACCGGCATAGACAAGGCCACCATCGAACCGGACGAGGTGGTGCGCATCTTACAGGCGGATATATTGCCCGCCCTGAAAGCCGATCATCCGAGTATTCGCTACCGCTTTGCCGGTCAGGTAGAAGAACAACAGCAGGATACCCGTGAGCTGAAAAAAAGCGGCGTCATCGTGCTGCTGCTGATTTTCGCCGCTCTGGCCATTCCGTTGAAATCCTATGTGCAACCGCTTTACATCATGTCGGCCATACCCTTTGCGGTGGTCGGCGCCATTATCGGCCACTGGCTGACCGGCAATGCGTTCAGCTTTTTGTCGATCGTGGGCGTGCTCGCTCTGGCCGGTGTGGTGGTGAACGATTCGCTGGTACTGGTGGACTTTGTCAATCAGAAGGTTGCCAGCGGCACCGACAAACTAGTCGCCGTAGTAGAAGCCGGACAGGCGCGCTTTCGCGCGGTTATCCTCACCTCGCTGACCACCTTCCTCGGGCTGCTGCCGATCCAGTTGGAAACCTCCATACAGGCACAGTTTATTATCCCGATGGCGGTGTCAGTCGGCTTTGGTATTCTGTTTGCCACCGGCGTAACCCTGTTTCTGGTGCCGATACTGTTTTATATCGCCGATGATTTTGGCCGTTTGTTCAGTGGCAAAAAAACAGAGGCAAGCGCTTCCGCTTAATACGATACTGCGCCCTCCCTCATCCCAACCTTCTCCCAAGGGGAGAAGGGGCTTGGGCTTCGTCTTTTTAGCCACAATATAGCCATGCACTTGATTCATAAGGTAGCCGAAAGCAGCCTCTTCAAATGACATGGCTCGGTTGCTGGAGTAGCGTTTTGAAAATGTGTATAAATATCTGAAAAATGCTCTAAACCGCGATGGGTAAGGTCAGCTCCAACCAACCCAGCTCATGATAAGTCGAGGCTGAAATGGAAATCACACCCTACAAGAATGGAATACATTCCTTAGCATGTGGATTAAGAAATCTAAAGGGTTTTCTCGATAGCGGGGATGATCCATACTTGATGAAAGAGGTTATCATTAAAGTTCACCACGGATTGGAGACACTATTTAAAGACCTTCTATTTCAAAAGAATCCCATTTTTATTCTTGACGAAAAAACCACCTTAAAGGACATTCTTTCTTACTATCAGGGATTCTTCGAGGGTAAAAATAACTACCTTTTCGATGATGCTAAAACCATAAGCCCTACGGAAACTATTCAAAGATTGATCTCTTTAAAAGTTATTGATGGCATTAAGAAAAGAGAGCTAACCCAGCTGATTTCTTCATTTGACGTTTTGAATAGCGTTAGAAACCAACTGCAGCATTTCGCAATAAAGGCTGACCCTGATTCCTTGGTGAGAGTTATGGGAAATTTGATCCCTAGATCTGTTTCTGTGCTGAAAAGCTGTTACACATCACCCAACAACCTTCCTCACCAGATAAGAGCCAGTATTTTACCTCACACCCCACTCCAAGGGATGGAAAAACTATTTGGCCAGTTTAGAAATATAGAAACAGACCTCAACAGTATATATGACGAAGCCACCTTGGTTCTTAATGACCTAGAACGACGTTATGACGTTTTGCTCAATGAGGCCATCCATAAATTCAAAGCGAGCACTGCTAAGCAACTCCCAATTAATATCAAAATAAGGGATCACGGCCATTGTGGCGCGCCACCTTACATGCCAGAAATCACTTTGCTGGGATGGGCAAAGGAAAACCTTTCACCGCATAGGAATGGACGTGAAAATAGATTTTCTTACGGAAATGAACTTATATCAGCAACGTATGAAGGATCAACAAAAATCGAGCAGCCGGAAGTTTTAGAAGAGGCCAATGAATCTTACGGCATGACCAAATGCAAAACGAACATACTTATAAATGCAAAGATATTTGTTCAGAATCCAACAGGGTTCTTTGATATCCCAGACTATGAGGAGTACATACCTTTCATTAAGTTGCCAGAAATAGATTTGACCGTCGAGGTCATTTGTGAATCTGAGGGATTATTCAATGATCATCATTTTGACATAGGCAAAGTGAATAATCTGAGCGGCAAGCTAACTTTAGATCTGAGCTCCATGACCTATGGCGCTATAGACACTGATCCCTCAATCAGTGCATTGCAAGTAGTCAATTTAGATTCTAGTAATACTTCTCTACGCTTGCATTCGTTTGTAGAGTCAAATAGAAAGCTAAGAGATAATTATTCCCTTGATATAGGCATAGAGGAGAATGCGGACCTTGTGTTCTCATAGGCCGAACACAGCGGTGCTAGGGAAAGCCTACGCTACACTTCGGCTTGCTCCGGAGCTCAGCGTAGAGACTGTCAAAAAACCACTAAATTAATACCAATCGGATACCCACGACTGTCCGCTTATTACCAACAGCGGACGTCCCTTACGCTAGGCAAAACTGCTTTACAATAAGGAGTCTGACCCAATGTATGGGCAATCCTCAGAGCAAAGTGATAGCCTCGAAGCTTGTCGCACTGGGGTAGCGGTGTGCAGCCACCGGCGCATTGCCGGGGCGCTCCAGCAAGCACACCTGAAAACCGGCCTGCGCTGCGGCGTCCAGCTCTTCTTGCACGTCTGACAGAAACAGCGTGTTTTCAGGCGAGGCACTGACAGAGCCAGCGATAGCGCGATAGCTTTCCGCCTCTTTTTTGCCGCCCACGGTAGTATCAAAGTGACCGTCAAACAGCGGCAGTAAATTACCCGCTTCGGAAAACTCAAAAAACAGTTTCTGCGCCAACACCGAGCCTGAGGAATAAACGCAAAGGCTTAACCCCCGCTCCTTCCACTCCCGCAGGCGCGGCGCGACATCGGGATAAACATGGGCCCGGTAATCGCCGCTGCGGTAGCCCGCCTCCCAGATATACCCCTGCAGGGTTTTCAGTGGCGTTGCCTTGACGTCATTGCGAATCCACTCCAGCAGCTGCTCAATCTGTGCCTCCAGTGTCGGCGATTGCAATCCGGCCTCGCGATTGAGCGCCTCCAGTTGTTCGGCGACCGCGGGCTCCTGTGCATGGGCGCGTACATAGGCTGGCAGATGTTCTGCCGCATAGGGAAACAGCACATCGTGAACAAAGGAGATGGAGCTGGTGGTGCCTTCGATATCGGTCACCACCGCGTTAACGTCTTTGAAATCCGGCATCAGCTGTCCAGTCGCGAGAACTGATCGGCTATCTCACTGCCCGTATAGTGAGCCACCCAGCCTTCCTGATTATTGAAAAACCGAATGGCCACCAGATGTGGCTCCGGCCCCATATCAAACCAGTGCGGGGTATTGGCGGGCACGCTGATCAGGTCGCCCTTTTCGCACAGCACTTCATAAACCTTTTCCCCAATGTGCAGTGAGAACAGGCCTTTGCCTTCAACAAAGAAGCGGACTTCGTCTTCGCTGTGGGTGTGCTCGGACAGAAACCTCTGACGCAGGGCCTCTTTGTCGGGGTTTTCCGCGCGGATGCTGATCACGTCGACCGTCTGATAGCCCTCTTCGTTTACCAGCCGACTGATGTCCGCGTCATAGGCTCCCAGCACCTTGTCCTGGCTGTCACCGGCCGCGATATCGGCACCGGCCTGCCATTGTTCAAAGCGAACGCCGGCAAGCCCCAACAAGCGGGCGATATCTTTCGGACTGCTGCTTTTTTGCAGGGCTACGCCGGGGCGACTGTCGGAATAAATATGTAACTGGCTCAAAGTCGTGCCTCCTCCTGTAACTCATTAACGGCGCAGGCGTTCCCTATCCAGAGCGCATTGAAACAAAAAATCCAGGGCTTCCAGCTCGCGGCAACAGGCGTCGAGGCTATCGCCCCAGCAATAGACGCCGTGCCCCCGTATCGCATAGGCCGGGCAATCGGGATGCTGATCAAAATAACGATCAACCTCAGTCGCAAGCGCAGCGATATCCTGAGTGTTGTCAAATACCGGGATCCGCAACACCGACTCGTGGGTGGTCACGCCGGCAAAAGCCTTCTGCAACTCGTAGCCTTCAAACAGTATTTCACTCTCGGGCCGGTGCAGGGTCAACACCGTGGATGCCGGTGTATGGCAGTGCAGTGCCGCGTTTACGCTAGGTAAGCGCGCATAAAGCTGGGTGTGCAACAGGGTTTCCGCTGAGGGCTTGCCTCCATCTGTCGGCTCGCCGTTGAGAGCGACCGCAAGAAAATCCTGTTCGTTGAGCCTCCCCTTGTGACGACCCGATGCGGTTACCAGCACACTGCTGTCACTCAGGCGCATGGAGAAATTGCCGCTGGTCGCCGGCACCCAGCCGCGCGCGTGAAGCTCCCGGCCAGTCGCCGCCAGCGCCCTGGCTTTGGCAAGAAAATCGCTGTTCAAGCTTCACCCCTGTTCGGCATCCATTGCACCTTTCGTCATGGCTGTGGCGCGGGAGTATACTCCCGCAGAATCGGGTCGCAAGGGTTTTTCAGCGGTTTTCGAGCGCGTCGCTGCGGATAAAATTTTCCGGAAAGCGGGGTATCACCTGATCGTAGTCCGCGCGCAATTTCTTCATGTCGGCTTCCACCTGACCGGTGGGGTAGAAGGGCGCCCAGATACCCGCGCGTCGGCGCCCCGTATCCAGATAGCAGCGCACAATAGGTACGCCCGCCTCGCGAGCAATATGGTAGAAGCCGCGCTTCCACTCCGGCACCGGGCTGCGGGTCCCCTCCGGCGCAATAATCAGCACCATTTCTTCAGCCTGTTCGAATTCGTCGACCAACTGCTGCACAAAGTTATGACGACTGCTGCGCTCAACCGGAATACCACCGAGCCAACGCAGTACGCTGCCTACCGGGCCGATGAACACACTGTGCTTGATCATGAACTTAACCCGGCGCTTGAGCAGCAGCCCCACCGGAAACATCAACAGAAAATCCCAGTTGCTGGTATGGGGGGCGACGATAAGAACGTATTTTTTCTCACTTGGCGCATCCACGTGGTGAGTCCAGCCACGCCACTTCAACAGCGGTAAAGCGATGCGCTCCAGCAGCCGGATTATCCAGGGGTGGTCAAAAATATTGGGGGCATTTCTCAGGGTATCAGCAGCCTGCATCATCTTTTTATGGTCCGCACACGGTAATTCCACAGAGCGAAAATATTAGCCCTGCGACTGCAACTGGCGGATATCTTCGGCGATTTCACTGAGTTCTTCAAGCAAGTGGCTGCGCTGCCCAGCGGTGAGATTTTGCCCCAGCCAGACCATCAGTTCATTGGCCCGACGGCGGTTATCCTCCAGCCTGCGGCGCTCCCAAGGCTGCAATGCCTGTTCATCCACCACCATCAGAGCGCGCAACGGTTCTTGCAGGTCTCGGTTTTTACGCTGGTCGAGCAAGGCTTCAAAAACGGCATGCCGCTTAAGCCGCTGACTGTGCCAGAGGGTATAGACATCCGGCGCGGTGCTGGCCCAGGCCTCCACCCGCTCGCGCTGGGCCGGAGTCACCTCGCCCGCCCACTGGGCGAGCGTATCCAGCACCCGCTCGCGCCGACGCTCAATCAACTCTTCTTCGGGAATGGCCACCCATTTGCGGTAGAACTCGTCGTTTTTCTCGGAAAGCGACGCCAGCAGTTGAGCGGCCTGCTTATCGCTCAAGGAGGGGATTTCCCGCGCCAGCGCTCGCAGCGATTTATCCAGCAAGCGCTGCCAGACCTGCTCTAGCTCGGTATTGAGCTGCTGATAGTTCGCATCGGTCACGCCGGTTTTCAACGTGGATTGAAGTTGCAGAATCAAGGCGTGATAGCGCGGTAACTCCTGGCGGCGGTGCCAGTCGTGCAGCTGGTCGACGTGGGTCTCCAGCCGAGCCTGCTGGTCGGCGGACAGATCCACCAGCTTTTCAATCTGCCAGCGAACAAACCAGTCCGCACGATTGTAGGCAAACTGGGTGCTGCTGCAGGCACCGAGGAACAGCACCAGAATCAAACATGCGCCGCGCAACACCCTAGCCTCGTTGAATTCAAAAAAGTAAGGAGCAGCCTAACGGATTGGCGACACGCCGACCAGAATCAATCCAGGTTGAGCAGACTGACCGCCTGCTCAACCACTGCCGCGGCGCCCTTCGGCCCCATCACAATAGTGTAGTGATTCACATCGGGCACAGGCTGCCAGCACATTGCCGGGTAACGGGCCTGCAGCTCATCCAGGCGGTCGTCGGAATACAGTGGTTCATCGTCCATTATGCCGCGCGGCGCCTGCAGGAAATTCAGCCGCACCGTGAGTCTTTCCAGCGAGCGCGGAATCACATCGCTCATCAGCTGGCTTTCGGTATCGAGAATAATGGCTTCTTTGTTGATCGGCGCATGCAAATCACCCGGTTCGCCGACCAGATCAGAGGGCAGGTAATCACAAAAGGCCTGCCAGTCTTCGTCTCGCGCAAAGGCAGGGTGCTGACGCCAGTAGTCGCGGTAATCGTCCATGGAGTCAAACCGCATACCCAGGCGCTGCATGGAGGGGCCGATGATTTGCTCAATCAGCTGCTCCGGCGTCACCCCCGGCGGCACCTCATCAAACAGCGGCAGGCCGCCATCGACCAGCAAGACCTGCTTGATCCGTGTCGAGTAATTGGCCTGGGTGGCCGTGGTTATAAAGCCACCCATCGAATGCCCGATCATCAGGTCTGCCGCTTCCAGCGACAGCGCATCGAGCACGGCGACCATGTCTTCGGCGTGGGCCAGCATCCCCCAGGGCCCGGTGATAGCAGCGCTGCGAGCGCGGCCACGATGGTCCGGCACGATAACGCGGCAGCGGCCCGCCAGGGCCTCTGCTACCAATTTGAATGATTGGCGGTTCGAGGTAATGCCGTGGGAGCACAAAACCACTGGCCCGCTGTCTCCCCAGACACCGACGCTTAACACGCCCCCCTTTACCTCGACTTCGATTTCCCGGTACGAAGACATAGCTCCCTCTGGTTTTATCATTATTCTGTTCCGATCAAAAAACCTAACGATCGTTCGTTGACAAAGCAAAAACTATCTCTAAAATGCAAAAATATCAACCATAAAAATACTAACGATCGTTCTTATATTATGCCTATGCACATCACTTCCGCCGATAACGTACGCCGCCTGGCCAGCGCTACAACTGCTCTGCCAGCCGACGTGACCCCGACCGGACCCAAGGCCGGCATACTCAACGTGGCCCTGCGGCTGTTTGCCGAACAGGGTTACGCGGGCGCCTCAATCCGCGACATCGCGCAGGCCTGTGGCCTCAAGCCCGCCTCGCTGTATGCCCACTATGCCTCCAAGGAACAGTTGCTGGCCCAGCTCATCAATATCGGTCACGAAGAACACTTCAAGATGGTGCAGGAGGCGGTGGTCGATGCCCAGCCAGAACCACTGGAGCAGCTCAAAGCCTATGTAGCAGGCCATGTTCGCTTTCACGCCGAATTTCCCATGCTGGCGACGCTGGTAAACCATGAGTTGCATGCACTGTCCGCCGAGGAAGTGATCACCGCGCTCAAACTCCGGGAGCAGTCTACCGATCTGCTGATGCACATCCTCAAGCGCGGTCAAACCCTTGGCGCCTTTGCCAAGGACTACGATCACTGGCTGGCCGGCGCCGCTATTGGTGCGATGGGCATACGGGTCGCCAATTGGTATTCAGAGCATCACGAGAAATCGATCGACGAAATCATCAGCACGTATCAGACATTTGCCTGCCGCCTGGTAGGCCAGGGCGAGTAACACGCCCTTTCACACTCGCCCAGAGAGCTATAACAACAGGAGAACACGGGCATGAAAAAGTACTATAAAGTCATAACGACGGCGGCGGCCCTCAGCCTGCTTGGCGCACCCAGCCACGGGCAGGAAGCGGGCGCCAAACGCACTCGCGTTATAGAAGAAATCATTGTGTCGGCACAAAAGCGCGACGAAGCGGTGCAGGACGTTCCTATTTCCATGTCGGTGATGGATGCTGACTTTATGGTTGAGCAGGGTGTCACCGACCTGCGTGAAGCCCTGCTCTACGTACCCAACGTAGCCGTCGAACAGGCGGGCTTTTTTGCCGCCCCCCGCGCCCGCGGCTTTACCTTTAACAACAATAACAAAGCCTTTGAGCCGCCGCTGGGGCTGGCGATCGACGGCGTCCCCTACACCCGCATCCCCTACTTTCTGGCGGCCACCTTCGACCTGAAACGCATCGAAGTTTTGCGCGGTCCTCAGGGAACAACTTTCGGCAAAAACACAACGGCCGGCCTGATCCACATGCTCACGGCAGACCCCAGCGACACCTTCACCGGCAACTTCAGTGCGCAGACCGGCGACTTCGAACGCGAACGCTATGAAGCCAGTTTTGGTGGCCCACTGATTTCCGATGTGGTGAATTTCCGGCTCGCTGCCTTTACCGATACCCGTGACGGCTTCGTCGAAAATACAACCGACGATGTGAATCCGAAAGCCCAGGAAAATTTCCGTGGGCACGACCGCGACGGTTACCGTATCAAGCTGGAATTCCCCGATGTGCTGGGTGCCCAGTTAAAACTGAGCTGGGAAGATGTCGATCTGGAAGACCTCGGCACGGGCTTTGAAATTATTCGCGCCTCGGAAGAAGTTCGCGAATTCCTGCGCGCCTATGACCCCAACACGGACTTTGAACAAGGCAACTTTAAGGCCTCACTCGACGATCAGGACGGCCGCCAGGTAAATATCAAAACCTTCAATATGCAGCTCAACTATGACATTGCAGATTGGGGCCTGGTTTTTGTTGGCGGGCACTCGGTACTGGAGCAGACCCTTAGTCTCGACACCGACTTCACACCCGCGCCTGCCACCCTCGGCCTCGGGGGCGACAGATCGCCAACCAAAACCGCTGAATTTCGTGTGATATCGCCCACCCTGGATGGACTGTTTGGGCTCGACAGCCTGTTTGGTGCGGATCTCGGCAGCAGCGATTTTGTTGCCGGGGTTTTCTATCAGGATCGCGAAATCAACGACAGCTATTTCCGTTTTATCTTTGATCTGCCCTCCTACCTCGGATTGATTGCTGCCGCAGGTTCCAGTGATTCGGCACTGGCCTACTCCCTGCTACCTAACCTCGGCGAAGACCAGCTGGTTGAGGATTTCACCCAGACTTTTGAACAGGAAGCAGAATCTCTGGCTGCCTTTGCCGAGTTCAAATGGCACTTCCTGCAGGACTGGACCTTGCAGGTGGGCATGCGCAACGGCGAAGAGAAAAAGACCGGCGAATGGAAACAGTTCTACAACCAGCCACAACCGGCGGTAGTTCTGCCACAAGCGGGTATTCAGGAATTCGAAGCCAAACGGGTGCAGGAAGACAATCAGTTCCAGCACAAGGTGTCGATCAACTGGCAGCCCACGGATAACATCAGCCTGTTTCTGCACCGCGCTGAAGGGGTCAAGGGTGGCGGCTTCAATGCCTTTGCCTTCCGCGGCGTTGAAGACGAACTGGTGTTCTTCCCGGAATTTACCACCGAGTGGAGTTTTAATGCCAAGACCAGCTGGTTCGACAATACCCTCAACGCCAACCTCTCAATTTTCCGGATGGACGTTGATGACTTTCAGGTGCTGAGCCGTGCACCGGAGCGCACCACCATCGGCATCGGCGTGACCCTAGTTAAGAACGCTGCTGAGGCGCGTTCGCAGGGTGTCGAAGGCGATATTCACTGGCTGGTCAACGACTGGTTCAGCCTGATCGGCACCATTGGCTACAACGAAACCGAATACCTGAAATTTACCGACAACGAGTGCCCGCCGGATCGTACTGACGACCCGAACTGCGGCGACGCCAGCGGCAAGTCCTTCCCCTTTGCGCCGGAGTGGAACAATACACTGACCGGTCTGGTCCGCCTGCCTGTGTTTAACACCGGCCTTGAGCTGACCGCCAGCGCGACCATCGAACAGTTTTCCGAGCAGTTGCTTGACGTCGACCTGGATGAGCGCAAGCTTCAAGAGGGCTTCGAGCGCTACAAGGCCAGTCTGGGCATCGCTCACCCGGCTCAGGGCTGGAGCCTGAAGGTTATCGGTGAAAACCTGACTGACGAGAAGACCGGCATTCGTCAGGGCGATCTGTTCTCGGGTGTCTTTGTTGAGATTGCTGAACAACCTCGCACGGTTTACGCGCAGTTTGACTGGCGCTTCTGAGCGCGGGAGGTTCCCGTATGAATGCTGTACATCCACTAAAGGTCCTGCGCTACCTGACAGTCGCACTGGCCGCCCTGCTGCTCGCCGGCTGTAACGACTCCAGCAGCTCGACCAGCTCAAGCGCTGCCGGCAGCGCCAGCTTCCGCCAGCTGCGTTTTGCCGAAAGCGGCCTGCCGGAGCGGGACTACTATCTGTATGTGCCCAGCTCCCTGCCGGCCAATGCGCCGCTTGTGGTATATCTGCACGGCTGCAACCAGACCGCAACCCAGGCCGCCATTGGTACCCGCTGGAACGAGTTGGCCGAACAGCAGGGTTTTGTTGTGGTCTATCCGGAACAGAAGAACCCTAACAACGAGGAAGACCCTGCCGAACAGACCAACGGCCACCTCAGCGATGGCAACGGCATCAACTGCTGGAACTGGTTCCGGCCGGAACACCAGTCACGCGACAGCGGCGAGCCGGCCACTATCGCCGGTATCACTCGCGCTGTCCTAAATCGCAGCGATCTCAATCTCGATGAAGACCGGGTTTTTCTGAGCGGCATGTCCGCCGGCGGCATTATGGCAAGCACCATGGGCGCCACCTACCCCGACCTCTACGCCGCCATCGCCGTGGTCGCCGGTTGCGGCTACCCGGCCTGTGGCGACACCACCGGCACGGCCGCCTATCAAGCTATGGCCACACAGGCGCGACGCCTGCCTGTCATTCTGTTTCACGGCACCGCCGATGAAATTGCGCCCATCGCCATGGGGGAAGACGCCCTGCAGCAGTGGCTCGGCAGCAACGACTGGATAGACAACGACCAGCTCGACAACTCCGTGGCACGGACACCGGCAGAAACCGTCCACATCGGTTTTGATGAAAGCCTTTTCGCTGGCGTAGGCAATGAGGGCGACACCTGTGTGCGCAATCAGAATTCCCCCTGCCTGGGCGGCCTGTTCGGCTTTGAAAGCTACCCGACAACGATCGAACGCTACACAGATGCCCGCGGCTGCCCACTGATCGATTTCTGGATTATTCACGGGCTCACTCACAACTACCCCGGCGGCAACCCCGAAGGCAATTTTGTCGACCCCATCGGGCCGGACATTACGCGCGCCAGCTACAACTTTTTCCTGGCCAATCCCAAAGGCAGCGTCTTTGAACGCGGCGCTATCAACTGCGCCACAGACTAAATCACTCGAATAAAAGCGATAGAGAGAGTCCCATGTTGCAGTCCACCATGATGACCCAACCGTTGACCCTGAACAGCCTGCTCGCTCGCTGCGGTTCTGTTTTTGCGGCGGTAGAGGTCATTTCCAACACGCCCTCCAAGCAACTCCACCACACCACCTACGGCAACATTGCCCGTCGCGCCCGGCAATTAGGCAGCGCCCTGCAGAAGGCTGGCGTAAAACCCGGCGACCGGGTTGCCACCCTAATGTGGAACCACTACGCCCACCTTGAATGCTATTTCGGTGTACCGGCCATCGGCGCGGTGCTGCACACGCTGAACCTGCGACTGCACCCCGACGATATTGCCTACATCGCCAATCATGCCGAAGACCGGATTCTGATTCTCGACGATATACTGCTGCCGCTCTACCGACAGTTCGCCGACAAGGCCAAATTTGAGCGGGTGATCGTTCTGAATTACGGTGGTGAAGCCCACGAATTCGAAGATTACGAGACTTTTCTCGCCAGCGGCGACGAGGCGTTCGAACCGGTCAGAATTTACGAAAACTGGGCCTGCGGCATGTGTTACACCTCTGGCACCACCGGCAAGCCCAAGGGCGTGCTCTACGGCCACCGCTCATCGGTTCTGCACGCCATGGGGTTTGCCCTGCCCGATGCGGGCAACCTTTCTTTTCGCGACACAGTGAGCCCGGTAGTCCCCATGTTTCACGCCAAAGCCTGGGGCCTGCCCTACGCCGCGGCCATGGTCGGCGCCCGGCTGGTGCTGCCCGGCCCCCACCTCGACGCCGAAAGCCTGCTCGATCTCTACACGGAAACCGGTGTCAATTTCACCGCCGGCGTGCCGACTATCTGGATGCGGGTTTACGAATCCCTCACCAAAGAACCCAGCCGCTGGAAACTGAAGGAAAGTCTGCGCCTGTTTGTCGGTGGCTCGGCAACGCCGTCATCGCTGATCGAGAATTTCCGCAGCCTCGGCATGACCCTGCAAACCGTCTGGGGCATGACAGAAACCTCGCCCATCGCCAGTGTCACCAGCCTGCGGCCGGAAATCGATGAGCTCGATGACAACGAACAGAAACGCTACCGCGCCCGTGCGGGCATTCCCCTGCCACTGGTGGAGCTGCGGGTGCGCTGCGAGGACGGAGCAATCGCCGACTGGGACGGTGAAACCGTCGGCGAACTGCAAGCCCGTGGCCCCTGGATCACCGGCAGCTACTACAATCGCCCCGACGCCGCTGACAGCTTCACTGAAGACGGCTGGTTCTGCACCGGCGATGTCGCCACGCTCACGCCGCTAGGCTACGTACAGATTTCCGACCGCACCAAGGATCTAATCAAGTCAGGTGGGGAGTGGATCAGTTCTGTGGATCTGGAGAATGAATTGATGGCCCACCCGGATGTCGCCGAGGCGGTGGTGATTGCTGTCAGCCACCCCAAATGGATGGAGCGCCCGCTAGCTGTTGTCGTTCGCAAGCCGGGCACGGAGGTCAGCAGCGACCAACTGAAGGATCACCTGAAGGGAAAATTTGCCAACTGGTGGATTCCCAACGACGTGGCCTTTGTCGAGGAAATCCCGAAAACCTCTACCGGCAAATTCATGAAACTGAAACTGCGAGAGCAGTTCGCCGACTGGGAGTGGAGCGCTTAAGCTCCGCGATCAGCGCACCGGAAACTGGCAGTAGAAAATGGCCCCGCCCTTCGGGTTGGGCCGGTAGCCAATCGAGCCGCCGTGGGCCTGCACTATAGCCTGACAGATCGACAGGCCCACGCCCATACCGCCCTCCTTGGTCGTCACAAAGGGTGAAAACAGTTTTTCTTCCATCTCCGCACTGAGACCGCAACCGCGGTCTTCCACAGCGAAGCCTACATCGTCAGCGTCTTTGTAGGTGCGCACCAGAACACCGCCGAAATCCTCGGGCGCGCCGCGCATAGCTTCCATCGCATTGCGTATTAGATTCAGACCGATCTGCTGTACTTGCACATCGTCGGCAAGGGTTGCAGGCAACTCCGGCGCCGGCTGAAAATCAATCGCGACACCGTTAATGCGCGAATCCACTTCCGCCAGCATCACCACTTCCTGCATCACGGTATTGAGGTCGAGTGGCAGGCGACCTTCCGTTGTGGGCTTGCGGATATAACTGCGCAGGCGCTGTATAACGTCAGACGCCCGCTGTGACTGAACAACAATCTTGTCGAGTATTTCGGTCAGTTTGTTTTTATCGGGTTGCTCCTGTTCGAGAAAGCGCTGCGCAACGCGGGCGTAGTTGCTGACCGCCGTCAGCGGTTGATTGACCTCATGGGCAATACCCGCCGCCATTTCACCACCGGTGCTGAGTCGCTCCATATGGGCCAAATGTTGGCGCTGGTTATGCAGCTCTTCGCGTGCCGCTTCAAGCGCATGCTGATTATTCAACCAGTCGGTGATATCGCGCAGTACCACCACGCGCCGCTCGCCCTCGAGCGACGCGCAATACATCGCTACCGTCAAATCTCGGCCATCGCTGGTGTGCAGCTTGAGCTCGTCCAGAGATAAGCGCTCGCCTTCAACAAGAGCCTTTTCAATCCTCGGCTTCAGAGACTGAAAATCAAATATGGTAAAAAGATTTTCACCAATGCACTGCTGCTGGGCCAGCCCGGCCAGACTCTCAGCCTGCGGATTGACGCTGCTGATACGCCCTTGTCGATCAAGCCCAAAGATAGCTTCAGTCACCGCGCGCAAAATCTGAAAGTTTTCATCTTCCAGTTCAGCGTTGCGGCGGGCGAGCTCCATCTCAAGCCGGTGTATGCGCAGCTGGGTGCGAACCCGCGCGCGCACTTCCTCGGCCTGAAAGGGCTTGGAAATGTAATCCACCGCCCCCAGTGAAAACCCTTCAACCTTGGAATCAGTATCCGTCAGCGCGGACAGGAAAATAACGGGGATACCGCGCGTTTCAGGGTTGGCTTTCAGGCGACGACACACCTCAAAACCGTCCATGCCCGGCATCATGATGTCGAGCAGTATCAGTGAGGGAAAGGCTTTCTCGGCGATGGACAGCGCCTGCTCGCCATCCCGGGCAGCCAGCAGGGTATAACCAGAATTTTCCAGGGTTTTATAGAGCACCTGCAGGTTCGTGGGATTGTCATCCACGAGCAAAACCTGTTCGGCACTGCGCCCCGATAAAGTTTCGTTCAAATCAACCATCGGCCACCTGCAGCAGTTGCTTCAAGCCCTGAAAATCAAAGTTTTGCAAAAGGCTTTGCGCATACTTAGCATAGCTGGCGTACTCACCAGAAGTGCGGGATTCGCAAAACTCGCTCATTGCGGCAATATCACCCAACGCCAGCAGTTCCAGCAAGGCCTCGCGCTCCGCCTCTGGAAAGGCTGGACCGTCGTAGGCTGGCCCGGATTCTGCCGCGCCATTGCCGGAATTTTCTGTCACTTCGGCGAAAGCCTCCCCCCTGACCGAACCGTCCTGCAAAGCCTGATCAGAAACATCCGGCGCGACATGTTTGGCAATGACGCGTATCAGTTCCTCATACTGCACCGGCTTGGAAACATAGTCGTTGCAACCGTAGTCAGAAGCTTTCGAGAGAGCACCCAGATCGGCACTGGCCGTTACCATAATCACGACGATATTCTCGTAGTCGGGGTTACGGCGTATTTCCTGCACACAGTCCAAGCCATCCATTCTCGGCATCTTGTAATCCAGCAGTATCAGATCAACCTTTTCCTGCTGCAGAATATTCATGACTTCCGAGCCGTCGGTCGCCAGATGGACGGCATCGACCACAGAGTCCAGCATACCCTTCAAAACAATGCGATTGTCAGCATTGTCGTCGGCCACCACGACGCGCAATTCACTCAGAGCCGCCAGCATTTGGTCAGTAATATGCTGACCGGCCCCTTTGCGGCGATCGTGTTGAATAAGGCCCTGTTCCTCCAGCGGTATGTCAAAGGCAAAGGTAGTTCCTTTGCCCAGTGCACTGCTTACCGTTAACTCTCCGCCCATCGCTTCACACAAGCGCCGGCAGATCGCCAGACCCAAACCCGTGCCCTTGCCATCGTGTTCGTTAACGCGTCGGAAGGGCTCAAAAATCCCCTTGATCTTGTCGTCAGGAATCCCAACACCAGTATCAATAACGCTGAACAACAGCACCTTGCGCTCTTCATCAAAGTCCACCTCCAGGGTGACTTTGCCCTCCTCGGTAAACTTAACCGCATTGCCGAGCAGGTTGACCAGAATCTGCCGGAGTTTCACTTCGTCAG
Source organism: Litorivivens sp. (assembly GCF_041624475.1). GTDB lineage: Bacteria > Pseudomonadota > Gammaproteobacteria > Pseudomonadales > Spongiibacteraceae > Litorivivens. Next base: position 197,755 of record NZ_JBFJUX010000005.1, read on the forward strand.
TGCGGATCAGGTCCGGTACCGAACCGGCTACCTTGTGTTCGTAACCAAGGTTCTTGGCTTGGGCGCGTTGTCGGAGAATATCGCTGACGCTGGCAAGAATGTCGCGCAGGTTTGCGGTATGCATGGAGATACTGACCGTACCGCTTTCCACCTTGGCGAGGTCGAGTACATCATTGATCAACGTCAGCAGATGCTGGCCGCAATTTTCGATGGCATCGAGATAGCCCTGCGACTCCTGCGGCAGCTTTTTCTGTCGCTGCAGCAGCTGCACATAACCCAGCACGCCATTGAGCGGCGTGCGCAGTTCGTGGCTGGCGCTGGACAGGAACTGGCTCTTGGCGTGGTTGGCATCTTCGGCTGCAATACGAGCCTGAACCAGCTCCTCTTCCATTCGCTTGCGTTCAGTAATATCGCTCATGATACCCAGAGCGCGCTGGGGCTCGCCGCTGTCTGACACATCAACAATGTCGCCCCGGCTAAGAATCCAGCGGTAAACACCGGCGTCGTCCCGAATCCGGAATTCAACACTGACGTTGCCGTCCGGTGACTCGCTGCTGCCAACCATCCTGCCAAGCACATCGACATCTTCCGGGTGGCACATCATGCCAAAGCGTTTCAGACTGATGCTCTCCGGCGGGTTCGGATAACCCAGCTGGCGATAGAAACCTTCACCGATGGCAATGCGGTCGTTTTCAATATCCAGATCCCACAGGTGGCTTTGCGAGGCCTGCAGTGCCAACTGGAAGCGATGTTCGCTTAGCTTGAGCGCATATTCGGTTTCACTGCGGGTCTGAACCATGTAATTGGCGTGATGCGCCAGTTCTTCAAACTCTGCGAAGGGCAGCTCCTTCACATCGATACGGGTTGAGCTCTCACTGGCCTTGGCAAAGAACTCCTGAAAACGATGAAAGCCCTGCGCATTCAGCCCCGCCAGACGCCGCGCCACCAACGTGGCAATAATCATCAACGCCAGGGCGACCGAGGAGATAAACAGGGTGTGGTTGATAACCCGCTCCTGCAGCGCCTGCCGCTCGGACTCCATCAAGGCGTAATATTCGTCCAGAAAAAAACCGGCGCCCACCGCCCAATTCCATTGCGGATAGAGTTGGACATAACTCACCGCAGGGGAACGCTGCTGCCCACCGGGGCGCTGCCACTCCAGCTCCACCAGACGCCCCTCTTTCTGCCCCTCCGCCTGCATTACCTCGACTACGTTATCCATACCCGGCTGCAATTTGCCCAGCATGTCGGGGTTGTATGGGTTCACCAGCTGCTTGCCCGAGTAATCCGTGACAAACAGCACGGAGCTGTCGACATCGAAGGGAACTGCTGCGAGCCGCTCTATAACTTCCTGCTTGACCCGCTCGATTTCGTCGCGCAGATAAACGCTGGCCCCGATATACAGATCCAGCGGTTTGTAATAGTAGACAAAACTGACATTGCGATGGACCTGCTCGCTGCCCTGATCACTGAAACGAAACTCGAGAATGCCCTGATTTTTTGTATGGGTGGCGGCTTTGATCTGATCGGCAAATTGACGCAGCATAGCGCTGTCGCGCAGGCGCTCGCGAGATTGCGGGTGCAATGGCGACAGCAGCGCACGACCATTGCCCTGCAAGGCAAAAAAGAAACCCTTCTGCTCGCGAAACCGCAAGGGCTCAATAGAGCTGCGCACTCGCGCCAGCATCTGCTGTCTGGAGTCGGTCGTCGCAAACTGTTTGTGCATATTGGCCATGAGCGCAAGTGCTACGGCCACTTCCTGACGCAACTCCTGATACAGCGAGCGGTTAAGCTGCGACTGCCGGTAGTCGATATAGTCCAGCGCCTTGGCAACTTCCCGCTTTAGCAGCTCGGTGCGAGAATCAACAAAGGTCTTGCGCAGGTTGTCCGACTGCGCCGTAAACTCTTCGTACTCCGTTGCAATCCAGACAGCGCCGTTAATGGCAACCGGCACTGCAGCCAGAGCGATCAGACTCACGAGGTAGATTTGTATCAGGCTTCTTTTCTTTCGCATCTGGCTCCCGTGCGACGATGCTGACCGGCAACGGTCTATGCTACCGCTGGACCGGATTTGACGCCAGCATACAAAAAAACGCGCAATTGATTGCTTTACCTGCTATTTTTATGAACTACAATGCCAAATATAAGAGTTATACAGCGGGGTATTCCATGGACGCAGGCGAAGCAACTGTCTTCATTGTAGAAGATGATGAAGCAGTGCGTGATTCCCTAAAACTGATGCTGGAGTCGCTCGGCCACAAGGTAGCAGCCTTTGAACGCGCCGACGCCTTTCTCGAAGCCTATGATCCAGAATCTCCTGGCTGCATCGTACTCGACATCCGAATGCCCGGCATGAACGGCATGGAGTTACAGCGCAAGCTGAACGCCATGACCTCCATTCTCCCGATCATTTTTGTCACCGGCCACGGCGACGTACCCATGGCGGTAGAAGCGATGCAACAGGGGGCTGTGGACTTCGTGCAGAAGCCCTACCGGGAACAGGAACTGCTCGACAAGATCCAGAAAGCCATCGCCCAAGACGCGGAAAATCGTCAGGAGCTGCGGGAAGTACAGGTGATTCGCAGTCGCTACGACGAACTGACCCCCCGCGAGAGCGAAGTGATGGCAATGATGGTGGACGGCAAGGCCAACAAGGTTATCGCCATCGATCTGGACATCAGCCAGCGCACGGTTGAGATTCACCGGGCCCGTGTCATGGAGAAGATGAACGCGCGATCGCTGGCGCAGCTGGTACGCATGTCCATGGCGCTAAAGAACAACGCCTGATCCCGCGCCGCCCTGCTACTCAGCGCGGGTTATCGCCTCATCCAGCCGGCCGATAACGCTTACCAGCGCTGCGCTCGGATTTGACATCGCCTGTTCCAGCACCGGCTTGATCTCGCACTTGGCTGGCATGGTCGTTTCCGCCTCAACAATCGCACGTATCCGCGGAATAAACACGAACTGCAACCACTCCTCCAGCGCCAGGGTATCCACGCAGAAGGGCTGGCTGCTGGCCAAGGCTTCCGGCGCTGGCGGCTCGCTGGCCCACAAGCCGCTGTTGCGCATAACCGCCTCCAGATCGATCAGCAGAGAGCTGATTTCCGCGTAGCCGCTCACGATTCGAACACTCGCCTGAAAGGCGGCAGCGAATCGAGCATTTTCTGTCCGTAACGGCGGGTCAACACACGCCTGTCCAGCAGAGTAATATGGCCGCTGTCGCTTTCCTTGCGCAGCAGGCGACCACTGGCCTGCACCAATTTCAGCGCCGCGTCAGGCACGGAAATTTCCATAAACGCATTGCCCTTGTTCTTTTCGATCCACTCCGCCAGCGCCTGTTCCACCGGATCGTCCGGCGGCGCAAAGGGCAGCTTGGCGATAATCACGTGGCGACAGTAATCTCCGGGCAAATCCACGCCTTCGGCAAAGCTCGCCAGCCCGAACAGGGTACTGTATTCCCCTTGATCGATACGCTCGCAGTGCTGTTTGATCATTTCGTGCTTGGAGTGCTCGCCCTGCTTGAGAATCTGGGCCTGAAGGTCCGCCTCCAGCCCGTCGTAGACCGCCAGCATCTGCCGCCAAGAGGCAAATAGCGCCAGTGTGCCCCGCTCTTGTCGCAACAGCTCGGGCATCATGTCGATCAGGGCCTCGGTGTGCGCCAGCGCATCGCCCGCATCACAGGGCATGGCCGGCACTCGCAGTTCGGCCTTTTCCTGATGAATAAAGGGGCTGGGAACCACCGCGCATTCACTCAACTCCGTTAGCCCGGCACGCATTGAGAGGCGTTCAAACTCACCCAAGGCCGTCAGAGTTGCCGAGGTGAGTACGGCGCCATAGCAACGCTTCCAGAGGGTGCTGATCAGGGTGTTGGCCGCCAGGATGGGGCTACAGCACAAATCCATATCACCTGCTGCGCTGAGACCTTCAACCAACTTCACCCAGCGCGCCAAGGGCGGGTTTTCCTCCTCACCGGCGCTCTGATAATTGCGCCACAGACCCATCTGTTGTTCGACCCGGCGCTGAATAGTGGCGACTGCAGCCAGCCACTGCTCCAGCAGCTCCCGGTCAATCTGCTTGCTGCGCTTGTCGAGAGCTTCTTCAAAGGCTTCCTGCACGTCGTCGGCCTCGGCCAGCACACCGCTGCAGACCTGCATCAGTTCACCGGCCTGACGGCGCAGCAGATCCGGCACAATGCCGTGTTCAAAGCGCAGCACATCGCCACCCCCGCGCGCCTCCAAGCCCTCATTCACAATCGAGCTGATCAGTGGCGAGGCTTCGCGCTGCAGTTCCAGCAAAGCCGACATCTGCCCGGCCAGACCATCGATCAAGGCGCGCTGTTCGCCTTGCGGCAATTGCTCAGCCATGCCGCGCACGGCCCGGAGCGTTTGCTCCAACCAGCGCTCGGTGGCAAAAAAACGGACCTGAAAACTGAAGTGATTGATCACCTTGTCCGGCAGGTGATGGGCCTCATCAAAAACGTAGATTACGTCTTCCGGCGGCGGCAGAATCGCCCCCCCGCCGAGGGCCAGATCAGCCAGTACCAGATCGTGGTTGGCGACAATCACATCGACATCGAGCAGGTTCTCGCGGGCGCGGAAAAAGGCGCATTCGCGTATAAAGCTGCAGCGCCGTCCAGTGCACTGGGCCGGCTCGGTGGTTACCCGCTGCCAGGCCTCATCGTCGACTGCGTCCGGCCACTGGTCGCGATCGCCGTCCCAGGTATTGCGGGCCAGCGCATCCGCCATACTGTGAAACAGTTTGACCTGCTGGGCTTCGGGCTGAGCAGCCACTTCATCCGGGTAAAGCAGCTGGTTTTGCGAGCCACCCCCCGAGAGCTGCTGATCTAGCCGGGCGTGGCAAAGGTAACGCTGCCGCCCCTTGGCCAGGGCAAAGTCAAAATCCAGCCCGGAGTGTTCAATGAGGTCGGGAATGTCGCGCAACAGAATCTGTTCCTGCAGGGCCACGGTTGCGGTGGACACCACCAGGGTTTTGCGCCGCGCCCGGGCAATGGGCAGGGCGGCAATCAGATAGGCCAGAGTTTTGCCGGTACCCGTACCTGCCTCTACCACCGCCAGCGGTTTGCCGCCCTTGCGCTGGCCGGCTTCATCAGTGGGAATCGCCGACAGGGTGCGGGCAATATGGGCGATCATCAGGCGCTGGCCGTAACGCGCCTTCAGGCCCTTCGAGGTCAGGAAGCCCGAATAGGCTGATTGGATTTCCTGTTTGAGGCTGTCGTCCACCACCCTCAGCCTGTCTCCGCTGCCCGCAGGGACAGTTTCGCAATGACCGGATTGGCGTATATGGCCAGGGCCTTGGAGCGATGAGCTTCGGGAATGCCCGCCAGACGGGCCTGAAAGGCCGCCTTGGAGTCACTGTTCATCGGCCCCAGCTCGGTAAGCACGTCGTCCGGCAGCTGCTGCCAGTCATCGCGGCCGGTCTGCTGCTCATAGGCCCAGATATTACTGGGCTGCAGCCGGTATTCCTGCACGATCTGCCGGTCAATCGCTACGGCCACTTCATTAGGGGTGGTGAAATCCTGCTGCAGGGGCTCGCCAAAGTGGACGTGTACCCGTCCTTTCTGGCCGCGAATACCCATCGCAATGCTCTGCAGGTCTTCGAACTCGGCCTTCTCATAGGCGCCATCCTGCTCGCGCAGGGCCAGCTCGCGGGCCTTGGCGGCATCGCAGGGGTCCCATTCGTAGGAAATGGCTACCGGCACAATGCCGAGGGTTTTGATGAAGTCGCCGAAGGCTTCTTCGGACTTTTTCTGGCTCATGCACAGCATTTTGATAATGGCGGGCTCGGTCACATCAATACCATCCTTGGCGCGCCCTTCTCGCTGCGCCAGCCAGATGGTGGCCTGCTCTTCGGTGAGCGAATGGCGAATATAGCTGGACAGGGTCTTGTAAGCCGCCAGCATCTGGCGGGGGCCCTTGGCGGAGCGCCTGACGATAAAGCTTTTGTTGAGACGCATCAGATCCGCGGCAAAGGGCTTGCTGAGGAGGTTATCGCCAATGGCGATGCGCACGGTGTCACCCCCATTGTGATAGAGCGCATAGTTGACGAAGGCCGGGTCGAGGGCGATATCCCGGTGGTTGCTGATCAGCAACCAGGGCCGCTCCAGCGAGAGGTTTTCCAGACCGGAAACCGTAAACCGGGTGGTCGTAGTCTCTATCATTTCGTCCATGTAGAGCTTTACGATCTGCTGAAACTGGCGCACGGTCGCCACGCCTTTCAACTGACGTTTCAGAACATGGCGGACCAGTGGCCGCACCAGCTTCGGGAACCAGCGCTGCAGGCGCGGCGCCCGCAGGCCCGCCATGGTATCCAGCAGTTCCCGGTCATTGAGCAACTTACCCAGCACGGGGGCGACTTCATCGTCGCGGTAGGGCCTGATATCGGCAAAATTATCCATACTTCTCTTGTCTTATCCCCAGTGGCAAGGGGCTTACCCAGCCCCCGCCATCAAATCAGGCGGCTATTCTACAGCATTCCCGAAAGCCCGTGCCTGCGCGCATTTTTGCCATGCAAAAGTGGCCGCTGTGCACATCGCAACCGCGTCTCGGCGGGCGTATTCTAGAAGCATCGGTTATTTTCTTTCAGGAGCCAATCATGAGTGATGAGCTGGGCTACAAACCCTTTGATTGCGACAATCATTACTACGAGGCCGAAGACGCCTTCACCCGCCACGTACCCAAGAACATGCGTGCTCGCTGCGTGCAGTGGGCAGAGATTGAAGGACGCAAGCGCCATATCGTCGGCGGCAAGGTTTCCTATGCGGTCACCAACCCGACCTGGGATCCCATCGCCAAACCGGGCTCCATCTCAGATTTCCTGCGCGGCAACCCCAATAAACTCAAGCCCGAAGAACTGCTGAGCGACCCGGAACCCCTGCCCGACTGCTATATCAACCGCGATGCACGAATCAAAACCCTGGATGAACAGGGTCTGGACGCCATGTGGCTGTTCCCGACGCTGGGCGTGCTCTACGAAGAGCTGCTCAAGCACGACATCGAAGCCGTTCGCACCCAGTTTCGTGCCTTTAACCGCTGGCTCGACGAAGACTGGGGCTGCAACTACCAGAACCGTATTTTTGGCTCACCCTATATCACCCTGGCCGACGTGAACTTTGCCTGCGAAGAACTGGAATGGGCGATCAAGCAAGGCGCGCGAACCGTTTGCATGCGCCCGTCTGCAGTCTGGACTGCTGACGGCCCCCTGTCGCCCTCGCACCCCAAATTTGACCCCTTCTGGGCGCGGGTGAACGAAGCGGGTATCACCGTCGTTATTCACGCCTCGGATTCCGGCTACACCACCCACGGCTATGTGGATGACGGTTTCAGCACGGGCGGCTCGAACGCCTTCAGCTCGTGGGCACCGAACATAAAGCATTTCAATATAGAGCGGGCCGCCTACGATTTTCTGGTTACCCTGTGCTATGAAAAGCTGTTCGAACGCTTCCCCAACCTGCGCATCGCCTCCATTGAAAACGGCGCTGAATTCCTGCCTGACCTGGTGCGCAAACTGAAGCAGTCGCGCGACCGCATGGCCACGATGGGCTACTACAAGGAAGACCCGGTGGAGCTGTTCAAGCGCCACGTATGGATCAACCCCTTCTGGGAAGACGATGTTTACGAAGTGGAAGAAATCATGGGCGCCGACCGTGTGATTTTTGGCTCTGACTGGCCGCATATTGAAGGTATGCCGACACCACTGGACTACGTACCCGAACTGTCGAAGTTTGATGATGCGAAAAAGAAACTCATTCTGCGCGACAACGTTGTCGCTTTGAACGAATTGAATCCCGCCTAAACCCTTCCCGGCTCCCATCCAGGGAGCCACCCCTCGGTAATCCCTTATACCGGCGTGTGTAATAGCGACTACATTTTAACTACTGTGCACCCATTTTAAGCGCCGAGGATTCAAGTATGAAACAGCCCACACGGCTCGGATTTGGCGGGATAGCCATTGCCAGTCTGCTGCACCCGCTTTGCGTTAACGCTGACCGGATACTCGAAGAGGTTATTGTTACTGCGACCAAACGGGAGCAGGCCATCAACTCCATTCCGGTGGCAGTGTCCGCCTATACCAGCTCGCAGATGGAGCAATCCGGCATTCGTGATGTCAGTGAGCTGACGGCGATCTCTCCGTTTATCAGCTACGGCAGTACCGAGAGTTCCGCCAGCGGCAATCTCAGCATTCGCGGGATCGGTACGCTGGGGACAGACCCAGGCCTGGAATCCTCAGTCGGGGTCTTTATCGACGGGGTCTACCGGAACCGCTCCGGTGTGGCCATTGACGAATTGGGCGAGGTCGAGCGGGTTGAAGTACTCCGCGGACCACAGGGCTCTCTGTTCGGCCGCAACACTTCCGCCGGCCTGATTCATGTCATTACCAAAAAGCCCAATATGGAAGAACTCGAAGGCTATGCCGAGCTGACGGCAGGCAATTATGATCTGCTGCAATTCGGTGGTGCCGTATCTGCGCCGCTGATCGATAATACGCTGGCAGGTCGCATCGAGCTGGTGGCGACTCAGAGAGATGGCTTTCTGGAAGATATCAACAGCAGCGACACCTACAATGACCGGGATCGCTACATGATGCGCGGTCAACTGCTCTGGCATGCCAGCGATTCCGTTACCGCCCGGTTTATTCTCGATTACAGTGATCGCAAGGAATTGTGCTGCGGCTCACCGAGCTCACAGAAAGGCAACCCCCTCGAAGACGTAACCAACTTTCCGAATAGTCGCGGAGACGCCGGGTTAGACGCAGATGATGACCCCTACGATCTCAAGATCGCGACCACGTCCGGGCGCCAACAGACAGAGGAAACTGAACAGGCTGGACTCTCGGCGGAAGTCACCTGGGATCTGGAAAACTCCCAGCTGACCTCCATTACAGCCTTTAGAGAGTGGGAGGTTGTTCTTGAAGGCGACACCGATTTCAGCGGCGCTGACTTGTTATTTTACGAGGAAGGTAGCCCACGGGCGCAAAAATTTGAGACCTTTACCCAAGAGTTGCGCTGGCAGGGCGCCTGGGACGGCGGCAGCTGGCTGGTCGGCGTATTCTTTGCCGATGAAGTGCTGAGCGGTGAATTCGCCCCGCGCTACGGTGCCGACATGAACAGCTACGCGCAGCGCTATGTTAATGGCGCCATTCCCAGTGTACCCAATGCCTATCAGACGGCCACCACTTATCCCGCGGGCCCAGTGCCCAGTGGCAGCGGCGCGCAGGCACAATTTATCGGCGGTGAAGGAATCGGCGATGAGAGCGAACAGAACAGTGAAAGCATCGCGATCTTTACCCAGGAAGATTTCGATCTGACTGAAAACCTTGTACTGACCGTAGGCGCACGCTATACCCGCGAAGAAAAAGATATCACGATCAATAGCGTGAATGGTTTTAGCCCCATCGGCACCGGCCCCGGCGGTGGTGGCGGCAATCCCTGTCAGGCGGCAGCAGCGAACGCCGCAACCGCAGCGGCGACCAATCAGCCCGCACCCACTCAGGCTTTCTACAACGGAGCCCGGGATATTGTGTGCGGCATTGCCGCCATCACCGGACCGCTGATCTCGGAAGGCCGCTATGAATCGGATCGGAAGGACACTGAACTGACCGGCACCGTCAAGCTCGCCTACACCGCAGAGGACGGCACCCTCTACTTCGCCAATGTGGCCCGCGGCTTTAAAGGCGGCGGTTTCAATCAGACCCGCTTGAGTCTGTTGCCGCTCAACAGCTCAGGGGACTCCTTGGGTTTTGATGCAGAAAAAGCCGACACCTTTGAGCTGGGAATGAAAACCTACCTGCTTGATCGAACCCTGTCGCTCAACACAACCCTGTTTTATTCGCGTTTTGAGGACTATCAGCTAGGGCAGTTCGACGGCATTACACTGAAAACCTTCAGCATCGATGAAATTGATTCCGAAGGCGTGGAAATTGAAAGCCTCTGGCGCGCAACCGAGGGCCTGACGGTGACCGGCGCCGTGGTCTATACCAATAACCGCTATCCGGATGACTCCAACATCGACCAGGTAGCACCCACCACCGACGGCAATCTCCGCGCCGGTGCCCAGCTCAGCAAGGAATGGGCTGCGACCGCAGGGGTCACCTATTCCGCGCCACTGACTGACAAGCTTGCGTTTATCGCCCATCTTGATGCCCGCTATACTGGGGATTATCACTCAAACTCATCACTCGATAATGACTTTAAAGAGGGAGCCTATACGGTAGTTAACGGCAGGCTGAGCGTAGGGGATATGGGCCGAAACTGGGTTGTCGAGGCCTGGGCCAGAAACCTGACCGACACCGAGTATGCACCGATCCAGTTTGACCCGCCGCCGATTCAGGGGCGCGGTGGCAATGGCCGCATTGGCGACTTTATAGGCGAGCCTCGTACCTTTGGCCTGACCGCAAGACGCAATTTCTAGCTGTCGGCAGCACAACCAAAAAAGGCGCTCAAATGAGCGCCTTTTTGGTTTTAAGCTGAGGCTTAAATCACCATTACATTGGCTGCTTGCGGGCCCTTGTCGCCCTGAACAACTTCAAACTCTACACGTTGGCCTTCTGCCAGCGTTTTGAAACCCGAACCTTGTATAGCACTGAAGTGAACGAATACGTCCTTGCCGCCATCCTGTTCCAAAAAGCCGAAGCCTTTAGTTTCGTTAAACCATTTTACCTGGCCAGTAGTTTTTGACATTGCACTTTCTCCTCGGCTTGTTCACCGAAATATTACTGAACAACTGCACATTGCAGCTTGGGGTGTTGACGGTAAGGCGCAGAATTAACTTGGAAAAACAAGATGAAGATCTAGTGCTTTGCTCACGTCTGTCAGCTGGCACTAACAGGCAGGTCGTTCTAAATTGCTTTACAAGGTTCTACTGAGTCTTAGTCAGCAAAATCGATTATACGATAACGCCTTTAGGCGTAAAGTCATTTCGAACTATTACCAAAGCTGGCGTCGATGTGTGTTTCAAGGGCATCGGAATCGCTGATGACAATCTTGCCGTAGGCTAGCTTTACCCAGCCCCGCTTCTCCAGCACTTTCAGCTCCTTGCTCACACTTTGGCGCGAGGCGCCCAGCATCCGGCCCAACTCATCCTGTGGCAGATGCAGGTCGATAAGCGTCCCTTCCGCATGGGCTTGGCCATAATCCTGCGACAGACTTAACAGCCGCTTGGCCAGGCGCTGTGACAGGGGTAACAGCATCAGGTCACTCATACCCTCCATCGCCATGCGCAGCTTGCGGCACAGAATCTGTACGAATGGCGCATACAGTTCCGGCTGCTCTTTGAGCAGATCGGTAATCGCCTGACGGGGAATCACCAGTACTTCCAGCTCACCGCTGGCCTGGGCATCGGTCACCCTCGGCAAGCCGTCAAATATGGAGATTTCTCCCAACCAGTCGCCGGCCTCAAACAGAGTGGCGGTCAGGGCTTTGCCGTCAATGGAGGTCGTGCCGATACGCACTCGCCCGCTCACAACCCCAAACAAGCCGGTTGGCTGATCGCCTCTGGCGTAGAGCAGCTCGCCATCCTGCAGGCGCCGCCGCTGGGCGCAGCGGGCAAGCTTGTCCAGCACATCATCGGGCAGCTGGGCAAACCAGGCATTGGTTGCCAGAGTCTCGCGAATAGTCGGTGTATGGCTCAAATTAGGGGTCCAATTGTCAATTCATTGACAGTTTTATTATCGGAAGCAGAGCAGTATTGTTACATAGTCTGTGAACCCAATGGAGGGTGCCATGAGCCCGACAGCGAGTAAAGCCGAGGACAGCCTGAAAGGCAAAGTCTCAGCAGAAGAATGGGAGGCCCGGGTCAATCTGGCGGCCGCTTACCGACTGGTTGCCCTGTACGGCTGGGATGACCTGGTGTTTACCCACATCTCGTCGCGAGTCCCGAACAGCGACCACCATTTTCTGATCAATCCCTACGGCATGATGTTTGAGGAAGTCACCGCTTCCTCACTGGTCAAGATCGACGCCGATGGCAATAAAATTCAAGACTCTCCTTACGATGTGAACCCGGCAGGCTTCACCATTCACAGCGCAATTCACGCTGCCCGCGACGATGCCCATTGTGTGATGCACACACATTCGCTGAACGGTGTGGCGGTCTCCACGCAAAAAGAAGGCCTGCTGCCGATTTCACAGCAGGCCACCCTGGTGCTCTCCAACCTCGGCTACCATGACTACGAAGGCATCGCCCTGAACGAAGACGAAAAGCCGCGGCTGGTCGCCGACCTCGGCGAGAACGTTTTTCTGATGCTGCGCAATCACGGTCTGCTCACCGTCGGCCAGACTCCGGCTGACGCCTTTCTCGCCATGTACATTTTCGAAGCGGCCTGCATGATTCAGGTGCGCGCGCTGGCAGGCAACCGCGAGCTGATTCCCGTTCAGCAGGAGATCCTCGACGGTGTGCGCGAAGCGGCCCAGGTCGTCACCAAAGGTATGTTCGGCGGCCTCGCCTGGCCGGGCCTGCTGCGCAAGCTCGACCGACAAAACCCCGGATACGATTTATAAGGAGGCAGGACTATGGACAAGCAGACACTGACCATTCCCGAAGGCGGTTTCACGTCCTTTCGCGAGTTTTACCCCTATTACCTGAGCGAGCACGACGACAGAACCTGCCGCCGTCTGCACGTGATTGGCACTACGCTGGTGATCGCCCTGGTAACCTACACCGTGCTTACACAGCAGTGGGCGTTTTTGTGGGCGCTTCCGCTGGTAGGCTATGGTTTTGCCTGGGTGGGACATTTTTTCTTCGAGAAGAACAAACCCGCCACCTTCAAGAATCCGCTGTACAGTTTGTGGGGGGATTTTGTGATGTGGAAGGATGTGGTGACAGGGAAGATTGGCTGGTAGAAGCCACATAATCTTCAAGTTCTCAACTACGGAGTACCGCAGTCCGCCCCCTTGGAGGCGCCGAGAAGCGCAAGTTTGCATCGGGCTAGAGCGAGCACTGTTCGAGTCCCGTAGCGGCGATAGCCGCGAAGGTCGAGTTGCGCAGCGACCGATGCAAACTGAGCATCGCAGGGAACCCGAAGGGCGCCGGAACGGGGTGTCCTTCTTTGGGTTACCTTTCTTCGACAAGGAAGACAAGTTGTTTACAACTTGGGCGCCGGTAGCGGCGACCCGAAGGGCTTTAGCAAAGGTAACTCGCCGATAGGCGAAACTATATCGCACATAATGATTTTCAGCGGAATTTTTAGCTACGGTTTCGCCCTGCTGGGCGAGTTACTTCTTTTTCCTCGTCGAAAAAGAAGTAACCAAGAAAAAGGACGCCCCGTTCCGCAGTCGGTTTCCGCTGCGCTCCAACCGATCCCCTGTGCGCTTCGCA
>NZ_JBFJUX010000006.1:0-168246 GCF_041624475.1 Litorivivens sp.
AGGACACTGCCCTTTCACGGCAGTAACAGGGGTTCGAGTCCCCTAGGGGACGCCATTATTTTTGGCGGGAATAGCTCAGTTGGTAGAGCGCAACCTTGCCAAGGTTGAGGTCGCCGGTTCGAACCCGGTTTCCCGCTCCAAAAAGTTAGGCCAAAAAAGAAAAGGTGCCCAGAGGCGCCTTTTTTTTTGCCTGTGGTTTTTGCATTTGGTTTTACAGACGGCGCAGGGGCCTGCCGGTTAGTGGAGGCCGAACACTTGGGCGCGCAGATCCGCGTAGTCGGCCTGCTCGTCGCTGTCGAAGTAACGCTCTTCCAGGCGCTGAAATTTTTCTATCTCGTCGTCGCCGAGGTAATGCAGGCAATCGCCGCCGAAAAACCAGAACAAGTCGCGCTGCACATGCGGGGTAAAGGCCGGAAAGTGGGCCACGACGCGGCTCAGCAGGCGTTGTCCCAGCTCCGGATAATCCTCTCGTTGGGTCATGGCTGTGCGCGTCTGCTCCAGTAGAGCGAGTGTTTCGGTACAGCTTTGCGGGTCATGATCCGGGGTTTGCTTCAGAAACGCTTCCAGTGTTTCGTCAAAGCGCTGGAACAATTCCTGATGGTATTCAAAGTGGTCTTTCACTGATGCACCTCGGTTCTGCGGGCGGGCAGTGTATCGAACCGGGGCCTGTCGTGGCAAAATAGCCCGTTTTACTGACCGGGTGAAAATCCGGGAAATTTCTCAATAACGGATGTGAGTCTATGACTAAAGCCTTATCCATACGAGGCCTGCGTAAAACCTATGACAACGGGTTTGAAGCGCTGAAAGGCATCGATCTGGATGTTTCGCAGGGCGATTTCTACGCTCTACTGGGGCCTAACGGTGCCGGCAAGTCGACGACGATCAGCATAATCTGCTCACTGGTGAAGAAAACTGCCGGTGACGTGCACGTGTTTGGTAAATCCATCAGCGACGAGCCTGCCGAGGCAAAAAAATTCATTGGCCTGGTGCCGCAGGAATTCAATTTCTCCAATTTTGAATCCCTGTGGGACATTGTACGCAATCAGGCGGGCTACTACGGTCTGCCCCGCAAACTGGCGGAAGAGCGGACAGAAAAGTATCTGAAAAAGCTCGGTTTGTGGGAAAAGCGGCACGACGCAGCGCGGATGCTTTCTGGCGGTATGAAACGCCGGCTAATGATTGCCCGGGCGCTGGTGCATGAACCAAAACTGCTGATTCTCGATGAGCCGACAGCTGGCGTAGACATCGAGTTGCGTCGCTCCATGTGGGATTTCCTGCGTGAGATCAATGCGCAGGGCATCACGATCATTCTGACCACCCACTATCTCGAAGAGGCGGAAAGCCTGTGCCGTCACATCGGCATTATCGATCAGGGGCAGATTGTTGAAGATACCAATATGAAGGTGCTGCTCAAGCGACTGCAGAAGGAAGTGTTTATTTTTGATGTAGCAGGTGAGTTGCCTGACGAGGTTACCGTAGAGGGTTTTGACGCGCGGCGTGTGGATGAGCACTCCTTTGAGCTCACTATTGATAAGTCGCTCAGCCTGAATACGGTGTTTGAGCGTCTGACTCAGTCGGGCCTGCAGATCACCAGTATGCGTAACAAGGCTAACCGGCTTGAGGAATTGTTTGTCGGCTTGCTGGCAAAAGGGGGAGATGCCCAATGACCTTACGCGAACAATGGATCGCCTTTCTAACCATCGTGCGCAAGGAAGTGCGACGCTTTATGCGTATCTGGATGCAGACCCTGTTGCCGCCCGCGATCACCATGACCTTGTATTTCGTGATATTTGGCACTCTGATTGGTTCGCGCATCGGCGAAATGGGTGGCTTCAGCTATATCCAATTTGTGGTGCCGGGCCTGGTCATGATGGCGGTTGTTACCAATTCCTATGCGAATGTGGTGTCTTCTTTTTATGGCGCAAAATTTCAGCGTTTTATTGAAGAGATTCTGGTGTCTCCCATGTCGAACAGCATCGTGCTGTGGGGCTATATTGTCGGCGGAGTTGCACGGGGCTTGCTTGTTGGGTTGATTGTCACACTGCTGTCGCTGTTCTTTACCGAGCTGCATATCCACAACCTGTGGATCATGATAGCGATTGTCGCCTTAACGTCGGTGTTTTTCTCACTGGCGGGCTTTATCAATGCGGTGTTTGCCAACAGCTTCGATGATGTTTCCATTGTGCCGGTGTTTGTGTTGACGCCGCTGACCTATCTCGGTGGGGTGTTCTATTCCATCGATATGCTGTCTGACTTCTGGGCGGGCATGTCGAAGCTCAATCCGATGCTCTACATCGTCAATGCATTTCGCTATGGCATTCTCGGAGTTTCCGACGTGAATGTGGTGTGGGCTTTTGCCATGATATTGTGCTTCACCGCCGCAGCCTATGTGTATTGCATGTACCTTTTGGCAAACAGCAAGCGGCTGAGGCAGTAACGCCGCCATGAGCGATTACCGTGACCTGCCGCTGGGGAAACAGACTGATTACCCGGATCAATACGATCCTGGGCAGTTGTGTCCGATCCCCCGGGCAAAAGGGCGTTCAGTATTGGCGACACCGACTCTGGCTATGCAGGGCAGTGATCTGTGGAACGCCTACGAACTGTCTTGGCTGGATGGAAGCGGCAAACCGCAGGTTGCCTGCGGTCAGTTTGTGTTTCCAGCCAGCTCGCCGAATATGGTGGAGTCAAAATCCTTCAAGCTGTATCTGAATTCGCTGAACCAGACGCGGTTTGAAAGCCCGGAGGCGCTTGCGGCCGTCCTAGAGAAAGACCTCAGTGAGGTGGCCGAAGCCGAGGTCGCTGTTGAGTTGTTGTTGCCTGATCGCTGGTCGTCGCGCTTTGCCGTCGCCGAGCCCGAAGGCGAATCTCTCGATGAGCTACCGATGCAGCAGATGGCTAGCGAGCCTCGGGCCGAGTTGCTGCAGCTGACCGAGGCCTGCGGGGAAAAGCATTATTTCAGCAACCTGTTCCGTTCCTGCTGCCCGGTAACCGGTCAGCCGGATTGGGCGACGGTCGAGATAGTACTCGCTGGTGAGTTGCCCGATGCCAGCTCCCTGCTGACCTATCTCACCAGTTTCAGGCAGAACAATGAGTTTCATGAGCAGTGTGTGGAGCGTATCTTCAGTGATCTGTCCCAGCGTTTTGAGTTGGAGACACTGACTGTTTTTGCGCGCTATACCCGACGCGGTGGGCTGGATATCAACCCGCTGCGATCAAGTGACAGGCTGGCTCAGCCTTTTCAGCGGCTGGCGCGGCAGTAGTTTTCGTTTTAGGAGAGACCATGATCAGTTCATTCAAACCCAGAGCACGCACATTGATGGGCCCGGGCCCGTCCGATGTTAATCCGCGCATTCTTGAAGCGCTGGGTCGCACCACCATCGGCCATCTCGACCCCCAGTTTATTGAGATGATGGATCAGACCAAGCAGCTCCTGCAGTATGCCTTTCAGACCAAAAATGAGCTGACTTTGCCGGTGTCTGCGCCGGGCTCGGCGGGCATGGAAGCCTGTTTCGTGAATCTGTTGGAGCCGGGTGACAAGGCCATTGTGTGCATCAACGGTGTGTTTGGCACTCGCATGGTAGAAAACGTCAAACGGTGTGGCGCGACCGCGGTGACTGTAGAAGATGATTGGGGCAAACCGGTTGACCCGGAAAAGGTTGAGGCTGCGCTGAAAGCCAACCCGGACGCCAAAGTGCTGTGTTTTGTGCATGCGGAAACCTCCACCGGCGCGCGCTCGGATGCCAAAACACTGGCGGCACTGGCGCAGCAGCATGATTGCCTGACCATAGTCGATACGGTGACTTCACTGGGCGGGGTAGAGCTTAGAGTGGACGAGTGGGGGCTGGATGCGGTGTATTCCGGCACGCAAAAATGCCTGTCCTGTACACCGGGTCTGTCACCGGTGACTTTCTCTGAAAAAGCCGCCGATGCCATTCGCAATCGCAAAACACCGGTACAAAGCTGGTTCCTCGATATGAATCTGGTGATGGGTTACTGGGGTGGCGGAGCCAAGCGCGCCTACCACCATACGGCGCCGATTAATGCCCTGTACGGTTTGCACGAAGCATTGGTGATTCTGCAGGAAGAGGGCCTGGAGAAGGCCTGGGCGCGCCATGCCGCCATGCACGAGTCTCTGGCGGCCGGATTGGAAGCGCTTGGGATTGGTTTTGTGGTTGATGCCGAATACCGTTTACCGCAGTTGAATGCAGTCACCATACCGGAGGGTATCGATGACGCCGCGGTGCGCGCTAAATTGCTAAGCGACTACGATCTCGAAATTGGCGCGGGTTTGGGTGCCTTGGCGGGTAAAGTTTGGCGTATTGGCTTGATGGGTCACAGCGCCAATGCCGAGAATGTTTCCCTCTGTCTGAATGCGCTGGAAAGCGTTCTGATTGAGATGGGCCAGCCTGTCGAGAAAGGCGCGGCGAACAAGGCGGCGTCTGCAGTCTGATAGATAAAGGGCGCTGCCTTGTTCCGGAAAAGAGCAGGGCAGCGCGCTAGTGTGCCCCGTCGTGCGGGTAGCGTTCCATAATATAACCCACGCAATCCTGCACCATAACGCGCTCGTCCAGCGTCAGCATGGTGGGCGAAAAAGTCTTGCGTGTTTTCATCACGCCGTTTTCCAGCGAAAAATAGTTCTCTGTAATATCGCGTCCGGCGTCGTTGCGCACGCACAGGCGTTTGTCTGCTGACAGTGCCACACCAAAGTGGGTCCCCACGGGCAGCGGCTGAAAATTCCAGGCATCGAAACCCTCGGGAAAGACAAAGTCTGCGTTTGCTAAATCTAGATTCTGGATCTGGTCAAACGCTATCCGGCTATCAGGGGGAACAATCATGCGGGCAACGGTATGGAACAGCTTTACCTTGTCGATATCATCGTTAGCGACAGCTGAAATCTCGCTGTGCAAGCAGTACTCAAGCGTGTCAACGGCACGTTCAATTCCGAGCCTGTCTCCCGGTTGACCGCATTCCAGGGTAACGGCGGGGCAATAGCGCGCCATATTGTTGGCGAAGATCTGGTGGGGCTCGCTGAAAAACACAATGGTGTCGCTGAAGCTGCGAGCCAGTCGCAGGAAACGCCGGTCAACGTGATTGATGCAAGCGTACAAGGGATTGCGCCCGGTATTGTTGTGAATGTCGACGGCGGCAACCGGATTACAGCTGGCAGCGTAGTCCAGTACTTGCTGTGCCATAAGGTGTTCTTTCAGCTCGCCCCCAGCCCAGATTCGATTGTAGTCGGGCTGTCCATCGAGGCGGCGCAGTCCCGCTGCCGCCGCGCGAGTGTTTCCCACAAAGATCAGCAGATCACGGGGCATCGTCGTCGATTGCTGCAGTAAATTCTGCACAACCGTCAGCCCGCTGACTTCGTTGCCGTGCAGCAGAATGGAGACCACCACGGCCTGCTGGGTGCGTCCGCGCAGGTGAATAAGGCAGGGCCCGCCCAGCAGTGGCTGCAATTCATCGGCCCGGCAGCTCAAAAATCCATCAGGTAATGTCTTGCGAACAGGGAGGTCTACCATGTGTGAACAGCTCCCTGGGTGCACTGGTACTGGTAGGCCTCCATCAGGGCGCGGCTGTCGCGCTGATTGCGTTCATAAAAATCGCGCTGCCAGCGTGCGCCGGTCTGGCGTTTCATAACCCGCTCGCGCATGACTTCCTGTAAGAAGTAATCCACTTCCGAGGAATCGAAACCGATATTCTTCAGGGCCTGAATGCTGGCGGGCAGGGCCTGCTCAAGCAAAATATCTGCCGGACTGGCCTGCACACCATCAAGCCACTGCAGCGGAGTGTCGAGGCCCCAGCGGGCGGCGGCGTAGAAATTGCGGCGTACCTGTTCGAACTCGGGCAAGTCAGCTTCCGCTAGGGCATTCGTCAGCCAACTGACCAGACCGTAAAACAGGGCAATGTTGGCGACGTTATCGGTGGTGGTCGGCCCGGCGGGTAGTGAGCGGTGCTCCAGTCGCAATTGCAGCTGCCCTGATTGTGTGATTTGTAGTAGCGGCCGGTTCCAGCGCCAGATGGTGCCGTTGTGCAATTGCAGATGTTTGAGCTGTGATTTGTCGGAATAGTCCATGGGCAGCAACACGGGAAAAGCGTGGAGATTTTCCTGAAACAGCTCCAGCGCCGACCTTTTGCAATAATCGCGGCCAAAGGTGACTCGGTGGATTATGGCCCCTGAGTTGCTGACGAAGCAGGGCAGGGCGACCGATTGTTCAAACAGGGGGATACGGCTTTCCTCCCACAGTACCTGGTCGAAAACCAAGGGTGAGTTGGCACCGGCTGCGACCAGTAGCGCAGAGGCCAGCAAGCTGGCGTTGTAGTAGGCGGCGAAATCGTCGGGCGCCAGCTGCAAATGAATCTGCAGCGAGGTTGTCGCCGCCTCAGTCATCACATCATTGTGTTGCAGGCGAAGTTGATCCGCTGCGCCGTCAATGGCGATATCCAATGGCCTATAGCGCCGGCCCTTGAGAATCTGCTGGTTCAGCGCGATGTAACGCTGTTGGGATGAGACGTTGCCCAGGTGCAGATCCGAATCGCACAGGCTGGGCAGAATACCCACCTGACAGACATCGAGGTTTAGTTGCTGTGCCGTTTGTCTACATTGGCGCCATTGCGTGTCGAGGTAGCTGTGCAGCGCGCTCAGCAGTTTGGGCGCTACCGGAAAGGGCGGCGTATTAAGTTCGAAATTGAATTTGGCTAGCTCCGGCACAACCAGAGGGTCGTTGAGCTGATGGATAAATCGATCATTTTCAGCGGCTGGCCGAAAGGCCCTGTCTATCAGGCAGGCCTCCAGTTCGAGGCCACAGGTGCCGGTCTCGGCGTCTACGCGGCCATCGTTGAGATAGTCGGCCAGACTCTGAGTTTCCAGCGCCAGTTGCGCCTGGAATGCCTGAAAGTCGGCTTCACTGAACTCGCTCTGATCTATCTCCCGACCCACGCTCTCTCCCATGTGTGCACGCGCTACATTGAAGTGTAGTAAGACGGGGCTTTTTCGTCAGCTTTCAAGGGTGGTATCGCGGATCAAATCAGGTGAAAATGCCTGAAATAAAAAGCGGTAAGGTTGTATCCATGGAATTCACTGACTATCTGCGTATTCTTGCCAAGAACGACGGTTCGGACCTCTATTTGAGTACCGGCGCGCCGCCCTGCGCCAAGTTTCAGGGGGTGCTGAAACCGCTCTCCAAAGAAGCCCTGGGTTCCGGGCAAATCAAGCAAATAGCCGACAGCATCATGGATGATGAGCAGCGTGAAATTTTTGAGCACGAACTGGAAATGAACCTGGCGATTTCCGTCCCACGGGTTGGCCGCTTCCGGATTAATATTTTCAAACAGCGCAACGAAGTTTCCATTGTTGCGCGAAATATCGTCACGGAAATCCCGAAGTTTGACGACCTGCGGCTGCCGGAAATTCTCAAAGATGTCATCATGACCAAGCGTGGTCTGATCCTGTTTGTGGGTGGCACCGGTAGCGGTAAATCTACTTCGCTGGCGGCATTGATCGATCATCGCAACACCAACAGCGGTGGCCATATCATCACCATCGAAGACCCGATTGAGTTTGTCCACAAACACAAGAAATCGATTATCAACCAGCGCGAAGTGGGTGTGGATACCCGCTCCTTTGCGGCGGCGTTGAAGAATACCCTGCGTCAGGCCCCCGACGTTATTCTGATAGGCGAGATACGCGACCGCGAGACTATGGAACATGCGCTAGCTTTTGCGGAAACGGGCCATCTGGCCATCTCGACCCTCCACGCCAATAACGCCAATCAGGCTCTCGATCGCATCATTAACTTTTTTCCGGAAGAGCGCCGCAACCAGCTGTTAACCGACCTCGGTATGAACCTGCGCGCCTTTGTTTCTCAGCGACTGGTACGCACGGTGGATGGCAAGCGCGCGGCAGCGGTGGAGGTACTGCTGGGTACCGCCACGATTCAGGAATTGATTCTGCGGGGCGAGCTGGACGGCATTAAGGAAATCATGGAAAAGTCCGAGCGGCTAGGTATGCAGACGTTCGACTCGGCGCTGTTCAAGCTCTACAAAGAAGGCCGCATCTCACTTGATGAAGCGATCAAGAACGCGGACTCTGCCAATAACCTGCGCTTGAAAATCAAACTTGATTCCGGGGTGGCGGCCAGCAGCGATGGCGGCAGCAGTGCAGGTTTGTCGCTGGAAGAGTTTCCGGAAGACGACGAAGGTATGCGTTAAACGGGGTGACTGGCTGTCAAGCCAGCGCAGTACCGGGCTTGGCCAAGGCGACACCATTTTTACCATGGTGTTTTGCTTCGTACAGAGCTCTGTCAGCTCGCAGCATCAGATGCTCCAGCGCTTCGTCCCCGGGGCCCCGAGTGGCCAGACCCTGACTGACAGTCACAGGGATGTGTTGCTCGCCGACGCGGCAACTGAGGCTGGCTATCGCCGAGCGCAGTTCCTCGGCCCGGCGATGGGCGATGGTGCGATTCACCCTGAGCAAAATACAGAATTCTTCACCGCCGGTGCGTCCGAGCAATGCGTCGCCCCGCAGTCGATGATCCAGCAGACGTGCGATGGTAATAAGCACCTCGTCACCACAGGCATGGCCGTGGGTATCGTTGATCTTTTTAAAGTCGTCGATGTCGAGCGCAATCAGACTTAGAGAACCGGGTTGCTGGAAAAGGGCTTTAGCCCGCTCAAAAAAGTGCCTGCGATTGCTGACGCCGGTCAGGTAATCCACATTGGCGAGACGATCCATTTTTGAAAGTGAATTCGTCAGTGCGTAAGTGCGTTTAGCCACCGCGTGCTCGTAGTAGTAGGCGATAATGGCGGTGCAGGTGATTGAGGTAATCAGAACATAGAATTCATTCATCGCCTGAACGGAAAGCAGAGCCGGGGGTAAATACAGCAGCACCGCAGCTAGAGCGCAGGCCATGCTGTAAAGAATCCCGCCGGTGATGCCGAGAAAAAAGAAGGCACCGAGTATGGTGCAGAAGTAATAGGCGGCCCCGATGCCATCGGGCTTGCCGAAAAAGGCCATCAGGTGAATAACACCGTACACGATAGTCACCATGCAAATAGACGCCGGCAGAAAGGCGATGCGTTGATATTGCAGGGCGACAAAAACGGCCATGGCTGAAAGGCTTGCTGCTGCCATGCCGAAACCCAGCCAGGCATTCTGAGGCCAAAACAGCGCCACCATTCCACCGCACACGACAAAAGTTAGGACAAGGCAAATACGCAGTACCTGAAGATGGTCGCCGTCGACCAGTTGTTTGGCATCGGGGGTATTGCCGATACAATTTTCAGGCATGTCCTTCGCCTCTTGCGCAATTTGCGAGCTATATGCTTTTGGACGCTACCCCCTACGCGAAAGACTGACAATACGTATTAGCCGAAAACGGTCAGGCGGTCGTCTGCGTTGGCAAAGGGCTACGATTGCGGAGTTTCAGCAACAGCCCTATGGCAACTGCAGTGGCCAGTTGCACGAGGATAAACTCGGGCACACAGGCGGGCGCAATTCCGGCAAAGGTGTCGCTGAACATGCGGGCGAATGATACTGCGGGGTTGGCAAACGAGGTGGAGCTGGTGAACCAGTACGCGGCGGTGATGTAGAGGGCTACGCCCAGCGCAACGGAGTGAGCGCTGTTGCGGAGAAAGAGCACAATGGTCAGCAGCAGGCCTGCGGTGGCGACCGCTTCACTGAGCAGCAGGTGGGCGCCTTGCCGCTCGGTACCGGACCACTGCCAGGCCGGGAGCTCAAACATCAGGTTGGCCAACACCACCCCCAATGTGGCGCCGGCAAACTGCAACATCAGGTAGGGTAGAAGCTCGCGCAGGGGAAAGCGGCCGGAAAGCACCAGCGCGACGCTGACGGAAGGATTAAAATGGGCGCCGCTTATCGGCCCCAGGGCGCTGATCAGTACATAGAGGGTTGCCCCGGTGGCCAGAGAGTTGGCCAGCAGCGCGACGGCGCTATTGCCGCCGGCGAGGTTCTCTCCCATGATGCCGGAACCCACCACACTGGCCAGTAACACAGCGGTGCCAAAGAATTCGGCGCAATAGGCATCAAAACGGTTCACACGATGTCTCCTAGTTGTCGGCGAGGCGCTGCCGGTGTTAGATCGCAGTTATTGCCCTGGCAGCAATTTTCAGAAAGGTAGTCGAGCAAATCGCGCATGGCGTCGATGTTGGCACTGTAGAAAATGCGTCGTCCGGACTGCTGTCCACTGATAAGTCCGGCTTGGGTTAGCTCTTTCAGGTGGAAGGACAGGGTGGCTTTGGGTAGCGATAGGGCGCTAGCCAGATCGCCGGGCGTGCTCGCATTCGGCGACTGTTGCACCAGATACCGGAAAATCTCCAAGCGAGAGGACTGGGCGAGTGCAGACAGGGCTGTAACAGCAGCTATTGATTCCATAGTTCCAAATATATGGAAATGATATGGTCTGCGCAAGCCGGGCATTGCCCGTTGTATATTTGTACAGTAGGCTTGTCGCAACTGAGCTTTCTCAAGACTGGTTTCGGAGCCGGATAGCCCCATGAGTGATGACAAAATTTCGACCACCGCCCTGGCCAAGCTGTTGGAAGTGCCAGTGCAGCAGCTGTTTGGAACCCTGAAAGACTACGACTGGATTCGAAAAGTCAGCGACGGTTGGGTGCTCACTCCCAAAGGCGAATTCGAAGGCGGGGAGTATCGCACCAGCAAACGTTACGGCCGCTATATCGTCTGGCCGGTCAGTCTTGAGCAGCACGCCATGCTGCGAGCCCTCGAAGACAACAAAATGCTGTCGGCTGCAGCGCTGGGCCAGCCCCACCGCCTGAGCGGTCGGGCGGTCAACCGGATTCTGGCCGAGCTCGGTTGGCAGAAGCGGGAATCTCACGGCTGGATGCTGAGCCCCCGGGGACAGCAGCAGGGCGGGGTGCAGATGGAGAATCGCCAGAGCGATATGCTTTATGTGCTGTGGCCTGAAGCCATTATTGATGATGCAGTCCTGACGCAGCGCCTACGGGAAGCCGGCATGGCATCGGAGAACAGCGCGGCGGGGGACCTGTTTGCTGAAAACGAGGGCTTGGTCAGTATCGATGGCCACCAGCATTCCTCGCGGGAGCTGCAGCAGATTTGCCAGTGGCTGTATCTCGCTGGCGTGCTCCACGCTACCAATCGACAGCTGCCGGTGAAAGAGCCACTGAAAGCGGATTTTTTCCTGCCACTTAATCAGGTGTTTATCGATTTTTGGGCCGCAGACGCAACGCCGACAGAGCTGAAGGCGCAAATGCGCAAGGCCGAGCTCTACAAAATGCAGGGCTGGAATGCGATTGAATTACATCCGGAAGATATTGCCCAGCTGGACGACATCATGCCGCGCCAGTTTCACAAGTTCGGGGTAAAGTTCAGTTAGGCTTCTTATCAAAAGTGGCTTATTCAGGCGGGCAAGGTCATGGTCACTTTAGCCCCACCCAAGCTGGCGCGGCCGATACTCAGCTCCGCCTCGTAGGCATTGAGAATGTCGACGGCGACGGCCAGCCCCAGCCCCTGACCGCTGCCGTACTGGTCACCGCGATTGCCGCGTTCCATCAGTAAGCCAATTTTATCCTCGGGAAAGCCGGGGCCATCGTCTTCGATGGACAGCTCGACGCTGGCTGAACCAAGGGCTTTTACCTCGATCGACACAGCACTTTGCGCAGCTTTGCTGGCGTTATCGATCAGGTTGCCGAGCAATTCCATAAGGTCCTGTTCGTCCATTGCCAGGGCATGTTGCTCATCGCAGGATAAGTTGAAGCTCAGATTTTTATCGAGGTATACCTTGTTCATTGTCTGGCAGAGTCGGTCGAGCAATGCCCGCAGCGGCGTTTTTACGCCGAGCCGTCGCGGTCCTGCGCTGACCGCACGCTGCAGCTGGTAGGCAATGATATTGTTCATTTTGTCGAGCTGGTCGGTAATCTGTGGGTCGGTATCAGGAGTGGTGGCTGAGCGCATCACACTGAGCGGGGTTTTAAGGCTGTGGGCCAGATTTCCCAGGGTATTGCGGTAGCGTTCGCGCTGCTGCTGCTCTTTTTCCAGCAGGCGGTTCAGGTTGTGGGTCACACCCGTTAATTCGCGGGGATAGATACCCCCAAGCGATTCGCGCTTACCGGCTTCGAGCTCGCGCAATTCCCGGCTCATATCGCGCAGTGGCCGCAGGCCCCAGCGCAGCACGATAACCTGAATCAGCAATAGCACCACGGCGGCCAGCCCGAGCCAGAGCGCAATGTTTTTGCGAAAACTCAGCAGCTCCGAGCGAAAGGTGTCCTGATGTTCCAAAAGGGTAAAAATCAGTGGAAATTCGACGCCGTGCTCGTCTTCCCAGATAACGTGGTAGCGGTAGCGGAAGTAGGGCGCGCCCCGCAGAACGATTTCGTCAAACACTTCCTTGCCCGCCGGAGTCGGGGTGAAGGCCTCCTGCAGGTATTCCATAGAATTGGCTGACGACGACTGCCATTGCAGATAGCCGTTGCGGGTGTGAATAAAAGCATAGAGCCCTGAGCGAAATTGCCAGAAGCGCGGCTCGCGCAAACGCTCTACCGAAATCGGTTGGGTGTTGCTCCACTCCATTACGCCGAGAATGCCGTAAAACTGCAACTGCAGTTGCGACTGCTGGGCCGCCACCAGGCTGCGCGTGTGCGCCTGATCGATGGCGTAGCCGGTGATGCCCAGGAACAGTGGCAGCGTCAGAATAGAGGCTCCCAGCAGCCGCCGGATGATGGAGCCCCGGGCTTTCATTGCTCGGCTTTCAGATCAAAGCGGTAGCCGCGACCGCGCACGGTAGTAATGGGTTTGAGGCTGCCCTCCGGATCGAGCTTTTTACGCAGCCTGGCGATAAACACTTCGATGACATTGCTGTCTCGGTCGAAATCCTGATCGTAGAGGTGTTCTGTTAATTCGGATTTGGAGACGGTCTGACCGCAGCGGTGCGTAAGGTATTCCAGTGCATTGTATTCGTAAGTGGTCAGCTCCAGCCGTTGGTCGCCGCGTAAAACGGTTTTGGCCCGGGTGTCGATAATGATAGGGCCAAAACGCATTTCAGGGCTGGCGTGACCGGCAGAGCGTCGGATCAGGGCGTTGGCACGGGCGAGGATTTCTTCTATCTGGAAGGGTTTGACCACGTAGTCGTCGGCACCGGCCTCCAGCCCTTCCACTTTGTCCTGCCAGCGACCGCGGGCGGTAAGGATCAGCACGGGAAAGTTGCGGTTGTTTTTGCGCCAGCGGCTGACGACCTGAATGCCATCCAGCTTGGGGAGACCGATGTCGACCACCGCCAGATCGTAGTCGAACTCTTCGCCGAGAAACAGCGCGTCTTCACCATCGGCGCTGCGGTCACAGGCAAAGCCTTCGGCTTCAAAGGAGCGCGCCAGATAGTCCAGCAGATCGGGTTCGTCTTCGACAATCAATACGCGCATGTAGGTTTTCCTGGGCTGAGATTATTCGGGGCGGACCGTAACGGTTTTTACCTTGCCATCGTCCTGCAGGATGCGCACCCGGTAAACCCCATTACCCATATGGCGGGCGCCGACCGCGCGCCCACGATAACGTTGTTCTGCAATTTCTACAGCGCGCTCTGGTGAAGCGTCCAGATCGTGCCGAAGTTGCGGACGGTTGTCGGGCAGCGAAGGGCGCGCGCCCGGCACTCTATCAAGGCCGGGCAGGGCCTGAGCGGGCAGACAGAGGGCCAGCAGCAGACTGATCAGGGCGCCTCTACGTATTGCGTGTCTTGTAAACAGGCTTGACTTCATAATGCATTAACCGGCTGGTGTTACCGACACATTGATTCTCAGGCGCTTGCCCGGATCGTAGGGCAGGCGGGTTTTATAGTTTCGACCATGGTATCGGTAAGTCACGTCGTAGCCAACAACCTCCTCGTGCCATTCTACGTCATACACCGTATCACAGCGCTCTTCGATGTGATGGTGCCGTTCGCGGCGCTGGCTGTGACTGCCGATAGCGGCACCGACGCCGGCACCGAGAAAGGTGCCGAGCGAGGCATCGCGATCACTTGAAACGTGGTTGCCGATAAGGCCGCCAATGATGGCTC
Source organism: Litorivivens sp. (assembly GCF_041624475.1). GTDB lineage: Bacteria > Pseudomonadota > Gammaproteobacteria > Pseudomonadales > Spongiibacteraceae > Litorivivens. The sequence goes on from NZ_JBFJUX010000006.1 coordinate 14,046, forward strand.
CTACCAGTGGTGCAGCGCTGTGCCGCCGCGACTCATAGCTGACGGTTTCCTGCCAGCAGTGCTCGCGGGGAACCTCATGCCTGACTTGTTCATAAACCGGCACGGCAGAAGTAACGCGGGCATAGTCCGCCTGCTCGTGCCCCGCCATGGCGCTGGAACTGATTGCTATCATCAGCAGTGGCATCAAACGCTTCATGGTGTATGACCTCTACGGGGATCTTGGGCCTAGACTAACCCAGTGAGCCTGAATGAAAGCTTAAGGGAAGAGCTTCGATTGATTTTGTAAAGCCTGGGCGATATAACAGGTGCCTTACAATTTGGGGGAAGTTCATGAAACTGTATACCTATGATATCGCGCCGAACCCGCGTCGCCTGACCATGTTCCTGCAATACAAGGGCATTGACATCGACACTCAGCAAATTGATCTGGGCAAGAAGGAGCAGTTCAGCGACAGCTACCGGGCGATTAACCCTGACTGCTCGGTGCCGGCCTTGGTACTGGACGATGGCACGGCACTGGTGGATGTCGTGTCTATCTGCCTCTATCTCGAGAGCCTGCATCCGGAAAAGGCTTTGTTCGGACAATCCGATCTGGAGCGCGCCCAAGTGGTGGGCTGGATGCACCGCCTGTATATGAATGGGCTGACGGCGATTGCCGATATGCTGCGCAACCAGGGCGATATGTTCAAAGACCGTGCCCTGCCGGGGCCGGGCATTGTCAAACAGATTCCGGAGCTGATTGGGCGCGGTCGCCAGCGACTCGATACTTTCTTCAACAGCATGGACGAGGTCTGTGCCGAGCGCGATTATCTGGTTGGCGATGCCTTGTCTCAGGCTGATATTGACCTGTTGGCGGTGTGTGAATTTGCCAGTTGGGTGAAGGTAAGCGTTCCTGAAAGTTGTACCGACCTCAAGGCCTACCTCGACCGGGTGCGGTCTCAGCTTGCCGGCTAAGACTGCGTAAAAAGGCACTGCAAATAAAAAAGCCCCGTCACAGGCCGGACGGGGCAGAGGAGACATCGTCATATCGACGAGTCAGGGTGTCGATCAGAAGCGTATATTGAGGTTGCCTCTAACGCCTTCACGTACTCTGACAGTCGTACCGCGCTCGTAGTGGTGCTTGCGCTTGTACTTGTATTTGGGCCGCTCGTAGTAGTAATAGCTCTCACTGTAATAGTGCGGACGGCTGTGGTAGGTGTAGGTGACATGCCCTGAATTTCCGCGATAGCGGGGATGATCATAGGCGTGGCTACCATGGAAATAGTGGTTGCCATGATGGTGGCGCCCGGTTTCATGGCAGACATATTCGGTATGATGGTTGTGATGACGGTGGCCGGCCAGAGCCTGGTTTGCACCGAAACCGAGGGTTAACAGACTGCCTGCAAGTATCCATTTCTTCATGACGTTCTCCAGTGGGCTCTTCCCAGTGTCAGGGCCAGTCTGGCACAGTGAATCTGAACAAAAGCTGAAAGCAATCCAAAAAATATAAGGTGCCGTAAATATTACCTTTGCGAAAGAATGGGGTCCTTGGCGCGGTGAAAGGGTGACAGGCAGCGCTGTGCTGTCTATTATGCGAAACATTTTAAAACACTTGTTTTCATGCTGAAGGGGGAGTTGTGACGAGCAATCTGCGCTGGGCGGTCATTGGGCTGTTGCTGTGTCTGGGGGGGCTGTCTCACGCCTTTGAACGTACCGAAACGAGAGATCCCTGCAAGCGGGTCGTGCCCACCAAAATGCCCCTGTTTGGCGACACCCATGTCCACACTCGCTACTCGCTTGACGCGAGCACTCAGGACACCCGAACCACGCCGCGCCAAGCCTATGAGTTTGCCCGCGGTTCCCGTATCGGTATTCAGCCCTGGACTGAAGAGGGCAAGCCACTGCGTGAACTCAAGCTGAGCAGACCGCTTGATTTTGCGGTGGTCACCGATCACGCCGAGCTGATTGGCGAAGTGGCCATGTGCAACAACCCCGAACTAAAAGGCTACGATGCCTGGCAGTGTCGGCTCTACCGCCGCTGGCCAAGAGCTGCCTTTTTTCTCTTTAACGCCCAGGCTTCGGCCGGGAATCGCTTGGGCCTGTGCGGTGAGGATGGTGTCAACTGCAAGGCTGCCGCGCTTGGCCCCTGGCAGGAAATGCAACAGGCCGCCGAATCTGCCTATGACCGCTCGGAGCGTTGTGAATTTACCAGTTTTATCGGTTACGAATGGACCGGGGCTTCAGAGAATCTTGCCAACCTGCACCGCAACGTAATTTTCCGGAACGACAAGGTGCCGGCTCTGCCATTCAGTTTTGTCGATGACCCGACCGCGCGGGGTTTGTGGAATGCGTTGGAGCAGGACTGCCTCGATAGGGGCAATGGCTGTGATGCGCTGGTGATTCCGCATAACTCCAATCTGAGTGATGGCTATATGTTCAGTCTTGAGGACGCTGACGGTGAGATGCTCACCAAAGCGGATCTCGTCAAGCGCAGTCGTCTGGAGCGTCTGGTCGAAGTGATGCAGCACAAGGGCAGTTCCGAGTGTTATTTTGGCCCCGGCCAGATGGAGGACGAGTTGTGCGCCTTTGAGCAGCTTCCCTACGATAAATTTTCCGGCAAGTTCATGAAGCTCACTCGCTCAGAGCCGAAGGCCGACGACGGCTTTTTGCGTGATGTGTTGAACGACGGCCTGAAACTGCAGCAGAGTGAAGGCGTTAATCCTTACAAGATGGGTTTCATAGGCAGCACAGATACTCATCTGGGTGCGCCGGGGGCGGTTGAAGAAACAGACTTTCCCGGTCACGGCGGGGCGGGTGAGCCGGCCAGTGCAGATTCCAGCTCGGGCCTGACCGACGATCTCGAATTCAACCCGGGCGGCCTGGCTGTTGTGTGGGCCGAGGAAAACAGCCGCGACGCCATTTTCGATGCCATGCAGCGCCGGGAAACCTACGGTACCAGTGGCCCGCGAATGACGGTGCGTTTCTTCGGTGGCTGGGATATTGAAAGAGAGCTTTGCGTCAGCCCGGACTATGTCGAGCAGGCCTATCAGCGGGGTGTGCCCATGGGCTCGGAACTGGGACCGGTACCCGAAGGTCGCTATCCGCGTTTTCTGGTGTCTGCTTTAATGGATCCGGGCACGGTTGATGCGCCGGGAACGCCCTTGCAGCGCATACAGATCATCAAGGGTTGGATCGACGAAAAAGGTGAGAAGCGGCAGCGCGTGTATGAAGTTGCGGGCAATCCGAGCAATGGTGCGAGCGTAGACCCGCTCAGCTGCAAGCAGTCAGGCGATGGCTACAAGCATTTGTGTCGGGTGTGGACAGACCCTGACTTTGATGCCGAGGACAATGCCTACTACTACGCCCGCGTGGTAGAGAACCCCAGCTGTCGCTGGAGCCAACAGATCTGTGTCGCCAACCGTGTCAACTGCGCCAATCCGGGCACCGTGCCGGATGGCCTGGAAATCTGCTGCAGTGACGAGCATCGCCCGGTTATCCAGGAGCGCGCCTGGACTTCGCCTATCTGGTATACGGCCAAGGAGCCTTAAGTTTTTATGAGAGCATTGATGCGCCAGCCGGCGCTGCATTTCCTGCTGATTGGACTGATGCTTTATTTCTATCAGGGCTACCGCGAGGAAACTGCGCTGCGCAAACTGGAAGCACTGGACCAGGAAACGGTTCAACGCCTGCAGGACGACTTTATTCGCCAAACCGGTCGGCTGCCCACCGAAGCCCAACTGCAACTGCTGACCCAGCAGGAGTTGGATAGCCGAATGCTGTACGCCGAGGCTCTGAGGCGCAATTTCCACCGGGATGACCAAGTGGTGCTGCAGCGTCTGCTGCGCGACGCTAACTTTCTTGGCTTGACCGGAACCGACGAGGAAAAAATCCGCACCGCCATTGAGCTGGGCCTGCACGAATCCGATGAGGTGATTCGTCGGCGTATGATTCAGCGTATGGAAAAGCACGCTCAGTCTGCGCTGCAGAAAACACCGACTGAAGAAGACTTAAGTGAGCTTTACACGGAGGAAGAGTCGCGCTGGCAGATTCCAGCGCGTTATTCCTTTGAGCAGATATTTTTCAGTTCTGACCGCGACGGCGATGCCGAACAGCGCGCCAGTGAGATGCTCGCGGCGTTGCAGCGGGGAGCCGAGCCCGGTGCTGCGGGAGATCCCTTTCTGCATGGCCGGCAGTTCGCTGCCCGTTCTTTGCAGGATATGACCTTTATGTTTGGCGCGGCCTTCAGTGATGCGGTGGCAGCGGAGGGGCCACCGCAGCAGCAGTGGTTTGGACCAGTGCCGTCTGCCTATGGCTATCATCTGTTATACGTCGAAGACATCGCCCCTCAGCGTCAGCGTTCGCTGGAGGAGGTCAAGCCAAAACTGGCCCAGATATGGCGTGAGCAACAGCAGCGCGAGCAGTTGAATAATTACATACAGGAATTGCGCCAGCGCTACGTGGTGGTCGAAGGAGGGGAGTCGTGAAGCGATTACTGATACTCGTACTGGTGCTTGTCGCCGGCCCGGTCTTTGCCCACAAACTGGCGCCTTCCCTGCTGGAAGTAGAGGGGCAGACAGCAAACCAGTTTGCGGTGATGTGGCGCACGCCGGCAGTGAGTGGCAGCATCAGTCCTGAACCCATCTTTCCGCCCAGCTGCAGCCTGGACGTGCGTCAACAGCAGGCTGTTGGCACATCCATGGAATGGCACTGGTTGATGAAATGCCCCGACGGACTCGAAGGCGAGACCTTCAAGGTCATGGGGCTCACGGCAAGTCGCACCGCGGCACTGCTGAAAATAAATCTGGCGGACGGGCGCAGCTACAGTCAGTTGTTAAGGCGCGATGGTCAGGCCTATACCGTGCCCCGAGAAGCGGGGACGATGGCCGTGGTCTGGCAGTACTTTGTGCTGGGTATCGAACATATTCTGATCGGCATTGACCACCTGCTGTTTGTCACTGGCCTACTCTTACTGGCTGCAACCTGGAAACAATTGCTGGTCACGGTAACAGCATTTACCGTGGGGCACAGTATTACGCTGGCCTGTGTCAGCCTTGGGCTGATACCGGAAGTGGCTTCATGGGTGGAGCTGGCAATTGCGGCGACCATTCTCTATCTGGCCCTTGAGCTGAGCTACAAGCGCATGGCGCATCACAGTGGTCGCGTGCGCTGGCCGGTAATAGCGTTGTTCGGGCTGATTCACGGTCTGGGCTTTGCCAGTGTGCTGGAGGAGCTTGGCTTACCGCAGAATGATCTTATGGCAGGGCTGGTGGCCTTTAATATTGGTATTGAAGTGGGGCAGCTGCTGTTTGTTGCAACATTGGCATTGTTGATTGCAGCGCTTGGCAAACTGTCGCCGCAGGCTGGACCGGTGGTGCGCAGCGCTGCGGTTTACGGTATGGGCGGCATGGCGGTTTTCTGGTGTCTGGACCGCGCCGAAGGACTGTTACTCAGCAGCTTCTACTTCTTCTGAGTTATCTTCGATATTGCCGGGGTAGCGTGACATTTTCACCAGCGGGTGAAGTGCCAGCGCTACCCCTTCTTCGTTAAAGCTGTTGTTCTTGAGTATCTTGTCGCGGCGTACAAAACCCAGGTGCGGTTTGCGCATATCAATCGCTGACAGGGTGTCGAGCCCGCCGCGACTGGCGAACAGCGGGCGACCGTCCAGATCATATAGAGTAACAATCAGGCTGGCAGCCTTGATGGTCTGGCTCCAGTTGAAGTCAACGGGAACACCCGTTCCCGCGCCCTGAGTGGCGGGTTTGCGGGTTACCCCGTACCAGCGGGCGTAGTGATTCATGCCCCCGCTGTGCTGGGCGTCGTGGGCGATCAGGTCGGTAAACACGACGGCGTCAACGCCCGAGTCTTTCAGACTGCTCAAGGTACTGGCCATCACCGCCTGCCAGTTGCGCCGGTCTACCTTGCCCGAGGTGGGATCGTAGAAATCACCGTAGGTGTAGATAGCCTGATTCCAGGCATTGTCGAACAGGTGGCCGGGAGCAAAGCTGTAACCGGCGTTTTCCAGCCTTTCCACCACAAGCTCGTCGATTTTGGGTACTGCTTTCCGTAACATGGTCAGCGTGGGCTCGCCGGTGACATTAACGCTAGCCAGCAGGAGCTTTTTCGGTGGGTTTTCAGCCACGGCTGCTTCATCAAAGTGATAGTTGAACACGGTCGGGTTGTAGGTGACGGTAGAGCACGCCACCACGAAAATAGAAACAAACAGGATAGATAAAGCCAGCCGGAACAAACGCACGGGAACCCCCAGAAATAATCGCTGACGGGATTCTATCAACCGCACCGGGCTGTGAGAAGGAAAGGATTGGAGAGAACTGATGCAATTGAATTACCTGGAGTCGGGAGCCGGCGAGAGGGTCGTCTTCCTGCTGCACGGGCTGTTCGGCTCGGCCAGCAATCTGAACGCGGTTGCCAAAGCGCTGGAGTCTGACTTTCGTGTGGTGCGGATCGATCTGCGCAATCACGGTGACTCGTTTCACATGGATAGCATGAGCCTGAGTGAGATGGCGGCGGATATTCGGCGGCTGGCGGATCACCTTGAAGTAAATACCCTCAGCTTGCTGGGGCATTCACTCGGCGGCAAAGTGGCAATGCAGTTTGCGCTGGATAATCCTGAGCGGGTCGAAAAATTGGTGGTGGCCGATATCGCGCCGGTAGCCTATAAACCCCATCACAATGAGACTCTGTCCGCGCTGTGTGAAATCGATTTGCGCGGCCTGAAAAGCCGCGCTGAGGCGGACCAGATACTGCAGAAAGCCGAAAGTGAGCTTGGGGTGCGGCAGTTTCTGTTGAAGAACCTAGCGCGGGATAGCAATGGCGGCTGGCGCTGGAAGCTCAATCTGCCAGCCATTGATGCCTGCTACGACGACTTGCGACTGGCGCCTGAGGGTAAGGCGTTTGCCGGCCCGACCTTATTCATCAAAGGCGAGTTGTCCGCCTATATTCAGGACAAACACAGGGGCGATATTTTTAAATTGTTTCCGCAGGCGCAGTTGGAGGTAATACCCGGTACCGGGCATTGGCTTCACGCGGAAAAGCCCGCGGCTTTCAATGAGATTTCGGGTAATTTTCTGCGGGCTTAAGGCTTCTCAAGGTTTGAGCATATTCAGGAGAATATCGACGGTAGCGTCCAGGGATTCTTCACTGGCCATGCTGATTCCGGCAGCGCGCTTGGTCAGGGGCGATACCAGTAGGGGATAGGTCAGGGCGCCTGATATTATATTCAGGATATGCAAAGGCGAGCCTTGTGGTAAAAGGCCGTGGCTCTGCGCCAGGGCAATAAAGGCGGAGCCTTCTTCGATATCTTTTTTGAGATGATTTTCCACCAGCCAGTCGAGGCGCGGGCCGGGCGTTGAGGCTTCGCGAAACATGATGCCGACCCAGTCCGGATGGCTTCTGGCGAAATCAATAATTGCCCGAAATACCTGCCTCAGTATTTCCCGCTCTTCATCGCGAGTGCTGACCTCCGCCAGGCGGGGTAAGCGGTTTTCGAGGGAATGGAGTTCTTCCCAGAGGAAATTGACAGCCTCTTGCCAGAGGTTGAGCTTGGTTTCAAAGTGGTATTGCACCAAAGCCTTCTTCAGTCCGGCGCGATTGGCGATGCTGCCCATCGAGGCAGCCTCAAAACCGAGCTCAGCAAAAACGCGCACAGCGGCCGTGAGAATTTTTTCGCGGGTTTCTTCGCGGCGCTGTGCTCTGCGGTTAATACTGTTGGTCAATGTTTATTCCTCTTTCGCAACAGCGACTGTACTGACAATTTTGTAATTTGACAATACGATCGCATAGTGAAACGATCGGTCCCTCCAAATTGCAGGCTGGCTGAATAATGAAAATTGATGGGCCGTTTTACGCGGATATGGATACAGCTGCCGACGAAGCGGCGCGCTTGGCAGACGCAGGGTACGATGGAATATACACCCTGGAAGGTAGCCGCGACCCTTTCTTTCCGCTGGTATTGGCCTCGCAGGCCCGGCCTGAACTGGAGATTGCTACCGGCATTGCAGTAGCGTTTCCCCGCAACCCATCGCATATCGCTTATCAGGCCTTTGATCTGCAGCGTTTTTCCAAGGGCAAGTTTCTGTTGGGTATCGGGCCTCAAATCAAAACGCATATTGAAAAGCGCTTTGGCCTGGACTTTGATCCGCCCGCGCCGCGGATGCGCGAATATATTCAGGCTGTGAAAGCGTTTTTTGACTGTTGGCAAAATGGCACGCGCTTGAATTTTGAAGGCCGCTTTTACCGCCACACGCTGATGACGCCCATGTTTAATCCCGGACCGCTGGAATGCGGTGTGCCGCCCATTCTGCTTGGAGCTCTTGGCCCGAAAATGACGGAAGTAGCCGGCGAAGTGGCAGACGGCCTGATTGTTCACCCCTTCAATACAATCCCCTTCCTGAAAGAGCGACAGTATCCGGCCGTAGCCAAAGGGCTCGAAAAATCCGGTCGCAAGCGAGAAGACTTTCTGATGCAGATCGCTGCGATCTGTGTCACCGGCGCCAACGAAGAAGAGTTTGCAGCCGCCAAGGCCACTGTTAAAGGTTTGCTGGCTTTCTACGGTTCAACCCCCGCTTACACGCCGCCAATGAAAGCTGTGGGTATGGATGACTGCCACGACGAGCTGAATCGTCTTTCGAAGGAAGGGCGTTGGGATACCATGTCAGAACTGATCGATGACGAGTTTCTCAATCATTTTGCTGTTGTCGGTGAGCCCGACACGATCGCAGCCCAGCTTTATGAAAAGTATGGCGCAGATGCGGATAGATTGAGCATTTATGCGCCTTACCATACATCGCCAGAAGTCTGGCCGTCGATTATTGCTGAGCTGAAACGTTTGAGTGGGCGCTAGGCCCACTCAAACGACGCTGTCTTACAAGGTCAGTTCAAACACCACCGACGCCACATCGTAGTCACCAATATCCGCGTCATCCTCTTCGTCTGACAGTTTCATTTTGTCGTACTGGAGACGGATGGCGGTGTTTTCGGTGATCTCACCGCGAATACCTGCGCCGTACATCACATCAGTGCCATTGGCTTCATCGCGATCGCGCGGACCAAAGGCATTGCTTGCGGTTTCAACGGTCCAGTGGTGAAAACCGGCGCGGCCGAAAATGCTGAAGCGCTCCGTCAGCGGCAGGCCGAGCAGGGCGGAGAGCGAAACAGAATCCGTTTCACCGCTGAGGGTCGTCAGGCCATTGCTGACTTCAAATTCGCCCAGGTCGTGATAGCCGAGCTCAAAAGAAAGCGCATCGCCGGCTCGATAGCCGATAAAAGCATTTTTGGTGCTGTCTTCGTCGTCGGTATCCGCATTCGGAAAGTTGCTGCCCTCATCGAGCTGCAATTCGCCTTTACCGGCGCCGAGGCCGAGAACGAGTCCATCCTTGGCGTAGGCTGGTGTGCAAAATACCAGAGTAAGCAGTGCGATAAGATAGTATTTCATGAGGAGTGCTCCTGTTAATGACAGACGCTGGATGCTAGTCATCAGGAGGCTTTCTCAACTTTGCGCCGCGTCGCAAAAAATCGGCATAAGAGAGCCGTCAGAGGCAGGGAAATCGGGCTTTGAGATACAGGTCTCTGGAAATATTCACACCTGTCGGGATTTGCAAACAGGGAGTGTTGCACCCGCAGGTGCAACACTTTGGTGCCTTATTTTTTGATTTGCTGAGCCATCATGTTGTCGACTTTTTCAGAATAGGGCGGCAGTGTGCCTGCCAGCTTGGCAAGATTCACAAAGCCTTGGGTAAAGACTGATTTTGCGTGACTGAAGGTCCGGAATCCTTCAAAACCGCGATAGTTACCCATGCCACTGTGACCAACACCACCGAAGGGCAGATCGTCGCAGGACACATGCATGGCTATGTCGTTGACGGTGACGCCGCCAGCGATGGAATTGGCCAGCACGTGTTCGCGTTCGATCTTGTCGTTGCCGAAGTAGTACATGGCCAGCGGGCGCGGCCGCTGGTTGATAAAGCTCAGGCACTCTTCGATGGTGCGGTAAGGTTTAATGTTCAGGATTGGGCCGAATATCTCGTCCTGCATACAGCTCAGCTCATCGCTGGGGTCGACAATCAGGTGCAGCGGAATCTTGTGTTTGCTGCGATCGCTCCAGCCTTCTCCGGCGGGGTTCAATGCTTCGACGCGAACGCCTTTCTCTTTCGCCTCGTCAATGTAGCCCTTCACGCGGTCGTAGTGCCGCTCGTTGATCACGGCGACAAAGTCCGGGTTGTCCATAATGGTCGGATACAGCGTGTTGATGTTGGCTTTGCAGGCGCTGATAAAGGCTTCAAGGCGGCTGGCGGGGACAAAGCAGTAATCGGGGGAAATACACAGCTGGCCCGAGTTCATGCCCTTGCCGGCGATGATTTTCTCGGCGTATTCCTCGATGTTGCCGGAATCCGAAACGATAACCGGTGACTTTCCGCCCAGCTCCAGGGTGACAGGCGTCAGGTTTTCGGCAGCGGCTTTCATGACCAGTTTGCCGATGGAGGTGGCACCGGTGAAGATAAGGTGGTCGAACTTCAGACTGCTGAAAGCCGCACCGACTTCGGCGCCGCCGGTGACGATGGCGATTTCGCTGTCGTCAAAATAATCACGAAACAGTTTTTGCATCAGCTCGGAGGTTTTCGGTGTGAACTCCGAGGGCTTGATCATGACCCGGTTGCCGGCGCCAATAGCGTCAGCCAGTGGGCTGAAGATCATGTTTACGGGCACATTCCAGGGCGTCATGATGCCGATCACGCCCTTGGGCTGATACTGGATACGGGCGCGGGCACCAAACAGGTTCATGGGTATCGGCGCGCTGCGCTTTTCTCCCTTCATCCACTTTTTCAGGTTTTTGCGCACAAACTTGAGTGAGCCGACAGAGGTAAAGATGTCGGTCATCAGGGTGACGTGGCGCGAGCGACAGCCAAAATCTTCGTTAACCGCGGCGCAGATATCTTTCTGGTGATCAACCAGCATGGCTATGCAACGGTTGAGACGATCGATGCGGGTTTCCAGCGCTACTTCGCCTTCACGAACAAAGGCTTCTCGCTGCAGGTTTAATGTTTCTTGCAGCGGAGCAAGTACGGAATCAATAGAAGGTTGCGAGCTCATGGTTCACTCCTTATTCAAAATAAAGTCGGCGCAGCGCTCACCAATAAGAACACAGGTGGCGTTGGTGTTGCCGGAAAGTATGGTGGGCATGATCGAACCGTCTGCTACGCGCACGTTTTCAAGGCCGCGTACTCGCAGTCGGTCGTCGACCACGGCCATGTCGTCCTTGCCCATTTTGCAGGTGCCGACCGGGTGATAAACCGATTCGGCGACGCGCTTGATGTGTTCCAGCACTTTTTCGTCGGTATCCGCTTCGGGCCCGGGTTGCAGTTCACCGCGGTAGTATTTCTTCAGGCTGGGCGCGCGAAAGATTTCGCGGGTTTTCTGAACGACCGCGATGGTTTTTTCGATGTCGTTGTCTGTGTTCAGATAATTGGCGCGAATGATCGGGTGCGTCTCAGGGTTGCGGGCACGCAGGTGGACGGAACCCCGGCTGGTAGGACGCAGATAACACACGGTTGCCGTGGTGCCGGGCAGCGGATTGATGCGGCCTTTTTCGTCGGGCTCACCGGCGGCTGGCGTGAAATGTATCTGGGCGTCCGGGCGTTCCACATCGTCACTGCTGCGGAAAAAGGCGCCGACCTGTGAGGCCGGATGAATCAACAGGCCCTTGCGCTTGAAGGCCAACTTGGCAAGGTTCTTGACCATGCCGAGGGGCTTGAGTTCGTCGTGAAAGGTCGGCACATCCGCCAGAGAACACTGGGTGTTGACGGTCAGGTGGTCCTGCAGGTTTTCGCCGACACCGGGGAGGTGGTGGACGGTTTCGATACCCATTTTCTGCAGGAATTCGCCATCGCCAATACCTGAGAGTTCCAGTAACTGTGGTGAGTTGATGGTGCCACCGCAGAGAATGATTTCACCGCGACACTCAACTCGTACTTCCTGTCCTTTCTGACGGTAGCACAGGGCGACGGCTTTTTTGCCTTCAAACTCCATGCGAGTGCTGAGGGCGTTGGTTTGTACGTCCAGATTGGGACGGTTCATGATCGGCTTGAGGAAGGTCTTGGCGGTGCTCTGGCGCATGCCGTCTTTGATATTCAGCTGGTAGTAACCAATGCCTTCCTGGGATTCGCCGTTAAAGTCTTCGTTGTAGGGAATGCCGCTTTCGATGCCCGCCTGAATATAGAGCTGGGCCAGTTCCATTTTGTCGGTGGGCTCATCTACCCACAAACCGCCGCCGACACCGTGGAAGTGGTTCTTGCCGCGCACATTGTGCTCGGAGCGACGGAAATAGGGCAGCAGGTCATCGTAGCCCCAGCCGCGGTTGCCGGCAGCAGCCCAGGCGTCGTAGTCCTCGCGCTGGCCGCGAATGTAGACCATGCCATTGATGGCGCTGGAGCCCCCCAGCACTTTTCCTCGCGGCCAGTCCAGCTCCCGGTGGTTAAGCATGGTCTCGGGCTCGGTTTTATAGCACCAGCTGGATTTCGGGTCTTTCATGGTGAAGGCGAACCCAAGCGGAATATGCAGCATGGGATTGCTGTCCTTGCCGCCCGCTTCGAGCAGAAGAACTCGCCGCGAAGCCTCGCGGCTCAGGCGATTGGCGAGCGCGCAGCCGGCTGAGCCAGCGCCAACAATGATGTAGTCGTAGGTCTGGGTCATCACAGATTCCGTACAGGCTGAATTGGTTGATTGTACCCCCGTGGGCCGGGCACTATGGTCGTCAATTACTATACGGTTGTAAAGTGAAAACGGTTTCGGGGTATTGAAGTCGCGATTAATTTTTAGACATGAAAATGGGCTTTTCAAAGGGTGTAGACGGCGGGATCAATAATGAAAGGGCCAGAAACGAAAAAGGCCCGCGGTTGCGGGCCCTTAGAGCATAGCGAACGAGATCAGCTACGTTTGCCAACTTCCTCGCCAATCAGCTTGATGACAGCATCAATTTCATCTTTCTTGAGCTTGCCGTCTTTGACAAAAAGGATCTTGCCGTCCGCGTCGAGCACAATCAGAGCGGAGCCCTTCGGTTCAAAGCCCCAGGTCTTCAGGCCTTGGCCTTCCATATCGGCCACCATGGTGGACATGGGGTATTCACGCTTGTTCTTTTCCAGCTCGGACAAGGCCCAGCTAGAGGCGCCAAAGGTCACATCATCCAGATTGACCACGGTGGTCACGTGGTGCAGCTCCACCGGATAGGCCGTTTCTTCCAGCTTGTCGGTAAAGGGACGAATCGCTTTCTCGGCGGAGGGACGGGCCGCCATGTACTGAATAATCTGTACCTGACCTTGGGTATCGAGGTTTTCCGTGCTCCAGGGTACGTAAACAATCTCCTGTTTGGCATCCAGCGTCAGCTCACCCTTGTCGGTGAGGTAGAGCTCGGGCAGGGCGTCGCCTTTTTGCAGGGCTGCTGCGGACAGTGGCAGCAGGGCGGCAAAAAGCAGGGCAATAATACGGGGCATAGTGTCTTCCTTTGTTATTGGTCACCGGTTACGGCGAGCAAAAGCTTATCACAGCTGGGTTAGTTGGAAAGGATTGTAGCGTCACAGTGTTAATGACAGCTGAACACCCATTAAGTGCCGATATGAACAATAACTTTGCGCTGGCCGCTGTAGTGGCGGTGCTCCCACAGGTAAATGCCCTGCCATGTGCCCAGCGCCAATTTGCCGTCGATTACCGGAATCGACAGGCTGGTTGCGGTCAGCGCGGCTTTGATATGGGCGGGCATATCGTCCGGGCCTTCGAGGGTATGGGTGTAGAGCGGGTCATTTTCCGGCACCAGACGGTTCAGCCAGTTTTCCAGATCGGCCTGGGCTGAGGGATCGTAGTTTTCCTGTATCAGGAGGCTGGCGGAGGTGTGTTGTATGAAGAGAGTGCAGAGGCCTTCGTTTTGCTTGGCCTCGGCAACCACGTTTTCCACCTGTGAGGTGAAGGTGTGAAGGCCTTGGCCGTTAATAGTGATTTGCAGTGTTTTGATCATGGAGAAAAAAGGGTGGCCGTGGCCACCCCATATTTCGAAGTTAACTAGATGTCACTACAGCCATCATCGGGATTAATGTCAATAGTCGGATTGTCGATAGGACAGGCGTCAGCGCCGTCAAGGTGACCATCACCATCGGTATCGTCGTCGTTCGGGTCTGTTGTCGGGCTGCCGTTAACTTCGTCGCCGTCGTTTCTCCCATCGTCATCGCTGTCACTGTCATTTGGGTCAGTGTTGTGAGTAGTTAGCTCCTCATTATCATTTAGGCCGTCGCCATCAGTGTCTTCATTCGTTGGGTCTGTCTTGGGCGTGCCATTAATTTCGTCGTTATCGTTACGTCCATCGCCGTCAGTATCTGCCTTTTCCGGTTCGGTACCGTGCGTATCGACTTCATCCTTGTCGATTAGGCCGTCCCCGTCGGTATCATCACAGGCATCGCCTTCCAGGTCATCGGCCGGACCATAAGTATTGGCTTGGTCGGGATTCTTGATCAGTGGGCAGTTGTCATCGCATCCCGTCGACTCGCCAGTCGTACAGACGTTGTCGGTGGTGCTGCCGCTGTTATCGCCATCATCGAGAATGCCGTCACCATCGACATCGTTGTCACACACGTCGCCACGGCCATCACCATCTTGATCGGCTTGATTGGTGTTAGCGTTGAAAGGACAGTTGTCGTAGCAGGACGAGCTATTGCCGCCAGTGCATTGACTTAGCGTGCCCTGTCCCTGATCCGGAATGGTGTCGTTGTCGTCGTCGGTATCGCAAACATCACCTTCGGTATCGCCCAAGGCTGAATCGTTGTTGGCCTGATCCGGGTTGGACACGGTGGGGCAGTTGTCGCTTCCGTCGACCACTGAGTCATTGTCACTGTCCTCGCAGGCATCGCCGAGTACACCACCTACAGTGTTTTCCTGTTCGGGGTTAAAGGCTGCCGGGCAGTTATCGTCACAATTGGTTTTAACGCCATCAGGACAGGCGGTGAAGACTTGTTTGGTGTCTCCGGCACCGTCGTCTAGGATGCCATCCCCATCGAAGTCAGCTTCGCATGCATCGCCGACACCATCATTGTCGGAATCAGTCTGATCGTTGTTGGCTACCAGTCGGCAATTGTCTTTGCCATCCGGAATGCCATCGTCATCTTGGTCCGGGCCGGCGGTCAGAATTTCAACGATGGTTCTATCACCTTCGTCAGATTTGCAGCCCTGTAACAAACCCAGTGCGGGAAGGGTAAGTAGCAAGGCCATCAGTGCGGATTTGGTATTTGAGTTCATCCCTGGGTTCCTCACTTCTGAATTCGGAATTCAACGCGACGGTTTTTCGCGCGGCCAGTGGCGGTGGAGTTGGTGGCAATTGGCTGTGATTCGCCATAGCCTACCGCCCGCATACGGCTACCTTCGACTCCCGAGCGGACCAGGAAAAACTTCACTGAATCGGCGCGTTGTTGGGACAGTTCCTTATTGAGGGTGGCGCTGCCAAGAGAATCGGTGTGGCCTGCAATTATCAGTTGCAGCTCAGGCTGGTTGATCAGGAAACTGGCGATATCCGTGAGCGTTTCGATGGAATCACCGGTCAGTTCGGCAGAGCCGGTTTTGAATGTGACACCTTCGAGTTTCACGGTCTGTGCTTTCTGGGCGCAGCCGTATTGGTCAATCTTGGCGCCGCGCAGCGTGTTGGGGCAGCGGTCTACGCCATCGATGACACCGTCGTTGTCGGAGTCTGCGGTGGCAACTGGTACTTCGCGTACGACTTCTTTTACCTGAACGACGGTGTTGGTAACTGTCTTGCGGCCCAGCGGCAATTCAAAACCCAGACTGAAATGACCGTCTTCAAAACCGTCGGCAAATTCGCTGATAACGTAGCGCGCGTCGGCGCGCAGTTTCAAACCGATATCGAACAACTCGGGAGAGGTGATACCAAAACCAACGTTGGAGAAAAAGCTGGTTTCGTCTTCACTAGGGCGGCCGGCGAGAGGATAAACGTCATCGCGTACCGCACCAATGCCTATCAACAGAAAGGGGCGCACACCGTCAGCACGGCCAAAGCGGTAGGCAAGGTCCACACCGGCATGGAGTTGGTAGTAGTCGGTGTAGCCGCCAATACCATTCTCAAGCACGTTGTAGGCGAGGTTACCTTCCCAATGCCAGCCATTTGAAATCTGGCGGCCGAAGCCGAGACGGAAACCCATGCCATCGTCATCATAGATGGCACGCTCATTGTCTTGTACCACGTAATAAGCCTGGGAGAAGAAGTAGCTGTCTTTGCTATTTGTATTTTCGGCGGTTTGTGCTGTGCTCAACCCGGCGGACGCCATCGCGAGCGCTGCGACGGTTGTTTGCATGCGACTTGGCATCGCTGCTCTCCTTTTTTGAACATTATTTTTAAGCGCAAAAGGATACCAGCTATCAAAAGCCAGTTACACGATTTTGGTTATTTGAGACGTTGCAGTAGTGGTTTTTGTTTGAAAAATAATCAGCCGGTATCAAAGGAAAGCGATCGCATGCTGCAGTGCTCAAGGGAGAGTGGAGGGTAGTCGGTCATGCTCAAGCGGTCATCAGGTCGCGCCGCGCCGGCGATACACAGCAGCGGCAGATAGTGCTCAGCACTGGGTACGGACAGTGAAGCTCCGGGCAGAGTGGAATAGTTCGTAATTGCCTGAAAGTTTCGCTGAACCAGAGCTTCCGCGACGGCCTTATCAAAAGACTGAGCCCAGTCATATGGGCCGTTAGGGTTGTGCAGCCACCTCTGTATGTTATGCACGATATTACCGCTGCCGATCAGCAACACGCCCTCATCGCGCAACCAACTTATTGACTGGCCCAGTTCAAAAAAGCCTTGTGGTGACAAGTCCCGGTCAAGACTGATTTGTAATACCGGAATGCGAGCTTCAGGAAATAGATGAACCAGCAGTGACCAGCTGCCGTGATCCAGGCCCCAGTCGTGGGCCACTTCAATTTGCCCGGCGGAGCGGTGGCTGATCTGTGCAGCCAGCGACGGGCTGCCCGGGCAGGGATAGCGAATTTTGTGGAGGGAGTCGGGAAAATCCCTGAAATCATGAATGGTGGGCGGTTGTTCGTTACCGGTCACAAAGGTGCCCCTGGTTTCCCAATGTGCAGAGATGCAGATTATTGCTCGCGGAGAACGCTGATTGGCGATGAATTGCCGCCAGTCCTGTGTATAAGCATTGGAATGCAGCGCATTCATCGGGCTGCCATGGGCTAGAAATAGTGCGGGCTGGGTCATTCTGATGGCTCCGGTAATTCCGCGCTGCAAAACCGACAAAAGCGCGCGTCTTGCTCATGGCCGCCACGCTCGCAGTGGCTGCATCTCACCGGGCGGCGCTGACGCTGGCTCTCTTGAATCAGTTCTGCGCTGAAGATTCCCGTGGGTATGGCGATAATGGCGTAGCTGGTAAACATCGCTATTGCCGCTACAAACTGCCCGACAGGTGTCTGCGGTGTTATATCACCATAGCCTACAGTCGTGATGGTAACAATCGCCCAGTAAATGCTTTTCGGCAGGCTGGTAAACCCTGATCGGGGCCCTTCAATCACATACATCAGCGAACCGAAAATCACCACCACGGTAATGACGCTGAAGCCAAAGATGATGATTTTGCGCCGCGCTGCAACCAGAGTGCGTATTAGCAGGTTGGCGTCGGCCAGATAGCGAAGCAGCTTCAGCACCCGGAAAATACGCAGTACCCGCAGCAGGCGAATGACCAGCAGTTGTTGAGCGCCGGGGAACATCAGTGCCAGATAGCTGGGTAGAATGGATAGCAGATCAACTAACCCGTAAAAACTGAACAGATAAGCCCTGCGGTTGGGTGAGCAGTAGAGCCGCGCCAGAAACTCTAAAGTAAAGATGATGGTAAAAAACCATTCGATACCGAAAAACAGTTCGCCGTAACGTTGATTTAATGGTGCGACGGTGTTGAGAAGCAGTATCCCGACACTGCAAAGAATCGCAGCGATCAGCAGCAAGTCAAATGTTTGGCCTGCACGGCTTTCGGTGCCGAATATGATGTCGTACAGACGGTTTTTGAGTGGCATGGCTACTCCACGCTGGCAATCATGGCGGCCGTCAGAGTGGCCAGATCCTCATTGCTCATTATATAGGGGGGCATGGTGTAAACCAGCTTGCCAAAGGGCCGCACCCACACACCGTTGTCGACAAAGCGCTGCTGATGAGTGCGCAAATCCAGCGGTGTTTTCAGCTCGATCACGCCGATTGCACCCAACACCCGTACATCGTTGACACACTCCAGAGTGCGGGCCGGTTCAAGGCCTTTGTTCAGCGCGGTTTCGATACGCTGGATCTCCCCCTGCCAGTCCTGGGACAGCAGCAGGTCAATACTGGCGTTGGCAATGGCGCAGGCTAAGGGGTTGCCCATAAAGGTCGGGCCGTGCATAAACGCGCCGGCTTCGCCTCGGCTGATCACATCGCTCACCTCATCGCTACACAGCGTGGCTGCCAGCGACAGGTAGCCTCCGGTAAGGGCTTTGCCCAGGGCGAGAATATCCGGGCTGATCCTGGCGTGATTCGCCGCAAATAGCTCTCCACTGCGACCAAAACCCGTGGCGATTTCATCGAACACCAGCAGCACATTGTAGCGATCACAGAGCTCCCGGAAGATTTTCAGATAGCCAGGGGAGTAAAAGCGCATGCCCCCGGCGCCCTGGACGACCGGTTCCACAATCAGCGCGGCGAGTTCCTGGTGGTGCTGGGAAAACAGCGCTTCGAGGGCGACAATGTCGTCGTCCGCAGGTTGCTCATCAAAGCCAGCTTGCGGGGCGGGGGCGAAATGATGCTTTGGCAGAATGTCGCTGAACAGGTGGTGCATGCCCGTCACCGGGTCGCACACGGCCATCGCGCCGAAGGTGTCGCCGTGATAGCCGTTGCGCAACGCCAGTAGCTTGTGTTTTTGCGCCTGTCCGCGCGAGGCCCAGTACTGCAGGGCCATTTTGATAGCAACTTCCATGGCGACGGACCCCGAGTCGGCGATAAACACCCGATTCAAGCCTTCGGGGGTCATTTCAACGAGCTTCTGACAGAGACTAACCGCAGGGGCGTGGGTCAGCCCGCCAAACATGACATGCGACATAGACTGTAGCTGCTCGGTGGCCGCCTGGTTGAGCGCAGGGTGGTTATAGCCGTGAATGGCGGACCACCAGGAAGCCATGCCGTCGATAATTTCGCGACCATCCGCCAGTGTCAGGCGCACGCCATTAGCGCTGATCACCGGAAACACCGGCGGGGGGTTATCGAATGAGGAGTAGGGGTGCCAGACGTGCTGGCGATCCCAATCGGAGAGATTTGAAGTCCATTCGGCGGGCATGAGGCGCGAAGTTACCTGAAGGTTGACTGTGGAGGCCGTTGATCATTGCTGGCAGGCGTGGAAATTACGTATTTCTGCCAACGCTTGGCAATGCTAACGTCCACCCTGTGAGGAAGGCCCTAGCAGCCTTTTACCATCGGATGATACAGGCGAGGATTCCATGCAATCAAGTCAGAGAGAAAGACGAATTGGCGTAGACAGCGTCCCGGAGAGCCTGGAGTCATATCTCAATGCGTCGCAAATCTCCACTCTCCACAAGGTCGAGCACTTCGGCTGGGCGCTGAAGTATGTGCGCCGACCGCTGTTTATGGAACCGGTGCCGATCCTGATACATCAGGATATGGGCACTTATGCGGTACTCGAAATGGACGGCAGCCTCAATCGCAATGTGGATGTGGCGCTGCGGTTCTGAAACCGGGGCCTCTAGCCACTATCGTTAATCTAGGCGACTAGTAGCCCGCGAGAGAGCGAATCAGCCACGCTGTCCAGGCATTGGGTAGCAGTTTGCGCAGCAATCGCAGGGTGCCGTACTTGAGCCCTACCACGTGGTGAACTCGCGGCGTAGTCAGTGATTTCAAAACTACCTTCGCAATATCTTCCGCTCTTAGATCGACCCCCATGCTGTCGATGATCTTACTTTCATTGCCTTGCAGCAGTGGTGTGCGCACAAAAGAGGGCTCTACCGCGGTTACGTGAATGCCGTGCTGCTTCCACTCAATATTCAATGCCTCGGTAATACCCTTTACCCAGAACTTGGTTGCCGAATAATTGGCCAGGCTTGGTATGCCGTAAACCGATGAGGCCGAGGACATGGTAATTGCCCAGGATTGCTCCCGTTGCTTCAGATATTCAAATGCGAAATAGAATCCGTCCAGCACGCCGCGAATATTGATATCGATTGCCAGGTGGTGACGCTCCAGCGGGATCTGCTCGAAGGGCGCGATATCCATAATGCCCGCGCAGTTAAAGATCGCATCCAGGTGACCGACGGAGGCCACATAAGCATCGATAGCCGTTTTCAGCTCGTCAGATTGGGTAACGTTACAGATGTGAACGCTGCATTTGTCGGCGCCAAGCTCCTGTTGCAGGTTGTCCAGTGCCTCGCGGTTGATATCGAGCAGGCCGATATGCCAGCCTTCGCGCGCCAGCAATTCAGAGGTCGCACGACCAATGCCAGAGGCGGCGCCGGTGATGATAATGGTTTTCATGGTGTTGCTCCGTTGCTTAAGCAGCGTCTAAGGAAGACGCGGGTTGAATTTGCGGCGGTCGCTGCCATTCCGGTGGCTTCCACAGATGGGCAAGGCGCAGATGCAGCGGGCCGGGCGCCAGCATGTCGCCAAACATATCCCGCCACTCGTGGAAATTCAGTGTGAACAGGTTGCGACTTTTCACCTGCCGCGGAATACCGTAATCGACCGGCTCTTCGTCCAATTCAGGCTGGAAGGTGCCGAACAGACGATCCCAGATAATCACGATGCCGCCATAGTTTTTGTCGATATAGACATCGTTGCGACCATGGTGAGCGCGATGATGACTGGGCGTATTGAAAATATACTCGACCAGCGGTGACAGGCGCCCGACCGACTCGGTATGGACAAAATACTGGTAGGCCAGGTTGATAGAATAGGCCACCATCACGGCCGCCGGCGGAAAGCCAGCCAGAATCAGAGGTACCCAGAATATCTGGCTCAGATTCAGCGAGTAGGTCATGCTCTGCCGCATGGCCGTGCTCAGGTTCATGTGTTCGCCCGAGTGGTGAACCACATGGGCGCACCAGAACCAGCGAATCCGGTGGGAGGCGCGGTGAAACCAGTAGTAGAAAAATTCCTGGGCGAATAACAGAACCGCCCACATGGACAGGGTCATTTCAATGGTGGTCAGCCGGAACTCCCAAAGGAGCGCCATGGCCAGGCCGAGGAAGAGGGCGTGGTAGAGCAGCTCGACGAGCTGATAGCTCGCACCAAGGCTGAAATTGGTGAAAATATCCGCGAGCTGGAAATGCCCCGTGCGTTTGCGGTGGCGCATCACCAGATACTCCAGCGCCAGCGCCAGCATAAACACCGGGGTGAGCGACATCAGCAGCATCTGCTTCGGCTCTGGTGAATGCCCGGTCAGGGCAATGTAATAATCAATCCAAGCGGTCATAGGTCCCCCTATCGTGAGGCCCATCATGCCGAAAAGATGAAAAGACTAATTGACCGCCACGGACAGTTTTTTGATAATTGGCGCCATGCAGCGCGAAGCCTATATCTCCACCGCTTACGTCGGCCTGCTTTTCGAGTACCTGAAGGGGCGCGGTTATGACCCGGAAGCGCTGCTTGGAGCACCCTGGCCCGACACTTCCAGCGACCCGCTCGGACGCTTTCCCATGTCCGAATGGCAGCGCCTGCTGAATCGTGCCAACGACGTTTTACAGATGCCTGCCATGGGCATCGAAATTGGCCGGCTGATAACCCCGGCACATATCGGTATTCTCGGCTACGCGCTGCTGGCCTGTACCAATCTGGCTCAGGCCCTGTCGCGATTAGAGCGTTACGTTCGGCTGATCTATGACCACGGCCCGATGGATACCCACTTCAAAGGCAACAGTATCGAGCTGGAGTGGGGGGAGAGCTGTGTTCAGCCGGGCCAGTTGGTGGATGAAGTGGCGATTACTGCGCTGGTGCAGTTTGCCCGCAATGTTACGGATCGCCACCTGACACCGGAATATGTGTGTTTTCTCAACCCCGAACCCGCCGATGTCAGTGTCTATGAACGCTATTTCGGCTGTCCCGTGGCCTTCAATCAGCGCAGCACCATTGTACGCTTTCCCATTGAGTCGCTTGAGCTGCCCCTGCGTCAGGCGGACCCGGCGCTGCTCAGTATTCTGGAGACGCAGGCCGACAAACTGCTGGCGGAACTGCCTCAGGGCGATGGCTTTGACCAGAAGGTGAGGCTGGCGATTTCGCGGCATTGTCGTAGCGGCAGTCCGTCTCTGGAGCAGGTCGCCTCTGATATGAAAATGTCCGGTCGCAGCCTGCAACGCAAGCTTCAGAAACGCGGGCTCAGCTTTCAGGTGCTGCTGGATGAGACTCGACTGACCCTGGCCAAGGATTATCTGCGGGAAGGGCATCTGCAGTTAACGGAAGTGGCGCAGATGCTGGGCTATTCCGAACAGAGTGCTTTCAATCACGCCTTTCGTCGCTGGACGGGTATCTCGCCGCGCAAATTCCGGCAGATGCACTTCTCCAACTGAGGCCACAACGAAAAACGCCCGGCAATAACCGGGCGTTTGATGAGGGCCGGACCGGCACTTAGTACTCGTAGCGGAACTCGAGGCCGTAAGTGCGGGGTTCACCGTAAAAGCTGAAGAAGGTGCCCAGCGATGAGCCTACCGAGGCGGCGCCGGGAAGGTAGCGTTCGTCAGTCGCATTTTTTACAAAGGCGGCAACGGTAGTTGTGTAGTCCGAGTTAGCCCAGCTAAAGCGCAAATCCACCAGCGTTTTGGCGTCGTCTCCTGCGAGTGATTTGTCTCGCTCGTAGGCCTCGAAAGAGCCGCGGTCCAGCCCCAGATAAATTTCGCTTTTGTACGAGGCATCGATGCGCGGCGTGAACGAACCGATAGAGGTGTCCCAAGTGTATTGGATACCGATGGAGTAGGTCTCTTCTGGAGATACCGGGAAGGGCTCGTCGGTGCGATCTACCACCACGGTATTACCCAGCGAGGCCTGCAGGAGATCGCGGTCGCTGAACTCAGTAAATTCGTAGTCGTTATAGCTGGCCGAGAAATTCACCAGCATATTGGCAGAGGGCATCCACTGCACCTCCAGCTCGGTGCCATGGATCTCGGAGTTACCCGCGTTGTCGAAGACCACCGCGAGATTGCCGGCCGAATCGGTTTGTACCTGAATCAATTGCTGATCGGTAAACTCCATGGCGTAAATCGCGCCGTTGATACGCAGTGAGCGTTGCAGGGCCTCGATTTTGTAGCCGAACTCGAGGTTTTGCACTTCTTCTGGTTCAACCTGCTGCAAGCCATCCTGCACACGTGGCTCGAAAAAGCCTGACTTGAAACCGTCGCTGTAGGTTGTGTAAAGCGTGACGCTGGAGAAGAAACCGTCGCCCAAATCGGGAATGGTGTAAGACAGCGAGGCCATCGGCGTTACCTTGCTGAAGGTCTTTTCCTTTGACTGATCGAGAAAGGGCGTGTCGTTCATCGGGAAGTCGTCAATCCCGTTGCCATCTTCATCAGTAAACAAGGCGGCGACGCGGCCTACAGGGTCAAGTGCCCACGGCAGGGTCGACTGACACACGCCGGGTAGCGCAGGTCCCAGGCAGGCACCGACCAGGCCAGCAGCACGCATACGGTTTTCGATGGCGGTTGTGTCGGCTTGCGTCAGTACCAGGTTCGATTCGCGGGTTTCAGAAGTCCAGCGCAGACCCAGTGTCAGCTCCAGAGCCGGCGTAATGTCAAACGAGGTCTGCACATAGGCGGCGAGTGTATTATTTGTCAGATCGAATTCATTTTGCTGGATGGGGTTGCCCGTTACTGCGCCGACAAAGGGGACGCCGCCGGTAGCGGGTGGTTGGGTCGGTTCCTGTCCTGCGCCAAGTTCAGCAATAGTCTGAGAATCCAGGCCGCCGAGGCCAGAGACGAGCGTAAAGGGCTCGAAGTTTTCTTCGAGCATATAAAACAGACCGCCGGTGTAACGCAGTCGATCTTCGAAGAATCCACCGCTGAACTGCAGTTCAGCGCTCAGCGATTTTTGCTCGCTGTCACCGTCGTTGTGAGACTCGGACCAGTTGCCGGGGCCGCCATCCTGATCGCTGGTAACCAGTGGGCCTTTCTCAGCTTTGCGCGCGCCGAACACCCCTTTGATTTGGTGGTCAGGGCTGTAGAACCAGTTTACCGTTGCGCCGATCATGGCTTGCTGCTGATCCCAATTGAGGTTTGGGTGGGCCCCTGTGTTGCTGTTCAGTTCTCCCAGCCGTTCCGCGGAGTTGGATTCGCAGTTTTCGCGATAGGCAGTGGGTTGGTCAGGCCGGGTGTCGCCCGGCCACATCAGATACAGGCCTTCCAGAAACAGGGCCTTGTCGTTGTTAATGCGGCAATTGTTGTGTTCCAGTGTGTCGTCCCGGTCGCTGAGGAACAGCAGGGTATCCACAGAGACGCTATCGCTGGCATGCCAATTGGTTTGAATCAGGGCTGAAAGGCGGTCCACTGAGCCGCCTTTTTGGCCAGACACAACATCTTCGGTAAATCCGTCGCGGCGGCGGTTATTAACCGCAAATCGCATCGAGAAGTCATCTGTAATGGGCTGTGTCCAGGCGGCGCGGACGGTTTGCGCACCGAGGCTGCCGAGGGTCACATCTACATAACCTTCCTGCGTGTCGCCGGGCTTGGCCAGGGTCAGTACCATGGCCCCACCCGTGGTGTTTTTGCCGAATAGCGTGCCCTGCGGGCCGCGCAGAACCTGCACGTTTTCGATATCTACGGTATCGAGCAGCTGGCTGTCAGAACGAGGAATAAACAGATCGTCGAGATAGACCCCGACAGTTGGGTCAACCCGGGCAAAGCCCGACCGCTGACCAACGCCTCGGATATAGATCTGGGTGGCCCGGCCCTGGCTGATTTCCAGACTGGGTACGCTTTTGGTCAGTTCGCTGGTATTGGCTATGCCCCGTTGACGCATGGCGTCACCGGAAAGTGCCGATACCGCGACCGGCGCAGTCTGCAGGTTTTCTTCCCGGCGGCGAGCCGTAACCACTACTTCCTCAAGTACAGCCCTCTTCATCGGGGTTTTGGCTGTGGCGGCCTGGGCGGCGGTGTCGGGAGACTCTTGCGCGTGCGCGCTGCCTAGGAGAAGTGAAGCACCCATCAGGGCTGCGGCTGAGAGAATATTGGTATTGGTGTCTTTTTTGCTCATGGTAATTAACTTCTTATATTGTATCGTGAACAAGGGCGGCAGTTTACGTGGAGTAGATTCTCGTCAAGGGTTACAGTCTATTCATCTTTTGCTGCACCGTTATTGGGCAAAGCCGGGTAAGCCTACCATGCTGAAATCAAAGCAGCAGGTGGTGATTGTTGGCACTTAAGGAGGACGCATGAAAGGTGTGGTTCTGGATTTTAACGAAGACACCAGTCGCGGAATTATCGCCGCCGAGGATGGCAAGCGTTACGAGTTCGCTGGCATCAACTGGTTGTCGGAGCGCTACCCCGGGAGCGGCATGCATGTGGACTTTGAGGCCCAGGACGAGCGAGCAGAAAACATTTATCTGGATCCCTGCCTCAACAAGATTGTGGAAAAAGACCGGATGGCAGCTGCCTTACTGGCCTTCTTCTTCGGCTGGCTTGGTTTTCACAAGTTCTATCTCGGTCACAAGCAGCCAGCTACCATTATGCTCTGCGTTTCTCTGGGCGGTTTGTTACTGCTCGCCATTCCGACGCTGGTGATGATGGTGATCGGCTTTATTGAATTTATCATCTACGTGACCTGCTCGGACGAAACCTTTGATCGGGTTTACATTCACGGCAACAGGGACTGGTTTTGATGAAGACGCGCAAAGAGAAAGACAGCCTTGGGAGCATTGAGGTGCCGGTTGATGCGCTTTACGGTGCCCAAACCCAGCGAGCCGTGGATAATTTCCCGATCAGCGGCCAACCCATGCCCGAGGATTTCATCCAGGCAGTGGTGCAAATCAAGCGCAGCGCAGCGCTTGCCAACGCAGAGCTGGGCGCCTTACCGGCGGATATTGCCAAGGCCATTGTGGGCGCCTGTGATCGCTTGCTGGCCGGTGAGCATGCGGATCAGTTTCCGGTCGATATTTACCAGACCGGATCCGGCACCAGTACCAATATGAATGTTAACGAGGTAATCGCGAGACTAGCCAGCGATGCCCTGAAGCAGACGGTTTCCCCGAACGATCACGTCAACTGCAGTCAAAGCAGCAACGATGTTATTCCCACCGCGATTCACCTCTCGGCGAGCACTTCTCTGCAGGGCGATCTTCTGCCTGCGCTGCAGGCCCTGCAAAACATAGTGCGCCGTCGTGCAGCAGAGTGTGCGGCGCAGATCAAAACTGGTCGCACACATCTGATGGACGCCATGCCCGTGTCATTGGGGCAGGAGCTAGAGGGCTGGGCGGATCAGCTCGACAAGTGTGGCTCCCGTCTGCAACAGCATCTGGCGTTTCTCGCCCAGCTCGCTCAGGGCGGCACGGCGGTGGGTACCGGGGTTAATGCGGAAGAGGGTTTTGCCGGCGCTTTTGTCGCCCAACTGAATAAGCTGACGGGCGCTCATTTTGTCGCCCCCCAGCGGCGCTTTGATTTGATGGCGAGCCAGGACACCGCTGTGGCGCTGTCGGGGGAACTGAAAACACTGGCGGTGGCGCTCAGTAAAATCTGCAACGATTTGCGCTGGATGAACAGCGGGCCGCTGGCGGGGCTCGGTGAAATCCAGCTGCCCACTCTGCAGCCGGGCAGCAGCATCATGCCGGGCAAAGTGAACCCGGTGATCCCCGAAGCGGTATTGATGGTGGCGGCCACGGTGATTGGCAACGACACCAGCATAACGGTCGCGGGGCAGTCGGGTAATTTTCAGCTTAATGTCATGCTGCCGCTGGTGGCCAGTAAACTGCTGGAATCGATTAAGTTACTGAGCAATGCCTGCACCGTATTGGGTGAAAAAGCGGTATCCGGGTTTACGGTCAACGAACCGGCGTTGCAGGCGAATTTAGCAAAGAATCCGGTGTTGGTGACTGCGTTGAATCCGGTGATCGGCTACCTGAAGGCTGCCGAGATTGCCAAGCGCGCCTACGCGGAAAATCGGCCCATTATCGATGTTGCCGAAGAGGACACGGACATTCCGCGTAGTGAGCTTGAACGCCTGCTCGACCCGGCCCGTTTAGTCTGAACGATTCTTAATGCTTTGCCGCACCAGCGGCAGCACATTCTGTAGTATTTTGGGCTGTGCCTGTTCGTTGGGGTGAATGCGATCGGCCTGCATCAAACTTGGATTCAGCGCGATGCCGTCTAGCAGAAAGGGCAGCAACAGTATCTGTCGCTCGCGCGCAACCTGGTGGTAAACCGCGTGAAAAGCCTCGGTATAAGTCCTGCCGTAATTGGGCGGAATTTGCATGCCCAGCAACAAAACGTCTGCGCCATGCGCCTCAGCCAGATCGATCATGTCATTGAGGTTCTGTTTGAGCAGGGCGACCGGCTGTCCCCGCAGCCCGTCATTGCCGCCGATTTCAATGATGACTAACTCCGGTGCGAAGTGATCCAGCAGGGCGGGCAGGCGGGCCTTGGCGCCGCTGCTGGTGTCGCCGCTGATACTGGCGTTGATCACTTTGTGCTGACTGAGTTCGGCATCGAGCAGACTGACCCAATTGGCCTGCTCCGGCACGCCGTAACCAGCGCCGATGCTGTCGCCCACCACAAGAATCTGAGCATGACTGGCGCTGGACAGAAAAAATGCCCAGCATAGGGCACCAATCAGACGCCACGGGCGTATTAAGGTTTTAGCAAATGGAGCAGATCTGGATTTCATGATTCACGCAGAGAATGTGAGCAAAAGGGTACAGGTCGCCGACAGCGAGTTGTGCATATTGAAAGGGACGTCCCTTGAAATCAAGCGCGGCGAGTCGGTGGCGATCATTGGTCCTTCGGGATCAGGCAAATCGACCCTGCTGGGTTTGCTCGCCGGCTTGGACGAGCCGACCGACGGCGATATCTGGCTGGCGGGCGAACACCTGAACGCACTGGATGAGGACGGTCGCGCGGCGCTGCGCTCAAAACTGGTGGGTTTTGTGTTTCAGTCCTTTCAACTGCTCCCGGGTTTGACCGCACTGGAAAACGTCATGCTGCCGCTGGAGCTGCGCGGCGACCGCAGGGCCGCCAAAGTGGCCCGAGACTACCTTGAGCGGGTCGGCCTGGCCCATCGCCTTGACCACTACCCACGCCAGCTGTCAGGTGGTGAGCAGCAGCGGGTTGCACTGGCGCGAGCGTTTGCACCGCAGCCGGATATTCTGTTTGCGGACGAACCTACCGGCAATCTGGATGCGGAAACCGGCGCCAGTGTGAATGATCTGCTCTTCAGCCTTAATGCCCAAAGCGGTACGACACTGGTGTTGGTAACCCACGAACCGATACTGGCAAGGCGTTGTGCTCGCCGTATCACTCTGTCGGCGGGTGAAATCATTGAGGACAGTGGCGAGGTTGTTCCCGCATGAATCACCTGCGCTGGTTGATGCGTGAATGGCGCGGCGGCGAGTTGGCTTTGCTCTTGGTGTCACTGGTATTAGCGGTGACTATCGTCAGCGGCGTCGCTGGCTTCGCCGATCGTCTCCAGCGCGGTATTGTCGGTGAAAGCCACAAGTTTCTGGCAGCCGATCTGGTGTTGAAAACGCCGCGGTCCCTACCTGATAGTGCGCTCAATAAACTTCCCGCCGTGGTTGAAAGAGCGCTGGTTGTCGAATTTCGCTCCATGGTGGTTGCGGAAAATGCGATGGAGCTGGCCTCGATCAAGGCAGTATCGGACAGCTATCCCCTGAAGGGCGAGTTGACGGTCAGTGAGACTCCCTTTGGCGCCGCGCAGACCACCCGTGAGGTTCCTGCGCCCGGCAGGGCCTGGCTCGATTCACGGTTGTTCCCGCTGCTTGGGTTGGAGGTGGGCGGTGCTTTGCAACTGGGCGAACTGACTCTGATTGCAGAAAGGGCATTGCTCACCGAGCCTGATCGCGGCACCAGCTTCTACGGCATGGGCCCAAGAGTTTTGATTAACGCCGCCGATGTGGCGCGCAGCGGCGTGGTGCAGGCGGGGAGTCTGGTGGATTACCGCTATCTTTTTGGCGGCACAGAGGAGCAGCTGCAGGCGGTGAAAGCCAGTTTGCAGCCTGAACTTACCGCCAGCGAGCGCTGGCAGGGGCTGGACGACAGTCAACCACAGATTGCCAAAACCCTGCAGCGAGCTGAACGTTTTCTGTTATTGGCCGGCAGTTTTGGTGTTGCCCTGGCCGGCGTAGCGGTTGCCTTGGCAGCGCGACGCTACAGTCAGCGACATCTGGATACCGTGGCCGTCATGAAAGCACTGGGCGCGGGCAGCCGGCAGGTGACCGGCCTCTATGTAGGGAATATCCTGCTGCTGGCGATTCTGGCCACCTTGGTAGGCTGGGTCTTGGGGTTGGGTGTGCAAAATGCATTGTTCGCCATGATCCGAGACCTGGTCGGCTTTTCACCGCCGGCCGGCACGCTGCGGCCGCTCCTGGCCGGTGCAATTACCGCATTGCTATGTGTGGTGAGTTTTGCCTTGCCGCCGGTGCTGCGATTGCGCAGCGTACCTCCACTCAGGGTGCTGCGGCGCGATCTGGGCAATGAATCGCTGAGTTCCGGGGTTAGTGCTTTTGCCGGCATCGGTGGATTGTTTCTGCTGATGCTCTGGTATACCGGCTCGATTGAACTGGTGTTGGCTGTGCTGGTGGGTGTCAGTGCGATTCTCGGCCTGGCCGGGATTCTGGTGCTGCGTCTGTTCAGTGCCATGCGGCGTTGGGCGCAGGGTGCTGGCGGGGTATTGAAACTGGCGCTGTCGGCGATGGTGCGACGCCGACAGGCCAATGCTTTTCAGGTGGTCAGTCTCGCGCTGGCGTTGATGGTGCTGTTGTGTATTATCGCCGCGCGCTCAAGCCTTATGAAAGAGTGGCAGCTGCAGCTTCCCGCCGATACACCCAATCATTTCCTGGTTAATATCGCGCCTGATCAGGTCGGCCCGGTTAACGACTGGTTTGAGCGGCAGGATATCGACAGCGCCGGCCTCTTTCCTATGGTGCGTGGCAGACTGGTGACTATCGACGGCAGGGATGTTCAGGAAATTCCTGAAATTGAGGCCAATCGTGGCAGTGTAAACCGGGAGATCAACCTGAGCTGGAGTGATGCGCTGCCCGGTGACAATCGCCTGACGGCAGGTCAGTGGTGGCCGGATGCCTCTGCAAGCCTGCCACGGGTTTCCGTTGAAGACGAGTTTGCCGAGCGCTTGGGTATTTCTGTTGGCACGAAGCTTGGCTTTCGTATTGGCGGCCTGCCTCTGGAAGCTGAAGTGACCAGCCTGCGGAGTCTGAGCTGGGACAGTATGCGCCCGAACTTTTTTCTGCTGTTTGAACCCGGCGTGCTGGACAACTACCCCTCGTCGTCGATAACCAGCTTTTATCTCGACGCCGCGGACAAGGTCTTGCTGAATGATCTGCTGCGGCAGTTTCCTACCATCACTTTGATCGAAATGGATGCAGTGATCAGGCAGGCGCGCACGGTGGTGGAACAGGTATCGGCCGCTCTGGAACTGGTGCTGGTGCTGATTATCGGCTGTGCCCTGCTGGTGGGCGTGGCCAATATTCAGGCGAGTCTGGATAGTCGGCTGCATGAAAATGCGATTCTGCGAACGCTTGGCGCCTCACGGCAATTGATACGAACCTGTCTGCTGGCGGAATTTGCGATGATCGGGCTGGTGGCTGGATTGCTTGCAGGTGTTGGTGCCGAGCTTTGTCTGTACCTGATTCAAACCCGCCTGCTGGACATGAGCGCGTCCTGGCATCCCTTGCTCTGGGTTGTCTCGCCGCTGGGCGCGGCCTTGGTGGTGGCGGTTTCTGGGTGGTGGTTCTGTCGGGAGGTGATCGTGGCGCCGCCGCTGCAGGTGCTCCGGCGCCTGTAGCGGCGGCAAATGCTGATCAGTCTGCGTGAGTCTTGAGGCCTTCGACCATGATCTTGAGAGATTTCTGGGCCTGACTGTCGAGATCGTGGTAGTAGCCGAAGCTGTCGCCGTGATCGAGTATCAAGGTGGCAACGCCGTGCACGCCAGCCCAGGCGGTGTGGGCCATGCTGGGAATGTCGTCTTTACCGAAGATGTTCTGCTCGGCGCCGCGCTCAATAATGCGCTGTACATAATAGAACGCTTCACGGCCCGCGGAGAACAGCTCGGTGTATTGCTTGCGTGGCAGCAGTACCGGGCCGAACATCAGGCGGAAAATCTCGGTATTTTCCTGAGCAAAATGCACGTAGTCCATGCCGAGGCTGATCAGATCCTGAACCGGGTCTTCACCGCTGGCATGGGCATTGAGTTGGTTAAGCAGTCGGCTGAATCCCTCGGTCGCCAGCGCCGCCAGTAGGGCATTTTTATCCTTGAAATGACGGTAGGGCGCGGTTTGAGAGACGCCAATCTCCCGAGCCAATGCACGCAGGCTGAGTTCGTTGATACCACCTTCAAGCAGGTGCTTTTCCGCATGGGAGAGGAGTTCTTCTCTCAGATTGCCGTGGTGATAGCTGGAACTGCTGTTATTACTCATAAAGGTTTATCTGTCGTGTGCTTATGAATTAGGGTTGCGTTCATTATGTAGCCCTGCAAAGGGTGGTGGAGCGCAACGCAGACTGCGGCTAGGGGCTTGATAGGGGCCTGTTAGCGACAGAAACTGACAATAGGGCGCCATTTTTAAGGAAAAGCCCGAACAAGGCAAGCCAAGTGTCAACATTAACAGGGGGAGATAGGGATGAATTTGGGCTTAGCGGGTAAAACGGTGATGGTGGCAGGTGCCAGCCGAGGCCTGGGCTTCGCCATTGCCCAGT
Organism: Litorivivens sp.; assembly: GCF_041624475.1. Taxonomy (GTDB): domain Bacteria; phylum Pseudomonadota; class Gammaproteobacteria; order Pseudomonadales; family Spongiibacteraceae; genus Litorivivens. The sequence goes on from NZ_JBFJUX010000006.1 coordinate 45,966, forward strand.
GTCTGCAGGATGAAGGTGCGAATGTGAGCCTCAGCAGCAGCAATCCCAAGGCGATTGCAGCGGCGGGAGAGGCCTTGCCCGGCAGTCACGCCCAAGCCTGCGATGTGCGCAATGCAGACGATATTGCCGACTGGGTGGCACAGACCGTCAACCGTTTTGGCGGTATTGACGCGCTGGTAGTCAATGCCGGCGGCCCACCGCCGGGCGGTTTCAGGGATTTCGATGATGCCGACTGGCAGGGTGCCTTTGAGCTTACCCTGCTCAGCGCAGTGCGACTGGTGCGGGCGGCGCTGCCGGCGCTGACTGAACGGCAGGGCAATATCCTGTTTATGACCTCGTCGTCGGTCAAGGAACCCATCGATTTTCTGTTGTTGTCCAATGTAATGCGCTCGGGCGTTGCCAGCCTTGCGAAAAGTCTGTCGCGGTCTCTGGCCGTCGACGGTCTGCGGGTGAACTGCATTGTTCCGGGGATTGTCGAAACCGATAGAATCAAGGCGCTGGTGGCCAATCAGGCGAAGGCCAAGGCTGTTACCGCGAAGGAACAGCGGGCGCAGATGGAAGCCCAGGTACCCATGGGCCGATTCGGCAGCCCCGACGAGTTCGCCCGAACCGCCACATTCTTGCTGTCACCGGCGGCCAGTTACATCAACGGTGAGACGGTTACAGTGGATGGCGGTACCATGAAAACGCTGTTTTGAATTCAGAAAAGGAGGCTGCATGTCCCCGACGCTGACCCACATTGCGCTGCATGTCAGCGACCTCGAGGCCAGCAAGGCATTTTATCAAGCCTTTTGCGGGCTTGAGGTCTGCCACGAGCGCCACGATGGCGGCAAAACCATACTCTGGCTGGCTGAGAAAGGTCGCGAGCATGAGTTTATTCTGGTGCTGATTCCCGGCGGTCCCGGCCGCCCCCAGTCAGAAAAAGATTTCAGTCATCAGGGTTATGCGCTGGAAAGCCGAGAAGCTGTGGATGCCATTGCCGAAAAGGCTGAACGCGAAGGTTGCTTGCTCTGGCCTCCCCGTCAGGAGGCTTATCCGGTAGGTTACTACTGCGGTTTGCGTGATCCTGACGGTAATGCGGTGGAGTTCAGTTATGGTCAGCCACTGGGGCCAGGCGCGGAGGGTTAATCCGCATTGCCTGCTGGCCTGCGTGTAAAAATCGGATACAAAAAAGCCACCCAAAGGGTGGCTTTTGTTTTTCAGTGAGCGTGTATCACGGCAGCAGGTGCTGAACCGCGTCGCGCTCTTCCGCCAGTTCCTGCTCGGTAGCAGTCATCTTGGCACGGCTGAAGTCGCCGACTTCAACACCTTGAACGATTTCCCAGTCACCGCCTTTGCAGCGGCAGGGGAAGGAGTAGATCAGGCCTTCAGCGATATCGTAGCTGCCATCGCTGTAGACGCCCATGCTGACCCAATCGTCGCCCTCAGTGCCCAGCGCCCAGCTGCGCATGTGGTCGATAGCTGCGTTGGCGGCAGAGGCGGCAGATGACGCACCACGGGCCTTGATAATAGCTGCGCCGCGCTGCTGTACAGTCGGGATAAAGTCGTTTTCGTACCATTCCTGATCCACCAGATCGGTGGCTTTCTTGCCGTCTACCTTGGTGTTGAACAGATCAGGGTACTGGGTGGCAGAGTGGTTGCCCCAGATGGTCATGTTTTTCACGTCGTTGACGGTTTTGCCTGTCTTCTGGGCAATCTGGGTCATGGCGCGGTTGTGATCCAGACGCGTCATGGCAGTAAAGTTACGCGGGTCGATGTCCGGCGCGTTGCGCTGGGTGATCAGGGCGTTGGTGTTGGCCGGGTTGCCGACAACCAGCACCTTGATGTTTTTGCTGGCGTTGTCATTAATGGCTTTGCCCTGTACCGAGAAGATCGCGGCATTGGCTTCCAGCAGGTCTTTGCGCTCCATGCCGGGGCCGCGCGGACGGGCGCCAACCAGCAGCGCGTAATCGGTGTCTTTGAACGCAACGTTCGGGTCATCAGTGGTTACGATGTCGGCCAGCAGCGGGAAGGCGCAATCATCCAGTTCCATTTTCACGCCTTGCAGGGCGTCCATGGCAGGAGTGATGTCCAGCAGTTGCAGAATCACGGGCTGATCGTCGCCCAGCATGGCACCGGAAGCGATGCGGAACAGCAGGGCGTAACCGATTTGACCGGCAGCACCGGTGACAGTGACACGAACGGGTTGTTTCATGAGTACAGATTCCTGTTTGTGATGTTACTTGTGGGTAACGACGAGTTTGAAGCGGGCCACCTGCAGGCTGCGGATCACACAGGCCTGAGCCACCCTGGCCGGGATTTGGCCGCACCGCGCAATCTCAAAAAGGAGCGGCTACGGTGCCTGAAGCGGAGCATATGATAGTCACCTGAGCCGGAAAATGCCATATCGCGAGGGCGCCGACCTTATCCCTTTACCACCTCCCTGTTACAATTGCGCGCTTCTAAAATGGGGGATAGCGGTTCACATGCGTCTTTTACAGTCTCGTCGCCTGCGGCTTTTGCTCAGCGTAGCCCTGCTGCTCTTTGCAGTACAGGTGGTTTTCCGGCTTATATTCTTTCTGGGCTTTGCAGATTTCAGTGACAACGAGGCGGCCAGCGCCGCTGCGCTGGCCAAGGCCTGGTGGATCGGTCTGCGCTTTGATGCCCGACTGGCGATCCTACTCACTGCGCCCCTTTTGCTGCTGATGCTCCCAAGGTTGCACCTTTTTGAGAAAACGTGGGCGCAGAAAGTGGCCGCCAGCTATGTTCTGGTGGTTGTATTGTCGCTTAGCCTGTTCAACGTCTTTGATCTGGGACACTACGCCTACCTCGGTATCCGCATGGATTCGACCGTGGTGCGCTTTTTCGATGACATCGCCATTTCGGCGAGCATGGTCTGGGAAAGCTACCCGGTTATCTGGATTTCGCTCGGTGTCGCAGTGCTATGCGTGCTTACCTTTAGTTTTGCCAAACGGCAGATTGCAGCAGTGTTTGCGGTGCCCGGTTTGACGCTGGGCAAATGGGCGGTCACCTGGCGCTGTTTTCTAGTGTTTATGGTGGCGTTCTGGACCTGTATTGGGCGGCCGTCTGATGTTCCCCTGCGCTGGAACAATGCCTTTTTTACTGGCGATCCGGAAATCGGCGCGCTGGGCTTAAACCCGGTGCTGTATTTTTACGAGACCATGGATTTCAGCGAAGCGCATTACGATCTTGATCAGGTCAAGGCGCACTACAACGCCGTAGCCGATTATCTTGGCCTGGAAGGCGATGAGCGCGATGCCGCCAAGCCCAATTTTCTGCGCCGGATAGACGCGGACCCCGAGGCGCCGTTTGCCGGCATGGAAAGGCCTCCGAACATTGTCTTTATTATGCTGGAATCGCTGGGCGCGAGCCGGGTCAGTGCCTACGGCAACCCGCTGAAAACCACACCGACGCTGGATGAGATTGCCGAAAACGGCTGGTTCTTTGAACACTTCTATGTGCCGGTCTCAGGCACCGCTAAAACCGTATGGGCGAGCATCACTGGCTTGCCGGATGTGTCTACGGTCAAAACGGCTACCCGCAACCCGCTGATCGCTCATCAGCGCACCATCGTCAATGCCTTCAAAGATCACGAGAAATATTACTTTCTCGGCGGCAGCGCGGGCTGGGCGAATATGCGGGCGTTGATCAAGGCCAGTATCGACGACCTGCACCTCTATGAAGAGGGCTCCTATACCGAGCCACGGGTGGATGTGTGGGGGATTTCCGATCTGAGTCTGTTCCGGGAAACCGACAAGGTCCTGCGCACTATTCCCAAAGAAAAACCCTTTTTTGCCATTGTTCAGACCGCGGCCAATCACCGACCCTTTACCCTGCCGGACGATATGGGCGACTTCGAGCCAGACCGCCCTGATGATGAGGCTCTTTACCAGGCGGGCTTTAAAAGCGCTGAGCAATACAACGCGGTGCGTTTTCTGGATTACAACGTCGGTGAGTTTTTTGAGATGGCCAAGGCGGGCGGTTATTTCGATAACACAGTGTTTGTGTTTTACGGAGACCACAATAACCGGATAACGATTACGCCGCATATGGCGGATTTTTACGAAAAACTCGACCTTGATGGCCTGCACGTGCCGCATATGATCTATGCCCCCAAATTGCTGCAACCGAGGGTGGTCGAAGAGGCCGTGAGTCTGGTGGATGTGTTGCCTACCGTGGCGGGACTGTTCGGCGTGCCTTATGAATACGCCGGCCTCGGTCGCGATTACACCAAACACCCGCAAGGTGAAGAGCGCTATGTCTTTACCCAGACAGCCGATAAGCGCCATCCGGTGATCGGTGTTATCAGCAAAGACTGGATGCTGCGCATGCAGTCTTCGGGCGAGAAAGCCAAACTGCACAAACTCTACAGTGAGGATTCGACCGCAGACCACAGTGCCGAGCTGCCGCAAAAGGCGGAGCGTTTGAAACGGTTGGCGAAGGGGCTCTATGAAACCAGCCACTACCTGCACTATCACAACGTGGAAGAATCGGCAGCGGGGGCAGGACAGTGAGCCTTGCCGATACGCTGGTGCTGGCCGGCTATCTGCTGGCTATTTTACTGCTTGGTGTTTTTTTCTCACGCAAGACCCACACCACCGATGATTATTTTGTTGGCGGTCGCAATTATCGGGGCTGGGTCATTGGTCTGAGTCTGGTAGGGACTTCGATCAGTTCCGTAACCTTTCTCGCCTACCCGGCGGATGCCTATAAAACAGCCTGGCTGCGCTACCTGCCCAATCTGATGTTGCCGGTAGCAATTTTTGTGGCAGCCCGCTATTTCCTGCCGTTTTTCCGGCGCGCCAATACGGTGACGGCCTATGAATTTCTGGAGGATCGCTTCGGCCCTTCGGTGCGGGTGTATGGCGCCGCGTCTTTCATGATTGCGCAACTGGTGCGCGTCAGCACGATTCTTTATCTGATATCCCTGTTGCTGTTTGAAATCAGTGGTCTTGATCCCGTGTGGTGTATCGTCGCGGCCGGTGTTTTTGTCGCCTTTTACACGGTTGCCGGCGGCATTGAAGCGGTTATCTGGACCGATGTGATTCAGACCTTGGTGCTTCTGTTTGGCGGGATTGCCTGTCTTTGGGTGATAGTGGATTTGTTGCCTGGCGGATTGGGGCAGGTGGTCAGCACGGCCACCGAGCACGGCAAACTGGGTTTCTCCGAGTGGCGCAACGGTGAGCTGACCCCCGTCAGCTGGGATCTCAGCCTGCTGAATAAAACTGGCACCATGATGCTGGTGCTCGGGCTGGTGAATTGGCTTACCGAATACAGCAGCAACCAGAATACCGTGCAGCGCTACTGTGCCGCCAAGTCGGAGCAGGAGGCGCGCCGGGGCATGTGGGTTTGTGCGCTGAGCAGCTTGCCGATCTGGGCCTTCTACATGTTTCTGGGAACGGCGCTGTATGTGTTCTATCTGCAGTTCCCGGCGCCCGAAGCGGCCGACATGCTCAGCGGTGAACGCAAGGCGGAGCAGATTCTGCCGTTTTTTATTCTCAGTGAATTACCGGATGGGCTGGTCGGGCTGGTATTGGCAGCGGCGCTGGCCGCCGCCATGTCATCCCTGGATTCCAGTATCAACGCTATTTCGGCGGTGTCCGTGGTGGATATTTACCGCCGCCACCTGAAAAAGGATGCGCCTGAAGGGCACTATTTATGGGTGGCCAGGGCTGTTGCGATTGCGGTCAGTGGTTTGATGATCGGGGGTGCCATCGCCTTCTACTACGCTGACACCAAAACCCTGCAGGACGCACTCACCATTCTGGTGGCCCTGCTCGGCGGTGGCTTGCTGAGCCTTTATCTATTTGGCTTTTTTTGCCGCCGCGGTGGCGCTGAGCAGGCCTGGCTCGGAATAGCCGTAACCATGTTGTTCACCGGCTGGGTTCTTCTCGCCCGCAACGGCTGGCTGTTCACGGTTGAGGACATGCCCTTTGATCTGTATTACACGGCCATCATCGGCAATATTCTGATGTTTGCTGTGCTCTGGCTCGCCAGCCGCCGTACGCCGCAGCGCGCGAAGGTTTGAGCTCAGATAGACCAGCGCAGTGATCGCGGCGAAGGGGTCGAGCAGGTAGTCCCAGAGGTTGTTGGATTCCAGCAACCCGAACTGAAAGCCGAGCAGGCCAAGACTCAGCACGGCGACGATCAGGTTGAGGCCCTTGAGCCACGCCAGTACACCCGTGGCGACCACCGCTAGCGCGACAAGCTTGGGTTGGAAGCCCCACTGGTAGGGGTCGATCATGCCGGCACCGAGGCTCATAGGGTAAAACCACAGCGCCGTCAGGCCAACCAGTCCCGCAAGCCAGATCATCTCATTCCTGGGCAGTAAGGCCTTGCCCGTGCCCCGGCAGAGTGCCAGACCGACCAGCACCAGGGTGGAGGTCAGGCTGAACTCACCGAATACGCCGCGTAAATAAAACACGGGTGCCAGGCCCGCGATGGGAATGCACAGAAACACGAGTGACAGGGTGTAGACCAGCACCAGCCGTGAAGACAGGGCGGGGCGACGGCACAGCAGGAGGCTGAACAGCGCGGCCCAGTGCAGCGCTGAAACGATCAGGCCAAATGTCATATCCATTGGCTCAACCACTCCTGCGAGAATGCGCGGTGTTTGATATAGGCTTTGTTCCAGGTGTACACAAGGTGGATGGTTCCGTCTGTAGCTTTGATCAAATAGGGGTAGTCGTAGCGATAGCGACAGCCGCCGTCAGTGCAGAGGGCTTCGCTGGCTGATTCGAGAAACTGGGCGCGCTGGCTTTCCGAAAGGCCTTCTTCGGCCATGGTGCTTTCCAGGGCCTGGGAAAACTGCTCCAGGGGCACACGCCGCGGTGCCGTGCCGTTTTCGCTGTTGTCTTCCACTCGAATAATCGGGTTCCAGCTCTGGCCGCGATCCTCGGAAATCAGCAGGGTCAGGCGATTGCGCTCATCTTCGGTGTCATTGGCAACCGCCAGTATCCGGCCGCAGTCCATTACGACGGCGGCGAGCGCGGAATTAGGATTGAAGAAGCTGGCGTTTTCGGGCTTGCTCCAGGTGGTTCCGCTGCTGTCGCTTGAGGTCATAACCGCGGTAAAGGGGGCCTCGTCGCCAGAATCGCGCAGCAGCGCAAGGGCTTCATCATCCTCCACCGGCAAAATCACCGGCTGGATAGCTTCGCGTCCGGTAGTCAATCGGGTCTTGTCGAGGACGCGTCCATTCGGTGATAGCCGCAACAGCTCACCAAATTTGCCGGCCATTTCGTGATACACCGGCAGGGCGATGGTTCCGTCCTCGTAGAGGTAAGGGGTGCCTTTCACCAAGGTGCTGAGATTGAAAAAGGGCGAGGTTACCAAGCGGCGAACCGAATGCCAGCTCTGACCATCGTCGTCGGAGTAGGCGACATTGAGCTGGCTCGTGGCCCAGCCGCCCAGCGACACAGAAACGTAGTAGAGCGCCAGACGGTTATCCTTGAGACGAGTGATAACCGGGTTGCCCAGTTTTTTGATGTAGCGGCCCAATTCCCGTTCGGTAAATTCCCGGGTAATCAGCGGGCGGACCTCGCTCCAGTTATCGGAAGCCGGGTCGAAGTAGGCGCCGTAAATGGCCACATCCTTGGCGCCTTCGCGGCTGCCGCCGAACCAGGTGGCGAGCAGGCGACCGTCGGCGAGCTCGGCAACGGAGGCTGAGTGGACCATATCGGTGGCGTTGCGGCGCGAGACGATCTTAGGGGCGCCGTTATAGACGGTTAGGCGTTCGGCATCTATCGGTGGTAGGGCAGCCGGGGTGTCATCCCGATGTTCGGGCAGGGTTGCATCCGCGAATACGGGCTGCCCCAGGCTGGTTGTGCCGCGAAGCGTGACGCTGGCCGCAGCAATAAGTAAAAGCAGCCCGATTAAGCTGTAACGGCTTGGCATAAATGGCGACGACTCAGAATGAAATAGATTTTGCTTTTGGGCGCGCTTGTAATCGCGCATTTATTGTACAGAGGGATTGTAGCTGAGTGCGGCTGCGCTGTTAAGTCTTGCGAGCACATGATATCGACGTATCCCTCGAAAACACTGGGCATTTTTTAGGCTGAGCCGCTACAATACGCGGCCTCGAACGCCCCTATAATCCGTAATTGCCACAGGGTAGATGCCGTGACCGTTGCAGAAATGTCGAAAAAGCAGAAAACCGAATTCAACAAATTGCAGAAGCGGCTGCGGCGCCATGTCGGCAAGGCGATCGAAGACTACAACATGATCGAGGAGGGTGACCGTGTCATGGTCTGCCTGTCCGGCGGCAAGGACTCCTACGGCATGCTGGATATCCTGATGAACCTGCGCCAGAGCGCGCCGGTGAATTTCGAGCTGGTGGCGGTGAATCTCGACCAGAAACAGCCGGGATTTCCCGAAGAAGTGCTGCCTAACTACTTGTCACAGCTGGATATTGAGTATCACATCCTGGAGAAGGATACCTACAGCATCGTCAAATCCGTGGTGCCGGAGGGCAAAACCACCTGCGGCCTGTGCTCGCGGCTGCGCCGGGGTTCACTGTACGGCTTTGCCGAGCAGATTGGGGCCACCAAAATCGCGCTCGGCCATCACCGTGACGATATTATTGAAACCCTGTTTCTGAACATGTTCTTCGCCGGCAAGCTCAAGGCCATGCCACCCAAACTTTTGAGCGACGACAAGCAGAATATTGTGATTCGTCCCCTGGCCTACTGCAAAGAGGCGGATCTGGCGGCCTACGCCGAGATCAAAGCTTTCCCGATTATTCCCTGTAACCTCTGTGGTTCGCAGGAAAACCTCCAGCGACAGGCGATCAAACAGATGCTGCAGGACTGGGAAAAGCAGTTTCCGGGGCGGATGGACTCCATTTTTACCGCCATTGGCAACGTTGCCCCCTCACAACTGGCGGATGGCGAGCTGTTTGATTTCAAGACCCTGAAACTGGAGCGCCCCAGCCTGGACAAAATCCGGGCCGTCAACCTCGGCTGATTGGCTTCGCAGTTTTTGACAGTCCTTGACACCGAGCTTGATAAATACCCCAAACTAGCGGTAAATAAGGTGTTTTTCGCGAATAGCGTCCATTTTCATGCCCATATCCGCTCGCCAGCCCCAAAAAGCCCTTCTGTGTGTCAGCACCTTGCTGGCACTGTGGCTTTGTATCTTTCCCGCAGCCAATGGGCAGCCGGGCCTGTCAGCTGGCAGCGCCGACCAGCGTGAAGTGACCTTTATCCGGGAAAAAGTTGGCGGCCTGCTCGATACTGTCTTTGGCCGTTCGGCCTACCACCTTGAGGTTTCCACTCGCGGCAAGGGGCACCGCATTGTGTTGGTGGTCGATAGCCGCTTCCGCGGTGACTATACCGAAGCCGAACTGCGCACCCTGCTTGGCAGTGTTGCCGAGCTGGATTTTGGCGGGGCTGACGACCTGATTCTGTCGTCTTTGCCGATGGCGCACGGTCGTGAGACACCGACTGACGAATCTTCGCCCTCGACTCCCTTACTACTCTTGCTTGGGGCATTGCTGCTTAGCGGAGGCGGTGCTGTTGGCTGGCTGCTGGCGCGGCGCCCGCTCAACCCTTATCGCGATCAACTCGACGCACAACTGGAAAGCCTCCACAAACTCGCTGAGGAGGACCCTTCACGGGTGGCTCAGGTACTGCGCCTGTGGATGCGACCGGCGGCGGCTACCAGCGCCGAAAGCGGCGGCATGACCCAACGCGAGCTGGCTGCGGTGATCGTACTGAGCCTGCCGAAGGCCACGGCTGCGTCAGTGTTGCGCCAGTTGCTGCCGCGAGAGTTACAGACGCTCGGCGATATCATGGTGCGTATTGCTCGGGTGCGGCGCACGGTGCTGCGCTATGCGGTCAAACAGTTTTTTGATGATGTGCAGGAGGCGACCGGTTTCGGCGTTAAATCCGAGGCCGACTATCGCAGTCTGCTGGAAAGCGCCTTGGGCGAGCAGCGGGCTCAGCTGATCGCCGGCGCGCCGGAACTGCAGGCTCATATCCCCTTGTTGGAAAATCTGCGCTGGCTGGAGGCGGATACCATTGCCGAGATGATCTCCGGCGAGCACCCCCAGATACAGGCGATTGTGGTGGCCAGCCTCGATACTGAAAAAGCCACCCGCACTTTGGAAAACTTGCCCGAGCAGGGCCGTGCCGATGTGCTGTTGCGGGTTGCGGAAATCGACAAATTGCAGCCGGCCGCCGCCGAGGCCGTATCCCGCCTGATTGAATCGCGGCTGGAAAGCATGGTCAATCAACCGAACCGGACACCGCCGGGGCAGCGCCAGGCCGCTGCCATTCTCAAGTCGGTTACTGCAGACTGGTCGGAAGTGCTGTTGCAGGAGGTCTACCAGCGTGATCACCGGCTGGCTGCCCTCCTTCAGGAGCAGATGTTTACCATGGACGATCTGCTCGGTCTGACCAGTAGCGACTGGCAGAAAGTTGAACAACAACTGCCGGATGAATTGCTGGCGCGCGCCTTGCTCAGCTGTCGGCCCGATACCCGCGAGGGGTTTCTGCAGCGGCTGCCGCGTGGTCGCGCCCGCTCGCTTCGCCCGCTGCTTAAGCAATACGCGGGGCTGGGCGCGGAGTTGATTCAGCAGTCGGCCAATGACGTGCTGCTCATGGTGAGGCGTATGGCCGCCTCGGGCGACATCGTACTCAGTGGCGAATTGCGCCTGGCCAGTCCGGCAACGGCAGGTGAAGTATGAGCGATATGATGTCGCAGGAAGAAATTGACGCCCTGCTGGAGCAGGTGGCTTCGGAGGACGCCGAGGTAAAACCGATGGCGGCGGTCCCTGGCGTGCGCAGCTACGACCTGAGCGCCCAGCAGCACATTGTGCGCGGTCGTCTCAGCGGGCTGGATGCCCTGAATCAGCGTCTGGCAGCGCGTTTGCGCACCGCCATGACGCCGGTTGTGCGCCAGGATGTGGATGTGGAGCCGATGCCGGTGGCAGTGCGTAAGTACAGCGACTATGTGCACGGCCTTTATCTGCCGAGCAGCCTGAATCTGATAGAAATGAAACCGCTGGCCGGGACCGCGCTGGTGATGCTGGACGCGAGGCTGGTCTTTCGCGTGGTGGATTTCTTTTTTGGCGGCTCCGGGCGCCACACCAAGGTAGAAGGGCGAGAGTTTACCGACACCGAGCGGCAGGTTATCGACACGGTGCTACAGCGCTTTTACCGGGATATAGGCGATGTCTGGCGCAGTGTGGTCGACCTACAGTGCGAGCCGAGGGGCGTGGAATATAACCCCGCCTCGGCGGCTATAGCAGGTTTGAACGATAATGTGGTGATCTGCGGTTTTCGCGTGCAGATTGCCGGTGGCGGCGGGGAAGTGCATCTGGTCTTGCCTGAAGCGATGCTGGAGCCGGTGCGCGACAGCCTCGAGGCCGGTTCACGTCACCGCTCCCCCGAAGCTGAACGACAGTGGCGAGAATCGATAGAGCAACAGCTGAGCCGGGTGCTGGTCAGCGCCCGCTGCCGGGTTGCCGAGCTGGAGCTTAGCCTGCAGGAACTGGATGCCTTGCAGGTCGGTGATTTTCTGCCGCTGAATCTGCGGCGCGGATCGGAATTGACTGTGGGCGGGGTGCCCATCCACCGGGTACAGGCAGGCAGTTATGGCGCACACTGGGCGGTGAAGGTTATAAACCCGGAAACGGGAAAGTCAGGAGTCGACAATGAGTGAATTCAAAACCCTGGACGAGCAGCGTTCGGGTGCCGCAATACCGCGAGACACGGGCAATGAGGCTGAGCGCGCTCGCGATGTTCCGGTGGCCAGCAGTCGCGCCAGCCTTGATATGGTGATGGATATCCCCGTGCGAATCAGCATGGAGGTGGGCAGTGCTGAAATTTCCGTGCGCGACCTGCTGGATTTGCGCCAGGGCGCGGTGGTCGAGCTGGAGCGTCAGGCCGGCGAGCCGCTTGATGTTCTGGTCAATGGCTCGCTCGTGGCCCGGGGTGAAGTGGTTGTCGTCAACGATCAGCTCGGTATCAGGCTCACAGAGCTGGTGTCGCCGGCAGATCGTGCTCGCGCCCTGCGCAAGGACGAGTAATCGTATAAGTACCTTTTTTTTATGCTTAAACAATCTAGTGGCTGGTAATCCTCACACGGTCTTGCTGCCTGTCTGATCTATACTCATTGTATTACAGCGATCTACGATGCATTGCCGTCGGTGCTGCCTTCTGTATAAAAATCATGTTGGGGGAGGCACCTCATGAAGCGCTTGTTCTATCTGACTGAGTCAGCGGAATTTGCCGGTCAGGTAAACAAACAACTACTGCGTATACAGCATTTTGTCCGGCATTTTCATGTGCTGGGGCTAAATGAGGCCTCGGTACGCAAGCTGTTACCACATTTAACGATACAGCCCGTGAGTGAAACCCGCTCGCGAGTCCCGGTTTTTAACTGATTTAGTGAAGTAGTGGCCGCAGCTCTGCTGTTGTTGAGCAGGCGCTCCGTCCAGGTTGACGCCATTTGGCGTAGATGCACCAGCTGGACCGCTCCTTGTGAGCGGTCTTTTTTTCTCGATAAATCGAGCTGGCTAAGCACTCCATTTTATGGAAAAGTTACGCTTTCCCCGCTGTATTTGGGTAAGTAATGAAAATACTGGTTGTAGATGATTTTTCGACCATGCGCAGAATCATAAAAAACCTGCTGCGCAAGTTGGGTTATGAGCAGGTAGACGAAGCTGAAGACGGTGCCAAGGCGCTGCCCATGCTGCACGGCGGGGCTTACGACTTTCTGATTACGGACCTGAATATGCCCGGCATGTCGGGGCTGGAGTTGTTGCGTGCCGTACGCGACGACGCCAGTCTGAGCAAACTGCCGGTGCTGGTCGTTACCGCAGACGCCAATCGCGAACAGATTGTTGAAGCAGCTCAGGCCGGTGTGAACGGCTATGTGGTAAAACCTTTTACCGCTGCCGTATTGCAGGAAAAAATCGAGCAGATATTTGCCAACAGAACCAAACCGGCTCCGCGGGAGAGCGGTGGCTTGTGAGTCAGTCGTTTTTATCGGAAGAAGACGCGGAGCTTCGAGAGTTTTTCATCGAAGATGCAAGCGAGTTGCTGGCGGAGGTTCGCCAGGTCTTGGCCAACCTGCTGCGTGGCGAGGTGGCCGATGGCGGAATGCAGAGCGTGCGCCGTGCCTTTCATAACCTCAAAGGGGCATCGATGAGCCTGCCCGGCTGTGACAGTCTGGAGGGTTTTATCCGCCTTGCCGAATCGCTGGCGACCGCACTGGAGCAAGGGGTGATTGCCGCCAACCCCGAAGTTTTGACCCTCCTGGACGAAGCTGCATCGGCGATTCAAAGCATGCTCGCCGAGCATGGCAATGAGCCGCGTCTGCCCTTGCTGCCCAACCATCTGCTGAGGGCGCTGATGTACTGTCAGGATCGATTGGTTGGGATCGACGCCAGCCTGGACAGTGTCCAGACTCCCGTATCGCTGGATGAGCCCCTGCGCCAGTTTCGCGCTGCCAAGTGATCTCGGCGGCTTAAGTCGTTTATAATTCTCCGCTTTATCTTCAGCACACTTTCATACTGGCGAGGAGCAAGGCCCCTTGGTGCCACTGCTTGACATACAGGGCTTGAGCTTCGCCCGCGACCACCGCGCCCTGGCGAGCGATCTCGCGTTCAGTCTTTCGCCGGGCGACATCCTGCGGGTAGAAGGCCCGAATGGCTCGGGTAAAACCACTTTGCTGCGAATCCTGGCGGGGCTTTTCACGGATTACGAAGGCGAACTGTGCTATCGAGGACAGCCACTGCGCGGCAGCGGCCGTCACACAATGCGCAGTGAAAGTCACTTTCTCGGCCATCAGTCTGCGCTGAAGCTGAGCCTGACAGCGCTGGAAAACCTGCAATGGCTGGCCGCACTGAACGCCGTGCGGGTCTCTGCGAAGGAGATTGAGACAGCTCTAAATCGGGTCGGGCTGCGGGGCTATGAAGAGGTGCCCTGTCGGCAGTTGTCCGCCGGCCAGCAGCGCCGAGTGGCACTGGCCCGGCTGTTTTTGGTGCCGGCGAGCCTCTGGCTTCTGGATGAACCCTTTACCGCCTTGGATCGGCAGGCAGTTTCCGAACTGGAGGGCTGGATTGCAGCTTTTGCCGCCGAGGGCGGGGTGGTGGTGCTGACCACGCATCACGCCTTGCGCGATATGGATGGGCTGCGCTCGCTGAGTCTGGGGGCGCTATGAATCTGGGGCTGTGCTGGTTGCTGTTGCGCCGCGAATTGCTGGTCAGCCTCCGCAGGCGCAGTGACCTTGCCAACCCGCTGTTTTTTTTCCTGATCGTCTGCGCCCTGTTTCCATTGGGCTTAGGCCCTTCTCCTGTGCTGCTGGCGGGAATGGCTCCAGGGATTTTGTGGATCGTTGCGCTGCTGTCGGTGCTTATGGCCAGTGATGGGCTGTTTCGCGCGGACTTTGACGACGGCACGCTGGAACAAGTGCTGCTTAGCCCGGTGTCGCTTTATTTGACCAGTCTGCTGAAAGTGCTCGCCCACTGGTTGCTCAGCGGACTGCCACTGACCCTGTTGTCACCGGTATTGGCCTTGATGTTGCATATGCCATCTGCGGGTATACCGGCACTGTTGGCGAGTCTGGGCCTGGGGACCCTTGTGTTGAGCTTTATTGCCGCGATTGGTGCGGCTTTGACCGTAGGGCTCAAGCGCGGCGGTGTGTTGCTGTCATTGCTGGTGCTGCCCCTGTTTGTGCCGGTGTTGATTTTTGGCAGCGCGGCTGTGCAGCGCGCGGTACAGGGTATGGACAGCTCAGCGCCACTGGCCCTGTTGGGCGCCATGGCGGCGCTGTTTCTGGTGGTGGCACCCTTGGCCATCGCCGGGGCGATGCGGGTAAGCCACGATCAGTAACTAGAGCCAGTATGAACAGGTTTGGGTTCGGGTTTGCGGTGGCATTGCGGTTTGCAATGAATCTGCCGGAGCATGCGGTATACTAGCGCGCCATTTCGGGGCGTGAATGTGATGAGTAATTATGTGGGCCTGGTTTCATAAATGGAGTTCGCCGCGCTGGTTTTACCAGTTGAGCGGCAGTGTGTTGCCTTGGTTGGCCGCGCTGAGTTTGATAACACTAATCGTGGGTGTTATCTGGGGCCTGGCCTTTGTGCCGCCGGACTACAAGCAGGGCAACAGCTTCCGGATTATCTATATTCACGTGCCGGCGGCGGCGGTGGCTATGGCCGGTTATCTGATGATGGCGACCGCAGGGGGCATCAGCCTGATCTGGCGTATCAAACTGGCGGATATGGTTGTGAAATGCGCGGCGCCCATTGGTGCGGCCCTGACCTTTCTGGCTCTGGTGACCGGGGCTATCTGGGGAAAACCCACTTGGGGAACCTGGTGGGTGTGGGACGCACGAATCACCTCGGTGCTGGTTCTGTTTTTTCTGTATATAGGCATCATTGCCCTCTACGAAGCCTTCGATAACAAAGAGGCGGCCGGTCGCGCCAGTGCCATCCTCGCACTGGTGGGGGCGGTGAACATTCCCATTATTTACTGGTCAGTAGAGTGGTGGTACAGCCTGCACCAGCCTGCCAGTATCAGCTTTACCGGGGAATCGTCCATACATCCTGAGATGCTGCGGCCATTAATGCTGACTATCGCCGGGTTTTACTGTTTTTTCGGTTGGGTTCTGCTGCTGCAGGTGCGCAACGAAATTCTGCACCGCGAGCGCAATACGCGCTGGGTGCGCGATCTGATTCTACCGAGGTAGCATGTTTTTTGAGAGCTTTGCAGAGCTGATGGTGATGGATGGGCACGGACCCTATGTCTGGTCGGCATACGCTATCACCCTGGCGACATTGATTGTGCTGGTGGTGCAACCCCTGGCGGCGAAGCGGCGGCAGCTGCGTGAACTGCGCGGCTTCCTGCGTCGCACGGAGGAGCAGTAATGCATCCTGTGCGGCGACAGCGTCTGGCCATCGTGCTGTTAATTGTTGCAGGTACCGCAGTGGCGGCAGCGCTGCTGGGTTATGCCCTGCGCGAGAATATCAATCTGTTCTACCCACCCTCTGATATCGCGGCAGGCAAGGCGCCGGTTGGGCGCGATATCCGTGCCGGCGGAATGGTGCTGGAAGGCAGTATAAAGCGCGCTACAGACAGCCTGCAGGTCAGTTTCATCGTCACCGATTACCAGGCCAATGTACCGGTCACCTACACCGGCATCCTGCCTGACCTGTTCAGCGAAGGGGAAGGGGTGGTGGTCTCGGGCCAGCTGGATGAAGCCGGCCTGTTTCATGCGGATCAGGTGTTGGCCAAACACGACGAGAACTACATGCCACCCGAAGTCAGCGATGCGCTGGAAAAAGCCAAAGCGCAAGCGCCGGCTCAATCCGGCGTCCAATCCAAGTCACAATACTGATGTTAGGGGCTAGATCCCGAGAGGTATGCATTGATTCCTGAGATAGGTCACTTCGCGCTGGTGCTTGCGTTATGTGCGTCACTGCTGCTGGCGGGCGTGCCGGCGTTGGGCTACGCCCTCGGTCACCAGACACTGCTGGCCAGCGCCAATCGCCTGGCGCTGATCCAGATGGCTCTGGTAAGCGTCTCCTTTGCCTGTCTGGCGGCGGCTTTTTTGGGGGATGATTTCAGTGTTGCTATCGTGGCCCTGCAATCCAACACCCAATTGCCCACACACTATAAATTTACTGCCCTGTGGGGCGGCCACGAAGGGTCGCTGCTGCTCTGGGTACTGATTCTGGCGGGCTGGACTGCGGCGGTTGCACTGACCGGAAAGCATATACCCCTGTCAGTCAAGGCAGTTGTGCTGGCGACCATGGGCGCGATTGCCGTTGGCTTTATCAGCTTCATGCTGTTTACCTCCAACCCCTTTGATCGCGAGCTGATTGCGACCCCGGCAGATGGCCAGGACCTGAACCCTCTGCTGCAGGATCCGGGTATGGTGATTCACCCGCCCATGCTGTATTTCGGCTATGTGGGTTTTTCCGTCGCTTTTGCCTTTGCCATCGCCGCGCTGGTACGTGGGCGGCTGGACGCGAGCTGGGCGCGCTGGGCGCGGCCCTGGACCAATATCGCCTGGGCTTTCCTCACCGCCGGTATCACCCTGGGCAGCTGGTGGGCCTATTACGAACTTGGCTGGGGCGGCTGGTGGTTCTGGGATCCGGTGGAGAATGCCTCGTTCATGCCCTGGTTGGTGGGCACAGCCCTGGTACATTCGCTGGCGGTGACGGAGAAGCGGGGCGCCTTTAAAAACTGGACCCTGTTGCTGGCAATCTTTGCCTTTTCCCTGAGTCTGCTCGGCACCTTTCTGGTGCGCTCGGGTGTGCTGACCTCGGTGCATTCCTTTGCCTCGGACCCGACGCGCGGGCTGTATATCCTAGGCTTCTTGTTGGTGGTGGTCGGCGGTTCGCTGACACTCTATGCCCTGCGGGCGCCGGAGTCAGAGTTTCGACCGACCTTTGCCAAGATCTCCCGGGAATCGCTGCTGTTGGCTAACAATATCCTGCTGGTCTGCGCGGCACTGGTGGTCTTGCTCGGGACCCTTTTTCCCTTGGTGATGGATTACCTTGGGCTGGGCAAGTACTCGGTGGGGCCGCCGTATTTCAATGCCATGTTTGTGCCGCTCGCCTGCGCTCTGGCACTACTGACCGGCTTTGGCATGTTCAGTCAGTGGAAGCGAACACGAGGTCTTAAAGCGCTGGTACGCGAGCCCTTGGTGCTTGCTCTGCTGGTCGCGCTGTTGCTGCCCTTCGCTTGGGGTGAGTGGCAGTGGCTGGCGGCCTTCGGTCTGTTCTTTGGTTTGTGGCTGGTGTTTGCCAGTGTGCGCAGTGTGATCCAACAGACGCGCACCGCAGCAAGCTGGAGCAAAGGCTTCAAGCGATTAAAACGCTCTTATCTCGGGATGATTCTGGCCCACGTGGGTTTTGGCGTGGCGGTGATGGGCGTTACGGTGGTGAGCCTGTATTCCTCTGAGCGTGACCTGCGCATGGCCGCGGGGGATTCTCTGGAGGTGGGAAGCTACCGGGTGGAGTTTCGCGGCACCTCGCCGGTCACCGGGCCGAACTACGCGGGTACCCAGGGTGATATCCGGCTCTGGTCGGAGGGCCGCGAAATTGCGCGTCTGCTGCCGGAAAAGCGTCGCTACCATGCGCGCGGAGAGCAGGTGATGACCGAGGCCGGCATCGATGCAGGCCTGTTGCGGGATGTGTATGTGGCGCTGGGTGAGCCCCTGGGTGACGCGGCGTGGGCGGTGCGGGTGCACTACAAACCGCTGGTTCGCTGGATCTGGCTCGGCGGCGCCCTGGTTGCCCTGGGCGGGCTGCTGGCGGTGACCGACAAACGCTACCGTCTGCAGCGCTTGCGAGAGGAGGTTTGATGTGGGGCGTTTGAAACTGTTTATTCCGCTGCTGGTATTTCTGCTGCTGGCAGCCCTGTTTTTTGCCGTCGAAACCGAAGTCAGTGAAGGGGAGTACGATCCAAAGGCATTGCCCTCGGCCCTGATCGGTCAGCCCTTTCCAACATTTCGCTTGCCTGCCTTGCTCGGCGAGCGTGAGGTGGATGAAAGTCTGCTCAAGGGCAAAGTCAGCATCGTCAATGTCTGGGCGACCTGGTGCCCAACCTGCCTCTATGAACACCCTTTCCTGGTTGCGCTGGCAGAGCGCGGCGAGGTGGCGGTCTACGGCATAAATTACAAGGATGATGCCGACAAGGCCCGGCAATGGCTTGCCTCCAAAGGCAACCCCTTCGCGGTCAATATTGTGGACGCCAGCGGTAAACTGGGCCTGGACCTCGGTGTGACCGGCGCGCCGGAAACCTTTGTTGTGGATAGCGCAGGCAGGGTACGCATGCGCTATCAGGGCGGGCTTGATGAAAAAATCTGGCAGCGCCACTTTGTGCCCCTGTTGGAGCAGATTGCGGCAGAGGAGGCGCTCTGATGCCCCGTCTGTTACTGGTGCTCTGCTTTGGTCTGCTACCGCTGGTTGCTCTGGCGGTGGTTGAGGCCTATCCCTTTGAGTCCGATGCCGAGCGCCGCCGCTACAATGCCCTGATTGACGAGCTGCGCTGTCCCAAGTGTCAGAATCAGAATCTGGCGGGCTCTGATGCGCCCATAGCAAAAGATTTGCGCGCGGAGGTTTACCGTTTGATCCGAGATGGCAAAAGCGATCAGGAGATTCTGACCTTTATGCACAGCCGCTATGGGGATTTCGTGCTCTATCGGCCGCGCCTGACACTGGAAACCGTTGCCCTGTGGTTGGGACCGCTGCTGCTGGTGCTGATTGGTGCTTTAGTCTGGTGGCGACTGTCGCGCGGCGTGGCAAAGCCCAGTGATGACAATGAAAGCCTGAGTGAAGCCGAACAGGCCAGGCTCAAGGCGGTGCTGGAGAAGCGGGATGACTGAATTATACGTCCTTGTTGCCGTCTTTGGCGCCGGTTTTGTCGCTGCGATCTGGTGGGCCTTGTCTGTAAGCCCCTCACCTTCGGCGCAGGCGGTTGCCGGCAGTGATGTATTTCGCCAGCGCCTGCAGGAGCTGGATGCCGAGCGCGAGCGCGGGGCCCTTGATGAAGCCCTGTTTCAGCAGCTGAAGACCGACCTCGAGCGGCAATTGTTGGAGGAGAGCACGGCAGCGGAACAGGCGCCGCGTCGGGAAGGTTTGGGCTTGCCGACCGTGGCGGGGCTGGCGTTGTTGTCTCTGCTTGTCGGTCTCGGGGTTTACCGACAACTGGGCGCCTGGCCTGAGCTGGAAGTGCGGCAGTTGCAGCAGTCGCTGGAAGGAAAGCGCCGTTTCTCTCCTGAAGATATCACCGAACTGTCTGAGGCCATTGCAACCAGCCTCCATTTTCGCCCGGATAACCCCGAGTTGCGCTACTGGTATGCCCAGCTGGCGATTGAGCAGGGCGACTACAACACGGCGGTTGACAGTTATCGCGAGCTTTTGGCGCAGGCGCCGGACAACCCGGCCATCATGGCACAGCTGGCCCAGGCCCTGTTTCTGCAGGCAGAGCGCCGCCTCAGCCCCGAGGCGCGAGAGCTGATGGAGCGGGCGGTTGCGCTGCAGCCGAATCAGACCACCGCCCTCGGCATGCTGGGCATGGACGCCTTTGAGCGGGAGGATTACGCGGCGGCGGTTGGTTACTGGTCCACTTTGCTCAGTAATCTGCATCCTCAGGCGCCACAGGCCGAGATTATTCGTCAGGCCCAGACCCGGGCCAAGCAGCTCGCGCTGGCCAGCGGCGATCTGTCCGGTATCGAAGTGGTGGTTGAAGCACCGGCAAACATTCCTCAGCAGGGGGTGCTCTATGTCTTTGCGAAAGCGGCAGATGGGGGCGCACTGCCTCTGGCGGTTGTGCGCAGCAGTCCGGCGGGCGAATGGCCCAAGCGCGTGGTACTGACCCCGGCCGACGCCATGCGTGCGGATATTTCCCTGAGCCAACACGAGCAAATTCAACTCACCGCCCGTTTGTCACTCTCTGGTGCGGTCACCCCGGCTAGCGGCGATCTGCAGGGTGAATCTGGAGCGCTGCGCTGGCGCGAGCACGAAGGACCGGTGCGACTGGTTCTGGATACGCGCATTCCCTGACAGCGTCCACTTCACAGCGGGCCGAGCTGCGGGGGCGGGAAAAAAAACCGTCCCCGGCGTAGAGCCTCCCGACAATACTCGTTAAACTAGCGCAAACTTTGCACAGGGCCGCTCCGGGTTCCTGCCCTGTGACAGTTTCAAGCTATTTAAAGAATAAAATCAATTAGATACTCTAATTACTGGTAGTCAATTCTATGCGTTTGAAATGCATCAAGCTGGCGGGCTTCAAGTCCTTTGTCGATCCGACCACGGTCTCTTTTCCCAGTAATCTGGCGGCCGTTGTCGGGCCGAATGGCTGTGGCAAGTCCAATATCATCGACGCGGTGCGCTGGGTGATGGGGGAGAGCTCGGCCAAGAACCTGCGCGGCGAGTCGATGACGGACGTAATTTTTAACGGCTCCGTCAATCGCAAAGAGGTGGGGCAAGCTTCCATCGAGCTGGTTTTTGATAACAGCGAAGGCAAGCTCGGCGGCGAGTACGCGAGCTTCAGCGAAATAGCTATCAAGCGCAAGGTTACGCGGGAAGGCACCTCCGAGTATTTCCTCAATGGCACCAAATGCCGTCGTCGCGACATCACCGATATCTTTCTCGGCACCGGTCTGGGGCCGCGCAGCTATGCCATTATCGAGCAGGGCATGATTTCCCGGCTGATCGAGGCCAAGCCGGAAGACCTGCGGGTGTTTATTGAAGAGGCTGCGGGTATCTCCAAGTACAAGGAGCGTCGCCGCGAAACCGAAAACCGGATGCGTCGCACTCGTGAGAATCTGGAGCGCCTGACCGACCTGCGCGACGAAATGGAGCGTCAGCTTCAGCACCTTGAGCGTCAGGCAAAGTCGGCAGAAAAGTATAAAGAATTCAAGGCTGAAGAGCGTCAACTTAAAGCGCAGCTTCAGGCTCTGCAGTGGCGCGGCATCAACGACAAGGTCGAACAGCGCGGCGCCCATATTCGCGATCTGGAAGTGGAAGTCGAGTCGGTGGTCACAGAGCGCCAGTCGATTGAAACCAACAGCGAGAAGCAGCGCGACAACCTGACCCAGCTCAATGATGCCCTGAATCAGGTGCAGGGGCGCTACTACAGTCTCGGCGCAGAAGTCAGTCGCATAGAGCAGAGCATCAAACATCAGCAGGATCGCGGCCGGCAACTGGCCGACGATCTGGACCGCGTCAACCGCGACTATGAGGAAGCAAAGTCTCACCTGACCAGTGATAGCGAGAAAGTCGGCCGCTGGCAGGAAGAGCTGGAAGGCGTAAGCCCCGAACTGGAGTTGGCTCAGGCCCAGGAAGAAGAGTCGCTGACTGCCTTGACCGAAGCGGAAGAAGCCCACAGCGACTGGCAGCAGCGCTGGGACGAGTTCAACCAGACCGCCGCCGCGCCGCGACAACAGGCGGAAGTGCAGCAGTCACGCATCCAGCATCTGGAGCTGACCCTGCAGCGGTTGCAGGACAAAATCCAGAAAACCGAAGCCGAAGGTGAAAGCCTCGTCGCCAGTGATGACGACGGTGAATTGGACGTTCTTCGCGAGCAGCTGGCCGAGATGGAGATGCAGGGTGAGGAGCGCCAGCAGCAGCTCGATAAGGTGCTGCCCGATATCGCCGAGGCGCGCGACAGCCTGCAGGGTCTGAACGACGAACAGAATACTGTGCGCAGTGAGCTGCAGACAATGAAAGGCCGTCGCGCTTCACTGGAGGCGCTGCAGCAGGCTGCCATGGGCCAGGGCGAGTCGGTTGAAAGCTGGCTGGCCGGCAATGATCTGGGTGACGCGCCACGCGCTGCAGAACAACTGGACGTTGAAAGTGGCTGGGAACAGGCCGTTGAAACAGTACTGGGGGATCGGCTGCAGGCTGTGACGGTCAGCGCGATAGATCAGCTGGCGGAGTCGCTGTCGGCGCTTAATAAAGGTCAGCTGACGCTGGTAGATGGAGCCGCCGGTCCGACGCGTACTGACAGTCTGGCGGCCAAATTGCGCGGCAACCAGGCACTGGCGTCAATATTGAGCAGCGTGCTCACCGCCGACACTCTCAGCGAGGCACTGGCCCGGCGCAGTGATCTTCAGGCCGGTGAGTCCCTGATTACCCCAGAGGGTGTCTGGGTTGGCCCGAACTGGGTGCGGGTAGCGCGCCCGGACGACAACGAACAGGGTGTTATCAAACGCCAGCAGGAACTTCAGGAGCTGAGCGAACGCA
The DNA here is from genome assembly GCF_041624475.1 of Litorivivens sp. Taxonomy (GTDB): domain Bacteria; phylum Pseudomonadota; class Gammaproteobacteria; order Pseudomonadales; family Spongiibacteraceae; genus Litorivivens. The sequence goes on from NZ_JBFJUX010000006.1 coordinate 68,671, forward strand.
TTGCCGAGTTTGAGGAACGCCTGCAACACATTGATCGGGAGCTGCACGCCAAGCGCGACGCCATTGGCGATATGGAAGCCCAGCGTGACCAGTTGCAGCGCGAGATCCAGCAGCACAGCCGCCAGCACGGTGAACTGAATTCGCGCTTGAGCGCCCAACAGGCCCGTATTGAGCAGATTAACACCCGCCGGGAACGCCTGCGTACCGATCTGGAAGAGCAACGCGCTCAATACCGTCAGGAACAGGAATCCCTGAGCGAAGCCCGGGCGGTATTGTCGGAAGCGATCGAAGCCATGGAAATGGATTCGGGGCGTCGCGAGGAATTGATGCGCGAGCGCGACGAGCTGCGCGCGACCCTGGATTCAGCCCGTCAGAAAGCCCGTCACGATAAAGATCACGCGCATCAGCTGGCCATGCGTTCCCAGAGTTTGAACGCTCAGCTTGAGTCTGTCGCTCAGGCTATTGCCCGGGCCAATGATCAGGTGGCCTTGCTGGAAAAACGCCGAGAAGAGATCAAGGAAGCCCTGGCGCAGAGCGGTGATCCAATTGAAGAAATGCGCCTCGAACTGGAGGAGCGTCTGGAACAGCGCCTCACCGTAGAGGAAGAGCTGCAGGAAGCCCGGCGCAAGGTCGACAGCGTCGATCACATCATGCGCGAGCTGGATCGCAAGCGCACCGAGGTGGACAACCGCCTGCAGACTGCCCGGAGCAAGCTGGAACAGGCCCGGCTCGAAAACCAGGAGCTGCAGGTGCGCCGTCGCACCCTGCAGGAGCAGCTGGCCGAAGGGCAACACGATCTGGAAGAGGTGTTGCAAGGCCTGCCTGAAGAGGCGACCGAGAGCGAATGGCAGAGCCAGCTGGAACAGGTTGCCCGCCGGATTGAGCGCCTTGGTGCCATTAACCTGGCAGCCATCGACGAGTATCAGTCTCAGTCCGAGCGCAAGCGCTATCTCGATGCCCAGAATGACGATTTGATTGAGGCGCTGGAGACCCTGGAGGCTGCCATCCGTCGCATCGACCGTGAGACTCGCAACCGCTTCAAGGAAACCTTTGACCAGGTCAATACTGGCCTGCAGGAACTGTTCCCTAAAGTTTTTGGCGGTGGCAGTGCCTATCTGGAAATGACTGGCGACGACCTGCTGGATACCGGTATTGCCATCATGGCGCGCCCACCGGGCAAGAAAAACAGCACCATCCACCTGCTCTCCGGTGGTGAAAAGGCGCTGACGGCGATAGCGCTGGTCTTTTCCATATTCCGTCTGAACCCGGCTCCGTTCTGTATGCTGGATGAGGTGGATGCGCCGCTGGATGATGCCAACGTGGGTCGCTACGCGCGCATGGTTCAGGAAATGTCAGATCAGGTGCAATTCATCTTTATCACCCACAACAAGATCGCCATGGAAATGGCCGAGCAGCTGATGGGTGTGACGATGCACGAACCCGGGGTGTCGCGCTTGGTTTCCGTGGACCTGGAAGAGGCGGCCGAAATGGCGGCCATGTAGGCCGACCGGGTCTGGTAAATTGTCAGCTGGCATGTCAGCGCAAGCGGTGCCAGAATATCGCAATCTTGGTTATACGTCTGGCAGTCATAACACTTTCAGTCACTTAGGGGGGAGCGCGGGGAGTCGATGGAACTGAACGTCAGAGACTGGTTGATCATCCTGGGTGGTCTGGTTGCAGCGGGCTTTGTGCTCGATGCCTACCGCCGGGTGCGCGCAGGTTATAGCGACAAGCTCCGCATGTCGGCAAAGCAGCGCGATGAAGAAGACCTGGAGCTGAACAACCCCGAACTGCCTGGTGGTGGCGCGCGGGTAGTCTCGCGTTCCAAGGCTGTTCCCAGCTATGAGGTGCAGGACAGCGATGAGCGGGCTGATTCTGATGGCCCGGTTCCGGTGTTGATGGATTCTGTGGATTCTGAACCGGCAATCGCCGATCCCGCGCCGGCGGAGAAACCATCCGCTAAACAGTCGCTGGGTGAGCTGGCCGAAACACCGACCGCCGAAAACCTGAAAACGGCGCCCGCAGAACCCGAGTCATCCCCAGAGCCTGTCGCAAAAACCGCAAAGACAGAAAAGGCCGGGGCGGCTGCTCCGAAGACTGAACCTGAGTCGAATCCCGAACTTAAATCCCGGCCTAAAACTGAACCCGCTGTCTCGAAAAAGCATGTGCCTGAAAACAAGCGCAAGGTTGACGAGAAGAAGGCAGAAAAAACCGTTCCCGAAGAAATCATTGTGTTGCATGTGGTGGCACCTGAAGGCGGTTCGCTGGCGGGTGCGCCCTTGCTGCAGATTCTGCTCGCCTGCGATGTGCGCTTTGGCCGCATGAATATTTTTCATCGTTATGAAGAGGCCGGTGGTGAAGGGGCGGAGCAGTTCAGTGTAGTGAATATGGTGGCGCCCGGGACCTTTGATCTGGATGCCATGGAAAACTTTTCGACCCCGGGCATCAGCTTCTTTATGAGCCTGCCGGGGCCCAAAGACCCGATTAAAGCTTTCGACTGCATGGTGGAAACGGCACAGGTTGTGGTCAAAAATCTGCGCGGCGAATTGCACGATGAAGCGCACAGCGTGTGCACCACACAGACATTGGAGCATTTGCGCCAGCGCATCCGCGATTTCGAGCGCCGTCAGCTCACGCTGGTGTGACGCCCTCACTGAATAATTAGATACAACATGACTGACAACGATGTGCGCGCCCGGGCCGAGGCCCTGCGCGCAGCACTGACCGAGCACAATCACAACTACTATGTCCTCGACGCTCCCTCGATTCCTGACGTGGAGTACGATCGCCTGTTTCAGGAGCTGGTCGCAATTGAGGCCGACTATCCCGAACTGAAAACGCCGGATTCGCCCACGCAGCGAGTGGGCGGTGAGGTGCTGGGCGCCTTTGAAGAAGTCGAACACGTGGTGCCCATGCTCTCGCTCGACAACGTGTTTGACGAGCAGGGCTTGCGGGATTTCGAACAGCGTATCCACTCCCGTCTTGGCAGTGATGAACCACTGGTGTTCGCCTGTGAGCCGAAGCTCGACGGCATCGCGGTCAGCCTGCTCTACGAAAACGGCGTGCTGGTGCGCGCCGCCACGCGCGGCGATGGCAAGCGCGGTGAAAATATCACCAGCAATGTTAAAACCATCGCCTCTGTACCGTTGAAGCTGCGCGGCAAAGGGTGGCCAGACGAGCTAGAAGTGCGCGGCGAAATCTACATGCCCAGAGCCGGTTTTGAGAAAATGAATGAAGCCGCCCGAGAAAAGGGCGAAAAGGTTTTTGTGAACCCACGCAATGCCGCTGCCGGCAGCCTGCGTCAGCTGGACAGCAAAATCACCGCCAGCCGTCCGCTGGAGCTGGGTGTGTACAGCGTTGCCCTGCGCGATGACAAAAGCCCTTTCAACCATCACAGTGAAAATCTGAAAGCCTTGTCTGAATGGGGCTTTCGGGTCAGCGCAGAATTGCGGACTGTCGACGGTGCAGAGGGTTGTCTGGAGTACTACGAGTATCTGCTCGGTAAGCGCGACCAGTTGCCCTACGATATCGACGGTATTGTTTTCAAAATCGATGATATCAATCTGCAGCGCAAACTCGGTTTTGTGTCGCGGGCGCCGCGCTGGGCGATAGCCCATAAATTTCCGGCGCAGGAAGAAATTACCGTTTTGCGGGATGTCGAATTTCAGGTCGGTCGCACAGGAGCTATTACTCCGGTTGCGCGGCTGGAGCCGGTATTTGTGGGCGGTGTCACCGTCAGCAATGCGACCCTGCATAACTATGATGAAATTCAGCGGCTCGACGCGCGCATCGGCGACACGGTTATTGTGCGCCGCGCCGGCGATGTGATTCCGCAGGTTGTGCAGGTTGTAGTTGAGCGCCGGCCAGAGAATGCCCGTTTAATCGAAATGCCGAGCACCTGTCCGGTTTGCGGCAGCGAAGCTGAGCGGGTTGAAGGCGAAGCCGTGACCCGCTGCACCGGCGGACTGGTTTGCGGCGCCCAGCGCAGTCAGGCGATCAAACATTTCGCCTCGCGCAAGGCGATGGATATTGAAGGCCTCGGCGACAAGCTGGTGGATGCGCTGGTCGAAAAAGAGTTGGTCGAGCACCCGGGTGATCTTTATACACTCGATCTCGACACTCTGGCGGGGCTAGAGCGCATGGGGCAGAAGTCGGCGCAAAACCTGATCGATGCTCTGGAGAAAAGCAAAGCTACAAGCTTGCCGGCGTTTATCTACGCGCTGGGGATACGGGAAGTCGGGGAGGCCACCGCACTCAATCTCGCTCAGTACTTCGGAGACCTTGAACAAATCATGGCTGCCGATGAGGCGGCATTGGTTGAGGTGCCTGATGTAGGTCCGATCGTCGCCTCGCATATCGCAAACTTCTTTGCAGAAGACCACAACCGGGGCGTGATCAGCGCACTGCGAGCGGCCGGCGTGCACTGGCCCACGATTGAGGTAAAGAGCGTCGAGGAGCTACCTTTGGCGGGGCAGACCTGGGTGGTAACCGGCACGCTGGAGGCCATGACCCGCGACCAGGCCAAAGCTCGGTTGCAAGCGCTGGGCGCCAAGGTGGCGGGCAGTGTTTCGGCCAAAACCCAGTGTCTGATCGCGGGTCCCGGCGCCGGCTCAAAGCTCGCCAAGGCGGAGAAACTCGGCGTTGAGGTTATCGACGAAGCGGCCTTTCTGGTCAGGTTAGAGGAGTGGGAGACATGACGCGCTGGCTGGCGCTGCTGGCTTTGGCCTTGTTGACTGGTTGCGCCACGCCGCCGAGCAATGTCGATGATATCTGCGAGATCTTCCGGGAAAAAGACGACTGGTACGGCGATGCCCAGAAGGCCTCAGAACGCTGGGGCTCACCCATACCCACCATGATGGCAATTATGCATCAGGAGTCGCGTTTTCGCGCCAAGGCCAAACCGCCGCGTAAGTATTTTCTCTGGGTTATTCCTGCAGGGCGCATTTCCGATGCCTACGGCTTCCCCCAGGCTAAGGACGCTACTTGGGACTGGTACCGGGACAAGGCCGGGCGTTGGGGCGCTGATCGAGACGATTTTGGCGACGCCATCGACTTCATCGGCTGGTACAACAAACAGTCGGCAAAAATGTGCAAGATCAATCCTGCCGACACCTATCACCTCTACCTCGCTTATCACGAGGGCCATGGTGGCTTTAATCGCCGTACTTTCAGCAATAAAGCCTGGCTCAAGCGGGTGGCACACAAGGTGTCGGCACGCTCCCAGAACTATACCCGCCAGCTGGCAGGGTGTCGGGAGGAGCTGGAGCGGGGCGGCTGGTTTTTTGGCTGGTTCTGACTCCGTCAGGCGCCTATGAAGGAATTTTTCATCTGCGGCACCTTTGTGTTGTTTTTCTACAGATCGGCTGTTTCGTTATACCAATGATTTATTTCGGAATTTTCCGGTAGATCAGCACATTTATTTGCTGAATTTTGACTATCAGTATGATGTAATCTTTCTGTTTTATCGGTTGCGTGGGCGTGTAAGCCCCAGCAGTCGGTGGTGTAAATCCTTAAATACACGACGGAAAGAGCTTTGAAACCCACAGACGTTAAAGACCCGGAATACTTCCACAAGGTGGTCGATTGCCAGTACGCCTGCCCGGCCCACACTCCCGTTCCCGAATATATCCGCCTGATTGCTGCTCAGCGCTACACCGAGGCCTACATGATCAACTGGGAATCCAATGTGTTTCCCGGCGTGCTCGGTCGAACCTGTGACCGGCCCTGTGAGCCAGCCTGTCGGCGGGGGCGCATCGAAGAAGAGCCGGTGGCGATCTGTCGCCTGAAGCGGGTAGCGGCTGACAACAAATCCAATATCGCTGAGCTTCTGCCTAAGATTCCCAAGGAAAAGAACGGCAAGAAAGTGGCTTTGCTGGGTGGTGGCCCTGCCTCCCTGACAGTGGCGCGCGATCTGATGCCCCTGGGTTACAGCATCGATCTCTACGATGACCAGCCTGCGGGTGGCGGTTTCATGCGCAGCCAGATTCCGGCCTTCCGTTTGCCGGAAGAGGTGCTGAACGAAGAGGTCAACATGATCCTCGATATGGGCGTGCTGACCCAGTTCAACACCTACGTCGACAGCCTGAAAAGCATTCTGGATAAAGATTACGACGCGGTTTTCGTCGGCACCGGCGCGCCTCGTGGCCGCGACCTGGATTTGCCGGGCCGTGAAGAGGCGGGTGCCAATATCCATATTGGTATTGACTGGCTGTCCAGCGTCGCCTTTGGTCATGTGTCTTCCGTGGGTAAACGGGTCGTCGTGATGGGCGGCGGGAATACCGCTATGGACTGCTGCCGCACCGCACGTCGCTTGGGTGGCGAGGATGTGAAGGTTGTGGTCCGCAGCCCCTTCGCTGATATGAAAGCCTCGCCCTGGGAAAAAGAAGATGCCATGCACGAGGGCATTCCGATTCTAGACAACCACGTGCCCCAGGAATTTCTGGTGGAAGACGGCAAGCTGGTGGGCGTCAAATTTGAAAAGGTAGAAGCCCAGTACGACGACAAGGGCAAGCGCTCGCTCGTGCCGACCGGCGAAGAGCCGGTCATCATCGAGTGCGATGATGTGCTGATGGCCATCGGGCAGGAGAACGCCTTCCCCTGGATTGAGCGGGATGTTGGGGTCGAGTTTGGCAAATGGGATATGCCGGTTGTCAACGAAGTGACTTTCCAGTCCACCAACCCGAAAGTCTTTTTCGGTGGCGACGCTGCATTCGGCCCCGAGAATGTGATTACCGCCGTGGCGCACGGCCATCAGGCCGCGATCTCGATTGATCTGTTCTGTCGCGGCGAGAGCGTGGATACGCGCCCGGCGCCCGGCGTTACCCTGGTCAGCCAGAAAATGGGTATTCACGAGTGGAGTTACGACAACGCGGTTGAAGACGACAAGCGCTATGTCGTTCCTCAAGCCGAGTTGAAGCGCACCCTGTCCGATCGCAAGCTCGAAGTTGAGCTGGGCTTTGACGCCGAAACAGCGCTGCGTGAGGCGCAGCGCTGTCTGAACTGCGATGTGCAGACGGTGTTTGCTGAAGACCGCTGCATCGAGTGCGATGCCTGTATCGACATCTGTCCGACCGATTGTCTGACCTTTGAAGTCAACGATGGCGAAGAAGAAGAGATCCGTCAGAAGTTGAAAATGCCTGCCAGCAATCTGGCGCAGGACATCTATGTATCAGAAGCGCTGCCAACCGGGCGGGCGATGATCAAGGATGAGAATGTCTGCCTGCACTGTGGATTGTGCGCCGAGCGCTGCCCAACCGCGGCCTGGGATATGCAGAAGTTTTACTACTCCGTGACCAAGGCGGGGCAATAGGGCAGATCAATGAATAGAATTCAAGCAGTCAACGATTTCGTTATCAAATTCGCAAACGTCAACGGTACCGGTTCGGCCAGCGCTAACAACATGTTTGCCAAGGCCCTGTTCCGTATGGGCCTGCCAGTCAGCCCCAAAAACATCTTCCCTTCCAATATTCAGGGGCTGCCGACCTGGTTTGAAGTGCGGGTCAGCGACAAGGGCTACCTGGGTCGCCGCGGCGGTGTGGATATCATGGTCTGCGTTAACCCGCAGAGCATGGCGAAAGATATTCGTGAGGTAGAGTCCGGTGGTTACTTCCTCTATGACTCGAGCAAGCCGATGGACCTGCGCATGGTGCGCAATGACATTAACATCATCGGCGTGCCGCTGACCGACATCTGTACTCGTGAGTACGCCGACCCGAGGCAGCGCCAGCTGTTTCGCAATATCATCTATGTAGGAGCTCTGGCAGCGCTGCTCGATATCGAATTCGACGTTCTGACCGGTATTGTCTCCGATCAGTTTCGCGGCAAGGAGAAACTGGTTGTACCTAATGTGCATGCCCTGGAGCTGGGTTATCACTATGCCCGCGAAAACTACGAGTGCCCTATTGGTATTCGCGTGGAGCGCCGCGATGCGGTGGGCGACAAGATCCTGATCGATGGCAATACCGCTGCCTCGCTGGGTGCCATTTACGGCGGTGCCACGGTGGCGGCCTGGTACCCGATTACGCCCTCAACGTCGGTGGTCGATGGTTTTGACAAGTACTGCAAGCGTCTGCGGATTGATCCGGGCAGTGGCGATAAAAACTACGCCATTGTGCAGGCAGAAGACGAACTGGCGGCCATCGGCATGGTTATCGGCGCAAGCTGGAACGGGGCGCGTGCCTTTACCGCTACCAGCGGTCCGGGCATTTCCCTGATGAGCGAGTTTCTCGGGCTGGCCTATTTTGCAGAGATCCCCACCGTGCTGATCGACGTGCAGCGGGCCGGCCCATCAACTGGCATGCCGACCCGAACACAGCAGTCGGATGTGCTGGCCTGTGCCTACGCCTCTCACGGTGATACAAAGCAGGTGCTGCTGTTCCCGTCGACACCGAAAGAGTGTTTTGACATGACTGCGGAAGCTTTCGATCTCGCCGAAACCCTACAGACGCCGGTGATTATGCTCACCGATCTGGATCTGGGCATGAATGACAATATGTCGGAGCCCTTGAGCTGGGAAGACGGTCGCCAGTACAAGCGCGGCAAGGTGCTCAGCGAAGAACAGCTGGAAAACATGGGTGAGCGCTTTGGTCGCTACCTGGATGTGGACGGCGACGGCATCCCTTATCGTACCTATCCCGGAACCCACCCGACCAAAGGCGCTTTCTTTACCCGCGGTACCTCGCGCGATGAGTATGCGGTGTATACCGAAGACGGTTCCGAATATGAAAGGAATATGCAGCGCCTGCTGAAAAAATGGGAAACAGCGAAAGACGCAGTACCCGCGCCGGAGCAGATAGGCAGTGGTAACGCGGTGGGTGTGATTCATTTTGGCACCAGCGCCGACTCCACCATGGAAGCCATCGATTATCTGGCGGAAGAGGGCATCAAGGTCGACAGCCTGCGTGTCAGGGCGTTTCCCTTTAACAAGGATGTTGAAGACTTTATCGAAAATCACGACACCGTATTTGTTATTGAGCAGAACCGCGATGCGCAGATGAAAACGCTGCTGGTTAACGAGTGCGAAGTATCGCCCAAGGATCTGATCTCGATTCTGAACTACGACGGCATGCCGATCACCGCACGCAAGATTCGCGAGCGTATCAATGCCGTTGTGCGTGGTGACAACGTCACCCCGTTGCACAAAAAAGCCGGTAGCAAGGAGTAATACGATGACCTACCAACGTCCCAACTTTCGTCATCCCGAACTGCCGGTCAACGAACTGGGTTATACCCGCAAAGACTACGAGGGTGCGCTGTCGACCCTGTGTGCCGGTTGCGGCCACGACTCGATCAGCGCTGCGATCGTGCAGGCCTGTTTTGAAATGTCGATTGAACCGCACAAGGTCGCGAAGCTGTCAGGCATAGGCTGTTCCTCAAAAACACCCACGTATTTTCTGGGTAATTCCCACGGTTTCAACTCCGTCCACGGCCGCATGCCGTCGGTTGCGACCGGCGCCAATCTGGCCAACCGCGACATGATCTATGTGGGGGTGTCCGGTGACGGCGATACGGCATCTATCGGCATGGGGCAGTTTACTCACGCCGTGCGCCGTAACCTGAACATGATGTATGTGGTGGAAAACAATGGTTGCTATGGCCTGACCAAGGGGCAGGATTCGGCGACGGCCGATGTCGGCTCGGCGAGCAAGAAAGGCGAGCCGAACCCCTTTGAGCCCATCGATCTGGTCAGTGTTGCGCTGCAGCTGGGTGCGACGTTTGTGGCGCGCAGCTTTTCCGGTGACCGGGCTCAGCTGGTACCGCTGATCAAGGCCGCTATCTCCCATCGCGGCTTCGCCTTTATCGATGTGGTTTCGCCTTGTGTAACTTTCAACAATAACCCGGCATCAACCAAGGGTTACGAGCACGTGCGTGAACATCTCGCTGCCACGGGGACAGTGGATTTTGTGCCGGTTAAACAGGAGATCACCACCAACTATCCGCCGGGTGAAGCCCAGGAAGTGACCTTGCACGATGGCTCTGTTGTGCATCTGCAGAAGGCTGATCCGGGGCTGGATATCAGCAGCCGTCGCTCAGCGCTGGGGCTGATCAAGGATTACAAAGCCAAAGATCAGATTCTTACCGGCTTGTTGTTTATGGACGAGGATTCCCGTGACCTGCACGAAATCATCGGCACCAGCAACAAACCGCTGCGTTCACTGGTGGAGAGTGATCTCTGTCCGGGGCAGAAAGTGCTCGACAACCTGAACGAAAGTTTGCGTTAAACCGTCCAGACCATCGCCTGCAGCAGCGGGCGATGGTCCCTTCTATCGCTTTTCAATCAGAACAGACTCTTCTTGAAGCTCAGGCTGCTGATACTTTAACCGGCACGCAGCTCATGCGCGGTATGCCCGAATAACGGTCGTAGGAGTCTTCGGTGCTGACCAGCAGCGAGGTGCTGCTGCCAATGGCTGCAATGTCACTGTTTTCGTCCGGCAGGCCACCGTAAGCATGGGCCATGGAAACCAGCCCATCGCGCAGTGAGGGGTCGCTGGCGACAATGCCGCTGACTTTGCCATGGGGTGATTCCAGCACAATCCGGTCGCCCTCACTCAGCCCCAGTTGGGTAATATCGTCCGGGTGGAGAAAGGCCGGATTGTAGGGCGGCGCGCCTTTGCTCAACGACGGAATATCGCGCAGCGACGAGTTGTAGGCATTCTTCATACGCCGGCAGATCAAGCGGAAGGGGTAGCCCTCGTGTTCGTGAACCTCCTCGAAAACCTCTTCCAGCTCGCTCATCATATCGCTGTTGCCGATATCCAGCCGTCCTGCCGTTTCCGGATTTTTCGGGGCGGCGGGAATGTCCTCGGGAAACAGGGCACCATCCGGGTGCTTTTTAACGTCCTCCAGGCTGATACGGGCATTGCTGGTGTAAAGGGCAAACAGTTCTTCCGTGGTCGGCTTGTTTTCCATATCGATCATTAGAAAGTCCTGCGGTTCGCGCAGGGGGGCTGTGGTCGAAGCGATGGGCACAGTGAACAGGCCGATGCCCAGTCGCTGTGCCAGGCCGTAGTAGAGCTCCCATTCTTCGATAAGATCCGAGCCTTCCGGCACGTCGGTCAGGGCTGGCGCGTACATGCCAAAGGGTTCGGTAAAACCCCAGTGGTAGCTGAAGGATTCCAAACGCTCGGCGGTCAAGGAAATGGAGGGCACCTCAAAAGACACCTTCGGCGCTATCACATAGTCTGCCAGCCGTGCCGTCGCAGACATTTTGATATCGATATGCACCAGCAGCTCAAGTTTTTTCAGGGCTTCAGCAGCTTTTTTCTGGTCGGGCCAGGCGGCGGCGGGATTACCGCCACAGGTAAACAAGGCTTTAACCTGGCCCTCGCCGTCCATCAGGATCTCATCGGCCAATGCAGCAGTTGGCATGCCGCAGGCTGACTGAGCCAGCCCCCGCACTCTAAGCTTCTCGCCCACGTCTTTGTAAGGTGTGGGGTTGGCCGCCTGGGCCACCGGTGTAGCGCGGGGCAGAAAAACCCCGGGATTGGCGACGGTTTCCCCTTCACGCAAAAAGCGACCGCAAAGGGTGTTCAGGCATTGCAGCAGGTATTCGACCAGTGAGCTGTGGCCCGACATGTTGGCGCCGGTGGCCCCTGCCGCGCAGCCGCGTTTGGCGCGGGCAAACACCCGGGCCGCTTCCGCAATTTGCTCAGCCGGGACATCGGCACGCTGGGCAGCGTAGGCAGGGGTATAGGCCTGGGTCGCGTTTTTAAGCTCGGCAAGCCCCCGCACGTTTTCGCTGACAAACTCGCTGTCATATAGCTCTTCATTGATGATGGTGTGAATCATCGCCGCGAGAATGGAGGCGTCTTCACCGGGCTTGGCTTGCAGGTGAATATGGGCACGTTTGGCGGTTTCGGTTCGGCGCGGGTCGATCACAATCAGCTTCATGCCGGCCTTGATTTCGTCGGTCAGCCGACGGGCCGGGTTCTGGCTGGGAATGCCTCCGGCCATGGTGACAATCGGGTTTCCGCCAACCATCAGCCAGGTGTCCGCTCCGGCGAAGGGCTGCGGGCCTGCCTGCCAGTGGCCCAGCATGGCAGCGGCAATATCCTTGCCCGGCTGGTCGATGGTGGCGCTGGCAAAGATCATGGGTGAGCCCAGTGCAGCGGTGAATACGCCCGCCATCTGGCCGGACAGCAGGTAGGGCGCTGAGTAAGTGCCGATATAAGTTGCCACCGAGCGGGGGCTGTTTTCGTCGAGGATCTTTTTCAGACGCTCGGCGATTTCGTCCATCGCCTGTTCCACCGGAATGGGGGCATAGCTGCCGTCACTCTGACGTTTCATGGAATGCAGGAGGCGGTCCGGGTGATTGATATGATCGGTCATGACCTGACCGCGGCGACAGCAGAAATTGTAAAAGGTGGGGCTATTGCGATTGCCGCTGATTTTAACCGGGCTTGCGCCGTCCATCTCTACGGTGACGGGGCAGCCGGCATGGCAGCTGCGACAGAGCGAGGGGGCGGTTGTGGTCATGGGTACATCCTGAAAGCAAAAGAGCGATATTGTAGTGTAGCGCTCAGGGTAGGGGTTTAACATTCTTTAACCTGATAAGTGGCTGCGAGTGGCTGTGCGAGTCTGAAAATTAAGGTTCTGTCACCCGGCCACAGCGGCAAGCGAGCTAGATTCAGGATACTTTTGAAAAAATGGTACAAGGCATGGCCGATTACAATAAGACTCTGCGCCAGGGCTGGAATGCATTCTGCGACGAGCTGAAAACTATCGGGGATATCGTTTTTGCCGACAATGTTCCTGCGGATGAAACGACTCGCAGCACCGGGATGCGGCTGTTGGCGCGCAATATCGCCTTGGCCCTGCAGTTTGAAGCCGAGAACACTGATCCCGAGCATCCGGAATTGCTGCATTATTTTGATCCCCTGCGAAAGCAGGGCGGCGACAATACCGATGCCCTGTATCTCGGAGCACCGGTCAACGGTAAGCACCGCTATCGGCTCAGCGGCAGACTTGGCTCCGCGCGATTTCTGGCAATTACCGTGCTGGAGGATGGTGATACGCCCTGGGGCGGCAAAGTGATTGCCAGCCTGTTTCGTGAGGATATCCACTGTGATGCAGAAGGACATTTCGAGCTGCATCTGAGCCCTGAGCCGCCACCTGAAAAAGCACGGCTTAATTGGGTTCAAACCACACCGCAGACCTACCGCATCACCATTCGCCAGTTCTTTGCCGACTGGCTCAACGAAGAACCAATGGCGGCGATGATTGAATGCCTGACCGCTGATGGACCGCCCGCACCGCCAAACAGTCTGGACGTCAGCAGAAAATTGCAGCGCAGCGCGGAATGGCTGCGCTGGTCGGTGTCGTACTGGGTGGAGCAGATCAACAAATGGCGCGCGCAGCCGAATGTTTTTTTTGCTTACAACGAGCTGGATGAGAATACCATCGACGCGACGCCGGGCGGCTTGCCGCTGATTGCCAACTGGTGCATGGGCGATGATGAGGCCGCCGTCGTGCGGGTTACTCCTCCCAGAGCAGCCTACTGGGCGGTGGAGTTCGGAAACTTCTGGTGGGAGAGCATGGACTACCGCTATCGATTGTGCAGCACCAATTGCCATCACGCAGTACTGGAAGCCTCTGGTGAGCTTTTACTGGTCATTGCCGCGAATGATCCCGGTGTCCCGAACTGGCTTGATAGCAGCGGTTATCCAGAGGGCTATATCACCTTTCGCTGGGTCGGTGCAGACAGCTATCCCCGCCCAACGTTTGAGGTCGTGCCGATAAAAGATTTGTACGGAGCGCTGCCGGAAAACGTAAAAACGCTGTCGCCTGAAGAAAGAAAACAGCAGTTGCGTGAGCGCAGGCTCGGCGTTATTCGCCGTTTTGGGTATTGACGTGAAGACTTCAAAGAGAAGGGTAGCCCCATGACCAATACGCCAAGCTGGACACCTCCGCCGCATCCCGATTGGGTCAGTCAGGTCAATCGGGAGGGGAGTTATTTCAATCTTTCGGCAGTGGTGCCGCTGGACGAAGAGTCTTTGCTCTTGCAGGCACAAACACTGACTGGACTTTCGGATTTCGGTGACACCGGCTGGCAAGAACCATTTCGCGTGCTTATTCAGGCGCTGGAAACAGAAGCTGAGTTAACTCTGATGGGTCGGCTGATGGCGCGCAGCGATATTCTCCACTGGCTGTCGTCCAGACTGAAAGTGGTTGATACGCTCAAACAAACCCCGGCCATTCTCGAAGAAAAAATCAGCGAACCACTGTTCATTGTAGGACTGCCGCGCTCGGGTACCTCGATACTGTTTGAATTGCTGTCGCAGGATCCCGATGTGGGTGTGCCGCTTATCTGGGAAGCTTTGCAGCCCTGTCCACCGCCGGAACCAGAGAGTTACCACTGTGATCCGCGCATTGAAATTGCTGACAGTCTGGTGACTCAATGGGGCAGGGTGGCGCCGGAGTTCAATACCATGCACGAGATGCGCGGAGATATTCCTGCCGAGTGCGGACTGATTATGGCAGGTACCTTTATCAGCGATCATATCGCGTCACTGCATCAGACGCCGTCCTATACGGCCTGGTGCGCAGAGGCGGATATGGAGCCAGTGTACCGCTACCACAAAACCGTACTGCAGATTCTCCAATACAGAAATCCGCGGCGGCGCTGGTTGCTGAAGGCTCCTGAACATCAAGTGCATCTGGAGACGCTGCTCAAGGTCTATCCCGATGCGCGCATCGTGCAAACCCATCGCGACCCGATCAAATGTATGGCGTCAACCACCAGCCTGATGGGCACCCTGTATTACATGCGCAGCGATCAGCCGTTTAATGCCACACTGTTCGAAGATATTATTATGGGCGAAGCGACTGCCCGCCGGCTGGAGAGAGTGATGGAACAGCGGGACAAGGGGGTGGTACCAGAGGCTAATATCACGGATTCGCGCTATCAGGACCTGATGGACACGCCGATGGACTGTATACGCGGCATTTACCGGCACTTTGGTTTGTCATTGAGTGCCGACGCAGAACAAAAGATGCTGGACTATCTGGCCAATAAACCGAAGGGTAAATTTGGGGCTCACAGCTATAAGGTTGATGCGCAGCGCAGCAATGAGCGGGCGCTGTTTCGTCGCTACCAGACGCACTATGGCGTGCCCGACGAGGTCTAGCGTTTAGTAAACGTCTGCCGGTAATTGCGTTGAAATCGTCCCTTATTGAGAGGTGCTTGTAATATGAAATTGGGTTCAGCGCTATTGGTCACTGCGCTGATAATATGCGCTTTCGCGGTCTTGTCCTTTTACAAACAGGGCGAGGTTGTCGACAGTATGGTTGGCAGCGTGGAGCGCTGCGAGCGCCTGGGTGGTGCGGCCGAGTCGCTGTTCCATGCAACGATCAAGACGGACAGTGGAAGCTACATCATTGCCAAGCTGCCGGGCTGTGAAATCGGCGCCGACGTCACCATTCTGGTTAAACGCGGCGCGCTGTTTTTCAATACCGTATTTGCGGCTCAGCCGAAATAGGGCTCTACCCAGCTCAGGCCTTCACGTTCTCGGGGCCCCAGAATGCCCGCATGGAACATACTTTGCCGTCGGCGTTGAATTCAAAGACATCGATGACGTCAATCGTCATGCCGGGGACATTAACTTGAAAGGGGAAGGCGACTTCGTTGCCAGCCCCGCGTGGTTCGCCAGTCAGGGTCAGTTTGGCACCGCTGTTGAGACTGGCTTCGTAGAAGGCAACGATGGCTTCAATGCCGGTATGAATGGCGGTTCCTACGGGGTCTTCAACAGTGGCATCATCGGCGTAAAGTTCGCGGATGATAGCGATATCAGCGGTTTCAAAGGCCTCCAAATAGCGGTGGACGGCAGCGACTTTGTCTGAGTATTCCATTTTTTCTGCTCCTGAAGTTTGCATCAGTATAGGCACTTGTTTGATGGCGGCGAATGACGAAAGCGGCCAAGCCGATTGCATGCCGCCCGCGAGTGGTTTTAACTATTCGGCGACACAAGCTAGCTGACTGCAAATGCGTCGCAATAGCACCCTGTAAAGAAAGGAGCTGACATGCATCCCGAATCCGGGCTTGCCAAGCTGATCGATACGCTGCCACAAGCCGGTGCCATCGAATGGATTGGCGTGCGCCCGGCACGGGGCGAGCCGATGATCGCCGTCGAGTCCGCCCAGTTGTTTGCGGGTAAAGGCCTGGTGGGCGATCGTTTCAAGGGGCGGTTCGGGTCTGCGAGGCAGATAACGCTGATTCAGCAGGAACATCTCGTGGCGATCGCAGGTTTTTTGCATTGCGGCACCGTCGCGCCTGAAACGGTGCGACGCAATATTGTGGTATCGGGCCTGAACCTGCTTGCCTTGAAAAACAAACGCTTTGCTATCGGAGAGACTCTTCTCGAATACAGTGGACTGGCGCATCCCTGCAGCAAGATGGAAGCAGCCCTCGGTCCCGGCGGCTACAATGCCATGCGTGGCCATGGAGGTATAACGGCAAGGGTGATAGAAGGCGGGGTGATGAACGTAGGCGACAGCCTGGTTTGGCAGGGTCACTAGGCCTAGAAGTGAAGCGTTCCTGCTACAGCGTAGTGCGTAATACCCGTCGATGGATTCCGGCGGCGATACATTTTGGGGGTTCACGGTGAGGGCAGTTCTATGCTGGCGGATCTAATTGATGACTGGGACTACGTGCTCCAGTTCTGGTTTGGTGATTCACCCTATGATGGTGAGGTGGCGGCCAAATACAGTGCGTTGTGGTGGGGTAAATCAGCGGATAACGATCAGCTTATCTGGGCCAAGTTTTCGCATCGGGTCGAACAGGCCAGCGCCGGCATTCTGACGCCTTGGCTGGAGCACCCGCCAGGGCGGCTTGCGGCGATTATTCTTATCGACCAGTTCCGACGCAATATCTATCGCGATAAACCTGAAGCCTTTGCCGAGGATGAGCTCGCGCGTCGCTGGTGCCGCGAGGGCCTGGGGGATAATGTGGACACAGAACTGCGGCCCATTGAGCGAGTGTTTTTTTACCTGCCGCTGGAGCACTCCGAAAACCTGGAGGACCAGGAAGATTCCATGCGCCTGTTTACCCAGTTGCGCGACGAAGCCACGGCCGAGATGCGCCCGCTGTTCAATTCCTTCTACGACTTTGCCCGACGCCACTACGACATCATCAAACGCTTTGGTCGCTTTCCTCACCGCAACGCCATTCTCGGCCGGGAGTCGAGCGTGGAAGAGATCCGGTTTTTACGTGAGCCGGGCTCTTCCTTCTAACAAGTCAGTTATGCTGCCAAACGCCCGAGCTGGCGCAGGATGACAGAGAGGCTCATATAGTCCGCCTGTTGGGTGCTGCGCACTTCGGCTATCAGGTCGCGCAGGTAGTCGGTTTGAACACTTTGCTGTTGCACCCAAGCCTGAATCTCCTTGATCGGGTCGGCCTTGCGTTTGATTTCTCCGGCAACCTTGGCACAAAGGTCCCGATGGCGTTGATAAAGGTCGTCGCGCAGGGCATTGCGCGCCAGAGCGTGCCATCGGGTTTCTGCTTCCAGCTGTTCGATCTGGCGTCGCACCCAGGTTATTTCCAGTGTGTCGGCAAGCTGGAAGTAGAGTGTGGCGGCAAGCTCGGCATCGGCGCGGGTCTGTTCCTTCAGCCAGGTGATGTCAGGAGCGGCATAGAGCGCCTTGAGAGTGACCACTCGGCGCGCCAGCGCTTCGGGCACGCCCTCACTTTGGTAGTGTTGCAGTTTGTCATTGAGCAGGGTTAATTCCCCCTGACTCAAGTAACGGTCGATGTTTTCGCTCAACATCCGGACTTCCGGCTGGTAGCGGTCTATCAGCGAGCGAATGTCGGTAAGGGGCAGTTTGCTATTCAGCAGCCACAGGGTGACATGTTTAATCAGGCGGCGGATTTCCAGCATCATTTTCAGTTGCAGGCCGGCATCAATTTTATTGTCGAGGGTTTCCAGTTCCTTCCAGAGGTCACGCAGCCCGAACAGATCCCGGGCAACAGTATAGGCCCGGGCCATATCTTCAAAGCTGTTGCCCAGTTCATCGTTGAGCCGATGAGCAAAGGCGTTACCCATGCGGTTGACCAGGCTGTTGGTGACGACTGTGCAAATAATCTCGCGCCACAGACGGTGATTGGGTATCTGCTTTTCAAAACGCTCAACCAGTTTGGCGGGGAAGTAGCGCACCAGCTCCTGGGCGAGATAGGGGTCTTCAGGAACGCAGGATTCAATCAGCAGCTTGTTGATATGGATCTTGGCATAGGACATCAGGCAGGCCAGTTCCGGTCGGGTAAGGCCCTCTCCGGTCGTGCGGCGCGCCTGCAGCCCTTTTTCGTCGGGCAGGTTCTCCAGTTTGCGGTCTAGACCCGCATCGCGTTCAAGAATACGAATCAGCTCGGCCTGTTCCCCAAGCCGTTCAGGGGCCTGCATCGACAGCATACTGATTGCCTGAGTCTGCAGGTAGTTATTGCGCAGCACATTGTATTCAACCGCCGAGGTCATCTGGCGCAGCAGGCGGTTGCGATCGGCCTGCTTGAGTTCGCCCTCGGCAACCATCTGGTTGAGGAGGATTTTGATATTGACCTCGTTGTCCGACGAGTCGACTCCCGCCGAATTGTCGATAAAATCAGAATTACATCGGCCGCCGTGACGGCAGTATTCGATGCGTCCAGCCTGAGTAAGACCGAGATTGCCTCCCTCGCCGACTACCGCGCAGCGCAGCTCACTGCCGTTGACACGAATGGCATCGTTGGCGCGATCGCCCACTTGCTGGGGCGTTTCGTGCTCGGCTTTGACGTAGGTGCCGATCCCGCCGTTCCACAACAGGTCAACCGGCGCTTTCAGCAGGGCGTGAATCAACTCATCGGGCGTGTAGTCGCCCGGTTCCAGGCCAAGAGCTTCGCAGGCCTCGGTGCTGGGGCTGATGCGTTTGTCTTTTCGTGAGTAGAGTGCGCCGCCCTTGGACAGAAGGCGTTTGTCATAATCCTCCCAGTTTGAGCGCGGCAGCTTGAACAGGCGCTGACGTTCCTTCCAGGTAGTCGCCGGGTTGGGATTTGGATCGATAAAAATATGCTGGTGGTTGAAGGCCGCCTTCAGGCAAATGTGTTTGGACAGCAGCATGCCGTTACCGAATACGTCACCGGCCATATCGCCTATACCCAGTACGCTGAAGTCCTCGCGTTGTATGTCTTTGCCCATTTCCCGGAAATGGCGTTTTACCGCCTCCCAGGCCCCTTTGGCTGTAATTCCCATTTTTTTGTGATCGTAGCCGTTGGAACCCCCGGAGGCGAAGGCGTCACCAATCCAGAAGTTGAATTCCTCTGAAATACTGTTGGCAATGTCTGAAAAGGTGGCCGTGCCCTTGTCTGCAGCGACTACCAAATAGGGGTCATCGTCGTCGTGACAGACCAGGCGATCAGGGCGAGTGATGCGGTTTTTAACCAGGTTATCGGTGATCGACAGCATCGCCCTGATAAAAGTCTTGTAACAGTTGATTACCTCATCCTGAACGGCCTGTCGATCGCCCTGCGTGGGCAGCGCCCGACAGACAAAACCACCTTTGGCGCCAACCGGAACGATGACAGCATTCTTGACCATCTGTGATTTAACCAGACCGAGTACTTCGGTACGGAAATCTTCAGGCCGGTCAGACCAGCGCAGCCCGCCGCGGGCGACCTTGTCACCGCGCAGATGAACGGCTTCCACCCAGGGGGCATGTACCCAGATTTCGTAGCGCGGCCGCGGTGCGGGGGCCTCCGGTATATCGCGCGGCGAAAACTTCAGCGCGTATACTGCCTGCTGATCGTCGAGGTAATAGTTGCTGCGCAGCGTTGCCTGTATCAGGTGTTTGATAGAACGGATCAGGCGGTCAGCGTCGAGGCTCTGCACATCTTCCAGCCCGAACTGCAATTGCTCTTCAATTTTTTTGCAGCGCGTTTCCCGATCACTGATATCCGGTGAAAACCGGGCGTGAAACTGGTCGATCAGCAGTCTGGCCAAGCTGCCGTGTTCTACCAGCAAGCGGCTCAGGTATTGCTGCTCAAAATTGCTCCCCAATTGCTTGAGATAGCGACAGTAGGCTCGCAGCAAAGCTGCTTCGCGCCAGTTTACGTCGGCACTGACCAGCAGTCGGTTAAATTCGTCGTCGTCGCAAAGGCCCTGATGAATGGCAACAAAGGCCCGTTCAAAATTGCTGGAGTCGCTCCAGAAAAGCTGATTGACGTCGACCGCCACTTGGGCGCGAAAATCCTGCACCCAGTAGCAGGTGCCGTCAGCGGCGGCAACCGGGTAGAGGTCCTCCAGCAACAGGCGCAGACCGAGATTGTTCAGGCGCGGCTGGATATCTGACAGGGGTAGGGGCTGTGTTTTGAAATAACAGCGCAGTTCCACCCTGTTTTCCAGTCGCGATATATCCCGGTACAGGCGCACTGATATGGGCTCTTCAGCGCTGTGCAGTTTCTCCAGATGTTCAATATCCGAGAGTGCCTTTTCTGGCGATGTTTTCGCGGTGTAGGCCGCGCTGAAGCCGTCCACATAGTAGCGGTAGATGGCCTGGGCCTGTTTGCGTTCGTAACGCTCATAGATCAGGTCTTTCAAGCGGCCCTGCCAGCTTTCGGTAATGCCGGCGACCAGGGCTTCCAGGGATTCGCTGTCTACCCGCAGTGGCGAGTCGGGTTGCAGTCGAGCGATCAGCTGCAGCCGGGCCATGCGCGAGTCGGTGAAAAAGATATTGAATTCGCAGCTCGCGGCGTTGAGGGCGGTGGCGACGACCTTCTGAATACGTTCGCGTACCTGTTGGCTGTAATTTTCGCGGGGAATATAGACCAGGATCGAATAATAGCGGTGAAAGGGGTCGGCGCGACTGAACACCCGGACTCGGTTGTGCTCTTCAATGGCCAGCACGCCCATGGATATTTTGTAGAGCCCTTTGGTGCTGCTTTGGAACAGTTCGTCGCGGGGGAAGGTCTCCAGAATCTGCAACAGCATTTTGGCGTTGTGGCTTCCGGCCGGGAAGTGGGCCATATCCATGACCGCGCGAATGCGATCAGCCAACAGTGGGATATCCAGCGCTCGACTGTTGTAGGCCGCCCGGGTCATTAATCCGAAGAAGCGGTGTTCTCCGGTCAGCTTGCCGTCTTCGTCAAAGTCCTTGATTGCGATGTAGTCCATGGGTACGAAGCGGCGCACGGGTGAAACGTCAGTCGACTTGGTAATGGTCAGCACCCGGCGGCTGTCCAGGTAGTTTTCCAGCGTTCTTTGACGTTCGGCCGGATCGCTGATGTGCTCCCAGGGTGCAGATTCCAGTTTCAGCCCTAGCCGGGTGTGAGGCGCGACTTGAAGCGATCGCTTGCCATCTCTTTCGGTCAGGTTGAGCTTCACATAGCCGATAAAAGTGAGGTTGTTTTCGGCAATCCAGCCCAGAAAGTTGGTGATCTGGCGGCGCGCCCGAGGTTTCAGCGGCGCCGGACTGTTCTGGTAATGCTCGCGCAGGGACACGGCTTTTGCCCGCATGGCTTTCCAGTCTTTGACTACCACTTCTATATTGGCCAGGGTTTCATGCACCCGTTTTTTCAGCTGGCTGATGGGCAGGGCGTTGATCGTGGGTTCCAGCTCATAGCGGACGAAAGACTCAGCCTGATAATCGGTGGTTTCCTGCTCTTTCCGATCCAGTGCGGTAATGCTTTGTAGCCGTCCGCGCCCGTCCCGTTTCACCCAGAGAATCGGGTGGTTGGATTGCAGTAGGTTGTAGCCACTGTCGTAGAGCAGGTTGGAGAGGGAGTCGAAAATAAAGGGCCGGTCAGCGGTGACCATCTCAAACAGCACGGTACCGCGCTCTTCATCTTCGTGGATATTGAGTTTAACGCTGTTTCCGCGGCGGGTGTTTGCGAGCTCGAGATGGTGGCGGGTGATATTGAACAGCTCGGCGCCGCTGCGACGTTTCAGCTCGTGCTGGTCGATAACATCCCAGTAACGGTCGGCGATCCGAATGAGCTGTTGCTGCTCTTCCTTTGCGGCAACGGACTTGCGAATGTAGGTGTGGAGTTTGCTCAGATTTGATTTCATTGCGAATCCAAAAATGTCTTCTACAGCATGAGCTTAGTAGAAGACGTCGCGAATTCAACCTGAGGATTACCGATCGCGCCCGCGATTACGCGCGCGATCGCTCGGATATTGGCAAGAGGGCTTAAACGGGTTCGGGATCAAACTCGATATGCAAGGTCTTCATGCTGTTCAGAAAGCTGGAGCGCATGTAGTTCGGCTTGTCGGCAAAGCGGGGGTTGCGCAGCCGTGGGATGATTTCGGCGAACATCACCTGCAGCTCAAGGCGGGCCAAGTGGGAGCCCAGGCAAAAGTGCTCGCCGATCCCGAATGAGCGGTGCTCTTTGGCGTTGTTGCGGTGGATATCGAAGCGATCCGGATCGCTAAAGTGATCTTCATCGCGATTGGCAGAGGTGTAGTACATGATGACCTTGTCGCCCTTGCGAATCTGCTGGCCGCCGAGTTCTACATCTGCCATGGCGGTGCGGCGAAACTGCATGACCGCGGGCTCGTAGCGCAGGAATTCCTCCACTGCATTGGGTATCAGTGAGGGGTCATCAATTAGCTCTTGGTGTTGATCCGGGTGCTCAATCAGCAGTTTCATGCCATTGGCGGTCACCGTGCGGGTGGTTTCATTGCCGGCGACCAGCAGCAGGAGGAAGAACTGGGCGAATTCATCGTCGCTCAGTTGCTCGCCGTCGACAGTGCCGGTAACCAGCATATCGATAAGGTTGTCACCGGGGTTAGTGCGGTGGTTTTCCAGGATTTTGTAGCCATAGGTATAGATTTCGGCGGCGGCCATCATGCCTTCTTCGGCCGTGGTTGACAGCTCGGGGTCGTCGGCGCCAATCATGACGTTGGTGTTGTGGAAGATCATATGGCGGTCTTCGTGGGCCACACCCATCAGTTCACAGATCACCTGTAGCGGCAGTTCGGCAGCGACTTCAGAAACAAACTCACATTCGCCGCGCGGCGCCACCTTGTCGACAATGTCTTTGGCCATGTCGCGGATATGGGCGAGTTTTGCCTCGACCACTTTCGGAATAAACGCCTTGTTGACGATGCGGCGATACTTCAGGTGATCCGGCGGGTCCATGTTGAGCATCATCATGCGCTGCATGGCCACTTCTTCTTCGCTCATTTCCGACGACAGCGCCGTGCGCGCAGCCGAGGAGAACAGCTCAGGGTGTTTGGAGATGTACTGCAGGTCGTCGTATTTGCTGACTACCCAGTAGCCCACGTCGGTCAGTGGGTCTTCCTGCCAGTAGACCGGGCGCTCTTCGCGCAGGCGAGCGAAGTGCTCGTGCGGGATACCATTCTGGTAGGCGTCGGGGTCCAGCAAGTTCAGATGGGGGCAGCTCATGGCGGCGTCTCCGTGCAGCAATTGTTATAGGTTTAAAGGCCGCCTTGATGGTGACTAATACCCGTTAGTTTTGCAATGCCGCCGGTCTAGGCTTTTAGTCCAGCGGCATTTTTACCGATCACGGTTAGTAAAGTGGGTGTCACCACTCGCCGGTATTGGCCATGGATTGCCAGGGTTCCTGTGGTGCGAGAGCGTCGCCTTTCTGCAGCAGCTCGACAGAGATATTGTCGGGGGAGCGAACAAAGGCCATATGACCGTCGCGCGGCGGACGATTAATGGTGACACCGCCGTCCTGCAATCGCTGGCAGAGGGCGTAAATGTCGTCGACCAGAAAAGCCAGGTGGCCAAAATTGCGGCCGCCGGAATAGCTTTCCGGGTCCCAGTTGTAGGTCAGTTCCAGGGTGGGGCGTTTTTCTTCTTTGGCCTGGGCTTCGTCATCCGCGGCGGCCAGAAAAATCAGGGTGAAGCGGCCCTTGTCGTTATCGTAGCGGGAGATTTCCTTCATCCCGAGCAGATTGCAGTAAAAGTTGAGGCTCGCGTCGATATCGCTGACGCGAACCATGGTGTGAAGGTATTTCATGCCGAACTCGCCAGTGGTTAAAAGCGAGCACGCTAGAGGGCGGCGCCGACCTTGTCAAACCGGGTCGGCGAGTTTCAGCAGTTGCTTGCCCTGATTGCGGCCTTCAAAAAGCCGATTGAGAGTGGCGGGAATATTCTCAAAGCCTTCCTGAATATCTTCCCGGGTCTTGATCTTGCCCTCCAGTACCCAGGTGCCGAATTCGGCCTGAAATTCCTCGATACGGTGTAAATAGTCGAGCATGATAAAACCCTGCATACGAATACGCCGGGCGATCAGGGTCATCATATTGCGCGGTCCGGGGGGTGGTTCGCTGGCGTTATAACCCGCAATGGCCCCGCACAGCACAATGCGGCCGTGGTCGGCCATCTGTTCTATAGCCGCTTCCAGCATATCGCCGCCAACGTTGTCAAAGAACAGGTCGATGCTCATCGGCGCGATGGCTGCCAGTCGCTCATTAAGGTCTTCATTGCGGTAGTCGATCACCTCATCGACACCGCATTCGGTTTTGAGCCAGTCACATTTTTCCGGGCCGCCAGCAATACCGATAACGCGGCAGCCTTTGAGTTTGGCAAGCTGGCAAACCACCGAGCCGGTTGCACCGGCCGCGCCTGAGACCAGTACCGTTTCGCCGGCCTTGGGTTGGCCCACATCGAACAGGCCGAAATAAGCCGTCATGCTGGTGCCACCAAAGGCCGACAGGGCCATATCAGGTGGTGTGCCGGCGGGCAGGGCATTCAAGCTGCCCGCGCTGTTACTGTCGAACACAGCATAGTCCTGCCAGTTGAGGAAGCCCATGACCAGTGTGCCGACGGGCAGGTCCTCGCGCTCGGACGCGACTACCTGACCAATGCCGGAGGCGCGCATCGGCGTGCCCAGCTCAACCGGCGGCAGGTAACTGGGTTTGTCGTCCATCCAGCCGCGCATGGCGGGGTCAAAACTAAGATAGAGGGTTTTGACCAGAACTTCCCCGGCCTCGAGATCGGGTGTTGGCAAGGGAACCTCGCGATAGCTAAAGGTATTGCTGTCGACAAAGCCTTGGGGGCGCTCAGTAAAAATCCACTGTCGGTTTATTTCGCTCATCATTTTTATTCCGTATGCTTTTTCAATAACACTATACTGGTGACTCGCACTTACTGAACGCGACACTAGCACGGTCATTATTTGAATAACATTTCCGTCAGGTAAGGTGGTTGCATCCTTGCTCGCGGGACGTATCAGGTAACAGGAGCCTCGTTGAATGGGACCACTCTCAGGAATCCGCATTATTGAAATTGCAGGGATCGGCCCCGGCCCCTTTGCCGCCATGTTGCTGGCGGATATGGGGGCTGATGTTATTAGGATTGATCGCCCCGAGGTTTCCATGTTCGCCAACCAGACCGAGCTGGATTTTCTCAATCGCGGCAAGCGCAGCATTTGTATTGATTTGAAAAAAGACGGTGCGGTAGCGCTGGTGGAAAAACTGGTGCGCAGCGCCGACGGCTTTCTGGAAGGCTTTCGCCCTGGCGTGCTGGAAAAGTACGGGCTCGGCCCCGATGACTGTCTGGGCCTCAACGAGCGTCTGGTTTATGGCCGCATGACCGGCTGGGGGCAGGAAGGACCCCTGGCCAACCGCGCTGGCCACGATATCAATTACATAGCACTCGCTGGTGCTCTTGAGCCGATGGGGCGAGCCGGTGAAAAGCCCGCCGTACCGCTCAACCTCGTCGGTGATTTTGGTGGTGGCGGTATGTTGCTGGCCTTCGGCATGGTGTGCGCTCTGCTTGAGGCGAAAAACTCCGGCAAGGGGCAGGTGGTGGATGCGGCGATGGTGGACGGTGCCTCGCTGCTGATGACCAGTATTTTCTCAGCCTTCCAGACCGGTTACTGGGGTGAGCGGGGCACCAACATGATTGATGGCGGTGCGCCGTTTTACGAGGTTTACGAAACCGCTGACGGAAAATATGTCGCCGTCGGTGCACTGGAATCCCAGTTTTACCAGGTGTTGGTGGAACGGCTGGGGCTTGCGGATTCGCTGCCGAATCAATACGACATGGAGCAGTGGCCGGCGATGAAAGAGCGCTTTGCCGAGGTGTTTGCTAGTCGAACCCGGGATGAGTGGACGCAGCTATTTGCCGATACGGATGCCTGCGTCACCCCGGTGCTGGCGCCCAACGAGCTCAAGGATCACCCACACCATAAGGCTCGCAATTCCATCGTTGAGCGCGATGGCGTATGGCAACCGCGAACGGCACCACGCTTCAGTCGCACCGACGGCGGCTCTCCCGCGGATGCAGTAGCGCTGGGCCACAACAGCCACGAAATACTGACGGAGCTGGGTATCAGTGACGCAGACCAGCGGGAGCTGATCGCCAATGGCGTGGTAAGCGCTGCCGGACAGCGAATCGGTGATTAAACAACTCAGCCATTAAAAAAGCTGAATAGGTAAGCGGTGTCGAAATACTCCCAGACTTCGATAATCTTGCCATCTGCGAAACGGAACAGGCTCTGGTAATCGTTGTAATAATCCTCGCCTGTGGCGGTTTTGGCTTCCAGGCTGAAGTGCAGATGAACGCGATCGTCTTCTGCGGTCATTGAGTGGTAGTGAAAAGTCATGCTGTCCTGCTGATAGAACTGCCCGACATCATCACCGAACATTGCCATAACCGCGTCAATGCCGTAGTGATCGCTGCCGCTGGCCGCTTCCGCCGTCGATTTCGGGAAATGCCAGGCGATGTCCTTGTGGAAAAAAGCCCCTATGTCGGCGTTTTCGCCGCGCAGGCGCTTGGCCAGCGTTTTCTGAAACGCCAGTAGCAGGGTTTTGTTCTGTTGCGGATCGGAGCTTGAAGACATCGGGTTACCTTTGGTTTGCCTGAAGTTGATGTGTTGTTATGGGTTGGCGGAGTATACGAGTCTGCCTGCCCGCTGTGAACGCAGGCTCTTACATCTCAGGAGCGTTGGCTTGAAAGAATTGCTTATTGTTTATCACACTCAGTCTGGCAGCTCCCAGCGGCTGGCCGAGGCTGCCTATGCCGGGGCGGTGGCTGAGAAAGAAATCAATGTCCGCTTGCTGCGTGCGATGGAGGCGGGCTCTTCCGACTTGCAGGCGTGTGATGGCGTGCTGTTTGTGACGCCGGAAAATTTCGGCTATCTCTCCGGCGGTATGAAGGACTTTTTCGATCGCACCTACTACCCCTGCGAACCCGGCAGCCTGGCGCGACCCTATATGCTTATCGTCAGTTGCGGGAATGATGGGAGCGGCGCTGTCAGGCAGCTCGAACGTATCGTTAAAGGCTATCCCCTGAAAGCTGTGGCTGAGCCCTTGATCGTGCGAGGTGAGCCGCAGGCAGAGAATCTGGAGGATGCCAGCGAGCTGGGATTGAGCTTTGCCGCGGGTTTGGGGATGGGGATTTTCTGATCAGTCTGCCATTCCGACCGTTAATGCTTGAACTCGCTTCAAAAAAAACGCATTATTCCGATGTTTTCGGCGTCCACATGGGCGGTTACAGTGGTTCTGGTTGCCAATAGATTGCAGCCGATAATAATAAGGATTCAGCATGCGGAAACTGCGCCGTTTTACGCCAACCTGTTCTTTGGCGATCGCGCCAATCAAGTCAAAATTCCTTGTTTTTATGGGCGCTCTGGCGCCGATTGTGACGGCTAATGCGGCGGCCGTGCTCGAGGAAGTGGTGGTTACCGCCCAGCTTCGCGTGCAGAGTCTGCAGGACGTGCCTGTGTCTGTCAGCGCCATCAGTGGTGACAAAATGATGGAGGCGGGGCTGTCTCGCATTGAAGACCTTCAGGCCTACGTCCCGAATTTCACCATGTCGGAATCCGGTATTGGCACCGATATCTATATTCGCGGTATTGGCTCAGGTGAAAACCAAGGCTTCGAGCAGTCGGTGGGCATGTATGTCGATGGCATTTCCTACGGTCGGGCACAGCTGGCTCGCGCGCCGTTTCTGGATCTATCCCGAGTCGAAGTGCTGCGGGGCCCGCAGAATATCCTGTTGGGTAAGAACAGTATCGCCGGGGCGATCAATATTTCGACGGCCAAGCCCACTCAGGAATTTGAAGGCTATGTTCAGGCTACCTGGGAAGGTCAGGTAGGCGAGCGGATCTTTGATGGCGTTCTGTCCGGACCGATTTCCGATACGCTGGCATACCGATTTGCCACCCGTATCCGCGATTACGATGGTCATATTGAAAATCTGGTGCAGGGTCGGGATGAGCCAAACCGCGAAGAGCGCACCTATCGCTTCAAATTGCTGTGGGATGCCAGTGACGATGTGGTCGCCTCGTTAAAACTGGAGCACGGCAGTTTTGATGTGATAGGGCGTCATTCTGAAATTATCTTTGATTCGCCTTCGGTATCTGACGTGCCGTTTTTTGCCGGCCGCACATACGCTGAAATACTGGATGAGACCCAGTTTCCCACGGCCGCAGCGCCGGTTGTTGTCGATATTGACTCCCACCCCGGTGTGCTCAACAACGAAGCCGATTACAAACGCCACTCCAATGGTGACAGCAGCGATAACAGCACCCAGAACCTAACGGTTAATGTCGACTGGTATCGCGATGGGCATCAATACTCCTTTATCACCGGCTACATGGCCTATGACTATGAAGAGGACTGTGACTGCGACTTCACCGGCGGTGAGCTGTTCCAGCTTGACCTGGTTGAAGACTACAAACAGTTCAGTCAGGAGTTTCGCTGGATCTCTCCCGTCGGAGAGTCTTGGGAGTTTATTGCCGGGGCCTATCTGCACTACAGCGAGCTGTATTTCTACGACTCTATTCGTGTTGATTCCGACATCATTCCCGATCTGGTCAATGCCGCCGACGCAACCGAAGGCGGCGCACGCGGCGATTTTGACCCGGGCCAGGTGGGTGGGCCGGAAGAAGTGGCTGGTATCGGTGACGCCGGGAACGCCATTCGCAACTTCCGCTCACCGCGCGACTTTAACAGTGATTCCACCATGGCGTCTGCGTTTATGCAGGCAACCTGGAACGTCATTGATCATGTGCGTTTGACCTTTGGTGGCCGCCTTACCTGGGAGAAGAAAGAGGGCAGTAGAAAGCTGGAATTTGCCTTCCCGGACTTCAGTATCCGTCCCATTGGCGAGTCTGATACCGCTGCCGCGGTCAGTTTTGCGGCCGAGCGTCACGATCTGGAAGGCAAGCGGGTGGAATCCCAGTTTGCGCCATTGTTGAACGTTCAATGGGATTTTTCAGAAGACGCCATGGCCTACTTCACGGCCAGCCGTGGTTTTAAATCCGGCGGTTTTGATGCGCGCTCCAACGCCTCGCCGAGCGCCGAGCCCACGCCGCGTAACCCGAACGCTGCGGTGCCCAATCAGGTGGTACTGATCGGTACTTTCGAATATGAAGAGGAAGAGGCGACCAGTTATGAACTGGGCGTTAAATCGACTTTGTTCGGAGGTGTTGCAGAATTAAATGCGGCCTTGTTCCGAACCGAATTCGACGACCTGCAGGTGAGTGTTTTCGACGGCACGCTGGGCTTCAATGTGGGCAACGCCGCGAGTGCGATTTCTCAAGGCCTCGAACTGGACGGGCGGGTTGGTCTGACGGAAAACCTGATGCTGATGGCCGGTCTGGCTTTCCTGGATTTTGAATTTGTCGATCACCTTGCCGGTACCTGTATACAGGGGCAGACGCCCAACAGCCCCAATGGCATAAACTGTGATTACAGCGGCAAAACCAATCAATATGTGGCGGATTATTCGGGCAACCTGCTGCTGGCCTATGAGCGCCCCATTCTGGACAGTCTGATGTTGCGGGCCAATGTCGACGCTATCTTTACCGATGATTATCATCCATCGCCTAATTTGGATGATCGCATCAAACAGGATGGCTATGTGGTGTACAACGCGCGTTTGTCGCTGGCGGATATTGCCGGTGACTGGGAAGTTGCCTTGCTGGGCAAGAACCTGACGGACGAGCTGATCATTGTCTATGGGGTGGATGCGCCAACGGCTTATACCATTACCGAGGCTGCGACCCATCACGGTTTTGTCAATCCGCCGCGCACGGTTGCGCTGCAGTTGAGCTATCGCTGGTAAAGGGTCGCGAACCCTATTATTGTTTCACACTGTCAACGAACTCCAGACAATAACCAAAAGCTACGGAGAGACGGCATGAAAAAATGGCTTTGGGCGGCGCTGCTGATGCCGGTGGCTGCGGCTGCCCTTGCACAGGAGCGGCGCGCAGTGCTGGAGGAAGTGATTGTCACGGCCCAGCTGCGTGAACAGTCCCTGCAGGACGTGCCCGTGTCGGTTAGCGCGATTTCCGGGGAAAAACTCCTGTCGGCGGGCCTGAACAAGATTGAAGATCTGCAGGCTTATATTCCCAACCTGACCATGACCGAAAATGGTATTGGCACCTCCATTTATATTCGCGGCATCGGTTCGGGCATCAATCAGGGCTTTGAACAATCCGTCGGTATGTATGTCGACGGCATTTACTACGGTCGCGCTCAATTGGCACGAGCACCGTTTTTGGATCTGGAACGGGTCGAGGTACTGCGCGGCCCGCAGAATATTCTTTACGGCAAAAATAGCATTGCCGGCGCCATCAGTATTGTCACTTCGCGGCCGAGTGAAGAGTTTGAGGGTGCGGTTTCGGCCACCTACGAGCCCCGCTTTGAGGAAGAAGTTCTCGACCTGATTTTGTCAGGCCCCATCAGTGATACCCTCGGTTACCGTTTTTCGGCGCGCTTGCGCAATTACGGTGGCTTTATGGAGAACCTGACCCTTGACCGCGATGAGCCCGCCTTCGACGAAGCGACTTATCGCCTCAAATTACGCTGGGATGCGAGCGACGCAGTCACGGTCAGTGTAAAAGGTGAGCTGGGCAGTTTTGATGTGACCGGCCGCCAGGCCGAAATTATTAATGATTCACCGTCGGTGAGCACGAACCCTTTATTTGCCGGTCGCACCCATGGACAGATCCTGAACGAAACCCGTGATCCCACTGGTCTGGTGCTAGATATCGATTCGGATTCTTCGGTACTTAATAATTTTCAGGATTTTAAACGCTCGTCTAATGGCGATTTCAGTTTGAATAACACGGAAAACCTCACTATTAACGCCGACTGGATTCGAGGTGACCACACCTTTACCTCGATAACCGGTTACATGGCCTATGACTATGATGATCTGTGTGATTGCGATTTTACCGGTGCTGAAGGTTTCAAAGTGTCGCTGGTGGAAGACTATCAGCAGATAAGTCAGGAACTGCGTTGGATTTCACCGGCGGGTGAAAACTTTGAATTTATCGGTGGGTTTTATTATCAAAAAAGCGAGTTGGAGTTTTTCGACAGCATTATCGTTGACTCCGATCTGATTGTGCAGTTGCTGAATGCGGCCGATGCCACTGAAGGCGGCGCCCGTGGTGATAACGATCCCAACCCCTTGGGCGGTTCGCCGGAGGAAATCGCCGGCATAGGTGACGCCGGTAATGCTATTGCCAATCTGACGTCGCCGCGGACCTTTACCAGCGACTCAGAGCTGTACTCTGTATTTCTGCAATCGACCTGGAATGCAACGGATACCATCCGCGTGACCCTGGGCGGGCGCTATTCGATGGAGAGTAAGGAAGGCTCCCGTCACTTTGAGTTTGGCGATCTGAATTACAACGTGCGACCCTTCAGTGAAACCGATACTGTCGCTGCAGTAAGTTTCGCCGCTGAGAGGCATAATCTGAAAGGCAGCCGAGACGAGTCCCAGTTTTCCCCCCTGCTGAACCTGCAGTGGGATGCGACAGACGACATGATGATCTATACCACGCTGAGTCGGGGCTATAAGTCCGGCGGGTTTGACGCGCGTTCCAATGCGTCGCCTTCGGCAGAGCCGGTGCCGCTGCCTCCGGGTGCGGCTCCTAACCCGGCCAGACCGGAAGGGCGGCCGGTGCTGATCGGTACGTTCGAATATGAGGAAGAGGAGGCCACCAGCCTGGAAATCGGTTTCAAGTCGACGCTGCTGGACGGCGCAGCTGAACTGAATGCGGCATTGTTTCGTACTGAGTTTGATAATCTGCAGGTGAGTATTTTTGACGGCACACTCGGTTTTAATGTGGGCAACGCCGCCAGTGCGACCACGCAGGGGCTTGAGCTGGACGGTCGTATCCAGCTTAGCGAATACCTGATGCTGGCGGGTGCTTTGGCATTTCTCGATTTTGAATTTGATGATTTTCAGAATGGGCAGTGTCTGGCAGGGCAGGAACCTACGGCGCCCGACGGAATTAACTGTGATTACACCGGCAAGACCAATCAGTACGTGGCTGACTTTGCGGGTAATCTGGTGCTGACCTATATTCGGCCTATCAGCCCGGAAGTGGGTATCGGGCTATCTCTGGATGCGATCTTTACGGATGATTACAACCCGGCCCAAAACCTTGACCCTGCGGTGCAGCAGGATGGTTACGTCAAATTTAATGGCAGGGCAGGGATTGCGGCGCTTGATCGCACCTGGGAGCTTGCTTTGGTAGGCAAGAACCTGACTGACGAGGTTATCGTGATGTATGCCAGCGACACGCCGACGGCTTTCACCATATTTGGCAATAAAGGGCATTATGGCTTTCTGGAAGCCCCTCGCAGTGTCGCGCTGCAGTTCTCCTACCGCTGGTAGTAAAAAATGAGACTTAGTACGTAATAACACCTATTTGTGAGCGCAATACTCCACATAAATATTGCATATTGGCTTTATGTGCATGAAAACTGTAAAAAATTGACTAAACTGAGCGCATGCTTTAATAAACACGAGTACGCTCCTTTAAGTTCGACATAAGAACCATCGAATTACAAAGTAACACTCAATAAAACTGCTCATATCGAGTGAGTCTGGGAGGAAGCAATGAAAAATAAGTCGAGATTTCGGCACGGCGCCGCGCTGTTGCCGCTGGTCGCGGGTATTGCCGCTGGCAGCGCACAGGCGGCGGTAGTGCTGGAAGAGGTAATCGTCACGGCCACCCTGCGCGCTGAAAGCCTGCAGGATGTTCCGGTGTCGGTCAATGCCGTTTCCGGTGAGAAAATGATGGAGGCCGGCATCGACAAGATCGAAGATCTGCAGGCCTATGTTCCTAACCTGACCATGTCGGAAACCGGTATCGGTACCAATATCTATGTGCGTGGTATCGGCTCCGGTATCAACCAGGGCTTCGAGCAGTCAGTGGGTATGTATTTTGACGGTATCAGCTATGGTCGTGCCCAGCTGTCCCGTGCGCCGTTTCTTGATCTGGCCCGTGTAGAGGTGCTGCGTGGTCCGCAGAACATCCTGTTCGGTAAGAACTCGGTGGCTGGTGCCCTGAGTCTGCATTCTCAACGTCCGGGTATGGAATTCGAGGGTATGGTCTCTGGCCTCTATGAGCCCACTCACGGCGAGCGCACGATTGATGTTGTCCTGTCTGGTCCTCTTACCGATCGGCTGGGTGCGCGTCTGGCGATTCGTAAGCGTGATATGGATGGCTATATCGAAAACCTGACTTTGGATCAGGACGAGCCGGAACGCGATGAAGGTACTGCGCGTTTGATCCTCGACTGGGCGGCAACCGATGACCTGCAGGCCATGTTCAAGTTTGAGGTGGGCAAGTTTGACGTTACCGGTCGTCAGATAGAAATCATTAACGACCAGAACTCTACCAGCCCAGTATTCGGTAACACTGCAACAGGTGCTGATGTTAACGGCGACGGTCAGCGTAACTACAGTGAAATTCTGTTTAATACCAACGTGCCGCCCTTTGTATCGATTAACTCTGATGCGTCAGTGCTTAACAACGAGCTGGATTACAAACGCTCTTCAAACGGTGACTTCAGTAACAACGACACCCAGAACTTCACCATGAACCTCGATTATGCCTGGGGCGAGCATACGCTGACGTCTATCACTGGCATTATGTCCTACGAGTATGAAGAACTGTGTGACTGCGACTTTACCGGTTCCGAGCTGTTCAAGGTCGAGTTCGAGGAAGAGTACAAGCAGTACAGTCAGGAATTCCGTATCTCCTCACCGGTGGGTGGGTTCATCGAATATATCGGGGGCTTGTATCTTCACAAGAGCGAACTGGAATTCTACGATTCCATTCTGGTGACCAGTAACGTTCTGCCCGATTTGATCAACTTGGCTGACTTTGCGGCAGGCGGTACTCGCGGGCGGCCGCAGGATGGCCCTGGCGATGCCGGTGATGAAATTCGCGATCTTGGAACTCCCCGTGACTTTGAAACGGATACCGAGCTTTGGTCAACCTTCCTTCAGCTAACCTTTAACCTCAGTGATACTTTGCGCCTGAATGTGGGTGGCCGTTATTCCAGCGAAACCAAAGATGGCGCTCGTAAACTGGACTTCGAAAATAACCGGACCGGTGAGCGTATTCCTGAGGGTGAAGTTGATAGTACCGTTGCCATCAACTTTTCCGCAGAGCGCCATGACCTGGAAGGCAGCCGTGACGAGAGTAATTTCTCACCTTCTGTGAACCTGCAGTGGGATTTTTCTGACTGGGGCATGAGCTACTTTACTTGGAGTAAAGGCTTCAAGTCGGGTGGCTTTGACGCACGGTCGAACGCCTCTCCGGCAGCCAATGCGCCGGATCCTCAGAATCCGGTGGATGATACAATCCTGATCGGTAGCTTTGAGTTTGAAGAGGAAAAGTCGACCAGCTATGAAATCGGTGCGAAGACCACGTTGCTGGATGGCGCTGCCGAACTGAATGTCGCCATGTTCTTCACCGAGTTCGATGATCTGCAGATCAGTATCTTCGACGGTACGCTGGGCTTTAACGTGGGTAACGCCGGTGCGGCGGAAACCATGGGTCTGGAACTGGACGGCCGTCTGGCGATCACCGAGAAGCTGATGATGACCGGTGCGCTGGCCTTCCTGGACTTCGAATTCACCGACTTCAAAAACGGTCAGTGTAACCACGTACAGGTTCGCAACGGCGAAGATCCCGATGGCGATGGCCTGTGTGATTTCACCGGTGAGACAAACCAGTACGTTGCAGATTTCTCGGGTAACATCGGACTGGTTTATACCACGCCGATTGCCGACACTCTTGAGTTCCGCGGTGGTCTGGACATCGTCTTCACCGACGACTACAACCCCACCCAGAACCTTGACCCGACTCAGGAGCAGGATGGTTACGCGATGATCAATGGTCGTCTGGCGCTGTCTGATTTCGAAGACGGTTGGGAGATTGCTCTGGTAGGTAAAAACCTGACCGATGAGGAAGTTGTTAACTACGCCAACGACACCCCGCTGGCTAACAGCATCTTTGGTGCGGTCAACCACTACGGTTTTATCGCCCGTCCACGCAGCATTGGCCTGCAGGCGGTTTACCGCTGGTACTAAGTTCTCCGCTACACTATAACGCCGCTTAACGCGGCGTTTTTTTTGCCTGTTGAAAAGGTAGTTGTGTGAAAACCGTAGACGAAATTGTATTCAGCGCGGTGCTGGATTGGCTGGATGCTGGCGAAACCTGTTGGCTGTGCACCATTGTGAAGACTATGGGTGCCTCGCCGCGGCCGTTGGGTTCGCTGATGGGGGTGTCGCAGCAAGGTGAATTGATTGGCTCACTCTCCGGCGGCTGTATAGAGGATGACCTGCTGGAACGGGTGAGAGCCGGTGAGTTGGCGCCTGATAAAGTGGTTGTGCACCCCTATGGGGTCACGGCTGAAGAAAACGAACGCCTTGGGTTGCCCTGCGGTGGGCGGCTAGAGGTGCTTATCGAGCCGCTTTCCCCGGGGCATCGCGAAGCTATCGCTGAAATAGTCGACGCACTGCAAAACAGGCGCTGTATTCGCAGGCAGGTGAATCTTGCGAGCGGAGCCTGGCAGCTATCTCCGCTGCCACGAATCGAGTCGCTGCACCTTGACGACAAGATGC
This sequence comes from Litorivivens sp., assembly GCF_041624475.1. GTDB lineage: Bacteria > Pseudomonadota > Gammaproteobacteria > Pseudomonadales > Spongiibacteraceae > Litorivivens. The sequence goes on from NZ_JBFJUX010000006.1 coordinate 104,482, forward strand.
TGTTGCAGGACTTTGGCCCGCGTCTGCACCTGCTCCTGGTGGGCGCCAATGAGCTGGCGCGCTGTATTTCCGAGCTGGCAACGGCCATGGATTATGCGGTGACAGTGTGTGACCCGAGAAGGGATCGCATCGATCAGTTTCCGGTGTCGGCTGTCGATACGGTCTGTGCCATGCCTGACGATGTGGTGCGGGAGCGGGCCAGTGATTCTCACAGTCTGGTGATAACCCTGACCCACGACCCGCGAATTGACGACATGGCCCTGATGGAGGCTCTGCAATCTGAGGCCTGCTACGTCGGCGCGCTGGGTTCTGAGCGGACTTCCGCCAAACGTCGGGAGCGTCTGCTTCTGTTGGATCTTTCAGAGGCTGAGATCGGGCGCCTGCACGCGCCGGTTGGTTTGCCCATTGGCAGCAAGTCGGCCATGGAAATTGCGGTGGCAATTATGGCCGAGCTGGTTCAGCTCAAGGCTCAGCGGAAAATATGAGTCGGCCCGTCGGCGTGTTGTTGCTCGCCTCCGGTGCCAGTCGCCGGTTTGGCTCGGACAAGCGTCTCGCGCAGCTGCCTTCCGGTCTGACCTTGCTTGAGCACATGCTGGCGATAATAGACAGCGCCGGCTTGCCCTGTCGCGTGACTGTGCGGCACGGAGACTCACTGGGTATTCCGCATAAGCTCGAGCTGATGCGTGCGAATGAAGGCATGGGCAGCAGTATTGCCGGGGCGGTGGCTTTGCTCAGCGATGATTTTGATGCGCTGATGATACTGCCGGTAGACCTGCCCGCGTTGCGCAGTGACACGCTAACGCGGCTGGCGCGCGGCGTCGGGAAGGACACCTTGCGCCGCCCTGTATTCGACGGCAATCCAGGTCACCCGGTGGTGTTTGGAAAAGCCTACTACGGCGACTTGGGGGCGCTGGCGGGTGAGGGGGGCGCCCAGTCCGTGCTCGATACGCACTTACAGAGCCTTGAGCAGATAGTGGTCGATGATTGCGGTGTCTGTTGTGATATCGACACGCCCGACGCGCTCAGGGAGTTGATCGCTCAGGGTGTTCTTTAAGAACCTTGATGAACGCCTCTGCCGCGTTTGAGAGGCTGCGGTTGCGGTGGTGAACGCAGCCTAGGGTGCGGCTCAATTGGTGCCCTTTCAGAGTTAGTGCCTCTACGCTGTCATCTATCAGGGTGGCGGGCAGAATACTCCAGCCAAGCCCGATTGAGACCATGACCTTGATGGTTTCCATGTAGTTGGTCGACATGGCGATATCCATTTTCAGGCCCGCTTCGTCAAACAGGCGTTTGATAATCTGGCCGGTATAGGTATTCAGGCCCGGCGGTATGGCGGTGTGCTGCTGCAGTTCACGCAGGGTGACTGCTTTGCGGCTGGCCAGTGGGTGGTCCAAGGCGGTGGCGACGGTCAGCGGGTCTTCCCAGACAGCAAAAGATTCCAGGTTGGGTTCCTGTTCCGGTGACAGGGTGATAACCGCCAGATCCAGCTCACCGTGGAGAATCATGTCGTGAGCCTGTTCGGAATCCATAAAGTCGATATCCAGCCGCACCTCCGGGTAGGTTCGGGTGAAGTAGCGCAGCACCGGCGGCAGGCGGTGCAGCCCGATATGGTGAGAAATACCCATGGACAGCTTGCCACCGACGCTGCCGTCCAGGTCGCGGACGCTGCGCTCGGCATTGGCCATCGCCAGCAAAATGGCCCGGGCCTGTGGCAGTAATGCCTCGCCGGCTTCGGTGAGGCTTACTTTGCGACCGATGCGGTCAAACAGTCGATGTTCAAGCTGTTGCTCCAGATTACTCAAGCGTTTGCTGATCGCCGGCTGGGTGAGGTGCATCAGCTCGGCAGCTTCAGTAAAGGACTGGCATTCGGCAACGGTAAGAAATGCGCGCAGAGTCTGAGTGTCCATAGCGGGGCTTGCTCTTTTTGGATGAAAATATGTTATCAGAAATATGAAAAATATGAATTTGTTTTATTGTTAATCCCTGCGTAGACTGGTCAGCGTTGAATAATCAGCCCTTTGGCAAGCCAGTTAGCGGAGCAGACCATGGCCGGAAAAACCCTTTACGACAAACTCTGGGACGATCATCTCGTCGCTATTACCGATGACGGCGACGCCTTGCTGTATATCGATCGCCATCTGGTGCATGAAGTGACCTCGCCACAGGCTTTTGAAGGGCTGCGTCTGGCCAGTCGCAAGCCCTGGCGGATTGACGCCAACCTGGCGACGCCGGATCACAATGTGCCGTCCTCTGTGGAAGAGCGGGTAGCCGGTGTCGATGGCATTGTTGACCCGGTCTCCAAGTTGCAGGTGGTTACGCTGGATGACAATTGCGAAGAGTTCGGCATTGAAGAATTCAAGATCAATGATGCGCGCCAGGGCATTGTGCATGTGGTCGGCCCGGAGCAGGGCGCCACACTGCCAGGCATGACCGTGGTCTGTGGTGACTCCCACACCGCAACCCATGGCGCCCTCGGTGCTATTGCCCACGGTATTGGCACCTCGGAAGTGGAGCATGTGCTGGCCACCCAGTGTCTGCGCCAGCGCAAAATGAAAAACATGCTGGTCAAGGTCGACGGTGAACTGCGCCCGGGTGTTACCGCAAAAGACATCGTGCTGGCGGTGATCGGCAAAATTGGCACCGCCGGCGGTAATGGCTGTGCGATTGAGTTCGGCGGCAGCACCATCCGCAATCTCTCGATGGAAGGTCGTATGACCATCTGCAATATGGCCATCGAAGCCGGTGCTCGCGTGGGCATGGTGGCGGTGGACGAAACTACCCTCAAGTACGTGGAAGGGCGCCCCTACGCGCCGACTGGTGAAAACTGGGACAAGGCGGTGGCCTACTGGAAGACACTGCGCAGCGATGATGACGCGGTGTTCGATAAAGTGGTTGAGTTGAATGCACAGGACATTCTGCCACAAGTGACCTGGGGCACCTCACCGGAGATGGTGGCCAGCATTGATGACACCGTACCCGGCCCTGATGATTTCGCCGAGCCGGTGCGCAAGGCCGCCTGTGAGCGGGCTCTGCAATACATGGGCTTGAAGGCCGGGCAGAGAATTCGCGATATCCAGCTGGATCGCGTCTTTATTGGTTCGTGCACTAACTCGCGCATTGAGGATCTGCGCGCCGCGGCCGATGTGGTCAAGGGCCGCAAGATTGCCAGTACCATAAAAGAGGCTTTGGTTGTTCCGGGCTCCGGCCTGGTCAAGCGTCAGGCGGAAGCCGAGGGGCTGGACAAGATCTTTATTGAGGCTGGTATGAAATGGCGCGAGCCGAGCTGTTCCATGTGTCTGGCCATGAACTCCGACAAGCTCGGCGCCGGCGAGCACTGCGCGTCCACCTCGAACCGCAACTTTGAGGGGCGCCAGGGTTTTGGCGGGCGCACCCACTTGGTCAGCCCGGCAATGGCTGCGGCCGCTGCGGTAGCAGGTCATTTTGTTGATGTGAATGAACTCGTGGGAGGAGCGCAATAATGAAGCCCTTTACGCAAATGAAAGGCCTGGTGGCGCCAATGGATCGCGCCAATGTCGATACCGACATGATCATTCCCAAGCAGTTTCTGAAATCCATCAAGCGCAGCGGCTTTGGTCCCAACCTGTTTGACGAGCTGCGTTACCTCGACGAGGGGCAGCCGGGGCAGGATTGCAGCAATCGCCCTTTAAATAAGGATTTCCCGCTGAATTTCCCCCGTTATCAGGGTGCATCGGTGCTGTTGGCGCGGGAGAATTTTGGCTGTGGTTCCAGTCGCGAGCACGCCCCCTGGGCACTGGAAGATTACGGTTTTCGCTGCATTATTGCGCCGAGCTATGCCGATATTTTCTTCAACAACTGTTTCAAGAACGGGGTACTGCCGATCGCACTGGATGCCGACATTGTCGATCGCCTGTTTCAGGAGATGTATGCCACCGAAGGCTATCAGCTGGAAATTGACCTCGAGGCGCAAACCATTACCACGCCGTCGGCTGAGGTAATTACCTTTGAGGTGGAGAGCGGTCGCAAGCATTGCCTGCTGAATGGTCTAGACGATATTGGTATTACCCTGCAGCAGGCCGATGCGATTCGCGCCTATGAAGAAAGACGCCGCAAGGAAGCGCCCTGGCTGTTTTCCCGTTCGGCCTGACGGTAAATATTGGAGAGGCGAGTACGCGCAATTGCGCGCGTGCTTTGCTAGAATCCGCCGCCAGCCCCGTATCAGTCGGGGCTCGTTGTTTCTGGAATGAAGTTCCGGAAAGAGTTTCTGGAGTAAAGAGAACGTGACAAAGAATATTCTGGTGTTGCCCGGCGACGGTATCGGCACGGAAATCATGGCTGAAGCCGTGAAAGTACTGAACTTTCTGAATGACAAATACAGCCTCGGGCTGGCATTGGAAGAAGCCCTCTTGGGTGGTGCTGCCATAGACGCCACCGGCAACGCGCTGCCGGACAATACCTTTGAGCTGGCCAAAGCCTCGGACGCCATTTTGCTTGGCGCGGTCGGTGGCCCCAAATGGGACAAATTGCCGCCGGCAGACCGCCCGGAAAAGGGCGGCTTGCTTCGCTTGCGCAGCGAACTGGAGCTGTTTGGCAATTTGCGTCCGGCTATTCTTTATCCGCAACTGGCGGGTGCGTCGAGCCTGAAGCCCGAAGTGGTTTCCGGGCTGGATATTCTGATCGTGCGCGAACTGACCGGCGGTATTTATTTTGGCGAGCCGCGCGGCATTCGCGAGTTGGAAAATGGCGAGCGTCAGGGCTACAACACCTACGTATATTCGGAGTCGGAAATCCGCCGTATCGCCAAGGTGGCCTTTGAAGCCGCCATGAAACGCGGCAAGCGACTGTGCTCGGTCGACAAGGCCAACGTGCTGGAAGTGACCATGCTGTGGCGTGAGGTGGTCGAGTCCATGGCCGCAGACTACCCGGAAGTGGAGTTGAGCCATATGTATGTCGACAACGCCGCGATGCAGCTGGTGCGTGCGCCGAAACAGTTTGATGTGATGGTGACCGGCAATATGTTTGGCGATATTCTTTCCGATGCCGCCGCCATGCTGACCGGCTCCATTGGCATGTTGCCCTCGGCTTCGCTGGATGTGAACAATCGCGGCATGTACGAGCCCTGTCATGGTTCAGCACCGGATATCGCCGGGCAGGACAAGGCCAACCCGCTGGCCACCATCATGTCGGTGGCGATGATGCTGCGCTACTCGCTGGGCCTCGAAGGCCCCGCTGACGATATCGATAAAGCGGTCAGCAGCGTATTGGATAAGGGAATAAGAACCGGTGATATCTACTCGGAAGGCTGCAAGCTGGTAGGTACAGCCGGAATGGGTGACGCGGTAGTCGCGGCCCTGCGGGCGCAATAAAGCGCCTGAACAACAACGTTTTGCAGTCAGAATTTGACAGCGAAGGATTAAGATTATGTTGAAGACAGGATTGGTTGGATGGCGCGGCATGGTCGGCTCGGTGCTGATGGGCCGCATGCGCGACGAGAATGATTTCGCCAACATTGAACCCACTTTTTACAGCACCTCCAATGCCGGCGGCGAAGCCCCGGATGTGGGCAAAGGCGCGGGCGTATTGCAGGACGCCGAAAACATCGACTCGCTGAAGGAAATGGATGTCATCATTTCCTGCCAGGGCGGCGACTACACCAAAGCCGTATTCCCGAAGCTGCGCGATGCGGGGTGGGACGGTTATTGGATTGACGCGGCTTCTGCCCTGCGGATGAGCGACGACGCCGTCATTATCCTCGACCCGGTTAACGGCGACGTGATCAACCAGGCGCTCGACAAAGGCGTCAAAAATTTCATTGGCGGTAACTGTACTGTCAGCCTGATGCTGATGGGCATTGGCGGTCTGCTCCGCGAAGGCCTGGTGGAGTGGGTGAGTGCCCAAACCTATCAGGCGGCCAGCGGTGCTGGCGCCCAGAATATGCGCGAGCTGATTGCCCAGATGGGTACCATAAACAGCAGCGTCAGCGAGCTGCTGGCTGACCCGCGCTCCAATATTCTGGATATCGACAGCGCGGTGGCCAAGGCCATGCGCAGCGGTGATTTCCCCACCGATAACTTTGGTCATCCGCTGGCGGGCAGCCTGTTGCCGTGGATCGATACCCAACTGGAAAACGGCCAGAGCCGCGAAGAGTGGAAGGCTCAGGCTGAAACCAACAAGATTCTCGGTCGCAGCGGCGCGCCCATTCCGGTTGACGGCACCTGTGTGCGCATTGGTGCCATGCGCTGTCACAGCCAGGCGCTGACCATCAAACTCAATAAGGATGTGGCAATCGGCGACGTTGAATCCATTATTGGCAGTGCCAATGACTGGGTGAAACTGGTGCCGAACGAGCGCGAAGTCACGTTGAAAGAGCTGACTCCAACTGCCGTGACCGGCTCTCTGCATATTCCGGTGGGCCGAGTGCGCAAGCTGAACATGGGGCCGCAATACCTGTCGGCCTTTACCGTTGGTGACCAGCTTCTGTGGGGCGCTGCAGAACCCCTGCGCCGCATGCTGCGCATAATTCAGGAGCGCTGATCAGTGAGACTGGGGCTTTGTGGTGTTGATGGTCCAATCGCAACAGGTTTGCGGGAGCAGTTGGCCGAGCTGGAACTCGGCCTCAGTTCGCTGAGCGTTTTTTCACTGGCACCGATAGAAGAGGGTGCCAGTGTTCGTTTTGAAGGCCGAACTGTACCGGTAATGGCGCTGAGTGACCTGGACTTTTCAGAGCTCGATCTGCTCGTCATGCTTGAACCTCACCCGGAGATGGCAGAGTTGGCAGACAATGCCAACGCCATGGGCTGTCACGTTATCGACGCCTCAATGGCGCCGGCCGGTGGTCGCTGGGTGGTGCCGGAGCTGATGCTTGATGAACGGGTAGACTATCCCGTTTACTGGGCTTTGCCGTACGCAGCACTCAGCGCATTGGCGCCCGTGCTCGAGGGCTTGCTGGCCGGGAATGAATTATTGACCGTTGACGCACTGATCTGTGAATCGGCCTCTGCCTATGGCGATAAAGGCACCCGCCAGCTGGCGGCGGAAACAGCGCGTTTGCTGAATGGTCAGGGCATTGAAGGCGACGGCCCCCAGCTGGCCTTTAATTTACTGCCGGATTCCCTGGAAAATGCCGAGGTTATGGAGCAGGGGCTGCAGGATCTACTCGGTGTGCGACTTTCGGCCTGCCGTCTTGATCGCGCGCAAATGCCTCTGTTTTATGGTCAGGCCACGCACCTGACCGCCACCCTTGCGCAGCCGCTTATGCTCGACAGCTGCATTGCCGCATGGCGCGAGAGCGGTATTCATGTCTTTGAAAGTAAAGAGGGTTTTTCCACGGTGGCGCTGGCGGAGGACGACCGGATTCATCTCGGTGGCCTGCAGCCGGGGCGATCGGATGATCATACCCTGAGAGCCTGGATTATCGCCGATAATATCCGAAAGGGTGCGGTTGTTAACATAACAAGATTGATTGAAATCTTGATAAAAAGTTCCATATAGCTAATATTTACGGCAAGGTGTGGAGAGTTTTTCTAGCTTCAGGCTAGGTTCTAGCTTCACAACACGTAACTGCCCCGTGAAAACGGAAAAATAGCAGGGCATTAGAGAATAACAGGAAGTCCTTATGTTGAAGAGATCGCTGGCTGGCGTAGCGCTGATTGTTGGCCTTGGAGCTACCTCACTGAGCCACGCGCTGAGTATGGGTGAGTTACGCCTGAATTCGGCACTCAATCAGCCCCTGGAAGCTCGCATTACGCTGCGTGACACCGGAAATCTGAGCAGTGACCAGATAACCGTCAAGCTGGCCTCAGCCGAGGACTTTGAGAAATCCGGGATCGACTTCAACTACCTGCTGTCCAAACTGCAGTTTGAAGTGAGCGTGGGTGACGACGGCAAGGGCGTGGTGGTGATCAAGTCCCGCGAGCCCATCGTTGAACCCTATCTCAACTTTTTGGTAGAGGCTCGCTGGCCCGCTGGCCGTATGCTGCGGGAGTACACTGTGCTGCTGGACCTGCCGGTCGTCAGTGATGCGCGCACTTCGGCGGTACAAACAGCTGCGGGCGGGGCTGTTAGTCAGGCAGCGCAGGCAACCCCGGCGACCCGCGAAGAAGTGGTGATGCTGGAAGAAACCCAGGGTCAGCAGGAAACACAAAGCGGACCGAAACCCCGAGAGGGTGAGGATCGCACCGCGCTGCCGCGCGCTGAGCGACCCACCGAGTATCGGGTACAGCACAATGACATGTTGTGGGACATTGCCACGACCTATAAACCCGAAGGCGTCAGCGTCCAGCAAACCATGCTGGCTTTGCTGCGCAAGAATCCCCGCGCCTTTATCGGTGACAATATCAACCGCCTGAAATCCGGCTACGTGCTGCGTCTGCCGACAGCCGAAGAGGCGCGCGAGCTGTCGCAGGATTCAGCGGTAAAGGAAATTCGCCGTCAGAACGCCGTTTGGCGAGGTGAAGCGCTCCCTTCTGACGGCGATCTGGATGCGGCGCCCCAACTTGATGCTACAGCGCGCGAAGACGCGGCTGTTGACGATGCAGCCAAACCCCGCACCGAAGCGCGACTGTCTATTGCAACGCCCGGTGAATCTGCCAGCGAAGGCAGCGACGGTGAAGTTCAACAGTTGCGCGACGAGCTTGCCGCCAATCAGGAAAATCTCGACAAGGTCGAGCGGGAAAATGCCGAGCTGAATTCCCGTCTGGGTGATCTGGAGCGCCAGCTGGCAACCCTGCAACGACTGCTAGAACTGAAAGACGACCAGTTGGCGACCCTGCAACAGCAGATGGGTGCCGAGCCCGAAACGGTTGAAGCTCCAGCTTCACCGGAAACAGCCGAATCAGCTTCCGATGCAGGTGATACTGCAACCGAGCAGGCAAAGCCTGAGCCTGCGCCCGCAGCTCCTCAGCCACAGCCTGAGGCCGAGCAAAGCCTGCTGGATAATCCGCTGCTTCGCTACGGTGCGCTGGGTATTTTGCTGCTGCTTTTGATTGTTGCCCTGCTGCGTCGATTCAGCCAAAAGAAAACGGAAGCTCCCTTTGATAGCCGCGACTCGCTTGACGAAGAGGATGACGGCATACCGCCCATGAGCGACGACTTTGATGCATCGGCGACCGGCAGTCATCAGGATATGGATGACGACGAAGACGATGCGGGCAATACCACGCTCATTATTGAGCCAAACCGCGAGGCCGATAGCGCGGAGGACACTTCTGATAGTTTTGACGATTTCGATGACTTGTTGAGTGATGACAGCGATGCCGGCCGTGATGAGGCAGATGCTGATACCGGCCAGACTGCAGCAGCGCCGTCACAGCAGGTTGAAGCGGAAACCGATGATGCGCTGGCTGAAGCTGAAATCTATGTGGCTTATGGTCGCTATGATCAGGCCGCGCAAATGCTCAACGCCGCTATAGCCAAAGAGCCGGAGCGCACTGATCTGCGCGTTAAGCTGCTCGGCGTGTTTCTGGAAACCCGGGATCAGACTAAGTTTATTGACGCTTTCCGCGAGCTGGAAGCGATGGGTGATCAGGAGGCAATTGCCGAGGTCAAGGAGTCCATGTCGGCGGTAGAAGGTGTCAGTGACTGGCTGCGTGACGAAGATGCGGCCCCGGTTGCCCATGCCGAGCCGGCTGGCGTCGATGATGACGATACCGACCTGGATTTTGATCTGGACGATGACGAGGAATTCGGTGAAACGCTGATTCGCGAGCCGGATGCTGCGCCTGAATCGACGACTCCCGACAAAGCTGAAGTCGATGATCTCGATCTGGGCTCTCTTGATCTGGATGATCTTGACGCCGATGAGGCGGACAGCGAGCTGTCGCTGGGTGATACCACTGAGAGAAAACCCGAAGCGAGCCTCGAAGAAGATGATCTGTCCTTCGATCTGGACCTGGATGACGATCTCGATCTTGGCGGGCTGGAAGATGACGACAGCAAGCCGTCGGAAGGCAGCGCAGGTAAAGATGTGGGTGGTGGCGAGCTGTCACTGGATGATCTCGACGAAGATTTCGATCTGGGTGAGCTTGATGACGAGCTCTCGCTGGAAGGCGACAGTGAGGGTCCGCTGACACCCGAGCTCGAGCCTGAGGACGATGAGCTTAGTCTGGACGAAGCGGACATCGCACCGGCACCTTCAGCCCCGGCAGAGCCTGCGCCCGAACCCGAACCCGCGCCGTCAGTAGAAAAGCCCGACGCGAAAGCCGAAGACAGCTTTGATGACCTGGAGCTCGACGACTTCAATTTCGATGAGGACAGCGCCGCCGCAGGCCTCGATGATCTCGAAAGCGACGATATGAGTGACGATCTTGGCTTGCTGGGCGACAGCGACGAGGTTGCCACCAAGTTGGACCTGGCGCGTGCCTATATCGATATGGGTGATGCCGATGGTGCCAGAGAGATGCTGCAGGAAGTGATGGAAGAGGGCAATGACGAGCAGAAACAGGACGCTAACGAACTCCTGTCCCGCCTGTAATGTAAGCCTGCCCGGGGGTGCCCACTGCGAGCGCTCCCGGACTCCTTCCCGATTCTTCGTGTGACCCCAAGTGATTGAACAATTCTCCCGAAGCCATGTATTCCCCGCTGGTGGGCGCGTGGCGATGGCCCTGTCCTACGACGGCACGTCCTACAATGGCTGGCAGCAGCAGCATTCACCGTCGATGCCCAGCGTGCAGGATGCGCTGGAACGCGCTTTGAGCAAGGTGGCGAACCAGTCGATTAAGGTCCAGTGCGCAGGGCGTACCGACAGCGGTGTTCATGCCGCCCATCAGGTCGTCCATTTTGACAGCCCGGTTCCGCGCCCGGAAGCAGCCTGGGTCATGGGCGTGAACTCCGCCTTGCCGGATGATATCGCTGTGCATTGGGCTCGTCCGGTCGATCAGCAGTTCAATGCCCGGTTCAGTGCTACGGCGAGGCGCTATCGCTACGTGTTTTTCAGTGCCCCGACGAGACCTGCGATTAATCGGCAGGCCGTTACCTGGATTCCTGAAGCGCTGGATGCCTCAGCGATGCAGGACGCCGCGCAGGCGCTGCTGGGTGAGCAGGATTTCAGTGCTTTCAGGGCGGCGGGTTGCCAGTCGCGCACGCCGATGCGCAACGTGCATCATGCGCAGGTTATTCAGCGCGGGGCCCTCACGGTATTGGATATTCAGGCCAATGCCTTTTTGCATCATATGGTGCGCAATATCGCCGGGTCGTTGCGCAAGGTCGGCAATGCTCAGGAATCTCCGCGCTGGATTGCTGATTTACTCGCCGGGCGGGACCGCTGCGCCGCGGCGGCCACGGCGGCACCGAATGGCCTCTATCTTGTCGACGTCATTTATCCAAGCCAATTTCAGCTGCCTCAGACTGGTTTGGGCCCTGATTTTCTCGCCCCCTGGCTGAAGGCTTGAGGCAGCATTCGGCGCCGCAGTCTGCTAGAATTCCCGCCCTTAAATCAGGTAAATGGTGGGATCCGAGTGGCGCGTATTCGCGTAAAGATCTGTGGCATAACGCGAGTCGAAGACGCTGTCGCTGCCGACCGCGCGGGCGCCGATGCGATTGGTTTGGTGTTTTATCCGCCCAGTTCCCGGAATATAAGTCAGGAGGTCGGCGCTGAGATTAGCGCCAGCCTTAGGGCTTTCACAACCTCGGTGGGTTTGTTTGTTAATCCGGAACCCGCAGAAGTGGAACGTGTGCTCAACAGGGTAAGACTCGATCGCCTGCAGTTTCACGGCGATGAGAGCGAGGCTTTCTGCCGACAGTTTGGTGTTCCCTATCTTAAAGCGCTGCGCACACGTCCGGGCGCTGATCTTGCTGCGATCGCTGCGAATTACCCGTCCGCAAGCGGGATCCTGCTGGACAGCTACAAGCCGGGGGTTGCCGGCGGGACAGGCGAAACCTTTGATTGGCAGCTGATACCGGAATCTCTGAGCAGCACTATCATTTTGGCCGGTGGATTGAATCCGGACAATGTGGCGCTAGCCATCGAGCAGGTTCGGCCCGCGGCAGTGGATGTCAGTGGCGGCGTGGAGTCGGCGCCGGGCATCAAGTCAGAAGACAAAATTCGAGCTTTTATAGAGGCAGTAAATCGTGGCTAAAGCGATAGATAAAGCGGTTGATTACGCAAGTTTTCCGGATAAGCGCGGGCACTTTGGCCCTTATGGTGGGCGCTTTGTATCAGAGACCCTTATGTGTGCGCTGGATGAGCTGGAAGCGGCCTATCAGCGTTTAAAAAACGACAAGGACTTTCAGGCTGAGTTTGACCAGGATCTGGCTCAGTACGTCGGCAGACCCTCTCCGCTTTACCTGGCCGAGCGTTGGAGCCGGGAAACCGGTGGCGCGCAGATTTACCTCAAGCGTGAAGACCTTAATCACACCGGCGCACACAAGGTTAATAACACCATCGGGCAGGCTCTACTGGCGAAGCACATGGGCAAGAAACGCATCATTGCCGAAACCGGTGCCGGTCAGCACGGTGTGGCTTCCGCCACCGTTGCCGCCCGACTGGGTATGAGCTGCCACGTGTTTATGGGCGAAGAAGACGTTCATCGTCAGGCCCTGAATGTTTACCGCATGAAACTGCTGGGTGCAGAGGTGATTCCGGTGAAATCCGGTTCGCGCACACTGAAAGATGCTATGAACGAAGCGATGCGCGACTGGGTTACCAATGTCGACGACACCTTTTACATCATAGGTACCGTGGCGGGTCCGCACCCCTATCCGCAGCTGGTGCGGGATTTTCAGTCCATTATCGGTCGGGAGGCACGCGCCCAGTGTCTGGAGCAAACCGGACGACTGCCGGATGCACTGGTGGCCTGCGTGGGCGGTGGCTCAAACGCCATTGGCCTTTTCCACCCCTTCCTCAACGACGAGTCCGTAGCGATGTATGGTGTCGAGGCCGGAGGCTATGGCGTAGAAACCGGACAGCATGCTGCACCGCTCAGTGCGGGTACGCCGGGCGTGCTGCACGGCAACCGAACCTATTTGATGCAGGACGATAACGGTCAGATTATTCACACCCACTCGGTGTCGGCGGGCTTGGACTATCCGGGGGTTGGCCCTGAGCATGCCTGGCTGAAAGATATCGGTCGCGCCGAGTACGTGAGTGTCAATGATGACGAGGCGCTGACCGCGTTTCGGGAATTGACTTTGGTGGAAGGTATTATGCCGGCACTGGAGTCCAGTCATGCGCTGGCCTACGGCAAGAAGCTTGCCCAGTCGCTGGACAAAGACAAGACCATCATCATTAATTTGTCCGGGCGCGGTGACAAGGATATTCACACCGTCGCGCAGATCGACGGTATCCAGCTCACCTGAGCCCGTTTAATTTTAAGGAAGTCACTTTGAGTCGTTTAACCGCGAAATTCGATGCCCTGCGCAGCGCTAAGCGCAAGGCGCTGGTTCCCTATATTGTCGCCGGCGATCCCGATATGGAACGCACCCTGCCGTTGATGCACAAGCTCGTGGAGCAGGGCGCAGACATTCTGGAACTGGGCGTACCTTTTTCCGACCCGATGGCCGAAGGCCCGACCATCCAGTTGGCCCACGAGCGGGCGCTGGTTCACGCAGTCAGCCTCAGTGGAATACTGGAGCTGGTCACCGAGTATCGCAGGCAGGATCAGGATACGCCCATTGTGCTGATGGGCTACGCCAATCCGGTCGAGCGTATGGGCTACGACTGCTTTGCCGAGCGTGCCGGTCGCGCCGGTGTCGATGGTGTTCTAATTGTCGATATGCCCCCGGAAGAGGCGGAGCCGCTGAATGAAGCACTGGCTCGGCACGAACTGGACAATATCTTTCTGTTGGCGCCAACCACCACGGATGAGCGTATTGCCAAAGTCGCCGGTCTGGCCGGGGGCTATATCTACTGTGTTTCGCTGAAGGGTGTAACCGGTGCCGGCAATATCGACGTTGATCAGGTGCAGAAGCTGATGCAGCGTATCCAGGCCCATACCAATCTGCCCGTCACCGTTGGTTTTGGTATTAAAAACGCAGAAACGGCTACCCGCGTCGCGGTTTGCTGTGATGGAGTCGTAGTAGGCAGTGCTCTGGTCGACGCGGTGGCCAGAGCCGAGAAAAACGGCACGGATGTGTTGGAGGCGACAACATTAATTCGCGATATCCGTCATGCACTTGATGCCATAAGTCGTTAGAATACCTAGTAATTTGATATTGCTATTTTGACTTAACAACAGGAAGCGTCATGAGCTGGGTCGATAAAATTGTTCCCTCCATAGTCCGGCGGGAAAACCCGATAGATCGCCGCGACGAAAATGGTCGCGGCAGCGCCATACCGGAAGGTCTCTGGAAGAAATGCGTCAAGTGCGACGCCGTGCTGTACCGGCCCGAGCTGGAAGCCAATCTGGATATCTGCCCCAAGTGTGATCACCATCATCGCATCGGTGCCCGCCGGCGACTGGATATTTTCCTGGACGAAGAAGGTCGCGAAGAAATCCTCACCCATATCGAGCCGATAGATCGGCTCAAGTTCAAAGACAAACGCAAATACAAGGATCGTCTCACAGCGGCGCAGAAATCCACCGGCGAAAAAGATGCGCTGGTCGCTTTCAAGGGCAGCCTGAAAGAGTTGCCTGTGGTTGCCGTTGCCTTTGAATTTAATTTCCACGGCGGCTCCATGGGTTACGCTGTTGGTGAAAAATTCACACAGGCCGCCAATGTGGCACTGGAAGAGCGGGTACCGCTGGTGTGTTTCTCTGCCTCCGGTGGCGCGCGTATGCAGGAAGCGCTGATATCGCTGATGCAGATGGCGAAAACCAGCGCCGTACTGGAGCGCATGAAGCAAGAAGGCATTCCCTATATTTCCTTTATGACCGACCCGATTTACGGTGGCGTCTCGGCTTCGCTGGCGCTGCTCGGAGATATCAACATTGCCGAGCCGGGCGCACGTGCCGGTTTTGCAGGCCCTAATATTATTGAGCAGACCATTCGCCAGAAATTACCGCCGGGTTTTCAGCGCAGCGAATTTCTACTGGAGCACGGTGCCATTGATATGATCGTGCACCGCAGGGATATTCGAGACACCCTTAGTCGCCTGCTCGGTAATATGACTTTCTATTCGCAGGAATGACCGCGCTTTCTGACTGGCTGCAACGGCTGGAAACTCTGCACCCGGCGCCGATGGCGCTGGGTCTGGATCGACTCTCTCCCGTCTTTCAAAAGCTCAATCCCGACCTGTCTGCCGCGAAGGTCATTACCGTCGCTGGCACCAACGGCAAGGGTTCTGTCGTGGAGCTGTTGCAGAACCTGCTGCTCAGCGCCGGGCACCGGGTTGGGCTATACACATCGCCTCATCTGCTGCGTTATAACGAGCGGGTGCGCGTCAATGGTGTCGAGCTTGATGATGAAACAATCATCGCCGGCTTCGAAGCGGTGGAGCGCTGCCGCAATGATATTTCGCTAACGTATTTTGAATTTTCGACTCTCGCTGCCCTGCACAATTTTGCTCAGGCAAAACTCGATTACATGATTCTCGAAGTAGGGCTGGGTGGGCGTCTCGATGCGGTCAATATTGTTGACCCGGATCTGTGTGTACTGACCTCGGTTGCCCTCGATCACGAAGCCTGGCTGGGCAATGACCGCGAGCAGATCGGTGCGGAGAAGGCAGGTATTTTCCGGCCCGGTGTACCGGTTGTCTGCGGTGATGCTGAGCCGCCCGAGTCGGTACTGAGCCGGGTTAAGGAGCTCGGCTGCCCGTACTTCCATTGCGGCGAAGATTTTGTGTTGCAGCAATCGGACAACGGTGGCGCACTGTGGTGGGGGCGCTCGCGGGGCGGCTCCCGTCGCGAGGTGCATTACAAAGGGCAGCTACACCTGTTGTCGGTGAATATTGCCTGTGCCCTGCAGGCCTACTGGCTGCTCAAAGATGACGCGCCCCCGGATTGGTCGGCCTTGAGCTCCACTGTGCCGGGGCGTCAGGAACACCTGAATTTTGAAGGTATCGATATTATTCTTGATGTCGCTCACAACCCGGCGGCGAGCGCGGCTTTGGCGTGGCACCTGCAGCAGTTGCCGCCGGTTGAGCGCTGTTGTGCCCTGTTTGCAGTGATGGCGGACAAGGAAATCGACGGGATGGTGGCGGCGCTCAAGGATTCCTTTCACGCCTGGTTTCTCGGCGATTTGACGGGCAATCCTCGCGCAAAGCCCGCCCGCGACCTGGCACCATTGCTACACGCTCAGGGGATCTCTATGATCAGTGTCAGCAAAAACATGCGCCAGACCTTTGCTCGGGCGATGTCCTTGCTGGAGCCGGGCCATCGCCTGGTGGTGTTCGGCTCGGTTTTTACAGTGGCGGCTATTAAAACTATTCTTGAGCAGAAACTGTCTCGACAGGATCTGGAAGGGGAAATCTGAATGAAACAGCGACTGGTAGGCGCGCTGGTACTGGTTAGTGGCGGTATCGTGCTGTGGTCAGTCCTTTTTACTGGCCCCGCTGCCTACAAAGTGGATCGCAGCACACAGATACCGCCGGCGCCCAAAGTCGTCGAACCGGAACCGGCAGCGCCGAAACGCCCTATGCAGGTGGCTGAAGTTGAGCCGGAACAGCCCATGCCGGAGCCACCGGTACCCGCGATTCCCGCGACTGGCGACAGTGCGGAAGCCGAGGCAGCGCCTGAATCCAATAGCAAGTCCGAGACGGCAAGCCGGCCCGAGCCCAAGGCGCCGATTGTTGATGACAGTACCGGCGTGGCCAATGCCTGGATTGTGCAGGTGGCCAGTTTCAGCAACGAGGGCAATGCCAACAAGCTCAAGGAACGGCTGCAGGCAAAAGGCTACAAAGCCTATGTGAAAGCGGCGCCCACAAGCAGTGGCAAAGTTTTGCAGCGGGTATTTGTCGGGCCGGAATTGAAAAAAGCCGTGGCCGAGCAGCACAAGGCAGAGATTGAAGCGGCGTTCAAACTCAAAGCTTTATTGCATGAGTTCAAACCCTGACTGGGCGTACAGCCGATACCTTGGTAGAATTCCCGCTTCTCGACGGGGCGGGACTGTTTAGTGCTTTCTGATTTTCTATGGGTGGACTGGGCAATACTGGGTATATTGTCGGTTTCAGCCATCATCAGCCTGATTCGCGGCTTTGTTAAAGAGGCCCTGTCTCTGGCCTTTTGGGCGGTCGCCTTTGTCGTTTCCATGACGTTTCATTCGCAGATGATGCAACTTCTCGAAGGAGCCATTGAGCGCGTGTATCTGCGTGAACTGGTTGCCTACATCAGCCTCTTTGCAGGCACCCTGCTGGTGGGGGCGATGACCACCTACCTGTTAAGCGAATTTGTTAAAAAAACCGGTCTCGGCGGCACCGATCGTCTGCTCGGCATGATTTTCGGTGCTGCCCGTGGCGTCATTGTGGTGGTGGCGTTGCTGGTCATTGCACCCAAGCTACTGACCGACATTGATCAGGACGCATGGTGGCAGGAATCACAGCTGATTCCCCATTTCATGCTGCTGAAGGACTGGTCCGAACAAAGTTTCAGTGAAGTAAGCGCCTGGATTTCCAGCCTTGTGGCTGAGCACCGGGCATAAGCGAGGTATAGCCATGTGTGGCATTGTCGGCATCGTTGCCAAGTCTCCCGTCAATCAGGATATCTATGATGCCCTGACCGTTCTTCAACATCGGGGGCAGGATGCCGCTGGCATCGTGACTTGCCACCAGGGCAAGTTGAATCAGCGCAAGGCCAATGGCCTGGTGCGCGATGTGTTTCGCGCCAGCCATATGGCCCAGCTGCAGGGCAACTTTGGAATAGGTCACGTCCGCTATCCCACGGCGGGTAGCTCCAGTCCTGCGCTGGCCCAGCCCTTTTATGTCAATTCACCCTACGGCATTTCGCTGGCGCACAATGGCAACTTGACCAACTCCGACCAGCTGTCTATGGAGTTGTATCAATCGGATCTTCGTCATCTGAATACCGAATCAGACTCGGAGGTTTTACTTAATATCTTCGCCCATGAACTGCAAAAGCTCGGCAAACTGATACCGTCGGCCGAGGATATTTTTCAGGCGGTCAGCGGTGTTCACGAGCGCTGTCGAGGTGGTTATGCCGCCGTGGCCATGCTGGCCGGTTACGGCATTATCGGTTTTCGCGACCCGAACGGGATTCGCCCGATTGTTTACGGACGGCGGGAAACCGAGCAGGGGCCCGAGTACATGATTGCCTCCGAAAGTGTGGCTCTCGATACCCTGGGCTTTAAAGTGGTGCGGGATCTGGCGCCGGGTGAAGCGGTCTTTATTGATGTGGATGGCAATATTGAGCTGCGCCAGTGCGCCAGTGAAATCAACCTAAAGCCCTGCATTTTTGAACATGTGTATTTTGCGCGGCCGGACTCCATCATGGATGGCGTATCGGTATACAAAGCGCGACTGCGACAGGGCGAGCGACTGGCGGAAAAAATTCTGCGCCTGCGCCCCGATCACGACATCGACGTAGTTATCCCCATCCCTGATTCCAGTCGCATTGCCGGCCAGTCGCTGGCAGCCAAGCTCGGTGTCAAATTCCGAGAAGGTCTGGTTAAAAACCGCTACATAGGTCGGACTTTTATTATGCCCGGTCAAAGTGTGCGCAAAAAATCCGTAAAACAGAAGCTGAATGCCATCGGTCTGGAATTCAAGGGTAAAAACGTGATGCTGGTGGACGACTCCATCGTGCGCGGCACCACCTGCGAACAGATCATCGAAATGGCGCGGGAGGCCGGTGCGGCCAAGGTTTATTTTGCCTCTGCAGCGCCGCCCGTGCGTTACCCGAATGTTTATGGCATTGATATGCCTTCCGCCAACGAGCTTATTGCACACGATCGCACCGAAGAGGAAGTAGCTGAACTGATTGGCGCCGACTGGCTGGTATATCAGGACCTTAAGGACCTGATTACAAGTTCCGCCGAGGGCAACAAGGCCATCAAGGGTTTTGACTGTTCAGTGTTTACCGGCGAATACGCTACCATGGATGTAGATCAGGACTATCTGGAGCGTCTCGCTCAGGATCGCAGCGATGCGGTAAAGCAGCAGCGTGACCAATTGCTGAGCAGCGATGGCGCGTTGATTGGCCTTCACAACGATATGTCTTGAACAGGCTATAAGGGATGCGGGGTCAACTTTGACAGACATCGATCAGGAACGACGGGACGTACTGGCCCAGGCAGAGCTGGATACGCGCGCAGTCCGTGCGGGGCAGGTGCGGACACACGAAGGAGAGCATGCCGAGCCGATTTTCGCGACCTCGAGCTATGTCTTTGCCAATGCTGCCGAAGCGGCGGCACGCTTCTCCGGCGACCAGCCCGGCAATGTTTATTCGCGCTATACCAACCCGACGGTTCGAACCTTCGAAGAGCGCATCGCCGCCCTTGAAGGGGCGGAGCAGGGCGTTGCCACATCGTCCGGCATGGCGGCGATTCTGACCACCTGCATGGCGCTGTTGAAAGCGGGTGATCACCTGATTTGCTCGCGCTCGGTATTTGGTACCACGACGGTTATGCTGACCAAGTATCTCGCCAAATTTGGTGTTGAAACCAGTTTTGTTTCACCGACTCGCCTCGAAGAGTGGCAGGCAGCCGTGCGACCGAACACCCAGATGCTGTTTCTGGAAACGCCGTCAAACCCTCTGGCAGAGATTGCTGACATTGCAGCCATCGCCGAGGTTGCACATAGTTGCGACAGCCTGTTGGTGGTAGATAACTGTTTCTGTACGCCGGCCCTGCAACAGCCACTGGCCCTGGGCGCGGATATCGTTGTTCATTCAGCCACCAAGTATCTGGACGGTCAGGGGCGTTGTGTCGGCGGTGCCGTGGTTGGTCGAGCCGAACAGATGAGTGAAGTGCTCGGTTTCGTGCGCTCGGCCGGCCCAACCATGAGTGCCTTCAACGCCTGGGTTTTTCTGAAAGGGCTTGAGACCCTGCGCCTGCGTATGGAAGCTCACTCTGCCAGTGCGCTGACGCTGGCCAAGTGGCTGAGGGAACAGGCGGGTGTGGAGCAGGTGTTCTACGCCGGCTTGCCGGATCACCCCGGCCACGCTCTCGCGGTAAAACAGCAGCGTGCTTTCGGCGGAGTGCTATCGTTTAGAGTTAAAGGCGACCGCGATGCTGCCTGGCGCTTTATCGACGCTACTCGCCTGATGTCCATTACCGCTAATCTGGGCGATGCCAAAACCACCATCGTCCACCCGGCGACAACAACCCACGGTCGTTTGAGCGAGGAAGACCGCAAGGCGGCCGGCATAACGGACAACCTGATTCGCGTTGCCGTCGGGCTGGAAGCGGTTGACGATCTGAAAGCCGATTTAAGCCGTGGCCTCGCTGCGGTGTGAGGCTTGCCGGCAAGCCTCTACCTCTGAGCCATTTTGAAGTAGGCGACTGAAAAGATGACAATAGATGCGTTGATCCAGCAGGTTGGTAAAATCCTCCTCGGCAAAGAACAGCAAATCCGCCTGGCCATTTGCTGCCTGCTGGCGCGGGGCCACTTATTAATTGAAGATCTGCCGGGGGTTGGGAAAACTACCCTGGCCCAAGCGCTCATGCGTGTTACCGGACTGGAATACCAGCGCATTCAGTTCACCAGCGACCTGCTGCCGGCTGATGTGCTGGGCGTTTCTATTTTTGATCGCAGGGAAGGTGGTTTTCAGTTTCACGATGGCCCTATCTTTACCCAGTTACTGCTGGTCGATGAAATCAATCGCGCCAGCCCGAAAACGCAGAGCGCCCTGTTGGAAGCGATGGCGGAAAACCAGGTAACGGTTGAAGGTAGAACGCGCCCACTGCCGGAACCATTTTTTGTTATCGCTACTCAGAACCCCTTGTTTCAATCCGGCACTTTTCCATTGCCGGAATCCCAGCTGGACCGCTTTCTGATGCGTATTTCGCTGGGTTACCCTGACCCGCAATCCGAACGTCAACTGTTGACGGGAACCGATCCCCGACAGCTGCTGCAATCGTTGGAGTCAGTGATAACGCCGGACGGACTGGCGGCGCTGCAGGCGCAGGTGGATACCGTGGTTGCCCGGGACAGTGTGCTCGATTACCTGCAGCGCCTGATTGCCTTTACCCGCACCGATCCCCATTTCGCCTATGGGCTTTCGACGCGCGGCGCGCTCGCTTTATTACATTGCGCCAAGGCTTGGGCACTGATCCACAATCGGGACTACGTTGTCCCCGAAGACGTGCAGATGGTGCTTGAGCCGGTGGCCGGACACCGCTTGCGGGAATCCCAGAGCGGAGGCGATGCTCGCTCCCTGATCGATCACCTGCTGGAAGACGTTCCGGTCGTGGTGTGACGATGCTCGGTCAGCGACTGCGTGATCGTTGGGAGCGCTGGTTAAGCCAGCGGATTAAACCAGTCAATCAAGTCATCCTGCAGCAAAATCGTATCTTTATTTTCCTCTCCCGTACGGGCCTCGGTTTTTTGCTGCTGCTGGTGGTGTTGCTGGTGATGGCTATCAACTTCCAGAACAACCTTATTTTTGGCTTTACCTTCTGGTTGTTCAGCTTGTTGCTGGTGGTAATCTTTCATACCTACGCGAACTTTTCCGGACTGGAAATTCAAGCGGGAAATACGCAGGCGGTGTTTGCCGGTGAGATTGCAGAGTGCTCATTGTTTATGCGCGCGCATCAGCGTGAGCGCGTGGCAATCAAAATCGGTTGGCCTGATACAGGGCTGCAGACGGTCTGGCTGGATCGCGGTGAAGAAAAAACGCTAAGCCTGCGTCATGTGGCTGAGCAGCGCGGTTATTATCGCCCCCCCCGATTGCGTCTTGAATCCCATTACCCACTGGCCTTGTTGCGTACCTGGAGCTGGGTTCAGCTCGACTGGCGAGTGCTGGTGTATCCAGCGCCCGTATGGCCGGGAGAGATCCCCCAGACCAGCGGCGAACATGAAGGTGCTTCAGTATCCTCAGAACCTTGGGGCGACGACTTTGCGGGGTTTCACCTGTACCAGCCCGGGGAGTCTCTGAGGCGTGCTTACTGGCGAGCTTATGCCAAAGGTTTGCCCTTGCTGATCATGGAGCACGCCCAGTCGGTGGAGAGCGACGTCTGGCTTGACTGGGATGCGCTGGCCCACCTCGGTCCGGAGGCGCGTTTAAGCGGTCTGTGTGCCTGGGTGCTGCATTGCGAAGAGCAGGCGCTGCCTTACGGCCTCAAACTACCGGGAACCCTGCTGGCGCCAGCAAGAGGCGAGCAGCATCGGGCCGCTTGCCTTAAGGCACTGGCGCTTTTCAACACGGGGACAGCGGAGCATGGCTGAGGTAAGGGTAACTCGTCATGCGCTGTTCTGGCTATTTGCAGCCCAGCTTGCGGTCATCGCGCCGCACCTTCCCATTCTGCCCCTCTGGACCGCGCTGGTTTGGGCGCTGGTGGCGCTGTGGTACTGGAAAATCTATCGCGGCGACTGGCATTTCCCCGGGCGCGCCGTTACCTGGTCCCTGTCTCTGGTCGCCGTTGTCGGTGTAGCGCTTGAATATCGGACCGCTCTGGAGCTTGAGCCCCAGGTGGCACTGTTGGTTACCGCTTTTATTCTCAAGCTGCTGGAACTGAAAAACCTCCGCGATCACTGGTTGTTGTTGATGCTGGCCTATTTTCTGGTGGCCTGCAGTTTTGTTTTCAGCACATCAATTGGCACAGTGCTTATTGCCCTGGGGCAACTGGTCATCCTGCTGCTGGCCCAGCAGTCGCTGTTTAGACCGCAGCTGGCTGTCCGCCCGATGTTGCGTCAGACCTTCAAGGTGTTTGCTCAGTCGATTCCCCTGATGCTGGTGCTGTTTGTGGTATTCCCGCGCTTCGGCCCGCTGTGGTCGGTGCCGCTGCCGGGGGACTCCGCGAAGACCGGGATGAGCGAGACTATGGCTCCGGGTGACGTGTCGCGCCTGAGCCGCTCATCCGAACTGGCGTTTCGGGCCAGTTTTTCCGGCGAAGTACCGCCGCAGCCCAGTCTGTATTGGCGCGGGCTGGTGTTGGAAGTCTTTGACGGGAGAACCTGGCTGCGTGATAAAGGCTTTATACGGCAGCCTCTGACAGCTGAGTTGGATAGGGCTGGGTTAGAACCTTTGCGCTACGAGGTAATTCTTGAGCACGGCGTACACGATTGGTTACTCGCCATCGCTCCCGCGACTATTGATGGGCGGGGCGCTTATCAGGATATTAACTACCAGTGGTTGACCCGCACTGCCTTATCGGGCCGTGTCCGCTACGAGGCGGTTTCCTATCCCGGCGCGCCGCTGACTCAGGGCAGCGCCTATACTCTCGCGAAAAATCTGCGTTTGCCCGACGACTTTAACCCGCAAATGCGAGCGCTTGCAGCAAGCTGGCGCGAATTGGACCCGGCTGAGCGGGTGGCGGAGGCCAAAGCCTTCTTCCTCAGTCAGCCCTTTGTCTACACGCTGGAACCACCCAAGCTCGGCACCCACAGCATCGACGATTTCCTGTTTGGCAGCCGTCGGGGCTTTTGCGAACACTACGCTTCAAGCTTTGTGGGCTTGATGCGGGCGGCCGGGGTTCCGGCGCGGGTAGTGGTGGGTTATCAGGGCGGTGAGCGCAACGAGGCGGGCAACTACCTGCTGGTGCATCAATCGGATGCCCATGCCTGGGGCGAGGTCTGGCTGGAAGGGCAGGGCTGGGTGCGGGTTGACCCGACTGGCTGGGTGGCGCCGGACCGGATCGAACTGGGGGCCGATATTGCCCTGGCCGGGGAGTCGGCTTTTCTGTCTGATGACATCGTTTCGCTGCGCCGCTTTAGCGGTTTCAGCGCCATTGCCCGACTGCGCTTGCTGCTGGATCGGGTCGAATACCAGTGGGTTCGCTGGATCGTCAATTTCGACAGTGACCGGCAGTGGGATATTCTCAGCCGCCTGTTCGAAAACCCTGACAATCGCACGCTGGCTTTGGCGGTGCTGGTGGCGCTGGCAGTACCCTTGCTGATATCAGCCCTACTGACCCTGTCCTGGCAGAAGGCGCGAAAACAGTTGCCCGAGGTGAAACTCTACCAGCGCTGTTGTGGCTTGCTGGAACGCCGCGGCTTGCGCCGGGGGGCAGGGGAGGCGCCGGGAGATTACGCCCGGCGCGTAGCCCGGGAAGCGCCGGAACTGGCGCCGTGGTTTGATCAGGTAACCGCGGCTTTCAGCCGGGCGAGCTACCAGCTGGGAGGTTCGTCGGCCTATACCCAGGCGATTGCGGAATTGAAACGGCTGGAAGGGGAAGGCCCTACTAGGCGTCGCTGGGCACGCCGTAAGCCCGCATAAATATCTCCAGGCAGCTCTCCAGATAGGCAGGTAGTGCAAGACGCTCCTCCTCAACCGGCAGACCCAATACCCCGCGCATATGGACGCTGGACTTGCTCAACTGCAACAGCTGGGTGGCGGCAAAGTCGGTGTTGTCGATAGTGAGCCGGCCCCGCTCTACCTGTTTGTCCAGATAGTTCACCAGTAGATTGTGGATTGGCGCCGGGCCGGCTTCCCAGAACAAGCCGGCCGCCTTGCTGTCAGCAATACACAGCCGGTGCATGCCGATACCCGCCTCGGAGGTGACCAGGGCGTTGAAGTGGAGGATAAAGTCCCGCAGAAACTCGCGCACCGGGCGCTCAAAATCTGCTTCCTGGATGGCAACCTCGTAATCGGCGCATTTTTTGTTGATAGCGGCTGACAGCAGGGCTTCCTTGCTGCCGTAATGGCTGTATACGGTCTGTTTGGATACACCGGCCTCGCTGGCAATCTGGGCCATACTCACCGCGCTGAAGCCCTCGCTTAGAAAAAGCGAGCCGGCGGCTTCAAGTATTTGATTTCCCTTGTCTTCATCTTTCCGGCTGGCGCTGGGGCGCGCTGCCAGTGCGGTTGTGTCTGCCATGCAGAAGCCTTGTGCGCGAATCGGGTCGAAAGAAACTCTATTAGAACTAGACTAGACTGTCCAGTCTAGGTTAAATACACCCTCGTATTTCGAATTGATCAGGGGAATATGTCGTGTTTCGACAAGGGTTACTCGCACTGGCGCTCTGGTTTGGCGCGATTGCCGGTCAGGCAGCGACTGAAAGCGACAGCAATCAGGCTCCGTATCGGCATCCGGTCAACGTGACCGCCGTAGAGTTTCAGGATCGCTATATCGCCAAGCGTCGCTTTTCCGGGAGGGCGGTCTCGGCCCAGCGCTCGGCGCTGGCCTTCGAACTGCCGGGTACCGTGGAGTCAATCGAAGTCGATAGCGGGCAGCAGGTGACCGAAGGGGAAATTCTGGTCAGCCTGGACAGCCGGCTGCTGCAGGCTCAGGCAGCGGAAGTGGATGCGGCGCTGGTCGAGAACCGCGCCAGCCTGGACAAGAATGCGAGAGATCTGGAGCGCCAGCGAAGCCTGCAGAACAAAGGCTATTCCGCTCAGCAGGCCATCGATGATCTGATTGCCAGTGGCAAAGTCCTGAAAGCCCAGCGCGAGCGCCTGAAGGCCCAGCGTCGCGGCGTTGAACTGCGTCTGGAAAAATCGGTGCTGAAAGCGCCTTTTACGGGTGAAGTGGTTGCCAAATACGTTGATGAAGGCGTCACCGTCAAAGAAGGGCAACCGGCAGTGGAACTGGTAGCGATTGGCGAAACCGAGGCGGTGATTGGCATACCTGAGACCTTGTATCGCGCTGCCACGGAAGTCGATAAGGTAACCGTTCGCGGCTTTTTTGGCGAAACTGAGGCCAGCGTGGTGTCCGTCTCGCAAACGGTAAACCCCAATACCCTGACGCATTCCGTGCGGATTCGTTTTCCCTCGGATATCGCCATCGCCGATGGCAGTATCGTCTACATGCTGCTGGATCAAACGGTACACAAACCCGGCTTCTGGTTACCCCTATCGGCGCTTCTGGAAGGTTATCGAGGCACCTGGTCTATTTATGCCCTGACGGATAACTCGACTCTGGAAAAGCGCAGTGTCAGCCCCTTGTACCAGGAGGGTAACCGGGTGTTTGTCGACGGTGAACTGGCGGACGGGAGTCTGGTGGTTGCCAATGGTGTCCACCGCTACGCAGCTGGCCAGAACGTTCAGGTAGCGCAGCAATGAGCTCGCGTCTGGAGAAGGTTCTCGGCAATCCACGCATGGTCGCGCTTGCCATCGCACTGGTGTTGGTGGCGGGCTTGGGCGCGCTGCAGAATCTGCCGCGTATTGAAGACCCCTATATGACCAATCGGCACGCCACTGTGCTGGTGCAATTCCCCGGCGCCAGCGCCGAGCGGGTTGAAGCGCTCGTCATTGAACCGCTGGAGCAGGTATTGCGGGAAATTCCCGAGATTGACCACCTGACGGCAACCGCCCGCGCCGGAGTGGCCTCTCTGGTAATCGAGCTGGAGGACAGTGTCCAGAGCGATGAATCCGAGGCTTTGTGGTCGGAAGCCCGGGACAAGATTCGCCAGGCCCGCAGCCAGTTGCCCGAAGGTGCCTCCGAGCCTGTGCTCGACAATGACCGCTCCTATCCCTTTACCTGGATTGCGGCGCTTCAATGGCAGGGCGGGGACGTTGATATTGACCGCCTGAACAGACATGCCAGTGAATTGGCGTCGCGCATGGTGAATACCCACGGCACCGCACAGGTCAAAATTTTTGGTCAGCCTCAGGAAGAGGTGCGGGTGGATATCGACCCGGTCAAAATTGCTTCGCTAGGATTGGATGCCAACGCCGTTAGTCAGCGTATTGCCGATGTGGACGCCAAAGTGGCGGCAGGTGAACTGCACAACGACAATCATCGCATGTCACTGGAAGTCACGGGCGCCTTTTCCCGTATTGAAGATATTCGACGGCTCCCATTGGTGACGGAAGATTCCGGTATCTCACTGCAGCTGGGCGATGTTGCCAAAGTCTACCGTCACGAAGTCGACCCGGCGCGAAGCTATGCCTTTGTCGATGGCGAGCGTGCAGTGGTGGTCGCGGTGCGCATGTTGTTCGACGTTCGCGGTGATTACTGGACCGAAGACATCCGTCAGGTGGCGGAGGACTTCCGCGCAGGCCTGCCGAGCGAAGTCAGCCTCAACGAGCTGTTTGTGCAGGAGCGATACAACGAGATTCGTCTCGGGGATCTGATGGAAAGCATCACCATAGGCTTTCTGTTGATCCTCGGTGTGCTGTGGGTAACCCTGGGGTGGCGTTCCGCGATTATTGTTGCGGCGGCGCTGCCACTTACCACCCTGTTTTCGCTGGCCTGCATGCGCCTGATTGAATTGCCGATTCACCAGATGTCGGTTACCGGTTTGATTGTCGCGCTGGGTATTATGGTCGACAACGCAATTGTCGTGACCGATACCGTTATGCGTTACCGACGTGAGGGGATAGGCGTAGTAAGTGCCGCTGCCCGAACCTTTCGTCACTTGTGGGTGCCTTTGCTGGGTTCGACGCTCACGACCGTGCTGGCCTTTATGCCGATGGTATTGATGCCAGGGCCGGCAGGTGAGTTTATCGGCGGTATTTCACTGGCGGTAATCGGTTCCCTTATCGGCTCCTGGTTGATTTCACTCTTTATTATCGCGCCGCTCGCCGGGCGTTGGCTGTCGCCGAAGCAAAGCCACGGTCTGGAATTGCCGGTATTGGGCCGTATGTTCTCCCGTACCCTGGGGTGGGTTCTCAGAGCTCCTCGACTCACCATGCTACTGATCTTTGTGTTGCCGATAATGGGCTTCATTCAGGGTTCCAAGCTGCCAGAGCAATTCTTTCCCGTTTCAGACCGGGATATGCTCAATATGGAGCTGTATTTGCCTGCAGCGGCGGGCATAGAATCGACCATGGAAGCGACCCGTCGTCTGTCCGAAGTCATTAACAGGCATGAGGATATTATCGGCCTGAACTGGTTTGTGGGCAGCAGCGCGCCCTCGTTTTACTACAACCTGAAGCAGGGTAAAGACGGCGCCCAGAACTACGCCCAGGCAATGATCACCACCACCGATTACCGCGCGGCCAACCGGCTGGTCAGTGTCTTGCAGCGCGAAATTGACAGCGCCTTTCCCGAGTATCAGGTACTGGTGCGTCGTCTTGAGCAGGGGCCTCCGACGGATGCGCCGGTCGAACTGCGCTTGATGGGCTCGAGTGTGGAACAGCTCAAGGACGTCGGCGAGCAGTTGCGTCGCATAGCGCTGGCCACCGAGGATGTGATTCATGTCCGGGACTCCTTGAGTGAGGTTGTACCCAAGGTCTGGCTGCAGGTTGATCCGGTCAAAGCCCGGGTCGGTGGTGGCGCTCCCACAGACCTGTCCGCCAAACTGCAGGCGGACTTGAACGGCATTCAGCGGGGCTCCTTGCTTGAATCCACTGAGCAGTTGCCCGTTCGAGTTCGGGTCGAAGGCATTTCCGCGGTGGCGGTTGATGAGTTGGATTTACTGCCTATGAATCTTGCCAAAGGGCCCCGGCCGCTTATGGCTATTGCTGACACCGAGCTTCGTCCCGCCCAAGCCCAGATAACCCGACGCGATGGTCAACGGGTGAATAAAGTTGAAGTCTATATTCGCGATGGTGTGCTGCCCTCCGTGGCGCTTGAGCGTTTGCAACAGGCAATGGACAAAGAGGGTTTTGAACTGCCAGCTGGCGTGCAAATTCAGATCGGTGGAGAAAGTGAAGGGCGTAACAAGGCGCTGTCCAAACTGCTTTCCAGCGTTAGTCTGATTGCGGTGCTGATGGTGGTCGCCGTATTAATGGCTTTCAATTCGCTGCGTTTTACGCTGGTGATCTTTGTGGTGGCCGGTCAGGCTGCAGGGCTCGGCATGTTAAGCCTGTCCCTCAGCAGCTTTCCATTTGGTTTTACGTCCATTGTTGCGCTGATGGGTTTGATTGGTCTGGCGGTCAATGCGGCGATAATCATTCTTACTGAACTTAAGGCCAACCCGCGGGCCATGGCGGCGGATCGTGAGGCAATTATCGCCTCTGTCGGAGAGTGCACCCGCCATATCACCTCAACCACGATCACTACTGTGGCCGGGTTGCTGCCACTGATTCTGGGAGGCGGCGGTTTTTGGCCACCCTTTGCCATTGTGTTGGCGGGCGGAACGGTATTGGCAACGATCCTGTCGCTGTATTTTGTGCCGGCGGCCTTCCTGGTGTTGCGGAAACCCTTCCTGCTGAAGCTTTTGCAGCGCAACAGCAACGCGGACAAAAGGGGGAGTGACGAGGAACAGCAGGCTTTGGTGGTTAATCAGTAGCAGCGTGATCAGTGTCGCTGTTACGGCTGTCGAGATATTCCCGGTATTTGTCGAGATCAGTCCGCACCATGCTCCAGCACAAAGCCAGAATGCTGGCGTCGTCGATAAAGCCGAAAAAGGGCAGCAGGTCGGGTATCAGGTCCAGTGGGTTTAATACATACAGCAGAGCCGCGACGATGGCGGCAATGCTGGCCCAGGGGATTTCCCGGTAGCGGCGGGTGGAGTAATCGCGCAACAGGGAATAGGCGGTGTCGATATCGTCGATGAAAGGACGCAAACGCTCGCTGGATTGGACTCGCTCCTGCAGGGCGGGCCAGCGCGAAAGCAGCCGTGTTACGTCGGCCTTCTCGACCTTGGCGGCATCCTCTTCCAGTCGTTTTTTAGACATCAGGTTTCTACCGTAATCGCTTCGATAACGGCCGTTGCCTGTTGGCGAGCGGCATCGGTGGACTCTGCGCGCGCCAGCGCTACACCCATCCGGCGCTTGCCCCTGACCTCGGGTTTGCCAAACAGACGCAAATCCGTATCTGGCGCCTGCAGGGCGTGATTCAGGTTGCCGTAGCGCACGCGACTGGATTCGCCTTCAATCAGCAGCACTGCCGATGCCGACGGGCCGTGTTGGCGAATAACCGGTACAGGCAGGCCCAGGATGGCGCGCGCATGCAGCGCAAATTCTGACAGGTCTTGTGATATCAGGGTTACCAGACCGGTGTCGTGAGGTCGGGGCGATACTTCGCTGAAATAGACCTCGTCGCCTTTGATAAATAGCTCTACTCCAAATATTCCCCAGCCACCTAGAGCTTCTGTCACCCGCGCGGCGATATCCTGGCTTTTTTCCAGTGCAATGGGCGACATGGGCTGGGGTTGCCAGGACTCCTGATAGTCGCCGTCTTCCTGGCGATGACCGATGGGTTCGCAGAAACTGACGCCACCGCTGTGGCGCACGGTGAGTAAGGTAATTTCGTAGTCAAAATCGACGAAACCTTCCACAATCACGCGACCGGCTCCGGCGCGTCCGCCTTCCTGAGCGTATTGCCAGGCCGGCGTGATATCGTCCGCGGAGCGAACCAGACTCTGCCCCTTTCCTGACGAGCTCATAATGGGCTTGACCACGCAGGGCATACCAACGACTTCAACAGCGGTCTTGTAGTCTTCGATCGTGTCAGCAAAGCGAAAGGGTGATGTTGCAATACCGAGCTCTTCTGCGGCCAGCCGGCGGATGCCTTCGCGGTTCATGGTTAGCTGGGCGGCGCGAGCAGAGGGAATAACGGTAAAGCCTTCGTTTTCCAGCTCAACCAGCCGGTCGGTAGCGATGGCCTCTATTTCCGGCACAATCAGGTGCGGCGCCTCTTTGCGCACTAAAGCTTCCAGCGCGTCGCCATCGAGCATCGACAGGGTGTACGAGCGGTCGGCGACCTGCATGGCGGGGGCATTGTCGTAGCGGTCAGCGGCAATAACCTCGCAACCAAGGCGCTGCAGTTCAATAACCACTTCCTTGCCCAGTTCGCCGGAGCCCAGCATCAATACCCGGGTGGCCGTGTCCGAAAAGGGCGTGCCGATTATCGTCATAAGGCGTTGTTTCCTCGTGAAATCAGAGAGTGCGTTGTCTGGCGCTATTCAAGCCTGTTAACAGGGCGTTGCGCAAGTCTCGCGGGTCAATGATTTCATCGAAGGCCATATTATCGGCGGTGCTCCACGATGCGCTGGATTCAAGTTCCCGCATCCGTTTGGCAGTGGCTTCATCCATGCGTGCCGCCTGATCGCCGCCTCGGGTGGGCATGCCGCCGAGCATGACGCCAGGAAGGCCAAGACTGAGTGTCTGGCTGTCGAAAGGATTCATCGCCATCAGTGAGCTGCCAAAGCCAAAGGCCTTGCGCAGGGTGACATGCAGTTTGGGATGGCGGAACCGGGTCTGGGCCCGGAACATGGCTGCGGCGCTGCGCAGGGTGCCCGCGCGCTCGGCCTGGGTACCGGACATGACGCCGGGATTGTCCGCCAGAAACAGCGCCGGTAGATTAAAACGGTCTGCAACATCGATCAGTTGCGCCGCCTTCTTGGCACCCTCGGCGGTAATGGTACCCGCCAGCACATTGGGCTGGTTTGCAATAACCAGCAAAGGGCTGCCGCCGAGGCGCGCCAGACCGGTCACCATGGAGCGGCCATAGTTCGGCTGGATTTCAAAAAAGCTGTCACGGTCGCAGATCTCACAAATAATCTTGCGAACGTCGTAGGGAGTCTGGGTGTTGCGAGGCAGAAGCTGCAGAATGTCGTCGAGACGGCGAGGCTCAGTATCGCGGTCTTCAATCCGCGGTGCCTGCTGTCCTGAATGACTGGGCAGGTAAGATAGAATGCGTCGGATTTGCTGGCACAGCTCGGCATCGTCTTCGACCAGGTTGTGGGCATTGCCACTGACAGAGGTATGCATTTCTGCCGGGCCGAGTTCTTCCTTGCTTACCTGTTCGCCGGTAGCCGCGGCGACCAGCGGTGGGCCGGCAGCAAACAGGGTGGCCTGACGGGTCATCAACACAAAGTCCATTAACAGACCACTGATCGCACCGTGTCCGGCGCTGGAACCAATGACCCCGGCAATGGTCGGGGCAATGGCGTTGAGCCGTGCGATTTCAATCATGTCGTTCGGGGCGTAAGGGTGTCGCTCCAGCGCATTGGTGGCTCGCGCACCGGCGCCATCAAGCAGCAGGATATAGGGGATTTTTTCCTGTGCAGCCAGCCGGGCATAGCGCACCCGTTTGGCATTGCCGCCGTGGCCAATGGAGCCGCCCTTAACAGTAAAGTCTTCGCAGGCAATAACCACCGGACGACCGTTAATCTGACCCAGACCACCCACCATGCCGTCGCTGGGAAGGGGCGTCTCGCCGTGGTAACTGACGCCGCCGACCAGGGTGCCGAGTTCGAAAAAACTGCCGGCGTCCAGCAACTGCTCGATGATTTCACGCGCATTCAAGCGCCCGGACTTGCGCCGCGCGCTGAGTTTTTCAGGGCTGCCCATTTTACGGCCTTCGCCCTGACGCCGCTGAAATTCTTCGAGCAGTTCCGCCCAGTCGTCTGGGATACCGTCCTTAGCCATGTTGCTCAAGGTAGTCTTTCTGCAATTGCTTTTTCAGGATCTTGCCAGTGGCGTTGCGCGGCATTTCCTGGTTGCGTACCCAAACATGCGTCGGCACCTTGAAGCCCGCCAGGCGCGATTTCACGTGGGCCTGGACGCTGGCCGCATCCAGGCTTGCGCCGGCGTTGGGGCAGACCGCGACCGCCAGCTCCTCGCCCAGTGTGTCGTGTGGAACGCCAAAGGCCGCCACTTCATGCACTTCAGGCATTTCCAGCAGGCAGCCTTCAATTTCGGCAGCGGCAATATTTTCGCCACCGCGAATGATCATGTCTTTGGCCCGGTCGACGATATAAACGAAGTTTTCCTCGTCGATGTAGCCGATATCGCCGGTGGCGATCCAGCCACTGTGAAAAGTTTCTGCAGTGGCTTCGGGTTTTTCCCAGTACTCGCTGACGTTGGTGGGTGACTTCAGCCAGATCTCACCCTTTTCGCCGCGCGGCAGATCGTTGCCATTTTCGTCGACCGTCTTGAACTCAACGATGGGCGACAGGGTGCCGGAACTGCGGGGTTTGTAGGCAAAGGCCTCGCCGGTGAAGTTGGAGCAGGTGGCATTGGATTCGGTCATGCCGTAGCCGGTGCCCGAGTAGGGTTTATGAATTTTTTCGTCTACCAAACGATTGAATTTTGGCGGGCAGGCGGCGCCGCCACCACTGACTGTGTAGAGACTCGAGGTGTCCGTTTTGTCGAAGTCCGGGTGTTCGAGCAAGTCCAGTACCATGGACGGCGCGCCGCTGAATATGGTGATGCGCTCTTTCTCGATCAGCTTCAAGGCGTCGGCGGGGTTCCACTTGTACATCATGACAATGCTGCGCCCGCCGCGCAGGGACAGCAGGAACTGGGCGTGACATCCCGACACATGGAACAGCGGAACCGCCAGCAGGGATTTGGGCGCAAAGCCGCAGGTCATCATATGCTCGACAGCCTTGGGGTTGGCCATCGCCGAGCAGGTGGCGTGGAATTCAAAATTGGTCAGCGCCTGAACAATATTGCGGTGATTGCTCAGCACACCCTTCGGCTTGCCCGTGGTGCCCGAGGTATACATGATCATGACCGGGTCGTCGCTAGTGCAAGCGAAGGGCTCGACGCTTTGGCCCAGTCCGCGCGCCACGACCTCTTTGTAGTGTTCGGCATTTGTACCAAGCGAACCCGCTGTGCGAGCCACCACGGCTTTTACACCCATTTCAGGCAGCAGGTCGTCGACAAAGCCGTAGCGCTGTTCGTCGCAAAACACCACGCGGGCGCCGGAATCGCTCAGGCCGTATTCCAACTCGGCGCGCTGTCCCCAGGAGTTGAGGGGCACCACAATCGCACCAAGCGACACGATGGCGGCGAAGGCAACCATCCACTCGGGGTAATTGCGCATGGCGATGGCAACCCGGTCACCCTTCTGGATGCCGTAGTGCTCCACCAGCTGCTGGGCGAGGGCGTCTGCCTGCTCAAAGAAGTTGTTGAAGGTCAGTTGTTCACCTTCGTAGATAATAAACACGGCATCGCCGTGGCCCCTACCCACATCCAGCATCTCTTTCAGGGTTTCGGGCGTATTTTTGTACACGGTGAACGTCGTACCGTTGATGGTCTGTTCAGTAATTTCAAAGGGCGAGCCCGGTTGCATCAGCTGGTTTGCGCATTCATTAAAGCGGGCGACAATATCGGTCATTGCGATGAATCCTAGGGGTCGTGGAATGAATTAAAACAGGCAATTTACCGATATTATCGGGATTGCCCGCCTCGGGTCTAGGGCAGAAAAGGGCAGCTCATTCGAATGGCTTACCCCCTGGCGAGGATAAAGTGGCCGTTGGGCGCTAGTTGCTCGCCTCCAGCGATTTTTTCTTCTCCAGCAGCCGGGGGTTCTGACTTAGTGAGGAGTATTTCAACAGTTCTGAAAGCTGCTGACGGTATTCCGCTTTCTGCGCCGGGTTTTCGGGCGAAGCCATGTTTCCCAATATCTCGTCGAGCATGGTGTCTATGGATTTCATTACGTCCGGGTTGCGCGGGTGGAGCCGGTAGGCTTTGTCGAGATAGAACAGGGCACCGTTGTAATCGCCGAATTTGAGTGCCTGGCGCCCTTCGCTGAGATTTTTCAAAACACTTTCCTGAGTAACCGGGGGTAATTCTTCAAAAGGGATGTCTGGACCGGCTTCGGGTTGAAAAAACAGCAGGTAGCTGGAAAAACCGACGATCGCCACCAGTAGGGCTGCAGATAGCTGCCTGACGCGACGACCAGTTCCTTTGAACTGGCTGAGGAACTGGCCGGCGTCTTGCCAGCGGTCCTCGCGCCGGAATTCAAGGGCTTTGGCGATGGCCCTCCACTGGTAGGCCGGGAGGCCCTTGATTCGCTTTGGCTTGAGGCCGAGCGATTCAGCGCGCGGCGCGCTTTTGCGGTCGAAGGGATGCTTGCCGGTCAGCATTTCATAGGCGATCAGCCCCAGCGCATAGACGTCATCCGCCGGGTGGGGAGCTTGTCGTTCAAACATCTCATAACTGGCGTAGGTGGGGGTCAGACCCGAAATTTCATCCGGATCAGCCTGGGTTTTGTCGCCTTCGATGCTTGAATAGGCGCGGGCGATACCAAAGTCCAGCACCTTTAGTACGTTTTCGCGGGTTATGAATATATTCGCTGGCTTCAGGTCCGAGTGGACAATATTGCGTTTATGGGCGTAGGCGATGGCATTGCCCAAATCTGTAATGTAGGCGATGCGTTCGGCGCGCTCGGCATCACTGGAGATGTAACTGTCCAGGGTCACACCGTTCAGTGACTCCATTGTCATAAAGAAAATGGTGTCGTCGCGGTCAAAGTCGTAGACGGTAATGATGTTCGGGTGGGCGAGGGTTTGGGATTTGTCCGTTTCCCGCTGCAATGCAATAAAGGCGCGCGAGTCTTTGGCAAAATCGCCGGTGATCACCTTGATGGCAACGGTGGGGTCGCTGTGCCCGGCTTCTACCCGCCGCAGGTCCCTGGCGCGAAATACGGCCCCCATCCCACCCTGACCAAGCTTTTCGCCGAGCTGGAACCGGTCCTTGAGCATGAATCCCGATTGCATCATCGCGAGGGTGTCGCTGGAAAAACTTTTGTCTGCAGAAGTTTCGCTCGTGCTGACCTGTGTTTTATCAAAATCGGAACTGACCTGAGTTTCAGCATTGTCGGTCAGCTGGGTGGCGATCTCAGTCTCATGGCCTTGCGGTCGGTTGGTTATCGGTCTGGTTTTATCGTTGTCGTTCATATCGTCTCCCAAAAAACGGGGTGTCCGTTTACAGCAGACTGTCCAGTATGTCTGGCCAGTTTTCACGCCAGCAGCAGACATGGTCAAAGTCAGGAAATTCCCTCAGTGTACCACCGTGCTGCTTCACATAGGCGCTCGCCAGCTCGGGCGGCGTATTGCGATCCCGCAGGCCGATCAGATGTTGTTGGCGAACGGTATTGGTTGCTGCTTCGGCGATCGGGTTCAGTGAATCACTCAGCGGCAGATAGCCGTGCAGTGTCGTCCAGGCAGCGATATCCAGATTGCCGGCAACGGTAACCAGCTGGATATCTCCCGCCAGCCGGCCGGCGACTAATGTGGCCAGGGCGCCGCCGCCACTGTAGCCAATAAGCAGTAGCGGCCGCTGGTCCTGGCGAAGTTGTGTGATTGCGCTGATCAGGCTGTTGACCACTTCCTCGCCGTAGCGTGCCGAGGTCCAATAGCGAGGAGCGCAGGGCGGTGTGTCAGCAAACCCAAAGTAGCAGGGGCGGCCCAGGTAAATGGCCGAGTAGGGCGCTGCGGCCATCAACTGGAGGGCCAACGGCCGCCGTGGGGTTGGGTCATTGGCTATGAACTGACCCTGCAGCCAGGGGCTACCGTCACCGTCGAGGTAGATGTGCAGACGTTCGCTGGGTCGGCCCTGTTTGCGAAACACTTGATGCTGGAAGGGTAGGCCGCGGACAACTTCGCTGCTCAATTTATGATCGTTGGCGAATTGCCGGGCGCGTTCAAGCGGGGAAGAGCAGGCTGCCGTCAGGACGACAGCCAGCAACAGAAGGCCTGTTTTAGAGTTCGACGCGAGCACCGATAACAACTGTATCGCGATCCAGCAGTTCGTGATCGATCAGGCGCTCATAGCTGATAAAACCAGACAAGCCGCGCTTGAACTGGGCGGCAAGGTTGATACGCCCAGCCCGGTAATTTCTCGCCGGGTCTTCGCCAAACTGGCGTACGCCGGTATTGGTGGTGACCGCGTCTGCCTCTGCGTACTCGTGGTGATAGGCAAAATAGACGCTGGGGATCAATACGCCCCAGTCGGTGAGAAACACATAGTCGGCCTGCAGGGATGCACGCGCATTCAGCGAGTCAAACTTCTGCTCTTCATAGGTAAGGGCGCCGAAGCCGCTGACTGTCTTTTCGCTGTAGCCGTCGATTGAACCACGAACATTGAGCAGCCTGACGCTGGGCGTTATGGTCCAGCGATTGTGGTTAAAGAGGTGACCAAAGGCCAGTTCGGCGGAATGAAAATCGCCTTCGGTGGAACTGTCAAACTGGCCAAAGGTGGAGGAGCGCTCCACGTCGAGGTCAATCTGTCCATAAGTAAGCAAGGCGTCGAGGTAGGTGTCTCCCCAGTATTTTGATGCGTGGAAGCCGATAATAATGCTGTCGCTTTCGGCCTTGCCCTGATTGTCGTCATATTCGGTATCCGAGGCGACATAGTTGAGTGTGGCCCCGGCTATCAGGTCTTCCTGCAGGCGGTAATCGGTGCCCAGAATGAGGATGTCCGCATCCTGTTCGTAGGCGCGGCTGATATCAGTTGCGCGACGATCGGCATTGCTGCTGTCGAGCACGACAAAGGGTGACCAGCGGTTGCTGTCAGCGATGCCATCGGCGCCTGCGGCACCACCCTTCGGGTGACCCATTGCGGCAGTGCGATTGCGCTTACCGCCAAAGCTGCCCCGGGCCTGGGTGATTCGGTCGTTGAGACCGCCGACAAAATCGACTGTCTGCTC
Source organism: Litorivivens sp. (assembly GCF_041624475.1). GTDB lineage: Bacteria > Pseudomonadota > Gammaproteobacteria > Pseudomonadales > Spongiibacteraceae > Litorivivens. Next base: position 141,661 of record NZ_JBFJUX010000006.1, read on the forward strand.
ACGGGTTGAGCTGCCAGTCTGATCGGCGCATTCAGGGCGTTCCGTTACCGTGGGATTTTCAGCGGGGCGTGCCACGGAAGTGTTTTCGGAAGTGGAACCAAACTCCTGAAAGGGCGGTGACGTTGGCTCTTGCGGTTGTGGCTCAGAGTTGGTTCCGCACTCCTTGTGGTCGGCAAGGCTCTGCCCGGTGAGTAGCAAGGCACAGCTGGCGATAGCTGCGACTTTGATCAAGTTAATCATACAATGCCCCCTGTCGCTGGCTGTCATATTCTTTATATATCAAGAATCCAATAAAGTTACTGAGCTCTCGGCACGAAGAAGAAATCGCCAACTTCGTGTCCGGCTCCCTTGATGCTTTTATAGACCGGTTCCTGCAGAAACTCATTGGCCTGCGCCCGGGCCGTGACCGGCTGCTTTATTGCGGCGTACAGGTCGGGGGCAGACAGAACCTCGGTATTGCCGCGCAGTGTTTCAATTAATTCCCGGGCAAAGACTGAATGCCCCTGGCCTCCACTGTCGATTACCGGCTTGTCGCCGCCTGATGAAAGCAGCAAGCGGGATTTACGCGGCAGCTTGTAGCGAATGTACTCCAATTTGTTGGTTTTAGCGGTATTGCCGAAAAAGAGATGGCCGGGTGAATTTGACAGCAGGCCACCATAACAGGAGTCGGCGACCACCAGGACACGCTTGGCCTGAAGCCGGCCGAGGTGGTTGGTGATGTATTCATTGGGCACCCAGAAGGCATCGTTGGGTGGCGGGTCGGCATTGACCGGAAGCCAATAGCCTGTATTTCGATCACCAACATCGATCAGGTTACCGTGCCCCGCATAGTAGAGAAACAGGTTGTCGTTAGGCCCGAGCTTGTCGTGCAGATCGTTAATGGCTTTCATAATGGAAAACCGGTCGGCGTCGAGTAACAGCTCTACCTGAAAACCGTACATCTCTTGCAGAATGCGGCCCAACTCTTTGGCGTCGTTCCAGGGGGTATCCAGGTTGGTCAGTGACTGGTACTGGCGGTTGCCGATAATCAACGCGTAATAGCGCCCGAAATTTAGGTCGCCAATCATCAGCGGTGTAACTGCCTCGGTGGTAGATGACTGGGTGTTTACCAGGGCTGATGGGCGAGTCGCAGTGGCAGTGCGCAGTTTCGGCCCCTCAGGAATTGACGCTAGCTGTGTTGCGACGTCCTGTTGTGAGCTTTGCAGGCTGGCAACCAGTTGTTGGAGCGATTCAAGCTCAACCCGCAGATCGCGCTGGGCGCCTGATTCCCCAGCTGAACTTGAGGAATTGGCGGCGCTTTGTAGCTTCTTTTGCAGGCTATTGATTTGTTGCTTAAGCAGCCTGACCTGAGTTTCTTTGGCGGCAAGCTCCTTCTGCAAACTGGCGCGGAGGGCTTCCTGTTCCTGTCTGGCGGTTTCCTGAAAGATCACGCTGTCTTCCGGTAGACCCCAAGCCTGACGATAAAGGTTAAGCGCTTTCAGCTTGTCCGCCTTTACACCAAGGCCCTGTTCGTAAAGGGTGCCGAGATTGAACAGGCCTCGTTCATTGCCCTGATTTGCGGCTTTCTCATACCAGATGGCGGCAGCTTCGTAATTGGGCTCCGCACCGAGCCCTTTTTCAAAAATCTCACCGACATTGACCTGGGCTTCCGCATCACCGGCTTTAGCGGCGGGCATCCAGACGTTCAGTGCCGATTTATAGTCTGCGCGATCGTAGGCGACATATTCGCCGCCGCGAATATTGCAGTCAGAGGCTGTGGTTTTTATGGGACGACGGGCGGTAAGGTAGGTCTGGTTGCCGAGGCTGCGAACCTGACCTGGGAGCAGGCAATCCACCACGTGCATGCCCGAAATCAGCTCTTCCTGCGAGGCGGGGGTTGCACCGGGCTGGGTGGTCGAAGATGAGCAGGCAGACAATAGAAGCAGGCTGGCAATGCCGCAGGCCCCCATAGCTACCACGCGATATTTACCTGTCAGGTGTAATTTCATGGCTAGCGACCTTTTAGCGCGGAAACGTAATGAGCAGGCTGGAACGAACTTGCCTTGAATCTCCACTTTTAATTAGTGTGGGACATTCTGACAGCGCTATCAAGCGGGAACGCAGCTAAGGGTAAATCAACGGCCTGCTACTGATCTCAAGCGCACTAGAGCTCCAATCTGAGTCCGGCCGTAAAGCTCTTCTGATCGAGCAGACTGTGCGCAATAACCTTTTCAAAGGCCGCGAAAACGGATCGGCCGTGGCGGAGCTGGAGCGACAGGCTGAGGCGAGCAGAGCCGTAATTTTGTTCGGGTTTATCGCTGATGTGTTTGATTCCACTGCGAGTTTTGAGGGCCTCGACATCGCCAAACTCCCGGTGATAGGCAATGTATAAGCCGGGAATAACGACGCCGAAGTTCGTCGAGACAGCGTAATCCAGTTGCAGGGCGCCGCGCAGGTTCAGTGACTCAAAATGCAGATCCCGGTAGGAAAGGGCGCCGCTGCCAGTCAGGGGCTGCTCTGAGTAGTCGTCGAGTTTGCCGCGAAGATGGAAAATGCGCAGGCTTGGGGTAAGTGTCAGACCCTGCCAGCCGAAAAAGTGGCCCAGCGCAGCTTCTGCCGAGTGGAACTTGCCTTGGGTGGCACCCCTGTAGCTACCGGTACTTGAGTGTCGGACAGAATCCAAGTCAATCTGCCCCACACTGGCGAGTGTATCCAGGAAGGTATCTCCCCAGTACTTTGAGCCATGAAAACCCAGCATGAGTGTATCGCTGCTGGCGTCGCCTTCCTTGCCGGCAATAACCGTATCGGCCTTTAGAGAACTGAGGCTTATGCCGCCTCTAACGTCAGGATGCAGCTGGTAGTCAACACCCAGCAGCAAAGCTTCGCTATCCTGCGCATAGGCCAGCCCGCGCCTCGTCTGCTGTTTATCTGTATCAGCGGAGTCGGCCATCAGAAAGGGAGACCAGCGACTGAAACCGTCGGTATCGGCACCGGCGCTTCCGCCCCGCGCCGAGTTGCTGTTCCGGCCACGCGCCAGGCCTATGCGGCTGCCCAGACTGCTTGCAAAGCTGCCAGCAGCACCGCTTGCCGAGAATCCACCTTCACCGGGACAGTCTGACTGGTCGCAGCGGTCGGCGTTCTTGTTCTGATCCTGGAAACCGAAGGAAATCGTAACCAGCTCGCCTATCAGGGTAATGTTGTCGTCGTGAACGTTGACAAGATTGCCTTGATGGTCAGCAAATGCCAGGGAGCTAAGGCACAACGATGCGGCTGCCAGTCGGATTAGTAGCGTTTGTCCGAGGCGAGTCATTGCAGCTCCTTCGTGACCGAGTCGAGCGCCGCATTTATTAACGGGATTTTAGCGCAGGCCTCATGCAAGCTGTTCATTATACGGCAAGATACTGAGACTTGTCGGTTGTCCAATGGAGGTTAACTTGAAATTACAGGACGTGACACTTTTTCGAGGTGGCGAGCGCACTGTGCTGAGGGAGGTTGTCGATAAGCGAGCGGTCTTGCTAATTATACTGCGGCACAGTGGGTGTCCACTGTGCCGAGAGCACCTGGTGGTTACTGAGGGGATGCTCGCTGAAATTCCCACCGATCGCTGCCAGGTGGTGGGTATCTGCCAGGGGGATGGCGCCGAGGCACTGGCATTGGAGCAGGAACTGGAGCTGAGTTTTCCGGTTTACGCCGACCCGGACGCAGCCCTGTACCGGGAGCTGGATATGCCACACGGCTCCTGGTGGCAGGTCACCCTGGGGCCGATGCTGCGTCAACCATTGAAGGCGATAAAGCGTATGCGCGATGTGCGCCGTCCGGGCAAAGACGTCAGACAGCTGGGCGGTGTGGTACTGCTGTCTTCGGCGATGGAGCCACTGTATCGCTATGTTCAACGCGATTCCGGAGACCTGCCGGGTGACGACGAGGTGCTCTCCGCAGTCGCTGCGCACTGCAGCTAGCCCGAACGGCGTATGTTGCAACATTCACGGCGTGCTAGTGTTAGCCGCGAATTAGACTGACAGGACGTATTTTTATGGGACGATTTTCGGGCAAGACGGTATTGATCACCGGTGCCGCATCAGGCATTGGCCGCGCCAGCGCTCAGGCTTTTGCTGCCGAAGGTGCCTCGCTCTATCTTTGCGATATCAACGGTGAAGGATTGCAAGCAGTCGCAGAAGCACTGCCGGGGCAGGTGAAAACCCGGGTGTTGGATGTGACCAGCTCGGCCGATTGCCGGGCTGCGGTGGAAGAGGCCGCAACAGAATTTGGCCAGCTCGATGTGCTGTGCAATATTGCGGGTATAGCCAAGACGCACCATTTTCACGATACAACGGATGAGCAGTGGGATCAGATTCTGGCCGTCAATCTGTCCAGCGTAATGTATCTGTCGCGGGCGGCCATTCCCCATCTGCTGAAACAGAAGGGCAATATCGTCAATATGGCGTCCATAGCGGGCCTGATGGGCCAGGCCTATACCTCGGGCTATTGCGCCAGCAAGGCGGCGGTGGTGATGTTGAGTAAATCGATTGCGCTGGAATATGCCAAACAGGGGCTGCGCTGCAACGCGATTTGTCCGGGCGGGGTGCAGACTGAGCTGGTTCAGAAGTTTTCCGCGCCGGAGGATGTCAATTTCGAACTGATGGCTCGCTATATGCCCCTGACGGAAATGGCTGAAGCGGAAGATGTTGCCAACGCGGTGCTGTTTCTGGCCTCACAGGATGCGCGCCATATCAATGGTGTCGCTCTGCCACTGGATTCCGGCGTGTCGGCGGGTTAGCGTACACGAGCGCGCGGGGTCACGCTTAACGGTCAATATGGATTACAATGACGTTCGCGTTTGAGCTACAATCAGATTAATTATCAAGATTGATCTGCAAGACATTGATTATTAAGGATATGTGATGAGTTTCTTTATCTCCCAAGCCCATGCACAGAGCGCAGGACAGCAGCCTCCTCCCGGCGGTGATCTGTTCCAGCTGGGTTTTCTGGTGCTGTTGTTTGTACTGTTTTACTTTCTGGCAATCCGCCCCCAGCGCAAACGTCAGAAAGAGCATGCGGAAATGGTCGCGGCCCTGGCCAAGGGTGATGAAGTAGTGACCAGTGGCGGCATTCTCGGCAAAGTGGTGCGTCTTGATGACCATTACGTGGTGCTGCAAGTGGGCGACAATATGGAGCTCAAGTTCCAGCGCGGCATGGTCAGCGCTGTGCTGCCCAAGGGCACTATCAAGGCAATCTGATCGTGCCCTTGCCGCCGCTTCCCCCAAGGCTGCCACTGGCGCAACTGCCCACCCCCTTGCAACCGCTGGATCGTCTCAGTGAGAGGCTTGGGGCAGGAATCCGCCTCTGGGTGAAGCGCGACGATCTCACCGGCAGCGTGTTAAGCGGTAACAAGGTGCGCAAGCTGGAATTCACTCTGGCTCAGGCCTTGCAAGACGGTTGCGATACCATCATTACCTGCGGCGGTATTCAGTCCAACCACTGTCGCGCTACCGCACTGCTTTGTGCCCAGCTCGGTCTGCGCTGTCATTTGATTCTGCGCGGAGCTGAGCCCGAAGTCGGCGACGGCAATCTGCTCCTCGATCAGCTCGCTGGCGCACAGATCGACTTCCATCCGGCCCGTTTCTACCAGTCCAATCTAGACTCCCTGCTCAATGCGGCAAAGCAGCGCAGCGACGAGGCAGGGCATCCGGCCTTTATCATTCCCACCGGTGCCTCGGACGGTATCGGAGTATGGGGCTACCTGATGGCGGCAGACGAACTGCGGCAGGATTTTGCCCGCGCAGGGATTGCGCCGGAGCATATTGTCTGTGCGACGGGTTCGGGTGGCACCCAGGCGGGTTTGACCCTAGGCGCGCGTTTACTGAACTTGCCGAGTCAGGTTTGGGGGGTGAACGTCTGCGACGACGAAGCCTGGTTCCTCAATAAAGTGCGGCAGGATGTTGCGGACTGGCGCGACCGCTATCAACCGGCTTTTGACCTAGCCTCACTGGATACCCGGGTGATTGATGGCTATGTGGGTGCCGGCTACGCCATAGCCGATGAGGCCGTGTTTAAAACCATCGCTACCGTGGCGCGGCTGGAAGGCATTATTCTTGACCCGGTTTATACCGGCAAAGCCTTTCACGGCCTGATCGAAGAAATCAGAAGCGGCCGCTTGGCGGGCAGCGATCTGGTGTTTGTGCACACGGGCGGCACGTTTGGCCTGTTCCCCCAGCGCGATCAAGTGGCACCGGTATTGACTAAAGCGCACTCGGAACAACAATAACAGCAACCATCGCAGGATTTCTCATGCTGGAAACTTTTGAAAGACTGGTCTCATCGCTGAATGGACTGGTCTGGGGCCTACCCATGCTGGTGCTTATCCTTGGCACCGGTCTCTACCTGATGCTGGGTTTGCGGTTGATGCCGCTACGCAATATCGGTCGGGCGTTCACCATGTTGCTGGCCGGCAGGCGCGGTGAGGGCGAAGGCGATATTTCGCCATTTCAGGCTCTGATGACCTCGCTGTCGGCGACTATCGGTACCGGCAACATCGCTGGTGTTGCCACTGCGATTGCACTGGGTGGTCCCGGCGCGCTGTTCTGGATGTGGTGCACCGCGCTGGTTGGTATGGCAACCAAATATGCAGAAGCGGTTTGCGCCGTGCACTATCGCGAGCGCGACGCCAACGGTGATTTCTGTGGCGGCCCGATGTATTACATCAAGAATGGTCTGCCTTCTCATTGGCGCTGGCTGGCGGTGGCCTTTGCCCTGTTTGGCGCGATTGCCGGCTTTGGCATCGGCAACAGTGTGCAGGCCAATTCTGTCGCCGACGCGCTCGACAGCAGCTTCGGCATCGATCCGCGCATTACCGGGTTTTGCCTGCTGGTGGCGGTAGCCGCCGTGGTGCTGGGCGGGGTTCGTCGTATAGCCGAGGTGGCCGGCGTTCTGGTGCCTTTGATGGCCGCGCTTTACCTTATCGCCGGCTTGATCATCATCATCGGTTCCCTTGGGGAGTTGCCGGCGGTGATTGCGCTGGTATTTGAATCTGCCTTTACCGGTACCGCGGCAACCGGCGGTTTTGCCGGAGCAGCGGTTTGGGCCGCCATTCGCTTCGGGGTGGCGCGGGGTATTTTCAGCAACGAAGCGGGGTTGGGCAGTGCGCCTATTGCCCACGCCGCTGCCAAAACCGACAGCCCGGTGGGGCAGGGTATGGTCGCCATGCTGGGTACCTTTATCGATACCTTGATCGTGTGCAGTATCACGGGTTTTGTGATTCTGTTGAGTGGCGCCTGGACCAGCGGCGAGAACGGTGCCGCACTGTCGGCGGCGGCCTTTGATCAGCTGTTGCCCGGCGGCCAATACGTTGTATCGATTGGTCTGGTATTGTTTGCCTTTACGACTATTCTTGGCTGGAGTTATTACTGCGAGCGTTGTGTGGTTTATCTGTTCGGCGTAAAGGCCGAGCTGCCCTTTCGCCTGTTGTGGGTAGCTGCGGTTCCTCTTGGCGCGCTGGCCAATCTGGAATTGATCTGGCTGGTGGCAGATACGCTGAATGCCATGATGGCACTGCCCAACCTGATTGCCCTGTTGTTGCTGAGCCCGGTTGTGTTTCGTTTGACGCGGGAGTATCGCGCGACCAACAGAGCGTAAAAAAGTGTTATTTCACGTAAGTGACCAGGTCGGTTTCGCTGACGTCGACCATTAACAGGTGATTGGCGCTGAGGCTGACGCCGTAGGTGCGGCAAAGCTCCTGCCGTTCCTGATCCTTGTAGGTTGAGGAGTGGACAATGTAATCAGCATCGTCTGTCGCGTCTCGACTCGCGATCATTTCCGGGAAGTAGGGGCGTGTGCCCCAGTTGAACCCGCAGAAACTGCGGTCAACCGTCAGCTTGTCCAGTACGTTGTAATTGGATGACACCTGTTCGCCATCAGCCCGACAGACAAAGAAACGAATCACGCCGAGTTTGCGCAGTTCACTTACCTCTACCTTGCTCAGGTCTTCGTCCAGCACCAATTCTTTCAGCGCGAGTATGGCGTGATTGACGTCAGCTTTATGCAGAGCGGCATCCTTTCGGACTCCGGATTTTCTTGAGAGGTAGCGCTGGCGAAGTGCAGTGACCTGATCGCGAAACTGGTCTATGGGGAGGATGGTTGATTCTGCGTTGGAAAACAGAAAGCCCTGGATAAAGCGAGCACCGCAATCGACCGCAAACATGAACTCGTCTTCAGTTTCGACACCCTCATACACGACCTTGATATCGTTTCGTTCGGTGACGTAGCGAAGCGCCTGCAAATAGTCTGCCCGGACACCGCCGCGTGAGGCCAGGCGGAAAAGGTTCATGTCGATTTTCAAGTAGTCTGGACGCAGATCAAACAGGCGTTCCATATGAGAATAACCCGCCCCGAAATCATCAATGGCGACCTGTAGCCCGGCTTCACGAAAGCGCTTGGCCAGCACGTTTACCGATTTACGCTTGCCCGGTGCTTCCGTGATTTCCGTGACCACTTTGTAGGGAGGCAATTCCAGTCGATCGAGCAGGGCCAGCGTGTTTTCGCCGAGATCGGAGCGCTCTGGCTGAATAAAAGCCGGTGAAATGTTTACACTGATAAACTCACCGCCCGGTCGGGCCGCAAACGTCGCAAGAGCCGTGGAGCGAATATGGCGATCGACAGTGATCTTGTCCTCGACATTAATCTGTTCGTCGTTGAAAAAAGGCCAGGCGCTTATGATGCTGCCGTCATGGGTTTCACAGCGCGCGAGGGCCTCGTAACCTCCAATGTTGCCGGTCAGGACATCCACAATCGGCTGATAGTGCGGAAAAAACTGCTTCAGATCCATAGTGCCCCAATTCGTCGTTAGCGATACAGCCGCGGGACACGCGAAGTTACGCCGGTAAACAGGTGGTAGCTTATGGTGTTGGCAAGTGGCGCGATATCGTCGGCTGGAAGTCCTTCTCCCCAAAGGGTTACATTATCACCTTCGTTAATCTGTAATGTAGAGTCTGTGATGTCAATACTGCAGATGTCCATTGAAATTCGCCCCACCACGGGAAAACGATGTCCGTTGACCAGCACGGGTGTGCTGTTGGGGAGTTGTCTGGGGTAACCGTCGCCATAACCGATGCCGATGGCTGCAATCCGGCTGTCTCTGCTGGCCGTCCACTTGCCGTTATAGCCCACAGACTCTCCAGCAGACACACTTTTCACAGCGAGAATGCGGGATTTAAGTGTCATCACTGGCATTAAATCCATTGGTATTGCTGTAGGGTTAGAGCCGTACAGCATAATGCCGGGGCGCACCCACTCCCGGTGACTGCGCTCTGCGCTTATGATCGCGGCGGAGTTGGCCAGACTGCGGGACAGGTTGGGGTAGTGATTGGCGACCCGATCAAATCGGTCGATCTGTTCTGTCGTGATCGGTGCGCTGTCTTCGTCGGCACTGCTGAAGTGTGTCATCAAGTTAAGGCTGTGCGCCGCCTTTGCCGTGCTGAGCACTTGGTGAGCCTGGTGCAGTTCGACTTCGGACAAGCCGAGACGATTCATGCCGGTATCCAGTTTCAGCCAAAGCTCCATCGGAATCCCAAGGGCGGCAACTTGGCGCGCCTGGGCCAGTGTGTGTATGGCCAGAGCAATGCGGTGTGTGGCGCAGTAGCGCAGCGCCTCGTCAGAAAGAAGAGTGCCCATTAATAAGATTGGCGCGCTGATACCCTGGTTGCGCAGCGTCTGTGCTTCGCTGAGGCGGGCAACCCCCAGCATGTCTGCCTCAGGAGCCAGCTGTTTGCCGACCTCCACCAGTCCGTGACCGTAAGCGTCAGCTTTGATCATGCTAATCACTTTGGCTTTGGGAGCGCACTGCCGCACCTGAGCGAGGTTGTGAGAAAGGGCTGAGAGCTTAATTTCTGCCCAGGCAGTGTGTTCCATGATGCACGATGTCCGCGGGTGATTGATTACTGCAGGTACCGGGGCAAATTACCCTGCGCTCACGGTGACTGCAAGCGCTGCCACAGAGATTCATTTAAAGTCGCAAGAAAAATGGCTATGCTAGTGTTTTAGTGCAAAAAATCATCGGGTTCAGGCGGCCTGCGAATGCCAAAGGGTTTTGAAGACAAGCTGGTTATTTCTATTTCGTCCAGAGCACTGTTTGATCTGGATGAGAGTCATCGGGTCTTTGAAGAGTCCGGTCTCGAAGCCTATCAGCAGTATCAGATTGATCATGAGGAAGAGGTGCTGGAACCGGGTGAAGCCTACCCGCTGGTGCAGAAGCTACTCAAGATTAATGAGCGCCTGGGGGAAGAGCGGGTGGAGGTGATTCTGCTGTCGCGCAATTCCGCCGACACCGGCCTGCGGGTATTCAACTCCATTGAGCATTACGGGCTGAAAATTTCCCGCGCTGCCTTTTGTGGCGGGGAGAGCCCATACCGTTACATCAGCGCCTTTGGTTGCCATCTCTTTCTGTCGACCCATGCCGACGACGTTCGCAACGCCCTGAACAACGGGGTGGCCGCGGCCACACTGTTGCCGCGGGGCAAACGTTCGGTCGAAGAATCGGATCAGTTGCGCTTTGCCTTTGATGGCGATGCAGTGCTGTTTTCCGACGAGGCGGAGCGCATTTTCAAGGAGAAGGGGCTTGAGGCCTTTGCCGCTAGCGAGCGCGCTGCGGCCAGAACCCCCTTGTCTGGCGGTCCCTTCAAACCCTTCCTCGCCGCTCTGAATCGCCTGCAAACTATCTTTCCGCCCGATGAATCACCGATCCGCACAGCGCTGGTCACCGCCCGCTCAGCGCCCGCCCACCAGCGTGTCATACTCACCCTTCGAGACTGGAATATCAGGATTGACGAATCGTTGTTTCTCGGCGGCCTCGACAAGGGCGATTTTCTGCATTCGTACGGTGCTGATGTGTTCTTTGATGATCAGGCTTCACATTGCCAGTCCGCGAGTCAGCACGTTGCCACCGGGCATGTCCCCCATGGCGTTGCCAATGACTGAGTTGCCCGCCAGGGAATTGGCAATTTTTCTAAAGTTATAAGCGGCAACCGCGTTATTACTGTACTAAACTGCTATCAGCTTGTGAGTTTGGTCAATAAGAGATGCTATGAAGCTCCAGCAATTGCGCTACATCTGGGAAGTGGCCCACCACGACCTCAACGTTTCTGCTACCGCGCAGAGCCTCTATACCTCCCAGCCGGGTATCAGCAAGCAGATTCGCCTGTTGGAAGATGAGCTGGGCGTTGAAATCTTCGCCCGCAGCGGCAAGCATCTGACCCATATCACCCCGGCAGGAGAGGCGATCATCAAGACCGCCGGCGAAGTGCTGCGCAAGGTCGAAGGTATCAAGCAGGTGGCCCAGGAATTCAGTGACGAGCGCAAGGGTGCCCTGTCGATTGCCACGACCCACACCCAGGCGCGCTATGCACTGCCGCCGGTGATCCGCGAGTTTATGAGCAACTACCCGGATGTCGCCCTGCATATGCATCAGGGCACACCCTTGCAGATCTCCGAGCTGGCCGCCGACGGCACCGTCGATTTTGCGATCGCGACCGAAGCGCTTGAGCTGTTCGGTGACCTGATCATGATGCCTTGCTACCGTTGGAACCGCACTGTGCTGGTGCCCAGGAATCATCCGCTGACCCAGATTTCCCGGCTGCAGCTGAAGGATGTGGCCGAGTTTCCCATCGTTACCTATGTATTCGGCTTTACCGGTCGTTCAAAGCTGGATGAGGCTTTTATAGAAGAAGGACTGTCGCCGAAGGTGGTGTTTACCGCAGCCGATGCCGATGTTATCAAAACCTATGTCCGGCTTGGTCTGGGTATCGGTATTGTGGCGAAAATGGCCTACGACCCGGAGCTGGACAGCGATCTGGTGCCGCTGGATGTGAGCCACCTGTTTGATGCCTCGGTGACCAAAATCGGCTTTCGTCGCGGCACCTTTCTGCGCGGCTACATGTACGAGTTTATCGAGTTGTTTGCCCCTCACCTGACGCGAGAGCTGGTTGACGAAGCCTATCGCCGTCACAGTAAATCCGAAATCGAAGAGCTGTTTGCGCATATCGATTTGCCAGTCTACTAGCGCCTCCAGCGCCCGCTGCGCGTTGCTTTCCCGCAGCGAACTGGGTAGAGTGCTGGCCTTTTCAGCTAGGGGACTATCGACGTGGAAATAGCCTGTCTTGATCTTGAAGGGGTTCTGGTACCGGAAATCTGGATCGACTTTGCCGAGCGCACTGGCATCGAGGAACTCAAGGCCACCACCCGCGATATCCCCGACTACGACGTGCTGATGAAGCAGCGCTTGCGTCTGTTGGATGAACACAAGCTCGGTCTGAATGAGATTCAGGAAGTGATCGCCACCATGAAGCCGCTGGATGGCGCGCCGGAGTTTGTCGATTGGCTGCGCGAGCGTTTTCAGGTGGTAATTCTGTCGGACACCTTTTACCAGTTTGCCAAGCCGCTGATGGCCCAGCTGGGCTATCCCACGCTGTTGTGTCACAACCTGGAAGTCGATACCGAATCGGGTCGTATTACCGATTACAAACTGCGCCAAGCCAACCCCAAACGGCAGGCCATTGTCGGCTTCAAGAGCATGTACTATCGCACGATCGCCGCCGGTGACTCCTATAACGACACCACCATGCTGGCCGAGGCTGATGCGGGCATCCTGTTTCACGCGCCGGATAATGTGATTGCGGAATTCCCCCAGTACCCGGCTGTGCATACCTATGAAGACCTGAAGAAAGAATTCCTCAAGGCTTCCAATCGAGACCTGTCTCTCTGACCTTCTGGGCGTCTGGTGCTTCGTCAGACGTCCGTCAAGCTCTCCAGCAAGGCCCCCACCTTATTCCAGGTCTCTTCAAACTCTGCGTTTACCTCTGAATCTTCAACAATGCCGCCCCCCGACCAGCAGTAGAGTCGGTTATCTTCGCAGAGCAGGGTTCGGATGGCGATGTTGCTGTCCATGTTGCCGTTGATGTCGAGGTAGGCAATCGAGCCGCAGTAGATTGAGCGTTCGTGGGGTTCGAGCTCGTGAATGATTTCCATTGCCCGGCGTTTTGGCGCGCCGGTGATAGAGCCGCCGGGAAAGCAGGCTGCCAGCAAGTCGAGCGCGGTATACTCCGGTGCCAGTGTGCCGCTGATGGTGCTAACCAGATGATGAACGGTCTGAAAGGTTTGTAGCTCGAACAGCTTGTCCACATGAATGCTGCCGGGCTGGCAGCAGCGGCCAATATCGTTGCGCAGCAGATCGACAATCATCAGGTTTTCTGCGCGGTCCTTGGTGCTGGCGGCCAGAGCATTGGCCAGAGCCTGATCTTTTTCCGGGATGGGGGAGCGGGGTGCCGTGCCCTTGATCGGGACGGTGCTGACTTTGTCGGAACGGACTTCAATAAAACGCTCGGGTGACAGGCACAGAACCTGACTGCCGGGCAGCTCCAGATAGGCAGACCAGGGGGCGGCAGCCACCAAGCGCAGTTGCCGGTAGGCCGCCCAGGCATCCCCCTCGCAGGGAGCTTCAAAGCGCCGGGCGAGATTGATCTGGTAGCTGTCGCCGGCCCGAATGTATTCTTTAACCCGAGTGAAGAGTGTTTTGTAACTATCTGAATATAAATTAGTTTCAAATCTCTCTGTGACACGAAAAGCGGGCTTGGCTGGCATAGGCGTCGCATCGCTCAGGCGGGCTTCAATGTCGTTGAGCAGGGAGCTTGGCGTGGCTGGGTGACTTACCAGAAAACGGCGTTTATCGAGGTGGTCGGCAACGATCGCCCAGCTGTAGAGGCCGGCAAAAACATCCGGCAGACGGTAGCTGGAATCGGCAGCGCCGACGCCCGCCAGAAAACGGCCACCATCGTAGCTCAGGGCGGTAATGATGCCGGCGGAAAATGGCAGCTCTAAGTCGATATCTGCGGCGGGCAGCATTTGCCATAGGGCGGAAAGCTTTTCGAATGCTTCTGCAAAGCCATCTTTCCTGTTTGATTTTGAAAGTGAAAGTGTTTCCAGTGGGGCAGCACTGATAATGTCGTAGCGGCCCCGCTCGGAGTAGGGCCAGGCACTGTCCAGAAACACCGGGTAGGGCAGGTCGCGCACCCTTTCAAAGAGAAGGCTGCTGTCGGATTGGTAGGTTAGTTCGCGAACCGTGAACGACGCCATGGTGTAAGGGAGGCAGCTCTGGTGAGGTGTGGGGCGCTATTGTATCGACCACAACTTGTTGAAATCCAGCGAGATTGCCGGATTAGACAGCATTTAGTGTCCGCTTTGTACATTGACACGGCCCCCCTATGCAATTAATGTTGTCGCCCGCCTGAAGCCGAAGAACACCGACTTAAACCCTTGAAAGGTAAGTGTTCTTTGTCAACTTTCGATTCAAAAGAGTGGGCCGTCAGGGAATATTCCTGCGGCAGGTGAGCGACCTTTGCCCGCCTGTAATCAGCCCTCCGCCATCGTCAGTTGCTTAATCAAGCCTCAACTTTAGTTGCTGAGACAGGAAGCATGACAAAAAAATCGCAGATCGCCCCGACACTGACAAACCCGTTTGAGCAGGCCAAGGACGTTGAATTCACCGTTCCTGGTCAGCTCGATTATGACCCCGGCCTGTACGAAACCACTCTGATGATGGGGCATGAATTGCTCCAGCTTCCCTATAAGGCCGCGGGTGTAAAAAGCATTCAGAAGCAGCACCAGAAAAAGCGCATGACCGTCTGGGAGCGCATTCAGGTGCTCAAGGATGCGGACACCGAACCGAAGATTCTGTACCAGAACTGGGGTAAAAACCTCGACGGCGCCTCGCTGGTAACAGGCATCATCAAGGTTAATGGCCGCGATGTAGCGATTTACGGCCACGACTTCACCGTGCGCGCCGGCTCCATGGACGCGACCAACGGCAGCAAGCTGGCCAGACTGTTTGAACTGGCTGGCAAGCTGGGTATTCCGCTGGTCGGTATGAATGATTCCGCCGGCGCCTTTATCCCGGCCGGCGTGGGTGGTCTGGACGGCTACGCAGAAGCCTTTACTGCGCTGCGCCGTATTAACGGTGTTGTGCCGTCTATCATGTGCATGTTTGGCTACAACGCTGGTGGCGGTGCCTACTTGCCGCGCCAAGGCTCATTTGTTGTTCAACCCAACGATACCTTCTTCGGCCTGACCGGCCCCGGTGTCGTCAAGTCGGTGTTGGGTGAAGACGTTACGGCCGATGATCTGGGTGGCCCCAAGGTTCACTCCCAGTCCGGTGTAACTGACTTTGTCGTTCCCGATGAAGTCGCCGCGCTGAACAAGGTTAAGCAACTGCTGAACTACCTGCCCGACAACAATGCCTCACAGGCGCCGTTTCAGCCAACCTCTGACCCGATTGACCGCAAGACCTGGGATATCGATCTGCTGCTGAAGAAGTCTTTCAATAGCCCGACCGGTTTCAATACGCCGTTTGATATCAGCATTATTATTCAGCAGTTGTGTGACCACGGCGATTATTTCGAGGTACAGCCCGAGCGCGCCCGCAATACCATTACGGCCTTTGGCCGCATAGGCGGCAATGTGGTCGGTTTCGTTGCGAATAACTCGGCTGTGGCGTCCGGTCAGATCGATATCGGCGCCGCTTACAAAAACGCTCGCTTTATTCGCTTCTGTAACGTCTACAACATTCCCGTGATGTTTATGGAAGACACCACCGGCTTCCTGCCCGGTAGGGAACAGGAAGAGGGCGGTATTGTTCAGGCAGGCCGTGCCATGTTGGATTCGATTGTTGATCTGCGCACCCCGCGCTTCCTGATCATCATTCGCAACGCCTTTGGTGGTGCTTACGCTTCGTTCAACAACTACCCGACCGGTGCCGACTTTGTCTGCGCACTGCCCACCACCCGCCTGGCGGTTATGGGTCCGGCCGGTGTTGAGTACGTTTACAAAGACGAACTGCGCGCCATTCGCAGCAGCCTGAAAGATCGTTTGGCTAAAGCCATGAAGCAGGGCCTGTCGGAAAAAGACGCCAAGGCTGAAGTGGCCGCCTGGCAGAAAGCTGAAGAAGCCCTGTTGGCGCAGCGTTACGAGCGCGAGCTCATGAACCCCAATGAGGCTTTGAGCCTCGGATCCATCTCACAAATTGTTATGCCGTCGGATTTGCGACAGGTCATTGCCGAGCAGCTGGAGCTGCATATGGCGAGCTACAAGCCCGAACCCATGGGCGGACCGCAACGCGAATTCCACTGACGTCACTTAAACGGCAAACCGGATTACAAGGGGAACACACTCGTGCAAAGCAACAACTACTATCTGAACAACCCGCTGATCCACGCGGATCGCAAGCTGTCTAATTCGCCATCGTCGTGGGTACGCAGCTTTTCCTGTGAAGACCTGAAACCGCTGATCATCTGCCGCGGCCCGATTCGCAAGGAGGCAATGGATGTCTTCGACGAAATGGGCATCAACGGCTACGGCATTCTGCTGTCTGAAAAGGACTCAATCACCTACACCAACGCGCTGGCGCCGGAATTGCGCAAGCTGACCGACCCGGACCGTGTTCACCGGGTGCCGGACTACACCGGTGCCAATAAAGAAGAGCGCGGCAAGCGTATCCAGCAGATTGTCCGTATCGCCAAGGATAACGGCTACAACGCGATTTTCGCTGGCTACGGCTTCATGTCTGAAGATGCCGAGATGGTTGAAGCCATGGAAGAGGCCGGCCTGAACTTTATTGGCCCCTGTTCCTACACCCAGAAAGCCGCTGGCATGAAAGACCAGGCCAAGCGCACGGCACTGGAAACCGGTGTATCGGTGACCCCCGGTGTCAACAACGCGACCAGCCTGGCCCTGTTTGCCAAGTACGGTGAAAACGGTCTTGAAAAGTGTGCCAAAGACCACAAGCTGAAGGTTGATTTCTCCAAGTGTAAGGACGACGAAGAGAAAGCGCTGGCGCTGCTGGCTGCCTCCTACGATGCGGGAATCGATATCATCGATGCCGATGATATAGGCGAGGCGCTTAAGGTTGAAGCCAAGCGCATGCTGAGCGAAAAGCCGAACAACCGCTTTCGCCTGAAGGCCATCGCCGGTGGCGGTGGTAAAGGGCAGCGTATTCTTCAATCCGCCAACTCCTACAAGGGCAAGACCCTGGAAGAGCGCGTGGAGCTGGCCGCAGCCCCGGTACCGTCGCTGGTTAAGGAATGTCTGATTGAGCTCAAGACCAACGGCGTGGGCGACAACAAAAACGTTCTGATCGAAATGAACATCGATACCACCCGTCACCAGGAAATCCAGGTGGTGGGCAATGGTGAGTGGTGCATGACTATGGGCGGTCGCGACTGCTCTTTGCAGATGCACGAGCAGAAACTGTTGGAAGTGTCTGTGACCGTGGAAGAGCTGCAAGCGGCTATAGAGGAGGCCAGCGCGGCCGGGCGCCGCGCCGAAGTCACTCAGCTGAAGAAGGATCTCGAGATCCTGCAGCGCATGGAAGAAGAGGGCGCGGTTTTCGGTGAAGCAGTGAAGCTCGATTCGGTAGGCACCTTTGAGTGTATCGTCGACGGTGAAGCGCACTACTTTATGGAAATGAACACCCGGATTCAGGTTGAGCACCGGGTTACCGAGCTGTGTTACAAGTTGAAGTTCATCAATCCGGACGATCCTAACGATTTCTTTATCGCTGAGAGTCTGGTGGAAGTGATGGCCCTGATTGCCCGTCATGGCAAGCGCCTCCCCAAACCTGAGCGTATCGTTCGCGAGCCCGCCTCGGTAGAAGCGCGCATGAACGCCACTAACCAGGCGCTGCAGCCTCACGCAGGCGGCGTGATCGAGTATTGGTCGGATGCGCTGGAAGGCGAAATTCGCGACGACCAGGGGATCTCCATGCACAATCCGGACACGGATGTGTTTATGAAGTACCACCTGGCCGGTGCCTACGACTCCAACATTGCGCTCTTGCTCACCACGGGTCAAAACCGACTCGACAGCTACACCAAGCTTGCTGAAATCCTTCGCCGCACCGAGCTGCGGGGCAAGGATCTGGCCACCAACCTGCAATTCCACTACGGTCTTGTGTACTGGTTCCTCGGCAACGGCATTAACGCACGTCCCAGCACCCGCTTTATCGTTCCCTACCTGACTGCTGTGGGTGAGCTGAGAGAGGCTGCTTCACAGATTGACCTGGACTTTGCCTACGGCCAGATCAAACAGCAGTACCTGGCAGAAGCCGACCCCAAAACCGCGAAGGCCTGGGCCAACGCGTTGGATCTCAAACAGCTGCTGATTACCCGACCGCTGGAGCGACTGTTTGGCGAACCTCATTACATGGCTGGCTGGCTGAGCGTGCACAAAGATGCGGTGAAAGTGAGCAAGAAGTCTGTGGAGTGGAAGGTAAACCCCATTGAGCTGCTGGCTGAGCTGTATCACTTCCTGAATATGGATTATCAACCGGGCAAACCCGCTCGGCACATGATCTGGGACCACGACAACGAAGTACTTCAAGCTGCCCTGAATTTTTATGCCAGCCTGAAAGACAAGCTTGGCACCGACGATTTTGTCGAGCTGCAGGCAGCACTGGCTTCAGACAAGGCGCCGAAGGGTATTACCAAGAAGCAGTGGGTTGAGGCCCAGCAAGCGCACGCTGGCTATCAGGCCGGTACCGAGCTGCTGTCTGTGTTGACCTACATCGCGCGCAAGACCAAGTTCCACGACCTGAAAGTGAACGCGGACCTGAGCATCAGCATTCCGGATCGTCTAACCGAGAAAGAGCTGCAGGACCGTATGGCCAAGGTGCTGGTGCCCCCGCCTGCGGCCAAATCCGATGAGATTCTGGCGGCCAGCGGCGGTATGTTCTACCCGCGTGAAGCGCCCGGCATGGATGTGTTCGTGAAGGAAGGTGATCACTTCGAAGCGGGCGATGTACTCTACATTGTTGAAGTCATGAAGATGTTCAACAAGGTGGTTGCTCCGTTTTCGGGTACGGTCGACAAGTGCCTGATCGATGGCGATGGCGTGATCATCAAGAAAGGCCAGCCGGTCTTCAAGGTGACGCCAGACGAGAAAATCGTGATTGAAACGCCAGAGGAAATTGCCGAAAAGCGCAAGCTGAAGACAGCGGATTTCCTGAAAACCATCGTTTAAGTGCTGAGCAGGGCGTCTGTGATCAGACGCCTGTCGCGCACTGTTGTAGATAGCGCGTCGCACGCAGGCGCGCTCACTGCTTTTTGATTCAAGTTCACAGGTATAAGCCTCATGATAACCGCACTTGACCATATCGCCATTGCCGTTCCCGAACTGGAAAAGGCCATTGCGCGTTTCAAGGAAGATTTTCAGCTAAATTTTGAAGGCACTGAAGATGTGGTTGATGCCAAAACATCCACCGCCTTTTTCCCGGTGCCTGCCACCAGCATCGAGCTGGTACACCCTTTGAACGGTGAAGGCCCGATTGCCAAATACCTGGAGAAAAAACCAGGTGGCCTGCACCATATTTGCTTTCGAAGTGACAACATTGAGGAAGATGTAGCTCGCCTGAAGGCTAAAGGCTATCAGTTTCTGTCAGAGGAACCGAGCCTGGGAGCGCACAATTCCAAAGTGATTTTCATTCACCCGAAAAGTTGTGATGGCGTGCTGGTGGAAATCAATCAGCCCGGCGACGATCACTGATTCACGTTATCAAGGCCCAGGCTTGCACTGGCTTGGCTATCACTGACAGGTAACAAGATATGGCAGACAAAGACTACAAAGCACCCGAGGCAACGCGCGAATCCTGGGAAGACTTGGCCAACAAGCAGATGAGCAAGGGCGGTAAAAGCCTGGATGATCTGGTTTGGCATACACCGGAAGGCATCGACGTCAATCCGCTGTACAGTAAGAAAGACGTTGAAGATCTGCCGTACACTGACACGATGCCGGGCATGGAACCGTTTATTCGGGGCCCTCAGCCGACGATGTATGCTGGCCGTCCCTGGACGATCCGCCAGTATGCGGGTTTCTCCACCGCTGAAGAGTCGAATGCTTTCTACCGCAAGGCGCTGGCAGCCGGCGGGCAGGGTGTATCGGTAGCTTTTGACCTGGCAACGCACCGTGGTTATGACTCCGATCACCCGCGGGTGACCGGTGATGTTGGTAAAGCCGGTGTGGCTATCGACTCAGTCGAAGATATGAAAGTGCTGTTTGACGGCATCCCATTGGACAAAGTGTCTGTATCCATGACCATGAACGGCGCGGTGCTGCCGGTACTGGCGGGCTACATTGTGTCTGCAGAAGAGCAGGGCGTTAGCCAGGATCAACTTTCCGGCACCATTCAGAACGATATTCTGAAAGAATTCATGGTGCGCAATACCTATATCTATCCGCCGCAACCGTCGATGAAAATTATCGGCGATATCATTGCCTACGCGTCGGACCACATGCCCAAATTCAACACCATCTCTATTTCGGGCTACCATATTCAGGAAGCCGGTGCCGATGCCGCCCTGGAGTTGGCCTACACGCTGGCGGACGGTAAAGAGTATATCCGCACTGCACTGGCCGCGGGATTGGATATCGATAAGTTTGCAGGCCGTTTGTCCTTCTTCTGGGGCATTGGCATGAACTTCTACATGGAGATTGCCAAACTCCGCGCTGCGCGGCTTTTGTGGGCTCGCATCGTCGATGAGTTCAAGCCGAAGAATCCGCGCTCAAAAATGCTGCGCACCCATAGCCAGACCTCCGGTTGGTCGCTGACCGAGCAGGATCCCTACAACAACGTGGTTCGCACCACAATTGAGGCCATGGCTGCAGTATTTGGCGGCACCCAGTCGCTGCACACCAACGCACTGGACGAGGCGATTGCGCTGCCGACGGAATTCTCGGCCCGGATTGCTCGCAACACCCAGCTCATCATTCAGGAAGAAACCGGCATCACCAAGGTGGTTGACCCTTGGGGTGGCTCCTACATGATGGAATCGCTGACCAACGACATCGCCGAAAAAGCCTGGGAGCTGATCCAGGAAGTGGAAGAAAAAGGCGGCATGGCCAAGGCGATTGAAACCGGTATGCCCAAGCTGCGCATTGAAGAATCGGCGGCGCGCAAGCAGGCCCGCATCGATCGCGGTGAAGATGTGATTGTCGGTGTGAACAAATACCGACTGGAAACCGAAGATGACGTCGATATTCTCGATATCGACAATGAGAAAGTCCGCAAATCACAGGTCGCCGCGCTGGAGCGTATTCGCGCCAATCGAGACGAAAAAGCCGTTGAAGATGCTCTGGAGGCGATCTACCAGTGCGCGGTAAGCGGCGAAGGCAACCTGCTGGATCTGGCGGTGAAAGCGACCCGCGTTCGTGCTACCGTGGGTGAAATTTCCTTTGCCATGGAGCGCGAATTCGGTCGCTTCAATGCGCAGGCTCAAACGGTATCCGGTGTGTACGGTAGCGCCTATCAGAACGACGACAACTGGAATGAAATTTCCGCCGATATTGAGGCTTTCACTGAAAAGCACGGCCGTCGCCCGCGTATGCTGGTCTGTAAAATGGGCCAGGACGGACACGATCGCGGCGCCAAGGTAATAGCGACTGCCTTTGCGGATGTGGGTTTCGATATCGACCTGTCACCCATGTTTTCCACGCCCGAAGAAGTGGCCAAGCAGGCGATCGAGAATGACGTTCATGTAGTGGGCGTTTCGTCGCAGGCTGCGGGCCACAAGACGCTAGTACCGGCGCTGATCGAAGAGCTGAAGAAGCAGGGAGCTGAGGATATTATTGTGGTAGCCGGTGGTGTTATCCCACGCCAGGACTACGACTTCCTGAATAAGGCTGGCGTAAAGGGTATCTTCGGGCCTGGCACCCAGATCCCCAAAGCGGCGCGTGAAGTACTTGACTCCATCAATGCGAATTACAAAAGCTGATTCGCGGGTACATTGTCAGGCCCATGCGGTTTGATGCTTCAGGCCCGGCTTTTGCCGGGCTTTTTGTTATGGACGCTCGAATAGAATGACGAGTATTGATATAGACCAGCTCCGTCAAGGCAATCGCCGTGCTCTGGCCAAAGCCATTACCCTTGTGGAAAGTAAGCGAGCTGAGCACCGCGAGCAGGCCCAGCGTCTGCTCGAAGCGGTACTGCCTTATACCGGAAACAGCATTCGCGTTGGCATCACCGGCATTCCCGGGGTGGGCAAGTCCACGTTTATCGAAAGTTTTGGCCAAACGGTTATCGAGCAGGGCAAGAAGGTGGCTGTGCTGGCGGTAGACCCCAGCTCACCCATCGCTGGTGGCTCCATTCTGGGGGATAAAACCCGGATGGAAGAGCTGTCGCGAATGGATAATGCCTTTATTCGGCCCTCGCCGTCGGAAGGTGCCCTTGGTGGCGTTGCACTGAAAACCCGCGAAACCATGCTGCTCTGTGAAGCCGCCGGCTATGATGTGATCCTCGTAGAAACGGTTGGGGTAGGACAGTCGGAATACGAAGTGGCCAGTATGGTCGATTTTTTCATGGTGCTGATGCTGCCCAATGCGGGCGATGAGCTACAGGGCATCAAAAAAGGAATCATGGAACTGGCAGATGCGTTGGTAATTAACAAGGCCGACGGCGACAGCCTCAACATGGCCCAGCAGACGCGGCGTCATTATCAGAACGCCTTGCATTTGCTGCGCCATACCAGCTTCTGGACGCCGCAGGTAAAAACCTGCTCAGCGCTGAAGAAGGAAAATATCGAGGAGGTCTGGGGCATGATCTCGGACTTTCAGATCGATGCCATCAAGAACAAGGCGTTTCACGAGAAGCGTGCCCGCCAGGCTCAGGAGTGGATGCACAAATTGCTTCACGAAATGCTTGATCTGAAACTTAAGCAGAATCCTGAGGTTAAGCAACAGATGCCGGAGCTTGATCGCCAGGTAACCGAAGGCAAGACCACTCCCTATCTGGCGGCGAAATCGCTGATTGATTTGCTGTTCAAGGCGAATTGATGAAAGACATAGCCCACAAACTAACGGAATTCGTTCAGACTCATCTACCGACGGCGCGGGCGCTGGAAATCGAGGTGGCTGACTACGACAGCCAATCGCTGACCCTGCGTGCGCCGCTGGGGCCGAGTATCAACGATAAGCATACGGCCTTTGGTGGCAGTCTGTATGTAGTGGCAGTTATGGCGGGCTGGGGCATGGTGTACCTGCGCTGCCGTGAGGCAGGAATTGATCCGAATATCGTTGTTGCCCGGGGTGAAATAGACTACCTGGCACCGGTGCCAGGCGATATTGTCGCCTCGTCACTGCCAGTGACTGAAGGCGATTGGGAGACCTTTTTTCAGCAGTTTGAAGACCGCGGAAAGGCAAAAATTGAATTGCAGACCCGGATTCTGCAAGGCGGTGAGCCTGCGGTTAAGTTCACAGGGCTGTACGCCATTATCGGTCACGCGCCCAATATTCAGGTTTGAGTTTCCCGACAGACAAAATGAGTTCTGTCGCGCGTTGGCGTATTAATCTCCATAAACAAACCGCCGCAACTCTTCAATATTTTCCATACCGTCGTTGTAACCGAGCTGAATCAGCCGCTCACTGAATTTATGGGTAAACAGCAGATAGCTGGCGATATTAACGCCGCCGGCGCTGCGATTACCGCTGCCGCGCAAAAATGTCCGGATACTGCGTGGCAAGCCATGAACAAAGTCATCAGCGATAGCGTCAATATCCTGCGAGGGCGAGATCACCAGCGCATCAATCGGGCGCAGCTTGTGGTCGGTAAAGGAATCCTGCTCCGGCATCAGACGAATCAACTGGTTGATCCTCTCCAGTCGTTCAATATCGGTTTCGATGCTGTCGACAAAGGCGCTGTTGAGCAGGTGGCCGATAATCTGACCAAAGGCGGGTGACTGAATTTTTTGAATAGGGCGCCGATATTCCCGGCGGTGACCGTTTGCCGGAATAATCAGAACGCGCTGGGCACCCAGATGCAGGGCCGGGCTGATCGGGGTAAGTTGCCGCAGGGCGCCGTCACCAAAGTAATTGCGGCCAATGCGCTGGGGCGGGAATATGGTCGGGATGGCGGTTGAGGCCATCACATGCGAAATATCGATGGGGGTGGGCACCCCCTGGCGACGCCAGCGCTGCCATCCTGCCCGCTCCGGGCCGCCCTGAAAAAAGCTGATCGACACACCCTGGGTGTAGTCCATGGCGGTAAGGCTGAGAGCCTCGAGATGGCCGGCGGCGATGTTTTCTGAAATGGCGCCGAAGTCGAGATTCTTGCGCAGCAGTTCATGCAGAGGCGAGTTGTCGAGAAGTGCGACGGGGCGCCCGACCGCGATCCCTGAATTAAACAGGGACAGCAACAAGCGCCAGGCATTACTCATCACACCCAGCCAGTCGGAGCGATAAATCTGGTCGGTACTGAGGTTTAACCAGAGGGATTCAAGCCAGTCAGCGGCGTTGCCGAAGTTTTCGGCCTTGGTGGCCAGTGCAACCGCGTTGATCGCCCCGGCCGAGGTGCCACAGAGAATTCGGTAGGGGTTGTACTCGCGATTACCGTGCAGCGTGGCAAGGGCCTTGATAACACCGACCTGATAGGCTGCACGGGCACCGCCCCCCGGTAGAATCAACGCTGTATCGTGGTTCGCTTCCTGCATTTACTTGCTGTGTCCCCGTAGCCCGGCATCCACCAGTATGCGGGTAGCTATTTCTTCAATCGACGCGTGGGTCGATTCAATATAAGGGATGCCGAAGCGGTTGAACATAATTTCTGCCTGGCGAACCTCGTATTCACATTGCGCCAGCGTGGAGTAGCGAGCGTTGGCCCGTCGCTCGGTGCGAATGGTCGACAGCCGTTCGGGCTCGATGGTCAGGCCGTAGAGTTTGTCGCGAAATGGGGCCAGGGGTTTAGGAATACGCCCATTATCCAGGTCGTCTTCGGTGAGGGGGTAATTGGCGACAAAGACACCCGCCTGCAGGGCCAGATACAGGCTGGTAGGGGTCTTGCCGCTGCGCGATACTCCGATCAGGATCAGCTCAGCCTGATGGTAGCGATCAATCTTGGCGCCGTCATCGTTGTCCAGTGCGTAGTTCACCGCATCGATCCGGTGCTTGTAATCGGGTTCGTTGGAGACACTGTGGGCGCCGCCCACGGTAAACGATGATTTAATGCCGAGCGCTTCTTCCAGGGGGGTCAGGAAGGTGGACAGGATATCCACGGTAAAACCCGCGCTGCCCTTGATCACTTTGCGAACTTCTTCATTGACGATAGTGTCGAACACGATCGGTTGGCTGCCATCGCGGGCTGCGACCCGGTCGATTTTTTCGGCAGCGGAACGGGCCTTCTCGGCATTGTCGATATAAGGCAGGATAATCCGTTCGAATTTCAGGCCCTCAAACTGGGCCAGCAGGCTGCTGCCCAATGCTTCTGCGGTGATACCGGTGCTGTCAGAGATGAAAAATGCCGTTCTTTTGGTCATTTCTGTCACAATACGGGGCCTCTTATAGGGCGAATTTCTGGCCGAGTTCCAGTATCATACGCGATCTTTAGAGCACGTACCTTATTCACTAGAGGAAACCCGTTTTGTCTGAATACGTTCTTTGGTTTCAAGAGCTTGGCATGGATGATGTCGAGCGTGTGGGCGGCAAAAACGCATCACTGGGCGAGATGATCAGCGAGCTTTCCGACGCAGGGGTTTCCGTGCCCGGTGGCTTTGCTACCACCGCGTCCGCCTACCGGGACTTTCTGCAGCAAAGCGGCTTGAATGAGCGTATCAAGCAGCGTCTTGAAGGCCTCGACGTTGATGACGTAAAGACCCTTACCGAAACCGGTCGCGATATTCGGCAATGGATTATCGACACCCCCTTTCCTGCGCAGCTCGATGCCGCGGTGAGTCAGGCTTTTGAGGAACTGGCAGAAGGCAATGCCGAAATTGCCGTCGCTGTGCGTTCGTCGGCTACGGCTGAAGATTTGCCGGATGCGTCCTTCGCCGGTCAGCAGGAAACCTTCCTCAACATTCGTGGCCTGGACAACGTCAAAATCGCGATCAAGGAAGTCTTCGCCTCGCTCTACAATGATCGCGCCATTGCCTATCGTGTTCACAAGGGCTTTGAGCACGCTGACGTCGCCTTGTCGGCGGGTATTCAGCGCATGGTGCGCTCGGAAATCGGCGCCAGCGGCGTGATGTTCAGTATGGACACCGAATCGGGCTTTGACGGCGTGGTATTTATTACCGCGTCTTATGGTCTTGGTGAAACCGTGGTGCAGGGCTCGGTCAATCCGGACGAGTTCTATGTTCACAAGGCGATTCTGGAGCAGGGCAAGCACGCCGTGTTGCGGCGCAACCTTGGCGCCAAAGCCATCAAAATGATTTACGGCAACGAAGCGTCGGCAGGTAAGTCCGTTGAAACGGTGGACGTCGACGAGGCTGACCGCAATCGTTTCTGTATCACTGACGACGAGGTCATGGCACTGGCTAAACAGGCCCTGATCATCGAGAAGCACTATCAGCGTCCGATGGATATCGAGTGGGCCAAAGACGGTGATACCGGCAAACTGTTTATTGTTCAGGCCCGCCCGGAAACCGTAAAAAGTCAGGAATCCGCTAACCTGATGGAACGCTACCTGCTAAAAGAAAAGGGCAAGGTCATCTGCGAAGGCCGGTCCATCGGTCAGCGCATCGGCAGTGGTCCGGTTCGGGTTGTGGCCGGCCTGTCAGAAATGGATCAGGTACAGAAAGGGGATGTGCTGGTCAC
>NZ_JBFJUX010000007.1:0-165699 GCF_041624475.1 Litorivivens sp.
ACTGTATATCCTTCCATAAGAGTCGGTTGGGCAGTCGCCGCCTGCGGTTTCGCAGGGGGAGGAAAGTCCGGGCTCCATCGGGCAGAGTGCCAGGTAACCCCTGGGGGGCGTGAGCCTACGGAAAGTGCAACAGAAAGGATACCGCCTGAGGGCTTCCCGGCTGTCAGGTAAGGGTGAAAAGGTGCGGTAAGAGCGCACCGCGCGGCTGGCAACAGGCGTGGCGATGGTAAACCCCACTCGGAGCAAGGCCAAATAGGAATCCAGCGCTGTGGCCCACAGTGGATTCGGGTAGGCTGCTTGAAGCCAGCGGTGACGCTGGCTCTAGATGAATGACTGTCCCAGACAGAACCCGGCTTACAGACCGACTCTTTTTTTCTCTTCATCGCCGTCCGGCGATACCAATCCTATATCAGTCAGTACCTGTCAATAAACTCTTAAGAGTTTACCTGAGGTTTGCGCCTTATTGCCTTGATTCTTATTGGGATTGAGGGTTTTCAGGGTGGGCTTTTTTCAGACGATGCCTACATTTTTACCGTAAATTCCAGATAAATCAAAGCATTTACAGTGTATTTCCCTTGACACCCCTCTTCGACCGTCCCTATAGTGTGCAAAAGTGGAGAAAAGTGGTTTTTAGTGGTTTTTAGTGGTCTGCAAGGCCATAGGGGTGGGGACTGGTGTTCACCGGTAGTAATAATGTCACGATGGATACGAAGGGGCGTTTGGCGATTCCAGCCAAAATTCGCGATGCCCTTGCGGATTCCTGTGGCGGCCGGATAGTGATCACCGCTCATACCGAAGACCGCTGCCTGCTGGTCTATCCCGAGCAGGAGTGGGCCGAACTTCAGGAAAAAATCGCCGCTCTTCCCAATATGAATGCCAAGGCGCGCCGTATTCAGCGCCTCGTGCTCGGCTATGCCACACCACTTGAGCTGGATTCCAATGGCAGGGTCCTGCTGCCACAGACGCTTCGCGATTACGCCCAGCTGGAGAAGAAACTGATTCTCGTTGGCCAGAACAACAAACTTGAGCTCTGGAGCGAAGCGCTCTGGAACAGCTGGGTAGATGAGGATGAGCCGGAAGGCGACATCCCGGATGCCGTCAGTGCTCTGTCACTGTAGGCGAGCAGAATGAACGAACATTTGTCGGTGTTGTTGCATGAGGCCGTGGAGGCGTTGGTGACCAACCGCTCGGGGTTTTACATAGATGGCACGTTTGGCCGCGGCGGGCACAGTCGGGAGGTGCTGTCCCGGCTGGACAAGTCCGGCACGGTGCTCGGGGTTGATAAGGACCCTCGGGCCATGGCCACCGCTCACTCCATGCAGGCGCAAGACAAGCGCCTGCTGTTTTATCGGGGGTCCTTTGCGGAATTTGATCGGGCCCTGGTTGAGCAGGGTGTGACTGAGGTTGACGGCATTTTGCTGGATCTCGGTGTTTCGTCGCCGCAGCTGGACGAGGCAGAGCGTGGTTTCAGCTTTACCCGCGACGGCGCTCTCGATATGCGCATGGATCCCGAGTCGGGTGAGAGTGCGGCGGATTGGCTGGCGCGGGTGGAAGAGAAAGAGCTGGCTCGCGTGCTGAAGGTTTACGGCGAGGAGCGTTTCGCCCGTCGAATTGCGGGAGCGATTGTAAAAGCCCGGGAAGAAGAGCCGATTACCCGCACTCTGCAGCTGGCGAAACTGGTGGCCGACGCCAACCCGGCCTGGGAAAAACATAAGCACCCGGCGACAAGGGCGTTTCAGGCAATCCGGATACAGGTGAACAACGAGTTGGGAGATCTGGAGTTGGCCTTGGCCAAAGCACTGGATTATCTCAAGCCCGGTGGCCGTCTGGTGGTGATCAGCTTTCATTCGCTGGAAGACCGCATTGTTAAGCAGTTTATGAAAAAAGAAAGTCGCGGACAGGTTGTTCCTGCCTATATCCCTTTGCAGGACAGTGAGGTCGAGCGGCGATTGAAGTTGATAGGAAAGGCGCAAAAGCCTGGCCGCGAGGAAATCGACAATAACCCTCGCGCGCGCAGTGCTGTAATGCGCGTTGCCGAAAAGATTCACTGACCGCGCTGGAGAGCCCGGTATATGACAGGTCGAATAGCGATGACAGCGATTTTGGTTGGAGCCATTGTGGTTTCAGCCAGTGCTGTTATTGACAGCTCTCATGATTCGAGGCGCCTGTTTAATGAGTGGCAGGGTTTGCAGAAGCAGGCCTACCGATTAAATGAAGAGTGGGGACGCCTGCTGCTGGAGCGCAGCACCTGGGCGGCCCACGATCGTGTGGAGAGACTGGCGAGTGATCGCCTGATGATGGTTGTACCCGAGGATGAAGCCTTGCAACTGGTGAGAGTCGATGGCCAAGCAGGTAACTGAACCCGTTCCGGTGTGGCGTCTCCTGGTGATGGTGCTGGGGCTGGCAGCACTCGCCTGCATGCTGGTCTGGCGCACACTGCACTTGCAGGTTCTGGATGCTGACCGCGGGCGCGAGTTTCTGCAGGGGCAGGGCAATGCGCGCACCATTCGCACGGAGCAGATTCCTGCCCACCGCGGCATGATTACAGATCGCAACGGCGAACCTCTGGCGGTGAGCACGCCGGTGGCTTCCCTCTGGGCCGATCCGAAGGAGCTGGTGGCCGCGATGGGACGCTTGCCGGAGCTTGCGCAGCTGCTTGGCCTGAATCGCAATGAACTGCGCGAGAAAATTGAGCGTGTCGCCGGACGCCGCTTTGTGTACCTGCGCCGCCACCTGACGCCGGCTGAAGCGGAAAAGGTTCTGTCGGCGGGTATTCCCGGCGTTTATATGCAGCGCGAATATCGCCGTTACTACCCGGCCGGTGAAGTCACGGCTCACCTTATCGGTTTTACCAATATTGATGACCGCGGTCAGGAAGGGCTCGAGCTGGCTTACGACGAATGGCTGCGCGGTACGCCGGGCAGCAAGAAGGTGTTGAAAGATCTCTATGGCCACATTATTCGCGATCTCGATGATGGTCGTGCGGCCAGTCCCGGCAATGACCTGCAATTGACCGTAGACCTGCGCCTGCAATACCAGGCCTACAAAGAACTGAAGGTGGCGTTGCAGCGCTCCCAGGCCAAGGCGGGTTCTGTGGTCATGCTCGATGCCCGGACGGGCGAAGTGCTGGCGATGGTTAATCAGCCGGGTTTTAACCCGAACAATCGCTCCGAGCTGCGGCTGGCTGCGCTGCGTAACCGTGCGGTTACCGATGTGTTTGAGCCGGGCTCCACCGTCAAGCCCTTTACCGTAGTGGCGGCGCTGGAAAGCGGCAAGTTCAATCAGGACTCGGTCATTGATACCAGCCCGGGTTATATGCGTATCGGCTCCAAAACACTGGTTGATCCGGTGAACTACGGTGAGCTGAACCTTGAAGGCATGCTGAAAAAATCCAGCCAGGTCGGGATCAGCAAGCTGTCGCTGGCACTTAATGAACAGTGGGTGTGGGACGTATTTCAGCGCATCGGCCTGGGACGTTCCACCGGCATCGGCTTTCCCGGTGAAAGCAATGGCCTGTTGCCAAACCGGCCCAAATGGCTGCCGATTGAGCGGGCCAACTTTGCATTTGGCTATGGGCTGTCGGTTACCGCTCTGCAATTGGCCCAAGCCTACGGGGTGCTCGCCAACGGCGGTGTGCTGCAGCCGGTCAGTCTGATCCAGCGCGCGCAGGCAGCGGAGTCGTACCGCGTGATCGAAGAGCCTGTAGCGCGCAGTGTATCGCGCATGCTTGAGTCAGTGATTCGACCGGGCGGAACCGGCACCCGAGCGCGTATCAACGCCTATCGCGTGGCGGGTAAAACCGGCACGGTGCACAAAATCGGCGAAGGTGGTTATGCCGACGACCGCTATCTGTCGCTGTTTGTTGGCATGGCGCCGGCCAGTGATCCGCGGGTGGTGACAGTAGTCACCATTGACGAGCCCGAGAGTGGCAAGTATTACGGCGGCGAAGCTGCGGCACCCGTTTTTTCGCGGGTGACGGGTGAAGCCATGCGCCTGCTCAACATCGCCCCCGATGCGATGGATGAAATGGTCGCTGAAAAAACAAAAAGCAAGAAACCGGGTTCGGCGTAAAATGGAAGCGCTCATGGGACTAACAGCAACAGTACTTGGCGATTTGCTCGACGGGATCACCCCGGCGCAAGCGGCGGTGCCCGTCAATGGGCTTGCGCTAGACAGTCGTCAGGTGGTTGCCGGCAATGTGTTTCTTGCGGTGCGCGGTCATAAGCTGGACGGGCGCGACTTTATTGACAAGGCGATAGCCAAAGGTGCGGCGGCGGTTATTGCCGATGCACCAATAGATGAATCCCGCTGGCCCTTGCCGGTTATTGCGGTCGACAATCTGGCGCAGCAACTGAGTGATATTGCGGGACGCTTCTACGGCCATCCTTCGCGTGCGATGAGTCTGGTTGGCGTGACCGGAACCAATGGCAAGTCAAGCGTGACCCACTACGTTGCCCAGCTGCTGGAGGCGCTCGGCCACCCCTGTGGGGTAATGGGCACCCTGGGAGCGGGTCGAATCCAGCAGTTGGCGTCTGCCCTCAATACCACGCCTGATGCGGTCAGTGTGCAACAAACGCTTGCACAGTGGCGCGATGGCGGTGCTCGCTGGGCGGCGATGGAAGTGTCCTCTCACGGTCTGGTGCAGGGTCGAGTGTCGGCGCTGCAGTTCAGCTCGGCAGTGTTTACCAATCTGAGCCAGGACCACCTTGATTACCACGGCACAATGGAAGCCTACGGCGCTGCCAAGACCAGACTGTTTTCCATGCCCGGCCTGCAGAACGCTATTCTCAACGCCGACGATCGCTATGCCGCCGGTGTTGAACAAACGCTGCCAGCCTCTGTGCATGCCATCCGGTTCGGCTTTGGCGAAACCGCGCATGTGCGGGCACTCTCACCCGTTTATACCGCGCAAGGTATTCAGGCCGATATTGTGACGCCCTGGGGGGCGATGCAGCTGACCACCTCGCTGTGTGCCAACGTCAACCTGCAGAATATTCTGGCGGCGGTAGCGGTGCTGGGCGCTGAAGGATTTGCCTTGCGCGATATCGAACAGGCCTTGCCGAAACTCAAGCCGGTTCCCGGGCGTTTGGAGAAGCTGCCGAGCGCGGGTGATATTCAGGTTGTGGTGGATTATGCCCACACACCCGATGCTCTGGAAAATGTTTTGCTGGGGCTGCGTCCGCACTGCAAAGGCAAATTGTGGTGTGTATTTGGCTGCGGCGGCGATCGCGACAAAGGCAAGCGACCCTTGATGGGGCAGATTGCCGAGCAGCTGGCGGATCATGTGGTATTGACCAGCGACAACCCGCGCAGCGAAGCCCCTGAAACGATCATCGCTGATATCCGCGCCGGTCTCACCCGGAAGCCGCGTATCGAATCGACTGACCGACAGGCTGCCATAGAGTCTGTGATTGCCGAGGCTGCCGCGGGTGACCTGATCGTAATTGCAGGAAAAGGGCACGAGGACTATCAGGAAACCGCAGGTCAGCGTTTACCGTTCAGCGATGTGCAGTGTGCGCGATTGGCATTGGCCAGGAGGGCGTCGTCGTGATCAGCCCACTGACACTTAGCGATATTGCCAATGCGACGGGCGCCCAGTGGGCGGGGACCGAGGCGAAGGTGTCTGCGGTAAGCACAGATAGCCGCTCAATCGGTCCAGGCAGTGTGTTTGTCGCGCTGCGCGGTGAACGTTTTGACGGGCATGCCTTTCTGAGCGATGCGGCCAATGCTGGCGCTGCCGCCGCGATTGTGGAAGAGACGTCGGCCGCTGACGTGACGCAGCTGGTTGTTGATAACACGCTCAAGGCCTATGGACAGATCGCTGCCCTGAATCGTGATCGCTTTAAAGCCTGTGGCGGTAAAGTCATCGCGCTGACCGGCAGCAGCGGTAAAACCAGCTGCAAAGAAATGCTCGCGGCCATTTTGAAACAGCAGTTTTCCGTGCTCGCGACCCGGGGCAACCTGAATAACGAAATTGGTGTGCCGAAAACTCTACTGGAGATAGATGCCAGTCATAATCTGGCTGTGGTTGAAATGGGTGCGGCCAAGCGCGGTGATATTGGCTACTTGTGCGATTTCGCCAAGCCCGATATTGCACTGATTACCAATGCCGGGCCCGCTCATCTCGAGGGTTTTGGCAGTGTGCAGACTGTTGCCGAAACCAAAGGTGAAATTTATCGTTCGCTGGGTAAAGACGCCACCGCGGTTATCAATGCTGACGATCACTATGCAGCTCTGTGGCGCGACTACGCGGCTGCGGCGCAGGTGGTGAATGTCAGCCTGGGTGATCCTGAAGCCGATGTGTATGCGAAAGATCTGCAACTGTCGGACAAGGGTACGCGATTTACTCTGGTCATGGATCAGGTGTCGACCCGTGTAAGGCTTCCTGTACTGGGACAAGCGATGGTCCGCAATGCCCTACTGGCTGCAGCGGCGGCGCGAGCCGCAGGAGCCTCTATCGACGCCATCCAACAAGGTCTTGCCATGCTGACGCCGGTAGCCGGGCGTGTTTTTCCTATGCCCCAGCCTTGGGGGACCTTGATCGACGATAGTTACAACGCCAACCCGGCTTCCGTGAAGGCTGCAATCGATGTGCTGGCCGAATTTTCCGGTCGTCGCCTGCTCGTACTGGGCGCCATGGCGGAGCTGGGGCCCGACAGTGTCGCGTTGCACCGGGAAGTCGGCGAGTACGCGCGAAGCAAAGGCCTGGACTGTCTCCTAGTCTGCGGTGAGGTGGCCTTGCCGGCCAGTGAGGGAGCAGGCGAAATCGGCGAATACTTTTCCACTAAAGAGACTCTGCAAAAAGCCCTGCTTGAAAAGATTACAGCGGGAGACACCGTGTTGGTTAAGGGTTCGCGTTCGGCGGGGATGGACTCAGTAGTAAAAGCGGTTGCCAACGCTCAGGTAACTGGGGGGAACCTACCATGTTAATGATGTTGGCAGACTACCTAACGCAATATATCAGCGGCTTCGCGGTATTTCAGTACCTTACCTTCCGCGGCATACTCGGCGTGTTAACGGCGCTGGCAATCTCCTTGCTGGTCGGACCGATCATGATTCGCCGCCTCAACTATCACCAGATTGGTCAGGCAGTTCGCGACGACGGCCCGGAAAGCCATTTCAGCAAATCGGGCACGCCAACCATGGGTGGCGCCCTGATTCTGATCGCCATTGCGACAAGTACCCTGTTGTGGTCAGACCTTTCCAATGCCTATGTCTGGGTGGTGCTGGGCGTCATGCTGACGTTTGGTGCTGTGGGCTGGGTTGACGATTACCGCAAGGTTATCGAACGCAATCCGCGGGGCCTGCCAGCGCGCTGGAAGTATTTCTGGCAGTCGGTGGGCGGGCTGGCTGCGGCTATTTATCTGTATACGCTGGCAACCGACCCCGCGCACACGGATCTGATTATTCCCTTTTTCAAAGATGTGACCCTTGAGCTGGGCGTGTTGTTTATTGTGCTGACCTACTTTGTGATCGTAGGCTCAAGTAATGCGGTCAATTTGACCGACGGCCTTGATGGTCTGGCGATTCTTCCCTCGGTGATGGTGAGCGGTGCGTTGGCCATCATTGCCTATCTGGCCGGTCACTATACCTTTGCCGAATATCTGCACATTCCCTATATCGAAGGGGCTGGCGAGCTGATTGTTTTCTGCGGGGCGTTGTCGGGCGCGGGCTTGGGTTTTCTCTGGTTCAACACCTACCCGGCTCAGGTGTTTATGGGGGATGTGGGTGCGCTGGCACTGGGCGCCGCGTTGGGCGTGGTGGCGGTGATCGTTCGCCATGAAATCGTGTTCTTCATTATGGGGGGCATTTTTGTACTGGAGACGGTCTCGGTGATATTGCAGGTTGCGTCGTTCAAATTGACGGGCCGCCGTATTTTCCGGATGGCGCCGATCCATCATCACTATGAATTGAAAGGTTGGCCGGAGCCGCGCGTGATTGTGCGGTTCTGGATTATCACCGTCGTGCTGGTCCTGTTTGGACTGGCTACGTTGAAACTGCGGTAACGAATATGAGCCTGATAGCGTCAGATACACAACGCGTGGTGGTCGGTCTGGGTGTGACCGGGCTGTCCTGCGCGCGTTTTCTGGCGAACAAAGGGCTCAGCTTTTCGGTTGTGGATAATCGCGAGACCCCGCCGGGTGTTGAGCAGTTCCGCCAGGAATTTCCCGAGGTGGATCTGACTCTGGGCACTTTCTCAACCGGCCAGTTCGACAGCGTAGACGAATTGTACGTCAGCCCTGGGGTGTCGTTGCGCGAGCCCGCCATTGCCAGCGCCCAGCAGGCGGGTGCAAAAATATCCGGTGATCTCGATCTCTTTGTGGAGTCCGCCCGTGCACCGGTAGCGGCGATAACCGGTTCAAACGGTAAAAGCACGGTCACCACCTTGCTCGGTGCCATGGCGCAGGAAGCGGGCGTCAAGGTTGCGACCGGTGGAAACCTCGGCACGCCCATGCTCGACCTGTTGAGCGACGAGTGCGAGCTATATGTACTTGAGCTATCCAGCTTTCAGTTGGAGCGCTGTGCGACCGTCAATGCCGAGATAGCCACGGTGCTGAATGTGAGTGAGGATCACCTGGATCATCACGGGTCGCTCATTGCTTACCATCAGGCGAAACACCGTATTTTCCGCGGCTGCCAGCAGGTCTTGATCAACCGCGACGATATGCTGACTCATCCGCTGGTGCCGGACAGTGTGCGCCAATGGAGTTTTGGTTTACAGACGCCCGGCCGTCAGGCCTTTGGTTTGCGGGAAGAAGAGGGGCTTACCTGGCTTTGTTTCGGGGACGATCGCCTTGTGGCCGCCGACGAGATTCATCTTGCGGGCCGTCATAACCTGGCCAACGCGCTGGCGGCGCTGGCGCTGGGTTATGCGCTGGGTTTGTCGATGGATGCGATGCTGAAAGCACTGCGTGACTTTCGCGGCTTGCCCCATCGTTGCCAACACGTGGCTGATGTTTCAGGCGTTGCCTATTACAACGATTCAAAAGGCACCAATGTCGGTGCCGCCATCGCATCGCTTCGCGGCCTCGGCGATCGCTTCCGGGTGGTGTTGCTCGCGGGCGGGCAGGCCAAGGGCGCCGATCTGGAGCCGCTGGTTGAAGCGCTCCAGGAGGTAGGCCGTGCGGCCGTGTTCTTTGGCGAATCCGCGCCGGTACTGAACGAGCTGCTGGATGAAAAGCTCCCTTCGCGCTGTGTTTCAAGCATGGATGAGGCGGTGGAGGCTGCCAGTGTCTTAGCTCAATCCGGTGATGCCGTGCTGTTGTCGCCGGCCTGCGCAAGCTTCGACATGTTCCGCAACTATGAACATCGCGGTGAATGTTTTGTCGATGCGGTCAATAAACTGGCTCAGGGGAGGCTGCACTGATGGAAAGCCTGCGCCTGGATAAAGCTGGGACTGAGCATCTGGATGGTCTGTTGACCGGTTTGGTTGTGGCCCTGCTGGTGATCGGCTTTATTGCCATGACCTCGGCCTCGATTGAATTTGCCAATCGCCAATACGGCGACGGCTTCTTTTTTGCCAAGCGCTTCGGCATCTACCTGGTGCTGGCGAGTGTGCTGGCGATGCTGACCTACCAGGTGCCGATGGATACCTGGCGCAATAGCAGCTGGTTGCTGTTGCTGGTGGGATTTGTGTTGCTGGCCCTGGTGTTGATTCCGGGTATCGGTCGGGAAGTTAACGGCAGCCGTCGCTGGCTCGCCTTTGGCCCACTCACCCTGCAGGTTTCCGAGTTTGTGAAGCTGTTTGTGGTGTTGTATCTGGCGGGGTACCTGGTGCGTCGCCAGGAAGAAGTCAAAAGCAAATTCGCCGGTTTTGTGAAACCTATGGCGGTGGTTTCTGTGGTGACCCTGCTGTTGATGATGGAGCCGGATTTTGGTGCCACGGTGGTTACAGTGGGAACCGCGTTGGCACTGCTGTTTCTCGCCGGGGTCAAGTTGGTTCAGTTTCTTGCGGTTATTGCCGCCTGTGTTGCGGTGTTGGTCGCCACAGTCATGATTTCCCCTTACCGCATGAAACGGCTGACCGCTTTTACCGATCCCTGGGCTGATCAATTCAACAGCGGCTATCAGTTAACCCAATCGTTAATAGCCTTTGGCCGCGGTGAATGGACGGGGCTGGGGCTGGGTAACAGTATCCAGAAGTTGTTTTACCTGCCCGAAGCGCACACGGATTTTGTCTTTGCGATCTGGGCTGAGGAATTCGGTTTTCTGGGCGCCATGTTTGTGCTGGCTTTGTTCGTGGCATTGATCGGTCGGATATTGCGTATCGCGCGCCTGGCCGAAAAAGTCGGGAAGCCCTTCAATGCCTTTGTCGCCTATGGCATTGCGATCATGTTATCGGCACAGATCTTTATCAATATCGGTGTGAATACCGGCTTGTTGCCCACCAAAGGCCTAACCCTGCCGTTCATGAGTTACGGCGGCAGCAGTTTACTGGTCTGCGTGATCATGATGGCGATGGTTGCTCGCATCAGCCAGGAGAACGGAGGTCGCCATGACAAACGTTGATACCTCCGCAAAACGCGTGCTGGTGATGGCCGGCGGCACTGGTGGACATGTCTTCCCGGCGTTGGCGGTTGCCAAAGCGCTGCAGGCCGACGGCGTGGACGTGCAATGGATTGGCACCGAGCGCGGCATCGAAGCGCGGGTGGTTCCTGCCAACGACATTATTTTGAACCTGTTGCCGGTGCAGGGCATTCGTGGCAAGGGGCTGCTTTCGCGTCTGACAGCGGTCATGCGAGCCGGTGTCAGCGTGTTCTCCGCCATGTTTTTGATTCTCAGACTGCGTCCGGCCTGCGTGATAGGTTTAGGTGGCTATGTGGCGGGCCCCGGTGGTTTGGCTGCCTGGCTCACGCGGACTCCCTTGCTGATTCACGAACAGAATGCAGTGGCCGGCACGACCAACCGGTTGTTGGTGCGCTTTGCGAAACTGGCGCTGACCGGTTATCCGATTGCGTTGGGCGAAGCGAAGAATCGCTATATCGGCAATCCGGTGCGCGAGGAAATTGCGGCACTGCCGGAACCCGAGCAGCGCTTTGCCAATCGCGACGAAAAACTGCGGCTTCTGGTGTTGGGGGGAAGTCAGGGAGCCCTGGCCATTAATCGCGCGGTAATTGAGACCCTGATGCGGTTGCCCGCCGATTTTCCTTTGCAAGTCTGGCATCAGACAGGCGCAGCTCACATCGACACGGTATTGGAACAAGTTGCCCAATGCGCTGTCGACGTTCGAGCAGAAGCCTTTATTGAAGACATGGCCGCAGCCTACGCCTGGGCCGATATCGTGTTGTGTCGGGCTGGCGCTCTGACAGTGGCAGAACTGACTGCCGCCGGTGTCGGCGCCTGGCTGGTGCCACTGCCGCAGGCCATTGACGATCACCAGCGCGCTAATGCGCGCTGGCTGGAGTCGGAAGGCGCGGGTGAAATCATTGAGCAGACCAGTCTGGATGCAAGCCTGCTTGAACAAAAACTGCGGCAGGCCGTTGTTGAGCGAGAACCCTTTTTGAAGATGGCCGTGGCCGCCAGATCATTGGCGAAACCCGATGCAGCCCGCGTGGCCGCACAGTTGTGTATGGAGTGTGCCAATGGCTAAGAAAGATTCCTTTGTGATACCGGAAATGCGACGTGTTAAGCGCATACATTTTGTTGGCATCGGCGGTGCCGGTATGAGCGGAATTGCCGAGGTACTGAACAATCTGGGTTACACCGTGTCCGGTTCTGATATTCGCGAATCGGCAACTGTAGCCCATTTACGCTCGTTGGGTATGACGGTGGTTATTGGTCACCACGAAGACAATATTGCCGGTGTGGATGTGGTCGTTGTCTCCAGTGCCGTTGATCGGCAAAACCCGGAAGTAGCCGGCGCTGCCGCATCGCGGGTTCCCGTTGTTCGCCGCGCCGAAATGCTGGCCGAGTTGATGCGTTACCGCCATGGTATCGCGGTGGCCGGTACTCACGGCAAAACCACCACGACCAGCATCATTGCCAGCATTTTTGCTCAGGCCAGCCTCGACCCCACCTTTGTTATTGGCGGCAAAGTAAACAGTGCCGGCACCAATGCCCAGCTTGGCGAGAGTCGGTATCTGATTGCCGAAGCCGATGAGAGTGACGCGTCATTCCTGCACCTGCAGCCGATGGTGTCGGTGGTTACCAATATCGAAGCGGACCATATGGGCACCTACGGCGGTGACTTTGAAAAGCTGAAAAAGACCTTTATCGAATTTTTACACAATCTGCCCTTTTACGGTGTGGCAGTGGTCTGCATTGATGATCCGGTTGTTCGGTCAATTCTGCCAGACATCTCGCGTCAGGTGCTTACCTACGGCTTCGATGAAAAAGCCGATTTTCGAATCCAGAATTTCCGCAAGGACGGCTTGCGCTCGCACTTTGAAGTTGCGCGGGTCGCTCAGGGCGATGTGCTGTCACTGACGATCAATCAGCCGGGTGTTCACAATGTATTGAATGCAGCAGCGGCGCTTGCCGTGGCGACCGATGAAGACATTGCCAGCGAACATATCTGTGCGGGTATCGAGGCCTATCAGGGTGTTGGTCGACGCTTCCAGATTTACGGTGAGCAGCCGCTGGCCGATGGCAGCGCCATGCTGGTTGACGACTACGGCCACCATCCGACCGAGGTGGAGGCGACTATCAACGCGGTACGTCAGGCCTGGCCGGATCGTCGCTTGCTGATGATCAATCAGCCTCACCGCTATACCCGCACCCGCGACCTCTACGATGATTTCGTCAAGGTGCTGGGAAAGGTCGATATGCTGCTGATGTTAAATGTGTACTCTGCCGGCGAGCCAAGTATTCCAGGCGCGGATTCGCGGAGCCTTTGCGGCAGTATTCGACAGTTAGGCAAGCTCGACCCGATTTATATGGAAGACATGGACCGGCTCCCTGAAACCCTGCTATCGGTTGTACGGCCGGGCGATGTCGTACTGACGCAGGGGGCTGGCAATATCGGCGCTATCGCACAGCAGTTAGCAGGAATGAAGTGGCAGAAATGAGTAAAGCGAAGTTGCAGACATCGCTGTTGAAAAAATTGCCCGGGACGGTCGCGATCCTAGCGGGTGGGCAATCGGCTGAGCGCGAGATTTCGCTGCGCTCCGGTCGCGCGGTGCAGCAGGCCTTCGAGCGGATGGACTTGCCACAGCGCTTTGTGGATACCGCTGAGCAGGATTGGTTGCAGCAACTCGAGGGTTGCGCCGTCGCCTTTCTGGCGTTGCATGGCCCTGGCGGTGAAGACGGCACAGTGCAGGGCGCCCTTGAAGTGAAAGGGGTCAGGTATACCGGCAGCGGCGTACTCGGTTCGGCGCTGGCGATGGATAAACTGCGCACCAAACAGGTATGGGCCGGTGCCGGGTTGCCGACTCCGCGCTTTGCTGTGCTCACAGCAAGCACGGATCTGGAGGCTGTATTCGCCGACTTGGGTGAATGCATTGTGAAGCCCACCAATGAAGGCTCCAGCATTGGCATGATGCGGGTGTCTTCTGAGGAGGAGCTCAAGCAGGCCTGGGAACTAGCTCGTCGCTATGGCGTCACTCTGGCAGAGCAGTGGGTCAGCGGTGCGGAATATACCGTCGCCATTGTGGGTGAGCATGTGCTGCCCGCGATTCGTCTGGAGACCGACAACCGGTTTTACGATTTCGAGGCCAAGTATCAGTCCTCGTCAACGCGTTATATCTGTCCCTGCGGTTTGTCCGATGACGAAGAAGCGGAGCTTGGCGAGTTGGCACTGACTGCCTTTACTGCGGCGGGCTGTGAGGGCTGGGGCCGCGTTGATGTTATGCGCGATTCAGCGGGGACTTTCCAGTTACTGGAGGTAAACACCATTCCCGGCATGACCGATCACAGTCTCGTGCCGATGGCGGCGAAAGCCTTTGGCTGGGACTTTGATGAGCTGGTAATGAGAATTCTGGAGCAGGCTATCTGATGGCACGTAAAGAGCGAAAAGGCGCAGTCAGAAAACGCAGCAGAGTCCAGCGTCGCGAACGCCAGTTTGGCCGGCGTTTGCTGTTTGTGTTGAAGCCGGTTTCGCTGTTGATTCTGCTTGGTGGCCTTGGTTTTGGTGTCAGCCGCTTCCTGATGTCGATCGGCGATATCTCTGTAGAGCGTGTCGCCTTCGCCGGTGATATTCAGCATACGCCGCAGGCACAGTTGGTTGAGCGAGTGAATCCGCATTTGCACACGGGCTATCTGGGGCTGGATCTCGATGCGATCAAAGACAGTCTTGAAGAAGAGCCCTGGGTGTTGCATGCGCGGGTTGAACGGGCCTGGCCTCGTTCGCTCAAGGTGACGGTTGAAGAGCAGTCTCCAATTGCTTACTGGGGACGCAAGGCTCTGCTCAATCACCGAGGCGAAATTTTCGTTCCGGAGAATTTGCCGAAGCAGCTGGCGCTGCCGACCTTGAACGGCCCGGATGCCGCCTCGGTGGCCGTGATGCAGGCCTACCAACTTACCGCGCAGCTGCTCGGTGATACCGGGATAGCGCTGAGCCAGTTTTCGCTGGATGAACAGGGGCAGTGGAGTGCGGTGACCCGGGACAGCGTGGTAATTCGTCTGGGACGGGAGCAACCGGTACAGAATATGCGCCGTTTTCTGCTGGTGTATCGCGAAGCACTGAGCAGCCGTTTTGCGGAGGTGCAGCAGGTTGATACCCGTTATATCAACGGGATCGCTGTGGACTGGCGAGGAAAACGCTCGTGAAAACTAGAATATTTGCATTACTCAAAGCGATGAGCTGGGGGAAGGTTTAAGCATGGCGAGTACTCATTCAGATCGCATGATTGTCGGGCTTGATATCGGCACATCGAAAGTGGTCGCGATAGTGGGCGCAATCAACGATGAAGGCGTGCTGGAAATCGTCGGTATCGGATCGCATCCCTCTCGCGGCATGAAAAAAGGCGTGGTGGTCAATATCGAATCGACCGTGCAGTCCATTCAGCGCGCGATAGAAGAGGCTGAGTTGATGGCCGGCTGCCAGATTCATAGCGTGTATGTGGGAATCGCGGGCAGCCACATTCGCAGCCTGAACTCACACGGCATTGTCGCCATCCGCGACCGCGAAGTGTTTCCGCTGGATCTTGAGCGCGTCATTGACGCGGCCCAAGCGGTAGCGATTCCGGCGGATCAGAAAGTGCTGCATATCCTGCCGCAGGAATATGTGGTCGATGATCAGGAAGGTATTCGCGAGCCGCTCGGCATGTCCGGTGTTCGGCTCGAAGCCAAGGTTCACCTGGTGACCTGTGCGGTAAACGCGGTACAGAACATTGAAAAATGCATCCGTCGCTGTGGGCTGGAAGTGGAAGACGTCATTCTGGAGCAGCTGGCGTCCAGTTACGCGGTGCTGACTGAAGACGAGAAGGAGCTGGGGGTGTGCATGGTGGATATCGGTGGCGGCACCACTGATATCGCCATCTTCACCGAGGGGGCCATTAAACATACCGGCGTGATTCCCATCGCCGGGGATCAGGTTACCAACGATATTGCGATGGCGTTGCGAACGCCGACCCAGTATGCCGAGGAAATCAAGATCAAGTACGCCTGCGCACTGACCCAGCTTGCCGGCGAAGATGAAACCATCAAGGTGCCGAGCGTCGGTGAACGACCACCGCGCGATCTGTCGCGTCAGCAGTTGGCGGCGGTGGTAGAACCCCGTTACGACGAGCTCTTTACCCTGGTGCAGGCAGAGTTGCGCCGCAGTGGTTACGAAGATCTGGTGGCTGCAGGGATTGTGCTGACTGGCGGTACCTCAAAGATGGAAGGTGTTATTGAGCTGGCCGAGGAAATTTTTCATATGCCGGTACGGCTCGGGGTACCCCAGGATATCAGTGGTTTGACGGACATTGTTCGCAACCCGATTTATTCAACCAGTGTTGGTTTGCTGCAGTACGGCTTCAAGCAAACCAACAGTGATGTAAGCCGAAAACGGAAACGCTCGTCCGTGAGTTTTGTCGAGCGTCTTAAACAGTGGATACAAAGTAATTTTTAAGTTTAGTAACCGGGTGTGGCAACACGCCCAATCGCTAAAAAAGGGAGAAAGACCATGTTTGAACTCGTAGATAACGTACCGCAAAGTGCAGTTATTAAAGTCATCGGTGTTGGTGGTGGTGGCGGCAATGCTGTTAAACACATGATATCCAATCAGGTGGAAGGGGTGGATTTCATCTGCGCTAACACCGACGCACAGGCGCTGACAGACATCTGTTCGCGCACCGTGCTGCAGTTGGGCAACAATATCACCAAAGGTTTGGGTGCGGGTGCGAATCCGGAAGTTGGCCGCAAGGCGGCAATGGAAGATCGCGACCGGATCCATGAAGCACTGGAAGGTGCCGATATGGTATTCATCACCGCCGGCATGGGCGGTGGAACGGGTACCGGTGGTGCGCCGGTGGTGGCGGAAGTTGCGCGCGAACTCGGCATTCTGACGGTCGCGGTTGTGACCAAGCCATTCCCCTTTGAAGGTCGCAAGCGAATGGAAGTAGCCGAGCAGGGTATGCGCGAGCTGCGTGAGCATGTCGATTCGCTGATCACTGTGCCCAACGAAAAGCTGTTGAGTGTTTTGGGCAAGAGCACCAGTCTGTTGGACGCCTTCAAAGCGGCCAACGATGTCTTGCTGAATGCGGTGCAGGGGATTGCCGACCTGATCATTCGCCCCGGTATGATCAACGTCGACTTTGCTGACGTGCGCACGGTAATGTCCGAGATGGGTATGGCCATGATGGGCTCGGGTGTCGCCAGCGGTGAAAATCGTGCGATCGAAGCAGCCGAAGCGGCCATTCGCAGCCCGCTGCTGGAAGATGTCAACATTCAGGGCGCTCGCGGCATTCTGGTGAACATCACCGCGGGGCTCGACCTGTCGCTGGGTGAGTTCTCGGATGTGGGTGATACCGTCAAGGAATTTGCCTCCGACCAGGCCACTGTGGTGGTGGGTACGGTCATCGACCCTGAGATGCACGACGAGCTGCGGGTGACAGTCGTTGCTACCGGTCTCGATGGCGGTCCTGATATCCCCTTGAAAGTAGTGGAGAATAAGTCAGCCGAACCCAAAACGGCCAGCGACTATCGCCAGCTTGATCGACCGACGGTAATGCGCCAGAATGCCGCCCATCGGGAGCAGCAGGCGATTGCCGCCGCGGTCGAAGATCGGGATATGGAGTATCTGGATATTCCGGCTTTTCTCCGCCGTCAGGCAGATTGAGAAGGGCGTGATTGATCACAATTTGGCCAACTGACGTTTGGTGAATGGCGTTAGCTCTGTTAACATGCGCAAGCTGGCGCATTATGCGAGAAAATTGCTGGAATAATGATTAGACAACGAACTTTGAGAAACACGATTCGCGCCACGGGCGTGGGTCTGCACACGGGTGAAAAGGTGTATCTCACCCTGAAGCCGGCCCCGGTGGACAACGGCATTGTGTTTCGCCGTACGGATCTGAACCCCGTTGTTGAAATTCCAGCGCGCGCCGAGAACGTTGGCGACACGACCCTGTCCTCTACTCTGGTAAAGGATGATGTCCGCGTCTCCACGGTCGAACACCTCCTGTCAGCTATGGCCGGATTGGGTATCGATAATGCCTATGTCGAGCTCAGTGCGGCAGAAGTGCCTATCATGGATGGTAGTGCAGGCCCCTTTGTTTTTC
Source organism: Litorivivens sp. (assembly GCF_041624475.1). Taxonomy (GTDB): domain Bacteria; phylum Pseudomonadota; class Gammaproteobacteria; order Pseudomonadales; family Spongiibacteraceae; genus Litorivivens. The sequence continues at coordinate 17,643 of NZ_JBFJUX010000007.1, forward strand.
TGATTCAGTCCGCTGGTATCGAAGAGCAGAATGCGCCGAAGAAATTCATCCGCATAAAGAAAGAGATCACGGTTAAAGAAGGCGATAAAGTAGCCAGTTTCCTCCCTTTTGATGGCTTCAAAGTCTCCTTCACCATTAACTTTGATCACCCGGTGTTCCGTGATCGGAAACCGAAAGCTGAGCTCGACTTTTCAAGCACCTCCTTTGTCAAAGAAGTCAGCCGTGCACGCACCTTTGGTTTCATGCATGAAATCGAATACCTGCGTTCCAAGGGGCTGGCCCAGGGCGGTAGTGTCGACAACGCCATCGTGGTCGACGAGTACCGCATCCTGAATGAGGACGGCCTGCGTTACGACGACGAGTTCGTCAAACACAAAGTGCTCGATGCGATTGGTGATCTTTATCTGCTCGGATACAGCCTGATTGGTGAGTTTCGGGCCTACAAATCTGGTCACGGATTGAACAATGCCTCGCTCCGTGCCTTGATTGCTCAGGAAGATGCCTGGGAGATGGTTACCTTCGACGATATTGCCGATGCCCCCATTTCCTATATGAACCCCGTCGCCGCCATCGGCTAATTTCCCTCTTGCCTTATCAGGCGTGGAAATCACCGCTCGTCTATGCGATATTGGCGCACTTGCCAAGGCAGCGCTACGCGCTGTCGACAGTGGCCGATTAACTCTCGGTTTTTGGATTGGGCGCGCGATTCGGGCGAAGTTCCGATCCAGTCCTTTCTGGAACCATTTCACGATTACCTGAAGGCGTAACAAGCGAAGTCATCAATGATTGCTGGTGTATTCAAGAAAATATTTGGTAGTAAGAATGACCGCGAACTCAAGCGCATGGGGAAGCTGGTAAGCCAGATTAACCAGCTTGAGGACGAATACACTGGGCTGGACGATTCGGCCCTGCAGGCTAAAACGCCCGAGTTCAAGCAGCGTCTTGAACAGGGTGAGGCGCTTGATGCGATTCTCCCGGAGGCCTTTGCCGCTGCCCGCGAAGCCAGTCGGCGGGTCATGGGTATGCGTCACTTTGATGTGCAGCTAATCGGTGGTATCACCTTGCACGAAGGGCGTATTGCCGAAATGAAAACCGGTGAGGGCAAAACCCTGGTGGCGACCCTGCCAGTCTATCTGAATGCACTGACTGGAAAGGGTGTCTTCGTTGTTACGGTCAACGACTACCTGGCCCGCCGCGATGCCGAGTGGATGCGTCCGCTCTATGAATTCCTGGGCTTGACGGTTGGTGTTGTCGAGTCGCGGCAGGACTCCGAAAAAAAACGCGCCGCTTACCAGGCCGATATCACCTACGGTACCAATAACGAGTTCGGCTTTGATTACCTGCGCGATAACATGGCCTTCTCCCTTGAGGAACGCTATCAGCGCGGGCTGAATTTCGCCATCGTCGACGAAGTCGACTCCATTCTGATCGATGAAGCGCGCACGCCGCTGATTATTTCCGGTCAGGCTGAAGACAGCTCGCGCCTGTACAAACGCATCAATCAGTTCATACCGAGTCTGGTACCAGTACCGGAAGACGACAGCGAGGGCGAAGGCCATTTCACCATTGATGAAAAGTCCCGTCAGGTAGAGCTGACCGAGGCGGGTCATGAGCTGGTTGAAGAGCTGATGTTGAAAGACGGATTGCTCGAAGAGGGCGACAGTCTGTATTCGGCCGGCAACCTGAACCTGCTTCATCACGTGTATTCCGCGCTGCGCGCCCACATCCTCTATCACCGCGATGTCGAATACATTATTCAGGACGGGCAGGTGGTACTGATTGATGAGCACACCGGTCGCACCATGCCGGGCCGGCGCCTGTCTGAGGGTTTGCATCAGGCAATCGAGGCCAAGGAGAACGTCAATATTCAGGCGGAAAGCCAGACTCTGGCCTCCACCACTTTCCAGAATTACTTCCGCCTGTTCGACAAACTGGCGGGTATGACCGGTACCGCCGACACCGAGGCGTTTGAGTTTCAGCAGATTTACGGTCTGGATGTGGTGGTGATCCCCACCAACCGGCCCAGTCAGCGCCGGGATCTGAACGATCTGGTATTTCTCACTAAAGATGAAAAATACGACGCGATTGTTGAAGAAGTTAAGGAGATCACCGAGCAGGGCGCCCCGGTCCTGGTAGGTACCGCCTCAATCGAAACCTCAGAGGAAATGTCGCGCCGCTTCAAGGCCGCCGGCGTAGCGCACAATGTGCTCAACGCCAAATTTCACGAGCGTGAAGCGGAAATTATTATTCAGGCCGGTCGCCCCGGTGTGGTGACGATCGCCACCAATATGGCGGGCCGGGGTACAGATATCGTATTGGGCGGTAATGTCGAGGCGGAAATCAAGGAGCTGGATAACCCAGCTGAAGCCGATGTGGCGCGCATGCGCAACGAGTGGGAGGTGCGCCATCGTCAGGTAATAGAAGCGGGTGGTCTGCATATTATCGGTACCGAGCGTCACGAATCTCGGCGTATCGATAATCAGCTGCGCGGCCGGGCCGGGCGCCAGGGCGATCCGGGTATGTCCCGTTTTTATCTGTCGCTTGAAGACAACCTGATGCGCATTTTCGCCTCAGACCGGGTTCGCAACATCATGCAGGCGCTGGGTCTGGAGAAAGGCGAAGCCATTGAGCATCGCATGGTCTCCAACGCGATTGAGAAAGCGCAGCGCAAGGTTGAAGGCCGCAACTTTGATATCCGCAAGCAGTTGCTGGAGTACGACGACGTTGCCAATGATCAGCGCCGCATCATTTACCAGCAGCGCGATGAGCTGCTGAACGAAGACGATATTTCACCGATGCTGGATGCCATCCGCGAGGATGTTGTGAACAGCGTAATCGACGAATATATTCCGCCGCAGAGTATCGAGGAGCAATGGGATATTCCCGGCCTGGAAAAACGCATGGAAGCTGATTTTTCGGTCGCGGTACCTGTTCAGCAGTGGCTGGATGAAGACAACTCGCTGCACGAGGAAAGCCTGCGCGAAAAACTGGTCGCTGCGGTGACTGACGCTTATCGCGAAAAATGCGCCACCATCGGCGCGGATATGCGAAGGGTAGAGCGTCATATCATGTTGCAGGTGCTGGACACACTCTGGAAAGAACACCTGGCCACCATGGATCATCTGCGCGCCGGTATCCATCTGCGCTCCTATGCTCAGAAGAACCCGAAACAGGAATACAAGCGCGAAGCGTTCGAGTTGTTCCAGTCGATGCTGGAGTCCCTCAAGCACGAGGTGATCCGTTTTCTGTCGCATATCCAGATTCAGAGAAATGACGAAGTTGAAGAGCTGGAGCGGGAACGTCGCGAAGCCGCTGCCCGTCAGGCGATGGAGTTTCAGCACGCCGAGTCTTCGGCGCTGGACGAGTCAGCCGACGAAGCCGGCAAGGCTGCTGGCGACGGCGCTGCACCCTTTGTACGTGAAGATCGCAAAGTGGGGCGCAACGAACCCTGTCCCTGCGGTTCGGGTAAAAAATACAAACATTGTCACGGTCGACTGGGTAGCTGAGTCATGGCGGTAGGAAGTGACGCACTGCCCGAATTGCATGCCATAGCCGGTGTGCGTATTGCGATTGGCAGTGCCGGTATCAAAAAGCCCGGCCGCAAGGACCTGGTACTTTTTGAGTTGGCCGAAGGCAGCGCAACGGCTGCTGTTTTTACGCAAAACCGCTTTTGCGCCGCCCCGGTGCGGGTGGCCAAAGAGCATCTGGCGAGCATCCCTCCGCGTTATCTGCTAATCAACACCGGCAACGCCAATGCGGGCACCGGTGAGCGCGGAATGCAGGCGGCCCGTCGCAGCTGCGAGGCTTTGGCTGAGGTAGCAGGCTGCAAGCCCGGCGAAGTGCTGCCCTTTTCTACGGGGGTTATAGGCGAGACCCTGCCGCTGGCCAAGATTGAAGCGGCCCTGCCCAGCCTGCCAGGGCTGCTCGGCGAGGGGAACTGGCTGGACGCGGCAAAAGGCATTATGACCACAGACACCCGGCCCAAAGCCTATTCGGTGAAAGTGCCAGGTACGCCCTATACCGTGACCGGAATTTCGAAAGGTGCGGGCATGATCAGGCCTAATATGGCGACCATGCTGGGCTTTGTCGCCACCGACGCGCCGGTCTCAGCGCCCCTTCTGCAGCGTATGCTGAGTGACATTGCAGAGCGGTCTTTCAATCGCATTACCGTGGACGGTGATACCTCGACCAACGATGCCTGTGTTCTGGTTGCAACCGGTAAGGCCGGCGGCGAGCTGATTGATTCAGAATCCGACGCTCACTATCGCGCTTTGCAAGCGGCGTTGCAGGAAACCTTTGTCGCGCTGGCGCAGGCCATCGTGCGCGATGGGGAAGGCGCTACCAAGTTCGTGTCAGTGGTGGTTGAAGGCGGAGCAAACAAGCCGGAGTGCCTGAAAGCGGCCTTTACGGTTGCCGAATCGCCGCTGGTGAAAACGGCCCTGTTTGCCAGCGACCCCAATTGGGGGCGCATTCTGGCGGCGCTCGGTCGCGCTGGTATCGATGATCTGGACGTCGACAAGGTCAGTGTATCCATCAACGACGTGATTGTCGCTGAGGCCGGAGGGCTGGCCGAATCCTATACCGAGGCGGCCGGACAGTCAGCCATGGCCCCGGAAGAACTCACTATTCGCATCAATCTGGCTCGGGGTGAAGCCGTCGAAACCGTCTGGACCACAGATTTCTCCCACGATTATGTCTCCATCAACGCATCCTATCGCAGCTGAGCTTCGTCGCGTTCACGTCGCGGCGGGCGTTATCCTGCGCGACCGACAGGTGCTGATCGCGCGGCGCCATCAGCAGGCCCATCAGGGCGGGCTCTGGGAATTTCCCGGCGGCAAGTTGGAAGACGGTGAGTCTGTAGCTGAGGCTCTGAGCCGTGAGCTCCAGGAGGAAATCGGTATTACCGTCGAAGCCGCTGAGCCGCTGCTGCAGATTTCCCACGACTACAGCGACAAGCAGGTCTTGCTCGATTTCTGGACGGTTTCAGCTTTCTCGGGTGAACCGGCCGGGCGCGAGGGGCAATCCTTGGAGTGGTGCAAGCTGGAGCGCTTGCGCGAACGGGAATTCCCAGCTGCGAATGTTCCGGTCGTAGACCGTCTACTCGAACTTTTCGAGATCCTCTGAAAAGATATCACTTACCTGGCTGTCTCCAGGAATATGGCGCTCGCCGTGTGCCCAGGCAATAAAATCCAGGTTCTTGCATTGCTCAGAACAGAAGGGCCGGTAAGGGTTATCCGGGTTCCATTGAGATTTTTCGCCGCATTGCGGGCATTTGATTTCAGGCATGATCAGTGGCCAGGCTCAGGTAGCGTTGATGAAGCAGGTCTACCTCCTGTTCGAGGTATTTTAGGTCGCGATCGTTGCAGATCACGTCGTCGGCCATCGCCAGGCGCTGTTCGCGCGATGCCTGTGAGGCCATAATCCGCTCGACCTGATCGCGGGGGTTATTGTCGCGATGTATGGTGCGCTCAATCTGTAGATCTTCGGGTACGTCTATTACCAGCAGGCGCTGACAGAGAACCTTCTGTCCGGATTCTACCAGAAGCGGCGACACGAACAGTACATAGGGACTGTTGGCGGCTTCCAGTTGGCGCAGGGTCTCATTGGCAATCAAGGGATGCAGCAGGCCTTCCAGCCAGGCCTTTTCATCCGGGCTGGAAAATATCTTCTGCCGCAGGACGGCTCTGTCCAGGGAGCCGTCGTCCAGGAGAATACTTTTGCCATGACGATGCTCAATGGCCTGTAAGGCCTCACTGCCCGGCTCTACCACCTCCCGTGAAATGACATCTGCATCAACAGCGGTAATGCCGAGCTGTTCAAAGCGTCGCGAAGCGGCTGATTTGCCGCTGCCAATGCCGCCGGTCAGGCCTACCACAAACATCAGCGCAGCCCGGCAAATTGCAAGTAGCTGTCAACAATCCACTCGCCCCAGAGCAGGGTAATCAGACCCGCGCCGGCCAGATAGGGGCCGAAGGGTATGGTTTTGTTGCGCTCGGACTTGGTTATCGCGAGATAGATAGAGCCAACGATGGCGCCGACCAGTGAGGACAGAATGACGATAACCGGCAGCTGCTGCCAGCCAAGCCAGGCACCCAGGGCTGCCAGTAATTTAAAATCACCATAGCCCATGCCGTCCTTGCCGGTGATCAACTTAAACAGCCAGTAGACGGACCACAGAATCAGGTAGCCGGCTGCGGCGCCCCAGACGGCGTCCTCCAGTGATACCGGGCTGAGCGACAGCGCGCTTAACAGCAGGCCCGCCCACATTAACGGGAGGGTAAGCTGATCGGGAAGCAGTTGGTGGTCAAAGTCGATAAAGGTGAGGATCAGCAGCGTCCAGCAAAAGGCGGCAGTTGCAAAACCGTAGGGCCCTAGGCCGAAAAGATAGAGGCAGAGCACACCGAGCAGTGCTGTGGCCAGTTCAATAACCGGATAGCGAAGGCTGATGCCTGTTTTGCAGTTGGCGCAGCGACCGCGCAATAGCAGATAGCTAAGAATCGGGATGTTCTGCCAGGCTTTAATGGGTGCTTTGCAGCTGGGGCAGTGGGAATTGGGAATAGCGATATTGAACTTGCTGTCCGTTTTACCGTCGCCAGGCGTTTCCAGCAGGAGCTCGCATTCCCGGCGCCAAGCCGACTCCATCATCAGTGGCAGGCGGTAAATGACCACATTAAAAAAACTGCCGAAAACAGCAAAAACCAGAAAACTGACGACGTAGGTCAGCAGCACATCGTCAGGCATTATTAGACAGCGGCCCCCATGGCAAAGATTGGCAGGTACATGGCGATCATCAGGCCGCCGACCAGTATACCGAGAACTGACATGATCATCGGTTCCAGCAGCGCAGTCAAACCGTCTACCGCATTATCCACTTCGGCTTCGTAGTAGGTTGCGACTTTGTCGAGCATGGTATCCAAGGCACCGGACTCCTCGCCGATAGATACCATCTGCAGCAGCATACTCGGGAACAGGCCGGTCATCTTTATCGACATATACAGGCTTTGACCGGAGGTCACATCCAGTCGAATGCGATCGATGGCGCGCTTGTAAACGGCATTGCCCGCGGCGCCACTGACCGACTGCAGTGCGTCTACCAGCGGAACACCCGCAGCAAACGTGGTAGCGAGTGTGCGCGAGAAGCGTGCCACCACCGCGTTGTTAACGATATCGCCCACGACTGGCGCTTTCAGGGCAAAAGCGTCCACCTGATCAGAAAATTTCTTGGAGCGCTGCCGCGCCTCTTTGAAACTGAAAGCAGTGCCCACAATGATGCCCAGACAGATAAACCAGTTGGCTTGCATCCATTCTGACATGCCAACCACCAGCTGGGTGAATGCGGGCAGCTCGGAGCCGAAGCTCTCAAAAGTAGATGCGAACTGGGGAACTACCTTGACCAGCAGGATGCCGGTGACGATGACCGCTACGCAGATTACAGCAATGGGGTAGTTCATCGCTTTTTTAATCTTTGCCTTGAGGGCCTCGGACTTTTCCTTGTAGGTGGCGACCCGATCGAGCATGGTTTCCAGCGTACCGGACTGTTCACCGGAATCCACCAGGTTGCAGAACAGGTCGTCGAAATATTTCGGGTGTTTGGTGAGCGACTTTGCAAAGCCGCCACCGGAGGCGACGTCGTTTTTGATTTCGTTGATCAGCTCGCGCAGGGTCGGATTGTCTGCGCCTTCGGCGACAATTTCAAAGCTCTGAATCAGCGGGACACCTGCCTTCATCATGGTGGCCATCTGCCGCGTAAAAATGGCGATGTCCTGCGGTGTAATCTTCTTTCTGTTTTCAAACAGGGGCTTGGGTTTTTTCTTGACACTTTTGGCGGTAATGCCCTGCTTGCGTAACTGAACCTTGACGATGGTTGGACTGGCCGCCGTGACCTCGCCTTTGGTTTTGTTACCCTTGCGATCCACGCCTTGCCAGACGTAGGTAACATTATTCTTGGAGGCTGCTGCTGTCGTGGCCATTGTTTAATCCTTGGTGACGCGATTGACTTCTTCCAGGCTGATGATGCCTGTGGCGCATTTCTTGAGGGCAGATTGACGCAGGCTGTTAAACCCGTGTTTTTGTTGTTGTGCCGCTATCTGCAAGGAATTGCCGTCCTCCATGATAATTTGAGCGATCTCCGGTGTAATGCGAACTACTTCATAAATACCGGTACGCCCCTTATATCCATTGTTACAACGAGAGCAGCCGACCGGTTTATTGAAGGTGCCGGTGGCAATCTGTTCCTCAGTAAAGCCCGCCTCTGCCAGTGCCTCGGCGGGAATCTCGGATGGTACGGTGCACTCGCTACACAGACGGCGGGCGAGCCGTTGGGCAATAATCAGGCTGACTGACGTGGCGATATTAAATGAAGGGACGCCCATGTTGCGCAGGCGGGTAAGCGTCTCAGCCGCGCTGTTCGTGTGCAGAGTGGATAGCACCAGGTGACCGGTTTGCGCCGCTTTTACGGCAATTTCGGCAGTTTCCAGGTCTCGTATCTCACCGACCATAACGATGTCAGGATCCTGGCGCAGGAATGAGCGCAGCGCGGTGGCAAAATCGAGCCCCACCTTGGCATTGACCGCCACCTGATTGATGCCTTCCAGGTTGATTTCCACCGGGTCTTCGGCAGTGGAGATGTTGGTTTCCGGTGTATTGAGAATATTCAGACCGGTATAGAGCGATACCGTTTTACCCGAACCCGTTGGGCCGGTGACCAGGATCATACCCTGGGGCTGACTTAAGGCGTCGAGGTACATTTCCTTCTGATCAGGGTCGTAGCCGAGCGCATCGATACCCATTTGCGCCGAAGAGGGGTCGAGAATACGCAGTACAATTTTCTCGCCCCACAGAGTTGGCAGGGTGTTGACCCGGAAATCGATGGAGCGATTTTTGGACAGCTTCATCTTGATGCGGCCGTCCTGGGGAATCCTTCGCTCGGAAATGTCCATTTCCGACATGATTTTCAGTCGCGCAGAGAGTTGTCCGGAGATCGACTTTGGTGGCTTGGCCACCTCGTGCAGAATGCCATCAGTACGAAAACGCACCCGATAGGTTTTTTCATAGGGTTCGAAGTGAATATCCGAGGAGCCGCCGCGGATGGCATCCAGCAGGACTTTGTTGACGAAGCGTACCACCGGAGCGTCGTCGCCTTCCTGGGAGACATCGTTGCCATTGTCGCCGTCCTGGTCGACTGCTTCGACTTCCAGTGCATCGAGGCTTTCATCATCCAGGTCACCAAAGCCGGAGCCGAGAGGCTCTTCTTCGGATTCTATAAATTTGGTGACCTGCTCGTGTAGCCGCTCTTCCTCTACGACTATGGGCTCTACCGAGAGGTTAGTGTGAAACTTCAACTCGTCCAGGGCGCGCAGGTTGGTGGGGTCAGACACGGCAACAAACAGGCGTTTGCCCCGCTTCAGCAATGGCAGAACCTTGTGTTTGCTGAGCAGCTTGACGTCGACAATGTCCCGGGGGATATGGGTCAGATCAAAAGCGGTCAAATCCAGTAAGGGAAAGCCAAATTCTTCGGCGGTCGCTTTGGCCACCAGAATGCTTTCGACCAGTTCCTTGCTTGTAAGGTATTTGGCCAGGCTGACTTTTTCTTCCTGGGCAGCCGCAGCGGCGTCGAGAGCCTTTTCCTCGGAAAGAATGCCGTCGGCGACAAGCCGTCGCGCCAGGCTGTTCAGGGAAGCTTTCTGCATGGTTACTGCCATAGTTGCGTCTACCTAGCTTAGTATAGCTGCATCAGCGTGAGGGCCCGAGGTCGTTTGCTCTGTTTATGGCAACCACGGCACATATGCTGCTGCTTGGAACCAACCGCATAGACTGGCGGTCAATAGTTTGTCGGTCGCCAGAGTTTCAATCATTTTTCCTTTTAAATCAAGGTGATTGCTGCGCCAGTTAAAGTTGGGAGCATTGACCCACACGGCGCCTTGCGCGACGCTGGGCTCGCTTGCTTGCACAAAGCAGGCCGGGCAGCTGCGAGCGGAACCTCTGATGGGGCTAAAAGGCAGTTGTGTCAGTGCTTTGCATGGGTAAAGTGCTTGGCATCCGGGCCCATGGCTCAGTATGATGCCACGCATAACGCGATAAAAGGATCTGCTTGTGAACGGAAAAATCATTCTTGCCATTCTGGTAGCAATTTCAGGGGCTGTCGGTTACGTCTTCTATACGTCGTCGCAGTCGGAGTGGAATGAGGTCAGCGAGCCCGAGCCTGTCGTCGAGCCGGTGGCGCCCAAAGCTGAACCCGAGCCGGAGCCGCCCAAGTCGGAACCCAAGCCCGAGCCGGTAGAGAAGCCCGAGCCGGTTGCTGAGGAGCCTGAACCGGTGGAAGTGGCTGAAGAGGAGCCCGTTGCGCCCGAACCCGACCTGGTGCAGGCGCCCGACTCGCTGGCAGGCAGCGATGCCACGGTAAAGCAGGCAGTCACGGACCTGGCGCAAAAAATGGTTCGCTGGTTGACGCCGGCGGAACAGATTCGCAAGTGGGTGCTGACGGTTGACCTGTTGGCCAGTGACAAGATTCCCTACAAGCATACGCCGGTCAAATACGAGAAGGACCCCTTTCTGGTACTGCCTACCGGCGACAAGACCTATGTGGCAGACAGCGGCAACTATTCACGCTGGAATGAGATTGTTGCGGTAGTTTCTGAAATTCCGGTACAGGACGCAGCCCGCTATTATCGCGAGTGGTCTCCGCTGCTGGAAAAAGCCTACGACGAGCTGGGCAAGCAGGGCAGTTTCCACGAGCGATTTATGGTGGCTCTGGCCAAGATGCGCGCAGTGAGCGAACCGCCAGTGGGCGCTACCTTGGTGCGACCTCATATTTTTTATCAGTATGCAGACCCTGAACTGGAGGCGGCGTCTCCCTTGACCAAATGGATGTGGCGTCTAGGCCCGGACAATATGCTGGAGCTGCAGGACTTTGCCCGCAATCTGAGTGCTGAACTCAAATATCGATGAGGGTAGAATAGCGCGGGGGCTTAAAATGCCCGCGCTCACACTGACAAACAAACTCTCATTGCGAAGTAAAGAGAACGATTCATGGATACCTCTCGAACCCTTCTGGAAAACAACAAAAACTGGGCTGCAGCCATCAAGGCTGAAGACCCAACCTTCTTTGAACAGCTTTCTGCCCAGCAGTCTCCTGAATACCTGTGGATTGGTTGCTCCGACAGCCGCGTTCCGGCGAACCAGATTGTCGGCAAAATGCCGGGCGAAGTGTTTGTGCACCGCAATATTGCCAATGTGGTGATTCATACCGACCTGAATTGCCAGTCGGTCATTCAATACGCGGTTGAAGTGCTGAAGGTGAAGCACGTGATTGTGTGCGGTCACTACGGCTGTGGCGGCGTCATGGCGGCCATGGGCAGCTCACAGTTCGGCTTGATCGACAACTGGCTGCGCAATATCAAAGATGTGTATCGCCGCCATGAGCAGGAACTGCTCGCCGTTGAGGATGAGGCAGAGCGTGTTAACAAGCTGTGCGAGTACAATGTGCTTGCCCAGCTTGAAAACGTCTGTCACACAACGACCATCCAGAACGCCTGGGCCCGCGGTCAGGAGTTGTATGTGCACGGCTGGATTTACAGTATCAAGGATGGTCTGATTCGCGATCTGCGTTCAACCGTTTCCGGCCCCGGTCAGCTGTCTGATGTGTATCAGGTAGAGTGCCAAAACGGCTAGGCCCTGCCGCTTGACCCCGTCACCCGTATGGGTGGCGAGCTCCCCCCGATGACCCCATTACAATCAGCCTTTTGCAAAGAGGCTGGTTGTAATGGCTGTTACCCCCGTTGATCTTACCAACAAGAAAATCCTGATAACCGGCCCGACTGGCCAGGTTGCGCGGCCGGTTGTTGAGGCTTTGGCAAAACAGGCTCAGGTGACCGCGCTGGCGCGCTTCAGTGACGAGGCGCAGAGAGCCGAGCTGGAAGCGCTGGGTGTTGCCACGGTCAAAGCCGATCTGGCAGACCGAAATTCCCTTGCAGACTGTCCGAAGGATTTCGACTACGTGCTCAATTTTGCCGTGGTTAAAAGCGGTGATTTTGACTACGACCTGAAGGCGAACGCGGAAGGAGTCGGCAATCTGATGAGCCATTGCGCCGGGGTGAAAGCCTTTCTGCATTTCTCCTCTACCGCAGTTTATGAGTATGCCGGTCATGAGCCGCGCAAGGAATCAGATCCGCTGGGTGACAATCACCGGGTGATGTTTCCTACCTACAGTATCTGCAAGATTGCGGCAGAGACGGTCTGCCGTTTCGTGGCGCATCAACAGGGTATCCCCACGACCATTGCGCGTCTGAGCGTACCTTATGGTGACAACGGTGGGTGGCCATTTTTCCATTTGCTGATGATGAAAGAGGGGATGCCCATCGATGTGCATCCGGAGCAGCCCAATACCTATAATCTGCTCCATGCGCAGGACTATATCGCCAAGATTCCCTACCTGCTCGCGGCTGCCACGCCTGAGGTGACAACCACCAATTTCGGCGGTTCACAGGCGGTCAGCATTGAAGAGTGGTGTGCCTACCTGTCTGAGCTCAGTGGTTTTGAGCCGGTATTCAACCCCAATCCGAAGGCCTTTGGCGCCTTGCAGATAGATACCACGCGGATGCACGAGCTGATCGGCGAAACCTCAGTTGATTGGCGAGAGGGTGTTCGTTCGATGATTCAGGCGCTGGCACCAGACCTGATTAAATCCTGACGGGGGAAGGGAATAAGGCGCGCCGCAGGGGCGCGCCCGACGGGCTGATCAGGCTTTTGCTTTGGCGGCAGCCTTTTTCTTGGCGGGAGCCTTCTTCTTAGCAGGTGATTTCTTGGCAGCGGCTTTTTTCGCGGGGGCTTTCTTCTTGGCTGGAGCCTTTTTGGCAGTAGCCTTTTTCTTGGTCGGTGCTTTCTTGGCTGCAGCCTTTTTCTTGGCAGGGGCTTTCTTCTTCCCTGAGGCTGTTTTCCTGCGAGCAGCCAAGCGAGCTTTGCCGACCGCGATCGCTCGGTTGTACTCGGTTTTCACCGCGTCGAAATCTTCTTTGGTCAGTGACAGCACCGCGCGAGCGTCCTGCTCCAGATCCTTGGCTTTGTCGAGAGCGTCCTTGGCTTTGTTGATCTGCTGCTCCAAGCGGGAGTTGAACTCCTTCTTCGCTTTTGCCTGCAGTTCCTTAAGCCGTTTTTGCTCGTCGGAAATACGCTTGCGCGCCTTTTCAACTTGGGATTTAGCCTGATTTACCGCTTTTTCAGCGTCTTTGACCAGGTTGTTGCGCGCTGTTTCCAGCTTGCTTTCCAGGGCTTCTATTTCTTTTCTGATTGCAGCTATTGGGTCTGAGGATTTTCGAGTGGCCATCCGAAGCTTCCTTATTTGCGTTAAGTGACAGCGTTGCGGTGAATCATCGGATCACAAAGTGATCACTGCTGATTAGCCATACAATAGCAGAAACACAGAATTTGAACAGGATTTGATCAATCGGAAATGGGTAAAAATAAAAAAGCCCCGGTGCGTCAGCAGCGGGGCTTTGTGTTGAGCTGGGTTCTGGTCTAACCGTTTTCCAGTGCAGTGGTAATATCCACTACCGCTTTTTTACCGTCACCGAATACCATCAGTGTGTTATCCAGAGCAAACAGCGGGTTGGGCAGACCGGCAAAACCGGCACTCAGGCTGCGCTTGATAACGACGACGGTGCGGGCTTTGTCCACGTTCAGAATCGGCATGCCGTAGATAGGGCTGCCTTTATCTTCGCGCGCCATCGGGTTGGTTACATCATTTGCACCCAGAACGATCGCTACATCGCAGTCATCAAACTGCGGGTTGATGCGCTCCATCTCGACCAGTTTCTCGTAAGGTACTTCGGCTTCTGCCAGCAGTACGTTCATGTGGCCAGGCATACGGCCCGCAACCGGGTGAATCGCATAAAGCACCTCACCACCGTTGCGCTCGATAGCGTCAGCCAATTCACGCACGGCGTGTTGGGCTTGCGACAGGGCCATACCAAAACCGGGCACGATGATAACTTTCTGGGCAGTTTCCAGCAGCATACCCACTTCATCGGGGCTGGCGCTGGTGATCTTGCCTTCGTAGATTTCATCGCCGGCACCTTCGCCGCCGGTATCGGCTCCCATGCGACCAAACAGTACGTTGGGCAGCGAGCGGTTCATCGCCACACACATGATGTTGGTCAGGATCAGGCCTGAGGCGCCAACCAGCGAACCGGATACGATCAGTACCGTGTTGCCCATAACAAAACCGGCAAACGCAGCAGCAATACCGGAGTAGCTGTTCAGCAGGGCGATAACCACGGGCATGTCGGCGCCGCCAATCGGCAGTACCAGCGTCAGACCGAGGATCGCGGCCAGGCCAATGGCCAGCCAGAAGTACATGGCATTGCTCGGATCGATGGCCAGCATCACAGAGCTTGCCAGGGCGCCGATCAGCAGCAGACCGTTAAAGCCAGTCATGCCGGGGAAGCCGATGGGCTGGCCGGGCATGATTTCCTGCAGCTTGGCGAAGGCGATCAGTGAACCGGTGACGGTCAGTGAGCCGATGATGACAGTCAGGGCGATGGTGATCAGCGTGATGGTACCCAGAGCGCCTGCGGCAAATCCAGCGCCGCCGACAGTCTGCAGGTAGCTGGCTGCGGCCAGACCGAGTGAGGCGCCGCCGCCAAAGCCGTTCAGTACAGCAACAAGCTGGGGCATCGCAGTCATCTGAACTTTCTTGGCCAGCACGGCACCGATGCCGCCGCCCAGCAAGGCGCCTGCGATGATCAGATCGAAGCTGACAATGCTGTTATCCAGCAGCGTAACCGCGACCGCCACAAACATACCGGTGGCCGACAGCATATTGCCGCGCACTGCAGTTTTCGGGCGGGTCAGCCCTTTAATACCCAGAATAAACAGGATCGCTGCTGCCAGGTAGGCGAGGTTCATCCCTATATCCAGCATGGTTTAATCCTTCCTCTTGAACATGGCGAGCATTCGGTTGGTGACCATATAGCCGCCAACCACGTTGATGGATGCGAGTACCACCGCGACAAAGCCGAGCCAGCGGGCGATTTCACCGCCATCGGCATTACCGGCCGCCAGAATGGCGCCGACCAGGGCGATACCTGAAATGGCGTTGGTGCCCGACATCAGCGGGGTGTGCAGTGTGGGTGGAACCTTGGTGATCAGCTCCACGCCGAGCATGAGGGCGAGCACAAACAGGCTCACCTGCATAATCAGAATTTCCATGCTTACTCTCCTGTTTTCTCTTCGGCTTCTTCTTGGGGAGTGCCCAGCTGCATGGCCGGAAGCCCGAGAATGTTGCGGATCATCGCGTGAGTGACCTCGCCGTTGTGGGTAACCACGGTGCCGGCAACCACTTCGTCGTCAAAGTCGAACTCGAGTACGCCTTCGTCGTTCAGCAGCAGGTTCAGCAGGGTAGTGAGGTTGTTGCCGAACATCTGGCTAGCGTGGAAGGGGTGACGGGCCGGCAGGTTGAGCGGGCCGGAGATGATCACGCCATCGACGTTAATGGTTTCGCCCGCCTTGGTGGCGGCGCAGTTACCGCCGCGCTCGGCAGCGATATCGACAATCACGGTGCCGGGCTGCACGGATTTCAGCATCTCTTCCGTGATCAATACGGGCGAGCGGCGACCGGGAACGGCGGCAGTGGTGATAATGATGTCCTGCTCGGCCAGCACTTTGGCCAGCGCGGCTTGCTGCTGAGCCAGTTGCTCGGCAGTCTGCTCTTTGGCGTAACCGCCGGTGTCTTCTGACTCGTCGGTTTCCAGCTCCAGGTCAACCGGCTTGGCGCCAACAGAGAGGATCTGGTCGCGGGCTGCCGGGCGAATATCGTAAGCCGATACTACAGCGCCCAGGCGCTTGGCGGTGGCACAGGCCTGCAGGCCGGCAACGCCGGCGCCGAGAACCAGTACCTTGGCGGCTTTCAGGGTGCCCGCTGCGGTCATCATCATCGGGAAGATGCGCGGCGCCAGTGAGGCACCGTGCAGTACCGCGTGGTATCCGCCGATGGTCGCCATCGAAGACAGCACATCCATGCTCTGGGCGCGGCTGATTCGGGGTACCATCTCAAGACCGAGGGAAGTTACGCCGGTTTCAGCAATTTTGGCGGCGGTTTCAGATTCGCCGAGCGGATCCAGCATACCGGCGATGATCTGACCTTTGCGCAGACGCGCAAGGTGAGCATCGCGCACACTGGGGTCGGGGCTGACTGGCTGAATGCCGAGAACCACTTGCGAGCGCTCGAAAATCGCGTCGGTAGACTCAACGATTTCCGCGCCGGCGGCCTTGAAATCCTCGTCACTGATACCAGCGGCCAGTCCGGCTCCGGTCTCTACGAGGCAAGTCTGGCCTTTTTCAACCAGGGTTTTGATATTCGGGGGTGTGAGCGCTACACGGGTTTCTCCGGCGGCGTGCTCACGGCACAATCCAATTATCACACCAAGCTCCTTTATTTGCTGCTTGCGGGATGCCGCAGTAACGTTGGAAACAGGTTACCGCTGGCGTAGAGGGGGAGGGACTACTGCCCGAGATATATGCCGAAAACTCCCCCCCAGGAATCAGGCATAGCGCGCGCAGTATACGTTCTTACATTTTATTCAGGCAATTAATGGTGGTTATAATACCCATCAATTCTTGTGATGGGTTTGCACCTGCCGAAAATGACGCCGTATTGTGCCTAAATTCGTCGGCAGCGTCACATTTTTTTCTAGGCTAAACGAAGTAGGTAGATAGGAGGTATTTCATGTCAGACCGTGATACAGCGATTGAAGCGGCGGTTTTCAGGCGCCTGCTGGCGCATCTCGATGAGCGCAAAGACGTTCAAAACATAGATCTGATGAATCTGGCGGGCTTCTGCCGCAACTGTCTTTCCAAGTGGTATGTGGCTGCTGCGGAAGAGGAGGGGCAGAGCATCGACTACGAGGCCGCTCGTGAGCGGGTATACGGTATGCCCTACAGTGAGTGGAAGACGAAATATCAGAAAGAGGCCTCTGCCGAGCAGCTGGCCAAGTTCAATCAGACCCAATAACGTCGAAGTGCGGGCTGCGGCCTAGTTTTGGGAATTTTCCCACTCACGCCGCGATATCCCCAAGTGCCATTGTCATACCCTGAAAGCTTTCACGTAAAAAAGAGGGTGTGATATGAAAACCGGGATAGCCAGTGTAGTTTCGATGCTGTTGCTGACTCTGCCTCTGGCGGGCTGCAACGGCGACGGGAGTGGCTCCCCCAGTGCGCCTGCCACGGGCGAAGCCAGCCTTGCCATAACCGATGCCCCGGCAGATAACGTCAGTCGGGTGAGGGTCACCTTCGATCGTATCGAGCTCAAACCCAAAGAGGGTTCAAAAGTTAGCATTGAGCTCGATCCGGCGGTAACCATAGAGAATCTGCTTGATCTGACGGGCAGCAATGCCGAACCTCTGCTGGGCGTTACTACCCTGCCGGCGGGTGATTACAATTATGTGCGTCTTTTTGTGCAAGGAGGCTCGCCTAATTCTGAGGTAGAGGAAGATACAGGCGGCGTTTTCGATTTGCTGGTTCCCGGTCAGCAGGCAGGGGCTGACAACCGGTTCCTGCAGCTGGTATCCGGCTTTACCGTTCCCGCCGGTGGTCGGGCCGATTTCACGATCGACGTCGACCTGCGCAAGGCGCTCACCAAGCCCAGTGGCCAGAGCCATTACCTGCTGCGGCCGGCGCTGCGCATTGTGAACAATGTTGAGGTGGGCACGATTGCGGGGACCGTTGATCCAGCCCTGTTCAATGACGCGAGCTGCACCAATGACCTAGCTGCGGATGAGGGCGTGGCGATCTATCTCTATGAGCGCGATGCCGTGGGTTTTGGTGATGTCTATGTCAACAGTGCGGGAGAGTGCCAGCACTGCAATGAGGGCTCCGAAACCGAGACGTCACCGCTGACCACCGCCAATGTTACTCAGGATACCCAGGCTGGGAACTACACCTATGAGATTGGATTTGTGGAGGCAGGTGAATACAGCATCGCGTTGACCTGTCAGTCACGCGACGATGACCCCGCGCTCGACGATAACATCAGCTTTCTGCAAAGCGCCGGGCTGACAGTCGTGGCGAAACAGACCACCGAAGTAAATTTTACCGCAGCGCCCTGAGGCTTTTTCGCGCGGTGCTAGCAGGCCGCTGGCACCGCGTTCAAGCGCCTAGATGGCCCCGTTGGGGATAAAACGGTTCGTGGTATTTTCGCGAATCCACAGCAGGTCTTCTTTCGTCAGGCGGTCACCGCGTTGTCTCAGCAGTTTGTTGGCCCAGATGGCCGGCGACTGGTCCCCGACTTCGCAGCCGGGTATCAGCATTTCTGCGCGAACAAAAAAACGCAACAGGGCCTTTAGCTGCTCGCTGTTGTAATGCTCCAGAGCAAGCAGCCACTTTTCCTTGGGTAACTGCAGTTGGCTGGCCAGGTTTGCTTGCTGATCCGGGTTCAATATCTGAGCCAGCTCTTCCAGTCTTCCTTCCATGCTGGTAGTCAAGCCTGCTTCCAGCAACGTCGTATCGATCTCTGCGTCAGGGTTGGTGGGCGTCCAGTTGCCAATACTCATGTGTGTTCTCGTCTTCAAGTCAATGATTTGTCAGGCTATGCTGTAAGCCGAAGCCACCATGCTGTGCTATTTTAGCCTTCAGAAGCAAACCCTAAGGTCGGGTCTGTGGTACGTGTTCGATGTCAGATGGAGAATAGGATGAGTGAAGTGGATCCCGTAATGCTGGTTGACTACGGCCCTTTGAAAGCCTTGATTGGTGTGTGGGAAGGGGATCAGGGGATGGATATTTCGCCTGAGCCGGCCGACACGGAAGAAAACCCCTACTACGAAACCATTATCTTTGAGGCGGCCGGGGATGTTACCAACGCCGAATCCCAAAAACTGGCCATCCTGCGCTATCACCAGGTGGTTAAACGGAAAAAGAACGATCAGGTTTTTCACGACCAGATTGGCTACTGGACCTGGGACAAGGCCGACAACACGATCTCGTTTTCACTCGCTATCCCGCGGGCGGTCACGGTGCTCGCCGGTGGCACCTGGCAGGAGGGCAGTGACAGCTTGAGCGTTAAAGCCAGCGCTGATGGTGCTGACTGGGGGATTGCTCAATCACCCTTCATGCTGGAAAAAGCCAAAACCACTGCCTTTGAAATGGATGTGACGGTCAAAGGCGACAGCCTGCACTACAAGCAAACCACCTTTCTCAGCATTTACGGGCGCGAGTTTCCGCACACCGATGAAAACACGCTCAAGCGTGTGGGTTGAATCTGATTTCTGCCCGGCTTTTGCCGGGCACTCACTGCCATAACGGTTACTTATGTCTCAAGCTCCCTGTGTATGGGTTGATGCAGATGCCTGCCCAAAAGTAGTTCGCGAAATCCTGTTGCGCGCAGCCCAGCGCACCGGCATTCAATTGACCTTCGTTGCCAATCAAGCCGTGCCGGTACCGCCAGCGCCTAATATTAAGGCTGTGCAGGTGCCGTCCGGCTTTGATATTGCCGACAATGAGATTGTGCGTCGGGCTTCTGCAGGGGATCTGGTTATCACCGGAGATATCCCGCTAGCGGCAGAAGTGATGGAAAAGGGCGCAGAAGCATTGAACCCTCGCGGTGAACTGTACACGGAAAACACCATTCGCCAGCGCCTGAACATGCGAGATTTTATGGATACCCTGCGCGCCAGCGGCGTGCAAGGCGGTGGTCCACCTCCCCTGGGGCAGCGCGAGCGCCAGCAGTTTGCCAATGCACTGGATCGGTATCTGGCAAAAGCCGGGTTGGATTAAAAATTGCGTCGACGCATTATTTTGGGGCTATTCTCCTTTGTTGTTTTCCCGCGGCGTGAACCTATTTCGAACGAGGTTCTGAACTCTTTCAGTGCAGAACGGTGCTCGCTGGTCTTGGCGTTGTGCTACCCAATGCGGTGCGGAGCAGAAGGTTTTTCTGCGTGCAAGTAAAATAAACTCACGCAATTCATAGGGTTAAACGCTGCGGTCACGGGCGTGGTCGCAAGTTGGCAAGCAAATTGCTGACGGCTAGAAGTAACTAAGCAGCCGACCGAGCCATGAACCCGAGCGTACCCGAACCACCCAGCAACTCACCGATTATTGTGATTGGCAGTGGGCCCGTTGGTGTAGCGTTCGTACAGAAACTTAAAGCTCGGTTGCCCGCCGTTCGCATTAAGTTGTTTGGTGCCGAAGAAGCGCCAGCCTATGACCGAATTCGGCTATCTGAACTACTGGCCGGGAAATCCTCTCTTGCCTCCTTGTCACAGGGCATATCCCTGGATGATGTAGAGTGCTTTTTTCACTGTGCGATTGTCAGTATTGATCCCGAGTCCCGTCACGTTGTCGATCAGAACAACCAGATTCACCCTTATTCACGCCTGATCATTGCAACCGGTTCGCGGCCTTATCGGCCCTCGATCCCCGGTGTCGATCTCAAGCGTGTATATACCTTCCGCGATCTGCGCGATACCGAACACCTGGTGGCACGTCGCGCCGCCAGCCAGCATACGGTTGTGGTGGGCGGTGGCTTGTTAGGACTGGAAGCGGCGGCTGCCATGGCGCGGCTGAATACGCGTGTCAGTGTGGTGCAGCAGGCGAGCCACTTGATGAATCGACAGCTGGATGAGCGAGCGGCGAGCTTGTTGGAAGCGTCCCTGCGCGAACGGGTTTCCGAGGTGTACACGGGGAGTGGTGTGCGGGAAATACTGCCTGCGTCGCAATCTGCGCATGCCGTTGGCGGAGTCGTCTTGCGCAATGCCAATGTGATTGCCTGTGACACGGTGATTATCGCGGCCGGCATCGAGCCTAATACCGAGCTGGCAAAGGCCAGTGGTATAGCGGTTGGCAGAGGCATCAAGGTGAATACTCGCCTTGAGACCAACGTCGCAGGCATTTACGCCATCGGTGAATGTGCCGAGTTCGCGGGTCAGCTCTACGGATTGGTTGCCCCAGGGATAGAGCAGGCGGGGGTGCTGGCCGCGGCAATCGCCGGTCAGGAAGTTGCCTATCTGGGATCACTGAGTGCGTCCAAGCTTAAGGTTGCCGGTGAGTCTGTTTTCAGCGCCGGTGAGATCCACAGTGACGAAACCACACTGCCATTGCAGTCCGTCGAATACTATGACCCCGAAAAATTACTTTATCGCAAGCTGCTGGTCAGTCGCGGGCAATTAGTCGGTGCGCTGGGCTATGGGGAGTGGGAAGAGACACCGCGCCTGCAGAGCGCCATAAGCGAGCAACGTCGGGTATTTTTCTGGCAGCTTTGGCGTTTCCAGAAGACGGGCAGTTTATGGCCTCAGCTTGAGCAAACCGAGGTTGCATCCTGGCCTGCGAGTGCGCGGGTCTGTAATTGTCGCGGTGTTACGCGTGGTGAATTAAGCCGGGCAATACAGGGTGGTTGTCAAACCGTTACTGAAATTACTCAGGCAACCGGCGCTGCAGGTGTGTGCGGCAGTTGTGAGCCCTTGTTGCAAAACCTGCTGGGCGAGCCGGAACGGTCGTCCTTTTCGAGTGGCTCCACCGCACTGGCTTTATTGGCTGCACTGGCGAGTGTATTGCTGGTCGGCTTTGTACAAATCGATATGCAGCCCAGCCCCTCCATTCAATCCCTGCCCTGGTGGGAGCGACTCTGGTCTCATTCCGACTATAAGCAGTACACGGGCTTTACCCTGCTGGGTCTGCTGGCGCTGGGTTTACTGGTTTCATTAAAAAAGCGTCTGTTACCGGACAAACTGCGGGGCCACTTTTCTTACTGGCGCTTGTGGCATGTATTCAGCGGTGTAACCGCGCTGCTGCTACTTGGCCTGCATACGGGGTTCGAGCTCGGCGACAATTTGAATCGTTGGCTGATCTTGAATTTTCTGGCGCTGAGCGCGCTGGGTGCTGTGGTGGGTCTGGTGGCCTCTTTTGAAGGAAAGCTCCCCGCCCGCTTGGGTAAACAGGCGCGGCACTGGAGCCAATGGGCACATCTGCTGGTGTCCTGGCCACTGCCTGCGCTGCTCTCTTTTCATATTCTTTCGGTGTATTACTTTTGAAGGCGCTCTCGACAAAAACAGTGCTCTGGAGCCTGTGGACGACGGCTGTTATCGGGCTGAGTGTCTGGTTGTCCTGGCCGCTGATTTTTGAAGAGCAGCAGGATATCTTTCTGGCGGGCGCAGCGACACACGGGCATCACCAGATAGAGCTGGCTTGCAATGCCTGTCACACCTCACCGTTTGGCGGCAAAGAAGTGCTGCAGAGCGCCTGTATTGCCTGTCACGGAGCTGAACTCAAAGCGGTGAGTGACTCACATCCCACCAAAAAATTTACCGATCCGCGCAATGCCGACATTATCGAACGGCTGGATGCGCGTTACTGCATTGCCTGTCACGCCGAACATCAGTTAGAGCGAACGCGGCCCATGGGGGTGACACTGCCGGAGGATTTCTGTTTCGAGTGTCACGAGGACGTTGGACGTGAGAGACCCTCCCACGCCGGCATGGGTTTCGAAACCTGTGCATCAGCTGGCTGCCACAATTTTCACGACAACCTCGCCCTCTATGAAGATTTTTTGCTGAAGCACAGCAGCGATCCCTGGCTGCTCGAAACGCAGCGGATGCTGGAGCAGCCACCTCAGCGAGGAGACCTCGCGGCGCGGGTGGAGCCGGATGCTCCGAACTCTGTTGTGACTGACGAGGCAGTGACTGCGGAATGGCAACACTCGGCTCACGCTGCGGCTGGTGTGAACTGTAGCGACTGCCACGGTAGTGAACAGCAGTGGCAGCCCAAGCCGCTACAGTCCGTTTGCGCGGGCTGCCATGAACAGCAATTCGCGGGATTTACTGCTGGCAAGCACGGCATGCGCTTGGCGCAGGGGCTTTCGCCAATGGTGGTGGATCAAGCCAGAATTGCGATGAAACCAGAAGCGGGGCACCGTGAACTTACCTGCAACAGTTGTCATTCGGCGCATGCTTATGATCGCCAAGTCGCGGCAGTCGATTCCTGTCAGTCCTGCCACGATTCAGAGCACAGCCGAAACTATGCTCAGTCCCCTCATGCGGGCCTTGAAGCGCCGGTGACCTGCGCTACCTGCCATATGCCCCGTCAGGAAAGCCCGGGCGGCGGATTTCACGTGCAGCATAACCAGAGTGACAACCTTCGCCCCAACGAAAAAATGATCCGCAGTGTTTGTCTTGACTGCCACGGCCTCGGCTTTGCCATTGATGCCTTAGCAGACGAGGCTTTGATCAATCGCAATTTTACCGGTCGTCCAGCCCTCCATATTGAATCCATCGACATGGCGGTGGATCGGGCAAAAGATGCTCCGACTCTGGATAAAAGTTACCAATGATGCTTCTCAAGCAAGGAGAAAACCGATGAAAAATACGCTTAAATCTCGCGCAGCTCTGTCTGTTCCCCTGTTGTGTGCCACCTTACTGATAACAGGTGGCTGCGGGCAGAAAGAAGCCGCAGGTATTGATCCCAAGTTATATACCGATTCGCTGTTTGCCGTAATGAATGCAGACAGAGCCAATTACACAAAGCTTATTATCGGGCGTCTGGGGCCAAAGGGGGCTGATGCGATCAAGCCGAATGAGCATTGGGAGGATCTTGCCAATGGTGCGCCCTTGCCCGCCCAAATGTTCCGGTTCGGCGCAGAAGTTGTTGCGGAAACCACTGATGACTTCACCTATTCGCTGCAATCCATCTGGCCGATCAATAGCCAGAATGCGCCGCGCACTGACATAGAGAAAGCCGGTCTGCAACACATTGCGGATAACCCGGGCTCCAATTTCTACGGCGAAGAGCAGCTGGGTGGGGTGAATTACTTTACCGCGGTCTACCCGGATGTTGCTGTGGCGGCGCCCTGTGCTGACTGTCACAACAATCACAAGGATTCGCCTCGTCGCGACTTCAAATTGGGTGACGTGATGGGCGGGGTCGTTATTCGCGTACCGCTGGACTAACACTGCACGTCAGGAGGGAATCATGGTGCCCAGGGCGATGATCGTATTCGGCTGTCTCATCCTGTTGGCAGCCTGTGACAGCAAGCAGACGCCAACGACTGCATTGACGCCGGAGTTGCAGGCTGGCAAAGGGGTTGTCGAGGCTAATTGCGTTGTTTGCCACAAGCCCGGCATCAATGGCGCTCCCATTATTGGCAATCCGAAAATGTGGCAGCGGCGGATCGCCCAGGGACAGGACGTCCTCGTTCAGCATGCGATTGACGGCTACAACTACGACATGATGCCGCCGCGGGGCGGCAATCCGGAATTATCCGACAACGATATACGCCTGGCTGTTGCCTATCTGGTCAGCCAGGTTGCAGATCACTAAAAGAGGACCTACTCGTGGACGCAAAAACCATTACGCTGGTGCAGGAAAGCTGGGCCAAAGTTGAACCTATCAGTATGACAGCCGCAGATCTGTTCTACGCCAAGCTGTTTGAGCTCGACCCCGGCCTGGAGCCACTATTCAAGGGGGATATGACCCAACAGAAAGGAAAATTGATGCAGATGATTGGCACTGCGGTAAAAATGCTGAATCGCCTGGACGAGCTGGTGCCGGTGGTGGTCAAGCTGGGTGAGCGCCATATCGACTATGGTGTGGCGGCCAAAGACTACGATACTGTCGGCGCAGCCTTGCTGGATACCCTTTCCAAAGGCCTGGGAGATGAATTCACGCCAGAGGTTGAGAAGGCCTGGACAGAGGTTTATGGCGTGCTGGCAGAAACGATGTTGAGCGCGGAAAGTACACCGGCTTAAAAAGAAAAAAGCCGCGGATCACCGGGACAGTGACCGCGGCTGAAAACATAAAAATAAAAGTGACTAGTTTTTGGCGAGGTTGCTAAATCGGACAGATTGTTGGTTGATGCCGTCGGCGAGAGATTTCAACCTGCCAATATGATAATTATAAGAAAAGCAACTGAGCTGTGCGCAGGCAGTCAGTACTTGTTCCGCAGAACGGATGTAGTGTTGAATGATGCTGACCGCTTTTTTCATTTCTTCGTAGCTCGCCTCCTGCGCAGTCGGGACTGCAGGCGATCCTTTAAAGATGGATAGAGAGCAATCGGCAAATGCCGGTTTGGTGCCCGCCAAAATCAGCAGGGCTAACAAAGTGTGTTGTAAAGAGCGCTGTCGTGGTGCGATATCAATTTAGTAGACTCTATATTTTCCGAAACACAGTCAGGGTGATTAATGGCCAGTCAGAAGAAAGACAACGCTCTCCCGAAAGTCTGCATATACGGTGCCGGCAGTATTGGTGTCTATGTAGGTGGGCGGCTGCAGGCCGCTGGTGTTGAAGTCAGCTTTATCGGACGTCAGCGCATCGCTGACCAGGTGGCAGCGCATGGACTGCGACTGACGGACTGGCAGGGGGCCGATATTCAGCTGCCTGCGAAGGCGGTTCACTTTGCGACCGATGATGCGGCGATTAGCGCGGCGGATATCATTATTGTGACGGTGAAATCTGCGGCTACTGACGAGGTCGGGCGGGCATTGGCCGGCCGAATCAAGCCTGATGTTGTGGTGGTCAGCCTGCAGAACGGCATTGGCAATGCGCGTACGCTGGCAAAGTACCTGCCGGACAACCCTGTGTTGACCGCGATGATCTCCTTCAATGTGCTGCAGCGAGGCGATGGCCATTTCCACGCGGGTACCGAAGGGGAGTTGATGTCTGACCCTCACCCCCAGCTAGAAGTGCTGCTGCCGTATTTTCAGGCCGGTGACCTGCCTCTGGAGCTGAGGGCCGATATGCATGAAGTGCAGTGGGCCAAACTGTTGATGAACCTCAACAATGCGCTTAATGCGCTGTCCGGTATCCCGCTGCACGATGAATTGTCACAGCGGGACTACCGCCGCTGTCTGGCGATGTTGATTGAAGAAACGCTGACGATACTCAAGCGCAGTGACATTCGCCCGGCCCGGCTGATGCCCGTGCCAATGCGGATGCTGCCCTGGATTCTGAAATCACCCGACTGGCTATTTACCCGCCTTGCCAAACAGATGCTGGCAATTGACCCGCTGGCGCGTTCGTCCATGTGGGAGGATCTGGAAGCGGGACGTGTAACCGAAATCGACTGGATCAATGGTGAAGTCGTCCGCCAGGCAGAGAAAGCGGGCGCCACTGCACCGGCGAATCAGCGAATAATTGCGTTGATCCGGGCCGCAGAAAGCGGCGGCAAGCGCGACTGGTCCGGCGCTGAATTGCTGCGCGAATTGAAGGAGGCGGTATGAGTCTGGCAGGAAAGTCTGTGATGATCACCGGCGCGGCCTCGGGTATTGGCGCCGCCTGCGCACACAAAGCCGCCGCCGACGGGGCGCGCTTGTTGCTGTGTGATATGGACGTTGAGCGCGGCGAAGCTTTGCGTCAGGACTTGGCATCAAAAGGCGCCGACTGCTACTTCCATGTCTGCAATGTGACGGCGGAAGAGGATATTGAAACGGCGGTGCGAAAGGCCAACAAGTATTTCGGTCAGCTCGACTGTGCCGTCAATAACGCTGGCATCACAGGCCCTGCGGCGGCGCTTGAAAGCTATCGACTTGAGGATTGGAATCAGGTTATCGCCACCAATCTGACGTCTGTATTTCTATGCGTTAAACACCAGCTGGCGACCATGAAGGCGCAAGGATGTGGCGCTATAGTCAATGTGGCCTCGGGGGCGGGTTTGATTGGCACGGCGAATCTGGTGGCCTACTGCGCTTCCAAACACGGGGTGCTGGGTATTACCAAAACGGCGGTGGCGGAAAACCCGCGCTCGGGCGTGAGAATCAATGCCGTACTGCCTGGCTCAACCCGCACGCCGATGCTTGAGCAGAGCATGGCCAACCCTGAGGTCGGAAAAATGATCCTCGGCAGTATCCCCTGCGGCCGGCTGGCTGAGCCCGAGGAAATTGCCGAAGCGATACTGTGGTTGTGTTCCGATGCGGCCGGGTACGTGAACGGGCAATCGCTGGTGGTTGATAACGGCGGCCTGTCGCGTTGAGATCACACCCGTTCCTGGGGCACCTTGAAGTAATCCATGTAAGGCTTGAAGCGGCGTCGCTCTTCTTCAAGGCGCAACCCTGTTGCCATGAAATGATAGCGGTGGCGGTCGTACCTCAGGTAGTCGTGGGATTCCAGTAGCGATTCCATGGCTTCCCGGGCAGTTTCACTCAGCGGCAGGTTGAAGTGCCGATAGATGCGTTCTACCACCTCAAGCGGCGCGTTTTGAATGTCCTGGAATTGCACGTCCAGGATCTGCTTGGCCGGGATTTTACCCGATTGCCTGAGCGTCAGGTTTTTGCTCAGCCCCTGGGCAGTCAGATCGGCCTGGTGGCGCGAGATATCGCGGAGATCAGGCGCGTGAGAGGCAAGGCTGCGCAGGGTATAGGTGAGATTGCTGAGTGCGCACACTGACTTCAGCGGGTCGCGGTGAACCTGTACCACCATGGCGTCAGGGTAGCGTTTCAGCGCGGCATCCATGTGCCAGAGATGGCCGCTGGACATCAAAACCCAGCGCTCGGTTTTGTGGCGCCACTGCAAATGTTGCAGGAACTGGTAGTGGAGGTTGTAGGCGCCGCGAAAATTCGCGTGCTCCTCCAGCCAGCGATTGTAGCTCGGCACCCGGTAGATCACGCCGAAATTCATCGACGTCAGATTCATCGCCGTAATCGACACGCACTCCTGGGGTCGCTGTGCCCCCATCGGGTACAGGCGTTTCAATTCCGGCATTAGCCGCTGCGAATTGCTCAGCTCGCGGTTAACGCGGGCAATGCGGGAATCCGAGTGATAGGTTTCCGTACGCGGCGGCGGGAAGGGGTAGCGCATTTCCCAGCTTAGCGGTACCCGATTATCCGGGTCCTGGGCCAGCAGATCGTGCAGCAGCGACGAACCGGCGTGATGGATGCCGGTAATAATCAGCGGCCGTGAAATGGGTGACCCGCTCAATTCGCGATTGACTTTAAAGGAGTGGATAAGCTTGAGTCGATTCTCCAGCGCGTGAAGAATATCGGCTTGGGCTACCAGCCTGCCAAAGGTGGTCAGTTGTGCCTCGGTTTCGAGTGACTGGCAGAGTACCTCCAGCCCTTCGCGAAAGTCGTCGGGGCCGAAGTCGTTCAGATTGGTGTTGCGGCGAGCGCGTTTAAGCAAATCCCGCGGGCTCAGGCTCGCTCCCCGAATCCCGACCAGGCGCAGACTGCGGCCAGACAGGTTGAGTAGTTTCAAGTTGAGGGGGAGTGACGCTTTATACATCCAACGGCGGTCCATGGCGTGGAGGGGCGACAGTCTACCGCAGCCCATACAGCCGAGGCCAGCCGACGACGCGTTTAGTGTCACCCATTGAGAGGATGGTAGGGCGCCCCGCGCCGACTATAGTGTGGTAACAGCAAGCAAACTGGAGAACGACCATGATAGATCTAGAAGCGATCGAGCTGATCAAACAGCTGAAAGCGCGTTATTTCCGATTTCTCGATACCGCCAACTGGGAGGGGATGAAGGCCTCGGTGTTTGTCGACGATGCCACCATCAACTTCAAAAGCCCGTCCTACGACATCAGCTTTAACGGCTGGGGCGATATCGAAGCCTTCTATAAAAGCGCGTTTACCAAAACCCGCTTTGGCATGCACAACGGCCATCATCCCGAAATTACCGTCGATGGCGATACTGCCGTCGGTCTGTGGTATTTGCACGATATCTTCGTCAATCTGGACGACAACACCCAGTTTGAAGGCAGTGCGCTGTACCGTGATGAGTACATCAAAGTGAACGGTGAATGGCGCATCAAAAACTCCGCCTATGAGCGGCTGTTCGAGCAGATCAGCAAGCGCCCGGATGACGTCAAGGTAACCGCCATACCCATCGGCAATCGCTTTGCCTGCGACTGATGCGCTACTTTGAAGATATTGTGGTCGGCAACCGCGTAGTGGGCGAAGACCGCTATACCCTGACGGCGGAGGAGATTAAAACCTTCGCCGGGCAGTGGGACCCCATGCTCTTCCATCTGGATGAAGAGGTGGCGCGCCAGTCCCCCATCGGCGGCCTGTTTGCCTCCAGCATTCACACCGTGGCCATTGGTGTGAAATTGAGCCACGCCATCCAGCAAGAGCCCATGGCGGTTGTCGCAGGCCTGGGTTGGGACGAGGTTCGCTTTCACCAGCCGGTGTTTGCCGGTGACACCCTGCGGGTTGAGGCCGAAATTCACAGCAAGCGCGAGTCGACGAGCAACCCCGAGCGCGGTATCTGCGTCTCCCGTATCGAGCTATTCAACCAGCGCGACGAATTGGCCGTGGACTATAAAATCGCCAGCCTGCTGCTCAAGCGCGGCAGCTGAATCCTTTCCGAATCGTCATCTTGGGGGTGCTTGCGGCATTGACTATCCGCCCGTATAGTCAATGCCAGATGTAGTTAACAATAAACCACGACTCCCCACGGTGACCCCCATGATTACCAGTTTCGACGATTACTGCATTCACCAGACCGCTTACCCGGTAGCTGAGCCGTCCACCAGCGACCGCAACTTCTACGACCGCTACTGGTTTAATGGCTTCGACGAGAGCGGCGACTACCTGTTTGAAATTGGCTTTGGTCTTTACCCCAATCGCCATATCATGGACGGCCATTTCAGCGTAGCCGTGGGCAATAAACAATACGCCTTCCACGCCTCGCGGCGCGCCCCGAAAGACCGTAAGGAAACCGTCGTTGGCCCGCTGAGCGTGACCATCGAAGAACCCATGCGGCAGGTGCGGGTAAAGCTGGAAGCCAACGAGCACAACATTGAGTGCGACCTGCTGTTTACCGCCTCTAGCGTTCCCCATCGTGAGCCGCCCAATATCATGCATGACGACGGTCATCTCATCATGTTCACCACCCGCTTCACGCAAATGGGAAGCTGGGACGGCTACTTCAGTATTGATGGCAAACGCACCGAAGTGAAAAAAGCCTATGCCGTGCGCGACAAATCCTGGGGCGTGCGCCCCGTCGGCGAACCTCAGGGCGGCGCTCCGGGCCTGCTCAACGAAGACCCCGGTGTGTATTGGGTGTGGAACCCCATCAACTGGGGTGACTTCTGCACCCAGATGGGCACCTTTGAAGACCGCGACGGGCGGCCCACCCAGGTCAGCGCCGATCTGGTGCCGCTCTACAATAATCCCGACGATATTCCCCACGGCGAAGAGCCCGGCATCAAAGCGATGAGCGATGTGCAGCACAGCGTCAGCTGGAAAAAGGGCACGCGCATGGCCGCCGGTGCGCAAATGAATTTTCAGGACAAAGATGGCAACAGCTACGAGTACACCCTCGAGCCGCTGCAAAAGTTCTACATGCTGGGCATAGGCTACAACCACTTCGAATGGGGCCACGCCTACTGGAAAGGCGAGCTGGCCACTGCCCGTGAAGAATGGGACCACAATGAGGTAAACCCGCTGGACTACCAGTTCATCCACAACCATCAGGTAGTGCGCGCCACCATGGGTGACA
Organism: Litorivivens sp.; assembly: GCF_041624475.1. Lineage (GTDB taxonomy): Bacteria > Pseudomonadota > Gammaproteobacteria > Pseudomonadales > Spongiibacteraceae > Litorivivens. Next base: position 48,054 of record NZ_JBFJUX010000007.1, read on the forward strand.
AGGTGGGTATGGGTGTTCTTGAGACTATCGTTATTGGCCGCCACGAGCGTTCGGGCTTCAAGGAGCTGTTTGACGGGGCGGAGTAGTGGCAGTTTGATGTTTCAGCCACAGATTGTGACGCAAGTATGAAATTTTCATCTGTCACTTCACATTCTTTAAATTCCGCTATAGCATCGTGAACCAGTAGATACATCATTCGGCAGGGACGCCGGTTGAATCCTTTCTGTGATTCAGCGCTTAAGCATGGATGCGCATTCCTGCACGAAATAATTCGAACAATAAGCTCTGGTGGGCCTTGTCGTGTGCAGGATAATATTTTTAATCTCCTTTCGTCTCTTTGTGCTTTGCCTTTGCCTATCGGCACCGGTTCACTCGCACGATGGTGAAGTTCACTCTCAGGAAAGCGTTGGCGCCAATCTTCAGGCAGCAATTCACTGGCTGGAGTCCAGGCAGCGTGATGACGGTTCCTTTAGCTCTAGCTCCGACTCGGCCTCGGTTGATCAAGCTACTTCGCAGGCCGCACTCGCCTTGTTGGCGCATGAAACAACTACTTTCGCTCCTTCCGCGGCGCTAAGAACCCTGCAGTCCAATCTGGAGCTGTTGTCTACGGAACGTCTGGCCAGATTGATTCGGGTTCTGACTGCGATGAATGAACCTGTTTCAGACGCGCTGACTGAATTGTTGAAGCGGCGAGGTGCTGATGGTGGTTTCGGCTACTTCAGCGGCTACCAGAGTACCCCGCTGGACACAGCCCACGCCCTGCTTGCCCTTCAAAAAGTCGGGGCGGATACCGCCTATGCAGCGGCTGCGGTGAACTATTTGTCTTCTGCCCAGCTTGCCAGTGGCGCATTCGGATTATACGAAGATCAGGCGTCGCTGGAGGTTACCGCTCAGGTTGTGAAAGCGCTGAAACCTTATCTTTATCGCTTCGCGCTTGGCGATACGCTCCGTTCTGCAATGGCAGTGATGTATTCAAGCCAGCGCAATGTTCGCTGGGGCGATGATTGGGAGACCGCACTGGCGCTGCAAGCACTAGTTCCCCTGACCACTGATGTAACGCGTTATCAGCCTGCGGCGCGCGGACTGGCTGAGAGGCAGGCTCAGCAGGGGCATTGGGATGATTCAGTTTACACGACAGCCTTGGCTCTCAGCGCTTTCACCCTGTTGGGATCGGTGGATGTACCGGTTGATCCGGAAAAAGCCGTGATTACAGGTGTCTTGTTAGACGCTGATTCCGGGCAGCCCATTGGCAATGCGAGCGTTGACCTGTTGAATGGCTCGGCGCCGGGCAATCAACTCAACGATGACGGCAGCTTTGCAATCAGTGGTTTGGAACCGGGGGCCTATATGCTCGGTTATTCCGCACCGGGCTATCTCAGTGCCTCTCAGAATGTCAGCGTAAAAGCGGGTCAGTTTGTAAACGTCGGTACGATTCGTCTGTCAGTAGCGCCATCCACTTCATTGATAAAAGGCATTGTAAAAGATGGTTTAAGCGATCAGCCGCTGAGCGGTTCCGTGGTTGAGGCTGTGGTCGGCGCGAGCCGGAGTAGCGCGGTTACCGATGAGGAGGGCCGCTACCAGCTTCTCAGTGAGCCTGGGCCGGCAACTCTGACGGCATCGCTACCTGGCTACCATACAGCGGTGGCAAACTCCGACTTGAAAGCAGGCTCAGTGGTAAATTTTTCGCCTCCCTTGCTTCCCTCAAGTCAGCCGGAGATCACCGCATCCAGCATTCACGGGCGTCTGATTGACTCTAATGGATTGCCCTTGGAACTGGTCAGCATCCAGCTGAGTGACGGAGCCAGTGTTGTTTCTACTCAAAGCGATGCCCAGGGTTATTTTGAAATGCTGGATATCGCTCAGGGTGACAAAACGCTCCAACTCCAGAAGGCGGGCTATGAAACCATGGTTTCGAATCTCGTTGTCCCACAGAAAAGCAGGCTTAATGTCGGTGATATCACGCTTAAAGAGAAAACAACCTTGCCGGTCAGCTCCGTTACCGGACGAATAACCGATATGAGGACAGGAAGCCCGGTAGCCGGTGCGCAGATATCGGTGAATGGGAATAGTACCCGCAGTGATAATAATGGCTATTACCACCTGTCAGATATTCAGGTGCTTGAGTTTACGGTGTCGGTGACAGCCTCGGGATACCTGTTTACAGATAAGCTGTTGTCGCTAAGCGAACACACCGATATTTCGCTGGACATCCCGTTGCGCAGCGCGTCGCTGCGTGGCGTTACCATCGCAGAAGTCGCAACGGACAAAAAATCCTACACTGCGTATGAGCCGGTCTATATCAGTGCGGTACTGGAAAATAACACCCAGTTAACCCAGCGAGCGAGGCTCTTTGTGCGGGTGTTGGACGAGGATGGCGCCGAGTTGGCCAGTTTTACGGCGAGCTATCTTCCACCGCTTGATCCGGACAGCAGCCCCGACGAAATTGCCCATTATCAGCAGCATCTGGAAGACACTATCGAGGAGGTTCAACCTGGACAGCAGCGTGAGATTTCATTTGAACAATGGTGGAACACCCAGCGGATAGCGCCCGGTAGCTACCTCATTACCGTGCAGGCCTTTGACGGTGCGACCAGTAATCTTGTGTCAGAGAAGAGCACCTCGGTAGAGGTGATGGAAACGGGTAGGCTGCTCTCTGTCGCAGGCCATGCCGCTCCGGGATATGCCTTGCTTCATCGCGAAACGTCTATCGAGCTATATGCCGATATTCACAATCAATCCAATATTCCTGTCACTTTGAACTTCAGCTATGTATTGCGACACCCTGACGGCAGCGAAATCGTGCAGGGTAATCAGTCAGTCCAGCTTGGGCCAGAACAGACTAACAGTCGAATTGCGTTGAGTGACTTTCCTTACAGCTTTGCCGAAAGCGGTGACTATCTGCTGGAAATTGTCGACCTCAATGGTGCGGCGGTTGATGATCTTGCCACCGGTCTTGTCTTTGTACCTCCCTCTATCCGGCTGGAGGCCTCGCAGTCATTGAATCCCGCTGAGATTTTGCCACTGGAAGGCATTTCTGTGGACAGCAGAATCGAAATAAAAGGAGTTGACGGTGAATAAGGCGTATGACCATTTCCTGTTTCCGGCAGTTGGCCGATGGCTGTGCATAGTACTGTTTTTCGCGGTAAGTGCGAGTAGTCAGGCCAGTCATTTTCGCTTTGGGCATTTCTCATATCGCGCGGCGCCAGAGGTATCGCCGTCGACTGCGGATTTCACAATGACCGTAGCGTTTCGTAGCAGTGCGTTTGGCCATCCGAATATTGGTCAAACTTTTCGTCCCGGTTCCTTTTCATTTGGTGATGGTCGTTCGGGGCGCCATTACTACGAGGTTATTGCTCGCAACCTCCAGGAAGACTGGATTGTCGGGCGAGCCATTCAAACTGGCAGTGGCACCGACTACATACGTCATACCTATCCGTCGCCGAACTCCAACGGTAGTCCTTGGCTGGGAAGTTTCTCAAGCTGTTGCAAGATTGGCGCAATTCGAAACGGGGGCAATGCCAGTTGGCGTGTCTATACGCGCGTAAATCTCGAGGACGGTAACTCCTCTCCCGTCAGCAATCTGCCTCCGATAGTCAGCTGCCCCAAGTACAACTGTCGCTTCCTTGTTCCTGCGGTAGATCCAGACGGCGATACCTTGAGTTGGCGTATGTCTACACGTTCAGAATCCGCGATTCCCTCTATTCCCGGTGGAATGAGCATTGATCCAAATACAGGCATCTTTAGCTGGGAGGGTGCCGAGTCATTCAGTAATGGTTTATATACCGTTCAGGTAACCATCGAAGACCGTGATGAGAACGGTGCGCTAAAAAGCACTAGCGCGGTAGATTTTCTGATCAGACTGCAGGATCAGGGAGCCAATTCCGCACCAGCATTCGATCATCCGCCTACGCCGGAAGCGGGTAGTGTTATCACCGCTATTGTGGGTCAGAATCTGACGATTCGGGTTCAGGCCAGCGATGATGACAGCAATGATGTGGTTTATCTGAATCACGTTGGTCTGCCACGTAGCGCGACGTTTGAGCAGACCACATCCAACGGTAGTACGGGAATTGCTCAGTTGTCCTGGACACCAGCGGTAGGCGATATAGGTGAGCATCTTGTTACCTTTCTAGCGAACGATAATCGCGGTGGAGCAGCGATTCCTGTATCAATCAAGATTAATGTAATCAAGCCTGCTATCTCTGATGTTCGCGTGATCAGCACAATCAAGTCGTCGGGAATCGAGATCGACAACAGCGCGTTTACGGTACAACCGAGTTCGATAAGCTATCTCGATAAACAGATGATCGTAACCTGGGAATTTCCATCCTTTAATGTGGGTCAGCTCGAAGCGTTGGTTTCAACGTTAAAGCTGTTCGACCTGGAGCCGGGTGAGCAACGTTTGGTTACCGAAAGTCTGGAGCTGCATTACAAGGACATTGACGGTAATCCGGTATACCAGAAGCTCGATGAGCAGTGGGTCAACATTGCACCGTCTTTGACTAGTATTGATATAGAAACCGACAAGACTGTATATGCACCTTCCGAGCAGGTTCGGGTCAGCGCCTGGCTCACCAATCTCAGTGAGGCGCAGACCGACGCGGAGACATCACTTCTTATTATGGATAGCCAAGGCAAATTGGTTGTCGATTTAGGTCGAGGCGTGACTACCGACCTGGCGCCTGGTGAGCAGCGGTATTTGCCGGATCAGTACTTTGATACCCAGGGATTCTACGCAGGCAACTATCAGGCGATTGCCCGAACGTTAGATGAGCATGGGGATGTGGTTCAGCAAGCCAGCGCGCCGTTTGCCCTCACCACGCAAAATGGAGACTTTTCCCACGTGGGGGCGTTGGTCAGTGCTGACAAGCCTCGGTATCAAGCCTGGGATCAGGCGTTTATCTTCTTGCGGACATTAAACCTTGCCGAAAATGCTTCGTTTGAAGGCGGGGAAGGCCGTCTGGCTATCTATCGCCCCGGCGGAGAATTGCTTCGCGAAGAGCTGTACACCATTGGTAGCTTGTCACCCCAGGACGCCACTGATCGACAGCATCGTCTGGCCTTGGTTGATCGTGAGGCGGGTACCTACCGGGTTGTCTGGCAAGTCAGGCAGGATGGCGAGATGGTGGCAAGTAATGCGACCACCTTTGAAGTCGAGCGCTCTGAGTTGCAAGCCCTTATCGGGCAGGCTTCGGTTGTTGAGTACCCGACGGGTGAGGCCAAGAGTTGTCATTTTCAAACGGCCAGCCGCAGTAATGCGTCGCCAACGATAGCAACGCTTGTTTATCAGATCGTGAGCCTCGACAGCGGTGAGGTGATCTACGAGATACGTGAAAAGAACGTCAGCATCGGCACAGAACCGGCCCATCCCTATCAGATTATGTTGGCAGATCCACCTGCTTACGGCGCATACGGTTGTATATTGATGGCCGAAATCAACGGTGAACTGTCTCAGCTGGCTGCCGCCGGATATGAAGTTGTACCACCTGAGCTGGATGTTGATGTAAAGAGGGCCAGCCGAGGCTACCTGCTTGTGCTTATGGATTCTGAGACCGCGCCCCACGACAGTGAACCGGTGGAAGGTCAGCGGGCCTATCTCGAAACTCTTCTTCACCGCGAAGGCTGGCAATTTGCCATTACCGATAACGCTGAAGACTTTAACAGGGAGTTTAACTCAGGCCGATATAGCGCGGTAGCGCTCTTGTCTGAGATGGTTGAGTTGCACCCTCAGACGGAGCAACTACTGGTGGAAGCTAACTATAGTGGTACTGGTGTCCTAATTAGCGGGGCATGGAACCGCAGAAATAGTCAGCTCGAAAGAGCTCTGGGGATTAAACTCACCGGTAAAAATAATCAATCCAGTGCAATCAACTTGATCGGCGAATCGTCAGTGGAACCCGGATCAGAAGTGGTTGCCACCGGTGCCTACGCACTAGCCCATTGTGGCGCCCAGGTCTGGGCTGTATTCAACGGCGCAAAGAATGCCAGTTCCGAATGCGCATATCCGGACGGTCCCGCAGCTGTAACCGCTGCTCACTATGGGCGTGGCAGAAACAGTTACTTTGCTTACGACGTGCTTACTGAAGCGAGCCTTCGGCAGTCATTGCATGAGACGCTTTTGCTGCGCGCGCTGGATACTATTCAGCCGAACATATGGCCGGTAGCAGCGGGCCGAATACTTCCTATTGAAGTTACGGTACAGAGCTTGGGGCGCAAGGCCGCTGTGAATGTGCAGCTGACATTACCTGCGGGAGCGGCCATTGAGTACGCGGATGGCTTGATTCAATTGTCTGACAATGCCTGGCTATGGCAGCGGGATTTCCATGCTCCTGCGGAGCAACGCAAGGTTTTTTACAGCCGGGTTCCCGAGGGATTTAGCGGCGACTTTGTGGTCGCGATAGATGTCGACGCGGGTCTCAATCGCAGCTTGATGGTAGATGACAGTGAGTATTCACTGAGTTTTGGTGTCGCAGAGCCGCAGGATAGCGAAAACACTGCGCTTTCTGCGCTGCAGGTGTTGCAGGAAAGCGCCGCCGGGGAGGTTAACTACAAGGCGATTCGAAATAAGCTGGAAAGCGCGGCGACATATGCTCATAACAGAAAGATTGATAAAGCCATCAAGTCATTGCTGTTGGCCCTGGAGAAGTCTTCGGGGTTGGAAGGCGCTACTGCTATGGATTTCAGACTCGCGGTGGGTGCTTGGCTCTACCAGCTGCAGCGAGAGTTATAAGTTTGTGCTTTCGGCGCAGTTGGGAAGCTCAATGCATCACGCAGTGCCCTTATAAAGAACAAGACCAAAATTTCGATTGAGGATGTAACAATGACAGGGATGACACTGGATGTGCTCCGCTTTGGACAGCTGGCAAAGGGCACATCCCTCTTCTCAGCTTGCATGTTTACCTTTGTTTTTTATCTTTCCCCCGTCGGCTCGGCAATTGCCGAACAGGGAAATAAAGACAGGCAAAGAGACGAGAAAATAGAAGGTATTCTCGAAAGCACACCGGAAAAGAAGCTGTCGTATCGCCTGGGCAAACTGCAAAGAATGCTGGCCAGGGAGCTGCCGGATTCCGTATCCAACTACCGGCAGAATCAGAGTTGGCTGTCTCGTATGCTGGAAAAGCTGGGATTGGGCGACGGGCCATTGTCCAAAGAAGATCTAGAGGAGGTTGAGGCGCTGGCGGCGCAGGTAAAGCAGGCCTATGAGGAAGCAATTCAGCGCTTTGAAAACGAAGGTCAGAATCTGGAGGCCAGGGCCAAGGGGCAGGTTAAAAAGCTGATTCGTGAACGACACGCAAAGGCCATTGCCGAAGTAAAAGCGAAATATGGGGCATTGGACAGGAGCCTTCAAGATTTCACAGCCTCCTCAGACGCCAAGGAGCAATTGGAGTCGCTAAAAGCATTAGGCGAAAGCCTAGCGAACGAAAAGTTCAAGCGTACGCATACCGCGGTCGATCCTAACAACCTGCCATGGCGAGCGCCCCGCGATGAGGTTCGAGCCCCCAAAATGAGTAAGCCGGGTCTGCAGGCCGTGCTAGGAATTGATTCACTGGTGGGCCACACGCAACTTGCCTCCGCGTCGCTGACGCATGAGATGTGGCTAACCCCAGAGGACAATAAACCGAGTGATGCTGATCTGGCCCCGTCTATCGATGTAGTCATTACCGATGAGATCAAGGCCCTGGCTGAAAGTCTTAACAACAACCCGGTGGAGATTTATAGCTGGGTACACAACAATATTCGGTATGTCCCCAGTCATGGGTCCATTCAGGGCGCCCAATACACACTTGAGAATCGCCGTGGCAATGCCGTGGATACTGCCAGCCTGCTGATCGCCCTGTTGCGCGCGGCCGGCGTGCCTGCCCGTTATGCCTACGGCACGGTGGAAATTCCGGTTGAAAAGGTCATGAACTGGGTTGGAGGTGTTCATGTTCCGGAGGCCGCGCAAAGTCTGCTGGGGCAGGGCGGAATACCCAATACGGCATTGATCTCGGGCGGTCAGGTCAGGGCGATCCGCATGGAGCATACCTGGGTCGAAGCCTACGTCGATTTTGAGCCCTCGCGAGGCGTCAAGAATATTCAGGGGGATCGGTGGATTCCAATGGATGCGTCATTTAAACAGTATGAGTTCAGCGAAGGCATGGCGCTTGAGCAGAACGTACCGTTTGACCCGCAGGCACTGGCCAGCGATATCGAGCAAAGCGCGGTCATCAATGAAGAAGAGGGTTGGGTGCAGAACATTCCCCAGCAGGCTATTGAACAGCATCTCCAATCTTTTCAGTCAGAGCTTGAAGCTTATATCAATAACCAGAACCCGGATGCCACTGTTGGCGAAGTGCTGGGCTTGCAGGAAATCAAGATTCTGCCCCCGCTGCCGCTGGCTGCAGGACTACCCTACGAGCACATCATCACCCAGCAGGTATTCTCCGAGGTCCCGGATTCCTTGCGGCACCGCTTTAAATATGAACTGGCTACACAGAATTCCGGCTACCCAAACACACCGTTCATCGTCCTTAACGAGCCGACAGTCAAACTCGCCGGCAAGAAGTTAGCGCTCAGCTTCCGTCCGGCAACGGAAGATGATCAGGAGGTGATCGAAAGCTATCTGCCCGCGCCCGACCCGGAAACTGGAGAAATCGACCCCAATGATTTGCCGGACACTCTACCAGGCTACTTGATCAATCTGGTTGCCGAGCTAACTGCGAACGGAGAGATCATCCAGAGTGGTCCCGCACAAACCATGGGTACAGAGCTATACGAAACCATGGGCTTGTATAGCCCCGCCCATAAATGGTTTACCTCGGTAAATCATCCGATCGCCGGCGAATACAGGGCAATCGGCCTTGATCTCCAAGGTATCAGCGCCGATCAGGCTGAGTCACTCCGGGCAAACCTGGAAAGCACGAAAACCAAGCTGGAGTCCGGTGATGACAACCAGCTGGTAACTCTCACCAAGCACGATGTTATGGGTGATCTGATCTACGGCACCATCATGAGCTACTTTGCGCTCAATGACGTGCAGGAGGAAATCCAGGCTCAGTCGGCAGGTATGGTGACCTATCGCTTGCCCAGCTACGGTATATTTTCCACCACACTACAGCCTCAGTATTGGTTTGGTGTGCCTCGAAACACCTCTTTTAGTGGTCTGACAATGGATGTGGATGCGGTCACTTTTCATGGGGCTGCTAAAAGCGGAGATAGATCTGAAAAAATCAACTTTACGCGGGCCAGCGGCGCTCGATTAAGCGCGATGGAGCATTTAGTGCCGGAGCAGATGTTTAGCACCGATGAAAATCCCGCACATGGTATTTCTGCGGTTAAGGCACTTGCTATTGCAGCAGCGGAAGGGCAGAAAATCTGGACAATCACTCAGGATAATCTCGACGAGGCTCTGGCGGCAATAAATTTAGGTGTGGAAGTAGAGTCAGAAATTAGAAATTCGGTGCTGGCAGGTAATGTGGCTACAGCACATGAAGACAAACTTGCATATCATGGTTGGGCAGGTAGTGGCTATTTACTCATAGATTCCAATACTGGCGCTGGAGCCTACAAAATATCTGGAGGTACTAATGGTGGGTTCTTGATGGCGTTGCCATATATACTTGCTGGAGTTTTCTTGGTATTCGCGCTTCAAGTTTTTCTAGTAGGCCTTGTGCTCCATACAGCCATTGCTCTGACTATAATTTCAGGTGCGCTTACGATTTATTCTCTAATTTCTGGCTTACTTAAAGCTTTTTCTGTGTGCACGGATCAGTTTGCTTTGGCTATTGTAACATTCCTGTTGTTAATTAAAGCTCTTATTGATTTTTTAGTGGATGCAGTAGTAGGTATAGTTGCGACGCTGCTAGGTGTATTTATTCCAGAACCTGAGTGGAATTGTTAAAGTTATGGACAGAGCAGAGCGAGGTAGTAATGAAGTCTCTGTATTTACAAGATTTGAGCGTTAAAGGTAGCGTAGATATCACGCTTACTAGGTTTGAGTATTTGATATTCTGTGCAGTTGCACTGCGAGTGAAATATGCGCGGTCAAATGCGTCTGACCTTGTTGTGGGCGATGGGGTTTATCTGCTTTTGCGTTTTCCTTTAGATTTTCTGTTGTTAACGTATATGCATATCAAGTGTCCTCACTTAAAGCCAGTTTATTCCCTTCTCATTGAAAACCCTGATGTTGACTACAGAGAGGAGCGCGTGGCAAATAACGATGAGGGGTATTGTAAAGTTTCCCTATACAAAACATAGCTAGAAACTTAGGGGCAGTCTGCAAAAAAAGGAGGCAGAAAGAGTATTTATAAAGTCTATCGTTTAACACTATTTGTTCATTGGATTTCGACTGTTCATGGAAGTAGACTGCTCTAGATCTTAATTTGTAGTCCTAGTTTGCGATATTTCCCCCCATGATTTTTTTTGCTGCGGCCGTCATAACAGCGACGGCTGAATTGCGCCCCATCAAGCCCATAATGCGACTTCCTATCCGCAGTTTGCGCGAGATAATTCGGGTGGGTCCTTTGTCGATGTAACGCAGGGCTTCTTCGGCAACAAACGATGAGGGGGTGGCGCCTTTAGGCGCTTCGTCCATGCTGGCGATTTTTCCTCGAATCAGCATCTGATGTCGTAGCGTTGGGGTGTCGGTATCGGCAAGCATCACACAAAGCACATCCACGCCTTGAGGCTTCAGCTCTCCCCAGAGCGCTTCCGCAAACAAAAGATCAAAGGCCTTAGTGCCTGCGTAAGTGGCCAGTCCCGGCGCACCGGCGCCGGCGGCGCCGGAGCTCATAATGACAATTCCGCCTCGGCCGCGTTCGACCATCTGTTTGCCATAGTGGTGGCATACGCGCATCAGCAAAGTGCAATTGCGAAACAGCAACGCCTCCTCACTTTTCAGGTCACGCTCCAGAAAATCACCGTAGTGCGCATCGCCGCCGGCGCAGTTAACCAGAAAGCCAACTTCCAGATCGGCGGTTGCGGCAATCAGTTGCTCCATGGCGTCCGGCGCAAACAGATCGAGCGCCAGTGTTCGGGTTTGAATGCCAAAGTCGCTTTCTGCCTTTGCTGCGACTTCTTCGATAACCTGCTGACGCCGAGATATCAGGAGAACGTTCAAGCCTTGTGCGGCCAGCATCTCGACAAAGGCGGAGCCGACGCCTTCGGAGGCGCCCAGTACAACGGCCCAGGGGCCGTAACGTTGAACGAGATTGTCTGCTTTGCGCATGTTTGCTTTCGCTTTATTTTTGATGAAACAGAGCGTCCTGAATTGGGCGCTCGCGATGTCTTACAAGTGGACCAGCTTGCCCGAGGGCGGAACCGTTTCTTCAGCCCAGCGTTCAGCGCTGTCGCCATAGGACTTCGCAACCCGATCCCAGTGGCTTTCGCTGTTGTTCTTGAATTCGATATTGAATTGGGTGGCGTTGCGAAATTCCAGTACTTCGACGCCCTCGGGGCCAGCTTCATAGCTGTAGGGCGCATCGGCCGGCACGAAAAAACCGTCGCCTTTGCCCAGTGTTTGATTACCCAGTTTCAGCTCGCCGGCGATGATGTAGTACATGCAATCGGCATTGTGGGAGTGGCGGGGCAGCACGAAGCCACTTTTGAACCACGCATGACAGAGGCTCATGCCGTTTTCTTTGGGTTCTCTGAACAGGCAGCGGACGGTCTCACCTCCCGGGTCTCCGCCGGTGGCCTCCATTACCTTGGCGAAACCGGCCATGACGCTTTCATCAATGCCTTCCATGGGCATTTGGGTTTCGGAGAGGGGTTCGCCGGCATCAGCCCGAAAAACTTCAATGCCGCGACGTGTCTTTTCGGTGGTGGGTTGCTGTTCGCTCATGGAAAGGCTCCTTGTCGGCGTTCTCTGGCAGACAGAGGCATTACCCAGATAAGGAGGTGGGAAAGCCTGCGAGTCTGCACCATCAGGTGCCATTGTCGCAGGCGGTTTCGGCTTTCCCTAGCCTTTGCGCGTGAATCTTTGTTAAGAAAGTGGGCGCTTAGGCGCCGGTTTCATAGCTCTCAATGGGAGGGCAGGCGCAGAACAGATTCCGATCCCCGTACACATTGTCGATACGGTTGACCGCAGGCCAAACCTTGTGGGCTTTCAGGTGGGCCACCGGGGTGCCGGCCTGTTCGCGGCTGTAGGCGCGATTCCAGTCGGCGTCGAGCATATCGGCCATGGTGTGAGGTGCGTTCACCAGCGGGTTGTCTTCTAGCGACCACTCACCGCTTTCGACTTTGGCGGCTTCTGCGCGAATGGTAATCATGGCTTCACAGAAGCGATCCAGTTCTTCCTGGGCCTCGCTTTCGGTAGGCTCGATCATCAGGGTGCCGGCTACCGGGAAGGACATGGTCGGGGCGTGGAAACCATAGTCCATCAAGCGCTTGGCGATATCTTCTTCGGTGATGCCGCTGCTCTCTTTCAGGGGGCGCAGGTCGATAATGCACTCATGGGCTACCCGGTCATTGCGACCGGTATAGAGCACTGGATAGTGGCCGCTCAGACGGTTGGCGATGTAGTTGGCATTCAGTATCGCCACTTCGGTGGCGCGGGTTAGGCCGCGCGCGCCCATCAGTGCAATATACGTCCAGGAGATGGGGAGAATGCCTGCACTGCCGTAAGTGGCAGCAGAAACGGTAACGTTCTCTTTGTTCAGGCCGTCGATATCCAGCACCGGGTGATTGGGCAGGAAGGGCGCGAGATGAGCTTTAACACCGATCGGGCCCATGCCGGGGCCACCGCCACCGTGTGGAATACAGAAGGTTTTGTGCAGGTTCAGGTGGCTAACGTCGGCACCGAACTCACCGGGCGCGGCCAGGCCGACCAGCGCATTCATGTTGGCGCCATCCACGTAAACCTGACCGCCGTGCTGATGAATAATCTCGCAGATTTCGCGAATGCCTTCTTCAAACACGCCGTGGGTGGACGGGTAGGTGACCATCAGGGCGGCAAGCTCGTTGCTGTGGCGCTCGGCCTTTTCACGCAGATCGTCAATATCGACGTTGCCTTTGTCGTCACAGCCGACGATAACCACTTTCATATCTACCATCGCCGCTGAGGCGGGGTTGGTGCCGTGGGCTGAGGAGGGGATCAGGCAGATATTGCGCTGATGATCGCCATTGCTCTCGTGGTATTTCTGGATGGCGAGCAGGCCCGCGTATTCCCCTTGCGAGCCCGCATTGGGTTGCATGGAGAAGGCGTCATAGCCCGTGCATTGAATCAATTGCTGTTCAAGCTCGCCAATCATTTCCAGATAACCCTGCACCTGGCTTTTGGGGGCGAAGGGGTGGATGCGGCCAAATTCGGGCCAGGTGACCGGAATCATTTCAGCGGTGGCGTTAAGCTTCATGGTGCAGGAGCCCAGCGCAATCATGCTGTGGTTAAGAGCGATGTCGCGGCTCTCGAGCTGCTTCATGTAGCGCAGCATTTCCGTTTCGCTGTGGTGGGTATTGAAGATCGGATGGGTCAGATAGGCACTCTGACGCTTCAGCTCAGCGGGGATGGCGGGCTCGTCTTCCAGTTCGGCGTCGATGGCGTCGAGGTCGGGTTTAAAGTCGCCTTCAAAGATGGCCCACAGTGCTTCGATATCGGCGCGGGTGGTTGTCTCATCCATGCTGATGCCGAGTGCGCCATCGAGCTTGCGCAGGTTGATCGCTTGTTCCTGCGCTTTTTCAAAGAACGTATCGGTGTTAACGCCGGTTTCGATCACGATGGTGTCGAAGTAGTTGTCAAAGCGAATTGAAAAACCAATCTGCTCAAAGCCTTTGGCGGCTATTGCGGCGAGTCGGTGGCAGCGCGCGGCAATAGTGCGCAGGCCTTCCGGGCCGTGATAGATGGCGTAAAACACAGCCATGATGGCCAGCAGCGCCTGCGAGGTACAGATGTTGGAGGTGGCCTTCTCCCGGCGAATATGCTGTTCGCGGGTCTGCATGGCCATGCGCAGTGCCTTGTTGCCGCGCTTGTCGACGGAAACGCCGATAATGCGGCCGGGTACCGAGCGCTTGAAGCTATCTTTGGTGGCAAAGAAGGCGGCGTGGGGGCCACCGAAGCCCATCGGAACACCAAAGCGCTGGGCGCAGCCGACGACGACATCCGCGCCCATCTCGCCGGGTGGCGTTAGCAGAGTGAGGCTGAGCAGATCGGCGGCGACGACGACCAGGGTGTCGGCATCGTGGGCTTTTTGAATCAGTCCGCTCAGATCGACGACTTCGCCGGTAGAGCCGGGGTATTGCAGCAAGGCGGCAAAGGCGGGCTGGTCGGCAAGGCTGTCACGGGGTCCGACGACAATCTCCAGGCCCAGCGGCTTGGCGCGGGTTTGCAGTACCGCCAGCGTTTGCGGATGGCAGTTTTCATCGACAAAAAACACATTGCTTTTGTTCTTGCGGGCGGAGCGTTTGCAGAGAGTCATGGCTTCGGCAGCGGCAGTGCCTTCGTCCAGCAGGGAGGCGTTGGCCAGCTCCATGCCGGTCAGATCCATCACCATCTGCTGGAAGTTGAGCAGGGCTTCCAAACGGCCTTGGGCAATTTCCGGCTGGTAGGGCGTATAGGCGGTATACCAGCCCGGGTTTTCCAGCACGTTGCGCAGGATGACATTGGGCGTAATGGTGTCGTAGTAACCCATACCGATATGGGTGCGGGCCACGGTGTTCTTTTTAGCCAGTGTTTTCAGGTAATCCAGAACCCGGGTTTCCGACTGGGGCTCTGGCAAATCCATGGCCTCGCGGCGAATGCTGGCGGGCACGGTCTGGCCGATCAGGTCGTCCAGGGTGCTGACGCCCAGTGTTTCCAGCATACTTGCAATCTGCGCGTCGTCGGGGCCAATATGTCGGCGCAGAAAATCGTCCTGTTGCTCAAGTGCGGACAGCGTGCTTGCCATGGATGATAAATCTCCGGGTTTGGGCGTCGTTTGAAGGCGCGTATTAAAGCATATTGAGGGCGGATTTTCCTTGGCTGACCAAGACGCGAAAGTCATCGCCAGTGATAGCGGCCATAAGCTGCATAAATTATTGGCCGAGGTGCGCGCCTGCCGCCTTTGCGAGGCAGATTTACCCCTTGGGCCCAACCCGGTGGTCCGCGCCAGTAGTGCCGCCCGGCTTCTGATTGTCGGGCAGGCGCCGGGCACTCGGGTGCACAAGACGGGGATACCGTGGAATGACCCTTCCGGTGATCGATTGCGGAGCTGGCTGGGCTGGTCGCGCGAGCAGTTTTACGATGAGTCGCTCACCGCCATTGTGCCCATGGGCTTTTGTTATCCCGGCAAGGGCAAGAGCGGTGATTTGCCACCGCGCCCTGAGTGCGCATCGGCCTGGCATGACAAGCTGCTGGCCTTGATGCCGCATATCGAGCTGGTGTTGCTGATCGGGCAGTATGCGCAAAAGCATTATCTGGACAAACCCTATGGCACGCTGACGGAAACGGTGCGGCACTTTGCCGATTACGGGCCTCTCTACCTGCCCCTGCCGCATCCGTCGCCGCGTAACCAGCTTTGGCTGCGGAGAAACCTTTGGTTTGAGCGGGATGTTGTGCCGGAATTGAAGCGCAGGGTCAGTCGGTTCTCTGGCTGATGTTGGGCCTCAGGCCGCTCTGCGAAGCAGTTGAACTATTGAGAGAGGAAGTATGAAAGCAGTACTCCGGGCGCTGGTCGTCATTGTGGTGTGTCTGGCGCTGGTCTTTGGGTTGGCTTATGTCGTGGGTGATAGCGAGACCCATGTGGCGGGCTGGCCGCTGCTGGTGGTGCTGGCGGCCATAGCCATGGGCGTTCAGTGGCTGGTGTTTATTCCTTCCTTTATTTATCAGACCGAGCACTACTATGATCTGACCGGTAGCCTGACCTATCTGGTGATTGTTGGTCTGGCGGTACTGCTGGCTGGCGGCGCGCTGGATGCTCGCGGCCTATTGGTGGCGGCGCTGGTCAGCTGCTGGGCACTGCGGCTAGGCACCTTCCTGTTTCGCCGGGTTAAGAAAGCGGGCAAGGACGGTCGTTTTGATGTTATTAAAACCCGCTGGTCGCGCTTTCTGGTGACCTGGACTCTTCAGGGTGCCTGGGTGTTCATTACATTGCTGGCGGCGCTGGTTGCCATTACCAGTACTCGTCAGGCTCCGCTTGGGTTGCTTGCCTATATCGGCTTGCTGATTTGGCTGGCGGGCTTTTGCATTGAGTCCATCGCCGATTATCAGAAGTCGGCTTTTAATGGTAAGCCTGAAAATCAGGGTCGTTTTGTGGATGTCGGTTTATGGCGCTGGTCGCGGCACCCCAATTATTTTGGCGAGATCCTGCTGTGGATGGGTATTGCCGTGATCGCCATGCCGGTTTTTGAGGGGCTGCAGTGGCTGGCGCTGATCTCTCCCGTGTTTGTAGTGTTTTTGCTGGTCAAGATCAGTGGTATTCCGCTGCTGGAAAAGCGCGCTGAACAGAAGTGGGGCGATTCCCTCGACTACCACGTGTATAAAAAAGAAACGCCGCTATTAATGTTGCGGCCTCCCCGGAAATAGCATTTGCACTTTCTCCTTTAGCCCGGTTTTGCCCTTTCCCGTCTACACTGAATGGTAGGCGTCAGCGATGTGGAGGTGTCAGTGATTATCGGTCTGCCCAGGGAAATCAAGGCACAGGAGTACCGGGTTGCGCTTATGCCAGAGCAGGTGGCGAGCCTGCGCAAGGCGGGGCATGAGGTTCTGGTGGAGCGCGGTGCGGGTGTTGGTAGCGGTTTTGAGGACGAGGACTATCAGACCGTTGGTGCTGAACTGGTGGATGGCGCTGAGCCTGTTTTCAAGCGCGCTGAACTGATTGTCAAAGTTAAAGAGCCCCAGCCTCGGGAGTGCGAACTGTTGCGGGCCGGGCAGGTACTGTTCACTTATCTGCATCTCGCACCAGACGCCTCTCTGGTTGATCGCTTGCTTGCCACCGGCGTTACGGCGATTGCCTACGAAACCGTGCGCGACGCCGAGGGTCGTCTGCCGCTGCTGTTCCCTATGAGTGAAATTGCCGGCCGGGTTGCGGCGCAGGCGGCAGCGCGCTGCCTGGAGAAAAATGCTGGTGGTCGGGGGGTGTTGCTGGCGGGCGCCACCGGTGTGACTCCGGCCCGGGTGCTGGTGCTTGGCGGCGGTGTTGTCGGGCTCAATGCCGCGCGAATACTGGCGGGTATGGGCGCTTTGGTCACGGTGCTGGAGGCGGCCGAGGGCCGTCGCAAGCAATTGCAGGCTGAATGGGAAGGGGTTTTTGAAGTTGAGCCTTCGGGTGAGTCAGGGTTGGCGAAGCACTTGCCGGAGGTGGAGGTGGTTGTCGGCGCCGTGCTGGTGCCGGGCGATGCCAGCCCAAAACTGATCAAGCGAGCAGATCTAAAGCGGATGAAGTCAGGCTCGGTGCTGGTGGATGTGGCGATTGATCAGGGTGGCTGCTTTGAGAGCAGTCGGCCCACAACCCACGATCAGCCCACCTATATAGAAGAGGGTGTCGTTCACTACTGCGTTGCCAATATTCCCGGCGCGGTGCCGCGCACAGCAACCGCGGCACTGTCGCGGGCGACCTTTCCGTATATCAGTGCCATTGCCAGCGAGGGCTGGCTTCAGGCGCTGTCGGCAGATGCAGGCTTGGCTGCAGGGCTGAGTGTAAGCGGAGGCAAGCTCTACTGCCCCGCCGTAGCGCGGGCTCAGGGGCGCGCATACGAGGCCTCGCCCTTTGTGCCGACAACCGCGAAGGGGTAGGTGTGTTTTTCGTATGAATAGCGTCAAATCGTATGATAAGAGGCGTTGATATAACCTATAACTATAGGAATGCGTAAATATACTCCCTTGGGATTACGCATATCGCTTGCTTCGGGCCCGCCCCCTGACTACACTTGGTGCTCAATTTTTCTGCCAGAGCTATTGAGTCAGGCATGTCACAGAATCCTTCACTACCGTTAAGTTTACCCGCCCTGGTGGCCTGGGCGGCTGACGAATACGGCGACAAAACAGCGATCAAGGAAGGGGAGCGCCGGGTCAGCTATGACGAGCTGGCGCAGCTCGGTTGTCGAGCGGCAGCGGCGTTTGTTGCCGCCGGTGTCGAGAAGGGCGACCGGGTGGCGATCTGGGCGCCCAATATGGCCGAGTGGATTGAGGCGGCGATTGGTTTGGAATCTGCCGGGGCGGTTCTGGTGCCGCTTAACAACCGCTTGCAGGGCAATGAGGCGGCCGACATTCTGCGTCGCAGCGGTGCCCGTATTTTGCTCACCTATACCCAGCTGGAAAAAGGCGAGCCGTTGACCCTGCTGGAAGGCGAAGATCTTCCGGCGCTGCAGCATAAAATACTGCTGCGGGGCAGCGATCATCGCGCCCAGAGCTGGGAGGCCTTCCTGGAACAGGCCGATGAGGTCGAGATCGAGGCGCTGGAAGCGCGGCTGGCCAGTGTTGAGCCTGACGATGTGGCCGATATGCTGTTTACCTCCGGTACCACGGGCAAACCCAAAGGCGTGCTTTGCACACACCGTCAGAATATTCAGGTGTTCAAAACCTGGGGCGATACCGTCGGCCTGCGCAGCAGCGACAACTACCTGATCATCAATCCTTTCTTTCATACCTTTGGTTACAAGGCCGGCTGGCTGGCGGCGATTATTTTTGGCAGCACTATCCTGCCGGTGATGGCCTTCGATAAAGAAGCGGCGATGGCTCAGATCGAGCAGGATAAGGTCACCATGCTGCCGGGCGCGCCCTCGCTCTATGAAATGCTGCTGGCCGATCCCGGACGCGACAAATACGACCTGTCCAGTCTGCGACTCGGCGTGACCGGTGCCGCCTCTGTCCCCGTCAAACTGGTTAAGGACATGCGCGATGTGCTCGGTTTTGAAACCGTTGTGACCGCTTACGGCCTCACGGAATCCACCGGTGTGGTGACGATCTGCCGCCCCGACGACGACGCCGAAACCATCGCCACCACCTCAGGCCGCGCCATTGAGGGTGTCGAGGTGAAATGCGCCAACCCGGATACCGGCGAAGAAGTCGCGCGCGGCAGCGAGGGTGAGATTTGGGTGCGCGGCTATAACGTGATGAAGGGCTACTTTGATATGCCCGAAGCCACAGCTGAAAGCATTACCTCCGAAGGCTGGCTGCGAACCGGCGATATCGGCGTAATGGATGAGCGAGGCTATCTGCGCATCACCGATCGCCTGAAAGACATGTACATCATGAACGGCGAAAACGTTTATCCGGCTGAAGTGGAGAAAACCCTTTACGGCATGGACGGTATTGCCCAGGTGGCGGTTATCGGTGTGCCCAAGCAGCCTCAAGGCGAAGTGGGTATGGCATTCGTGGTGTTAAAGCCCGGCTTCGAGCAGAACAAACAGGCGCTGCTGGATTATGCCGGCGAGCATCTGGCGCGCTACAAGGTGCCGATGCATGTGGCCTTTGTCGACAGCCTGCCGCTGAACGCCTCGGGTAAGGTTGTTAAGCCGGAGCTGAAAAAACTGGCGAAAGAACTCGGCCATGGCTGATGGCGTGCTGAAAGACGCCGTGGCTGAACGCATCCCCATGCATTCACTGGAGATGGAAGAGGCCGACCACAAGCTGGTTTCCCTGCTGCGCCAGGACGGGCGCATGGCCTTCAAGGCGCTGGCAGAGAAAACCGGCTTGACGGAAAACACCGTTCGCAGCCGTTTGCGGCGTCTGGAAGAGCAGGATTTGCTGCGGGTGGTTGCGGTCACCGATTTTGAGGCCGCGGGCTTTTCGCTGATGCTTGCCGTCGGCGTGCAGGTGGAAGGGCGCAGCGCTGCTGACGTGGCAACTGATTTGGCCGCCTTCCCAGAAGTGTTTTCAGTCTGCCAGGTGGTGGGCAGTCACGATATTGAATGCCTGATGGTGGCTGAAGATCAGGAAGCGGTTTCGCAATTGCTGACCAAACGTCTTGCCAGTGTGCCGGGTGTGCGCCGTTTGCTGCCGGCCATGGCAATTGATGTGCTGAAGAATCAGCCCAACTGGGTGTTGTTTGATAAAGCGCGCGGTGCTGTTGATGAGCCTAGCGCCGCTGGCAAAATAGGTGCCGCGTGACCAAACGCCGCCTTGATGAGCTGGATCAGAAAATTGTTGATGCATTGGCAATCGATGCGCGTACCAGCAACCGCAAGATTGCGGCGGAGCTCGGGGTTACCGAAGGCACGGTGCGCGGCCGCATCAAACGCATGGAAGATGAAGGGCAGATCCGAATAACGGCGGTGACCAATATTGATCATCTGCGCAATCCGACGTTGGCCTATATCTGGGTTGAAGTGGACAGCGCAATGGAAGTGAAGGATGTCGCACAAGCGCTGGCGGATACCCCGCAGATAGGTTTTGTGGCGGTCACGCTGGGGCGCTTTGACATACTTGCCATTACGCTGGTGCAGAACAACGGCCAGCTGGCAGATTTTTTGAATACGAAGGTGAGTGTAATTCCCGGTGTGCGCCGAACCGAGTGCTCGCTGGGCGTGACCTTCGTCAAGCACGATTACCGCATGTCGAAGATTTTGACGTGATTAACAGGGTGCCGGTATTCAGTCCGGCGCAAAACAAGGAGTCGATATGAACAAGCAAATGAGCCTGAAGGAAGTGGTCGGCCAGTTGCGCGATGGTATGACCATCGGCATTGGTGGCTGGGGTCCGCGTCGCAAACCGATGGCGCTGGTACGCGAAATCCTTAATTCCGACCTGAAAGACCTGACCATCGTGGCCTATGGTGGCGCCGATGTCGGCATGCTCTGCGCGGCAGGCAAGGTCAAGAAAGTGATATTCGCGTTCGTTACCCTCGACTTTATCCCGCTGGAGCCTTACTTCCGTCAGGCGCGTCAGAGCGGCGAACTGGAAGTCATGGAAATCGATGAAGGCATGATGTTGCTGGGTCTGCGCGCTGCTGCCTGGGGTTGCCCCTTTATTCCCACCAAGGTTGGTCTGGGTACGGATGTCATCAAGTACAACCCGGACATCAAGGTCATCGACAGCCCCTACGATGACAAAGAGTGGGTGGCGATGCCGGCTTTGAAACTCGACGCGGCGCTCGTTCATGTGAACAAAGCCGACACCCGCGGCGTGTGCCAGATCACCAGTCCTGACCATTACATGGACGACTGGTTTGCCCGCGCGGCTGAAAAAACCTTCGTTACGACCGAAGAAATCGTCGATACCGAATTTTTTGCCGATGAAGCGCAAGCCCGTTTTGTTTTTTGGGAGCGCAGTCAGACGACGGGTGTGGTTCACGCACCGGGCGGCGCTCACCCCACATCCTGTGCGCCGGACTACGGCTTCGATGTACCGCATTTCAAAGAGTACAACGCCTCAGCTAAAGAGGGTGGCTTTGCCGTTTACGCGGACAAGTACATCACCGGCAAAAGCGAAGACGACTATCAGCAGGCGGTTGGCGGCATAGACGCCATCAAAAAACTGCCCCTGCCCACTTACTAAGGAGACGACAATGGCTACGCCTGCAAAAGATTACACCTTGGCGGAACTGATTATCTGCGCCAATGCCGCCGCCTACGAGAATGACGGTGAAGTTCTGATTACCGGTATTGGTGTGTTACCGCGCATCGCCGCCAGTCTGGCGATGAAAACCTGCAATACCGATATCATGATGACCGACAGTGAAAGCTGGTTGTTGTCTGAGCCCAATCCGCTGAGCCGCGATAAGGGCTACAAGCAGATGAACGAAACCTGGATGGGTTTCTCGCGCATCTTTGACAATGTGTGGAGCGGTCGCCGACATATTACCGGTGGCCCCACTCAGATCGACCGCTTTGGTCAGAGCAACATCTCCGCCCTGGGCGGCACTTACCAAAAGCCGAAAGTCCAGATGCTGGGCACGCGCGGCTTTCCCGGTAACTCCATCTGTCACGCCAATTCCTTCTTTGTGCCCTCACACAGCACGCGTGTCTTCATTGAAGGCGAGTGCGATGTGGTCTGCACCATTGGCTATAACCCGGAGCGTATGCCCAAGGGTTACACCAATGACGATATCGATCTGCGCATGATTTTTACCGATCTGTGCGTGATGGATTTTGGCGGTCCGAATAATCAGATCCGTCTGGTCAGCCTGCACCCCGGTATCACCGTGGAGCAGGTGGTGGAGAACACCGGTTTTGAAATCTGTATTCCCGATAATGTTCCGACCACCCCGGCACCGACGGAAGAGCAGCTGGCGATTATCCGTGAAATCGATCCGCAGGATCTGCGCAGCAAACAGCTGAAGGATAACCCTCCGGGTGATCGGAGCTAATGTGGAATTCCCTCACCCTGTCCCTCTCCCAGAGGGAGAGGGAACCGATTATCCAGCTTCCAAGCGCCCCCTCTCCCTGGGGAGAGGGTCGGGGTGAGGGGAACAGCGCGAGACCGGAATACGAGTAACACTATGACAAACGTACTCAACACAAGAATCACCGACCTGCTTGGCTGCAAATATCCCGTCATCCAAACCGCGATGGGTTGGGTGGCAGATCCGAAATTGGTGGCGGGCACCTGTAACGCCGGTGGCTTCGGTTTTCTGGCGGGTGCGACCATTCCCCCAGAGGAAATGGAGCGCGACATCCTGCGCGTAAAAGAGCTCACCGATAACCCTTTCGGTGTGAACTTTCATATGTACCAGCCCAACGCCGCCGAGATTGTCGATCTGGTGATCAAGCACGGTGTCAGGGCGGTCAGCTATTCGCGCTCGCCCGGCCCTGAATTCATCAAAAAGCTTAAAGACGCTGGCGTTGTCTGTATGCCTACCGTTGGACTGCCCAAACACGCCATTAAAGCGGTTGAGCTGGGCGCCGACGCGGTAACGGTACAGGGCGGCGAAGGCGGTGGTCACACCGGTTCGGTGCCGACCACCTTGCTGCTGCCGCAGGTCGTTGATGCTGTTGGCGACAAAGTACCGGTGTTAGGCGCCGGTGGTTTCAAGGACGGTCGCGGATTACTGGCTGCTATGAGCTACGGCGCTGACGGTATTGCCATGGGAACGCGCTTTCTTTTAACCAAGGAAAGCCCGGTGCCGGAAGCCACCAAGGCGCGTTATATCGACTGTAAAAATCCCGGTGAGATAGTTGTTTCCACCGCGATGGACGGTCTGCCCCAGCGCATGATCATGAACAAGGTGCTGCGCGAACTTGAATCGGCCAGTGCCTTGAAAAAGCTGATCATCGCTTTGCGCAATGGTCTGGCCTTTCGCAAGTTCACCGGTGCCAGCCTGATAGGTTTGCTGAAGTCGGCGATGGCCATGACCAAGTCCGGTGACCTTACGCTGGCGCAGGCGATCATGTCGGCGAATGCGCCCATGATCATTCAGAAAGCGATGGTCGAAGGCCAGCCGGAAGAGGGCGTGCTGCCTTCAGGTCAGGTGGCCGGTGTTATTGATCAACTGCTTTCTTGTGAAGATTTAATCAACCAGATAGTCGCTGAGGCTGAAGCCGGACTGGCGCGCATGTGCAGTACTGCGCCTTCCGAGTCACGCCCTGCGTCAAGCGAGTGAAACTATGAGCAAACCTTTCAGCCTCAATATTACCGACAACGGTATAGCGGAAATGATTTTCAACAAGCCGCCGGTCAATGCCTTTGATAGTGCCGGCTGGTTTGCCATTGCCAATGAAATCGAAGCGCTGGGCAAAAACGATGCCGTGCGTGTGATTATTATTGCCGCCGAGGGTAAGGGCTTTTGCGCCGGCGTGGATATCAAAGAACTGCAGGCCGACGCCAGCAAAATCACCGCCGTGAACAAGGGTAATTACGACACCTTCAAGGCGATTCACCGCAATGAGAAGCCGGTGATTGTGGCTGTACACGGTTTTGTATTGGGTGGCGGCATTGGTATCAGCGGCGCGGCTGACATTATCGTTGCCTCCGAGTGCGCGACCTTTGCCGTCCCGGAAGTGGATCGCGGTGCGATGGGCGGCGGCGCTCACTTGCAGCGTATGTTCCCGGTGCAGAAAGTGCGCTACATGTACTTTACCGGTGAAGGTATTGACGCACAGGAAGCCTACCGTCTGGGCGCTGTCGAGAAAGTGGTTCCCCGTGACCAGCTGCTTGATACTGCCCGCGAAATGGCAGAGAAAATTGCCGATAAATCACCGCGCATGATTCAGCTGGCGAAAGAAGCACTGACTGGCATTGAAGACGGCAATCTGGAAGACAAGTACCGCTGGGAGCAGGGCTTTACCCAAGAAGCTTATGCGTCAAAGGATTCCCAGGAAGCACGGGATGCCTTTGTCGAGAAGCGTGACGCCAGCTTCTAAGAGGGGGAAGCGCCCCGTCGAGCAACAAATACCAAGAGGTTACGAATGGACCTGACATTTACCGCAGAACACGAAGCCTTTCGCCAGGAAGTGCGCGAATGGCTTGCCGCCAATGTTCCCAGTGAGCCGTTGAAGACTTTCGATACGGAAGAAGGTTTTCAACAGCATCGCGAATGGGAAAAGAAACTCTACGAAGGTCGCTGGGGCATGATTACCTGGCCCGAGGAAATGGGTGGCCGCGGTGCCGACCTTATCCAGTGGCTGATCTTTGAAGAAGAATACTATGCTGCCCGGGCACCGCTGCGGGTAAACCAGAACGGTATTTTCCTGCTCGGCCCGACCCTGATGGAATACGGCACCGAAGATCAGAAAAAGAAATTCCTGACGGGTATGGCGACAGGCGAAGACATCTGGTGTCAGGGCTGGTCTGAACCCAATGCGGGTTCGGATATGGCGGCGATTCGCTCCAAGGCTGAGCTGAGCGAAGATGGTAGTCATTACGTGATTAACGGCCAGAAAACCTGGTCGACGCGCGCGGTCTGGGCCGACTGGTGTTTCGGTATGTTTCGTACTGATCCTGAATCCCAGCGCCACCATGGCCTGACTTTTATTTTGGTGCCTCTGGATCTGGAAGGCATCACCGTGCGACCCATCCCCCAGCTGGACGGCTTGCCCGGCTTTGCGGAAATCTTTTTCGATAACGTTAAAGTACCGGCTGAGTACCGTTTGGGTGGCGAAGGCGAGGGCTGGAAAGTTGCCATGGCTACCGCCGGCTTCGAACGCGGTTTGATGTTGCGCTCCCCCGCACGTTTCCAGGAAACGGCGAAACGTCTGGTTAACCTGTACAAGGAAAATCAGGCGAGTGCCGATCGCGACCCGGCGATTCGCGAGGCGGTATTGCGCGCCTACATGGACGCCGAAGCTTATACCCTGACTACCTATCAGACAGCCTGCCGCTTGATCAAAGGCGGCAAGATTGGAGCGGAGGCCTCGACCAACAAAATTTTCTGGTCGGAGCTGGATCAGCAGATGCACGCCACAGCGCTGAGCATACTGGGTGCGCGCGCAGAATTGCAGCCGCACGCTCCTGATGCCGCGGGTGTTGGGACTTGGCTGGACGGCTGGATGTTTGCGCAGTCCGGGCCGATTTATGCGGGAACAAACGAGATTCAGCGCAATATTATTGCTGAAAGAATGTTGGGAATGCCTCGAAAGTAATCCCTCACTCCAGCGCCATCTTTGTGGAAGAGGGCAGGGTGAAGGAAGGTAAACGAGAGAGAATTATGGATTTCACATTTTCAGAAGACCAGCTCCTGTTTCAGGAGTCCGTTCACGACTTTCTGGTTAACGAAGTCACGCCGGAAAAAATTCGTGAGCTGTGGGAAAGCGAAACTGGCCGCAGCCCTGAGCTGTGGGCGCAACTGGCCGAAATGGGACTGACGGGCATCACGGTGCCTGAAGACTTTGGTGGTCTGGGCATGCAGATGCTGGACTTTGTGCTGCTGGGACAGGAGTGCGGCTATGTAGCGCTACCGGCCCCGCTGGTGCATACCGCGATGGTTGCGGTGCCGCTGCTTGTTAATAGCAAGAGCGACAGCCTGAAGCAAACCTGGTTGCCGAAAATTGCCGCCGGTGAGGCCGTGGTCATGGTCGGGCTGGAACAGAATGTTTTTGTAGAGGATGCGCACATTGCCGATCTTCTGATTCTGGAAAAAGCCGGTGCTTTGTATGCGGTTGACCCTCAAGCCGCTGCGCTGCGAGCCAACGAATCGGTCGATCTGTCGCGCAAACTGTTTACGGTTGAGTTTGACGAAACCAAAGCAGAAAAGATCGCCGACGGCGCCGCTGCGCAAACGTTGACAGAGGCGGCCCGCAATGGCGGCGCTCTGGGCGTGGCAGCAGAAGCCCTGGGGCTTGCCCAGCGCATGGTGGATATTTCGGTGCAGTACACCGGCGAGCGCAAGCAGTTTGGTGTGGCGATCGGGACCTTTCAGGCGGTGAAGCACCACATGGCGAACATCGCCTACCGACTGGAGTATGCCAAGGCGCCGGCAGCGAGAGCAGCCTACGCCATCGATAACGGGCAAGACTGTATAGCGATGGCGGTCAGCCACGTGAAGCTGGCGGCTTGCGAAGTGGCCAACCTGGCAGCGAAGAACTGTATTCAGGTGCACGGTGCCATGGGTTACACCTGGGAAGTGGACCTGCATATTTATATGAAGCGCGCCTGGGCTTATGCCAATACTTGGGGCGATGCAGCCTTCCACAAGCAGCGGGTTGCGGCCTATGTGCTGGCGGATGACGCCAAGCTCGGTGCTGGAAATACTTTTTGAGGATGATGTCCTCATCCACTGACAGGAGGCAATCATGCCAGAAGCCTACATAGTAGATGCAGTAAGAACACCCACAGGCCGACGCAAAGGCGGTCTGGCCCACGTACACGGTGCCGACCTTGGCGCCCACGTGCTCAAAGCCATAGTTGAACGCAATGGTATTCCAGACAGCGAATACGACGACGTCATTTTCGGTTGCGTTGACACCATCGGTCCGCTGGCTGGTGATATCGCCCGCACTTGTTGGTTGGCGGCGGGGCTGTCTGATGAAGTGCCGGGCACTACGATTGACCGTCAATGCGGATCTTCACAGCAATCCGTTCACTTTGCCGCGCAGGCGGTCATGTCTGGCACGCAGGATGTAATCGTCGCCGGTGGTGTTCAGACCATGACCCAGATTCCGATTTCATCAGCTATGATTGCCGCCGAGCCTATGGGTTTTAAAGACCCCTTCTCAGGCTCGCAGGGCTGGGTAGCCCGCTATGGCGCGGAGCCGCCGACACAGTTCAAGTCTGCGCAGATGATCGCCGACAAGTGGGGTTTTTCTCGCCGCGATCTTGAAAAGTATTCGCTGGAGTCGCACAACCGTGCGTTGAAGGCTATTGAAGAAGGTCGCTTTGACCGGGAAATCATTCCGATGGAAGGGGTGGCGATGGATGAAACGCCACGTAATTCCACGCTGGAGAAAATGGCGGAGCTCGATTACCTGTTTGGTTGTGACAAGGTGACTGCGGCGGTATCGAGCCAGACCTGCGATGGCGCCAGCGCGATGCTGATTGTCAGCGAGGATGCGCTCAAGCGCTACAACCTCAAACCGCGTGCCCGCATTCACCATATCAGTGTGCGCGCTGCCGACCCAATCTGGATGTTGACCGCCCCCATTCCCGCCACACAGTACGCGCTGAAAAAAGCGGGTATGACGATGGACGATATCGATCTTGTCGAAATCAACGAAGCGTTTGCGTCAGTGGCAATGGCCTGGTTGAAAGATACCGGCTACGACCACGCCAAAACCAACGTCAATGGCGGCGCTATAGCGCTGGGTCACCCCTTGGGTGCGACCGGTACCAAACTGATGACGACGCTGCTGCACGAATTGGAGCGCAGCGGTGGCCGCTATGGTCTGCAGACCATGTGTGAAGGCGGTGGTCAGGCAAACGTAACGATTATTGAGCGACTGTAATAGCGTCGCTAGCAAGGACATCAAGAGGAAACAACTATGGGAATTCTGGACAATCGAGTAGCCATCATCACCGGCGCCGGTGGTGGACTGGGTGCAGCTCACGCGCGTGTTTTTGCAGGTGAAGGCTGCGCCGTTGTGGTCAACGACATCAACGAAGAGGCAGCGCAGAAGGTGGTCGACGAGATCACGGCGGCTGGTGGCAAAGCCATCGTTAATACCTCTGATATCACCAATTACGACGACAGCCTCAATGCGGTAAAGCAGGCCATCGATACCTATGGCGACCTGAATATCGTGTTGAACAACGCCGGCGTCAATCGCGACCGCATGTTTGCGTCCATGACCGAGCAGGAGTGGGACACCATCATGGCGGTTCACCTGAAGGGGCATTTTTGTATCAGCTCGCATGCCGTTCATTACTGGCGTGGTCAGAGCAAGGAAGGCAAGGCCGTATCCGGACGTATTATCAACACAACCTCCGGGGCCGGCTTGCAGGGCTCCATTGGCCAGAGCAATTACGCGGCGGCTAAAGCCGGTATTGCTGCACTGACCTTGAATCAGGCAGCCGAACTCGGTCGCTATGGCATTACCGCCAACGCGGTTGCGCCTTCGGCTCGCACCGGCATGACCATGGGTGTGCCGGAAATGGCGCAGCGCATGGCGCCGCCGGAAGACGGCAGCTTTGACCATTTCGCCCCGGAAAACGTGTCGGTTTTGCTGGCCTGGCTGGGCAGTGCGGAGTCTTCACATGTCACCGGGCGTGTATTTGAGTCAGAAGGCGGTAGAATCTGCATTGCCGATGGCTGGCGAACCACTGAAGGCGTGGATAAAGGCGCTCAGTGGCAGCCTGCTGAAATTGGCTCTGCGATGGACGAACTGCTGAAAAAAGAAGTTCCGGCGCAGAAAGTGTGGGGAACCTGATATCAGGGCCCCGCTATAAGGAACCAATACCGCACAGGGGTAACACCATGAAGAAAGCGCTTTTTCTGCTGGCAGCACTGGCAACACCGGCTTTGGCCAACGACCTGAGTTTCCGATTCAGCGATGATGTGGCGGGCTTGTCTCTCAATGCCAATTCGCCGGATGGGAAAGCGTCGGTGGAATTCGGCGCTAACCACAACGAAGACGACGATGTGGAAATTTACAATGCCGGTTTTTATGCCAATGGTCAGCGCGGTCGCCTGCAGGGGCGCGTCGGGGTGAAAGGCTTTTACGCGGATCTCGACGGCTTTGAAGGCCCGGGGCTGGCCTTTGGTGTGGACCTGAAAATGCCGACCAGTGATCTTTTCAGTCTGGTTGCCGCGTATTACTACGGGCCGTCGTCCACCTCCTTTGATGATATGGACGGCTACCGGGACTGGAAAATTGGTGCCCAGTTGATGTTGTTTGAAAACTCCGCGCTGGAGTTTGGCCTGTCGGATATTGAAGTACAGGTCGAAGACGTGCGCGGCGACTATGATTTTCAGGACGGTGCCTACGTTGAGCTGAAACTGCTCTTCTAGAAGGCGCCTTGAACCGAGGCAAAGAATGGATTTTGTATTTACCGAAGAGCAGCAGATGATCCGCGATACCGCGGAATCATTTCTGGCTGAGGTGTCCACCAGTGAGGCCGTGCGCAAGGCAATGGCTTCCGACACCGGTTTTGACGACGCACTCTGGCAGCAGATCTGTGCCGAGATGTACTGGCAGGCCATCCACATCCCCGAGGAATTCGGTGGTATGGGGCTGGGCTATGTTGAGCTGGTGGCAATGATGGAACAGATGGGGCGCTACCTGTTGTGTGCGCCTTTCTATTCAACGGTTTGTCTCGGAGTTAACACACTCCTGCTGGCCGCGAGCGAAGAGCAGAAGGCTAACTATCTAACGGCTATCTGCGAAGGCAGCCTGACGGCCACGTTGGCCTACTGTGGTCCTCGTGGAGGGCGCGGCGCCGATGCGGTTACCGCTACGTATCGTGAAGACGGCGACAGTATTGTCATCAACGGTGAGAGCAGCTTTGTGGTCGACGGCATGACGGCGGGCTTGATTCTTGTTGCCGCGCGCGCTGAAGGTTCCCGTGGTGGCGAAGGTGTCAGCCTATTTGCCGTGCCGGCGGATACCGCTGGTCTTGAGCGCAAAAGCCTGCCGACTTTGGACCAGACGCGAAAAATGGCCTCTCTGTCATTCAGTGAGGTGAAGGTTTCTGCTGACAATCGGCTCGGTGGTGCTGGTAAGGGCTGGGCGGTACTGGATAAGGCACTGGATCTGGCGACCATTGCGCTGGCGGCGGAGCAGATGGGTGGCAGTCAGCAACTGCTCGACAGCACCGTGGAGTACACCAAAGAACGCGTTCAGTTTAACCGCCCGATTGCCAGCTTTCAGTCAATCAAACACAAAGCGGCGGATATGATGCTGCGGGTTGAAGCGGCGCGCTCTGCGGTTTATTACGCTGCCTGTGTGGCCGATGAAGCATTGCAAAACGGCCCACTGGCCAATGAGCTGGCGGAAGCCGCGAGTATTGCCAAGACCTATTGTTCCGAGGCCTATTTCAAGAACGCCGGTGAATCCATGCAGATGCACGGTGGCGTCGGTTTTACCTGGGAGTACGACGTACATCTCTATTTCAAACGCGCCAAAGGCTCCGAGCACATGCTGGGCAATCCCAGCTGGCACCGCGAGCGTCTGGCTGGCGTCGTACTGGACTGAGGAGGAGTAGTCATGAAGTTGAGTTTCAGTCCGGAAGATGAACAGTTTCGCGAAGAAATCGCGGGGTGGTTGAAAGACAACCTGACCGGGGAATTTGAAAAGCTGAAGTTTCGCGGCGGCCCCGGCGACGAGCACATGTTTCCGGAAGAGCGCAAAGTCTGGGAACAGAAGCTGGCCGAGGGCAAATGGACCTGTGTGGGGTGGCCCAAAGAATACGGTGGGCGCGGACTGTCGATCGAGCAGCAGGTTATCTTCTTTGAAGAATATGCCCGCGCTGGTGCGCCGGGGCGGGTCGGTCATATTGGTGAAGGCCTGGCCGGCCCGACCATCATTGCCTTTGGCAGTGAGCAACAGAAACAGAAATACTTGCCGGGTATCGTGGCGGGCACCGAGTTGTGGTGCCAAGGCTATTCTGAACCCAGTGCCGGCTCTGATCTGGCCAACGTTAAAACCAAAGCGCGCTTCGACGAGGCCAAAGGCAAGTGGATCATCAATGGCCAGAAGGTCTGGACCTCGCTGGCCCACGAATCCGACTATTGCTTTGTGATTGCCCGCACTGATCCTGACTCCAAGGCACATAAAGGGCTCGGATTTTTTCTGATTAAAATGGATCAGCCCGGTGTTATCGTGCGCCCCATCGAGCAGATCACCGGCACATCGGAATTCAACGAAGTCTTTTTTGACGACGCTGAATGCGATGCCGAGGACATCGTTGGCGAGCCCGGCGATGGTTGGAAAGTCGCCATGGGGCTGCTGGGCTTTGAGCGCGGCGTATCCACGCTTGGTCAGCAGATGGCTTTCCAGAATGAACTGGATGAAGTGGTCAAGGTTGCCAAAGAGAGTGGCGCTCATAAAGACCCCGTTATTCGCCAGCGGATCGCCGATCTGTACCTGCGTTTGAAAATTATGCGTTTCAACAGTATGCGCATGCTCTCTGACGATGTGGGCGATGGCAGCCTGCAGAAAGAAGCCCTGATATACAAACTGTACTGGGCGACCTGGCACCGCGATCTGGGTGAGCTGGCCGTGGATGTGCAAGGCGAAATGGGGCAAGTGCTCGACGGCGCACCCTATGAACTGACCCGACTGCAATCGCTCTACCTGTTTGTGCGCTCGGATACGATCTACGGCGGTACCAATCAGGTTCAGCGCAATATTATTGCGGAGCGGGGGTTGGGGATGCCCAAAGAACCCAAATGGTAGACGGGCTTCGTCTGAGGCACGCTGGCGGCGTTGAAGCTCACATTCAGATCGGTCATTTACTCGTTGTAAACTCCCTCACTGAATGCGAGCTTCGCCTTGCCCGCGCACCACAGCCAAACCCCTTGGTTCTGTCGTAAATTAAACACTGACGAATACAGCAAGAGATTCTTATGGATATTAAAAACCCCACCTACGTTCCCGGCCACGGCCTGTTGAAAGACAAGGCGGTACTTATTACCGCAGCAGCCGGCGCAGGCATCGGCTTTGCCGCCGCCAAAAAAGCGGTTGAAGAGGGCTGCCGCGCTATTGTGATCAGCGATATTCACGAGGGACGTTTGGACGCTTCGGTGGAAAAACTGAAAACCGAAACCGGTCTGCAAAATGTGTGGGGTAAAACCTGCAATGTGGCCGTCGAAGACGACGTTCAGGCGCTGATAAACTTTGCTGAAGAGAAACTCGGCGGTGTCGATATTCTGATCAATAATGCCGGCCTCGGTACCTCCAAGCTGCTGATCGATATGGACGATGATGAGTGGAATAAGGTTATTGACGTAACGCTGAACGGCACCATGCGCATGACTCGCTATATGATGAAAGTCATGAAAACGCGGGGTACAGGCGTAATCGTTAACAACGCATCGGTGCTTGGCTGGCGCGCACAGAAAGAACAGGCCCACTATGCCGCGGCAAAAGCCGGCGTCATGGCCCTCACTCGATGTGCCGCGGTAGAAGCTGCAGACTTTGGTGTGCGCATTAACGCGGTGTCGCCATCGCTGGCGGTACACCCCATGCTGAAAAAATCTGCGCCAGAGGAACTGCTTGCCGAATTGGAAGGGCGCGAAGCCTATGGCCGCGGCGCGGAAGTCTGGGAAGTGGCGAACGTGATGATGTTCCTCGCCTCGGACTACTCATCGTACCTGACAGGTGAAACCATCAGCTGCTCTTCCCAACACGCTTGATTTAAACGGCAGCCCGGCTGCCAACAGGAGATGAATCATGAAAGAAGCCGTAATAGTTTCAACCGCACGTACTGCCATGGGCAAAGCCTTTCGCGGTGCCTTTAACGACACTGATGCGCCGGTACTGGGCGGCCATGTTATCCGCCACGCCGTAGAGCGCGCTGGCATTGAGGGTGGCGAGGTAGACGATGTGCTGATGGGCGCGGCAGCCCAGCAGGGCAGTCAGGGTTACAACATAGCGCGCTTGAGCGCGATGGCAGCGGGTTTGCCGGTGACTGTGTCCGGCGCCTCACTGGATCGTATGTGTTCTTCTGGTTTGATGACTATTGGCTACGCCGCCAAGGCCATCATGACTGACGAAATTGATATTGCTGTTGCCGGTGGTCTGGAGTCAATTTCCCTGACCCAGAACAAGCACAAAAACGGCTACCGTAATGTGTCTAAGGCGGTGACTGACCACACCCCTTACATGCACATGGCGATGATTGAAACAGCGGAAATTGTCGCGGATCGTTACAACATCTCTCGCGATGCCCAGGATGAGTTTGCCTATCAGAGCCAGATGCGCACTGCCGCTGGTCAGGAAGCGGGCAAGTTCGACGACGAGATTGTGCCGCTGACTACCACCAAAGCGGTATTCAACAAAGAAACCAAAGAGACCACCTACGAAGAAGTGACTCTCACAAAGGACGAAGGCAATCGTCCGTCCACCACACTGGAAAGTCTGCAAGGTCTCGATCCGGTTTTCAAAGACGGTATGCTGATCAAGGAAGGCAAGCACATCACTGCCGGTAACGCCTCGCAACTGTCTGATGGCGCCTCAGCGGTCTGTCTGATGGAAGCGTCCATGGCCGAGAAGCGTGGCTTGCAACCCTTGGGAGCCTACCGTGGCATGGCGGTAGCCGGTCTGGCACCGGAAGAAATGGGTATCGGCCCAGTCTTTGCCATTCCCAAGCTGCTCAAGCGTCACGGTTTGAAAGTGGGTGATATTGGTCTGTGGGAAATCAACGAGGCCTTTGCCTGTCAGGCACTGTATTGCCGCGATCAGCTGGACATTCCCAATGAGCTGCTGAACGTCAATGGCGGCGCCATCTCTATTGGTCACCCCTTTGGTATGAGCGGTGCGCGCATGGTCGGTCACGCCCTGATCGAAGGTAAGCGCCGCGGTGTTAAATACGTGGTGGTGTCCATGTGTGTGGGAGGTGGTATGGGTGCTGCCGGTCTGTTCGAAGTACTGTAAAATGCCCCACCTTGTTTGAGAACGGGGCCTGTTGGCCCCGTTTTTCTTTTCAACTGCATAGGCCCCGGGCCATGAAAAGCCTCGACCCACAATCGCGCTGGACACTCTGGCTGATGTCGGCCTTTGTCGCCTTCGGTCCCTTGTCGACCGATATGTACCTGCCGGCTCTGCCGTCGCTGGTGGCGTATTTCGATACGACGCTGCCCGCGGTGCAGTGGACCCTAAGCGCCTATCTGATCGGTTTCGCGGTATTTCATCTGCTCTGCGGCCCCATGGCCGATCGCTTTGGTCGCAAGCCGATTCTGCTCGGCGGTATTGCCCTGTTTACTATTGCCTGTGTCGGCTGTGCCCGGTCCGAGACGGTGGAGTCCTTGGTGTTTTGGCGTTTTATTCAAGGTATCTCCGCGTGTGTGGGCCCGACGCTGGGGCGGGCCATGGCTCGGGATATCTATGGGCCAACCCAGGCGGCGAAGGCGCTGGGCTATATGGCGGCGATTATGGCGATTGCGCCGGTCATTGCGCCCTTGCTGGGTGGCTGGATGCTGACCTTCACCGGCTGGCAGGCGATTTTCTGGAGTCTGGCGGGCTACGGTTTTCTGGCGCTGGTCACGGTATGGCTGGTGCTGCCTGAAACACTGGCCAAGCCGACCCAGTTCAAGCTGTCAGTCATTCTCGCGAATTATCGCTTTCTGTTGGGCCATAAGCATTTTGTGATTTCCACGCTGGGTATTGCGACCATGTACTCTGGCGCCTTTGCTTTTATTTCGGGCAGCAGCTTTGTGCTGATTGATTTTATGGGCGTGCCGCCAGAGCACTTCGGTTGGTGGTTTATGTTGATTGTTGCCGGTTACATGGGCGGCAGTCTGTTCACTGCCCGACTGGCTCACCGGCTCGATCCGGTGCAGACCATGATTGGCGGTGCCGTGCTGGCGGCGAGCTCTGCCGGCGTTATGGCGCTGCTGGGCGCCGTTGGTTGGCATCACCCGCTCGCCGTTGTCTTGCCGATGGTGTTCTATACTGCGGCGGTTGGCAGTACCATGCCGCAGGCCATGTCGGTGGCGCTGGCGCCTTTTGCGGATATGGCAGCTACCGCGAGCGCATTGCTGGGCTTTCTGCAAATGGGCACCGCTGCACTGGCGGGCGCCTTTGTCGGCAGTCATCTGGACGGCACTGCGGTACCCATGGCGTTGACCATGATGTCGGGCGGTCTGGTAGCGTCCTGTGGTTTTTGGCTGTTACGGCCTCAGAAAAATTGAAGTGTTGCTATGCTTAAGGCTGTTGCTGGTCGCGAGCGATAAAAAAAGGTTTGTTCAATGAAGTGGTTACGGCGTTTAGCGTTTGTCTTTGTTCGGGTGTTGCTGCGGCCGGTGTTGTGGGCTGTGAAGCCCCAGGTCATCCCTGAAAATCTGGATGCGCTGCGTGAAACCCTGCAAGGCAAGCCGGTATGCTACGTCTTGCGCCAGCACAGCTGGTCTGACCGGCTGGTGCTGGAGCGGCTGTGCCGACAATTGGATTTGCCGGTTGTTAACACGCCCTCCGGTGATCTGCCCACTGCCGACAGCGCAGCTTGTCTTTATTTGCCTGTGATTGCCGAGCTGGATGAACAGCGCTCGCCACAGCAGCTGGTGCAGGTTATCGCAGGCGCAGCCGGTCAGCACGATGTGGGCATCCAGATCCTCCCCGTATCCATTTTCTGGGGGCGTGATCCGGGCAGTGAGACCTCTATTCTTAAACTGCTGGTCGGTGATGCGGAATTCGCCGGCGGTTTGCGCAAGTTACTGATCATGTTGGTTCAGGGGCGCTCAGCGCTGGTGAATTTTGCCGAACCGATCGACTTTGACAGCTTTTTAAAGCGTCAGCCGAACCACCTGCGCGCCGCCGAGTTGCTGCATCGCGGTCTGTCGTTTCACTTCTTGCGGCAAAAGACGGCAACCCTCGGGCCGAGCCTGTTGTCGCGTCAGCATATGATCAACGTCACTCTGCGTCGCCCGCTGGTGCAACAGGCGCTGCAGGAAGAGGTGCAGGACCAGAATATCAGCCGCGACGAGGCCTATAAGCGCGCACGGAAAATGGCCAATGAAGTGGCCGCCAATTTTGATCCTCGGATGATTCGCTTTTTGGATATTGTCCTGAGCTGGGTCTTTCGCAAGATCTTCAGCGGTGTTAAAGCCTACAATGTGGATCGGCTGCGCTCGGTTGCCAACAAGTATCATGTTATTTACATGCCGTCCCACCGCAGCCATCTGGATTACCTTCTGATTTCCTGGACCCTCTACTATCAGGGGCTGGTGCCGCCGCATATCGCGGCGGGCGTGAATCTGAACTTCTGGCCTGCTGGCGGCCTGCTGCGCCGGGGTGGGGCCTTCTATATTCGCCGCAGTTTTGCCGGTCAGCAGCTGTATTCCGCGGTATTCAGAGCCTACCTCGATGTGCTGTTGGGGCGCGGTTATCCGGTGGAGTTCTTCCCGGAAGGTGGGCGCAGCCGCACTGGCCGTTTGCTTCCCGCCAAGCGCGGTATGCTGTCGATGGTGGTTGAAAGTTTCCTGGCGCAGCCGAGCCGCGCGGCGGCGCTGGTGCCGGTATATGTTGGCTACGACAAGCTGGTGGAAGGCGGCAGTTATGCCAAGGAGCTGCGCGGGGCGGGCAAGAAGAAAGAGTCCGCGGGCGAGTTGCTGAAGGCGCGCAAGATTTTTAAATCCTCTTACGGCAGTCCGCACGTTGCGTTTGGCGAACCCATCATTCTGTCCGAAGCGCTTAATCGTCTGGAGCCCCAGTGGCGAAACCGCTGGCAGGCCGGTGATAAAACCTGGCTCCCTCTCGCCATCGAGCGGCTGTCGCGCCTCAACATGGAGCGCGTTAATCAGGCTGCGATCGTCAATCCAATTGGCCTGGTCTCGGCGATTCTGCTGTCGAGCCCGCAGCGGGCGATGGCAGAGACTGAACTGCTAGAGCAGATTGAGCGTTTCCTGACATTGATGCGTCGGGTCCCCTACAGCCAGGATATTGTTCTGCCGGAGCAATCAGCGGCGGAGATATTCGAAGCGGCGGCGCGAACGGCCGGCCTGTCTCGTATAGAACACGCCTGGGGGCCGATTATTACGGTCACCGGTAATGAAGCCGTCATGCTCACCTATTACCGCAACTCGGTGATGCATGTACTGGCTTTGCCCTCCTTGATTGCGCGTTTTCTCAGACACAGCAACAGTATTGATGAAGAGGCGCTGGTACAGCGCTGTGTCGGCTTGTATCCATTCCTAAAACGTGAACTTTTTCTACATTGGCCGATAAGAGACGCGGAAGAACGGGTGCGAGAGCTAATTGAGGCCATGGTTGAGCTTGGTCTGTTGAACCGCAGTGGCAGCAAACTGTATCGTCCGGATATCGGCTCGAGCGAGTACAGCGCATTGATCGGGCTTGGCCGTCTGCTGCGGGAAACTCTGGAACGCTACACCATGTGCAGCCTGTTGCTGGTGTATCAGCTCAGCGAGCGACCCACCGAGCGGTCAGCGATCGAGCAACACATTATCTTTATGGTACAGCGCCTTGCAATTCTGACCGGCAGGGAAGCGCCGGAATACTTCGATAAAACCCTGTTCCGTATTTATATTGATGCGCTGGTCGATCAGGGGCTGCTTGAAGAAGAGGGCACATTGTTGAGTGTAAACCCGCGCCTGCAGGAACTGGCGGAACAGTGGGTTTGGTTGCTGGGCCCTGCTGTACAGCAGGGGATGCAACATCTGGTGCGCGACCCGCGATTGTCTCTGCAGAAACTGGAAGACGGTGAATCACAGGAGCAGTGAAAGTGACCTAGCTGTCACAAAACTGTTTCTCAACTGACATTTGACTGTCACTGCCACTCGCTAGTCTGGCTCCGTGTTAAAGCGCGGAGCCAAACCAGTGAGCACTCCCTTGCTGCGGTACAAAGCAGTCTGGTTGTCTGATATTCACCTGGGTTTCAGGGACTGTCGGGCCGACTACCTTCTCGATTTTCTCAATAGCGTCGACTGTGAAACCCTCTATCTGGTGGGTGATATTGTCGACCTCTGGTCTTTGAAAAAACGCTTCTTCTGGCCTGCCGCCCACTACGATGTGCTGCGCGCTATCCTGAAAAAATCCCGACACGGGACCCGGGTGGTTTACATTCCGGGCAATCACGACGAACCCTTGAGGGACTACGTTGGCGAGTCGCTGGGTGCGGTGGAAATCAAGCACGAAGCTGTGCACACCACCGCCGATGGTCGCAAACTCCTGGTCTTTCACGGCGATGTTCTAGATCCCCATATTCGCCTGAACCGGCTGGAGCACCTGGTGGGTGATGTCGCCTACGACTTTCTCCTGTTTCTGAATCGTTGGGGCAACTTTATCCGCAGTCGCCTGGGGCTGGGTTACTGGTCGCTGGCAACCTACATCAAGCGGCGAGTAAAAAATGCCCGGCAGGTGATTGATGTCTACGAGCAGGCCGCGGTGCAGGAGGCACAGCGGCGCGGGCTGGACGGTGTCATCTGCGGCCACATTCACCAACCGGGCATGCGCATGATCAATGGCATTGTGTACTGCAATGACGGTGACTGGATCGAAAGCTGCAGTGCGCTGACTGAAACTGATAGCGGCGAGTTGCAACTGCTCCACTGGAGTGACCGCCAGCGTATTGTCCGCGAATTCAATTCTCAAGTTGGTCTTCACGAGGCGGAAGTAATTC
The DNA here is from genome assembly GCF_041624475.1 of Litorivivens sp. Lineage (GTDB taxonomy): Bacteria > Pseudomonadota > Gammaproteobacteria > Pseudomonadales > Spongiibacteraceae > Litorivivens. The sequence goes on from NZ_JBFJUX010000007.1 coordinate 86,545, forward strand.
CGCTGCGCAAGGCGGGGTAGGTAATGTCATGATTTGTGTTGATACGGTCGTCAATGAGCGTTTTCCGGCAATAGCCGAGAATCACCCTCGCATTCGAAGTACTTTGGTTACACTGTTCCGCTATCTCTTTCACGAGCGCGAATTCAAACAGTTTGAACGAGACTATCCGCATCTTGTCGGCATCGACTTTGTTGACAAGGCGTTGGAGTACTTTGACTTTGACTACAGCGTAAAGGCCTGGGAGAGAGAGCGCATTCCGGTGTCCGGAAAAGTGGTCCTTGTGGCTAACCACCCCATTGGCAGCCTCGATGGCCTGGCGCTTTTGAAGCTGCTGAGCGAGATCCGCCCTGACGTAAAAGTGGTGGCCAATGAATTGCTGTACAGTCTGGCGCCGCTGCGGCCCTTGCTGTTGCCGGTTGACAATATGAACGGCAATACACCAAAGCAGAACCTGAAAAACATAGAAGCCCATCTTAATGAGGGTGGTGCTTTAATTATTTTCCCCGCGGGTGAAGTATCGCGGCTGGGGCCGACCGGCGTTAAAGACAGCCGCTGGCGTACCGGTTTTCTGCGCTTTGCCAGCAAAACCCAGGCGCCGATTCTGCCGGTGCATATCAACGCCCGTAATTCACTGTTCTTCTATGCCCTGTCGCTGTTGGCGAAGCCGATATCAACTCTGTGGCTGATTCGCGAGATGTTCAAGCAGCATCATCGCAGTGCGCGCATGAGCATCGGCCCGATTGTGGAAACTGGCAGCTATGAATCACTGCCGCTGACGCCGCGCGCCAAAGCGCAGTTGTTTAAGCGCCACGTGTACAAGCTAGGGGCGCGTCAGCAGCGCGGTGAAAAATACTTTATGCCGCAGATGCAATCTGTGGCTCACCCGGAAGACCGACGCCTGCTGCGCCAGGCCTTGAGGGCCAGCGAACGCCTGGGGACGACCCGCGACGGTATGGAAATCTACTGCTACCGCTACGCGGGCGACAGCGTGATCATGCGGGAGCTGGGGCGACTCAGGGAAATCAGCTTTCGCGCAGTGGGTGAGGGCACCGGACAGCGCCGCGATACCGATATTTACGACAGCTACTATGATCATATTCTGTTGTGGGATGACAATCAGCTGGAGTTGGTAGGAGCCTACCGTCTGGCGCGCTGTGCCTCTCTTGCCGCGGATCAAACCCTGTATACCGCGACGCTGTTTCACTTTACCGAAGACGCCGCCCCTTACCTTCAGCAGGGCGTTGAGCTGGGGCGCAGCTTTGTGCAGCCCCAGTATTGGGGCAAAGCGGCGCTGGATTATTTGTGGCAGGGTGTCGGCGCCTACCTGTCGCGCTACCCCGAAGTGCGTTATCTGTTTGGTCCAGTCAGTATCAGTAATGAGCTGCCGTCCTCGGCCCGAGAACTGATGGTGGATTTTTACAGCAAGCACTTCCCGCCCGCTTCCCGCTGGGCTGTTGCGAAACTGCCTTACACGCCGACGGCGAGTGAGGGTTTTGCCGGGGAAGATTACGCCAGTGAGTTTATCGAACTAAAGGCCCGGCTCGCCGAGCTGGGCGCCAGCGTACCGCCCCTGTACAAACAGTATTCGGAGTTGTGCGAGCCCGGTGGGGTGCAGTTTGCCGCCTACAATATCGACCCCGACTTTGCTGACTGTGTGGATGGGCTGGTGATGGTGGATATCGAAAAAATGAAACCCGCCCGCCGCAAACGCTATCTGGATAGTTCAAGATTAGAAAAAGACCAGACAATAGAAACCGAGCAGGCCGCCTGAGGCCTGCCATTCCTAACCGGCCCTCACCCTAACCCAGTGACTCACTTCGTTTAGCATGCCCCGCGAAGCGCAGTGGGTACGGGGCTTCGCCCCATCGTCGCAAGCTCTGATGCCCAAAGCCTATCGGCTTTGTCCCAGAGGGAGAGGGGAGTACAGAGGAGAGAGCTTTGGGGCAAGCAGCCACCCTCATCCCAGCCTTCTGCTAAAGTGAGAAGCAGCAAACTTGCGCCAATTTAGTCCCCTCTCCCTCTGGGAGAGGGTTAGGGTGAGGGCGATCATTAAGCCAGCCGGGTTTTTCGCCAGAGATCTTCGCTGAGGCTGTGAGTGTCGTGCCACTGTTCCGACAGCACCCACTCTACCAGCGCCGCCGCAACATCCGGATACTTTACGCGCCGGCCCTCTGGCAATGCAGTCAGCCAGTCTTGAATTTGAGCCAGACTAAGCTCATGCATGATATCGGCATAGTTCAGCTGGGAGAGCGCAAGAGCGTTGGCGATCTGTTCACCCTGACCGGAAACCGGTTTTGCGAGAACGGTCTTGCCAAGGTAGAGACATTCACTGATCAGCTCAAAGCCCGCGTTACAGATCACCGCGCGACAACTTTGCAGATCCTGCTTGAAGCCGCTGAAGCTGGTTTGGCGGGTATCGACATTGCCATCTCTGCCGTCCTGCAAATCCGGTGAGTACTGAATGAAATGCCAGCCGTTTAGCTGGTTTAACAGACGGGTGACACGCTGCTGATCTTCAAAGGGCAGGTAGACCAGAATGCTGTTGCCCTCTTGACTGGTGACAGAAGTATTCACAATCGGCGGTACTATCGGCCCGCCAAAATCGGACCAGTGTAAACCCAGGCCCGTGGTAACCGGTGCGAAACAGCGCAAAATCAGTCGACTGAGAATGTCGCCTTTGCTGCGTGGCACACCGGGGTGGTGAAAAGCGTACTGGTGCCCGATGCCGATCACGGGGCGGCTCTGCAGTTTACCCGCCCAGGCTGTCACCGGCTCGAAATCGGTGAGGATCACATCGTAGTTGGAAACGTCCAGGTTGCGCACTTCCCGCAGGAACTGGACGGGACGATTTTGCAAAGCGGTGCGAAGATAGCTGACCGAGCCCTGATGGGTAATAAAGCTAAGGCCGGTGCGCGTTTGATAATCGCCAAAGCACGCCATCTCAAAGTAGCGCTCAGGATCGCGGCCGGAAAACAGGAAGTCGACATTGGCTTTTCTATCCTGAAAGTGCTTCGCCATCATCCGCGCGCGGCTGATATGACCGTTGCCGGTGCCCTGTACGCCGTAGAGAATTTTCATATCAGACCACAGTGAAACTCAGGTAGGCCAGCGTGGCACCCAGTGTTGCCCCAGCGAGAATATCGCCGGGAAAGTGCACGCCAAGAATGACGCGTGAGGCGCCGACCATTGCCGCCCAGATCATCAGCGGCAGGGCCAGCATGCCAAAGCTCAGGTAGACCAGCGTCGCGAGCATGGTGGCTGCAGCGGTGTGGCCGGACGGAAAACTGAATTTGTCCGAGGCGGTTATCAGGCTTGAAAAGCTGGGTATGGCTTCTGGTGGCCGACGCCGCCGGAAGCTGTTCTTGAGTATCCAGTAGATAGGCAGCTCTATGGCAAATGCCAGCAGGGTGGCAAGCAGCAGGTGCTTGCCGGCCTCACCGGCTACCAGCGCCAGCCCCGTGGGGATAAGCACCTGAAGATAGCCGTCACCACTGCGGGAGACCTGTCTCGCGGTTTTGGCCAGCATGGTCTGGTGGCGGCTGTTTACGCACCAGAGGAACATGCGAGTATCATACTGTGTAAGCGTATTGAGTATCTGCATAGTGTTCTCCTGACTATGCAGTCTGTGCCCGATGTATGTACTCACTGTGACAGAAATATGATTATTTTATGACAGGCGAAAAGGCAAGCCGCAGTATTCTGCAGTGCCCGAAATGCGGTTTCAAAGTGACGGAGCGTCTCCCGCCAGCGCGCGGCCCTAAGCAGTGCGGTTGTGTTGCCTGCGGCGAAACGCTGAAAGCTCAGACCTGCTGCGTTTTCTGCGAGTTTGGCTCAGAGCCCTGCCGGGCTAACCGTTCTCAATGACCAGTGCGGTGCCGGTGAAACGGCGCGGCTGTTCGGTTTCGATCTGCAGTGCTTCGGCGAAGTGCTCTTCAACGCAGCGATCAGCCAGTGCGTTAAACGGCGGGCGCTGTGGGTCGGTCAGGATGATTTTGGGTACGCCGGCTTCAATCGCCCGGTCAATCATCTCGGATACGTCGTCCGCCAGTGCATCCCAGAAGCAGATGTCGGCGCCAATCACCACGTCAAACTTACTCAGATCTTCGACGGTCAGCTCATCAAAGCGGGCCACGTGATTTGTGATGGCGACGCCATTCTGCTCGGCGAGCAGCTGCAGGTAGGGGAAGACGGCCGGGTCGGCATCCATCGCCGTTACCTGTGCGTCGAATTGCTTGGCGCAGTAGATGCCGCCGAGCCCCCAGCCGCAGCCGGCATCCAGTACTCGAGCCCCTTGCGGAAGAGGTGCCTGCTCCAGGTATTCCATCATCAGGTAGCAGGCGCCCCACAATTTATTGCCGTGAATGGAGGGCGTGCTCTGGGAATTTTTCAGGCGGCGCAGGGCGGGGTTGCGGCTGGTGGGCGAGACAATACCGTAGGCTTCGCGGACGTGAGGGTTCTTTGGCATTAGCGATCCTTGTTTGGGCGAAGGATTCTACACAGGGAACGACAGGAAGTCCCTGCTTGCGATAGAATGTCCTCGGTTCTCATGAGCATTTGGACCAATGGGGGGGGAGAAGAGATAGCCGAAACTCAGATCGTTTTGGCCTGCAGTCTTGTCCGGAGAGTGATAAATAAATGACAAATCCTCACTACGACCTTCTGGTGATTGGCAGCGGCCCAGCCGGTGAAAGTGCGGCGCTGAATGCGGTAAAGCATGACCAGCGCGTAGCCATCATTGAACAGCAAAGCTGGGTAGGCGGCGCCTGTACTCATCAGGGCACCATCCCGTCCAAGGCCTTGCGCCATACGGTGCGTCAGGTGATGCGCTTCAACCGCAATCCGCTGTTTCGCGATCTGGGTGATCCGCGCACGCTGACCTATCCCCGCCTGCTGAGCGCCGCCGACGATGTGATCAAGCGTCAGGTGGCCATGCGCAGCAAGTTCTATCAGCGCAACCGAATCGAAGTGATTGCCGGGCAGGCCCGCTTTGTCGATCGCAACACACTCGCCATCAGTCAACAGGGGCGGGAGCATAGGGTGAGTGCCGATCAGGTTGTTATTGCCACGGGTTCGCGGCCCTACCGCCCGGACAATATCGACTTTTCTCATCCGCGTATTTACGACAGCGATACGGTACTGGATATGGCCCACACCCCGCGCAAGATTCTGATCTATGGCGCCGGGGTAATCGGTTGTGAGTACGCGTCAATCTTTTCGGGTTTGGGTATCAAGGTGGAGCTGATCAATACCCGTGATCGCTTGCTGGAGTTTCTCGATGGCGAGATTTCAGATGCACTCAGCTACCACCTTCGGAATCTCGGAGTAATGATCCGGGATCGAGAAGAATTCAGTCAGGTGAGCGCGACTGAAGACGGCGTGGAAGTAGTACTCAAGTCAGGCAAAAGACTGCGCGGCGATGCCCTGCTCTGGTGTAACGGCCGCACCGGGAATACAGACAGCCTGAATCTGGACGCCATTGGGCTCAAAGCTGACCACCGCGGCCAGCTTGAGGTGGATGAACACTACGAAACTTCGGTCGAAGGCATCTTCGCCGCCGGTGATGTCATCGGTTGGCCCAGCCTGGCCAGCGCCGCCTACGATCAAGGTCGTTCGGCTGCTGCCTCGGCCAGGGGCAAAGAGAACTGCCGCTTTGTCGACGATGTGCCCACTGGTATCTACACGCTGCCTGAAATCAGCTCGGTCGGCGCCACCGAGCGCGAACTGACCGAGGCGCGTGTGCCCTACGAGGTAGGCAGGGCGCTGTTCAAGGACACCGCCCGCGCCCAGATCAGCGGCGAAACGGTAGGTATGCTTAAATTGCTTTTCCATGTGGAGACGCTGGAGATACTTGGCATCCACTGCTTCGGCGCCGAAGCCGCCGAGATCGTCCATATCGGCCAGGCCATCATGAAGCAGAAAGGGGAGGGCAACTCCCTGCGCTACTTTATAACCACAACCTTCAACTACCCAACCATGGCCGAGGCCTATCGCACCGCGGCTCTGAACGGCATCAACCGTCTTTAACACCCTCTCCCTCTGGGAGAGGGTTGGGGTGAGGGCATGCGCGGGCAAAATGGCCAGATCTGCGTCACGCAACCAAGAAAATTGAGTCATAGGGCTTGACGCCAAGACATGAACGGATATACAGTAAAGCTTCGTTCAGAAGGAATCTGCACGCAAACCAAAGGGATTTGGATGCCTCACACCATCTTTCTTCCCCTGTAGATTTTTCTGAATGCGTCAGCGGCGTAGCTGTTTGTTCGCCTGCAGACAATCTGCAATGGGGCTCTCAGGGACGAGAGGTTAGGCGAGGGATCGCCATTCCCCACCCAGATCAAACGCGGCGGTGGCCACCCGGCCCCGTCGCGTATCCAGTCATAAATTGTTAATCATTTTTTTATTGACACCCCCCGCGTTTAGACATAAATAAGCGCTGACGATAGCCGGTTCCGGCAAGTCGATATTTCAGGTTTATCTATCGCATTTGAGAGGAGTGATAGTTATGGCGAAAGACCTGTCTGAAGCGGCGACAGACGATTTCGATGATGCCTTCGAAGACGATTCTCCCGATGGCTTTGACCGCGGGGTGTTTATGGGAGGCCGGGATAACTCCATCCGCAGAAAGATCGAAGAGCGAATGGAGCGCCGGCGCCTGATTGAGGATCTGGGGTTGGATGATATGGAGTTGGATTTCTAGCATAGCGACAGCCTGTATGACAAAATATGTCACCAGTGCGCTCGAAACTTGTCAGTTCGCTTGGGCTAGATGGAATCCTTTTGGGTTGCTTTATATTAAGTCTTTGATTTTTAAGATTTTGTATAGTTTTTCCGTGTTGGCATGCCTTCTGCATCAGAACTAGGGTGCAAAAGTGGCTCTCTACGGGGTGACGCTGGAGTAAACAAAAATGATCTGGAGATTATTATGAAGAAAGTTCAGCAAGGTTTTACTTTGATCGAGCTGATGATCGTTGTTGCGATTATCGGTATTTTGGCTGCAGTTGCGCTGCCAGCTTATCAAGACTATACGATTCGAGCGAAAGTTTCTGAGGTTGTCGTTATTGCTAGCGCTGCCCGTACAAATGTTGCCGAATACTATCTCAGCCAAGGCAGCATGCCGGCGAATACCAATGAAGCTGGTATCAGTACTGATGCTGGTCAGAGCCAGTATGTTACAAACATTACATTTGCAACTAGCTCCACTGGTACTCTCTTGACCTATACGTTGGGCAATTTGGGTGGGACTGCAGATACCACCACTTTTGAGTATCTTGTGCAAGGATCTAATAGTGGTGTTACGGTAGATTGCACGGGTGGTACTCTTCCAGCTAAGTACCGTCCTGCGAATTGCCGCTAAGAACTATTTAGTTCTGTTTTGATATAGAGCCCCCTTCACTGGGGGCTTTTTTTTATGGATTTATTGTTAAGTAATATGACGGGATTTGGTAATTGGACGGTCTAACATTTAAGCAACAAGCGCTGTTGTCTGTGGCATTTATGCTGGTTCTGGTGACTGTGGGTTTTGCATTTAAAGCAGGCCTTCCCGGCGCATTTATGTTGGACGATTTTGACAATCTGGGGGCGATGAGCGGCGGCGTTGATGTGAATGATGCTTCGTCTGTCAAAAGCTACCTTGACAAAGGAAAGGCGGGGCCCCTAGGTCGGCCGATAGCGAAACTCAGTTTTCTTTTAGATGATAATGCGTGGCCGTCTGAGCCCGCGGGTTATAAAAAGACAAATATACTTATACACCTTCTCATAGGTGTGGTTATTTTCTCGCTGGGAAGACGCTTGTTTTTACTGCTCACGCCGGCTATCACCGCGAACTGGCTGTCTTTAGGAGTGGCGGCCTTGTGGCTAGCTCACCCTATGCAGGTGTCAACTGTTCTCTACCCGGTGCAAAGGATGTCGCAGCTTGCAGCGCTTTTTGTGTTGCTCGGGGTGTTTCTGCACGTTGTCGTGCGGATGCGTTCGGGAGAAAGGCCTGGTCTTACCGCCTTGTTGCTTATGTCCGTATCTTGGGTTATTTGCACGGCGCTGGCAGCTTTCAGCAAAGAAAATGGCGTATTGCTCCCGGTGCTTTTGTTGGTAGTTGAGTTAACCGTACTTTCGAGATTTCAAAGTGGAAAGTTGCTGCTTTGGTGGAAGATACTTTTTCTTTATCTGCCAACCATTGTGATTGTGGCTTATGTATTTAACCTTCCTCGTTGGGCCGATAGTTATACAATTCGAACGTTCTCAATGTACGACCGGCTTTTGACGCAACCTGTTGTGTTGCTGGACTACCTTGGCAGTATTTTTAGTTGGCAAGTGTCTGGTCTTGGTCTATTTCAAGATGACTTTAATATCTATCGTTCAATACGCCCGCCTGTTGTGTTTTCTTTTTTGATCATTGTGGGTTTGCTGGTCCATGCAATATCGGTTCGTCGAAAGTACCCTGCGATTAGTCTTGGTATCCTTTGGTATTTCGCAGGACATCTTCTTGAGTCAACGACTATTCCCTTGGAGATTTATTTTGAGCACAGGAATTATTTGCCCCTAGTTGGACCTGTGATTGTCATCGTTTGGGGGGTGTATGCCCTTCTGAGGCGTTTTTCTCAGGATGTCGATATGACGCGTTTTTCCGGCATCTTTATTCCTATTCTTTTCGCTATCTCTACTTCCATAACCTGGGGCTATGCGGGAGAGTGGTCAGAACTGCGAAGAATCATACCGATATGGGCCGTTGAGCATCCGGATTCTCCTCGCGCACAACGCACGTATGCCCACTTTCTAGCAGCATCGGCTATGCCGAGGGAGGCCTTATTCAGTTTAGAAGAATCTTACGCGCGATTTCCCTTTGATATAAGTATCCCGGTGATGATGACTGATATTGCCTGTCGGTACGGTGAGAAGTCTCCGGTCGCATTGAGTGATGTGTTGGATAATGTCGATCATCATCGTTGGACAGATGGGTTAAGGCCTGCTTTGGATAGTATCGTTCAAGGGATAATGGAGGGTCGTTGCGGATTGAACCCAGGGGAAGTACATGAATTTATCTGGGCGATGTTTGACTTACATGAGGGCGAGAGGCATCGGGCTTCCATGGCAAGCATCCTGGTACTGGATGGTAACCTTCATATGTGGGAGAGAGACGCTAATTCGGCGCTGCGGTCCTATCAGACAGTGGATCAAATGCTGCCCAGTGTCGATTCTATACTCAGAATAGCTGGCGTGTTTGTGGCGGTTGGTGACTATCCCAAAGTAATCGAAGCGCTCAACATTGCAATGGAGCGTGAGCGGCAAGCTGGCAGATTAACGAATAAGTTGCGGGATGAATATCTATTAAAGATAGAGCGATACAAAGCACTTGCGCACGCAGCACGTTGATCTGGTAATGCGAAAGTTAGTAAATTGAGAAATAGATAGATGCCAAAGTTTAGTGTCGTTATACCTGCGAAGAACGAAGAATTAGGTCTGCGGAGGCTAATTCCGGAACTAAGAGCGGTACTCGATGAAGACAGTGAGATTATCGTAGTGAACGATGGGTCTACAGACTCAACGAGTGCTGTGTGTAATGAGAATTTCGTTATCCAGATAAAACACCCGTATTCTAAAGGGAATGGAGCGTCAATTAAAGCTGGCGCACGAGTTGCGCAGGGCGAGTATTTGATCTTCATGGATGGTGATGGACAGCATGCCCCGGAGGATATTAAGCGGTTGATTGCCCGGTTGGAAGAGGGGTACGACCTTGTCATAGGGGCACGAACGAACGACTCTCAAGCGAGCGTAGCGAGGAGGCTGGCTAATGGCTTTTATAACCGCTTTGCTTCATTTATTACGGGTCATAAGATTGAGGATCTTACATCGGGGCTAAGGGTCGTTAATGCAAAGAAGTTTAGAGAGTTTCTCTATATTCTTCCAAATGGCTTTTCGTACCCAACTACATCGACAATGGCATTCTATCGAGCAGGGTATTCAGTTGCTTTCGAATCCATTCGCGCCCGAAGTAGGCAAGGAAAAAGCCACATTAACGTAGTCAGGGATGGTTTGCGATTTTTGCTTATTATATTCAAAGTTGGGACGTTGTATTCCCCGCTGAAGGTTTTCTTTCCGTTGTCACTAGCGCTCCTTGCTGGCGGATTGGGCTGGTATGGCTATACATTCCATAGTTTTGAGCGATTTACTAATATGAGCGCGCTAATGATTACATCAAGTTTGATTGTATTTCTTATGGGATTAATATCGGAACAGATTACGAGCTTGCTATATAAAGATGTCTAGGGTGAATTTGTGAGCGGCACGAAACTAAGCGCAATGATAAAAAAACTTCGTTTATTCCCCTTTCACCCTCAGTTTTTACTTAGTTATATAGAGCGCCATCGCTATAAGTTGGCAGTCTCTAACGCTTGCGGACGGATACTAGATATTGGATGCGGTGACCAGCCTGTTTATTGGGTAGGCGATAACTCTGTCGAATACTTTGGGTTGGACTATCCGATAACGGGTTCGCTGTATAAGGGTAATCCGAATGTATACGGGTCCGCCGACGCGCTTCCATTTTTCAGCGGCGTATTTGACACTGTTTTGATTTTAGAAGTGCTTGAGCACTTGGCGGAGCCATTGGAGTCGGTCAGAGAAGCTGCCAGAGTTTTGGCAGAAGGTGGGGTGGCTATAGTTTCAGTGCCTTTTCTTTATCCAATTCATGATGCGCCAAGTGATTTCAGCAGATGGACTATATACGGGCTAGAAAAGATGTTTTTAAAATCAGGGTTCGATATCGTAGAGAAATATAGTTCTGGCAACAGTGCTTCTACTATAGTTGTGCTTGTGAATCTATTTTTGGCCAAGTCTTTTCTTGATTTTCCTGTATTCCTTAAGATGTTTTTTTTGCCTTTGTTGGTGGTGGTTTTCACTGCGCTAAATTTAAGCGGGTTGCTATTTCATCGTAATGCCGTGAGTGTTGATAACAATATATTCCCTTTGGGCTATACATTTATTCTTAGGAAATCTTCGTGAAAATTGTTGTTACCACTTCAACTTTTCCGATGCATCCGGACGACAAAATTCCAGATTTCGTCTATCAGCAACTGCTCGCCCTCAAAAAGTTTGATCCCGAGATCTCTTTCATTGTGCATGCGCCATACAATTACTTAAGCGAAAGTTCAGCTCGAGATTGCGGAGCGTTTGTCAGATTTTACAAAGAGAGTAGATTCCACTATTTTCTCCCAAGGCGATTGGAGTTGGTTGCTGGCGGAGGCATCATGTCGACTCTTCGGAGTAAGCCTTGGTCAGCTGCCACGTTGCCCTTTTTTCTTGCCTTTCATTTAATTTCTCTATATCTCTTGGTGAAGAAAGAAAAGCCTGAAATTCTGTATGCTCATTGGTTTACGCCTCAAGCAATTAGCTCGGCGATTGTATCGAAATTGACAGCGACTCCTTTTGTTTTTACGACCCATGCGTCAGATGTTTCAGTATTGGGGAACATCCCGTTTTCAAAAGCTATGGTAAGAGCAGTTTGTAGGCGTGCATCGGCGTACACCGCTGTGTCTAAAAAAACATCGTCTAAGCTTAAAAGGTTTTTTACCAACCTAGAATGGGAGAATGAGTTTAAGCAAAAGTTGGCAGTTATTCCTATGGGGATTGTTATGCCAAATCGGAGGCAGAAATACCCTAGAGATAGAGGACTAACAACGATACTATTTCTAGGCAGGTTTGTTGAAAAAAAAGGTGTTGATTTTCTGCTGAAATCTGTGCTCATGCTTTCTAGATCGAAGGATGTTCGACTTGTACTGGCCGGAAATGGTCCGGAGTTTGCGTCTTACAAGAATTTAGTAAAAGAATTTGGTATTGAATCAATTGTTGAGTTTGTTGGCTTTGTGAAAGATCGAAGAAAAGAACAGCTTTTGTTGGAGGCAGATATAGTTTGCATTCCGTCGGTAGACACATCTTCCGGTGATGAAGAGGGTATGCCCGTTGTGCTGATGGAGGCTCTGGCAGTCGGTGCGGTCGTTGTTGCAACGACCAGTTCAGGGGCGGATGAATATCTAAAGGATGGTTTCAACGGCTATCTTGTGCCTGGCGGTGATCATGCCGCGCTATGTCAAAAGCTGCGAGAGGTGATAGATGAGTCGCCCAATAGACTGTCTGTCGTTTCTTACGAAGCTTATAACACGTCAAGGCTCTTTGATTGGGAACTTTTGGTTTGGTCTTACCGCGATCTTCTTGGTAAAAGAGGGTTGGATTAATTAAATCATTTCGTTTTTTCAGTTTCTAGATGGATAAGATCACATTAGTAATCCCTGATTTAAAATTCGGCGGTGCTCAGCGTATTATGATATCGCTGGCACAGGCTTTTTCTATAAAGGGCTACATTACAACTTTGGTGGTCTTACAAGGTGGGGGACCTTTTGTATCGAGTTTACCAGAAAATGTTTCCGTCAAAGTTTTATCATCGAGACGGTTAGGGAAGCTGGCACTGGCGCTAAACAGTATATTTCAGTTGGCTTTCCTCTGGCGAAAGTCAGAGCCTGATATCTTAATTTCCAGTGTAACTGGGACCAACATAGCTGTCTTGATATCTTCGTTTCTTTGTCGTTTTCGCGGTGTTTTGTGGTTGCGACATGAAAATAGCGGGGATGACCTGCGGGGTGTTCTTCAGCGGTTTGGTGTTCGCTTTCTTTATCACCGTGCCGATAAAGTAATTACAGTTAGCGAAGAAGCTCTGAGAGACCTGATCGAAGTTAACCCTGGCATCGCGAGATGTGGGGTTGCGATAGACAATTTCGTGGAGCATGAGCGCATATACGAACTTGCCAAGCGTCCTCCTGATCATTCCTGGCTTGTTGAAAAAAGCACGCCTGTATTGGTGGCCGTTGGAAGGCTTGAGCTACAGAAAGACTACGCAACTCTGATAAAAGCATTGGCAGCCGCTCAAGAGAAGGTTTCCGTGAGGCTTATTATTTTGGGGGAAGGGCGGCTGCGCGCTAGTTTGGAAAACCTCGTAAGGCAACTCAAATTGGACGAATTGGTTTCTATGCCTGGAATTCATTCGAACCCATATAGTTTTATGCAGCATGCAGATGGATTTGTAATGAGTTCTTTGTGGGAAGGGCAACCTATAGCGCTTATTGAGGCAATGGTGCTGGGTAAAAAGATTGTAGCGACTAACTGCAAGTCTGGTCCATCAGGGCTTCTATCGCAAGGTAAATACGGCGCGTTGGTGCCCGTTGGAGACGTAGAGTCGCTTGCTCAAGAGATTGTTAGCCTGATATGTGACAGTAGAATTTACAGGCTGGATGTCGCCGTGAGAAGTATGAAGTATTCTGCAGAGGTTGCTGTTAATCGGCATCTTGAGTTGCTTCTAAGGTGAACTTCGGAAGTAGAACGACTGTCTATTGCGGCGCGGAAGCGAGTTCAGTATGTCTAGAAGCTTAAAAGTGCTGCACGTTGCTTATATGACGAATCCTTCAAAAGGTGTTGTTAAGCAGATGCTATGGGAGCAAGAAGCCGCGAGTCGTTTGGGTATTGCATGGGATTGCAGGTTGTACACTAATGATTTCCCAGAATCTGAAGTTGTTAAAAGTTTGAACGTACCTAAAAGTGCGAGCGCAATTTTTAGTTACTTTAACATACGGAGAGCCTATTTTAATAAAGTAGAAAAGCTGGCTGAAGAATATGATCTGGTTCTACTACGTCATATGATGCATAGCGTCGATCAAGCTGCTTTCCTGAGAAAATATGGCCAAAAGGTTTATACCGTTCATCATACGAAAGAACTCTCGGAGTTGAGGGTGTTATTGTCATTTCCGCTCAATTATTTAGCATGTTTTCTAGAGCTGATGCTTGGTGCCTACTCCATTAATAAATCAAAGGGTGTAATAGCTGTTACTGAGGAAATCCTGAGATATGAGCTGCAACGTATCTGTTCTGATTTGAACGGAAAGTCTGCGTTGATCTATCCTAATGGGATCGCAATGGAGAATATTGAATTAGAAGACCGACGAGAGGATATCCCGGAAATTATTTTCGTTGCGAGCAGCTTCGTGCCTTGGCATGGTTTGGATCGATTGATAGATAGTTTTGATGGAAACTCATCTGATTTCGTTTTGCATATCGTGGGAAATGTTCCGGAGCGATTACAGCGTCGATGCTGCCTAGATGCTCGTATTAAGTTGCACGGGGTTTTGGAATATGCGGAATTGGTGAGCTTGTATGAAAAAAGCTGGTGCGGAATTTCATCCTTGGCGCTTGACCGAAAGTCAATGTCTGAGGCCTGTACTTTAAAAACTAGAGAGTACTTATCTGTAGGTATTCCTGTATATTCAGATCATATAGACTCGGCACTTCCATGTGGGTTTGAGTTTCATGTGGTAGGTGAGGCTTCGATTGGGAAAATTTTGGAATTCTCAAAGGAGCACAGAAGGAGTTCGCGGCAGCTAGTTAGAGAGCGCGCTAGTCACTATATCTCTAAAGTTAAGATTTTTGAGCAACTTTATAGTCGACTTTCCACTAATTTATAAGCTTCTATAGTTCAGGTGCTAGTTTAGTTTGACCCGCTTCCCGCCCCGCTGGCCGCGCCATTTGTAACATAGTAAAATCCGCAAACGACGGGGAATACCGATTTGAAGAAGTGATTCAACGCTGAGAAGGTAGTTGCCGTTTTAAAATAGGCTGAGGCCGGGGTTCCGGTCAAAGACACCTGCTGCAAGCATGGGGTGTCGTACGCCACGTTTTATATTTGGCGCAAGAAGTTCGGGAATATGGAAGTGCAGGAAATTAGACGCCTAAAGCAGTTCGAGGAGGAAAATGCCAAGCTTAAGCACCTGCTGGCTGAATCCATGCTGGATGCCGATGCGCTCAAGGCTAGCCTGAACTCTAAGTACTGATCCCACCCCGCATAATAAACGTGAGGCCGTTGCAACGATTCGAGCGGAAAAGCATTTCTACCAGCGTCGCGTGCCGACGCTGGGTGTATCAGGTTCAACCCTAGGTTATCAGTCGCGGGAGCAGTCGGATGGCCGGGATATACAGGTCAGGCTGCCCGAGTTGGCCGGCGAGGGCCGTTTCTGAGAATTTCGCAGGCTGCCTATCCTGCTGCTGCGCCGAGAAGACCTGGATGTTAACCACAAGGATTTAAAGGCTATAGTGACGCCGGATTGGTACTAAACCGGGGGTAAGGTCAAGCAGAGGATGGCTTAGATTTTGGGTGCAGGTCAGTAGAGGGCGGTGTTTTGAAAAAAGGTAAGTATTTTATTCAGAGAGATCAATGCCCGGTTTGCCAATCGGTTGATTTAACTCTGAAGTACGAATGTGAGTATACGAAGCCGCCGCTGTTTAACTATTTACTAGAATTTTATGGCACGGTGGGTGGTGTTATCGAATTTAGCTATCTAGAGGATGCTTGTTTCTCGCTTGTACAATGTAATCTATGCGACTTGATTTTTCAGAAATATGTGCCCAACAATGAGCTAGCCTTTCGGCTTTACGAAAAGTGGATTGATCCGAGTGTGGTCTTTAATCAGCATCTGATCAATGATGATCTTGATACGTTTTGCGGGTATGCGCAGGAAATTTCGACGTTTATCGATTATTTTAATGTATCACCTCGCAAGCTCGACTTTCTTGATTATGGTATGGGGTGGGGGAAGTGGGCGCTCATGGCAAAGGCATTTGGTTGTAATTCATTTGGATTTGAGCTATCTAACGCTAGAAGAGATTATGCCAGTTTGAATGCGCTGACGGTCGTAAACTGGAAAGATATACCCAAAAGAAAATTCGACCTCATCAATACTGAGCAAGTATTTGAACATTTATCGGATCCGCTAGAGACAATTTTACATCTTAAGTCAGGGTTGAAGGAGGGTGGGATACTGAAAATTAGCGTTCCCAACGCTAGTAATATTCAACAGCGATTGCGTCATATGGATTGGCAAGCAAAAAAGGGAACTAGATTATCGTTGAATCCTGTAGCGCCTCTAGAGCATATTAACTGCTTTCAACGAAAATCCTTAGAGAAAATGGGGGAGCGGGTTGGTATGCGCGAGGTCCAGATTCCTATTGCTATGCAATATTCTCACGCAACTAATTGGCGAACGTTGAAACGATTTTTGGAGAATATAGGGGCGCCAATCTATCGGAATTTCTTGAAGAAGCATAACTATGTACTACTAAGAATAGCAGAGTGATAGTGCGGCTGGTTATTTAGAAAACGGGGGCTCTCCGTGCATGGCTGGTATCGATTACTTCTCGCCAATCTGACAACCTAGGATTGAAAAGGTGAGGGTTCGGCTTCTTCTCTCTTGGCTAGAAGGGCTTCCACGAAACTTATGCCCTGGGCCAGAATTTACCGCCATAGCACACTTGCTGAAGAATAAGAAAATACGAAATTACTTGTTGTAATCAATTCTTCATTTTCCCCTTCTTTCTTCGAAAGACTATCGAAAATTAATGCGAATCATCGAGTAGTCGATAATAGATAGAGCGGAGTTTCTTATTTGACAACGATGAGTTATGCCATAAAAGCGTAAATACACCTCCTACTGATCGGCAGGCATTCTTTAGGTCCAATAGTTTACGGTACGCCCGCTCAGATGAACCTAGACCTAGGTATAAATCCGAAATAATTGTTTGTTCCATTGCGATTAATGGACGTACTCGAAGCTTTAATTGTTTGTCGGCGATGGGGTCAAAGCCTGGGTATTCAAAGCATGTCCCACACCTGAATCCTGGGTGATCGGCATAGCCCAAGCTGCTGTCATATGCTAGTCCGGCTTCGTCGAGTGCCGTAAGGGTGTCCGGCTGTTTCCAGCGGAGAAAGTGCATACGCGCGCCCCATTCCTGTTGGTCAATACCTTCGTTATCGCAAATTTGGCGCAGGCGAATGGCTTCCTGAATAATCTTTTCGGAACTCTGGTAAGTGCCATAACTTGGGTGCAGTCCTATTTCGTGTCCACGTTCATGGATCTGACGCATAAGTCTTCGGACAGCTGGGTGCTCAGGTTCATACTCTGCATCATACGCGAGATCAGTGCGGCCACACATAAAATAGAAGGCGCTTCTTAAACCAAATTTTTCTGATTGATCCATAATCCACTCGAAGGTATTTTCGGGATCAAGTGGATGCAGCCTTTTATCGCTGTTTAGATATACCCAGGGTGCAACAACGGCACTTTTGACCTTGTCGTGCTTAACAATATCGGCCGCAATTGTATGAATTAGTCCTTTGACGTCTTTGAAACCATATCGACTGGGGCTATCGACATCATGGGATATCTTCACTGTGAATCGGTGCTGTTTTATGGCCAGTTGCGGCCACTGACGACAGATAATTTGTCTGAGGATTTCCATCCACTCATCCGCGATGGGCCGCTCCAGATAGCGATGTTGGTGAGCGTGAGAGGCTAATGCCGGAAAGCGTCCGTGACTGTCTAGGTCAGTACGGCCAATTTCCTCCAATCGGGTGAGCATCCAGTAGATTAGCCCAAGAATATCGTAATTCACCACAATGCTGCTATCGGTATGTGTGACTAACGGGCGAACTAAATCCTCGACACCTGGCGCTGGCAGAAAAGATCCTACGTTCGCGATGAAGCCCTCCGGCGTTGCATCCCAGTGGGCGCACCCGAAATCAGATCTCGACTGATGAAACTCTGGCAGCAGCCTATCAAACAGTATTTGGCCGGAGGCTCCGGCCAAACTTAACTTCAAGCTATCGTCTTTTGGGGTTAGACGAAACTTTTGCCCGAACCGTTCTTCCAATAGAATTTCGAGCCAACTGATACTTGCGTGGGTGAAATTCATCATTAGGAACTTTTCGGAGTGGGAGCATTAGACCAGCGAAAGAGCCGGTGCTTTGATCTAATCGTTGACAATATCACGCGCGGCATAAGGGCTGAACCAATTTTCTAGCGTATATTTATTATAGTATGGCGTCTGAATAGTGCCAAAACTTCTGAAGTGCGGCTCGATAAGTTCTACCATTGAGCTTTAAAAAAGCTTCTTGATGCAGTGCGGGCTACTTGGTAGTCCCCCGCATGCCGGTCGAATAGTGATCTGATAGTGCTCCCGGGGCTTGCGAAGATCACCACAGGATTGTTATGAATTTTGTAGAAAATAGCCTCTTCTTTCGGTTTGCTGGTGACTTCTCGTATATTTTCCTAGAACCTTTGTTATACCAAGCGGGAAACGGGAGAGTATCACTTCAAAAACTGCCCGAACGCTTTTACGACTCGAAAAGTGCGAGAGGGCACGTGGCTAACAGCATGATAGGGCACCTGGCGAGCACCAAAATTGCGAAACGATCGTTCCACTGACTCAATCATCGAACCTTCGAAATCGAACTTATTCAGTCCTCTTTCCGCAGTATATTTAATGGCTTCTTTTACAAGCAAGGACGCGGCTCCGGAAGCTCTGAAATCTGGGTCGATTGTGCTTATAAGGTCGTATGCGCTCATTTCATCAAAGACAATAAACAGAGCTGCATGAAGGTTTCTAGAGCTATCGTAAGCCGCCAATATCCGCCCCATTCCACGTTGATGGGAAGAATCATAAACCCTTCTAAAGACGTCATAACTGTAGGCGATAGTCTGCCCTTGCTTCCGGAGGGTCATTTTATGATTATGGTAGAACTCGTCCGGACCAAGATCCCAAGAAACTATGACCGATTCCTCTGCCTTTTTTATGTTTTTTCTTTTGGAATGTTCAAATTCGGAGAAAACCGCGTCAAGCTTTGAAAGCCCCTCAATAACGTATGTATAACGAGTGGTTTGACTAAAGTCTCGCCAGTAGAAAGGTAGCCAGTTGCTCCTCGAATAATGCCAGTTCTGATAAAAGCCATGATAATCAGGAAGATGGTCGATTAGCTTTCCCATTAAATCCTTTTCTCGCGCGAGCCGCTTTGGGTACTTCGCACTTGAATGACTTATCCAAGGGCCTAGGTTTTGAGTTAAAGGTGGCATTCCAAGTACAGTGTATGGCCCTTTTCTGAATTTAATATAGGGCATGCACGCAGCAACAG
The DNA here is from genome assembly GCF_041624475.1 of Litorivivens sp. Lineage (GTDB taxonomy): Bacteria > Pseudomonadota > Gammaproteobacteria > Pseudomonadales > Spongiibacteraceae > Litorivivens. The sequence goes on from NZ_JBFJUX010000007.1 coordinate 105,539, forward strand.
AACCATCGTTCTCAACTATCGTGACTGACCACCCGTCAGGCGCTACTGCATCAAGCCACCAACCTTTCGAAAAAATTGGAAGCGTTGGTTCAGTGGCTGACCAATCCCTATAATAGCGCTTTGCATTACCGGTCATATGTTCATCTAATCCAATATACATAGGTTGCGGCACTGGAAATCTTATTCTTGTATTCTCTCTTATGAAATCGACCTTTAAATCTATCTTCAATGACGTCCGAATCTACAGGATTAAAATAGATAATAACTATATCGGGCCTTCGACGGTCAATTGATTCTGCAATTCGATCTAGCGTGCGGCGAAAAACTGGGCGAGGAAAAGGATTGTAAAAATAGAAAACGTTACTATCTCTTATTATGGAATTGTCTAAGTCCAAGACATCATTGTTTATTATTTCGCAGTTCTCACACTCTAGAATCGAAACGTTTTTTTTAGCAATGAGACAAAGCTTGCGAGAGATTTCAACTCCCCGGGAGATTTCAACACCGTTCAAGGTAGATGCAAAACATACAACACGCCCCTTGCCAGAACCTAAGTCTAAAAAACGAATTCGCTCCGGAAGACTTACTTTTTCAAAAAGCGCTTTCAGTTCATCTATTTTGGAGCCTTCATATTTCTCTGAAATATCAGGGTTCAAGGACAGGCTGTCGAGCGATTCAATCCGTTCGAAGTCAAGCCCTCTTATCCTGTCTATAAACCCTTGCCTCATACGATAAACGCGTTGTTTTATCTTCAATCGAATGGTAAGTTCTCGTAGAACGAACTGGAGCGCTTCCAAGGTGGTTGGGAAGAAGCCTAGCCTCACAGTTTTTTGGCGAATAATATTTAGAGCCCTTTGCTTATTCTTTCCTGCGTCGATGCCTGGCTTTCCTACCCCGATGGAAACACGCTTACTTTGGCTGGTAACTCTTTTCGTGTAGCCGAGTTCCTCCAGATCCAAGTTAGTGAGGAGTCGGTTCAATTCTTCATTATCCTGATACGTTAATCCTTGAATAAAGTTTTTGAAATCCTCGGCGGTTGAGCCTGTTACTCGAAATCTTGCGTCTATCGCGTTAACCCTGGCGTCTAAGTTGATGCCGTCTTGGTTGACTCTCTCTCCAGTGAATCTTTCCAAAAGCTCTATGCCATCAACGGGCCTCCGCCTCCATATTTCCTGGGGCAGTACCAGCACATTCTCTGCGCCAAATAAATCCGTATAAGTGCCATACAGAGCTAACCAGCTAAAATCAGCGGCAATAAAGTGGCGGGCGCGGCGATTGAAATAATTTTTCCCTATGTCGTAGGTAGATTTATATTCGTTCCACTCTAACCCTGATGGAATGCCAAGGGTGTGCTTGATTTTTACATCCCTTACAAGAGGTGCGTAATTCACAAAATGCCATGGACTTTTTAAGTGTTGCCCAATCTCTTTCGTTCTCAAAGACTTTAAATAAGAATAAACTGACAACAAGAACTCTGGTTGGCGCCTGATAGTTAGTATAATTTTCGCATCCGGAAAGCGTTTCTTTAAAATCATGGCTCGTGAGCCAACATTGCCGAATAGGTGATAAGCTGACCACAACATATGCTCTTCTGAAACTAGTGTTTTTTTGTCAGCACAGAAGTCGATTTCTGGCTTGGCTAGTTCTTTCATTGCAATGGAGAGTTCATCGCCGTCTCCATAGTGCGAGAGTTCATCAAAATAGCAAGTTGTATAATTTTTGACAGACTGTTTGTTTGAAAAATGAATATTGGAAAGCCTGGGGAAAACTTCGCTGCGCAGGAACGAGGTTCCTGTTCTCGGAGCGCCAACGTGTATGAAATAGTTCTGGGGCATTAAATTTAAACCTTGGCCAAACTAGCGTGTTGCAGTGTGAAGGTAATTTGAAATTTCTTTTGCAACTTTGGCTGGATTACCGGCTAAGATCTGATTCCCTTCGGGAAATGACTTGGTAACTACCGCGCCAGCTGCAACCACCGTGTGATCACCCAGTACAACCGAAGGTAAAACAACAGAATTTGCTCCAAACCAACAATCATTGCCGACTCTTATAGGGTCTTCGGCTACCCATTCATGATAATTTGAAGTGCTGTGATTCATTGATATAAACGTTACCCTTGGACCAATCCAGACATTACTTCCGAATATAATGCCGTTCCTGCCATCAATATGACACCCCATTCCCAATCCAGGGAAGCGGCTCCCTCGAACAATTTTATCAGGCGCTATTATCTTCGAGCTCCAGTGTGCCGGCCAAGGCACATGGCGATTAAACCCAATTATTTTCTGTATTAAAAACCACTTCAACACTAACCGAATGGAGAAGTCGCTACTCCCGAACCCCTCGCCACCTAGTGCGGCCATAATGCGTCTAATCACGTTGTAACCTCTTCAATATGTATAGGTAATAGGTGCCCGAGAGGGCTAGTGCGGCAACAAACATAACCGGGCTTTGTCCAATGGAGAAAAACCTATTCAAAAGCATCAGCACGCACACCAGAATCAATGCCGGTGTATAGTTCCTAGCCGGGATATACCAAGGTAAGCCGAGTACCTGAAAAGATACGATCTGGTAACTCAGATACCCGAGTGCGTTAAATAACGAGAAGAATATTACCGCGAGCATAAAGTCTTGGTAAAACACCCCCACTCCAATTCCAGAAATACGGACGATCAAGAGAACAGCCTGCATTATCATTCCGAGGTGCTGCTTCTCAGTAACCATAAACACTGAGCTTAATGGTGATGTCGTAAAGGCCATCAACATCCAAAGTGAGAGCCAAGAAGCAACTTCACCGGATGCTTTCCATTCATCACCAAATACGAAGCCAAACAACAATGGTCCAAATAGAATCAGGATAGCTGTAGGTGGCAGTACGCAATTTATTAGTATCTTGTGGGTCTCATTCAATGCGGCCGATAGTTCTCCGCTCCGGTACTTTGCGGGTGCATCAGACAAGAATACTTGGCCAACTGCCTGGCCGACCATCCCCATCGGCATCGCAATAAGACGGTGAGCAAGTGCGTAAAGTCCAGCAAATCCCGCGCCGAACATAGAGGCGAATAATAATGGTGGTATCTGAGCTCCAGCTGTATTAAGTAAAGCGCCCCATGTTGAAAAGATAGGGAAGCTCCTATAACGCTTTAGTACGTGTCCTATGTGTTTTACTGGTTGCTCCTTCCAGCTTGGTCTTACTAGAACCCTCTTGGCAAGTGTGAAAACGCCTATGCCGGTACCTGCGGTGTTTCCTAGCAGTAAGCCCAAGTCTCCTATCTTGAATAGGGATATCTGCGTAACCGTTGTTACAATTTGTTGGCGGATCTTGGTTCTCGCGACGACAGGGAATTCTTTCAGGCGAACCGCCCAGTAAGTGAGAAGGTTGTAGATGCCAGTAAAAGCAATAGCAATTGGGAAGAGCCATAGATAGCCACCTAAACTCGGTGTTTCCATTCCTTCAGAAAGAGCATTGCCCCACCAATACAAAAAGAGCGTCGAGATTATGACTACTAAAAATATAAAAATCAGTGACAAGATAGTTAGTGCTACTGCCTCAATTTCTTTGTCAGGTAGCGGTATCGCCAAATCGTACTTCAATCCTGCTACTACAGAGAATAGTGAGACTAAGCTAACAAATACCGCAAGCATGCCAAACTGATCCGGACTGTATAACCTAGTGAGAATTGGTGCCGCAACAATTGCAAGAAACTGAGCTCCAGCAGTCCCACCAACTAACAGGGAGACGCTTTTGGCGAATCGATTACTTGACAGTAGTTTTTTGAACCCAATTATTACGCTCACGAATATTTTGTCAAATATTAAGAGGGCTAGCTAACTGTGGCTCATTTAAGAGAGCGTCCAGCACTTGCTGTCGGTCTTGTTCAGTCAGGTAGGGGTGCATAGGAAGACTAACAACTCTTTCTGCCATTTCATCGCCAACAGGTAGATTTACAACTTGCGCCAGCGCAGGTTGTTTGTTCAGAGGGGTTGAGTAATGAACGGCAGTAGGTATGCCTGCGTTGTTTAGTTTTGCTTGTAAAGCATCTCGGTTATTCACTCGGATGGTGTACTGTGCCCACGAAGACACATTGTGAGACTCAATATATGGTGTCGAGTGTATCCCAGCCTCGTTGAGAAGACGGTTGTAATTCCTTGCGACCTCGTTACGCAACGCAATCTCCTCAGTCAGTATTTCAAGCTTGGGCAGCAAAATGGCAGCCTGCAGGGTATCTAGGCGGCTATTCACACCAACACGAATGTGGTGGTATCGGCGGTCTTGTCCGTGGTGGGCAATCTGGCTGATTACTGTGGCCAGTTCTTCGTCGTTGGTGAAGAGGGCGCCGCCATCACCATAGCAGCCTAATGGCTTGCTGGGGAAGAAGCTGGTGCAGCCAATGGTGCTCAGGTTGCAGGACTTTCGGTGTTTATAGGTGGCGCCGAAGCTCTGGGCGCCGTCTTCAATTACGGGAATACCATGGCTGTTAGCAATTGCGTTGATGGTATCAAAGTCGGCGCACTGGCCGTAGAGTGAGACGGGGATAATAGCCTTGGTCTTAGGGGTAATAGCTTTCTCTAATAGAGTAGGATCCATGTTGTAGGTTTTAGGGTCTATGTCGATATAGACCGGTTTCGCCCCAAGTAGTGCGACGGTCTCTGCTGTTGCGATGAAGCTAAAGCCGGGTACTATGACCTCGTCACCCGGCCCTATGCCAACCGCCATCTGGGCTATTTGCAGGGCATCGGTGCCGTTGGCAACAGTAATGCAGTATTTCGAGCCGGTGTATTTAGCCAGCCGCTCTTCTAGCTCGGCGACTTCCGGCCCGAGGATGTATTGTCCGTGTGCGAGCACTCGCTGGATTGCGGCATCAATCTTATCCTTGATGCGGGCCTGTTGTGCCGCCAAGTCTACAAACTGCATTATGCGTTCACCTTGGTGACAGTCCTCTCGTTTAGTCTGTAGCGGGCTCCGGTTTGTTGGCAGGTTGTCTCGCCTTGCCCATCCAGCGGCAGGTCAAGCTGCTCGCCAAATTCACTCATCCATCCGATCTGTTTGCCCGGCACGCCCACGAACAGTGCGTACGCTGGTATATCCTTGTTTATTAAAGCTCCTGCGCCGATGAAAGCGTATTCTCCGACAGTTACTCCGCAGATGATGGTGCAGTTCGCTCCGAGAGTAGCGCCTTTACGGACGATCGTATCTCGATATTCGTCCTTTCGCTCTATCTGCGATCTAGGGTTGTAAACATTAGTAAAGACCACGCTTGGGCCGCAAAACACCTCTTCTTCTAAATAGACGTTGTCGTAAACTGACACGTTGTTTTGTATTTTGCAGTAGTCGCTAATTATTGCATTGTTGCCTACGAAAACATTTTGCCCTAAGGAGACTCCTTTACCTATTTTAGCTCCAGCGCAAACGTGGGAGAAGTGCCATATACGAGAGCCTCGGCCAATCTCTGCGCCTTTATCCACAATAGCGGTTTCATGAATCTGCACATTTATGTATTGGTCGACACTCATTTTAGCACCCTGTTTATAAATGGGTGATAGTCGCCCACAGCTCCCTGGGCAGATGCATTGCGGATGGCGGCCACGGTTTCTATAGCCGCCCGGTTTTCTTCAAGGCCGAAACCATTGCCTTTTAGGATTTCCTCGTAGCTGCGGAGGTGTAGATCGGCGAAGCCAGTAGAAAACTCTATCTCATGACCATCGACGGTTATAGAGCGGTAGGTTCGTTGTTCGACGCTGCGACCTGTCTGTGGTACGTCGTCAAAATCTACTGATAGAAACCAGCGTACTCGTGCATGTTCGTACTCGAGATAACCTGCGGCCTTGGTGGGGGAGTTGAAGTGAACGATATTTTCCTGCAGATCGCCAAAGATAAAATGTAGCATGTCGAAGAAGTGGACCCCGATATTTGTAGCGATGCCACCGGATTTGTTTTCATCTCCTTTCCATGACTGCAGGTACCAGCGCCCACGAGAGGTGATGTAAGTCAGTTGCACATCACGCTTAGATTTTTTGTCTTCGGATTCTGTTTTCTGTTTCAGCTCGATAATGCTCGGATGTAGGCGTAGCTGGAGGATGGTGTTGACCTTCTGTCCAGTATCGCGCTCGACCTCTTGCAATCCATCTATATTCCATGGGTTTAGTACCAATGGCTTTTCGCAGATTGGATTTGTGTCTGAGCGTAGCGCAAATCGGATGTGGGAATCGTGAAGGTAATTAGGTGAGCAGATTGAGATATAGTCTAATTTTTGTTGGTCACTTGCGCGTCGCTGCTTATCGATGTGGCGATCAAAGCGCTCGAACTCGGTGAAGAAATGAGCATCGGGGAAATAGCTGTCAATGATACCTACTGAGTCGTTGGGGTCTAGGGCAGCAACCAATGTATTACCGGTATCTTTGATTGCTTGCATGTGGCGAGGTGCGATATAGCCTGCAGCGCCAATCAATGCGAATCGTTTCATCAGATGTGGGCAGCCTCAACAATATGTTCGGCGAAATGAATCACTTGTGTGAACGAGCAGCAGGCGGCAATCATGCTGGGGTCGAACCACTTTGAATGGGCATTCTGTTTCGCGTGTCGACAAAGGGAATCTCGGTTTCAGAAAGCATTTTGTAATCGAAAGAATCATGGTCGGTAACCAGTACAGCGCAATCATAACTAGATAGTGCCTCAGCCGTTAACTTTACGGAACTCATCTCAAAACGATATTCGCGCTTGCGGGGAAAGTTTGCAATGTGTGGGTCTGAGTAGTCCACCAATGCACCTTTTTGATCTAACAGGTGGATGATTTCTACCGCAGGCGATTCTCTCGTATCGTCTACATTCTTTTTATATGCCAGCCCTAGCACAAGAATTCGACTGCCTTTTACCGCCTTGCCTTGCTCATTTAGCGCATCTGCTGTTTTCTGCACCACCCACGCGGGCATGGCGCGATTGACTTCCCCGGCCAATTCGATAAATCGGGTGTTAACACCGAATTCTCTGGCCTTCCAGGTCAAATAGAATGGGTCGATAGGGATGCAATGCCCGCCGAGCCCAGGCCCCGGCGTAAACTTTGTGAAGCCGAAGGGTTTGGTCGCGGCAGCGTCAATAACCTCGTGGATATTGATCCCCATTTTATCGGCCACAATTTTCATTTCGTTAACCAACCCGATATTGACGGCACGGTATATGTTCTCAAGCAGCTTGGTCATTTCCGCCGTTTTGGTGTTACTGACCGGCACCACCCTGTTTACGACTTCGCTATACAGTGCAACACCGGCCGTGAGGCAGTGTGCGGTGGATCCGCCGCAGACTTTGGGTATCTTTTGGGTGGTGAAGTTTTTGTTGCCGGGGTCTTCTCGCTCCGGGGAATATACTAGGTGGTAATTCTGTCCAATCTCGAAGCCTTGAGATTCAAGCAGAGGCTTGATCAGCTCCTCGGTCGTGCCGGGATATGTGGTGCTTTCCAGGGACAAGATTTGCCCCGCCTTGGTATAGGGTAGAACGTTCTCGACCGTGGATGTCACAAAGCTCAGGTCTGGTTCTCGGTACCGGTTTAGCGGTGTCGGGACGCAGATGATAAGAGCGTCGAGCAATTTGGCGCGGGCGTAGTCGCTTGTTGCCGAGAATCCTCGTTGTGTGGCGGCTGTAATACTTTCGTTACTAACAGTGTTCAGGTAGCTGCGCCCTTCATTTATGGCGGCGATTTTTGCTTCGTCGATGTCAAACCCTATAACCTCGAAGCCAGCCTCCGCAAACCGGATGACCAATGGCAGCCCAACATAACCCAGCCCGAATACCCCAACTACGGCTTGGTGGGTTCGAATCTTTTCCAGCAATGCTTCGAGGCTCATACTTCCGAGTTACCAGCGCACAACTTTGCTAAGGTAGGTGTGCGACGTTGTTATTTTAAGGGGCAATCATAGCATGAACTTTCGGTTTTCAGAGTGGCGGAAGGCGATTTCTGTTGCTCTGGTTTTAGCGGTATTGCAAGGCTGTTCACAGTTTGCGCCGTCTCCCGCCGCAGCTGGCTGGGGGCAGGTACCCGTTGAGCAGGAAGGTGGGGGGCGCCATTGGTATGCAGTGTGCTTTCGTATGCCCTGGAATGGTGATGGGCGCCCGGAGTGGGCGGTAGACGCTTTGCTGGCCCGAGAAGTCGTGTTGCCGCTGCTCGAACAAAGCGGAGGAAATATTGCTCTGTGGCGCTTTCACCGTCGGGCGGGAATGGACTCGGCGGGCCATCAATTGACGTTTTTGATGTATACCCACAAGCCCGTGGCCGATGCTGTTCAGTCGCAGATTAAAGGGAATTCATTGGTAGCCAGTCTGCAGAGGGCGGGGTATTTGAAAGGGGTGGTCACAACCTGTCGCGGCAGAGAGCCGTCGCCCGCTGTCGCTGCGCACAGTGATCCCGCTTGGCACCCGCACATTCAGAAAACCTGGCCGTATTACATTATGGGGGTCAGTGCCAGCTGGCTGGCTTTGGTTGATGGGGTGTCGGCCGAAATTGGTGATAGCTCTGAGCCGAAGTCCGTTACAGAGTTGCTTGAACATTATCAGGCCGTGCACAAAGAGGTTTCTGAAATTTGGCAGGGGCAGGGGCAGCATGCTTACATCCATCACCTGAGTGCGGTTTTTGCGTACGAGCCCTTGTTTATTCAGCGTTTTATTGGTTTTTAATGGGGCGCCTTACATTTGGAGTCGCATGGACAGGTCCAGCGCTTTGCAATCCTTCGTTAAAGTCCCCAGCGAAATATAATCCACCCCAGTTACCGCAATCTGCTTGAGGTTGGCTGAGGTAATCCCGCCGGAGGCCTCCAGTTTTGCCGTGCCTGAGTTAAGCGCCACAGCCCGCACCATATCTCTGGTGCTGAAGTTGTCCAGCATGATAATGTCAGCTCCACCCTGAAGCGCCTCATCAAACTGCCGGAGGTTCTCCACCTCGACCTCAACCGGCTTGCCGGGGGCGATCTCTCTTGCGGCTTCTATTGCCTGGGATATTCCCCCGCAGGCGGCAATATGGTTTTCCTTGATCAAAAAAGCATCAAATAACCCGATCCGGTGGTTGTAGCAGCCACCGCAGGTCACCGCGTATTTTTGGGCCGTACGCAGGCCGGGAATCGTTTTACGGGTATCGAGCAGTTTGACGCCGGTGCCTGTTACCAAGTCGGCGTACTGGCGGCATGTAGTGGCGGTGCCGGAGAGTAGTTGCAGGAAGTTCAAGGCGCTGCGCTCGCCGGTCAGCAAGCTGCGGGCTGGGCCAGTAAGGGTGAAGAGGGTCTGATTGGGTTCGACTTTGTCGCCGTCATTCACTTTCCAATCCACCTGCACTCTACCATCCAGCTGGGCGAAGACCTCGTTCACCCAGGCGCGACCGCATACTACGGCGTGTTCGCGGGTAATGATTGAGGCCTTGGCGCTGGCATCTTCGGGTACCAGCATGGCGGTAATGTCGCCACTGCCAATGTCTTCGGCGAGGGCTTGTTTAACGCTGTTGGCGATGTCGGTTTTGAGGGTGTCCAGATTCAAATCATTTTCCTTGCTGCGAGGTGGTGGGGTATGTCAAAGGAGATCGGTGTCTCATATTTTGGCTTTTCAGGCTCTTTGTACGTACATCTACTGATCTACGCGCTTTTGTGATCTTGGCGTCGCCTCACGTGACATCGCTCTGCTAGAATTAACTTAATTTCAATTGGTTAAAGGAAGTTTTTCACGCTCTGGCTAGGTGCTACGTGACGCCATTCGCAAAATGAGAAATAGTTGACCCGGCGCGGAGGCTTGGATAACCTCATTCGAAAGGTTCACAGTGCGTGATCTTCAGTGGCATATTGTCCTGTACGGTTTGATTCGGAGCAAGGGCTCTGTGTACTGGTGTGGTTGCTGCGACCAATTTTTAGAGATGTAACCCGATGAGTAACGATAATAAGGTAGTGCATTTGCGTGCAGGCCGGACAGCCTCCGGAGCACTGCCACCAGTATTTTCTGACTTGCAGAATTGTGCCTGGCGGTATCTGTCTGACTGCGCCCACCGTTTGCTGGATAATGCCGACGACGCGCTTTTTGAACTTGCCGACCGAGCGCTTCACGCCAATGAGCAGAACCTGTATTTCGAGGCGATGCGCGAGATTCGGGTGCACCGCCGCCGTATAGAAGCAGAATTTCGCCTGCAGCTGGCCAGCCCTTTGCAGATATTGGTTCAGGGTGGTCGCCATCAATCCGGTCAGGCCAAGCCGTTAGAGCTGCTCGATTATGAAGACATGGAAGAGCAGGTTGCGGTCGAGAGCATGGCCAGCAAGGCCAGCAAGCGCTACGCACAGGCCTTGTCCGCGCTTTCTGCGAGCTTCCATGCCTGGGGTGATTCCCAGGACGTGACACTGTCCGTGAATGAGAATTTCCTGCCTTTTACCCCGCTGAGTATCTGCGACGCCTTCGCCCAGGCGACCCGTGAGCTGGATCTGAACATCAAGCCCAAGCTGGTGTTGTTCAAGCTGTTTGATCGCCATGTGGTGTCTGAGCTGGGTGGTCTGTATCTGGAACTGTCCGGTGTATTGAAAACTGCAGGCTATTATCGCGAAGGCGAAAACAGTCTGCGTCCTCGCCCGGATGTTGCCGACCCGTCTGATCAGACGGTGCCCAATGAGCCTGTTGAGCAGGCTGAAGAATCTGTTGATGTCGACGAACTGGCGCAGCACACCGCAGGCACGGTATTTGATGTGCTCAAGGGCCTGCTTGCGGCCGACGGCAGCGAAGCGGGCGGCGGTAAGGTTCAATTGTCACGCGGCTCTCTGTTGAAGGTGCTGCAGGAGCTGCAAGGCTCCCAGCTTGAGCGCTTGCATGTCACCGCGCATTCCTCTGCGGGCGAAGTCGCCCAGTTGCCCTCTGACCTGGCTGACAAGCTGCGCAATGTGCGGCGCGATATGCTGGACGATTCAGACGAAAGCGTCGCCCAGCGCGATTTTGATGTGATCAACTTGGTGTCGCTGCTGTTTCAGTACGTGCTGGAAGACGACAGTCTGGCGAGTCCGATGCGTGCGCTGATCGCGCACCTGCAGATTCCCGTGCTGAAAGCCGCCATGCTCGACAAGCGTTTTTTCAGCAAAGAAGGGCATCCGGCCCGCCTGTTGCTGAACACCATTGCCGATGCCTGCATAGGCTGGCAGCCCGGTGGCGACCTGGAAGACGACCCGTTATACGCTGAAATTGAAAATCTGGTGCGGGATGTACTGGCGCGCGCTGATGGCAGTGCCGGGGTCTTTCAGGACGCACTGGATGAATTTAAAGTCTATCTGGAGCAGGAGCGGCGACGCGCAGACCGGGTTACCCAGCGCGTGCTCGATGCCCACGACGGCAAGCAGGTCGCCGAGCAGGCGCGTGAAATTGTCGATAGTCTGATTCAGGCCAAGCTCAGTGAAGTGTCTTGTCCCGACGTTCTGGCCACCCTGCTGACCGAGGGCTGGAGCAAGGTCCTGTTTTTGCAGTATGTGCAGCAGGGCGAAAACAGTGAGGCGTGGCGACAGGCGGTTTCTGTAGCCGACAACCTTCTGTGGAGTGTACAGCCGGTAGAGAGCACCGCGCACCGCGACAAGCTGCTGGCTGATTTGCCCAACATTCTGGAAAGCCTGCGCGCCGGTCTGAATCAGATTGGTTACAATCCCTACGATTTAAAAGAACAGCTTCAGCAACTGGAAGCTGTTCATATGGGCTTGCTGAAAAAAGGTCGCGACAATGATAGCGATGCGGTGGCAGAGGCGACTCCTGTCGAGAGTAGTCCCGAGAAGGATGTTGATCTGGACGCGCTGGATGCCTCACTGGCGGCCTCGCTGGGCGAAGCTCCGGCAGCCAGCGATTCCGAGCTGGATGAAGCTGAGCGCCGTCTGACCCGCCTGCAAGTCGGCAACTGGGTAGAGTTTTTGCAAGACGACGGTAATCGCCTGCGCTGTCGCCTGGCGGCCGTTATTGCCAGTACCGGGCGTCATATTTTCGTGAATCGCTCGGGCATGAAGGTGGCCGAATACGAGAAGAACGATCTCCTGCTCAAACTCGCCGGCGATCAGATGACGATGCTGGACGACGGCATGCTGTTCGACCGGGCTCTGGAATCTGTAATCAGCAACCTGCGTGATATGAAAGACAAGCCGGTTTGATGGCGTGCCAGTGGTGGCTTTGTGACCACAGGTGATCAGACTGCAGGTGAAAATTCCATCTCAACCAGCGGCTGGCTGACAGCCGCCGAGATATGCCCCTCTCCCAATTTCAATGAGCGCCCGCCAGGCTGCGAAGTCAGCCTGCTGGTGATTCACAATATCAGTTTGCCACCGGGTGAGTTTGGCGGCCGGCAGGTGCACGATTTCTTCACTAACTGCCTGGATTGCGATGCGCATCCGGCGCTGGCCGATCTGCGTGACCTGCAGGTCTCTTCTCATTTGCTGATAGACCGCCAAGGCCAACTTACCCAGTTTGTCCCCTTTGATAAGCGAGCCTGGCATGCGGGGGTATCCTGCTTTGCCGGTGTGGAGAATTGCAATGACTTCAGTATCGGGGTGGAGCTGGAGGGCACAGATGATACTCCCTACACGGAATCGCAATACGCGGCGCTCGCCCGCGTGACAAAGATACTCATGGCGCACTATCCTTTGCTGAATCCGGCGCGTATTGTCGGGCACAGTGACATTGCCCCCGGACGTAAAACCGATCCGGGGCCAGCGTTTGATTGGCATAACTACAAAAAACGGCTGAGTTAATGGAATTTCTAGCGATCATTACCGTGCTGGCAGCACTTCAGATCTGGGGCTATGGTGCAGTGCCGCAGCATGATGACTGGTTGGTTGCAGTTCACCAACGGGTGTCTTCGATCAATAATCTGCGTCTCCGTCTGGCGCTGCTGATCATGTTGCCGGTATTTGCGGTTTTGCTGCTGCAGGTGGCGCTGGAAGGCGTGCTGTGGGGCTTGCCCCTGTTGCTGTTTTATGTGGCGGTTTTGCTCTACAGCCTGGGGCGGGGCGATTTCCGCTCGCACTTGGCGCTGTATACCGACGCCTGGCACCGCGGTGATCTGCAGGGCGCAACAGAACAGGCCCATGAGTTGGAAGGTTTTGACCTGTCGGCGGTGCCGGGCAATGCCTCCGAGCTGCATGCCGAAGTTCGCAAGGCGCTTTTTTATCAGGGTTTTGAGCGTTGGTTTGCGGTGGTGTTCTGGTTTGTGCTGCTGGGCCCCGCTGCCGCGTTGGCCTACCGCCTGTTCCGCTTGTTGGGCAATCGGCCGGAAACCAGCCCAGAAGAACAGCAGTTGCTGGATCAGGGCATACAGTTTCTGGAATGGCTGCCAGCGCGTTTACTGGCCTTTACCTTTGCGGTTGTCGGTGATTTTGACCGTGTTGTCAGCGCAGTGAGTGCTCACCTTGTAGAGGCAAGCCGGGCGCCAGACCTGCTGGCCGACAGCGGCCACGCAGCTCTGGCCAGCCCCATGCGCGATGACTGCCCGGCGGACCAGTTCGCCAGCGAAGCCGAGGCGGAATTGAGCTGTGCCCAAAAGCTGATTTCCCGCAGCGTGGTGTGCTGGGTCGCCGTACTGGCCGTGCTTCAACTCTTTTAAGCGATGCGAATTGGCATTGATCTCGGCGGCACCAAAATTGAAGCCGTGCTTATGGATGAGCGCGGCCAGATCCATCAAACCCTGCGCGTAGCCACGCCGGCTTCGCATTACACAAAAACCCTTCAGGCAATTGCCGAGCTTGTATCCCAGCTGGAAGCCGACTGCGGCAGACCTTGCCCAGTCGGGATCGGCACGCCTGGTTCTCCCGCTCGCGCCAGTGGCCTGATGAAAAACTGCAACAGTGTGGTCTTGAACGGCAAAGCCCTGAAGGCCGATCTTGAAGCCCTGTTGCAGCGTGAAATTCGAATGGCAAATGATGCGGATTGTTTTGCCCTGTCCGAAGCCACTGATGGTGCAGGTGCTGGCTATAAAACTGTATTTGGCGTGATTCTCGGCACCGGAGTCGGCGGCGGGCTGGTGGTTAACCATCAGCTGATAGCCGGGCCGAATGGTCTCGCGGGAGAGTGGGGGCATAATCCGCTGCCCGGCGCCGATGAGCAGCGCCCCTGCTACTGCGGCGGCAGGGATTGCATCGAGAGCCACTTGAACGGCGCCGGACTCTTGACCATGGCTGTCGCGTCAGGCCGATCTGAACTGAATAAACTAACGAGCGCGCAGCAGCTCAGCGTTCTGGCCGAGCAAGGCAGTGAGTATGCAGCGGCGATCCTGCAAGACTATGCCCGCAAGCTGTCCCGAGCCCTGGCCACGGTCATCAATATCGTCGACCCGGACATCATCGTGCTGGGCGGTGGCCTGTCGAATATCCAGCGCCTTTACCGCCTGTTACCGCCGATGCTGGCAGAAGATGTGTTTGGTCGAGACTGTGTAACGCCGGTGGTTGCTGCCCGTTACGGTGATGCCAGCGGTGTGCGGGGCGCGGCCTGGTTGTGGCCGGTCGCGTCTGCGGAATTAAAGTAGAGTCGTTGTCATTGCGAGGAGCGTCAGCGACGGTTTACTTCGGATCGTCCTTGGGTTTGGCCGGTTGCCAAAGCACTTCCTCACCTCCATCGCGGCGGGCAATCAGACGCGCCAGTACAAATAACAGGTCTGAAAGACGATTGAGGTATTTGCGCACCGGCGGGTTAACCTCATCGGTTTTGGTCAGGGTGATCACGCAGCGCTCGGCCCGCCGGCAGACCACGCGCGCCAGATGGCATTGGGCCGCTGCCAGACTGCCGCCGGGGAGAATAAAATTCTTGAGCGGCGGCAGAGCTTCGTTCAGGCGGTCCAGCTCTGTTTCAATCGCGCTGATGCGTTCATCGCTGATCAAAGTAAAGCCGGGCACCGCAAGTTCTCCGCCGAGATCAAACAGGTCGTGCTGTATCTGTGAAAGCAGCGGCAGGTGCTCGTCGTTGGCAGGCAGTGACGCGATCAGTACGCCGACATGACTGTTGACTTCATCGACCGTGCCGATGGCTTCCATGCGCGGCGCATCTTTATCGATGCGGCTGCCATCGCCGAGACCGGTCGTGCCATCGTCGCCGGTGCGGGTATAGATTTTTGAAAGACGATGCCCCATGGTGTCCTCGTTTTGACCCTGTTTTGCAGTCGCTGCTGCGATAGAATAGCCATTTTGCCAGAATCGCAGGCGCGAGTCCTGGCGCTGGTCAGGAATAACCCGAATGATAGAATTCTTTCTCGGTGGGGCGCGTTCCGGCAAAAGTCGTCTGGCTGAAGCGGCGGTAGAGCGCAGTGGGTTGCAGAAGGTCTATCTCGCCACGGCCCAAGCCCGGGACGATGAAATGCAGCAACGTATTGCGCGGCACCAAAACGACCGCGGAGCGCAGTGGCTCACACTGGAAGAACCGCTGGCACTGACCCGGGTTTTGCAGGAGCAGGCCTCGCCGGATCGTTGTATTCTGGTGGACTGCCTTACGCTGTGGCTGAGTAACTGGCTGGAAGCGGACGAGGCCCGCTGGCCGCAGGTCAAACAGGAATTTATTGCTGCGCTACCCACGCTGCCGGGCCGGATTGTCCTGGTGAGCAATGAGGTAGGGCAGGGCATCGTGCCAATGAATGCGCTGGCGCGCCGATTTGTTGATGAGAGTGGCTGGTTGCATCAGGACTTGGCCGGCGTGTGCCAGCGGATGAGCTTTGTGGTCGCTGGAATACCTATAACACTAAAGGAGAATTGAGGTGGAAGAAGCGTGGTACCTGGAAGAAGCACCGGCGCCGGATGAGGATATTCTGGTGCAGGCCCGTGCCCGACAGGACAGTCTCACCAAGCCGAAAGGCGCACTGGGCCGGTTGGAAGAGGTGGTCATTCAGCTGGCAGGTAATCAGCGCACCCTCACCCCCGGTATTACCAAACCCGCAATTGTGGTTTTTGCCGGCGATCACGGTGTAGCGGCCGAGGGCGTTTCTGCCTATCCCCAAGCCGTTACCGGCGAAATGGTGCGAAACTTTTCCGCCGGCGGCGCGGCGATCACCGTGCTGGCGAGAAACCTGAATGTGCCCTTTCGGGTCTTTAACATGGGTACCGTCGATTCTCTGGAAGAGCTCCCCAACGTTGAAGACCGCCGTGTTGCCGGTGGCACCCAGAACATCTGCACCAGTCCGGCCATGGACGCGCGCCAGCTTGAAGACTGTATGACTGCAGGCAAAGAAGCCGTGGACTCGGCTGGTGATATCGATTTGTTTATCGGCGGTGAAATGGGGATTGGCAACAGCACCATTGCGGCGGCACTGGCGGTGGCTCACACCAAGCTTGCGGCTCAGGCGATGGTGGGACGTGGAACCGGTATTGATGATCAGGGTTTTGCGAAGAAGTCGGCGGTGGTGACTCGGGCGTTGTCCAAACACCTGCCGCATATGCGTATAGGCATTGATTACCTGCAGCGTATTGGTGGCTTCGAAGTGAACGCCCTGGCTGCGGCCTATATCCGCGCTGCACAAAAGGGTATTGCGGTTATGGTGGATGGCTATATCTGCACGGCGGCGGCGATGGCGGCGGTCAAAGTAAACCCGAGTATCCGGCCGTGGTTGTTTTTCTCTCACTGCTCAGCCGAGCCCGGCCACGAAAAACTGCTTAACAAACTTGAAGCGAAACCCCTGCTGTCACTGGAAATGCGGCTGGGCGAAGGCAGTGGCGCGGCGCTGGCCCTGCCTATTCTACAGTCAGCCTGTGCCCTGCATCGGGAAATGGCAAGTTTCGATGAAGCCGGCGTCAGTCGCAGTGTTTGATTTCAAAGTCACCACCATCGATCTATTGCGCCACGGCGCCTGTGAAGGCGGCGAAATTTTTCGTGGCAGTACCAACGTTGCGCTGAGTGACAAGGGCTGGTCGCAGATGCGCTCGGCCGTTGCCGAAGAGAGTGGCTGGTCGCAGATCGTCAGCTCTGATCTGAAGCGCTGCCGGGAGTTTGCTCACTGGCTGGCCGAAGAGCGCGGCATAGCCGTTGAAACCGATGCGCGGCTTCGCGAAATTCACTTTGGTGACTGGGAAGGTCAGCTCGTGGCCGAAGTGCGTGAACAGTACCCACAGGAATGGAAAGCCTTTTTTGGCAAACCGTCGCAGGCTGTAGCGCCAAACGGCGAAACCATGGTCGATTTCCATGCGCGGGTGACGCCGGCTATCGGCGAGTGGGCTCAGCAGCTTCGCGGCCAGCATTTTCTGGTGGTGGCCCACGGCGCGGTGATTCGTTCGATTATGGTGAACTGGTTGCAAATGCCACTCGATGGCATTACCAGTCTGTCAGTGCCCTATGCGGGCCTGTCACGTTTCAAGATTTTTGAGCAGGAAGGGAGTGAGCCCTGGGCGCAGTTGGTGTTTCATCGGGGGTAGTCTGCCCCTTTCTGCCTTAGGGAGAGAGTCGTTCAGTGTTTAAGAGAAAACAGAGCCTCAATATCCAAATGTTCTTCTAGGCAGTCCGCCAGTCTGTTCAGATTCTTTTCCAGCAGTGATTCAAAATCAAAATCCGAGCTTTGATTCAAACCCGCCCACTGTAAAATCGCATCACGTGCTGACTTTTTATCAAACACCCCATGCAAATAGGTGCCGAGCACTTGCCCGTTTTCGGATAAATAACCATCTCGCCCGTGTTCCACGGTCAATGCCGGATATTTATCAAGGTCTGGCCCGCTGCTAATGCCGCAATGGATTTCATAGCCCTGCGCCTCGCCTCCCAGTAATGTTCCCGTCGTATGCCGCAGTATTTTCGACTCGGTCATGGTGGTGTCAAAATCCGCGAGCCCCAGAGCGGTCGTTGAGCCCGCTGCGCTTTCAATCCCCTTGGGGTCGTGAACCTGTCTGCCCAGCATCTGAAAGCCTCCGCAAATACCCATCAGTTTTTTACCGAGAGTCAAATGCTTCTGGATCGATTGATCCCACCCCTGGGCCCTGAGAAAGTCGAGGTCGGAGCGGGTGTTTTTGGTGCCGGGCAGAATAATCAGGTCGCATTCGGGAATCGCCTGCCCCGGCCTGACGTACTGAAAGTCGACCAATGGGTGCAGGCGCAGGGGGTCGAAGTCTGTGTGATTGCCGATGCGGGAAAACACAGGAACACAGACCCGCAGCAGGCTGTCGTCAAGCACCTGACTGCGATCGACCGCATCTTCGGCTTCCAGATAAAAATCCTGCAGATAGGGCACCACACCGAGTACCGGTTTGCCGGTGTAGTCTTCCAGCCAATTCAGGCCGTTTTGCAGCAGGGCAATATCTCCGCGAAAGCGATTGATGATAAAGCCTTTTACCCGCGCGCGTTCGCTTTCGCTCAGCAGTGCGAGTGTGCCGACAATGTGGGCGAATACGCCACCACGATCGATGTCGGCCACTAGTATGACCGGGCAGTCTGCCGCCTCGGCAAAGCCCATATTGGCAATATCGCCCTCGCGCAGATTGATTTCTGCCGGGCTACCGGCTCCTTCCACCACCACATAATCGTATCGTTCGACCAGTCGAGAGTGGGATTCCAGCACTGCCTGCAGGGCTCGGGGTTTGTAGTTGTGATATACGGCGGCATCCATATTGCTGAGTGCCTTGCCGTGGATGACCACCTGCGCGCCAATATCGGTATTCGGCTTCAACAGCACCGGATTCATGTCTGTGTGCGGCGACAAACCGCAGGCGCGGGCCTGTACCGCCTGAGCCCGACCAATTTCACCGCCATCCACCGTAACCGCACTGTTCAATGCCATGTTCTGGGGTTTAAAGGGGGCGACAGAAAAGCCGCGTCGTTTGAGCACACGGCACAAGCCGGCCACCATGACACTTTTGCCGGCATCGGAGGTGGTGCCTTGTACCATCAGGGTGGCGGCGTTCAGGGTTCGTTCGGCTGCCATTGGTTTTCCATTACAAAATGCTCAAGAGGTGCACGCTCTGCCCAGGCTTCCTGTTCCAGCATGGGGCGATCATAAAATGATTCCACCGGGCCGAGACAGAGGATGGCCAGCGGTTCGCTGTCGGCGGGCAGTTTGAGCAGGGTTTTCAGATCGTCGGGCTCGAACAGGGAGACCCAACCCATGCCCAAACCTTCGGCGCGGGCAGCCAGCCACAGGTTCTGGATGGCGCAGGCCGTTGATGCGATATCCATATGGGGCATGGTGCGACGCCCGAAAATATGTGCTTCGCGTTTGTCTTTCAAGGTAACGACAAGCAGTTCGGCACAGTCGCGAATGCCTTCAACTTTCAGAGATAGAAACTCCGACTCGCGCTCGCCCATAGCGGCGGCGGTGGCTCGCCTTTCGGTTTGCACCAGGGCGTAGACCTGATCGCGCAGATTGTTATCGGTAATGCGAATAAAGCGCCAGGGCTGCATCAAACCGACACTCGGCGCGGCGTGTGCTGCGGACAGTAGACGAGCCAGCACCGACTCATCAACCTTGCCGCCGCAGAAGTGCCGCATATCCCTGCGTTCGTATATTGCACGGTACAAAGCCTGCTTATCAGCATCACTGTATGGCTCAGTCATTGACCGCTCCGGTGGCGGGCACAAAATAACGACGACCATCGACAGTCGTTTCTGCCAGCGGCTGTTGGTACAGGGTTTCCAATGCCGAGCGCTCCAGCATTTTGTTTGACTCGCCCCAACAGGCTCTGCCATCGGGGTAGAGCAGCAGAATATGGGTACACCAGCGGGCCGCCAGATTCAGATCATGCAGGCATAGCAATACCGCGCGTCCCGATTCTGCTTCACTGGCAAACAGATTCATCGCCTGCACCTGATGACGCAAGTCCAGATGATTGCCAGGCTCATCGGCCAGCCAGATGGTGGGTTGCTGGCACAGGGCGGTTGCCAGCGCCAGACGTTGGCGCTCGCCGCCGGACAGGGTGGAAACCAGTCGGTCTTCCAGTGCGCTCAAGGCTGTGCGTTTTAAGGCATCTCGAGCCAGCGCCAGATCTTCCGCCGTTTCCACATCCCAAGGGGCCATGTAGGGGTGGCGACCGATTAGTACGGTTTCCAGCACGGTTGCCGGAAAGCCGTCCTGACGCTCCTGAAACACTACCGCAATCTCTCTGGCAATCTGTTTCCGTCGCAATTGGGCAAAGCCCAGGTCATTCAGCTCCACGAAGCCCGAGCGGGGGCTTTTCAAGCCGGCCAGAGTATGGAGCAAGGTGGTTTTACCCGCACCGTTGGGGCCGAGCACGCCCCAGATCTGGCCGGGCTGAATAGAAAAGTCCAGCGGCGTGCCGTCGCCGCGCTCGGGAATATCAATAACCAATTGCCGGGCAGACAGCGTCGACATCAGCGGCTCCGGTACAAGAGGTAAAGAAAAGTAGGCACGCCGAGCAGGGCGGTGATGACGCCTGCCGGCAACTGTTCCGGGGCGATAATGGTTCTTGCCAGGGTATCTGCAAGCACAAGCAGGGCGCCGCCGGTCAGGGCTGCCGCCGGGAGTATCAGGCGCTGATCATTGCCGAGCACCAAGCGCAGCATATGAGGCACGACTAAACCGACAAAACCAATACTGCCGGCGGTGGTCACGGCGCTTGCGGTCAGCAGGCTGGCGCTACCGTAGATGCTCCATTCCAATGGCCGCACCGCAACGCCAAGCGCGGCTGCCTGCATCGGGCCACGGGCCAGCACATTCAGACTGCGCCCCAGTGGCAACAGAATCAGGCTGGTCAGAGCGAGAATAATCAGTGCCGGCCAGGGGCTGCGTGCGTAGGCCAGATCACCCATCAGCCAGTACAACATGCCCGGTAACTGCTCGGTGGGGCCGACCGCGAGCATAAAGGTAATAACGGCGCCCCAGCCTGAGGATACGACAACACCGGTCAACAGCAGGCGTGTGGTTGTCCAGCTGCCGCGCCCGTGGGCCAGACCAAAAACCAATACCGCCGACCCCAGTGCCCCCGCGAAGGCGGCGATCGAGACGATTGCCGGGGGCATTCCAGCTAGCATGCAGAGCAATGCCGCCACGGCTGCACCACCAGACAAGCCGAGTACATAGGGGTCGGCGAGCGGGTTGCGCAGTAATACCTGCATCAAGGCGCCGGCCACTGCCAACAAGCCACCGGTGGCAAAGGCTGCCAGCGAGCGCGGCAGGCGCAGTTCCAGAATCAGGGTGCGGTGCAGAGGCTCGCCGCCGCCGCTGATTACCGCCCAGAGTTCGCCGACGCTGATGGCAACACTGCCTGTGGACACACTGACGGCAATACAGATTACAGACGCTGCGGCCAGCAGTAACAGTGGCACGCTACGTCGTCGCAGGGCCTCAACGGCGGCCACGGGCCGTCTCCAGATTCCGGCAGAGCAATTCTATACCGTCGAGCAGTCGCGGGCTGGGCCGTTGCAGCGTGGAAGGCGGAACAAAAAACAGATTATCGCGCTGTACGGCGGTAAGGTTGCTGAAGGGGCGCCACGCATCCAGCCAGCCGGGGTCATCTTCCGCCATGCCGCCGGCAATGATCACTTCCGGGTCGGCGGCGAGTACCGCTTCTACACCGATGCGCGGAGTCAGTCGCGGCAGTTCTCCGAAAATGTTTTCGCCGCCACATAGTGTAAGCGCATGACCGATAAAGTGATTCTTGTTGGCGGTCATCAACGGGTTTACCCACACCTGATAAAAGGCGCGCACCGGCGCGGCATCTTCATATTTCTGGCGAAAGTGTTCTATGCCCTCTAGAAAGCGATTGGCCTCAGCGTTGGCTTCCTGTTCGGTGCCAGCGAGTACGCCGAGACGTTTTATCGTTGAGGCGATATCCTGAAAGTCGCGTTGATCACCGTGATAAACGGGCAGGCCGAGGTCGCGCAATTGTGCGACCTGTTCACGGGGGTTGCCTTCCTTCCAGGCGATGATCAGGTCGGGTTGCGCGGCAACAATGGCTTCCATATCAAAGCGATTGTAGCTGCCGATCCGGGGCAGGGCCTTGGCGGCTTCGGGGAAATCGGAAAAGGTCACTGCGGCAATCACCTTGCTGCCGGCGCCGGCGGCGAACAGCAGCTCGGTGGCGCCGGGAGAAAGCGCAATAATACGTTCAGCGGGTTTGGGTAGGCAGACGGTATGATTGATATCGTCGACAACGCAGCGCTCTGCCTGCGCGGGCAGCGTTAAAAGTATCAGCAGCAGAAAACGGTATAGCGCTACCATTCGATGCCTTTGCGGGCCTTGATGCCCGCCTGAAAAGCGTGCTTTTCCACATCAACCACGGACACGGTATCGGCCAGTTCACACAGGGCTTTGGATGCCGCGCGGCCTGTTACGATAACTGATTGTTCGCGGGGGCGATTGCGCAGGGCTTCGAAAATACGTTCCTGAGTCACCCAGCCGTATTTCAACACATAGGTCAGCTCGTCCAGCAGAACGAGATGAAGCGACTCATCCGTGAGAAGAGCTTCAGCCTTTTCCCAGGCCTGATTGGCGGCTTCGATATCCCGATCCCGATCCTGGGTTTCCCAGGTAAAACCGGTGCCCATAATATGGAAAGGCACCTCGGGGCAGCGCTGCTGAATAAAATCCCGCTCGCCGCAGTCCCAGGTGCCTTTAATAAATTGCACGATACCGGCCTTGTAGCCGTGACCCAGACAGCGGATCACGGTCCCAAAACCGGAGCTGGATTTACCCTTGCCATTGCCGGTCAGTACAATAAGCACGCCGCGCTCTTCCTGAGCCTGAGCCACTTTTTCATCGACCAGTGTCTTGCGGCGCTGCATGGCTTTCTTATGGCGTTCGTTGCGGTCTGTGCTCATTTGCTGTTTCCTTTGGTTCAGTCCGGCCTATTCAGACAAGCAAGGATACGTGGCTTACTTTGGCTCGTAAACGAGCGTCAACATGGAGGTAAGCCCCTCGCTGTCGAAGCCGCGCGCGGTTTCGTAGCTGCGATCAAACAGGTTTTTCACGCTTAGCTGTGCAGAAAAACTGGGTGTGAAGGCGTAGCTGGTTCTCAGGTTGACGAGGGCAAAGCCTGACAGCTCCTGTTTGTTGGCAGCATCCTCGTAGCTGCGACCTTGGGCGCGAACCTGAATGCCGTAACTCAAACGATCCAACTGGCGATCGGCGCTGACAGTGGCGGCTCGGCGAGGACGGCGGCGCACATCGTTGTCCGTAGCAACGTCCAGCGGTCGCAAGACTGTCAGGTTGGCATTCAGTTGCCAGTCGCTAACCCGCGCAAATACCGTCAGTTCGCCGCCGCGAATCTCAGCCTCACTGATCTGGTCAGTAGTAAAGGTGGCGGGGTTGTACTGGATCAGGTTTTCTACGTCATTTTCAAACGCCGCCAGTGACCAGCCAAAATTATCCTCCCGGTAGCGCAGTTCCACTTCCGTGTTTTCAGATTCTTCGGGAATGAAACTGGGGTTGCCGAAATTGGGGAAGTAAAGCTGGTTAAAGGTGGGTGCTTTAAAGCCGGTACCCTTGGACAGAATCAGGCGAGTGCCTTCAAACAAGTCGATGCCATAGCTGGCGGTCCAGGTTCTGAAAGAGCCGAACTGCTCGTTGTCCTCGTGGCGACCGCCAAGAGACAGATCCTGGGCGCCGAAGTCGCTTTGCAGCTGCACAAAGCCGGCTTTGTTGTAGCGTTCATCGACGTCGTAGTTGGTGGTGCTATCGACGAAATCATCATAGTACTCCGCGCCAACGGAAACCACGTGGCTGCCCAAATATACGTCGTTCTGCCAAAGGGCGCTGTCGCGGCGCGTGGTGAAGCGCGAGCGCGATGTGGGATTCAGGTCATTCAGTGACAGACTATCATCCTTGGATTTACCAAGGCGCAGGGTGCTGACCCAGCTCTTTGATAGCGACACGCTGGCATCGGCGCTGACAGTCTCGATTACAGACTCGCTGGATGGCAGTGCGTTGGGAGAAAAGGCGCTGTCGAATTCATTTTCTGATTCGGTGCGCTGGTAGCTCAGTCCAAAATCGGCTTTACCTAGCTTGGCGCCGGAGCGGAAACTTAAGCCGGTGGTGCGATAGGCGTCGTCGTCGCCATTCTGGCCGGTATCGCTGATCAGGTTGTCCATGCCCTGAGTGTCAAAGTGAGTCAGCATAAGGTTGGCATAGGCGCTATCATCACCTACTGACAATCCCGCCACGGCTTTACTGGTGTTGCGGTTACCGTAGCCTGCTTTCAACAAAGGCGAGACACCGCCATTTAAGCTTCCTTTGCGGGTGAAGATCTGAATCACACCGCCAATTGCATCACTACCGTAGAGGCTGGAACGCGGGCCGCGAACGATCTCAATGCGTTCTATCTGTTCCGGCTCCAGCATGGAGAGATTGGCAGTGCCCAGCGTCGCGCTGCCGACGCGTTGTCCGTCGATCAGCACCAGCGTATGGCTGGAGGCGTTGCCCCGAATAAACACGCTGCTGGAAGAGCCGACGCCGCCGTTGCGGGTAATGGTGACGCCGGTAGTGTTGGTCAGTAGTTCCAGCACATCGCGGGCCTGACTGCGCTCGATCTCTTCACGATCAATAACAGTGACAGGCGCCAGCGTGGCGTCGACGTTCTGTTGGGTTCTGGTTGCAGTGACCAGCGTGGTTTCAACCGGGTTGGCAAGTGAAACGGCACTGCTCAAGGTGAGTGCAGTAACGGTAAGTTTTTTCATGGATTTCCCCAATGCATTGTTGTTAACGCAATGAGGGAGGGGTGGGGTGATATACAGGTATATGACCCGATGAAGCCCTCCGCGTCATCGTTGTATCTGCATGGGCCGGTTCCGGGCTGTTATCGGTTCAGACATTCAAACGCGATAATTACCGTTGCGGGGGCAGCGCTGGACTGGGTTCATGTGAACCGGCACCAGACTTCCCGTTTAACCCGCGCCTGTACTGACTGACAACTTAAATCAGCACCCGCGGGCACCCAAGGCAGGTGCGCGCACTCTACTGACTGCGGGCCGGGCTGTCAACGCGGTGAGTGGGTACTGACAATTTCATCCAGCAGCGACTGATTCATAGGAGTGTGTATGGAAAGGCGCTGTGCTTCGCGGCATAGATAGCCGGTTATCGCATCAATTTCGGTTCTGCGACCGGCTTCGACATCCTGCAACATTGAGGAGCGGTTGGCAGCGGTCTTATGGGCAACGTCTGTCACCGTATCCAGTAAGTTGGGTACCCAGTGCTCTCGCCCCAGCGCCTGGCTGACGGCCGAAAATTCCTCACAGATCACTTTGAGGTCGCGGCAAGCCGCCGGGAGATCAAGCAGTTCGCCATTGCGGCATCGATACCGAACGGTTAGCGGATTGATCGCGCAATTGATGGCAAGTTTGCGCCACAGGAGGGCGAGAATATTGTCTTTGGCTGATACCGGGAATCCCGGGCAAGACAGGCCGTCGGCGATTACTCCTGCCTGTGTTGCCGAGTCATCAAAACCTCCGATCAGTGTCTCGCCACGGCCAGCCGGCCTTATAGAGAAACGCGCGCTGCGGTTGGCGCCGACGGTGGTGGTGCCGCAATATAAACGAATTTCGGGATAAAGGGCCTTGATCTGCTCGGCAATGCCCATGCCATTTTGCACCAGCACCAGCGCCGTGTTTTCGTGAAAGTGAGGTGCAAGGGGGCTGAGGGCATCAAGCGTCTGATAGCTCTTGCAGCACACCAACAGGTGATCAATGGGCTGGGTAAGAGCCGCAGCAGTGGTGGCCGGCACGGGAAGCGATTGCTCGCCTTCAATGTGCAATCCATCATAATTGCCCAAGGCATCTTCCCTGAGCAGTAATTGAGGGCAGCGACCGGCCTGATAGAGCCGCGCAGCCCAGAGTCCACCGATGCTGCCGGCGCCCAGAATCAGCCAGGGCTCAGTCATGACAAGCTTCTCGCAGCAGTGCTACCATTCGGTGCCCATGTGATGTAAGAGAAAGTGTCATGCCATCCTTTGATATCGTTTCTGAAGTGGATCTGCACCAGTTTACCAATGCCGTCGACCAGGCGCAGCGTGTCATTGATAATCGCTTTGACTTTAAAGGAGTCGATGCCGCCTTCAAACGCGAAGAGCTGGGCGTCACCATGTTTGCCGAAGCTGATTTCCAGCTCAGTCAGATGGAAGACATGCTGCGCGCTGCCTTGATCAAATGCGACATCGACCCGCTGGCCATGGAAGTGGGCGAGCCGGCGACCGCAGGTAAACAGGTCAAGGTAATGATTAACATGAAAAACGGTCTGGAAGCGGCACTGGCCAGAAAAATCGTAAAACTGATCAAAGACTCCAAGCTGAAAGTCCAAAGTCAGATTCAGGGCGATCAGGTGCGTGTCACGGGAAAAAAACGTGATGATTTGCAGCAGGTGATGGCCTTGTTGCGGGCCGAAGATCTGGAGCAACCGCTGCAGTTTACTAATTTCAGGGATTAATTTTTGCGGATGTCCCTCTCCCTCCGGGATGGAGTTGGGGTGAGGGGCAGTTCACGCCCACGCCATAATCGCTTGCACGATCAAACTCCTGTGTACATTATTGGGCGCTGAATAATGATACTCACTGACAGGAGAGCACTATGAGCGATGCCGTTCTGACCGAAGTAGCTGATGGCGTAATGACCATCACCATCAATCGCCCCAAAGCCAAAAATGCCGTCAACCTCGATGTAGCCAAAGGCATCGCTGCGGCAATGGACGAACTGGACAGCAACGACAGTATTCAGGTCGCTATCCTCACGGGTGCTGAGGGCACTTTCTGCTCAGGCATGGATTTGAAGGCTTTCGTCAGTGGTGAAATGCCCTTTATCGAAGGCAAGGGTTTTGCCGGTTTGGTGGAGTCACTGCCGAAAAAGCCTTTGATTGCTGCGGTAGAAGGGTTTGCGCTGGCCGGCGGCTTTGAGCTGATGATTGCCTGTGATCTGGTGGTTTCGGCCAACAGTGCGAAGTTCGGCATACCCGAAGCCAAACGTGGCCTGGTGGCCGCCGCCGGTGGCCTGATGCGCTTGCCGCGCCAGATTGCTCCGCGCATCGCCATGGAGCTGGCGCTGACCGGTGATTTTATCGATGCCAATAGGGCCTATGAGCTGGGTTTGATCAATCGCGTTGTCGAGCCGGGTACCGCGCTGGAAGGCGCCAAAGCGCTGGCCAAATCCATTGCCGCTAATGGTCCGCTGGCAGTGATCAAGTCCAAGGAAGTGATTCTGGAATCACAGGACTGGTCACTGGATGAAATGTTCCCCAATCAACAGAAACAGGTGGATGTGATTTTCAGCAGCGAAGATGCGATTGAAGGTGCGACGGCCTTTGCCGAGAAGCGGGCGCCGAACTGGAAGGGGCGCTGATCCAGCCCTCACCTCATTCCCGAAGTAACTCGTGTCTGCTTCTAACTCCTGTTGGGAGCGGGCAAGGGGCGGTGGAATTTTCAAATGCGAGCGCCAATGCCGCTTGTGGTGGCTTCTACAGAAGTGGGGGCTGCCTCCATTCTTTACCTCCGCGATCGCCTGCAGCCACGAGGCAGGCTTTGTCGGCGAACATGAGGGTCATCTCTTTAGTGACTGTGTCGCGCTTTCCGGTGTGCTCGCGGATCGCTTTGTCTCCCGGGAAGCGTGTTGGCAACGCGGTAAGCACGTAGACAACCTCTTGGGGCAGGCCGTGAGGATTAAACGGAAAGGGTTTGAAGCACTGGTGTTTCGCATGCAGCAGGAGCTGGAAGCACCTTCATGGGTGCTTGAAAAACTGATTGCCAAGACGAATCAGATTTACGCAATTCGACTACTAGCTCACGCTTGGTCAATTTTTATGTAATTGAACAGAAGGGCGTGGCGCAAGATTGCTCATGAAGACTTACAGTGTAAGCGTACAGCACGCTCCGATAATTGTTATAGGCCATTGGCGACGTCACTCTGTCGCTGGTGGCGGTAAGCCTTCGGACTGCAGCCAATATGTTGGCGAAAGGTACGGGAAAAGTAGGTCGGATCGCTGAATCCCAGTTTCGCTCCTATAGTGGCAATAGCTTGATCGCTGCTGCGAAGCAGGTGAGCAGCCTGAATCAGTCGCCGTTCGTTGCGCCAGCTAAATACGCTTAAACCGGTGTGTTCTTTGAAGAGTGCGGCGAGCCGTGAGGGAGACATATGCACCGCCGAGGCGACCTGCTCCAGAGTAAAAGCCTCACTCAGATGTTCTTCAACGAAGCGTTTCGCCTTGTCGATGCGGTTATCGCTTACCCGGTGATGGCTTTGTGAAAAATAGCTGCTGCAGCGCAATATAAACTGCAATAAGAGATTAGCTTCCAGATCATGCATTACGGCTGAGGGATGCAAACTGTTGTCGACCAGATCTTCAAGCACTCGCCTAATTTTTTTTCGCTCGGATTTGGGAACTTTCACATAACCTACGTGCGGAGCTGGGGTTGGCCAATCGAGATGGTGGCGCCAGTCAGTGTGTGGGTGAAAGCTGATATAGAAATGGTTCCAGCGCCGCGCGATGGTGGAGCGTTTTAGTGAATACATGGCATTGGGTGGCAGTAGCAGTACATCACCGGGGGATATGGTGAGATCCCGAATACCTGCTTTAAGCGTTGCCTGACCGGAGACGGTGTAGAGCAGCGTCCAGCGAATATTCCTGGCGGGCTGGGAAAGCTCCAGATCAAAGGCGCTGCCAGCCTCGCGCTCGACATAACCAACGACCACTGGCTGGCGAATGATGGCATTGGTATCGAGCACCGAGGCGTACTGATGATGAAACTCCTCGGCTTCCTGTGGGGTAAAGCTGGCATGCTCTCCGAGGCGTTCAGTCCAGACCTTGGCCAGCTGCTTCAGTGACTCCTGGCTGTCGAGTTCGCGCTGAATCTGCGCGATCCATTCCTTGAAAACTGCTACCGTCACGCTGACCCCGCGCTCGGCGAAATAACGATAAAACACCTCCAGTTGATCGGCGCCCAGTTGCCGCCCCTGTATTACCCTCAGCATTGCCAGAGCGGCCTGTTGGGCACCTAAAGCTTCAGTAATATCGTTAAAGTCTGCGGTCACATCGTTCTACCTGCCTGTGAATACAAGGCCTATATTGCTTATAAAGCACAGAGTTTTCCAGGCTGCATAAATGTGCGCCGGTAATATTCTTAAAGTCCAAGTATAAGAAACGATTATTTTCAGGAGCTTGCAACTATGTCTGTACAAGAATCCTCAGCCTGTTTGATTCGTGGGGGCACCATCGTCGATGGCACCGGGGCGCCGTCCTATCAGGGCGACGTGCGGATCGCCGACGGTGTGATTCAGGAGATTGCACCCGCGTTGGAGCCGAATTCCGGTGAAGCGGTGGTGGATGCCGGTGGCTGTCTGGTTACACCGGGATTTATTGAAACTCACACCCACTTCGACGGCGCCATGTGGTGGGATTCCGAGTTGGATCCGCTGCCTGGTTTTGGGGTTACCACCACTATCATGGGCAACTGCGGTTTCAGTGTCGCGCCCATATCGGAAGAGGAAGCGGTTCGCCGTGAGGTCGTTAGTATCTTTTCCTTTTTTGAGGACATCCCGAAAGAGCCGTTCTTCAGTGAGTTGCCCTGGGACTGGCGGAGTTGGCCAGAGTATAAAGATTCGATGGTTCGCAACGTCAAACTGCCGACAAACTACGCCGCCTTCTGCGGGCATATTGCTCTGCGTCTTGCAGTAATGGGGCTTGAAGCCTGGGATCGGGCCGCGACAGCCGCTGAGATAGAGCGAATGGCGGCCTTGCTTGACGAAGCCCTGTCTGCCGGCGCTCTGGGGTTGTCGTCCAATTTGTTTGATCACGATGGTGAAGACCGTCCGGTGCCGACCTTAAAGGCTGACGATGCCGAGTTCCGGGCGTTGTTTGAAGTCATGGACAAACACAAGGGCAGCTGTTTTCAGGTGATTGTCGATGTCTTTCGTGCCATGACGGCACCCGAGTCGATGGTGCGCATTGCCCGCCTGATGGAAGGTCTGAATGTGCGGGTGCAATGGGGCGGCTTGCCGACGCTGGTCTTTCAGCGGGACATGATGGGCATTCAGGCGCCCCTGGTAGAGCTCCACGAGCAATTCAAGAAAGAAGGCCGCGATTTTTGGACAGCTTTTGCGCACATTCCGGTCACTTCGACGCTTAGTGTGCAGAGTTCGCTGATTTTCGCCCAATCCAATGACTATGTCTGGCATGAGGTTGTAACCACTGAAACGGACGAAGCCAAGATCGCCCTTATGCGTGATCCAGACTGGCGCAAGCGGGCTCGCGCCTCCTGGGACAACGAAACCTTTGAGTTTTCTCCTTTTCCCCGCGGTCGTGCGGAGCAGTTGATTCTTATGAATACCGACAATGGCGTCGGACCCATCGGAATAACGGTTGGCGAGTACATGGAGCAGATTGGCGCCGAGCACCCCTCCGACGCGATGGCGGAATGGCTTATTGCCAACGGGCTGGAATCCACGGTCACCATGCCACCCTTCGAGATGGACACGGAGATGGTCTTGAAGCTGCTGCGCGATCCAAAGGCCGTAGGCAATGTCAGTGATGCCGGGGCGCACGGACAGATGCTCTGCGGCGGTGGCGAAAATATCAAACTGATTACGGAGTTTGTCAAAAAGAACAAGCAGCTTTCTATCGAAGAGGCCGTGCACTCGCTAACCGGCAAGATCGCGAGGCACTTTTCGCTGCCGGATCGCGGCGAGCTCGGCGTGGGTAAAAAGGCCGATATCACGGTTTTTAGTCTCGATGAAATTCAGGAGCGCGAAATGCGTCGGGTCTATGACGTGCCAGACGGAAAGGGCGGTCATACCTGGCGATGGACCCGCGATGCGGCGCCAATGCGGCTGACCATGGTCAACGGTGTACCTACCTTCGATAGCGGTGGACCGACTGGTACTCGCCCCGGCGAGATGCTTGAGCCGGCCTGAATCAGTTTACGCGCAACGCCCGACCGGGAAATGACTCATTAATAAAAGTGGTAGTCGGCGGGATTGGGCTGCTTGGTCATGCGCCAGTAATCAATAATTCTAAACGGCAGGTTGGCGGTAATACGGCCCTGCTCATTTTTGTACCAGCTGTTGACGCCGGGCCAGCCCCAGGCGGCGCCTTCGTTAGCAGCATCCACTCGCTTGTTGTAGTCGTCATGAATATCCCGGCGGCAATCCATGGCTTCTTTGCCGGTTTCAAACAATAGTTTGAAACTGCGCAGTATATAGTTCACCTGTGATTCGGCGTTGTGGGCAATACTGCCAGCCACCACAAGGTTGGTATTGGGCCCATAGATGCAAAACAGATTGGGAAAGTTAGGTACGGTGATGCCCAGATAGGCGCGACCATTGTTGCCTTCCCACTGTTCATTGAGGTCAATGCCATTGCGGCCGGTGATCTTCATTGGGAATAGAAAACGGTCGGCGTGAAAACCGGTGGCGCAGACAATGGCATCTACCTCGTGCAGCCTGCCGTCGCTAGTAACAATGCCGTTTGCCATGACTTTTTCAATTCCGTCGGTAATCAAATCGACATTGTCCTGCTGCAGGGCCTGCAGGTAACAGCCGTTGTCCTGCAAAATCCGTTTACCGAAGGGTGGATAGTCTGGCAGGACCTTGGCGATCAGCTCCGGGTCGTCGACCTGTGACTTGAT
The DNA here is from genome assembly GCF_041624475.1 of Litorivivens sp. GTDB lineage: Bacteria > Pseudomonadota > Gammaproteobacteria > Pseudomonadales > Spongiibacteraceae > Litorivivens. The sequence goes on from NZ_JBFJUX010000007.1 coordinate 137,024, forward strand.
CCACTCGGTGAGCACAATGCGCATATCTTCATTGGAGGCACTGACTGAGAGCGGGCTGTTCCACGTCGGGTCGACCTGTGTTTTGGCAAAAACCCCTTCGGTGGCTGTGTAGAACAGCCAGAAGCGATACCACTTAGAGTAGTAGGGTAGTTTTTTCAGTGCCCAGCGCTGGGCTTCGGTCACCGGTGAGTGATATTCCAGATTGGGAAACATCCAGGCGGGGGAGCGCTGAAAAACCAGTAGCGGTGAACCCGCCTTTGCCATTTCCGGAATAATCTGTAGAGCGCTGGCTCCACAACCGATTACCGCTACGCGCTTGCCTGAGAGATCGCAGCCTTTCGGCCAGGCGCCGGAGTGAATGACCGGCCCGGAAAAACTGTCCAGCCCATCGATGGCAGGCAGTTTGGGGCGGTTGAGTTGTCCGACCGCGCTAATGACTGCACAGGCTTCCATGTGTTCTCGATCACCGTGTGCGTCGATAGCCGTAACCGTCCAGCGGTTGTTCGCATCATCGTAGACTGCCGATTCCACTTCCGTGTTAAATCGGATTTTATCGCGCACCTTGTATTCATCGGCGCAGTGCTCGTAGTAGTCGTGAATCTCCTTGGCCTTGGGGTAGTGGCTGCTCCAGTCGTGGTTGGGTTCAAAGGAATAGCTGTAACTGTGGCCCTGAACGTCCACGCGGCAGCCAGGGTAGCGGTTCTCGTACCAGGTGCCGCCGATGGCCGGATTCTTTTCGATAATCCTGCAGGGAATACCCGCTTCATCGAGCCGAATGGCCGCCAGCAGGCCGCCCATGCCCGCGCCAATAATAACGACCGGAAAGTTGGCTGCTCGCGCCTTCAATTTTGCGTTATCAAACTCAACGGCGCGATGGTCAACGCCATCAATGGCAATCTCTTCCTTGATAAATTCACGGTAGTCGCCCTCGATATGCTGGCCGCTCATAAAGTCGAGCATATCGTTGATTACACTCTCAGATAGGACTGGCAGTTCGCAGCCGCGTTCACGATAGGTGCGGATGGCCTTCAGCGCGTGGGCGCGGATCTCGGCGCCCTGCTTAAGGGTCAGACTGCCGTCTTCGAGCGGTTCAGTTTGTGTTGAGGCTTCCACCACGTCCATGACGCGGGGGCGAAGATTGCTTTTGAGCAGGTCAGTGTTGCCTGTCATATGAACGATAGACATGATCAGTGCGGGTGGACTGAGTTCTTCCAGTGCACGGGCGATAAAGTCTTCGTCTTCGGTTATGGGGTCCACTCGGGCTTCAAGGTTTTTGTTCATGCGTATGTGCTCAGAATAATGATATTGCGGTGCGCTGTGATTCTTTGGTAATCAGGCTTTCCTGTAGGGGTGAAGAAGCATGGGAAAGCCGGGTGTCCACTGCCTGCACGGGAGATGTCCTCCGGTATCTTAAGGCTGTTACTCTGCGTCAGATACCAGAGTGGGCTCAGGCCGAAGACAATTCATCCTCCATATTGACTATAGTGCGAATTTTGTCAGAAATTTCATGTCAGTGTGGAGTATGGGGATATGGCAGCGCGCTATGGGTTCTGCCGAGTCGCAAGTGCGTTCACCTGAATCCTGATCTCGCGTGAGACCCATTCGCCATTGGGGTCAGACTCCATTCCCATGTCTACCTCCGCCCGGTCGAGTACCAGCTCGCCGTATATGCGCAGTGTATCGCCGCTTTGTTCCAGCGTTAGCGGCGCCATAGCCACGGGGTGGTGCTTGATGGTCAGGGTGCCGGGCAGGGCGTAGCGATTGTCACCCAAGGCATCGGCAGTGTTTGCCGTATAGGTAGCAAAGGGATAAACGCTCGCGTTAAACCACTCTTCCTGGGGCAGGGTGCGATCGTGCATGGGCGCGCCATCGGTGGCGGATGCGGTGTCTATCACCACAGCAATTGCCGGTGTGCCGGTGGCGTTGTCAAAACGCAGTTCTGCCTGCCAGCGGGTGAACTTTCCCTTAAACGCCTTTCCGGCATGGGTACCGGAAAAATGTATATGGCTCTCGCCGGAGAGCAGCAGCCAGTGTGGTAACCCGGTGGGAAAATCTTCTGTTAGTTCCGCGAGTGCCTGTTCCGCCGACGAGGCATCCTGTTCGGGAGCGTCGCCAGAAAGGCTCAAGCCAATAGCGAGCAAAGCGGCAAGGCTCAGTGTCGCCGCAGCCGCTGTGAGAGGTCGCGTTTTTGCCTGATATGGCTGGGGAGTGGCTTTCGCCAGCGCCGGAATCATGTGGGTGAGCACGGCGTCTTTCAAGACTAGATGATGGCGCAGTGCGGCGCCAATATGCAGCGCCAGCAGCAGGGTAAAGGCCCAGCTTAAATATTCGTGGGCGGGTAATATCCAACTTGCCAAAAACTCCCGGGTTTCTGGAGACAGGGTATTCAGGGCCAGCAAGTGCGGCACTTCAAACAAGCCAAACCATACGGTGGGTACGTTCAGCGGATTGTCGCCGCGCCACTGGGTTGAAACGTAGAGCCAGCCACTCAGGGGAATGCCAATCATCAGCCCGTAGAAAGCTATGTGGGTAAGCCGTGCGACAAGCTGCTCCCAGCGAGCGGTGGCCTCGGGCAGTGGTGGGGCGGGATGCAGCAGGCGCCAGCCCAAGCGCAGCAAGCTCAGTACAAGGATCAACAGACCAAGCGACTTATGCCGTTGAAAAACATTGGTGGCGAGATTTTGGGTGGCGTCATCGTTCAGGGCGTCACCCATCCACCAGCCAAAGCCCAGGTTAATTAGAATGCAGACAGCGATCACCCAATGCAGGGTGATCGCAATAGCGTTGTAGCGGTAGCTCATTTATTTGGCTGCTTGCTCTACTACCTGGTGCAGCTCGCCCTCAAAGTTGACGGTAACGGTATCGCTGACCAACGGGGGGTTAGTCAGATGTGTCATGCCGAACTGGGAGCGTTCAAAGCTGCCGCTTACGGAGAAGCCCAGCGCGCCATAACCAAAGAAGGGGTGCTGTGGCTCCTGACCAACCAGTGTTGCTTCCAGCTTTACGGGATGGGTTTGCCCCAGCAAGGTCAAATTGCCGTCGATCTCAAGCTTGCCCCCTTTTTTTGCGATGCCTGTCGAAGTGTAGGTAATGGTGGGGTATTCGCTGGCGTTCAGAAATTTCGGGCTTTGAGTCAGGTCCTCTTCCCAGGTTGTGAAAGGGGATTTTTCGTGCGTCGCCTGATAATCACCGGTGTAGTCAGTATCGATGGAAGATGCATCGATGGTCACAGTGAGTGACGACTGGCTGATATTGTCCGGATCCAGATCGACCTGAATATCATAATCAGTAAAACGCATGATGTAGTTGGCCAGCCCCAGGTGATTAACGCTGAAGGCCAGGGTGGAGTGATAGGGGTCGTGCTTGTATTGGCCTGCGGGTACCTTCAGTTCGATGGGCGCGGCAGTCGTTTCCTGTTGGGACGATGGGCCGCAGGCGCCGAGCAGCAGGGTGGCAGCCGTTAGTGTGGTGGCAGCTATAAGGGGTTTAGTCATTAATATTCCTCCGAGGGTCTGGGTATTGGTTTTATGCCGGTCGCGCTAGTGTCGGCCATAGTGCTCCCCTTCGACAAGCGATGTTCTGCACAAGTTCTGCAAAGCGATTTTGCATTAATTATGAACAGCGTGTTGACTAATAAACAGGAGCCCCACAAAATTGCTTAATAGTAATCACCAGTGATGATAATAGGGTAAAGGCTCATGGCGCGAAGAAGGGATAAGGCAGCAACGCGGGAAGCGATACTGGAAGCGGCGCGCACGGTGTTGGCATCAGATGGCCCGGATGCGCTCAGCCTATCGAAGGTGGCGAACCTGGCGGGTATCAATCGCGGTACGGCCTATCAGCACTTTGAAACTCGTGAACAATTGATCAAGGCGACGGTGCAGTGGGTGAGTGATCATCTGTCCAATACAATCTTCGGTGAAGTGGGTGTCGACGAGGCCGGGCATTGGGAAGGTGGTGCGGAAGACCGCCCGCTTTACGAGGTGGTTGAAGGGCTGGTCGACTTCGCCGTCGATAACCCGGCCCTGTGTCGAATCTGGCTGTTTGAAGTGCTGGCTTCGGACAAGCCCGGCGAGGACAAATTTTTCCGTCAGTTCAAGGAGTCAACACAGCAGATGGCGAAAGCTGAGGTTGCCAAGGGCGGGATTGATTCGGAAGCTCTGTCGGTTCTTATGCTGGCCGGTTACTTTCTGTGGCCGGTGTGGGTGGACTCCCATGCCAAGACTAAAAAAGAGCGGGAAAACATGAAAACCCGTATGCGGCAGGAAGTGCTGCGTTTGTTTTTGCACGGTGTTATCAAAACCGATGACCACCCGCACATTCTCAAGCACGTTCGCGACCGCGAAAAGCAGCGTTCAGATATCAAAGTGAGTTGGTAAGGCTTTTTTGCGATAGCTTACGTTTATGCTATGCGGACTCTGTCCGATAACCGGGGAGAAGTTATTTAACTGAGTTGCCCTAGCCCAGCGGCGCAACACTTTTCAAAATCAAGCTCACCAACTGGGTCTGCTGGCTGACCCCGGTTTTAGAAAAGATCGATCTCAAGTGCGCGCGCGCGGTATTGCGACTGATATGCAGGCTGGCGCTGGCGTCGTCCAGACTCAGTCCGTTGGCCAGTGCGGTGGCCAGTCGACTTTCCGCCGGCGTGAGTCCAAACAGCTGGGTAAGTGAAGCCTGGGGTGCTTCAACACGCGCTGTGGCATCGCTGACAAAGACCGCGATGACCGCTTCCTGGTCGGTTTCCCGGTGGCGCTTAACCGCCAGCGGGCGCACAGTTAAACCCAGCTGACATTCGCCGCTGTGGTCGTAAACCGGCATGGCCTGGGCGAAAACGGTATCACCGTGCACGCGGGCTTTCAGCGCGGCTTCGATGGCGACTTTCAGTTTCTGGGTATCGACGGGGCGTTCCAGTACCAGTTTGCCCGCACTCAGGGATATGCCCCGGTCGGCATCCAGCAGGCGCTCACCCATGGGGTTGGCCTCTATAAGATGGCCTTTGTCATTCAGGAAAAACGTCGCCACCGATAACTGTGAAACTGCCTGGGCGTAGATTTCTTTTTCACTGCTGACACTTTCCAGACGGCTGTGGATGCGCAGCGCCCGCTTCAGATGAGGTATCAGGCGATTGAGCAGTGCCCGTTCATCCCGCGTGAAGCCCGGCTCACCCTTGTTTCGCGTCAAGCGCAGGCTGGCGTCGATATCACTGCCACTGGTCAGTTCCACGCCCGCGATGTGATGAATTCCGAAGGGCTCCATGCTGAGTTGGTAAAACTCGCTGTTCTGCAGGGCGTCTAAATCAAGGTGTTCGTCGAGGGTGACGGTCACGTTGTCCGGCATATTGACGAAGGGGTCCATACTGTAAAACTGGTCACTGTAAGGGTTGTCGCCAATTTCACCCTCAAGGCCGGGGATGCCGTCGGCCAGAATTACCCCGCGCTCCTGCTCGTTGGGCAGGCGCAGCATCAGCACAATGCCCTGGGCCTTCAAGGCGAGGCGCAAAGTCTTGAGACAGTCAGACCAGACCGGTTCACTGAGCGGAGCATCATAAATGGCTTCAATCAGGGCGTGTTCGCTTTTATCCATGCTGTTATCTGCGAGCCGTTTTGCCCCATGCTACAGGAAAGCGTTTGATCGCTGATAGTCCGGGCAGACGATGCTAGCACTTGGGGCTTCTGCGATAACGGGCATATCAGATTGAGAGGATTGATCCATGAATGAGTTTGCAGGCAAGGTGGCCGTAGTGACAGGTGCCGCCAGCGGTATCGGTGAGGGGCTGGCGCGGCATTGTGCGGGCGAGGGTATGAAGGTGGTGCTGGCGGACGTGAACGACGAGCGAGTGGAAGCGCTGGCCAGCGAGCTGGGGGCGGTGTGGCGTAAAACCGACGTATCAAAGGCGGAGGAGCTCGAGGCCCTGGCGGACTTTGCCTTCGACCAGTTCGGGCAGGTCGATCTGTTGTTCAACAATGCCGGCGTGCTGATCAGTGGCACTACCTGGGAGGTGCCCTTGAAGGACTGGCGCTGGATTCTCGATATTAACCTGATGGGCGTGCTGCACGGCGTGCAGGCTTTTGTGCCGCGAATGCTGGCACAGGGGACAGCGGGCCATATCGTTAATACGTCGTCGCTGGCGGGCCTGTTGGCAGCGCCCTTGATGGGCCCCTATACCGTCGGCAAGCAGGCGGTGTTGGCGCTGACCGAAACCCTCCACTACGAGTTGCAGCAGAGCCCCATTGGCGTTTCCGCGCTGTGCCCCGGCCCCATTGCTACTGCAATAGCGGCCTCTGGCGAGGGCCGCGACGCCCAGGCCGAACAGAGTGAGGGCCAGAAACAGCTGATGCAGTTTTTGAACGACGGTATCAGTCAGGGCATGTCGCCCGCTGCCTGTGCCGAGCTGGTTTTCGATGCCATTCGCAAAGACCAGTTCTGGATTTTTACCCACGAGGATTTCAAGCCCGAATACCGGCGCCGTATTGATGAGCTGATAGCCAATTGCAACCCCAGCTACGAGCAGTACACCGTCGATGAGTAATCGTTAATGGTGTGCTCGCAGGGGCGGGTGCTAATCTCAGGGCAGACGATTATCTAACTGACAAAACATAACAAGGCGGTATGACTATGGGTATCTATGCCATGACAGGCGGCGCCACCGGCATCGGCGCGGCGATCAAACAGCAACTTCGCGGTGAAGGGCACACGGTCATTGTGGTGGATATCAAGGACGCGGATATCATTGCGGACCTTTCTACGACGGAAGGACGTCAGGCCGCTGTCGACGGTATTCGTGCCGCAGCGCCCGAGGGCCTCGATGGCTTTGTGCCCTGCGCTGGGCTGGGGCCGGCGGCGCGCCCTTATTCCCTGATTACTCGTGTGAATTACTTTGGCGCGGTGGCGACCACCGAAGGCGTGCTCGACCTGCTCGCTAAGCGCAAGGGCAGTATTGTCATGATTTCGTCAAACTCGGCGCCTATGCTTCCGGACGACGAGTATACCGAGCTGCTGCTGGCCGGTGATGAAGCGGGCGCCTGCGAATTTATCGATAAAAAGGACGCCAATCACGCCTATGCAGGCAGCAAGCGGGCCGTGAGCCAGTGGTTGCGCCAGAAAGCGCCGGAATATGCGGCTCAGCGAATTCGCCTGAACGCAGTGGCGCCCGGGATTACCCAGACACCGCTGGTTGACGCCTCCCACGCTGACCCGGAAGTGGGCGAAGCAATGAAGGCCTTTGCTGCCAGCGTCCCATTTGGCCGGGTGGGGGACCCGAAAGATATTGCCGAAGCGGTGTGTTTTCTGTTGAGTGAGCGAGCCAGTTTTGTCACCGGCTCCATCCTGTTTGTGGATGGCGGTCACGATGCGATGCTGCGTGCGAAACAGTTCTAGCGGGGGCTTCATAACTCTGGAGAATTGACGTAGCCTCGCGGCTGTTTCCTTTTCAGCTTTTTGGTTATTGCACAGGGCTGCGCATGTTCGCCACCATTACACCGGTTATCGTCCCGATCATTGTCTGCATCGTGCTGGGCATCTGGTGGGGGCGCAGCCAGCCCAGCTTTCCCAATGCCTTTGTCGGTGACCTGGTGATGAAAATCGGCGCGCCAGCGCTGATTATCGGCACCCTGGGTACGACGGAACTGCAGCTGAAAGCTTTGCTGGATGTGATTGTTGCGGCGCTGGTGCTGATGGCTATTACCGCGGTCTTTGCCGTGGTGGTCTGTCTGCTGTGCCGCTGGCCCCTGCGCGATATCGGCATCCCGCTGGTGGTTGGCAATTCCGGCAATATGGGCTTGCCCCTGTGTCTGTTTGCCTTTGGCCCGGAGGGGCTTGCCCTGTCGCTGGGCGTGTTTGTCCTGTTCAGTTTGACCCACTTCACCCTGGGTAGCGCGCTATTGGCGGCTGAAATGCCTGGCCGGGCGCTGCTGAAATCGCCGGTTGTGTGGTCGGGTTTGCTGGCCGTTCTCCTGGTGGCCGTAGATTTTCAGTTTCCGTTAACCCTCAGCAATACCCTGAACTTGCTGGGTGGGATGGCTATTCCGCTGATGCTGCTGACGCTGGGAGTGTCGCTGGTTGGCTTAAAGCTGAAAGATGTGGCAACGGCCGTAGCCATGGGCTGTGCCCGTATTGTCGTGTCCGTCGCGGCGGGGGTTTTGACGGTGGCCTTGCTGGATCTGGAGGGCGTGCTGCGGGGCGTGATTTTATTGCAGGCAGCGACACCGGCTGCGGTATTCAACTACCTGCTGGCGCAGCAGTACCGGCGCAGCCCGGAAGCAGTGGCAGGCCTGGTGATGGCCTCGACGCTGATCAGTTTTGCGACCATTCCCCTGGTGTTGGTTTTTTTAATATAGGGTGTTTGCCTTCCCTGTATAGCGGGTAGTGTTACTGCCAGCCGCGCTTGTCCTGTATTTCTTCGACAATCTGCACCGCGTTGTCGTAAACCTTGCGGACATTCACGTCGACGCCAGCTTCGTAGCGCCGGGAAATCATGGTCACTGGGAAGACAAATTCCCGCTTGCCTGGAATTTCCAAGGCGCGGCTGCGTCCCAGCTTGTCGATATAAATGGTCCAGAACAGGCCTTTTTCCTTGCGCAACAGCTCCCCGAGGACAATGCCCATACCCTGCAGTTTGGCGGTTTCATCCCTTTTTATCAGGCCGCGATCCAGCAAGGTCTGCATGACTTCCAGGTCGTTTTGTTTGTTGCCGTTGATGCGGCGCCCCAGATTCAGGCTCGCGATGTCATCCAGCGACTGAATCTGGTTTTCCATAAAACGCCGGTCAAATTCCGACGGGGCTTCGGTACGAAAGGTTTCTGCTGCCAGCAAGGCGGGCAACAGAGCAAGAACTATGGCTAACATTGCTCGCATGGCTGATCTCCTGTCGGGTTTTGTGTCTGGATAGTAAGTTAGACCGGATTTTAGGCCCAGAGTTTAGTCAGTACCAGTGCCGGACCTTGTGAAACCTGGCGCGGGCCGTAAAAGTCGCTTGAGCTTGGGCAGACCCACCATTACCATTAGCGCCTTGCTTAATTTGGGAGAGTGTAAATGATTACCGGCAGTATGGTCGCGCTGGTGACCCCCATGCTGGAAGACGGCAGTCTTGACTGGCAGGGGCTGGGCAACCTGATCGACTGGCACATCGAAAGCGGTACCGATGCGATTGTGGCCGTCGGCACGACCGGTGAATCGGCGACTCTGGATATGGACGAGCACTGTGAGGTGATTCGCAGCGTGGTCGCCCGTGTGGCTGGCCGTATTCCGGTCATTGCCGGCACTGGCGGCAACTCGACCACGGAAGCCATTGAACTGACCGTGTCTGCCAGCAAGGCCGGTGCCGATGCCTGTCTGCTGGTCACTCCTTACTACAACAAGCCGACCCAGGAAGGGCTGTACCGCCACTACAAGACCATTGCCGAGGCGGTCAATATCCCCCAGATTCTCTACAACGTGCCGGGGCGCACTGCCTGCGACCTGAGCAACGAGACGGTTTTCCGGCTGGCGGACATCGATAATATTGTCGGTATCAAGGACGCCACAGGTGATATGGTGCGCGGCAAGGCTCTGATTGATGGCGTGTCTGGCCGTCTGGCGGTGTATTCCGGCGACGACGCTACCGCCATGGAACTGATGCTGCTGGGTGGGGTCGGAAATATCTCCGTGACCGCCAATGTGGCACCGGTGCAGGTCGGAGAAATGACAAGGGCAGCCATCGCGGGTGATCGCGAAACGGCTGAACGTATAAATAAGACGATTGAAATCCTTCATCAGAAGCTGTTTCTGGAATCCAACCCGATCCCGGTCAAGTGGGCCCTCTACGAAATGGGGCGCATGGAGCAGGGGATTCGTCTGCCGCTGACGCCGTTGGGCGAGTGGGCGCGTGACGAATTGCGTGAGGCACTGAAATCGGCTTCTGTTCTGTGAGTTATCGAATGTTGATGAGCCGTGTCTGGTTTGTAGTACTGACTGTTATGCTGGTAAGCGGGTGTACCTGGCGTGATCGCGCCAATGATTACCGTCAGGCCCAGCTGACCAAGCCTCTCGTTTTGCCGCCGGGCATTGAAAGTACGGCGCTGCATGACAGCTATCGCGTACCGGGCATCGAATCCCACACCGTTTTGCCGGGCAAGTTTGCTGTGCCTCAGCCGGACCCTCTGATCAAAGATGTCGAGCAGGGGGTGGTGCGCATTCAGAAAATGGGTGAAGACCGCTGGATACTGCTCGACGGTTCGCCGGGCCAGATCTGGCCCCGCTTGCGCGGTTTCCTCAATCTGGGCGGTTTTCCGGTGGCTCGCACCGACGCGGTTAACGGCATTATCGAAACCGGCTGGGTTCAGCCGCGCAGCGAAGATCTGCCGCGTGAGCGGTTTCGCTTCCGCATAGAGCAGGGTGTTCAGCGTGGCACCAGCGAAATCTACGTTCTGCAGTCGGTGGTTGATAATGACCAGGGCCACTGGCCGCGGGGTTCCTTCAGTGAGCAGCGCGAGCAGGACATGACCATGGCCCTGGCTCAGTATTTGGCCGATTCCGAGGCGGCGAGCAGTGTTTCTATGCTGGCGGAACGCAATGCTGAAACCGGCGGGAAAATTTTCCTCGAGCAGGGCGAGCCCCCCTACATTCGTCTGTTGTTGCCCTTTGATCGTGCCTGGGCCTCGCTGGAAAATGCCTTGAACAAGGCTGGTTTTGTGGTGGATGACCGCGATCGCAGTCAGGGGCGTTATTGGGTGACCATTGATGGTGAGAGCGATAAAGCTCTGTGGTTTCGCCGCCTGTTGAAAGACAAGGAACTGGATGTAGATGCCTTCATTGTGCAGATGATTGAAGTCGGCTCAAATGAAATGCAGATTCGCGTTGTGCCGCAGGAAGGCGAACAAAGTGATGCGGACGTCATTGATCGGGTACTGAAACAGATCAAGGGCTTTATTTCCTGATACTGATTCCTCACAGGCAAAATAAAACACAACATGCGTTTTGCTTCATTGGGAAGCGGCAGTCGTGGCAACGGGACACTGGTTGAATCCGGTGATACCTGCCTGCTGATCGACTGCGGCTTCACCGTCAAGGAAACCGAGCGCCGTCTGGCACGGCTTGGTCGCAGCGCAGATGATTTGAGTGCCGTCCTGGTGACTCATGAGCATTCGGACCATATCAAGGGGGTCGGTCCCCTAGCTCGCAAGTACGGTTTATCGGTTTATGCCACTCACGGCACAGCCCAGTACGAGGGTATGGCCGGGCTGCCCGGCCTGTGCGAAGTGAATACCCACGGCACCTTTCTTATTGGCGATGTCGAAATTTCCGCTGTCGCTGTGCCCCACGATGCGCGCGAACCCTGCCAGTATGTGTTCGCCAACCGTGGGCGGCGCCTCGGCCTGTTGACGGATCTGGGCAGTATTACGCCCTTTGTGATTGAGCAGTATCGGGACTGCGACGCGCTGGTATTAGAGTTCAATCACGACAGCGACATGCTGGCAGTTGGGCCTTATCCGCCGAGCCTGAAGCGCAGAGTTGGGGGTGACTGGGGGCATTTGAACAATCATCAGGCGGCGCAATTGCTGTCGATGGTGGAGCAGGCCCGCTTGCAGCATCTGGTGATGGCGCATATCAGCGAGAAAAATAACACCGTCGCCCTGGCAGAGCAGGCCTTGGCTGCGGTGATGACGCACTGCGAAGCGGTATTGTCTGCGGATCAGGAAGCCGGCTTTGACTGGCTGGCGATAAACTAGGGTTAGCAGCGTTATCCGGCGCCGCGTCAGCTCAGTCGATCAGCCCGTACTGATCGCGCAGAATCTCAATGATCTCAGCTTTAGGGTTCTCCGACAGCGTCAGTTTTTCTCCGGTGATCTTTTCCGCAATATCTACATAAGTTTTGGATACCTGCAGCATGACTGCTTCGGGTAAGGCGTTGTCGCGCGCCAGTGCAGCGCGTTCAGTCATGCGGTTTTTATTCAGCAATATATCCGGGTCGGGGAAGTGGCTGAGGAGCAGTTGCCGAAAACCCTCTTTGGAATTTTCCACGATTTCGCCCTGCCGGTAGGCTGCGCCGTCCCAGATGCGCGAGGAATCCGGGGTGCCCACCTCGTCCATGTAAATGAGTTTTTCATTGCCGGCCTTGTCGGTGACGTAGCCAAACTCAAATTTGGTATCCACAAAGATCTGGTCGAGTTTGGCTAGCTCTTTGCTGATCAGTTCAAAACCGTCGCTGAGCAGTTTTTCGTAGAGGTCGATGTCGGCTTTGCTGGAAAAATTGAAGGCGGCGAAGTTGTCTTCGATATTGGCGCGGGTGATATTCACATCATCCTGTTCCGGCACGCCGGGCAGGCCTTTGAGAATGCCTTTTGTGGAAGGGGTGATCAGCAGCTCCGGCAGCTTCTGGTCTTTCTGTAAATTGTCGGGTACCGCAATGCCGCAGAATTCGCGTTCGCCCTTGGCGTAGGCCCGCCACATGGAGCCCGTAATATAGTGTCGGGCAATGGCTTCAATCATCACCGGGCGGGCTTTTTGCACGATCCAGACGAAGGGGTGGGGAATATCCAGAATATGGCTGTCGGCCAGCCCCTGATCGCGAAACAGCTGGAACCAGTGGTTGGCGATGGCATTCAGGGCTGCGCCTTTGCCCGGCACCCCCTGCAGGCCGCCTTCGCCATGCCAGATGCATTCGAAGGCGGAAATGCGGTCGCTGATAACCATAATGGCCAGCGGGGCATCGGCGGCCACGTCGTAGCTTTTCTCGGCGATCAGGCGGCGACTGTCAGCCTCTGTCAGCCAGTAAACCGAGCGTACTTTACCGCTGTGCACCGGGGCGTCGGTACGGATAGGAAGATCGTTATTTACCGCCAAAACCGTGTCGGCAAGACTCATGCTGGTGTTGTCCTGAAATAGCGCGCGCAGGCTGAATCAAATGCGAAGCCAGCCACCCTTTGCTTGCGGGGGTATCAGGTGGAGGGCTGAGTGAAGTCGCCGATTCTAGCAGATACTGCGCGGCTTGCCATCGCTGTCCGCTTGGGCTCAGCTCGGCCTGGATGCTTCGGCTTCCCAGGGTTTGGGCTTCTTCCACTTTTTGTTGCTGATCCACCAGCTTTCCGGCTGTTCCCGGGCCGAGCGTTCGCAGGCCTCAATAAAACGTTCCAGTATTTCTGTGCCGCCGCTGGTGTGGGGCGGTTCAGCCAGTATTTCCCAGCGAATACTGTAGCGGCCACGGCTAAGCCGGCGTGGGTGGGCGAAGATTACAACCGACTGACCGGCTTCGGCAATGGTCTGCGGCCCATAGTAAAAGGGCGCGCGTTGGCTGAAGAAGGGATGCCAAAAGCGTTTTTCGCGGCTGATGGGCGACTGGTCGGCGGCCAGCAGCATGGCGCGAAAGGATTTGCGCTGACGAAGCACTTCCCGGGCTACGTTTTTAATGGGAATGGGTTTGCCAAAGCGCGCTCGTCCCGCTTTGATGATGCTATCCATCCTTTCATTGTGAAGGGGTTTGTAGACGCCGGCCACGGGGCAGGGCAGAGCGAGACAAATACGGCCGACCATCCATTCGATATTGGTCTGATGAAGGGTCACAATAAGCATGGACTGCTGCTTTTCTATAAAAGGCGCCAGCACTTCCGGGTTTTCAATCGTGACGCGATCTCGCAGCTCCTCTTCGCTCATACTGAAGCCTTTGAGGGTTTCAATGGCCGCTTCGCTGAAATTGCGCTGAAACTCCCGGCGGATGCGATTGCGCTCGGCATCGCTTGCGTCCGGGAACATTATCCGGAGGTTCTTATCTATGACCTTGCGTCGATAGCCGACAACATCGAAGGCCAGCACCCGCAGGCAGGCAGCCAGAGCGTACAGCACGGGCATGGGGATGTAAGACAGGGCTTTGATCAGGGCGTTCATAGGGCTGTATTGCAGTGCTGGAGCGCGTATAGTAACGGAAATTTCACAATCAGACTTTATAATAATCGGCCGATGTTGTGATGCTTGTCGGCGTTTGGTCACCACAGGGTACCCGTAATTCCAGCCTCACGAAGCCATGCCGGTAAGAGATACAGGTTTTATGCAGACAGTTCAACGCTATATTCCCCTCGCGAGCACGCTGCTGTTTGCGCTCGCCGGTTGGTTGGCGGCGCTGCTAGTCTGGGAACTGGTGCTGTTGTTCACTCCGGTGAAAATAGACAGCGAACCCGCTGTGGCAGCGGCCGTTGCGACGCCTGAACCGGCCGCCTATGACCTGAATGCCCTGGTTTCAGTGCCGCTGTTCGGTGAGGCGAGTCGGGCGGTGGTTGCGGCCCCGATCAGCGAGGACGTTAAACGCAGCAATCTGCGTATCACCTTACTGGGGGTGGTCGCCGGCGGTGATACCGGGGTTGCCATTCTCAAGCACGATGGCAAGGAATACGCCTATAAAGTGGGCGACCAGTTGGATGTAAGTGAGACCATAACCCTGGCGGCGGTGGCGCCGGACTATGTGATCATCTCCCGCGCCAGTGGTAATGAGAAAATAGAGCTGGAAAAATTGCGTCGCGGCATAGGTCGCAATGATGTGCGCGTGGTGCAGCGCGATGGATACCCCAGCAAAACCATTAATCTCAATGATCCCTCCATTCGCCGCCTGGTGGGTGATCCGAAGCAGACACTGAATAACAATCCCTTGCGCCTGACCCGCTATATTTCCGCCCAGCCCTATGTGGAAAACGGGAAAACCCTGGGCTTTCGGGTACAGCCGGGCCGAGACAAGCGCCTGTTTGGCCAGCTGGGCCTGCATCCGGGGGATGTGGTGGTCGCCATCAACAACCTGCGGGTGGGTGAAGCGCCAGTGAGCGATCTGTTAAACTCCGTCAACAATAGCCAGTCGGTTGAGGTGGAAATCCGCCGCAACGGGCAGCAGCAGACAATAAGACTGAATCTATGATGAAAATTTTCCGGCGGGCCTGCAGTGTTCTGGCCTTGAGTATCGCCTTGCTTTCTGTGCCTGCAGTGGCCGAAGAAACCTTTGAGCTGGATATGCGCGGGGTTGATATCCGCGAGTTCATCAATACGGTGGCCAAGCTCACCGATAAAACCATCATTATGGATGATCGCGTCAAAGGTGACGTGAACATCAAGAGCCCGCGACAACTCAATCGCTCGGAGCTGTATGAGGTTTTCTTGCTGCAGCTCGGCGTCAGCGGTTTCGCGGTGGTAGATATGGGCAACGGTATCCTCAAAGTCATTCCCAATCAGGCCGCGAAAATTGAGGGTATTGAGGTTCAGGTGGAAGGGGATGAGTCCCTGCAGAGCGAATCCATCATCACTCGCATTGTGCAGGTGCAGAATGTGGATGTGGACAAGCTGATTCCATCGCTGCGACCGCTGATTGATAACCGCACCGGGGTGATTACGCCTTACAGCGCCTCCAATGTCATTCTGATTACCGATCGCGAATCTAACGTCCGGCGTCTGCTGCAGATTATTCAGCAGGTTGATAGAGCCGACTCCCAGTCCATGGAAACGGTACCGCTGGAAAATGCCTCGGCCAAGGAGCTTGAACGAATACTAACCAAGCTGATTAACGATCAGGCCAAAGAGCAGGGTACCCCGAAGCCGATTATCACCTCCGATCTGCGCACCAATACGTTGGTGATTTTCGGTGACCAGAATTCGCGCGCCTACCTCAAGAAACTGATTCGCGAACTGGACAGTGAAATCAAAACCTCCTCCAACGTAAAGGTTCACTACCTGCGCTATGCCAAGGCCGACGAAATGGTGCCGGTGCTGAAAAGCGTGAGTGAGGCCATGCTCAAGCAGGAAGGCGAGAAAGAGTCCGCCAGCAAGAGCAATATCAATATCGAGGCCCACGGGCAGACCAATTCTGTGGTGCTCTCGGGCAGCCCTCATATCATTCGCAACCTGGCCAGCGTTATCAGCAGTCTCGATATTCGCCGCGCTCAGGTGCTGGTTGAAGCTATCATTATCGAGTTGACAGATCGCCGCGCCAAAGAACTGGGTGTGCAATGGTTGTTCCGTGGCGACCCCTCCGGGACTGCGCCGATCGGTGGAGTAAACTTTGGCTCTGCCTCGCCGGCGGGTATTTTCAATGTGGCCTCCGCGGCCAGTGCCGGTGGTGAAGCGCTGGCCGGTGTGCTGGGCAGTCTGCAGGGGGTTTCTGTCGGTGTTGGCAAAATCCGGGATAACGGCTTCAGCTTTGGCGCATTGATGACGGCATTAGCCAGTGACACCGAATCCAACATTCTGTCTACCCCGAGCCTCTTGACGCTCGATAATCAGGAAGCGTCGATTCTGGTGGGCAGTGAAGTGCCGGTCATCACGGGTTCCACCGCCAGCGCAAACAACAATAATCCCTTCCAGACCATTACTCGCCAGGAAATCGGCATCAAGCTGACGGTTACGCCGCAGATCAATGAAGGTGACGCGGTGCAACTCAATCTGGAGCAGGAAGTCTCGTCGCTCAGCGGCGTATCCGCCTCGGATATCATTACCGACAAACGGACCATCAAGACCTCGGTGCTGGTCAATGACAATCAAACCATCGTTCTCGGCGGCCTGATTGACGACGATATCCAGCAATCTACCGAGAAAGTGCCGATATTGGGTGACATGCCTATCATCGGGCGACTTTTCCGCGCCGATCGCACCCAGAAAGTGAAGCGCAATCTGATGGTCTTTATCCGGCCCACCATCGTGCGGGATTCGGAAACCCTGCGTGGACTGTCGTCAGAAAAATACAACTATATTCGCGCCCAGCAGATCATGTTGCACGAAGGCGGGATCAACCTGTTTCCGGAAGCGAAGGCGCCGGTACTGCCGGCCTGGACCGGCCTTGATCCGTCACCGGCGGGTGTGATGCCGGAGCTGGAAGCGGACGTCGAGCCTGCCGCGCAGCCCGAGGAGTAGGGCGGCACTATGCTGAGCTATTCCTATGCGCGCAAAAAT
Source organism: Litorivivens sp. (assembly GCF_041624475.1). Classification (GTDB taxonomy): domain Bacteria; phylum Pseudomonadota; class Gammaproteobacteria; order Pseudomonadales; family Spongiibacteraceae; genus Litorivivens. The sequence continues at coordinate 153,917 of NZ_JBFJUX010000007.1, forward strand.
CAGGTCCTGCTGGAAGGCGAGGGCGAGAGCTGTACGCTGCTGATATGTGACAACACCCCGCCGGAAGCCTTGACCGAAGTGCGTCGAGCGCTGGGTAGAGGTGTTGCGACCGAGCGCTGTGAAGCGGCGATTCTTGCTGAAAAAATCAACGCTGAATATCAGCAACAATCCGGCGCGGCGGGTATGGAAGCCATTGGTGATATCAGCAACGAAGTGGATCTGGATAAGCTTATTGAGGACATTCCGGAGTCGCAGGATCTGCTCGAATCCCAGGACGACGCCCCGGTTATTCGCCTGATCAACGCCCTGTTTGCCGAAGCCCTCAAGCTGGGGGCTTCGGATATTCATATCGAAACCTACGAAAAAATGATGTCGGTGCGCCTGCGGGTAGACGGCATTCTGCAGGAAGTACTCAGTCCAAATCGCCGTCTGGCACCGCTGCTGGTGTCGCGTATCAAGGTCATGGCAAAGCTCGATATCGCCGAGAAGCGCGTGCCGCAGGATGGCCGCGTGAGCCTGAAAATTGCCGGCCGTTCGGTGGATGTGCGGATCTCAACCATTCCCTCCAGTTATGGCGAGCGGGTGGTTATGCGGCTGCTCGACAAACAGGCGGCTCGTATTGATTTGACCCACCTGGGAATGCCTGCCGGTACCCTGGAGCGCTTTACCCAGCTGCTGAAAAACCCCAATGGCATCATTCTGGTTACCGGTCCGACCGGTTCGGGCAAGACCACCACCCTGTATGCCGGGCTGACGCTGTTGAACGATCGCATCCGCAATATTCTGACGGTGGAAGACCCGATCGAGTACGCCGTCGACGGGATTGGTCAGACCCAGGTCAATACCAAGGTCGGCATGACCTTCGCCCGCGGCTTGCGCGCGATACTGCGCCAGGATCCGGATGTGGTGATGGTCGGTGAGATTCGCGACGGCGAGACGGCTGAAATTGCCGTGCAGGCGAGTTTGACCGGTCACCTGGTGCTCTCGACGCTGCACACCAACAATGCCGTTGGCGCGATCACTCGACTGGTCGATATCGGCATCGAACCCTATCTTATTTCTTCGAGCCTGAAAGGCATTCTGGCCCAGCGTCTGGTGCGCAAGCTCTGCACGGACTGCCGTGAACCGCACCCGATGGACGAGGCGGAAGCCGCCCTGCTGGGTGATCGCAATCTTGCTGGCAATACGGCTTATCTCGCTAAGGGTTGTGAGTCCTGCCATCAAACCGGCTATCGCGGTCGCAGTGGTATCTACGAGCTACTGACAGTCGATCGCAAGGTCAGCGAGCTGATTCACAACGGCGCTGGCGAACAGGCCATCGTAGATGCGGCGCGCGGCCATATGACCCGGCTGTTGAACGAAGGTCGGCGGCTGGTGCTGGAAGGTACGACCAGCATTGATGAAGTGCTGCGCAGTGTGCGCGAGGACTCTGACGATGCCAGCTTATGATTATGTGGCACTGGATGCCACCGGCAAACGCCAGCGCGGCATCCTCGAAGCCGACTCCGATCGATTGGCACGGGCTCAGCTGCGCGAAAAGCAGCTGATACCGGTTGAAGTCAGCGAATCCCGCAAAAAACAATCCGGCAGCGGTGGTGGTTTTGCGTTCTTGCAGAGCGTCAGCGTCAACGACCTGTCGCTGTTTACCCGGCATCTTTCTACTCTGGTGCAGTCGGGTATTCCGCTAGAGGAAGCCCTGCACGCCACCGCGCGGCAGACCCGGCATCGGCGTTTGCAATCGGTGGTCATGAGCCTGCGCTCGCGGGTATTGGAAGGGCATAGTCTGGCCGACGGCCTGCGCGATTTTCCGCGGGTTTTCTCGCCGGTTTTCCGCTCATTGGTGGCGTCAGGGGAACAGTCCGGTGATCTGGGGCAGGTGCTTGAGCAATTGGCCGATTACACGGAAAACGCTCAGAAGCTCCGCTCAACCGTCACCCAGGCGATGGTCTACCCGATTGCGTTGACGGTGGTGGCCGTGTTGGTTATCGGGGTGTTGATGGTTTACGTGGTGCCCAAAGTCGTGGCCCAGTTTGATCACTATGGTCAGACGCTGCCGCTGTTGACCCGGGTGTTGATCACGATCAGCGAAGGTATGGCCAGTTACTGGGTGCATGCGCTTGTGTTGCTCGCTTTACTGTTTCTGGCCGGGCGCTGGTGGCTGAAGGATACAGACCGTCGCAAACGGGTGCACCGGAGGCTGTTGCGCGTTCCGCTGGTTGGCGACGTCTTGCTGTCGGTGGATTCGGCCCGCATGCTGCACACGCTGGCCATTTTGCTGGCCAGCGGTGTGTCATTGATAGAGGCCATCAAGGTGGGGCTCGGCACGCTGAATAATCTCCATCTGCAGGAGGGCATGGCGCAGGTCGCCAACGATGTCCGCGAGGGCAAGAGCTTCAGCTTTGCCCTGCAGCAGATGGACGAATTACCGCCGATGGCGGTGTATATGATTACCAGCGGTGAGCAGAGTGGTGAGCTGGATACCATGGTGCGCCGCTCGGCGGACAATCTCGCGCGGGAAGTTGAAGCGCGCGTCAGCATCATGACCAGCCTGCTGGAGCCGCTGCTGATCGTCGGAATGGGGCTGGTGGTGGTGACCATTGTACTGGCGATACTGCTGCCCATTCTGCAATTGAACAATCTTTCCGGTTTTTAGTAACGGAGCATTAAAGAGGTGAGTGTGAATACAGTCAGACTGCAACGCGCCGCAGGTTTTACCCTGCTGGAAATCATGGTCGTTATCGTTATTCTCGGGCTGCTGGTGTCCATCGTAGCGCCTAACGTACTGCAGAATCAGGACCGTGCCATGGTGGAAAAAGCCCGCGCCGATATCGCGATGCTGGAGCAGGCGCTGGATATGTACAAGCTGGACAACCACAGCTATCCCACCACGGATCAGGGGCTGGACGCGCTGGTCAACAAGCCGACCTCCTCACCGGAGCCGCGTAACTACCGCAGCGACGGTTATATCAAGCGGCTGCCACAGGACCCCTGGGGCAATCAGTACCAGTACCTGCAACCGGGTGAACACGGCCCCTTCGATCTTTATTCCACTGGCGCCGATGGCGATGAAGGTGGAGAAGGTCTGGCCAGTGATATCGGCAACTGGTAATCGCGCAGCACAGATTCCAAGCCGCCAGCGGGGCCTTACCCTGCTGGAAATCCTGCTGGTGGTGCTGATTATCGGCCTGATGAGCACGGTTGCGGTACTGACGCTGCCCTCCGACAACGGTCAGCGTGACGTGCGCACCATGGCTGAACGCATGGTCGCCCTGTTTCGCTACGCCCGCCAGGAAGCGGTGTTCAGTGGGCTTACCCACGGCATCGTCTGGCGAGAGGGGCGTCCGGAACTGCTGCGTCGCAGCGAGGACGGTTGGGATGTGGTGGCCGACAAGCGTCTTAAATCCCTGCAGGAGCGCGCTGTCGATTTCCCCATGTTTCTGGAAACCGAATCCCGGCGGCTGGATCTTACTCAGGATTACGAAGCCCCCCAGATTCTGTTTACCAACGACGGCCAGGTATCGCCTTTCCAGCTGGTGATTACTCACCGCAACCGCACCGCCGAGTTTCAGTTCACTGACAGTCTGACGCTGGAGCCGCAGTCATGAAGCAGCGCGGCTTTACTCTGCTGGAAATCATGGTGGCCCTGCTGTTGTTTGCCGTCGGCGCCGTGTCTCTGGCCAAAGTTATTGGTGGCAGTGCCATGCATGTGGACGAACTGGCACGGCGTCAGTTTGCGATGCTGCTGGCGCATAACCAGATGGCTATGGCGCAACTGGAAGGTCGCGTTGCCAATGACAATGGCAAGGCGGTGCAGGGTCCCTATCAGTATTACTGGGAATTACAGGTATCCAAAACCGATACCGACGCGATACTGCGCCTTGATCTGGATGTTCGAGATGATCCGGCGGAGCCACCGCTGGCAAGCCTGAGCGCCTTTGCCGGGAAGCCCGGGCTATGAGGGGGGTGGGCAAGCGCAGCGCGGGCCTGACACTGATCGAGCTGCTGATCGCCATCGCGATTCTGGCGGTGCTGGCAGTACTGGCCAGTACCTTGCTCGGTACCTCGCTGGAGAACCAGAAGCACCTGCGTATCAGTAGCGCCAATCTGGAAGAACTCGGTCTGTCGCTGACGCTGGTGCGCCGCGATCTGGAGCAGACTTTGAACCGCACGGGGCGGGATCTCTATGGCGAGCGGCAGTCAGCGCCGATTCAAAGTTTTGCCGAAGGCGAGCAGTTTCTGCTGGAGTTCGCCCGCGATGGCCGCCGTCAGCTGCCCGGCGAAACGCTGAGCAGTTCGCTAGAGCGGGTGCGCTATGCCCTGGAAGATGGCGAGCTGATCCGCTACAGCGCGGCGGTGCCGGATCCAATCAACGCTACGCGCTGGCGTAAGCAGCGCCTGGCCGACGATATTGTCGACGCCAGTTTTGGCTTTTTCAGCGGCGAAAAGTGGGAGCGACAGTGGCCCCCCGAGCAGGTAAGTGCTACGGGCGACTCGCTGGCATTGCCGCTGGCCGTATCCCTGCGCCTGGAAACCCGGCGCTGGGGCGTGATCGAACTGATTGCCCTGTTGCCCGGAGTCAAAGATGAAGCAGGCTGAGCGGGGTGCGGCTATGATCTTTGTGCTGCTGGTGGTGGCGACTTTGTCGATTGTCGCGGTGCAGATTACCGAGCAGTTGCGTTTCAATGTTAAGCGGCTGGATAACCAGCGTCAGAATACCCAAGCCTACTGGTATAGCCTCGGCGGCGAACAGCTGGCGCGCACACTACTGGAACAGATAGAGGCGGACAAGCCGGTTCACAGGGGGCAGCCTTGGGCCACCGAAGATGCGGTGTTTCCAATTGACGGCGGTATGCTGCAGGGCCGGATTCGCGATGCCCAGGCCTGCCTGAATGTGAACAATCTGTTGGTGTCACGTACGCCAGGCGAAGCGGAACCGGCGCCGACAGCCAGCCAAAAGCAGTTTGTCGCCTTGTTGGGCCTGTTGGGTTTTGAGCAGGCGCGGGCTGAATTACTGCGCGAGCGGATTCAGGACTGGATCGACGCAGACTTCCAGCCCAATGGCCTTAACGGGGCTGAAGATCTGGTGTACAGCGATCGTGAGCAGCCACTGCAAAGCGCCAACCAATTGATGGTCAGCCTGACGGAGTTGAATCTGATGGCGGAACTGAGTGTTCAGGAACAGGCGCTGCTGGAGGAAATGCTTTGCGTCTTGCCGGTCAGTGACTCTGCCGTCAATGTGAATACCCTCAGTCCCGATCAGGCTCCCTTGCTGGTAGCGCTGCTGAATGCGGCCATTTCACAGGAAGATGCGCGAGCCCTCTTGCAGCAGCGACCGGAGAACGGCTGGGAAAGTGTCGACCAGTTGTTGGCTGATCCGCTGCTGGCGGGCAAGGAAATACCTGAAGACTACCGCGCGACCCTGGCTGTTCAGTCTGCCTTCTTTCGTGCCACAATTAACGTTTTATACTTCGATACGCGGTTTAATCTGCAATCCCTGATGAAACTGGATAACAACAAAGCCAGCCTTGTAGCGCGGCGTTATGGAGAACTGTTTTGAGCGCCGTACTGTTACTGGCCCTGCGCGCAGAGGATGCGGGTGAATGGCTGTTGTGGGAAGAGGGGCGTGTGCTTGAGCACGGCCAGCTTCAGGCAGACCTTGAACAGCTCAAGCATCTGAGCCGGCAAACGCCGGTAACCGTGCTGGTGCCGGGCGAGGAGGTTGTCCAGTTTTCGGTTACCCTGCCGGTTGCCGGCGCGGCTGCTGTTTCCGCCTTACCCTATCAGATTGAAGACCGCCTTAGCTGCGAGCTTGAGGCGGTGCACTATGCCCACGAGCGCATTCGGGCCAATACACCCTGCCGGGTGTGGGTGGTTGAGCGCGGGCGAATGTCCCGCTGGCACCAGTTTCTGCAGCAATCGGGAATGCGCATTCGCCGGGTGATGCCGGATTACGCTCTGCTGCGCAGCGGTGTGATTGTTAAGGCGGCCGATCGCGTTATTGCAAAATTGCCGGATGCTGCCGCTTCACTGGAAAGCGCGCTGGCCGAGGACTGGCTGGCACTGCAATCGCTGGACGAAGCTTCACTCACGCAGGTAACGGTGGATGGCAGTGAAGGTGTGCTGCTGCAAGCACTGGCTCAGCACAGTGAAAATGACGAGGTAAATCTCTGTCAGGGGCGCTTTGCGCTGCACGATCCGGTCAAAGACGCGCTGGCAATGGTACGTTGGCCGGCGATCGCGGCCGGGCTGATCCTTGTTCTGCACTGGACTTTGCTGGCCTTGAGTGCCTTGCAGATCGGTGCGCAGGCGGACCAGTACGATCAGGCCGCCGAAGAGCTTTATCGCAAAACCTTTCCCGATGCGCGCCGAGTGGTAAATGCGCGCAGCCAGATGAAAAGCCAGCTCAATGCCCTCGAAGGTCAGCAGGGCGAAGGCGGGCTGCTGCCATTGTTGGCGCCGGTTGCGACGGCCTTCAGTGGCCAGTCCGATATACAGGTCAGTCAATTGCTGTATCAGGCCGCGGGCACCAGTTTGCGGCTGACCGTTGATGCGGCCAACTACGGCGCAATCGACAGTTTCAGCAATGCCTTGCAGGGGCAGGGCCTGTCGGTCAGTCGAGGCACCTTTCGCCAGAATGGCGAGCGGGTTGCGGGCCAATTAAGCCTGACCCGGGAGGGTGGATCATGAACTGGCGTGAGATTGACTGGCGCATGACCCAGCGCACCCCGCGAGAGCGCCAAATCGTCTACGGGGCGCTGGTGATTGGCATACCCCTGCTGATCTGGGCTCTGATTTGGGAGCCTTTGCTGGACTGGCGCGCGAGTGAGCAGCAGCGTCTAACTGCTCGACAGAATACGCTGGAGTGGATGCAGGGCGCCGCCGCAAAAATTGAGCTTTACCGTCGTTCCGGTCGCAATTCGGGTGTGCAGGTGGCGGGCTCGCCTGAGCAGAAAATCACCCGCACCGCAGCGAGCCTGGGACTCGCGCTGTCGCGGATTGAGCCCGGCGGCGAGCAGCGCTTTAACGTCTTTTTTGCCGATGCCAATTACCAGAACCTGCTGCGCTATCTGCACCAGATGCAGGAGCAGGGCCTTGTTATTGAATCGCTGACCATGGGGCAACTGCCCCAGCCGGGACAGGTGTCGGTGCGCATGACACTGGGAGCATCACTGTGACCGTCAAGCGCGCACTGCTGGCCTTTGGGCTCGCTTTCCTTATTGCTCTCCCCCTGACTTTCCCCGCCTCGCTAATCTCTCGGCTGGTGTCACTGCCCGAGGGAATCGCGCATGCTCCCCTATCGGGTTCGCTTTTCAATATTCACACGGACTGGGTGCAGGTCAACGGCATTCGCCTGAAAGGCGTATCGGCCAGGCCCTCGTTTGGTGGACTGTTTAGCGCTACCCCGTTGGCGTTGCAGGTTACAGCGCCTGTGGCCGCCGAAGGGCAGCTTGGCGGCAGCGGCAGTGCCTTGAAGCTGTCGGCGGTGGAGGCGCGCAGTCAGTTTGAAAACCTTCGCCCCTTGCTGGGCTTGCCGGGCTTGGGTATCGACGCGAGCATCGCTGTTGATATCGACACGGCCAAACTTCTCGATGGGCGCTGCGCTGAACTCGACGGTGAACTTATTCTGTCCGAGCTGGAAGGCCAGGGCTTGCCTGAGCTCAGTGATATTCGCGCTACTCTTAGCTGTGATAAAGGCAGGGTGTTGATTTCTGTCGCGCCGGACAACACTCTCCGTCTGTCGGGCACGGCGACATTAACGCCGCAAGGCCGCGCCGATGTTGATATGACCGTCGAACCGCCTCCCGGCCCTTTATTTGAACTGTTTGTCGATTTTCTTGGGCAGCCGCGCGATGGCAAACGCTTCCAGATCCGCTTTCGCTCCTGAGGCGCTGATCTGTCACGGTGACCCGCCTGCTGAATGTCGGCAGGTCGTCGAGCGGCTCAAGCTTGATTTGCTGACTGACGACGATTCTCTTGCTGCAAATACGCTGTCTCTCTACTGGCGGGATGGCGTACTGAGTCTGGGGCGGGCTGGCAGCCGTGAGCACCCGGTGGCAGTGGATTTTGTACGCGCACTTCAGCAGCGGCGGCAAGGCCCGGAGCTACTAGTGAAAGCGGTTACCGGCAATCTGTCAGTAAAACCCTCGGTGATTGATGCCACCGCCGGCCTTGGCCGCGACACGGCGATTCTGCTGTCGCGGGGTTTGGCGGTGACGATGGTGGAGGAGAATCCGGTGGTGTGTGCTTTGCTGGATAATGCGATGGACCGCCTTCGCGCCGAGCCCGGGCTGGCTGAGGTCGCGCAGCGACTTGGCCTGAGCCGTCTCAATGCCTGCGACTATCTGGCCGTGAATCGGGCCGATGTGGTCTACCTCGACCCGATGTTTGCAGTGTCGGGCAAATCGGCATTGGCAAAAAAAGATATGCAGTTATTTCAGAGCCTGCTGGGGCATGGCAATGATGGCGAGGCCCTGCTGAATGCGGCCCTTGCCAGTGCCGATTTTCGGGTGGTGGTTAAACGGGGCACGAAAGCGCCTCCGCTGGCTGGCCGCGAGCCCGGCTTTGCCATCAAGGGCAAGGCGGTGCGCTTTGACGTTTACCCCTTGAAAAGCCTTAAGCAGCTGGTTAAGGCCTGATTGCCACCCTTATATTTTAAGGGCACAACTGGCGCAGTATTTCCGTGTAGATGTCTGAAAGCTGCTCGATATCAGCGGCCTTCGCACATTCATCCACCTTGTGAATGGTGGCATTGACCGGACCGAGCTCAACCACCTGGCTGCCGGTCGGCGCTATAAAACGACCGTCCGAGGTTCCGCCGGCGGTGGACAGGGTTCCTTCACGCCCGGTCACAGTTTTAATCGCATTCAGTGTCGCATTGACCAGCTCACCTTCGGCGGTGAGGAAGGGCTGACCGCTGAGATTCCAGTCCAGTTCGACATCCAGGCCGTGCTTGGCAAAGATGGCTTCGGTTCGCTCGCGGAGCGCCTGATCGGTGGTTTCGGTGGAAAAGCGAAAATTGAAGACAACTTCCAGGGTGCCGGGAATGACGTTGGTGGCGCCGGTACCGGCATTGATATTGGAAATTTGAAAACTGGTCGCAGGGAAGTGGTCGTTGCCCTGATCCCACTCAGTGGCGGCGAGCTCGGCCAATGCAGGCGCCGCCTGATGCACCGGGTTTTTCGCCAGGTGGGGATAGGCCACATGCCCCTGAACACCGCGCACCAGCATGCGACAGCCCAGCGAACCGCGCCGTCCGTTCTTGATGATATCGCCTACCTGTTCGGTGGAGGAGGGCTCCCCCACCAGGCAGAAATCGATCTGTTCTCCCTGTTGCTGCAGCCACTCGACCACTTTCACTGTACCGTTTACCGCAGGGCCTTCTTCGTCGCTGGTGATAAGAAAGGCAATGCGACCGGAATGGTCGGGGTTGCCGGCGACAAAACTTTCGCAGGCGGTGATCATGGCGGCCAGACTGCCTTTCATGTCGGCGGCTCCTCGGCCGTGAACAAAGCCGTCGATGATGGCCGGTTCAAAGGGTGGGTTGCGCCACGCATCGCTGGGGCCGGTGGGCACCACGTCGGTATGGCCCGCAAAACAGAACAGGGGGCCTGACTCACCGCGCACTGCCCAGAAATTTTTGACTTCGCCAAAATTCAACTCGGTGCAGGTAAAGCCAATGTCGGCCAAACGTTTCATCATCAGCTGCTGACAGTCGGCGTCTTCGGGAGTAACCGACTCGCGGCGAATCAGATCAAAGGTGAGTTCGAGCGTAGATGAGAGAGACATGGGCATACCTTGAAAAATGTTGGCGCCATTTTATCAGACTCTGCCGTGACATATAGCTTTAACCCCGCCGTCGCACGCCTGTCATTTTTGCTACTTATGCTGACAGCCTCAATTCATCGGAGGAGGTTCGTGTTTATGTCAGCGACTGCAGGATCGGCGATTAACCAGCCAAGGTCTCACGAGCAGCTGCGCCAGCAGATCAAGGAGCAGATTGAACAGTACCTTGCCGAGGGCGGGCAAATCCGGCGTCTGGCTGCGCCCGAGTTCCAGCCGCAGCGAAGTGTTTCCGTCAGGGGAACGCTGGCGATGGACTGATCGCCGTTCCTGCTGGGTTACCATTTTGTCTCTGTGATGTCAGTGGGGTTTCCACTGAATTTTAGGGGGCAGTTTATGTCAGACCTGCTAGGCTGTACTCTAGGTTTTAATTCGAACGAATTGGCTGGAGCAGTAAATGCAAGCAGACTGGCAGTCCATCGTACAACGGGCCACGGAGCTTCGGCACCGCCTGCATCGGCGGCCCGAAATTGCCTGGTCTGAATTTGAAACGGCGAAAACCATTCGCGGCCTGCTCGACGAACTGGACATTCCCTGGCGCGCCTGCGCCGAAACCGGCACCGTGGCCTGTCTGGCGGCAGGGGCCACCGGCCGTCATATCGCCCTGCGGGCAGACATTGATGCGCTGCCGATTCGCGAGGCGAGCGGCGTTCCCTGGCAGTCTGAAAATGACGGCTTCATGCACGCCTGTGGACACGATGGCCACACCGCAACCCTGTTTGCCGCCCTGTGGTGGTTGCGCGCCCACGAAAATAAACTTCCCGGCCCGGTAACCCTGTTGTTCCAGCCCGCCGAAGAGGGTGGCCACGGCGCACGTCGAATGGTTGAAGAAGGCGCGTTGGACGGGGTGGAGGCCATTTTTGGCTGGCACAACTGGCCGGCGATTCCCGCCGGCAAAGCCGTGTGTCCGGACGGCGCTGTAATGGCCGCCAACGGTACCTTTAAAGTAACTCTGCGAGGCCGAGGTGGTCACGCCAGTCAGCCGGAACTTTGCCGTGATCCGGTACTGGCGGCTGCTGCGGTGGCACAGGCTTTGCAGCAGATTGTTTCGCGGCGGCTTGCAGCGCAAAGCGCGGCAGTGGTCAGTGTGACGTCAATCGATGCGCGCAGCGCGGAAACGGTCATTCCGGATACGGCAAGCCTTGCGGGCAGTATCCGACTGCAATCTTCCGATATGCGAGAACAGGTAGAAAACCTGATTCGGGAAATTGCCGTAGCCAGTGCCAGCGCTTACGGTGTGAGCGCAGAGGTGGATGTTGTGCCCCGCTATGGTGCCACTTGCAATCACAGTGACGAAGCTGGGCAGATGCGTTCCGCACTGGCTGCGGTTCTCGGCGACGATTGGCAGTGCGATAAAACGCCGGTGCCCATTATGGCTTCGGAAGATTTCAGTTATTACCTGAATGCAGTGCCGGGCGCCTTTGCTTTGATAGGTGCCGGGGATGGTGATTCGACGGACCACCCCTGTCATAACCCGCATTATGATTTTCGGGACGCTTTGATTCCCGATGTGGCACGGGTCTTTCTGCAGTTAGCTGGCGCGCCGATGCCACCTGTCAACCCCTAAGCGTATTCGTTACTGGCAAAATTCACGCTGTTGTAGCTGCATTTTGCGATCACCGGTTAAACATGTTGGTATATAAGCAAACGTTATTTTGAGGAACCTTCAAGGGGTTGCGAGCCCTTCCTGAAGCCACGAAGTTTTACAGTCGAGGAGAACGGAAAATGGAAGTATTTGAACAATGGGAATCCAATATTCGCGGTTACTGCCGTAGTTTCCCCACCGTTTTTGCATCTGCCAAAAACGCTCGCCAGATAGACGAACAGGGCAAGTCCTATATCGATTTTTTTGCCGGCGCCGGTGTTCTTAATTTTGGGCACAATAATGAGCGCATGAAAAAAGCTTTAGTCGAGTTTATTGAGTCCGACGGCGTTGCCCACAG
>NZ_JBFJUX010000008.1:0-150144 GCF_041624475.1 Litorivivens sp.
GAGCGTTTAAAGGCCATTAATCGCGGTGTTGAACGCGACGGTGCGCTCTATCTTTTCTCCATTCGGCTAGTGCCGATTTTTCCCTTCTTTGTCATCAACCTGTTAATGGCGCTCACCCCCATTCGGACCTGGACGTTTTACTGGGTCAGTCAGGTGGGTATGCTGGCTGGCACCATTGTCTACGTGAATGCCGGCACCCAGCTGGCGCAGATTTCTTCGCCGGCGGGGTTGCTCTCAACCGAATTGATTGTCGCGTTCACGTTGCTGGCACTGCTGCCCTGGTTCGGCAGGGCGATTGTCAATCGGGTGCAGGCTATGCGCGTGTATCGCGGCTGGCAAAAACCGAAAACCTTTGATCGCAACCTGATTGTGATTGGCGCCGGTTCCGCCGGCCTGGTCAGTGCCTATATCGCAGCGACAGTTAAAGCCAGTGTGACGTTGATCGAGCGTCACCGGATGGGCGGAGACTGTCTCAACACCGGCTGTGTTCCCTCCAAGGCCCTGATCAAAAGCGCTCAGGTGCAACACTTTGCGAATACCGCGCCGCGTTATGGTCTTAAAACCTTGGCGCCGGAAGCGGACTTCGCAGCCATCATGCAACGGGTGCAGTCGGTAATCAACCGCATTGAGCCCCACGATTCCGTGGAGCGCTATTCAGAGCTGGGGGTGGATTGCCGCATGGGTGAGGCGAAACTGGTGTCGCCCTGGGAAGTGGAGATTCGCAGTGAGAGTGGTGATCCGGAGCGCTTGAGTGCCCGCAGTATTATTGTTGCCGCCGGCGCCCGACCGCTGGTGCCGCCGTTTCCCGGTTTGGATGAGGTGGGGTACCTTACTTCCGATTCACTGTGGAATCTCGAAAAAAATCCCGGTCGCCTGCTGGTGCTTGGCGGCGGGCCAATCGGTTGCGAACTGGCACAGGCATTTGCCCGCCTGGGGGCGCAGGTGACACAGGTAGAAATGCTGGCGCGTATTCTGCCGCGTGAAGATGTTGACGTAGCGCAAGCCGCAACAGAGGGGCTGCGTCGCGATGGTGTTGAGCTGCTTACGGGTCACAAGGCGGTGCGCTTCGCCCGTGAAGATAACGAAAAGGTGCTCTACGCCGAACATCAGGGGAGCACAGTCAGACTGGTGTTTGATGAAGTGCTGGTGGCTATCGGCCGTAAGGCCAACGTGGAGAGCTTCGGGCTGGAAGAGTTAGGCATTGAATTGCGCGACAACGGCACGCTGGCGGTTAATGAGCATATGCAAACCCGTTACCCTAATATTTATGCCTGTGGCGATGTGACCGGCCCCTACCAGTTTACTCATGTGGCGGCGCATCAGGCCTGGTACGCTGCGGTGAATGCCCTGTTCGGGAAGTTCAAAAAGTTCAAGGTCGACTATTCAGTCATTCCCTGGGCGACCTTTATCAGCCCTGAAGTGGCTCGGGTCGGACTCAATGAGCAGGACGCCATTGATCAGGGTGTTGACTATGAAGTGACCCGCTATGGCATCGATGATCTGGATCGGGCCATTGCCGACGGCAGCGATGAGGGCTTTGTCAAAGTGCTTACTGCCAAAGGTTCAGATCGTATTCTCGGGGTGACGATTGTCGGTGCCCACGCCGGCGATCTGATTGCCGAGTATGTGCTGGCGATGAAGCACGGCATTGGCCTGAAGAAAATACTCGGCACCATTCATATCTACCCGACGCTGGCCGAGGCCAATAAGTATGCGGCGGGGGAGTGGGGTAAGGCCCACGCGCCGCAAAAGTTGCTGCAGTGGGTGGAGCGCTTTCACCGCTGGCAGCGCTAAGCCAGCTTCAGATCGACACTGACCGGGCAGTGGTCTGAACCAAAAATATCATTCCAGATCGCTGCATCTTTGATCCGGGACTTCACCAGCGAGTCGCTTCCGAGAAAATAATCTATCCGCCAGCCCACGTTTTTAGCCCGCGCGCCGGCGCGGTAGCTCCACCAACTGTACTTCACCGTTTCTGGATAAAAATAGCGAAAGGTGTCGACAAAGCCTGCCGTCACGATGTTGTCCATGCCATCAATTTCTTTCTGGGTAAAGCCGGCGCTCTTGTTGTAATTGGGTTTGGGCCGGGCAATATCGATGTCGCGGTGGGCCACATTGAAGTCGCCGCACATCAGTACCGGTTTTCGTTGCTCCAGAGTTTTAACGTAGCCCAGAAAGTCCCTATCCCAGGTTTCCCGGTAGGGCAGGCGCACCAGCTCGTTTCCAGAATTGGGGGTGTAAACCGTTAGCAGGAAATAATCCTCAAATTCGGCGGTGAGCACGCGGCCTTCTCTGTCGTGTTCCTCGATGCCGATATCGGCGAAAACCCGTATCGGCTCCTTGCGTGTCAGGATGGCCACACCGGAGTAACCCTTGCGTTCGGCGGAGTTGCTGTATACGTGGTAGCCCTCGACACCTTCCAGGGCGGCCACAACCTGATCATCCTGGGCCTTGGTTTCCTGCAGACAGAGGATGTCGGCATTCAGGCTGGCCAGTGAGTCGGCAAAGTCCTTTTTCATCACGGCTCGAATGCCGTTGACGTTCCAAGAAGCAATCCGCATTTCGCTGAGTCCCCATTCTTACAAAGCGCGCATTGTACCTCAGCGCGGTGGTGGGGTGCTTTACTACAAATGATATTGATAATGGTTCGCGTTTGCGTTTAAATGCGACGGCTTGCTTAGCCTCGCAGAACAACATTCTGAAGGCCTGCTGCTTGACCGTTCGCCCAATGCGCGATCCCCGATAAAGCCCAGTGCCGCATTGACTGTCGAGAATGTGACGGATGAAAAGTACATCGCCAGCCTTTAACGGGAGCAGGGCTAGTGAGGTGCGCCGCGTCACAGTCAGCTTACTGTTTCCCGAGTTTTTTGGCGTATATGAGTAATAAACTGCTGTTCCGTATTCACAGCTGGTCGGCCCTTGCGGTCTGCCTGCCGCTGCTTGTGATCTGTCTGACCGGCAGCGTGCTGGTGTTCAAACACGAAATCGACAGCCTGTTGATGCACGACAGGGTAAGGGTTGAGCCACTGCCGCAGCGGCAGAGCCTCGACACCCTGCGCGATGTGGTGAACGAGACCTACCCCCGCCACGAAGTGGTGGGTTGGACCTTGTTCGAAGATCCGGCCCGGGCGGATCTGGTGTATGTCATTGCCCACGGCAGCAGCGACTGGTCGTATCTTCTGCTGGATCAGTATCGCGCAGCGATATTGGCGCCTGTGGTCTCCACCACCCACTACCTCACCGACTGGTTGCTGGAGTTGCACTACACTCTGCTGCTGCATGATGCAGGTCTGCTGCTCAGCGGACTGATCGCGGTTATTCTCTGTCTGCTGGGGATTACCGGCCTGTGGCTGCACCGGAGCTTCTGGAAGAACCTGTTTACCTTGCGCACTAAAGCGCGACGCGTGCTCTATTACAGCGACCTGCATAAACTGGTGGGCGCCTATGCGTCGCCGGTGCTGTTGGTTCTGGGCTTTACCGGCGCTTACTGGAACCTTACCCACTTTGCCCACGAAGTGGAGGAGCATGCCGGTGGTGAGGAGCACTATAAGATGCAGGCGCGGCTCTACAACGACGGGCTGTCACTGCAGGCTTTGCACGATCGAAGCGAGCAGGCGCTTCCGGATTTTGATGCCACCTATATTTCCCTGCCCTGGGAGCCGGGGCAGGGCATACGCTTCTTTGGTGATATCAACAGTTCGAACCCTTTGCTGAGCCAGTACGCCAGTTCGGTTCACTTTGATGCCCAGAGCGGCGACATGAAAGATGTTTACGATATTCGCGAGCAGGGTGTGTCAGCAAAGACTATGGACAGCTTTCGCCGACTTCATTTCGGCGATTTTGCCGGGCTGCCAAGCCGCATTATCTGGTGCCTGTTCGGACTCGCGCCTGCGGTGCTTGCCTTTACCGGCGTCAGTCTGTGGCTGAAGCGACGTCCTCAGCGGCGCCGGGCGGCAGCCAAGGCGAAGGCAAGAGTGGAGTCACCGGCGCAGACACCCGGCGCCGTGCGTCGGGTCTAAGGGCTGCCAGCCATCGCTGGTTTTTGTTACTCCAGTGCAGGTAGTATGGTGCCCACCAAATAATCATAATCGTGGGTGACCTATGACACGTCTGTTGGTGCTTGCTCTTCCTTTCCTATTGGCCGCGTGCGATGCCCAGCGCGATTTTCCCTGTGAGCCGGTAGATGACCGGGTGCCCATCTGCGGTTTGCAGGCGCCGGAAGATATTGAGCCGACCCCCGATGGCAAACACCTCATTCTGAGTCAGTTTGGCGGCATTACCGGCTCGGATTCGGGCAGCCTGATGTTGTTTGATCCGCAAACCGAAACCACACTGCCGCTGTATCCTTTGGCCAGTCAAACGGCCGAGCCGGAGGGCTGGGGCGATGCCGATTGTCCGGGCGCGCCGGGGGCGACTATTTCCCCTCATGGCATTCATCTCTCCCAGCGCAGTGACGGTCGCTGGCAGTTACTGGTGGTAAACCACGGTGGCCGTGAGTCGGTGGAATTTTTTGAGTGGCGCGATGACAGTTCGCTGCACTGGCAGGGCTGTGTAGTGTTGCCGGATGGCGCCTTCCTCAATGATTTGGTCGCAACGCCGGAAGGGGGCTTTTTGGTGACCCACATGTTTCCGAAGGACAATATCTGGGCGCTACTGCGTACCTTCTTTGGCGCGGAACGCGGTCATGTCTGGCGCTGGCGCGAAGGTGAAGGGGTGGATATCCAGCCTGGAAGCCTGGGTTCCTTCCCCAACGGTATTCAGATCAGCGGCGATGGTGAAGTCCTGTTCCTGAATCTCTATACCAATAACCGCGTGCGAAAAATTGCGCGCGACAGCGGCGAACACCTCGGCGAAGTGGAAGTTGCGCATCCAGACAACAGCAGCTGGTTGCCGGATGGTCGTTTGCTGGTCGCTTCTCATCCGCGCGACAAACTGCTGCCTGGCCTGTGTGGCGATGTGCACAGCGGCGCCTGCGAATCGCGATTTCAGTTGATTGCCATCGATCCAGAGACCATGGCTGCGGAAACTCTGTTTGACCACAAGGGCGCGCCGATGGGCGCGGGAACGGTGGCAGTGGAGTGGGGCAATTACTGGTTTATCGGCTCTTATGCGGGAGACCGCCTGTTACGGGTGCCTGCGCCTACCGCCGGTGTTGAAGCTGGGAAGTAAGGCTCGTGAGTAACTCGAACCTGAGGCTCCTTGCGGGGCCAGTACTGGGCGGGCTGGCGGTGCTGCTGGGCTGGTCGATGGGGCTAAATCAGCACGCCACCGTTACCCTGTCAGTCACTGCCTTCTGTCTGGGCTGGTGGTTCGCCGAGGCGGTGCCGATCGCCGTGACTGCCCTGATCCCCCTGGCGGTTTTCCCGCTGTTTGGCGTGCTCAGCAAAGCCGAGGTTGCCGAGGCCTATGGCGCCTCCATTGTACTGCTGATGCTGGGCGGTTTTTTGCTGTCGCGGGCCATGGCCTATCGCGGTGCGCACTACCATCTGGCCCTGATGGCTCTGCACTGGGTGGGTGCCGGCAGTGAGCGGCGTTTGATTGTCGGGTTTATGCTGGCCTCTGCCCTGTTGAGTATGTGGATTTCAAATACCGCCACCACCCTGATGCTGCTGCCGGTGGCGCTGGCCATTCTCGATCGCTTGCAAAGACCGACACTGTCGGTGCCCCTGCTGCTGGGGATTGCCTATGCCGCCAGTATCGGCGGTATCGGTACGCCGATTGGCACACCGCCCAACCTCGTCTTCATGCAGGTCTACACGGAGCTGACTGGAGAAGAAGTCAGTTTTATTGGCTGGATGCGCTGGGGCCTGCCGGTGGTGCTGCTGTTGCTGCCGGTGGCCATGTGGTGGTTGTCGCGAGGCTTGAACAGCGCGCTGTCGGCTAGCTTGCCCGACAGGGAGCCTTGGGATGTGGCGCAAAAACGGGTGTTGTGGGTGTTTCTGGTCACGGCGCTGCTGTGGATCACTCGCAGTGAACCCTTTGGGGGCTGGTCTGGTTTGCTGGATCTACCGGGTGCCAACGATGCCACCGTGGCGTTACTGGCGGGGGCGAGCCTGTTCGCCATCGGCGACGGCAAGGGGGGCAGACTGCTGGACTGGGAGGCAACCAGAGAACTGCCCTGGGGCATTCTGATTCTGTTCGGTGGTGGGATCTGTATTGCCAAGGCCTTTGCCGCTTCGGGGCTTTCCGAGCAGGTCGCCGGAGCGGTAACTGCTCTTCAGCACTGGCCAGTACTGTTGCTACTGCTGGTGCTCTGCCTGAGCGTAACCTTCCTCACCGAAGCGACCAGCAATATGGCCACGGCCACCCTGCTGCTGCCGATTCTGGGCGCTGCCGCGCTGGGACTGGGTTTGCCCCCGGCGTTGTTGATGGTGCCAGCGGCGATAAGCGCCAGCTGCGCCTTTACCCTGCCTATTGCCACCGCGCCGAACGCGATCGTTTACGGCAGCGGCATGATCAGCGTGCCGCAGATGGCCCGGCGCGGAGTGGTGTTGAGTGTGCTAGGGGCTGTGATCATTGCCTTGAGCAGCTTTGTGCTGATTCACTGATTACTTGGCAAAATCGGTCATAAGAGGAAAAATACTGCGTCATTGGCAGCTATCGACAGCAAGATGACAGCATTTGTCATTGTTTGTCTGGCCAGTGAGCGTAGAGTTGCAGCTCAGAATCGAATGCCGGGCCTGTCCGGCCGACAAGTGAGGTGAGAGACATGTCACAGCGTTATCCCATGCCCATGCCCTTTGGCTGGTACGCCGTTTCCTATGCCGATGAGCTGGCGCCGGGCGAGTCCCGCGCCGTGCGTTATTTCAATCAGGACCTGGTGCTGTTTCGCACCGAAAGCGGAACGCCCGTGCTGCTGGAAGCTTACTGCCCGCACCTGGGTGCTCACCTGGGTTACGGCATTCACGAAAATGAAGGCAAGGGCGGTCGTATTGAGGGCGAATCCATTGTCTGCCCCTTTCACGCCTGGAAGTTCAATGAAAAAGGCGAGTGTACCGACGTACCTTATGCCAAGAACATGCCGCCGAAAGTGGCGGGTAAGCAGTGCCTCTATGCGTTCCCGACCCGTGAGACCAATCAGGTAATCTGGGCCTGGTATCACCCGGAGCGCATCGACCCGCTGTGGGAAGTTGAAACCCATGAGGAGATGAACAGCGACGAGTGGTCACCGCAGGACCGCTACGACTGGACCCTGAAAACCCACCCCCAGGAAATGGCGGAAAACGCCGCTGATCCAGCGCACTTTCGCTATGTTCACGGCACGGCGTCATTCCCCGAGTGGGAAACCACCTACGATGGACCCAAGTCGCGCGGACTGCAGAAGGCCAATATGCCGACACCACGCGGTGAAGTGAAGGGTGAAATCCACACCGCCAGTTTTGGTCCCGGTCAGGGCTATACCCGCTTCAAGGGCATCGCTGAAACCTGCCTGATGGGCTTGACCACACCAATCGACAACGAAACCGTGCAGATTCGCTTTGCCTTCACTCAGCCGAAGATCAATGGTGAGGTGAAGAAAGGCGGCGTAAATGCGGCGATTGTGAAAGACATCGTCGGTCAGCTGGAAGAAGATGCGCCTATCTGGGAGCACAAGATCTACCGCCCGCTGCCGATCCTGTGTGACGGTGATGGCCCGATTGCTAAATTCCGCAAATGGTACAGTCAGTTCTACGCTGACGGTTTCGACCCGAAAGCCCTGTAATTCTCGGCAAACAGTCGGGATCGTGAAAGGAGGCCTGGTGCCTCCTTTCTTTTTTTCGGAAACCTGCTAAGGTTTAGCCCGAAATTTTGTTTGTGCGGTAGCAATGAAATTACATAATAAGGCCATTGGAATGGCCGCACTGCTGCTTTTACAGGTAGTAGGCCTGTCTCAGGTAATAGCCGATTGCAAAGAACCTCCGATGCCAGTAGTACCGGATGGAAGTACGGCTGACAAGCAGACCATGCTCGAAGCTTACCGGGAAATGCGCAACTATCAGGCCCGGGCGCAGAGCTTTCTGGACTGTATCGATGCGCTCAAGGTGTCGGAACCGGATGTGGATGTAGAAATCCTGCTGGAGCGACTGAACGCCTACAACCGCACGGTGGAAAACATGGATAGTGTATCGCGCAAGGTGCACGCTGAGCTGGATACCTTCAATACCCGCTAATCCGCAGCGACCAGCGTTGGTTTCCGGGATATTCCCTGCGCGGCGAGTTTTTCCAGAAAGTGTGCGCTGACCTTCCTTTCTCCCAGCACGATAACGCGCTGTTCACCGGGCTGGCCTCCAGTCGGCAGGGCTGAGTCGAGCAAAGACTCCACCCGGCGGGCAATTGCTTCGCCGGAGTCCACCAGACTCACCCCGGGAAAATACTCATGCAACTGCGCTGCGACCAGCGGGAAATGGGTGCAGGCCAGCACCAGCGTATCCATGTCAGGAGCGCGGGGGTGGCCTGCGAATTCTGCCGCCAGCGTCTGGTAAAGCTCCGGGTGATCTGTGCCCTCCCAGAATTGGCGTTCTATGGCAGGCGCCAGCGCACTGCTGCCCACCGATATCACACAACAGTCTGCGGCAAAATCCTTGATGAGTTGCGCGGTGTACTGCCGGCGCACGGTGCCGGGAGTAGCGAGCAGGCCGATTACGCGACTGCGGCTGAACGCAGCCGCTGGTTTAATGGCTGGCACAACACCCACCACGGGCAGAGTCAGCCGGGCGCGCAAGGCGGGTAGTACGGTAGTGCTCGCCGAATTGCAGGCAACGACCAGCAGGTCAGGACGGGTTTGTTCTACCAGTGCGGTAATTGTCGCGCAAATATGCGCGCTCAGTGCAGCCTCTTCCCATTCACCGTAAGGAAAGCCGCCGCTGTCCATGGCGTAGATCAGATTGAGGTGGGGGAGGCGGCGATGTATTTCGCCGCCGATACTGAGAGAGCCAACGCCCGAATCAAATACCAGAACGGTGGGTACTGCGCTCATGGCTTTGTCCGGGCGAATGCTTACAGAAGTTCGAGGATCTTTTCGGCAGAGGTTTCGACAATGCCGCCGGGCGGTTCAATGGCAAAGTGGCTGACCACGCCATCATCGACAATCATTGCCATGCGTTTGCAGCGCACGCCCATACCAAAACCGGAGCCGTCCATTTCCAGGCCGCAGGCCTTGGTGAACTCGGCATTGCCGTCCGCCAGCATCAGGATTTCATCGGCGTTCTGGTCCTTGCCCCAGGCGCCCATTACGAAAGCGTCGTTTACAGACAGGCAGGCGATGGTATCGACACCTTTGGCCTTGATTTTGTCCGCATTGACCACAAAACCGGGTAGGTGAGTCATGGAGCAACCGGGGGTAAAGGCGCCGGGCACGGCAAACAGAACCACTTTTTTGCCGGAGAAAATACTGTCGGTGGTAATGTCCTGAGGGCCTTCGCCGCCCATGGTTTTCAGCGTTACGGAGGGGATTTTATCGCCTGTCTTAATCGTCATTGGAGGCTCCTTCTGTCAGTGAGGGGCTAAGTCTACCCCCAGCGCGCAGGTACTTGAAAGGCCCCTCTTGAAAAATCATCGCGTGTCCCCATTTTGAAAGTAACAGGCAATTGACGCCTGGTAAGTATTTGGAGGTGAATCATGTCTGCGTTTACTTACACACCCTATGCCTGGCTGGATGACTTCCGCCGGGATTTCAACCGCTTCGTCAATGCCGGTGCAGAGCAGCAGAGCTGGAGTCCGGCTGTGGATCTGGCCGAGGACGAAGGCGGTTATTTCATTACGGTCGATCTGCCGGGCGTGAATCCCGATGATGTGGAGATCACAACGCACTCCCAGCAGCTGACGGTTAAAGGCAAGCGCGATTGGGACGACGGCGAGCGCACCAGTCTCAGCAAGGAACGCTGGCGCGGCGATTTCGTGCGACGGTTTACCCTGCCGAAAATTGCCGACGTGGATCGCATCGAGGCCAAATACAACAATGGCGTTCTGGCGATCCATCTGCCGAAGTCAAAAGATGCTGAGCCTCGCCGTATCGCCATTAACGTCCACTGATCGGCTGAACTGGACAGGGCTCCGTCATCGGAGCCCTTTCGCTCTCAAGGGGGAGCGGCTAAGCTTGCGCTTTTGTCGGCTTGCTCCCTATGTCTGAACGCACACATCTGTCAGCAGCGCTCAATGAATTCTGGCTTGCCTGGACTTTTCTGACGCGGTTGCCCGCGCTGGGGAAAATCCAGTACTCGCCGGAAGCGTTGAATCGGTCCGCGCGCTTTTTCCCCTGGGTGGGCCTGGTGCTTGGATTGTTGCAGGCACTGGCCTACAGCCTGACGCTCAGCCTGTTTTCCAACGTCTGGCTGGCAGCGCTCTTCAGTGTCCTGTCGGTTGTTTTGTTGACCGGAGCCTTTCACGAAGACGGTTTTGCCGACTATTGCGACAGCTTCGGTGGTCAGGATCGTGCTAGCCGGCTAAAAATCATGACCGACTCGCGTCTTGGCACCTTCGGGGTGTCTGGATTGTTTTTTGTGCTAGCGCTGCGTGTTGCGCTGATTGCCGCGCTGGAAACCGAACTGGTGTTGATCGTTATTGTTCTGACTGCGGGCCTCAGCCGCTGGGCAGCGATCAGCCTTATGCTGAAGACACCCTATGCGAAAACGGAAGGCAAAAGTAAACCCCTGGCCGAATCCATTGATCCGCCGGCCCTGTTACTCGCTGCAGCCCCTTTGTTGCCGCTGTTGTTGTTTATGGAACTTGCCATGATCCTGGCGCTGATTGTGATCCTTGCGCTATTCATAGTGGGATTTTCCGCACAATTGCGACAGCGATTGGGTGGTTTTACCGGTGATGCCCTGGGCGCGGCGCAACAAATCAGCGAACTCCTGGTCTATAGCTGCATACTGGCCGTCAGCGTGTAGGCGGGTTTGGCGGCTTTAATTCCCGTGAATATTTACAAGCGCTGAACTCGCCTTGGTAACAGGAGTAGAATGCGCTCTTATCGAGCTGATTTTGTAGCTAACAACTGGAGGTAGTTTTATGCATCGCACAAAAACCGGAAAGACCCTGTCCCTGATTTTGTCAGCCTTGGTCATGTGGAGCGGTCTGCTGCTGTCATCCGCCAACGCAGGCGTTATTTCGTCCTCTGACATGTTGGTTGAGCAGCACCAGTTTGAGAACAAGCAATCGGTCAAAGCCTTTTTTGATCGCGACGACGTGAAACAGCAGCTGGTGGATATGGGCGTTTCGCCAACTGACGTTGATGCACGCATTAATGCAATGACCGCCGCTGAGCTCGCGGAGCTAAATGCCAACCTGCAGGATGCGCCCGCCGGTGCCGGTCTGGTCGGTGTGGTTCTGACGATCTTTATTGTGTTCGTCATTACCGATGTGATTGGCGCGACGGATATCTTCCCCTTTATCCGTCCGGTTAACTGATCAGTCTGAGTTGACTATGACTCTGTTTTATAAACTCGCCTCTTTGAGGCGAGTTTTTTTTCGTCTGCTGGTTATGTCTGTAGTCCTGCTCTTATCTGCCTGTGCAACTGTCAAACCCAGCACGCCACCCGAGCGTGAAAGTGTCAGGCTTGATGTGCCCTTCGTGGAACAGGATGTGGCCCATTGTGGTCCGGCGGCGCTCACGTCTGCGTTGCAGTTTCGCGGTCAGCACGTTGCTATCGATGAACTGGTTCGTCAGGTTTACCTGCCCGGTCGGGAAGGTTCGTTGACGTTGGAAATGACCGCCGCTGTTCGCCGTCAGGGTTTATTGCCCTATCCGGCGCTGCCAACCTTGGACGCGGTAGTTGCCGAGCTGGACGCGGGCAACCCGGTGCTGGTTTTGCAGAATCTGTCCTTTAACTGGTGGCCGCAATGGCACTACGCGCTTGTGGTTGGTTATGACGATGCCGGCGCAACCCTGCTGCTGCATTCCGGCAAGCAGGCTTACTATGCGATATCCGCCCGTACCTTTATGAAAACCTGGCACCGCAGCGATTACTGGGGGCTGGTGCCGGTACCGCTGGGAGTGTATCCGGCAGCGGCAAGCGCGCTGCCGTATCTGTCAGAACTTGAGAAAATGCGCGAGACCGACACGGTGTCAGAGCGGCAGTATGAAAATGCTCTGTCAGAGGCCACTGAGCACTGGCCGCGCTCGGCCACAGCCCAGTTTATGATGGCTAATTATTTACAGGACAAAAAACGCGACGGTGCTCTGGCGTATTTTCAACGCAGCCTGCAATTGCAGCCGGGAAATGCGCTGGCCTGGAATAATTTTGCCTTTGCGCTGGCAGCGGCAGGTTGTCCGCTTACGGCCCAGCAGGCGATAAAACGGGCCCGCACACTGGCGCCTTTCGATAGCCGTCTGGAAAACAGCGAAAAGGAACTGTCAGCAGCGACGCCAGGCAGTGAACCCAGCAGCTGCGCGTCCTGGTTGCCGGTTTACTGACACGCCAGCCACGTTGCAAGGGCGTCAGAGACGCCCGCCCTGTTTTGCCTTGGCAAAGGCCGCGGCCAGCGCATTATTGTTTGCGGGTTCCTGCTGGCGAGGCTGCTTGGCCTTGGCGCCGCCATTGCGACGGTTGTTATCGCGTGAGGCTTTATCCTGAGGTGTCGCCTTGTCGTCGAGGCGCATGCTCAAGGCAATGCGCTTGCGCTGAACGTCGACATCGAGCACCTTCACTTTCACGATATCACCGGCCTTCACCACCTCGCGCGGGTCTTTCACAAACTGGTGTGACAGGGCGGATATGTGCACCAATCCGTCCTGATGCACACCAATATCCACGAAGGCACCAAAATTCGTGACGTTGGTGACACAGCCTTCGAGAATCATGTCTGGCTGCAGGTCACTGACTTTCTCGATACCGTCCTTGAAACTGGCAGTTTTGAATTCCGGGCGAGGATCGCGACCGGGTTTGTCCAGTTCGCTGATAATGTCACGAATGGTGGGCAAGCCGAATTTGTCATCCATAAATTGCTCGGGCTTGAGTCCGCGCAGGAAAGTACTGTCCCCAATCAGTGCGCCAACCTGGCGGCCACACTGCTGTACGATTTTATCCACCACACTGTAGGATTCCGGGTGAACGGCTGAGCTGTCCAGCGGGTTGTCGCCGTTCATAACGCGCAGAAAGCCCGCCGCCTGTTCAAAGGTCTTATCGCCCAGACGGGGGACCTTTTTCAGGGATTCCCGATCCTTGAACATGCCATGTTCATCTCGGTACTGCACCAGATTGGCAGCGATGCTCGCGTTCAAACCCGAGACGCGGGTCAGCAGCGCCGGCGAGGCGGTATTCACATCAACGCCGACTGCGTTTACGCAGTCCTCGACTACCGCATCCAGTGAACGCGACAGGGCGGTCTGAGATACATCGTGCTGGTACTGGCCGACACCGATGGACTTGGGCTCTATCTTGACCAGCTCGGCCAGCGGATCCTGCAAACGCCGGGCGATGGAAACCGCGCCGCGAATGGTGACGTCAAGATCCGGGAATTCCTTGGCGGCATACTCGGAAGCCGAATAGATGGACGCGCCGGATTCGTTGACCATGACTTTGGTGGTGTTCAGCTCGGGATGCGCCGCCAGCAGATCGCCGACAAATTTGTCGGTTTCCCGGCTGGCGGTGCCGTTGCCGATGGCGATAAGTTCGATGTTGTAGGTTTTGATCATCTTCAGCAGCACCGCACCGGCTTCGGCCAGTTTGTTTTGCGGAGGGTTGGGGAAGATCGCGCCGTGGTCCAGCACCTTGCCGGTGGCATCGATTACCGCCATTTTGACGCCGGTGCGCAAGCCCGGATCCAAGCCGATAGTGGCGCGCGGGCCTGCCGGCGCCGCCAGCAGCAGATCTTTCAGGTTGGAGGAGAACACCTGGATGGCATCGGCCTCGGCGCGCTCGCGCAGCTGGCCCAGCAGGTCAGTCTCAAGATGGATATACAGTTTGATCTTCCAGGTCCAGCGCACCACTTCGCTGAGCCATTTATCGGCAGGGCGGTTGGAGAAACTGAGGTTCCAGTGGTCGGCCACCATGGCCTCGCAGGGGCTGGCGCTGGCTTCGTCGCCGAGCTGGATGTTGAGGGAGAGTACGCCTTCATTGCGGCCGCGAAACATGGCCAGGGCCCGGTGCGAGGGCGTTGTTTTGAGGGGTTCGCTGTGCTCGAAGTAGTCGCTGAACTTCTCGCCTTCCTTTTCCTTGCCGGTCATCACTGCAGCGGTGAGTCTGCCTTCTTCCCAGACAAAGTTGCGCAGCTTCTGGATCAGGTCTGCGTCTTCGGCAAAACGCTCCATCAGAATGTATTTGGCACCGTCGAGGGCGTCTTTGCTGCTTTCAATTTTGTGCTCGGGGTTGAGGTAGCCGGCGGCCTCGGCCTCCGGGTCGAGCTCGGGGTTACCCAGCAGGGCGTCAGCCAGAGGCTCCAGCCCGGCCTCGATGGCGATCTGTCCCTTGGTGCGGCGCTTTGGCTTATAGGGCAGATAGAGGTCTTCCAGGCGGCTTTTGGTGTCGGCCTCGACAATCTTTTTTTCCAGCTCGGGGGTGAGCTTGTCCTGTTCACGGATGCTGCTGAGGATGGCCTCGCGGCGCTCTTCCAGTTCTCGCAGGTAGCCCAGCCGACTCTCCAGATCGCGCATTTGCGTGTCGTCCAGGCCGCCGGTGACTTCCTTACGGTAGCGGGCAATAAACGGCACAGTAGCGCCCTCGTCCAATAATTGAACAGCCGCTTCTACATTGCGCAATGCGGTGTTCAGTTCCTGGGCAATGGTCTGGAGAATTTGCTTCATTCGTGTACAACCTGAATCTTATTCGTTAAGGGAGCGCCGCATTATGCAGAAAGTGCTGCGCTGCCGCGAGACTTGACAGCAAGGGAGTGTGACAAGTACCCACCTCTTCCGGCGGGGGAGGGCAGTTCAGGTTAAATCTGCGGTTAATGAGTCGAACAGCTCGCAGCAGTCGTCGTAGAAACTGCGGTAATTCTCGGTGAGGTGGGGAGCGATCAGTGACATGACCTGAAACACGCCCTGGTGTATCTGGAGCTGCTCGGGGGCGTTATTATTCCGCAGCAGGTCATAGGTCAGCCAGAAGGTCACCTGCATGGCCACGGCCTCACTCAGCCGCCCCAACTGGCCCTCGTCCAGGTCCAGCACCCCGCGCTCGATGAGTGGACGGGCAACAGCCTGCGCGGCGGTCACTTTTTGCGCAAGCAGGCGGCGAAAGCGTTTTTCAATGGCGGGGTAGCGCTGCAGGATGTCATTCAGGTTGCGGTAAAAATAGCGCTGCTTGTAGGTTTCCTCGAACACGATGTAGAGGTAGAACCAGGCGTCATCAGGTTTCAGAATCTGGCTGATGGGGGCGCTCAGAATCTCGCTGAGCTCATTGTGAAAGCTCTCGTAGAGAGCACCGATAATGTCCTCCTTGCCCTTGAAGTGGTAGTAGAGGTTGCCGGGGCTGATATCCAGCTCGTTGGCAATGTCCACCGTTGTGACGTTGGGTTCGCCTTCAAGGTTGAACAGTTCGAGGCTAGTTTGCAGAATACGATCGCGGGTTTTCATGGATGTCCGGTCAGACTGTGAGCGTTCGAAAGTGCCATGTTAACCCGTGACTGTCCATAAAAACTGCCCATAAAAAAAGGGCGAACTGTGTCGCCCTTTCTAGTGCTGGCAGGTAGCTGACTTATTCGGCAGCGGCCTTGCTGGCAGCGGCGCGCTTGGCAGGCGCCTTTTTCTGTGCAGCTGACAGCGAATTCACTTTCTTGGCCAGTGCATCGACTTTCTTTTCCAGGCGTTCAAAGTCTTCAACGCTTACTCCGCCGAAGCCCAGATTCGCGCGGACTTTATTGATGCGCTCTTCCAGAGAAGTGGCAGTGCCCTTGCCTTTGCTGGCAACGTCGTCGATCGCAGTGCGTGCCTGTGATTCCAGGTTGCGACCTTTTTCGACCAGCTCGGTGAACAGGCGCGGAGTTTCTTTGCTTGCCTGCTCGTAACGCTCTTGCGCTTCGTCGAAGGCGCGACCGTAGGCGCCGAGGCCGGCCAACCAGATGTTTTTGGCTACATCACTGACTTCTTTCAGTTGAGATTTCTCTTTGCTCATGGCAATTCTCCCAATGGATACGTGTTTGTTGAGTTCGCAGTATCAGGCTTGAAGTAAAAAAGCACGGCGGTCCAGAAGACGCACCGTGCAAAAAAAGACCTGATGGGTTACCTGATCACTCAGGTGCGAAAGCCTTAGGCTTCCGCAGTTGCGTTTTCACTCTTGCGGGAGTTGATGCGCTCTTTCAATTTCTCGACAGAGCTTTTAACCGCTTCAACCTGCTCTTCAACCAGCGCCTTCGGCTTGGCTGCCAGCTCGTCGAATTTGGTTTGGGCGTCAGACTGAACTTTCTCGCCGCGCTTAACCAGATCGGCAAAGATTTCAGAACGCTTTTCTACCAGCGATTGCACTTTGCTGGTGCTTTCCTTGTAAGATTGCTGAGCTTTCTCGGCAACTTCCTGACCTTGTTCCAGTGCTTTACCAGCCAGACCCAGTTGGGCCAGGAATACGTCGCGAGCCAGTTCGTTGGCTTTTTCGAAAGTGCTCTTGGTTTCGGCTTGTTTCTTACTCATTTGCATACACCTCTTGGTCATTGGTTTTTCAGGGGTTCAGATCGTGGCAGTACGACCTATCTCCTGCACCGTTTTCTGAAGCTGGGGCCAACTGTACGGAGAAAAATTAGAATAAACATACTAAAAACGATATTTTTGATTTGACTGAAAAATGACCATCACAGGGCTTGTACGTATGCCATCCAAGTGTGAAATAGGTTTTGATATTTCGTTACCGCTACGGTTATAGTCGAGACAGCGCTTCAAGCACATAACCATTAGAACACTGCGCAGTATGGAGAGCCTGATGAAAAAAACGCCTGCCCACACGGGTCCGAACCTGTTTTCCGCCTTTCTTGAACTGCGCGCCTTTCTTGAGGCTACCGCGGCGGCGTCATTTCAGCCGATGCTGAGAAGTATCGCCAAAGGTGATGGTCAGCCGGTGATCGTTGTTCCTGCTTTTATGACCGGTGACGGTGGCACGGCTTTGCTGCGCCGTTACCTGAATGCAGCCGGATTTAACAGCTACGGCTGGAGGCAGGGCCGGAACACGGGTATTCGTCAGGAGTTTCTCGATAACCTGCTTAACCAGGTCGAAGAGGTGTCAATGCGGCACGACGGCGCCAGGGTGTCGCTGGTTGGCTGGAGTCTTGGAGGTGTTTACGCGCGCGCCGCAGCCAATGCCGAGCCGGAGCTGGTGCGGCAGGTGATAACACTGGGCTCACCGTTTAATGTGGCTACCACGGACAGTATTTCCGGTGGTGTCGCCAAGCTGTACGAATGGGTAAATCCGGGCGGCCTGAGCGACCCCATGCTGGCGGCGGCGGACACTTGGCGTCAATCCCCGCCGGTACCTTCTACAGCGATTTACAGCACCGGTGATGGTGTGGCTGACTGGCACTACTGCATCGATGAGCCAGGTTATCAGACCGAGAATGTGCGGGTTCCCGGAAGTCATATGGGGCTGACTCACAATGCCGCAGTCATGTATGCGGTCGCAGAGCGTCTGGCACAGAAGGATGGTGACTGGGTGCCATTTAACAGCAACTGGCTGCGGCGCCTGTGCTTCCGCGATGCCATAGCGTCTTGAAGAGTGGCTTTCTGATCCGCAAGTTTCTTTAAGCGGGATTTAAACGAAAAAGGCACGCCATTTGGCGTGCCTTTTTTATGGAGCAGTGCTTTTGGTTCAGCTGGCTTTGGGGCCTGCCGCCACGATGGCGTCAGCAACATCGAACTTCTTGATGTTTTCCTGAAACAGCTTGGCCAGTTTGCTCGCTTCTGCGTCGTAAGCGGCCGTGTCACCCCAGGAGTTGCGTGGATTGACGTACTTGTCGTCGACGCCGGGGATGGATTTCGGAATATCCAGGTTAAGGATGTCCAGATGCTCGGTTTCCACATCGCTCAAAGCGCCGTTCTGCGCTGCAGCGACTACGGCACGAGTTACCGGAATCGGGAAGCGCGAACCGGTACCGCCAGCAGCGCCGGAGCCACCGGTCCAGCCGGTGTTGATCAGGTACACACGCGAGCCGAAGTCGGCGATGCGTTTCATCAGCAGTTCGGCGTAGTCACCGGCAGGGCGCGGCATAAAGGGCGCGCCAAAGCAGGTGGAGAAGGTCGGGTGTATGCCGGCCTCTGCGCCCAGCTCGGTTGAGCCGACCCGGGCGGTGTAACCGCTCAGGAAGTGGAAGGCAGCCGCTTCTTTACTGAGGATGGACACGGGCGGCAGAACGCCGGACACGTCACAGGTCAGGAAGATGACGGTTTGCGGCTCCCCTGCAGCATTTTGCGGAACGCGTTTTTCAACGTGCTCCAGCGGATAGCAGCAGCGGCCGTTTTCGGTCAGGCTAGTGTCGTCGTAATCCGGAGTGCGGGTTTCCGCGTCAATCACCACATTTTCAACAATGGCGCCGAAGCGGATCGCGTCCCAGATGATGGGCTCGTTTTCCTGGCTCAGGTTGATGGTCTTGGCGTAGCAGCCGCCTTCGATGTTGAATACGGAGCCCTTGGCCCAGCCGTGCTCGTCGTCACCGATCAGGAAGCGGGCCGGGTCGGCGGAGAGAGTGGTTTTACCTGTACCGGACAGGCCAAAGAACAAGGTGGTGTCGCCTTCGTCACCGACGTTGGCGGAGCAGTGCATTGGCATCACGTCTTTTTCCGGCAGCAGGAAGTTCTGCACGGAGAACATGGCTTTTTTCATTTCACCGGCGTAGCGCATGCCGGCGAGCAATACTTTGCGCTGGGCAAAGTTGATAATCACTGTGCCGTCAGAGTTGGTGCCATCGCGCTCCGGGTCGCAGACAAAACCGGCAACGTTGAGGATGGTCCACTGCTCTTTGCCCTTGGGGTTGTACTTGTGCGGGCGCACGAACATGTTGCGACCGAACAGGGACTGCCAAGCGGTTTGGGTGTGAACTTCAACGGGCAGGTAGTGCTCTTCATGAGCGCCGACGTGGAGGTGCGAAACAAAACGATCGTGATCAGCGAGATAATCTTCAACCCGGTTCCACAGGGCGTCGAACTTGTCGGCGTCGAAGGGGCGGTTGACGCTGCCCCACTCGATAGCGTCGCCGGTAGAGGGCTCTTTAACAATGAAGCGGTCGCCCGGAGAGCGGCCGGTACGCTTGCCGGTTGTAACAACCAGGGCGCCGTTATCAGCGAGTTCGCCCTCACCACGCGCCAGCGCTTGCTCGATAAGCCGCGATGGCGCTAAATCTGTGTAAACAATCGTTTCTGCACTCATTCTCTCGTCCTGTCAAAACGCTCCCGTTGGCTTTCAAGTCGCAACTTGCAGCTCTTGTTTGGGGGCCTGTCTTTGGGCTGCCGCTGCCGGCTTGCAGGGGCGCCAATTTTCGGGGGCGCCATTATGTCAAAAAAGCCGGGCCAGCGCTAACCCTGCCTTAGTGGGGTTGTTCGCGGCCAGAGTTCCCCAGCAATGCGTCGACATCAGGCTCGCTGAAGCTGTAAAAACGGTTGCAGAATTCACAGTTTACGTCGATCACTGACCGCTCTTTGAGAATGTCCCGCAGCTCGTTCTCGCCCAGTGAAAGCAGTGCATTTTCCAGCCGCTCGCGGCTGCAAGTACATTGAAACTGCACGGGTTTTTGCGGGTGCAGGCGAAGGTTTTCCTCGTGATAGAGACGGTAAAGGAGGGTTTCCCGCGGCAGGGTAAGCAGCTCTTCCTGAGTAAGGGTAGCGGCCATGTGACTGAGGTGCTGCCACTGTGAACTATTACCGTCACCCGGTAATTGCTGTAACAGGAAGCCACTGGCGCGCTGGCCATCGCTGTGCAGCCAGAGTCGGGTTTCCAATTGTTCGCTTTGCTTGAAATAGGCTTCGAGGCTGGAGGCGAGGCTGTTGCCGTCGAGCATGACAATGCCCCGATAGGGTTCGCCGTTGCGCGGCTGAATGGTCAGCACCAGTTGGCCGTTAGTAAAAAGCTGGCTGAAGTCGGCGCTGGTGGCCTCTTGAGCCTGACGGGCGATGGCGCGGAAGCTTTGGGCATTGGTGGCTTCGGCCATGATCAGCGGAATCTCGCCTTCACTGCGAATCTGAAGGGTCAAAATGCCGTCAAATTTGATGGTTTCTGCCAGCAGGCAGGCGGCGGCGCACAATTCACCCAGCAGTTCTGCCACCACCGGCGGGTAGTGATGAACCGCGAGCAGCTCCTGATAGCTGGTATCGAGCAATACGTGCTCGCCGCGCACGGCGCAGTCATCGAATGTGAAGCGGCTGATGGTGTCCGCGCAGCTGTGTTTGGTCATAGTCTGGGTTCGGTAATAGTCTGTTTCAGGTTTGCTGTTTAAAGCGGTGAATCTGGCGGCGTTGTTTTTTGTTGGGTCGCTCGCGGCTGACCAGATCGGCGCCGGGACCAAAGGCCTTGCGCTGGGCGGCGCGTGCCTCTCGCTGCTTGATGCTGTCTTCGGTTTCGCGGTAGAGAAGCTGTGCTTCAGGCGCGCCCCGGCGCTGGTCTGACAGGGCCTGTACTTCCACGGTTTTGGCGTCCCAGCCCTGACGAATGGTAAGGGTGGCGCCGAGTTCAACCTCTTTGCTGACTTTGCAGCGTTCCCCGTTGTAGTGAACCTTGCCGCCGTCGATGGCCTGCTTGGCGAGACTGCGGGTTTTGAAAAAACGCGCCGCCCAGAGCCATTTGTCCAGGCGCACCTTGGGGGCTTCGGTCATGGAGTGGGCAAGAGTTCGTCGAAGTGATGAATGGCCGGGAATGCCAGGTTGTCGCGAATGGACTGCTTGCTGTCGGGTTGACGCAGGGTCAGCAGGTGGGCAATGCCGAAATCGGCGGCGGCCTGCAGGACACTGGCGTTGTCGTCTACCAGCAAGGTGCGCTTCTCATCAAAGGGCGCCTCTTCACTGAGTTTCAGCCAAAACTGAGGGTCTTCCTTGGCGGCGGAAAACTGGTGGGAAATGACGATCCGGTCAATCCAGCGGTCCAGGCTGGTGCGCTCCATCTTGATGTCAAGGCTATGCTGGTGGGCATTGGTTACCAGCCAGACTTCGCGGTGGGAGTCGCTCAGCCACTGCAAAAACTCTTCGACATAAGGGCGGATGGCAATCAGGTGATGGACTTCGCGCTTGAGGCTTGGGATATCGAGCTTCAGTTCCTCGGACCAGTAATCCAGGCAATACCAGTTCAGGGTGCCCTGTTTGGCAGTGATCTGTGCTATCAGGCTATCGCGCGTGCTGTCCAGCGGCGTACCGTGAATTTCGCTATAACGCAGCGGCAAATGCTGAGTCCAAAAATAGTTGTCGAAATGGAGGTCGAGCAAGGTGCCGTCCATATCGAGCATGACGGTATCGATGTCCTGCCAGTTAATCATGGGCTGGATGCTGTCCGGTTTGGGTGTAACAGGAATTCTAGCACCGCAGATAAGGTGGGGAACAGACTTGCACTCAGTGTTTGTCTTTTGTCTTGTCGCAAAGACCTTCGCTGACGTAGTCCACATTGAGCCACCATTCGTCGCCAGCGTGATCGCGCAGGCGCGGCAGGCTGCGGTCGCGGTAGGCCTGAGGCTTTACGAACTGGGTTTGCTTGGACTGATCTTCCGGCGCCTTGTCTTTGTTTTCGGAGGCCATGACGACTACCTGACTGCATGCATGGCAGGCCAGTGTAAGAGTGAAGGGGGTGAAAGGGAGTAGGGGAAAACCCCTACTCCAGACTGGGTCAGTGCTGGTTTCCGGAGGGTATGTCCTTGAATGCCATGCCTTTATCGGCGCGAGGTTCCTGCGGCAGACCAAGTACCTGTTCGGCGATGATATTGCGCATCACTTCATCGGTGCCGCCAGCCAGACGGATGCCTGGAGCGAACAGTACCGACTTCTGGAAGTGGGCTTTCTGCGGGGCCAGTGCATCGTCACAGATAGCGCCGGTGTCGGCCATCAGCTGCAAGGCGTAGTTGGCAATGTCCTGGTTCATGACGGCGCCGACCAGTTTGCCAAGCGCCGCTTCCGCGCCGGGCATGCCGCCCTTGGCGACGGCTGTGAGCATGCGATTGGTAGAGGCCTTGATGCCGGCGTGCTGCGTGTACCAGATGGCCAGGCGATCGCGCACCACCGGATTGTTGACCACCGGCTCGCCATCCAGCTCCAGCGTTTGCACCAGCTCGAAAAACTCCGGGAAGCCATCGGGCTGCACACCAGAGATAGCCAGGCGTTCATTCATCAGCACCAGCAGGGCTGCGCCCCAGCCGCCGCCGACTTCACCCAGGCGCTGGCTGTCGGGAATCTCGGCATTGTTAAAGAACACTTCGTTAAAGTGAGAGCCGCCGTCCATCTGTTTGATGGGCTGTACATCCACGCCCGGCTGTTTCATGTCGATAAAGAACATGGTCATGCCGCGGTATTTGGAGACCTCGGTGTCGGTGCGACAGAGGATGACGCCGTAGTCTGAGTGCTGTGCGCCGGAGGTCCAGATTTTCTGGCCGTTGACAATCCACTTGTCGCCTTTCAGTTCTGCCTTGGTGCGCAGACCGGCAACGTCGGAGCCGGCGCTTGGTTCGGAGAACAGCTGGCACCAGACATCTTCTGCCGAAGCCATGCGCGGCAGCAGTGTGGTTTTCTGCTCTTCAGAGGCAAAATGCATCAGGGCCGGGCCACAGTTGCCCTGGCCAATAACGAAGTAACCGTCGGGCTCGTCGTATTTAGCCACTTCCTGTGACCAGATAACTTTGTGAATCTGGGTCAGGCCGGCACCGCCATATTCTTTGGGCCAGGTGGGGCAGGCGTAACCGGCGTCATAAACTTTCTGGTACCAGGCTTTGGCGCGCTCGTAGGCTTCTTCCTGACTGGTTCGGCCGCCGTCTTTGGTTTTCGCAGTAGCGTTGGTTTTTAACCAGGCCTGAACCTCTTTGCGAAACTCGGCCTGTTCCGGGGTATCTTTAAAATCCATAGTCCTTCTCCTCTCAGGCAGCCTTGATGCGCAGCAGGCGCTCGACGAGTAATTCTTTCCACTGGGGATTGCCGCCGAGAATCAGCGACAGGGCCTGGGCCCGGCGATAGTAGAGGTGGCAGTCAAACTCCCAGGTAAAGCCCATGCCGCCGTGGGCCTGAATGTTTTCCTTACTGCACTGGTAATAGGCGTCAATGGCGCTGACCCGCGCGGTGGCCGCAGCCAGTGGCAGTTCGGCATCGTCCGCCGACAGAGCCCAGGCGCCATAGTATGCGTTGGAGCGGGCCAGTTCGGTGGCGACAAACATGTCGGCGAATTTGTGCTTGATGGCCTGAAAGGAAGCGACCTGGCGACCAAAGGCGTAGCGCCCGACGGTGTACTCCTTGCCCATCGCCAGGGCGGCATCACAGCCGCCGATCTGTTCGAAGGCGAGCAATACAGCGGCGCGATCGTAAAGGGTATCGAGCAGGGTTTGAATGTCTTTGCAGTCTGCCAGCTTTTCAGCTGCAGCTCCGTCAAAGTTCAGTTCTGCCAGCGGCAGGGTCGGGTCAATACTGGTCAGCGACTTGCGGCTGACGCCGGATGCGGAAAGATCGACCAGATACAGCCCAGGCTGGTCGTTCTCGGTAGCAAGCACGACAGCCTTGTCGGCAATGGCGCCGTGGAGAACGGCTGTTTTCTTGCCGCTCAGTTTGCCGGCAGTGACGGTGGTGGCGAGCTGGCCGAGTTTCAGTGCGCCCGGCTTTTCCTGCGCAGCCAGGCAGCCGATCCACTCACCGGCAGCCAGTTGCGGCAACCAGCTGTCCTGCTGGGCTTTGTCGGCACCCAGTTTGATGGCTTCGGTGGCGAGGTAAACGGAAGCAATGAACGGCACTGGCGCCAGTGCGCGGCCGAGTTCTTCGGCAATCACACAGAGCTCGAGATAGCCAAGACCCAGTCCACCCTGATCTTCGGCAATGGCGGTGGCGGGCCAGCCCAGTTCGACAATCTGCTGCCAAAGGGGCTGATCATAAGCCTGCTCGCCTTCCAACGTCTGGCGAACGCGTGCGGTGGTGCACTCGCTGCTGAGAAAGTTGCGAGCCTGCTCCTGAATAAATTTCTGATCTTCAGAGAAGTCAAAGTTCATGCTTTGCTCCCGGGTTCTGTGCGGTTTAAGAATCCGGAAGCTTAGCGGCGAGCAGCGGGAGCCACAATAGCAAAACCCTGCGTGGGAAGTGCCAGATCAGGTCAGACCAGGCGCAGATTGGCGCTTCGTCTGCGGGCGACACCAAATAAAGCCTGAACTGCCCGTCGCGCATCGTCGGCGCTGGCCGGCATGCAGCGGAAGGAGAAGGCCAGCCGGCTGACCATATCCAGAATGTCGCTCAGTGCGCCGGCATCTGGCGTGCGTCGCCGGTAGTCGAGGTAGGCGTCCTTAAACAGCTTTTGCCATTCTTCGTTAGCGGCGTCGCCGGTCATATGCGCCAGCAGCTCGTCAGCATTGCCGCTGCTGAGTAAATCCTGGCTGCCGCGGCTGGGCGAAAGCACATCTGCCGCGCAGACCACGGCTTCCTCTACCATGCGGGGGAAATCGTGACTGTAAGAGGAGCAGGCCGTTGCCAGCAGGTCAAACAGGCGGCGACGCTCAAGATCGATGACCGCGGAAATAAGTTCGGCTTTACCGGCATAGTAGCGATACACTGTGCGACGTGTAACATTGGCCGCATTGGCCACGTCTTCAATGGTGGTTGCCTGCACACCTTTGCTGACAAAACAGGTGATTGCCGCACGCAGCAGTTTCTTTTTGCCTGTGTCAACGTCATCTACTCGGGCGCCATTGCCCCAACGTCTGCTAGCCATAAGCCGAATTCTCTTGGTGTATCAACAGGAATGGTAGCAATTCCCCCCCCCTGAGTGCCTACCCGTACATGTACATATACGCCCTCTGACCCGCGAACTGGCCGGAATCGGGATGGCACAGGTTTTATGGCTGTTGCATAATCCCGAAGATTGTAATCCGGAAAAGTTGACTGTTATGCGCTACGCCAATATTACCGGGTGGGGTAAATGCCTGCCGCCAGCCGTTTTAACCAACGAAGATCTGACCAAGGTCATGGATACCTCTGATGAATGGATCAGCACTCGCACCGGTATCAAGGAACGGCGCATTACCCATGTAAAATATTCCGAGCTGGCCGCGTTGGCTGGCAAGCGGGCACTGGCTGCGGCCGGGCTGGATGCCGCCGATATCGACATGATTATTCTGGCTACAGCGGCGCCGGATAATATGATTCCCAACGGGGCGTCTGCGGTGCAGCATCAGTTGGGCGCAACCAACGCGGCGGTATTTGATCTGAATGCGGCCTGTACTGGTTTTGTCTATGGCCTGAGTTTGGCCACGGCCATGGTGCGCTCCGGCAGTGTAGAGCGGGTCATGGTGATTGGTGTCGACGGCATTCCCTATTATCTGGATTGGACTATGCGCGACGTGTCGGTATTGTTCGGCGACGCGGCGGGTGCCGTAATCGTTGAACCCAGTGATAAAGAGAGTGGCCTACTGGCGGACAAGCTCGGTTGCGACGGTGATGCCCGGGACATTCTGATGGCCTGCGACTCCGGTGCCGTGCGCGAGCGCTTCGGACCGGTTGACGGACACTTTGCCATCAATTTCGAAGGCCAGGAAATTTTCAAGCGGGCGGTGCGCGGTATGGGCTTCGCCATGAATAACGTACTGGAAAAGCTTAACCTGAAACCGGAAGACGTCGATCTGGTGGTGCCTCACCAGGCCAACATCCGCATTATTGAAACCCTCGCCAAGCGCCTCAACGCGCCCATGGAAAAGGTGATGGTGAATATAGAAAAGTACGGCAATACCTCTGCCGCGACTGTGCCGGTTGCCCTGTGCGAGGCACTGGAGCAGGGGCGCATAAAACCGGGAGACAATGTGCTGGCCGCCGCCTTTGGCGCGGGTCTGACCTGGGGTGCGTTTCTGGTGCGCTGGGGTGATCGGGTAGAGCCGCTTGGCACCTGTGACGACGAGCTGCCGCCGTGTGATAAAACCGCCCTGGAAATCCTGCAGCCCTGGATCGAGGGTGGCCGGCGCGCGAACGGTTTATGATTCTGCGCACTCCCGAGCAGCGCTTTGCGGCGCTGCCTGACTTCCCCTATAGCCCGCACTACCTGTCCCTGTCGCACCCGACCGGGGACTTGCGCATGGCTTATATCGACGAGGGTCCGAGCGATGCGCCGGTCGTCTTGATGCTGCACGGTGAGCCGAGCTGGAGTTTTGCCTATCGCCATGTGATCGAGGCGGTGGTGGCGTCCGGGTATCGCGCTGTTGCGCCGGACCACATCGGCTTTGGTCGCTCGGACAAGCTGGCCCAGCGCAGCGACTACTCCTATGCAGCTTTTGTGCAATGGCTGACTCAGTTTGTTACAGAGCTGGATTTAAAGGACATCCTGCTGGTCTGTCAGGACTGGGGCGGGCCCATTGGTTTGAGTACGCTGGCCGCCTGTCAGGAGCGCTTCAGTGCGGTGGTGGTGGCCAATACCCTGTTGCCCAATTGCGAAGCACCGCCGGCCGGCGTGGCCGACTGGCCCGGTGACACCATCACCGCCTGGGTCGATATGACGGCCAACGCCGATGATTTACCCGTTGCGGAGATCGTCGCCGGCGTCTGTGTGAACCCCCTGAGCGCCGAGATCAAGGCCGCCTACGACGCCCCCTTTCCCGACGCCAGTTACAAAACAGGGGTACTTGAGTTTCCCAGCCTTATCCCCATCCGCGAGGACATGCCCGGCTGCGCAGAGAATCGCAGGGTGTGGCAGGTGCTGGAAACCTGGCACAAGCCTTTTGTCACGGCTTTCAGCGACAGCGATCCCAGTACCGCGAACTGGGCAGAGGTCTTTCGCAAGCGTATTCCCGGCGCGAACAACAGTCTGCACACCACCATAAAAGGTGCCGGCCATTTTGTTCAGGAAGAGCAGGGTGCTGCGTTGGCGAAGGTCGTGCTAAGTGTGCGGGAGCTTGCCTGACCGGCTTACCCTCACCCCGACCCTCTCCCAGAGGGAGAGGGAACTTCCTGAT
Source organism: Litorivivens sp. (assembly GCF_041624475.1). Taxonomy (GTDB): domain Bacteria; phylum Pseudomonadota; class Gammaproteobacteria; order Pseudomonadales; family Spongiibacteraceae; genus Litorivivens. Next base: position 26,983 of record NZ_JBFJUX010000008.1, read on the forward strand.
CAAGTTTGGGCGCCCCCTCTCCCTCTGGGAGAGGGTCGGGGTGAGGGGAAAACGACTAACCATTAAAACCAGAGAACCACCATGACCGCCGTATTATTCGAACAACAAAACCACATCGCCTGGATCACCCTCAATCGCCCCGAGGCCAAAAACACCCTCAACGCCGAGGTCTTTGTGCTGCTCAATGAAGCCTGGGAAGAAGTGCGCAGCAATGACGACATCCGGGTTGTGGTGCTGACTGCGGCGGGTGAAGAAGACTTCTGCTGCGGTGGCGATCTGGGTAGTGTCATTCCGCTCTGGACCGGGGCCCGCCAGCCGCAGAACGAGATCGAGGAAAAGCTGCTGGCCGATCCGATGATTGTAGATCGGGTCATGCTCAAAGATCGACCCCTGCACAAACCGGTTATTGCTGCCATCAATGGCCGTGCTTTGGGTGGCGGCTGTGAGATTCTTCAGGCAACGGATATTCGCATCGCTGCAGACTCGGCTATCTTTGGTTTGCCGGAGCCCAAGTCCGGCATTGTGCCGGGGGCCGGTAGTCTGGTGCGCTTGGCGCGGCAACTGCCCTATGCCCACGCCATGAAGCTACTGCTGACGGCGGAGCCGGTCGATGCGCTCACCGCCCAGCAGATGGGGTTGGTTTCGGAAGTGGTGCCGGCTGCTTCCTTGCGCGAGCGGGCTGCGGAGCTGGCACAAATTGTGGCGAGCAATGCACCGCTGGCAATGCAGGCGATCAAACGCACGGTGCTCGAATCACATACCCTGCCCTGGGAGGATGCCTTCCGCCTGGAAATGGAGCAGACCGGCGCGGTGATGATGACACAGGATGCTCGCGAAGGACCCCGCGCTTTCAAGGAAAAACGCAAGCCCAATTTCCAGGGCAAATAGCTCATATAACTATCGCTCGTAATCTTTACGCCAATATGACACGGCAAGTTATATTGGCCTGTTTTTACCGGTATTTTTGGCGCAGTTATTTCTGTTGAATTCCGGCCATTGGTTTATCTTATTCAGCTCCCCGCACTTAGTTAAACGTCTGGGCGCTGCTGAGAATTGATCACGCTGACGCAGTGGTGCCGCCATTTCGAGAGGCAGACATGGAACAGCTCACCGGTATCGAAAGCAGCTATTTGGCGATGGAGCAAAACGGCATGCCGCTTGTGGTCACAGCCGTCAATCTCTACGAAGGCAGCAACAAAACAGACTTTTCAGCTATTCGACAGGGGTTTCTGAACGCCGTCACCCGATTCCCGCTATTCCGGCGGCGGCTGCTCAATGTGCCCGCTGCCCTTGATCACCCTTACTGGATCGAAGACCCGGACTTTGATGTGGACTGCCACCTGCGGCAGCTTGCCCTGCCACAGCCCGGCAACTGGCATCAATTCTACCTGCAGTTGGCCCGGCTTCAGGCTCTGCCCATGCATCGCGATCGCCCCCTTTGGCAGGCTTTTGTCATTAACGGTCTGGACGGACTGTCGGGTTTGCCCAAGGGCAGCTTTGCCCTGGTAGTGCGGGCGCATCGGGCCATAGCCGACAACGGGCAGCTCAATGAGCTGCTGATGCGTTTGCATTCACAGGATCCGGCCCCGATTGTGGAGGGTGGTGATCCTGGCTTTTGCACCCGCGAAATCCGGCCCCGTTCAGGTCAGTTGCTGAGCAACGCAATTCGCAATCAGGGAGGGCGTTGGTGGCGCAGTCGGCAATTGTTGAGGCAGGGGCTGGATCGTTACCGCAGCCTGCGCCTGGCGGATATGCCGGAGGCACCGAAAACCATCGCCACCCGTTTTAACCGGCACCCGTCCACGTATCGGGTGGTGAATGTTATGCCGCTGTCGCGCAATACCTGCCAGAAAATGCGGGAGCGAGTGCCGGGCAGCAGCCTGTGTGACGTCATGTTGACCCTGATTGGCGGTGGCCTGCGCAACTATCTGTTACACAAAGGAGAATTGCCTGAAGAAAGTCTGGTGGCGAGCACTCCCCAGCGTTTGGCAGGGGTGCTGCAGCGGCAGCAGAAAAGCGCGGGTATTGCCGGCAATCTTCGGCTGGGGCTTTACACTGATTGCGCCTCGCCACTGGAGCGCCTGCGCAATGTCAGCGAAGCTCAGCGCGCAGCCCGAGCCCACGACCCCTTGGCAGAGCACACGCTGGTTAACGAGGCGGCTGCACTGGTCTCGCCGCTGCTGATGAATCTGGGCGTAAGGGGCTATATGCGTCTCGGGCGCTATACCCCCTATCGCTATCACACCTTTGTCGATGGCGTGCGGGGCAGTGATGAGCCGCTGTACTTTGGTCACTCGCAGATGCTGCGAAGCTTTGCGCTGGCGCCCCTGCTGCCCGGTGCCGCCCTGACTCATACGGTTTCCCGTTGGGGAGAGGAATTGACGCTGGCGATAAACGCCTGCCGGGAAGCTCTGCCCGACCCCGACGTTTACCTCAAGGCCCTGCAGGATGCCTGGCAGGAAATGGAATCCTACCTGCTGCCTCAGCAGGAGGCAGAGGTGGAAGTGGAGCTGGACGCGGCCCGGCGGGATTTCCCCCGCGTCGCGCGGGCCTGAGCGCTTCAGCTCAGGCAGGGCGTCTGAGGAAAACCTGATAGACGTTGATGCTGCCGCCCAGAAAGCCGCCTTCGCAGTATTCCAAATAGTAGCGCCACAGGCGCCGAAAGCGTTCGTCAAAGCCCTGTCTGGATATTTCGGGCCAACTGGCGTGAAAGCGTTGATTCCACTCGGCCAGGGTGCGCGCATAACTGCTGCCAAAGGCCTGAGCGCCCTGCCATTCCAGCCCGGCACGGGTGCTGTGAATCTCGACGCGCTCAATGCTGGGGAGCATGCCGCCCGGGAAAATATAGGTTTGTATGAAATCTGGGCTGTCGCAGTAGCCTTCGAAGCGGTGCTCGTCGATGGTAATCACCTGAATGGCCGCGCTGCCACCAGGCTTGAGGCGCTGGTAGAGCGTTTGAAAATAGGTATCCCAGTATTCCCGCCCGACTGCTTCGAGCATCTCGATGGAAACAATGTGGTCGTACTGGCCGGTGGTATCCCGGTAGTCTTCAAGACGCAGCTCGGTGTTTTCCGAGAGCCCGCTTCGGGCAAGGCGTTCGCGAGCGTAAGCGAGCTGTTCGCGAGACAGGGTGATGCCGTCCAGCGAAACCCTGCGCTGACTGCACAGGTGTTCCGCAAAACCGCCCCAGCCACAGCCTACTTCAAGTACGCTGGCGCCATCCTTTATCGCCAGTGCGTCGACGATATTCTGGTATTTGGCAGCCTGGGCTGAAGCGAGCGACTGCACAGGAGAAGAATAAAGCGCCGATGAATAGGTCATCGACTCATCAAGCCAGGTTCCGTAGAAGTTGTTACCCAGGTCATAGTGGAAACTGATGTTCTTGCGACTGCCGCGTTTGCTGTTGGCGCGGCGGCGATGGCGAAAAAGGCTTAGAAAGCGACTGATCCGGGAGCCTTCGAGCAGCTCGCTGAGAGCCTCTTCATTGGCCAGTGCCCAGCTGATGACCGCAGCCACGTTGGGCGAATCCCAGTCGCCTTCGACAAAACCTTCCGACCAGCCGAGGGTGCCGCCGGACAGCAGTCGCCGCAGTGCGCGCCAGCGATTGACCTTGACGCTGGCCTCCAGCTTCCCGTTGTCACTGCCGAAGTGCAGACTGTCGCCATTGGGTAACTGCAGATGTAGCAAGCCCTCACTTACCTGGCTCAGCGGAGCGAGCAGTCGCGACAGCCAGCGCGGGGCGGTGTCTGGCGCGGGGCTGAACGCTTTGGACCGCGTGCTATTGAGGTTCACAGATTCCGACGGTAGGGGTTCTGATGTCAGCGAATTTGTAGGCATGGACAACTTCCGAATTATTGTGGAGATTTTACGCTCAGGCCGTGGCTTTCAGCCGCCTGATGGCGATAGATTTTCAGGCCCTTGAGCCAGAGCTTGAGGGCCTCCCAGTGAATGCCGGCAACCACTTTGAGGGTCATTAGCGGCAGCTGGCAGAAACAGTTAAGCAAATGTCGATCGGTAAAGGCCTGCTGTTCGGCCCGAAACAGCGCCGTGAACAGGGTGGTATTGTCTTGCTGCTGGCGAATGCCCAGTTGCAGGGTTTTCCCCGGCGGGCAAACGCGAAAGTGGTATTGCTGGGTCATCGGCATAAAGGGCGAAACGTGCAGCGCCTTGGCCACCTGCTGCCGGATCAGTCCATCGTTGCCGACATCGGCGGGCAGCAGATAACTGTGGCGTTCGCCGAAGGTGTTGCGCACCTCGTAAACTGTGGCGAAGAGTCGATTTTGCGTGTCGTAGCAGAAGTAGGCGGCAATCGGGTTAAAGGCATAGCCGAGCATACGCGGGTAGCACAGCAGGCTGGCGCGCCCGAGCTTTGAGGGATAGCCCTGCTGTTCGAGCAGGGTGCTCAGGTAATCGCGCAGGGAGTCGTGATGGCCGTCGCCGAAATCGCGGCTGTAAAAACTGAACAGATTGAAACGGTTCAGTGAAAACCATCGGCACTGGCGGTCAAGCTGCTCCAGTTCATCCAGATCAAACAGGAAGGCCGAAACCTTGTAGGCAAAACGGTGTCGCCGCGGCGCCAGGCGGTGATGCATTACCTGGCCGCGGTAAAGCCCGGATTGCAAATGGGGCTGAAACGTCATCAGGCGGCCTCGGCTGCCGGTTGCGGTGATACATGGATGCGCGAGTTGGGTTGCTCCAGTATCCAGGGGCGGGTCACGCCACCGAGGGCTTCGGCGACGGCCAGCCCGGATTGCACACCGTCTTCGTGAAAACCGTGGCCGAAATAGCTGCCGCAAAACCAGGTACGATTGCCCCCCTGCAGTTGCCACAGCTGGCGCTGGGCCTCGAGTGCAGCGATGTTGAACTGGGGGTGTTGATAGTCAAAGCGTTGGTAGCGCAGTTTTTCATCCGGCTCGCGCCAGGGATTGAGTGTCACCAGGATCGGAGTCTCACCGGGCAGGTTCTGCAGGCGATTCATCCAGTAGCTGACCGCAACCTTGCCCTGGGCTTGCTGCCGATTGGCCAGATAGCACCAGCTGGCCCAGGCCGCCTTGCGCTTTGGCATCAGGGCCGGGTCGCTGTGCAGCCAGGCCACATTGTGTTCGTAGCGGAACTGCGAGAGTAAACGGGTTTCCGCGGCACTGGCGTCGCCCAGCATGGCCAGAGACTGATCAGCGTGGCCGGCCAGAACCACGTGGTCAAAACGCCGGGTCTGGCCGTGCTCGTCAGTTAATTCCACGAAGTCAGTGTGCCGCTCGACCCTGGCAATGCCGGTACCGAGCAGGATATCGCCGTTGATCTGCGCGCTCATTTTGCGCACGTACTCCCGGGACCCACCCACAACCGTTTGCCACTGAGGCCTGTTGGCGAGTTTCAGCAGACCGTGGTTCTGGCAAAACTGGAGGAAGGCGCGGGCCGGATAATTGACCATCTGCTCGGCGGGGGTGGACCAGATGGCAGCACCCATCGGGATCAGGTGGTCATCGCGAAATCCGGCGCCGTACTTGCCTTGTTCGAGCAACTCGCCTAGCGTGACGGAATCATCCAGAGAGGTCAGCCAGCCATCACTCTCTCGATAGAAGCGCACCAGATCTGCCAGCATGCGCCAGAAGCGCGGTCGCAACAGGTTGCGCTTTTGGGCCAGCAGGGGGCCGAGAGAATCGGCGCCGGCGTATTCCAGCTGGCCTTCATTGACAGACACACCGAAAGACATGTCCGTCGACTGGTACTCGACGCCAAGGGTTTCGAACAGGTTAACCAGGTTGGGGTAGCAGGGCTTGTTAAAAACGATAAAGCCGGTGTCTACGGCCAGTCGGCCGCTGCCGGTAATAATATCAACGGTGTTGCTGTGACCACCGAGGCGCTGATCGCGTTCGAACAGCGTGACCCGGTGTTGTTTGCTGAGTAGCCAGGCGGCACTGAGGCCGGCGATGCCGGAGCCGACAACGGCGACATTAAGTGGTTGATCTGACATACAAGACTCCTGCTTTGTCTGATGTACGCGAGTCTGTCGTCAGTAGATCAACCCGGATCGAAAAACCGCCGGTTTGCGTACACAAGAGCCACCGAGACTTTAGAGGAAATACGATGAAATACTGGCTACTGCTGGTTTCACTGAGTTTGCCGTTTCACGCTGCTGCGCAGAGCTTCCCTGATCAGATCGTTGTTGGTAAGCACTCACTGGAAAGGGTCGGGCAGGCGCGTTATTCCATTCTCTGGAAGCGTATTACCGATGTGGCGCTCTATGTTGACCGTCAGCAAGCCTTGCCGGACGGTCGCGATATCCTCGACCCGGATTACCGAAAATACCTGACGATCGAATACGGTCTCTCGGTCAGCGCTGAACGCTTCCGCAAAATGACTCGCGAGCAACTGGCAGAGCATTGGTCTGAGGATGTGCTTGCGGCCAATCGCGAAGCCATAGATACCTTCTGCAACTGGCTGGGTGCGGTTGAAGCCGGAGACCGCTATGCAGTTTACTGGTTGCCCGACAGCGGTCTGACGCTGGAGCTCAATGGCGTGGCGCAGGGCACGCTGACAGACCCGGCCGGGGCGGCCGTGATATTGAGTATCTGGCTGGGCAAGGCGGCGATCAGCGAGAGTCAGCGCGATGAGTTGCTGGCTCAGTGGCAGCAGGGTCGCTAGCTTATATGTCTGAGGCAAGATAAGTACCTCTGCGGGTCGCGATAGGTACAAGCAAGCGCTATAGTGGTAAGAAACAATTGGCCTAACCAGGGCGGCCGTGGTGCCGCAGCGCGACTAGGATGCCTGCTTGACTCCCTTTCGAATCTCCTTGCTTATTTCTGTTCCAGTGCTGGTGCTATTGAGTCCAGCGCTGATGGCGCGTGACCTCGTGCCAATTACCGATAACGATGAGCTGTATTTTGGCGGTGAGCGCAAAAAGCGTAATGTGCCCGAACAGGTAAAGGACGAAGAGCCGGGCTTCATGGTGCGCAGCTTGCAGCAGATGGAGATTCAGCGCGACTGGCTCAGCAAGGGCTACGTCGGCATGTGGCGAGGTCTGGACAGCTATTTTACTGACGGCGCTAACTTTGAGAGTGAGAACGACAGTGAGATGCGCCTGGAAACCAAGCAGACATGGCGAGCAGAAGGGGAGATCGAGAGCGATGTTCGGCTGAGGGTTCGGGTTGATCTCCCGAATACGGAAAAAAAGCTCAAGCTGTTTTTCAGCTCGGACGAAGAGAGCAGTGTTGAAGAGCGGGTGCGTTCGGTCTCCACAGGCGAGCGGATTAAACGCGAGGATTCTGTGTCCGGCCTTGAATTCTCGCCGGACGATAAAGAGAGAAAGTGGCGCCGCAAGTTCAGCGGCGGTGTGCGGCTGCGTTCGTCACTGGTGCCCTATGTCAAATTTCAGATCAAGCGCGAGTGGGGTGAGGAAGATGGCGAGAGCTGGTTTCATCTGCTGCGCCAGAAGGTTGAATATTTCGATGACGATGGCTGGGGAAGCAGCTCGGAATTTACCTCAAGTCACCCTGTTGGCGATGTCTTTATCTTCAGTGTCTGGCTGGAAGCGGATTTTGAAGACCAGCTGAATTTTTTTGAATACGCCAATGTCTACACGCTGACCCAGGTGGTGTCCGAGCGCTCGGCGGTGCATTACCGGTTCGGTGCCCTTGGCGCGAGCCAGCCAGTGCCCCGTGTCAACGGGGTATTCTACGGCTTGAGCTGGCAGTATCAGCTCTATGAGGACTGGATCTTTCTGGGCTTGTCCCCGGAGGTGTTTTACCCACGGGAGCTGAATTGGAGCGCAGAGCCCAGTATTACGGCCAAGCTGGAAATCTTCTTCGCGGAGTAAGCGAGGGTTTATTCCTGGGGCTTTTCAGGTGCGTCGCGTTTTTCCAGCTCAGCGCGTAAAACGGTCACTTCTCTGGGCGCCTCGATGCCGACGCGCACGTTTTTTCCGTTTACCGACACAATTGTGATGCGGATATCATCACCGATAGTGAATACCTGGCCGGGTGTTCTATTGAGCACTAACATAACTTCTCTCCCGCATCTCACCCATCCCGGGCTTGCTGCAATCAAAATCGACAAAGCGGGAATTCTACCCCAGTTGTGCAGAAATAGCATGACGGGGGCTGCCGGCAACGGCCTGCATCCGCGCCATGCTGTGAAGCCTTACCATAAATAAATCTTAGAGCTGCGCTGGGTTACTGGTGGGCGGAGTGCGGTCAATTGTGCTGCGGTGCCTCGATTTTAGCTCTGGTGCCAGAGTTAATCGTTGTAACAAAGTGTCAATTTACTGTAAGTGCGGATCATTGGCGTGGGGCACGCAACGCGAGATTCTAGCGGCCGTTATCTTTTTCGGAGACAGCTATGAGTCAATCAGCCTTGATTTACGATGCGGTGCGGACTCCGCGCAGCAAGGGTAAAAAAGACGGCAGCCTGCATGAAGTAAAGCCGGTGGATCTACTGGCGGGCCTGCTCAATGGTCTGCGCGATCGCTACGAGCTGGACACCAGCCGGGTGGACGATGTGGTGGCTGGCTGTGTGGTGCCGGTCGGCGAGCAGGGCGCCTGTGTGGCGAAAACGGCGGTCATGAAAGCGGGTTGGGATGAATCCGTTGCCGGTGTCCAGCTGGACAGGTTTTGTGCATCCGGTCTGGAAGCGGTCAATATCGCTGCACAAAAAATAGCCTCGGGCTGGGAAGACCTGGTCGTGGCCGGTGGTGTGGAATGCATGTCGCGGGTCCCGATGGGGGCCAATGGCGGTGCCTGGGGCGAAGACCCGGCCACGGCCATTGATACCGCCTTTGTGCCGCAGGGCATCGGCGCCGATCTGATTGCTACCCTTGATGGCTATAGCCGACAGGACGTAGACGCCTTTGCGGCTGAATCCCAGCGCAAGGCTGCCGCGGCCCGCGACGCGGGTTATTTCGATCGCTCAGTGATTCCGGTGCGCGACGACAACGGCCTTGTCATTCTGGAAAAGGATGATTTCATTAAGCCGGGTACAACGGTAGAGAGCCTGGCCGGCCTGAAACCTTCCTTTGAGTTTCTGGGTTCACTGGGCTACGACGATATTGCCCTGAGCAAGTACCCTCAGGTGGCAAAAATCCAGCACGTTCACCACGCGGGCAACTCCTCGGGTATTGTCGATGGCGCTGCCGCTGTACTGATCGGCAGCGAGAAGATCGGCAAGGAACTGGGGCTGACACCGCGCGGTCGCATTGTTGCGACAGCAGTCACCAGTACAGAACCCACCATTATGCTCACCGGCCCGGCGCCCGCAGCCAAAAAAGTGCTCGAACGCGCCGGTATGAGCTTCGACGATATTGATTTGTTTGAAGTGAATGAAGCCTTCGCCTCCGTGCCCATGCGCTTTCACACCGCAACCGGGGTTCCCTATGAAAAGATCAACGTCAACGGTGGTGCCATTGCTATGGGGCACCCGCTGGGCGCTACCGGCGCCATGCTGACCGGCACCTGTCTGGATGAGCTGGAGCGCCGCGGCCTGCGCTACGGCCTGATCACCCTGTGTGTGGGTGGTGGCATGGGTATCGCAACCATTATTGAGCGCGTTTAAGCCGACGGACGAATCAGAAAGGGTATTAGTCATGACTGGACAATTTCACTACGAGAAAGACAGCGACAACATCGTGACCGTAACCATGGATATGAGTGGTCCGGTTAACGCGATGAACGATGAATATATCGAGCTAATGAGCGCGACTGTCGAGCGCCTTGAGAAAGAACGCGACGACATCGCCGGCGTGGTACTGACCTCCGCCAAGAAAACTTTTTTCGCCGGTGGCGATATCAAGAACATGCTGAAGGCCGAGCCGGGCAAGGATGAGGAAGGCCTGTTCCTGATGTGCGAAGAGATCAAGGGCATGCTCGCCAAACTGGAAAAAATCGGCAAGCCGGTGGTGGCAGCAGTCAATGGCGCAGCCTTGGGCGGCGGTTATGAAATCTGCCTGGCCTGCCACCACAGGGTGGCCTTGAACTCCCCGGCAGTGCAGGTTGGCTTGCCTGAAGTGAGCCTGGGCCTGCTCCCCGGTGGTGGCGGCATTGTGCGGCTGGTGAGCAAGCTGGGCGTTGAAAAAGCTATTATGCCGCTGCTGGAGGGCACCCGCTTTAATGTGGTGAAAGCGCAGGCCGCAGGCCTGATCGAAGAGGTGGCAGACACTCCCGAGGAGATGATTGCCAAGGCCAAAGTCTGGATCAAGGCCAACCCCGAGGCCAGTAACCCCTGGAATGAAAAGGGGTTCAAGATTCCTGGCGGTGATATGCGCAACCCCAAGGTTGCGCAGATGGTGCAGGGCGCCATCCCCATGTTGCTGCAAAAGACCCGTGGGCTGGTGCCAGCGCCAGCGCGGATTCTGGATGTGATTGCCAATACCCTGCGGGTGGATTTTGACACCGCGATGCGCATCGAAAGTCGCGGCCTTACGGCGCTGGTAACCACGCCTCAGGCCAAAAACCTGATGAACTTCTTTATGCAGATGAATCAGGTCAACGGTGGTGGCAGCCGCCCCAAAGGCATCGATAAAACCGCCGTCAAAAAGGTGGGCGTGCTGGGTGCGGGCATGATGGGGCAGGGTATCGCCTATGTGTCAGCCAAAGCCGGTATCGAGGTGGTGCTGAAAGATATCAGCCAGGATGCGGCCGACAAGGGCAAAGCCTACTCCGAAAAGCTGCTGGATAAAGCAGTGGCCAAAGGGCGAATGAGCGAAGAGAAAAAGGCCGGCATTCTGGGCTTGATCAAGGCAACGGCCAACGCGGAAGATCTGCAGGGCTGTGATTTGATTATCGAGGCGGTGTTTGAAAACGTCGACCTGAAGCACAAGATCACCAAAGAGCTGGAGCCCATGCTGGCAGATAACGGCGTGTGGGGTTCCAATACGTCCACCTTGCCCATCACGCTGCTCGCCGAGCCATCCCAAAAACCGGAAAACTTTATCGGTATTCACTTCTTCTCGCCGGTCGACAAAATGCCGCTGGTGGAAATTATCGTGGGTGAGAAAACCTCCGACGAAACCCTGGCGCGCGCCTTTGACTACGCCCAGCAAATCAAAAAGACCCCGATTGTGGTGAACGATTCGCGCGGCTTTTTTACCTCCCGCGTATTCGGTACCTATATCGACGAGGGCGCGTTGTTGGTCGAGGAAGGACTGAGTCCGGCGCTGATTGAGAATCTGGGCAAGGCCATCGGCATGCCGGTTGGGCCGCTTGCGGTACAGGATGAAGTCAGCCAGCAGTTGACGATCAAGGTGAATGAAACCAACCGCGACCTCGACGAGCGAGCGGGGCAGGAACCTGCGCCGGAAACGGCAGCTTACCGCCTTGCCAAGCGCATGATCGATAACGGCCGTGGGGGGCGCGCCCATGGCGGCGGTTACTACGACTATCCGGAAGGTGGTGAGAAAGAGCTCTGGCCCGAGCTGCAGAACTGGTTTTATAACGAGGACGTCAGCCTGCCACAGCAGGATATCAAGGATCGTTTGCTGTTCAGGCAGGTCGTCGAATCCCTGCGCTGCTTTGAAGAGGGTGTGATGAACAATGTGCCCGACTCCAATATCGGCTCCATTATGGGCATCGGCTTTCCTCCCCACACCGGCGGTGTTTTCCAGTTTATCAACACCTATGGCTTGCAATCCTTTGTCGATCGCTGCAACGAATTGAGCGAAAAATACGGTGAGCGCTTTGCCCCGCCGCAATTGCTGCTTGATAAGGCGAAAAAGAAGGAGCTGTTTGCTTGATTTAAAACTCCCGTCATTGCGCGCCCAAAGCACTTCGTGGGGCATGCGAAACGCAGCGAAGCAAACTCCAGCAGCTTCTGCCATGCCCAGAGAGATTGCTTCGTCGCTCCACTCCTCGCAATGACTGGAGGGTATAGATAGCCAGCGGCGCCTACCCTAATCGGAGATCAAAAATGCTAAAACGCAACTTCACCGAAGAGCAGATCATGTTCCGCGGTGCCTACCGAAAATTTCTGGAAAAGGAAATTGCGCCTCACGTCGAGCGCTGGCGCGAGCAGGGCATTGTTGATCGGGAGGCTTTCACCAAGGCGGGTGAACAGGGCTTTCTGATGGTCTGGCCGGATGAGAAATACGGCGGTATGGGCGATAGCGACTTTCGGTTTGAGCAGATTATTATCGAAGAGACCGCCAATGTGCTGGCGGGGGATTGGAATAACTCTCTCCACAGTCGTCTGGTCGGCCCCTACCTGTCCCGCTTTGGCAGCGAGGAGCAGCTGGAGCGATTTCTGCCGCGGTGTGTGAGCGGTGAATGCATACTGGGTATTGCCATGACCGAACCGGATGCGGGGTCAGATCTGGCGGGTATGCGGGCAACGGCCAGAGATCAAGGAGATCACTGGCTGCTAAACGGAACCAAGACCTACATCAGCAACGGCATACTGGCTGACCTGGTTGTGGTGGCAGCCAAGACAGACCCGGAAAACAATCCGCATGCGATGGGGCTGTTTCTGGTTGAGCGCGGTATGGAGGGTTTCGAACGCGGCCGCAACCTCAAAAAAATGGGGATGAAGGCGCAGGATACCGCCGAACTCTTTTTCCACGATGTGAAAATCCCCAAGGAAAATGTGCTCGGTGATCCTGCGCACGGTTTTATTTATTTAATGCAGGGCCTGGCCGAAGAGCGGCTGTTAGGCGCCTGTGGCTTTATTGCCTCAGCCCAGAAAGCCTTTGAAGTTACCCGCGACTTTGTTATGGAGCGCAAGGCCTTCGGCAAGCCGCTTTCTTATATGCAGAACACCCAGTTCAAAATGGCTGAACTGCGCACCGAGATCGATGTGGCGCAAGCCCATGTGGATGCCTGTGTGGCGGCGCACAATAAAGGCGAGCTTACGGCGGAAGACGCGGCAAAAGCCAAGCTCTACACCAGCGAGGTGTTGTGCCGGATGGTAGACGAGGGCGTGCAGTTACACGGCGGTGCGGGCTATATGGATGAGTATCCCATCTCGCGGATGTACACCGATGCGCGTATCACACGGATATTTGCTGGCACTTCTGAGATTATGAAACTGATTGTCGGGCGTGACGTTTTTTCCGATAACTTCGTGTCGTACATCGACCGCTAGGAGCTCACAATGGCAGCAGCATACAAAACGCTCGACTACGCAGAGACCGGCGCCATCGCCACGATTCTGCTCGACAAGCCGGAAACCCTGAATGCCTTCAGCCAGCAAATGCGCAGCGAGTTGCTGGCGGTGTTGTCAGACCTTGAAAACAACAGCGCTGTGCGCGTTGTTCTTTTTGGCTCTACCGGTAAGGCATTTTCATCAGGCGCAGATTTGGTGGAAGGCATTGGTGAGCACAAAACGGTCGAAGATCAGCTCATGAAAGAGTACGCGCCGCTGCTCGACAAGATGGCGAATTTGCCGCAGCCCATTATTGCCGTGGTACCGGGTGTGATGGCCGGCATAGGAGCTGCCTTTGCCATGAACTGTGACCTCGTCGTGATGTCGGACACGGGCAGCATGCTAATGGCGTTTACCAATATAGGGCTGGTGCCCGATGGCGGCGCCAGCTGGCAGCTGTTGCGGCATCTCGGTTACCAAAGAGCGTTTCAGCTGATTGCGGAAGGCGGTCGCATGAGTGCGCATGACTGCCTGGAAGCGGGCATAGCAAACAAACTGGTGCCAGCCGATCAGCTAATGGCGGAAGCACGCAGCTGGGCTGAGGAGCTATCCGGTCGCGCGCCCATTGCTCTGCGCGAAGTTAAACAACTGCTGCGCAAGGCGTCAGTGTTGTCCTACGCCGATACTATAGCGCTTGAGGCCAAGGCCCAGAATGTGTGTGTGGCAACGGAAGATTCGGCTGAAGCGGTTGCGGCCTTTCTGGAGAAACGCCCGGCGGTATTCAAGGGGAGGTAGCTTTAAATCCCCTCTCCCTTCGGGAGAGGGGAGGGTGACTTGAAGAAGGGCGGTGACAAGTTGCCTCTCCCGCCCTGAAAGTAGCTAAGTAAAATTTACTCGCTGATAACCGGCATTTCAGCCAGATCAGCATCACCCGGCAGATTGATCTCTGCGACCTGAATGGCGTCGTTGCCGCGCACGGCGCCGGTGACCACCACTTCTTCAATATGCTGTACCGCCTCGTTGGCAGACGCCAGGGTCGGGATCAGGGCAATGGCAAAGCAGAATGCAGCGCGTTTCATGGGTAAACCCTCGTTGGTTAAATTCAGACAGAACAGAGTTTGCCCAATGAATATGACAAGCTGATGACAACGTAATAATTAATCTTCCCGCCGCCTCTCGTTCCTCCTCTCCCTGGGGTGAGGGGTGGATCATAATGAGAATGATTCTTGATCGCGCCATACCGCCCTGCTAAGGTAGCCGCTTTTCCTTCTTGGGTGGTCAATGGTGTTTGCAAACTGGCGCTGGCCCCGTATTTTCCTGGTCGGGCCTCTGGTTTTTCTGAGTACCTTTCTCACCGTCTGCGGCGCCTCAGTCTATTTACCCGCCGGGCCTGCCAGGATCGATAATGTCGCAATCCCCCTGGTGCTGTTTCCCGCCATTTGGGCGCTGCTCTTCTTTTACAGTTACCTCGACAGCCGGCTTATCCGTGCCTATACAGTGGTGCTGCTTGTGCTGGGCGCCAATCTCGCGCTGGTGCTACTGCACATAAGCGGAGGCAGCCAGTGATTCGTCTGCAGAAGGATACGGCCAAAGACCTGATTGGCCTGCACGGCTGGATGGGCGTGGCGCTGGGCCTGTTGTTATACGTTGTTATCCTTACCGGCACCCTCGCGGTGTTTGAGCAGGAGTTGGCGACTTGGGCCAACCCCCTGCCGGAACCTGTACCTACAGCCTTTCCCAAAGGCATCGGGCCAGTGCTCAACGACATCTACCAGCGCAACGACCCAGCCTATGGCGACGAGGTTTTTGTCTTTCCCGCCGCTGACGGCAGGCTGCGGGCCTTGTTTCACACCCATATCGAGAGCGATGAGGGGCATGGGGTGGAAAAAGGGGTATTGGCCCTGATCGACCCCACCACCCTGACGGTTGTGGATGAGCGTGAAGGCGAAGTCGAGGCTCTGTTCCATGAATCGAGCAGTACAGTGCTCACCGACTTTCTGGTGGATTTGCATGTGCGCCTGCTGTTGCCCGGCCAGTGGGGCCTGTTGCTGACGGGCATACTGGGCTTTGCCATGCTGGCAGCAGCGGTGACCGGGTTTGTTATCCATCGCCACCTGTTTAAGGATATGTTCACCCTCCGCAAGCGGGGCGATTCCGTGCTCACTGCCCGGGACGCCCACGTGGTGGCGGGCACCTGGAATCTGCCCTTCGCCTTTATGCTCGCCTTTACCGGTGCCTTTTTCAGTTTTGGTGGCGCCATTGGCCTGCCAGCCATCGCCTATGTGGCCTTTGGCGGCGACGTGGATACGGTTACCGAAGAAGTGCTCACGCCACCCATCCCGACCGACGAAAGCCCGGCTCCACTCTATGATCTGGAAGCCATTTTTGACGACGCCCGCCAGCGCACTGGCCTGGAGCTGACCGGCCTGCAGATACTGCACTGGGGCAGGGCGGATGCTTCTGTGCAAATGTCCATGCAAACCGCCGAGGGTAAGCTGCTGCCCGATCACCTGCTGTATCAGGGGGCGACCGGCGAATTCCTTGGAGTGAAGCCTTCCTTGGGGCAGGAGCCCTCCCTCGGTGGCGACCTGGCGGGGCTGATGTCGCCCCTGCATTTTGGCAATTTCGCGGGTTTGCTCTCGAAGATTGTCTGGTTTGCCTTCGGCTTTGCCAGTGCCTACGTCACTCTGAGCGGGCTGCGCTTGTGGACGGCCCGCCGCCGCGATGCGCCGGGCTGGGCGTGGCTGGAGAAACTGACGGGCTGGGTGGGGTATGGTTTGCCGGCAGGGCTTGCACTTACCGCCGCCATCTTTCTGACGGCTGGCACCGAGCTGTCGTTGGTGTTTTTTGCAGCCGCAGGGCTTCTTGCGTTGCCCGCGTTTTGGCTGGAAAGCGATCGTTACTCCAGTCTGAATCGCTACCTTCTGGCTGTATTGCTCCTTCTGTTGCCGCTGGTCCGATGGCTGAGTGGCGGCCCCCTTGGGTGGAGCACACTGCCAGGCGTGCTCGCAGTCGATCTGGTTTTCCTGTTGGCTGGTTGCGGCTGCTTGTTGAGCATCAGGCGCAAGCCGGTGACGCCTGAGACACTGAGATTGGCGGAATCCGTATGAGCATCCAGGCGTTCACGTTGATTGCCGTAGCGTTCAGCTTGGTTTGCCTTCTGTTGTTGGCCCTATCTGACCCGAAACGCGCACGCGTGTCGCGACGCGCGCAGGTCATGGTGTTGTCGGCGGAAACACGCAAAGCGCTGACGATCTTGTCGATACTGCCTACCCTTGTTTTTGTCCCTTTTGGCCTCTATGCCCCCTTGTTGTTGTGGCTGGGCAGCGTGCTGGTGAGCGGCTGGTTGCTGGCACTGTTGTTGCCGCTGTTTGCTGAGGTTGAAAAAAGTATGGGTACCTCCAGGCGGTTTTCCAAAATCCAGAAATAGGATGGCAGGCTTAAATACCTGGACGGGGGAAAGCCACAGTGCGGCGGAAAGTGGTTTCTTAGGGCCTCTGCCGTTATAATGCGCAGCCAGATTTTCAGAGGCCTTCGCTGAGGCGAAGACTGTCCGTAGAGAGGAATAGGTAAGTGACTAATTTTTTTGCGAAAAAGCTGACCGTATTGGCTTTTCTGGTAGTGGCAGCTTCAGCCTTTGCGATGACAGATCAACAGCGCGCCGAGCTGGAAGAGCGAATCAAGCCTGCGGGCCAGGTGTGCATGGAAGGTGACAGCAGCTGTGGGTCGGCCTCAGCCGCAGGCAGCGCTGGCAGCGGCAAGTCTGCTGAGGAAATTTACAACACGTCGTGCATGGCGTGCCATACCACTGGCGCGGCGGGTGCTCCCAAGATCGGCGACGCTGCTGCTTGGGAAGAGCGTCTGGGCAAGGGTATTGAAGAGGTTTATGCCAATGCCATCAACGGCATTAACGGCATGCCGCCAAAAGGCACCTGCATGAGCTGTTCCGATGACGAGATCAAGGCGACAGTTGATTACATTGTTGAAAACAGCAAGTAATCGCCTAAATATTGTCTAAGTTTGAAAATGCCGCGCTTGTCGCGGCATTTTTTTTGTCGGAAGCTTCGGGAATCGCGTATTGCGGCCCTGCTCTGCAGGCTGGACAGTCTCTACTAAACCAGTGTACCAATAGACTATGCCGACAAACCCCAAGCCGCCGTCATTTGTACGTGTTAGTTCTGACCCGCAAAAGGATTTGTTGCGGCAGGTCACTGCGTCTTTAAAAGACGGTTCACTGGAGCTGCCCAGCCTGCCTGACGTGGCTTTGGACGTGCGCTCTGTCGCTGCTGAGCGTGATCTGGGGATATCGGATCTGGTCACCGTTATACAGCAGGACCCGGGCTTAAGTACCTACCTGATAAAGGTATCCAACAGCGTTTATTACCGCCGGGCGAAGCCGGCGCTGACGCTGGCTCAGGCAATCAGCCGTCTTGGGGTGTCGAGTACACGGGACTTATCGTCGAGTTATGCCATTCGCACCTTGTTCTTTATGCGCAACAAGGAAATCAAAGGCTATCTCCGCGATATCTGGAAGCGCAGCGTTTATACCGGGTCTCTGGCCCACGTGATGGCAGGGCGTTGTGACATGGCCCCGGATCGGGCTTTGCTGGCAGGGCTGATTCAGGATATCGGTGCCTTGCCGCTGCTGATGCATCTGGAGAAATACCCGGCGCTGTTGGCTGATCGCGACAAGGTGGCGGCGTTGATAAATCAGTACAGCGGCAAGATCAGTGCGTTGATTCTCAATGCCTGGCATTTCGACGATGAGCTGGTCAATGTCGGGCTGGAGCGCGAGAACTGGTTGCGCGATAAGCGTCCGCAGGCGGACCTCGCTGACCTGATCCTGGTGGCCCGCTACCACACCTATATCGGTGAGACGGCGGTTCGAGGACTCCCCCCGCTTTTTCAAATTCCGGCCTTTCGCAAGCTGCCGCTGGGTGAGCTTGATCCCGAAGAGGGGCTTGCCTTTATCAAGACTGCCAAAGCTGAAGTAGAGGCGATGCGTCAAGCACTGGTTTAGTCGCTCAGTCGCTGCAAAGTTGGCGCTGTGCACTTAATGCTCATTCTGGGCTAAAATACTTGGCTGAATTTGCCCGCAGCCGTATATCAGGAAAAAACATAATGATAATCAAACGCTTGCTGAAGATTTGCAGTGTTCTGCCCGTAGTAGTGGCGGTGATGGCCTGTAGCGACGACCCCGCCGTAAGTATCGATAGTCAGGCTGCGGCCCAACAGGCCCAGAGTCTCTTGGCGACTGGCAATGTCAGCGACGGCAAACAGTTGTATGTCGCTTGTCAGGCCTGTCACGGCGCGAAAGGAGAGGGCATCAAGGCCATGAATGCGCCGTCCCTTGTCAACCAAAGCCCCTGGTATCTGAAGCGACAAATGCTGGCCTTTAAAGAAGGCCGTCGCGGTACCCATCCCAAAGACGTCTATGGTCAGCAGATGGTGGCTATTGCCACCACCATTGCCGATGAAGCGGCTGTCGATGCGCTGGTGGCCTATATCGACTCACTGCCCAACCGCGCCCCGGAAGCAACGGTTGCGGGAAATATAAAGAAGGGTGAGGACTACTATTCCATGGTCTGCGGCTCCTGCCACGGACCCAATGCCGAAGGTAATAAGCTGCTGGACTCTCCGGCCCTGGCCGGCGTTGACGACTGGTATCTGGTGCGTCAGTTTGAGCTGTTCCGCAAGGGCATCCGCGGCGCCGACGACAAATACGGCCGTCAGATGGTCATGATGGCACCGGCGCTGCCCACCGATGAAGACGTGCGCAACGTCGTCAGTTATATCCAGACACTCGCCGAGTAAGTGATGCGCCGCTGGCTTGTTATAATCAGCCTTTGCTGTGCGGAAGCTTGGGCTGACGATTGGCGGCTGAATGCCGCCTGTCCGCCGGGGTTTGTCAGCGACAGCGGCGTGTGCCGCTTCCGCTCACTCTACAGTGGCTACCCCTCCTTGCAGGATGCCGGTATGGGTGGGCTCAAAGTTGGCCTGCCCACTCCGCGCGATGGCTTTACCGCACAGCAAATTGATCTGGGGCGTCTGCTGTTTTTTGACCCGCTGTTGTCGGGTGACGGTTCGGTGTCCTGTGCCAGCTGCCATCAGCCTGACAAAGGTTTTACCGATGGCCTGGCCCTGAGCAAGGGAATTCACGGGCAGACAGCGGAGCGTTCCGCGCCGAGTCTGTGGAACGTGGGTTTTCTGCAAACGCTGTTTTGGGATGCCCGCGCAAGCTCACTCGAACAGCAGTTACTCGGGCCGCTCTACGCTGAACACGAAATGGGTAATACCCCGGAGCAGTTACTGGCCAGTTTGCGCGGCAACCCCATTTATACGGATTTGTTTAAGCAGGCTTTTGGCGAAAAAGGCCTGACGCTGGATACGATTTACACCGCGCTGGCGGCGTTTGAGGCCTCGTTGATTTCACTTAACAGCCGCTATGACCTGTATGCTCACGGCTTTCATGAGGTTCTGAGCGAGCCGGAAATTGAGGGCATGAATATCTTCCGCTCATTTGTGGCCCGCTGCGCCGAATGCCATACGCCACCGCTGTTTACCAACCAGCAGCTGGCGGTGCTTGGTACACCGGAGCCCACCGGACGGCCGCTGGACATCGGTGCCGAGGGCCCCACCGGTGACCGCTCTTTGCGCGGTGGCTTCAAGGTGCCCACCTTGCGCAATATTGAACTGACCGCGCCCTATATGCATTCCGGACGCTTCAAGACGCTGCGTGAAACCGTGGAGTTTTATACTAAAGGGCGCGGTCACGCCGTACCTGAGGGTGAGCATCTGAGTATTCACTGGCATATCTGGGAGCCAAAGCTGACCGATACCGAGCTTGATCGCCTAGTGGACTTTCTCAAGACCTTGACTGACCAAAGCTTTATGCCCGTTATTCCCGAGCGCGTACCCTCCGGCCTGTCGGTTGCGGACGCGCTTAATCATTCTGAAACTGTAGAACCCACCTCTGTCGCAATGGGAGACAGCCCATGAAAAAAATAACGCTCCTGCTCAGCCTCTTACTGTGTATGCCTGTGCTGGCAAAAGACATTGTCGTCAAGGATGGCGAGTCCATTCAGGCGGCCGTCAACGAGGCGGTCAGCGGTGATGTGATTCTGGTGCAACCCGGAACCTACCGTGAAAGCGTTTATATCGACAAAGACAACATCACCCTGCGCGGCGTGGTGGTGGAAGGCGAATGGCCGGTAATGGAGGGTGACCACAAGCTGAATGATGCCATTCTCTATTCCGGAAATAATGTGACCGTCGAGTGGCTCAAAATCATGCATTACAAAGGTAATGCGATCATGGGCCAGTCGGGCAACAACTACGTAATTCGCAACAACTGGGTTGTCGATACCGGGGTCTACGGCATCTTTCCCCAGTACGGCAAGAACGGCTTGATTGAATACAACGTGCTTAGCGGTATCGAAGACGCGGCGATTTATGTAGGCATGTGCGACAACGTCGACGTGAAGCACAACGAAGTCTTTGACAGCGTAGCCGGCATCGAAATCGAAAATACGCGCCACGCGCTGGTGGAAAACAACTACGCCCACAATAATACCGCCGGTGTTCTGGTATTCATTACACCGGGCCTGCCGATTAAAACCGCCTACGATATTATTGTGCGTAACAATTTTGTGGTGAATAACAACACCCCCAATTTTGGTGCGCCGGGTTCCATCGTCTCGAAAGTGCCGGTCGGCATCGGCATTGTGGTGATGGCTGCTGACGATGTAAAAATTGAAGGCAATATCATTACCGGCAATCAGACCGCCGGTATTGTTATTACCGACCTGGCCTTTGTGACCGATGTGGCCAGCGACACGGAAAGCGAACCCAATCCTGATAATATCCAGATTCTGGATAACCTGATGTTCAATAATGGCTCCGATCCGGTTGCGGAAGTGAAAGCGGCCATGCTGACCAAATTCAAAACTACCGGGCCGGATATTCTCGCCAATGTCGGTAGTGCACAGGAGCCGGACAACTGCATACTGAATGCCGAGCGTTATACCTCTTTCGGTATTGGCAAATGGAGCAAGTGCGACATTACCACCACGGCTGATGTCAAAACCTACCTGCTGCCGGCCGACGCCGCACCGCGCGAAATTGAAACCGACGCCGACCGGGTGGCGCGCCTTTACAAAGGCATCTGTGCCGGTTGCCATGCGTACAATCTGCGTATGATAGGGCCGCCTGCCATGGCCATTCAGGCGCAGTATTACGACAACCCCCAGGGGATCGCCGATTACCTAGCCAACCCGGTGAAAAAGCGCCCGGATTTTCCGCCCATGCCATCACAGGGTCATTTGTCGGAAGAACTCCGTTTGAAAGTGGCTGAGTACATGTTGTGTCTGTCGCCGAAAAAGCTGGAAGCGGTTGCGGCAACACAAGGGCAAGTGGCGAAATGTGAGGAGCCTTCGAATTAACGACCTGCTCTCACCCCGATCGTCTTTTGGTGGAAGGGGCGAGTAGAACCCCGGTCCATGTGTCCCCTCTCCTTGGGGAGAGGGCTAGGGTGAAGGGATATTGCACTGGAGAATAATAATAATGAAAAAGTACTCGTGCCAATGGGTGTTGGTTCTGATGGCTACAACGCTTCCTGCCATCGCCAAAGATCTCTCTCTGGAAGAGGTCGTCGTGACCGCGCAGAAGCGGGAACAGAATGCACAAACAGTACCTGTCACGGTAGACACCTTTTCATCGACGGATGTTGAAAACACCGGCGCCCTGATTCTGGAAGATATGCAGGACTATATTCCCGGTTTTCAGGTCGGGGAGGATGTGCACGGCGGTGGTATTACGCAGTCTCAGTTGATTGTGCGCGGCGTCAAAGGCTCCAATATCAGTACCGGCGGTGATCCGTCGGTTGCCACCTTCTACGACGAGGTTTACCTGCCGAAGGCGGCGACCACGGTAGCCTTCTCCGATATGCAACAGATCGAGGTCTTGAAAGGTCCGCAGGGCACCCTGTTCGGCCGCAACGCTGCGGCGGGTGTGGTGAACATGATTCCCAATGCGCCCAGTGAAGAAACCGAGATTATGCTCAGTGCCCGACTGGGTAATTATGGGTTGCGTCGCTACGAAGCGCTGGGTAATTTCAGTGCAGGCGGATTGGCTGTTCGCGCTAACGCGCTGACTAACCAGCGCGATGCGGTTATCGAAAACTTTGGGCCGTCTCCAAACGACCCCCGCGAGCAGGATAATCAGGCAGCGCGCCTGGCGGTGCGTTGGGATGCTCTTAACTGGCTCAGCCTGCAACTATCCTACGACTACGACAAGGTCGATAACGGGCCCAAGGCGGTGCTCGGTGTGCTTAATGAGCGTACCAACTTTCCCGATCCGCGCGACCGCAAGCTGAATACCGATGTGATCGAGGGGCGTGAAAGGCGCGATATGGACGCGCGGACTGGCAAGGCGCTGTTCGATATTAATGAGCAGTGGTCGGGAAAATTCATTACCAGCTACCGGCAATTTGAAACTTTCAACCTGCAGGATGAAGACGGCACAGGTGACCACGAAGTTTACGTGGATACCAACAATATCGAAGACTCGGATATTTTCTACAACGAGCTTCAGTTTAACTTCACAGGTGAGTTTCTCGACCTGGTCCTCGGCATGAACTACAGCGCTGAAGACACTTATCAGAAAACCGATCTACGCTTCAGTACGGCTGCAGCGGTGTCGCTGGCCTCAGAGCAGGTGGGATTGCCGCCTACGCTGATCAATACCCTGTTGGGGCCTTCATATGACGGCACCTTCGGGCAGGAAAGCATGATTAATACCGGCGATTTTGTGAATTACGGCGTCTATGGCGATGCGGATTTCACGATTAACGACCAATGGAATGTGATTGTCGGTTTGCGCTACTCGAAAGACGAAAAGGAATTCAGCTGGCATGCGCCGCAATCAGATTTTATATTAGCGCAGCTCCTCGGTGAAAACCTGATCTTTAATACGGAAAACAACGAGCCCGAGTACGCTGAAGAGAGCTGGAGCAAGGTGACCGGGCGACTGGTGGCCAACTATCAGTTTAGCGACACTGCCATGACCTATCTGTCCTACTCGACCGGTTACAAATCTGGCGGTTTTGATTCACTGAATCCCAATACGGGAAAAGTGCCGCTTGATCCGGAAGAGGTCGAGAATATTGAGTTGGGCCTGAAGGGGGATTTCTTTGACAGCCACCTGCGTACTCAGCTGGCATTTTTCTATATGGAGATTGAAGGCCGGCAGGAGTCTATCGAATCCCAGGAGCCTGGATCCGGTGCGGCGGTGCCGACTGTTATCAATACCGATGAAGAATACAAAGGCACTGAAATTACCATCGACTGGCTGATCAGCGATGAGCTTCGCGCGGGTTTGATCTATACCTATCGCAAGCAGGATTCCCAGCGCGAGGCTCACTTTGACTCGCAGGCCGAGTTTCAGGAAGCTGAGCAGGTTAATACCACAGCACCTCAGGACTACACGATTACCGTGGACTGGTCTCCGGTGCTGTCATTTGGTTCGATCCTGTTTCATCTGGATTACGTCTATAAAGACAACACAGACCCTGAAAACGAAGATCATCAGGATCGTTTCTTTCAGGTGCCGGGCTACGGTGAAGATTTTGCGATTCTGAATGCGCGTATTCTGTTTGTGCCGGCCAACAGTAGGGTGGAAGTGGCGCTATGGGGTCGAAATCTGCTGGATGATCGCGGTATCTCCCAGCCCGGCGGCCTTACCGGCGACCTGCTGGGCACCTACCATGTGGGTGTGCAGGATCCGACCACCTACGGAGTGGATGTGAAGTACGTCTACTAGGGTTTTCAGCGACGGCAATGCCACCTTGCGATCTGGTAATGTCCGCAAGGGTGCCGGAAAGCTACCTTAAGGCCATAACCACGATAACAATCAGGAGCAGGTTATGGCTTATAGCGTCATTCAGTGGGCTACCGGTGGTATTGGCCGCGCTGCCATTCAGGGCATCAGCGAGCATCCGGATCTGGAGCTGGTCGGATGCTGGGTTCACAGTGAGAGCAAGGTAGGGCGCGATGCGGGTGAGTTGGCAGGCATCGCACCGCTGGGCGTGAAGGCCACCAACCGTATCGACGATATCCTGGCTATGGATGCCGACTGCGTGGTCTACGCGCCCGTCTTTCCGGTTGAGGACGAGGTGAAGCAGCTGCTGGCTTCCGGCAAAAGCGTGGTTACGCCCACCTCCTGGTTTTACCCGCCACACGATGCCAAGCGCGAAGCGCTGGAAGCCGCCTGTCAAAGGGGCCAGGCAGTACTTCATGGCACCGGCATTCATCCCGGCGGATTTACCGAGCGCTTTCCCCTCCAGTTGACATCCATGCAGCGTGCGACCACCTATGTCCGATCGGAAGAGTTTTCCGATATTCGCACCTACGGTGCGCCGGATGTTGTGGGCGAGATGATGCTGTTTGGCACAACTCCGGAAGATGCGCTGGCCAGCCCCATGGCCGGTTTTCTCAGCCTGGGCTTTTACCAGTCCATCAATATGGTTGCGGACGAGTTGGGCATTGCGCTGGATTCTCTTAACACCCTGCACGAGGTGGCTACGGCTACCCGGCCGATAGATTCTCCGATTGGTGTTATTGAGCCGGGTTTCGTGGCGGCCCAGCGTTTTACCTGGCAGGGTCTGGTGGATGGCAAGCCGGTTATTGAGGCCATAGTGAACTGGTTAATGGGTGAGGAACACTTCTCCAAGCCCTGGGATTTTGGGCCGGAAGGGCCGCGTTATGAAGTGGTGGTCAAAGGCGACCCGGATCTGAAAGCGGTGTATCACGGCATGCATCCCACCTCAATCGAGGCAGGGCTGGCACGCAATGAGGGCATTGTGGTTACCGCTATGCATTGCGTAAACAGTATTCCCTACGTATGCGCAGCCGAACCCGGGGTACGCAGCTATCTTGATCTGCCGATGATCTGCGGGCGGGCTGCACCTTCGCTGCTGGCTTGAACGCTCGCAGTTGGCCGGATAACTGCTAGGATTGAGGCGACGTCTTGTCGCGCGAGGACCTATGACACTGCCCCGTCTTATCCTGTTTGACTGGCATGGCACTCTGGTAGATACCGCCGATGCCATGTTCAGCGCCATGGCGGATATGCTGCCGCTGCTGGAGGAGTTAGGGCTGGTCAAGGCCCTGCTGCCGGAGTCCGAGTGTGTCAACGAGGCCGATGCCCGGCTGGTGCGCTACATTCGCATCTTCCGGCGTCTGCACCCGCGCATCCTAGCCGAGCGCCGGGTTTCGCGGACGGAAATCTTTAACGCGATTTTTGGTGACAACCGCGCCGCCAAACGTACCGCGCACGCTGCCTACAATCGCTGCTACCAAAATCACTTCGGCAAGGTAAAACCCTTTCAGGACGGAATTTACGAGTACCTGAGCGCGCTCAAGGCGGCGGGTATCCGGCTGGGCGTGGCCACTAATCGCAGCCGTCAGTTTCTGGACTATGAATTGCAGACGGTCGATGGCGGGCGCTGGCAGGCGCTGTTCGATACCACGGTCTGCGCCGACGATGTCAGTGAATACAAACCGGAACCGGAGATGTTGCAGCGAGCTCTGGCCGATATCGGTGAGCTTGCCGGGGATCACGTCTGGTATGTGGCGGACAGCATGGTGGATATGCAGGCCGCGAGAAACGCCGGCATTGCCGGGGTGTTCTACAACGGCGGCTTCTGGGAAGTGCCCGCTCTGCGCCTTGCCTTCAGCGGCTATAAACCCCGTGCGGTTATCGCCAGCTTTGAGGAGCTGTTTGACATTCTCGCCGGCGAAAACCCTGCCGTGATTGACGGGGTTCGACCGCCGCCTTTTCCGTCACCACAACCGCCGCCGCCCCGTATCGAACCGGACTGGCATCCGGCGGTGGCGCGCCTTCTCGCACCGGATGTGGTGCTTTTCGACTGGCACGCAACCCTCGTCGATACGTTGGACGCTATGTACCACGCGGTAGACGACATGCTCCCTGAGCTGGCCAGCCTGGGCCTGACGGGACGACTGGTGCGCCCGGAGGACAGCCGCTCGCCGGAAGATGCAAAGCTGGTTGAATACGTGCAAAGCTACAATCGTCTGCACCCCAAGGTTCGCGCCGACCGAAAGATTTCGCGCACCGATATTTTCGAGGTCCTGTTCGGGCGCGATGAGGAGGCCAAGCGCATCGCCCATCGGGCATTCAATAGTCACTACCGGAATCACTATGGCGAAGTAGAGCCCTTTGAACCCAAGGTGCGGGCCATGCTGGAAGGTTTGCGCAAACTACCGCTGAAGGTGGGGGTTATCACCAACCGCGACCGAGAGTTTTTTGAGCACGAGCTGGCTTCAGTGGAAGGCAGCGGCTGGGCGGAGCTGTTTGATGCGGATGTGTGTGGAGACGATACGCCTCTGCGCAAACCCCATCCGGATCAGCTGCTGTTGGCCGCAGAAAAGGTCGGCGCGGAACCCGGGCGCAGGGTCTGGTATGTGGGTGACAGCACCACGGATATTGTGGCGGCCAAGCGTGCGGGCATGACCGCCGTATTTTTCAACGGCGCTCTGTGGGATTTACCCTGGCTGCAAAAGATTTTTCCCGGTACCGAGGCCCACCCTCATAAGCCCGATGTGGTGGTTAATGACTTCTCAGAGTTCTGGGCTTTGGTGCTCGCCTGTGAGCGTCACCGAAAATAATATTCGCTCATGGGGCCAGTCACCATCGTGTTGAAATCACAAAAGCCCGGTAATTCCTCGTACATCTGCTGAACAATGGCCGGGTCGCCAAAGTAGCGATCCTCATCAGTGAAATCTTCCAGCGTTCTGAAGTGCTCCAGCACCAACGCCCGATAGGGTGGGGCCTTTTCTGTCAGCGGCCGGGCCACAGCATTGCGAACGTAGGACCAGCGATCCGGGTGAAGTTTAAAGGACAGCTCAGTGTGTTCGGTCCAGTTGCGGTAGAAATCTGCCTCAGACACCGCGTCCGGTTTGCCGTGAGCCGTAAACTGGGTAACGCCTGGACGGCGTTCGCCTTCGGCCCAGCGGTCGGCGCAGGGCTGCGGGACAGATTCTGTCACCAGATAGCCGTGTATCGTGCAACCGGTTTGGGCCAGCACGCTCAGGTAGTCTTTGTGTCGATCCACCGTGGCGGTCCAGAGCGAGACCGCGGCGCCCAGATCGCTCCAGGGGCCGGCGATACGCTGGGGGGCTACATTAGACACATCGCTGTCCATATTGGCGATGTTGATGGTGATCTCGCTGGCCTGTGAGCCGCGAAGGCCATCCAGCCCATCGTTCAGGAGAGTGTGCTTTAGCGTACCGGGCGTTGCAGCGCGATCCAGTAGATATATCAGTTTTTCCATGGGCGTACCTAGTGTAGTGCCATAGCACTACCGTAGGTGAATTTCCGATGCCCTGCCATGACAGTCGCGTAAAGTTCTATACAGGCATGACGACTGAATTCTGATACTCCGGTGACTAGGCATTGCCTCGCGGGAGTTAACGCCATTCGTACTTGAGTTCGAGCCCGCCGTGAATGGACTTGCCGCGGGTCAGCGAGTTACTGCCAAAGCCCGAATAGGTCGCTGAGCCGGAGGCAACATACTCCTCGTCGGTCAGATTGTTCACAAACAGCGATACCTGCAGTGAGTAGTCTTCAAAGGGAATCCAGCTGGCGCGCGCCGTATACACACTGAAGCTGTCTGTGGTGGCGCGGTCACGAAACATCGGCAGACCTGCGGCGGCGTCATTGCCCAGAAACTGTCCGGCCCGGGTGTTGCGTGCCAGCATCAAGCTGAAGTTACCCGCGGCCGTATCGATGTTGTAGCGCGCCGACAGGCTGTAGACGTAGTCCGGAATATAGGGGAAGGGCTCACTGCTGCGATCGACCGGGCGTGGCTGTGCGCTAACCGGGTCCAGAATTTCGTCATCGTACTCCAGGAATTCGGCATCGATGTAGTTACCGCTGGCGCGCAGTATCCAGTTGGCGCTGGGCAGCCAGGTCAGCTCAAATTCCACGCCGCGCATTTTCGCTAGGCCTGCGTTATTGGTGCTGACTTCAGGCGCACCCAGCGAGGAAAGCTTGGTCACCAGTATCTGGATATCCTTATAGTCGGAGTTGTAGGCGGCGACATTCAGGCGCAGGCTGCGCTGCAGGGCATCGAGCTTGAAACCTACTTCAGTGCTGATTACAAACTCGGGTTCAAAGGTTCCTATGCCCGAGGTCAGGGAATTGAAGCCGCCGGATTTAAAGCCCTCACTGACCGTAATATAGGTCAGCAGTCCATCGATATGTTTAAACGGGTATTGCTCCGCCACATCCCAGGAAAGGCTCATCATGGGCGAGAGACGTTCGAAATCCACCTCGCCAGACCGCGGAGTGCCCCGGCTGATCGGAATGAAATCGCCTTCCAGTTGGTTGAACTGGGTTTCGGTCATCACGGTGATGGGCACGTTGCCGGTGGTCGGATCGCCGGGGATGGTGATCACGCCGCCGCCGGACGGGATCAGCGGCCCCTGAAAGTTCTCCAGCTTAATCTCGCGCTTTTCATAGGAGTAGCGCAGACCACCGGTCAGGTGCACGGTGTCGAGAATATCGTAAATCACCTGTGAAAAGGCGGCATAGGAGGTATTGTCGTAGGAGGCTACATTGCTGTCCACCAGGCCGCGAACATACAGACAGTCTTCGCCGGTAATGGTGCCGGCGCAAAAGTCGTTGGGGCTGGGTAGCCCGGGCAGGCGTTCAAAGCCGACCCAGCCTTCGGGCGTCAGCATCTGACCGGCCAATTGCTTGTCGAGGCTCTCCTTTGAACCGAAAATACCCACGGTGTACTGGAGGCGATTGTCCAGGGCCAGCCCCGACAGCTGAAATTCCTGGCCGATGGTATAGCGACTGCCATCCTCGTCATAGACGCCTTGGTCTTCAAGCAACTGCTTGTTGTAGCTCACATTACGCACGATCAGCAGGTCAGTCGCATCGATATCAAAATCGGTGCGGTTATCGCCTTTCAGGGCATAAGACGAAATGCTTTTGAATTCGGCAAAGCCCAGATCCCAGTCCAGCGTCGCACCTAAAAGGACATCCTCGGATTTAAAGCGCAGCCCGAAATCTTCTGACTGAACCTTTTCTTCACTGAATAGCGGCTCTACCCGCTTACAGGCTTCAAGATAAGCCTCCTCGCGCCCTGGCGCGCGTGCGTAGCTGAGGGATGAGGTGTCGGTGACAAATTCACAGTTGTAGGGCGGGATCTGTTCATCCTGTTTGTTGGCATAGAGCAGGGTTTTGAGGCGCGCGTCGGGGGAGATTTCCCACAGCACCTGCAGTGCCGCAATCAGGCGGTCGTCGTCGCCGAACTCCCGGCCAGAGTCGATGTCCTCGGCGTAGCCGTCGGATTGAATGGAACCGATGATAAGTTTGGTGAAAACGCTGTCGCTCAAGGGTGTATCCATGCTGATACTGACATTGCGTTGTCCCAGCGAATCAACTTTGCCACTGGCCGTCAGGGTAAATTCTTCAAAAGGGTCTTTGGTCGTTACCAGGATGGCACCGCCAACGCTGTTCTTGCCAAACAGGGTGCCTTGGGGACCGCGCAAAACCTGCACACTTTGAATGGTGAGTGAGTCGACCAGTTGCGTGTCATTGCGCGCCAGAAACATACCGTCCAGATACACGGCGACACCGGGGTCGGCCTGCAGTTCGTTGATACGGTTCTGACCTACGCCGCGAATCGCGAAGGCTCCCTGCTTGCGACCCTCGCGCTGATCCAGCCCCGGTGCGATTTTCGCCAGCCCGGCGATATTATCGATATTGTTCTGGGCCATCTCTTCGGCCGACACCGCCGTGACCGCCACCGGGACGGATTGCTGGCTTTCCGAACGTTTGCGCGCGGTCACCAGTACTTCCTCCAGGGCGACGGCGGTTTTTGGTTCTGACGGTTGGGCGACAGCGGGGCAATTAAGTGACAATACCGCTACAGCCGTCATGACAACACGATGGTATTTCATTTCTGACTCCAAGGGGCGGCCTTCTATTTGTCTACCGCCTGATTTTTATTGTGTGTTGATTGTGCGACAAACTGAAGGCGAGCGGCAAGTCTGTGCCAATATGAAGGTGTTGGCGCTGGTCATCTTGAGCCGCGGTTTAATTAATCGGGCTCGTCCTGTTTTATGTCTGGCACTTGAAACACCAGAGCGGTGAGTAATACTTGTGTTTATTGTATTACCGCTAGAGTTCGTGACTTTTAGAGCTTGCCGGTGCGGGGTTGTGGAATCTTCATTACAATGGCGCGATGACTGACATCCTGTCCCCACATCGCGAATCCCTGCTGGCCTGTCCCGATTGCGACCTGCTGTTGCAGGTTGATGCTGTGCCGTTGGACCGCGAATGCCACTGTCCGCGCTGTGATGCACTAGTGAAGGAAGGGGGGCGTTACGCCATTGATTTGCACCTTGCGGCGGCTCTCAGCGGATTGGCGCTGTTTGTACCGGCAGTTACTGCCCCCGTGCTCCGCTTTACCATGGTCGGACAGTGGGGCAGTAATTCGCTGCTCGGTGGCGTTTGGCACCTCTGGACTCAAGGTGAACAGGTACTCTCGCTGCTGGTACTACTGTGTTCCGTGGTCGCTCCGTTCTTTCATCTTCTGCTCAGCTTCGGCATTGCGCTCACTCTTCGATTATCCCGATTGCCCAACAATTTTCCTGCCTGGTTGAAGTGGCATCGTCATATGCAGGGCTGGAGCATGTTGGAAGTTTATGCGCTGGGGATTATTGTGGCCTACGTTAAAATGCTGGACGACGGTGAGGTGTTCGTCGGTATTGGGACCTATTGTGTTGCGGGTGTTCTGCTGGCGCTGATCCTTTGCAACCAGTACTTTCGCGAAGACATCGCCTGGTGGCGGTGGGAGCAACGGGTATGAGTCGCACCGCTCGTGAGCAAGGTCTGGCGCGTTGTTTGAGTTGCGCCAAGCTATGCCGGTTGCCGACGCCCCAGCGGGGCGGGACTTACTGTTGCCCGCGCTGCGAAAGCCCGATTTCCTTTCGTCAGTCGGCAAGTCTGAGTTACAGCTGGGCACTGACCTTGGCCGCTCTTGCCCTGCTGGTGCCCGCGAATATGTTGCCCATTCTCACCGTGGTGAGTTTCGGTCAAGGTGACCCGGATACGATCATGTCCGGTGTTATCAAACTCTGGGACGCCGAGCTGCAGGCCATTGCCGCGGTGGTATTTATCGCCAGCGTGGCGGTGCCGGTGGCAAAGCTGGTTGTGATGTTGCTGTTGATGCTGGTGGTGCAGTTGAAGCTGCCGCTGAGCAAAGAACAGTGCACACTGCTGTATCGCTTCATTCGCTTTATCGGGCGCTGGTCCATGCTCGATCTGTTTATGATTTCCATTCTGGTCACGGTGGTGCATATGGGTAATATCGCCAACGTGGAAAGCGGCCCCGCCGCGCTGGCCTTTGGTTCCGTGGTGGTACTCACCATGCTGGCCGCCGATTATTTTGACCCTCGCTTGCTCTGGGATCTCGAACATGAATGACCCTTCTATTGCCTCCGCAACCACGCGGCCTCAACGCAAATTCTCAGCGGTGTGGCTGCTGCCCCTGGTCGCCGCCGCGCTGTCGGGCTGGCTGATGTACAAGAATTTCATTGAGCACGGCCTGGTTGTTAGCGTTTCCTTTGCCAACGGCAGCGGCATTACGGTCGGTAAGACTCCGGTCATGTATCAGGGCATTGATGTTGGTCAGGTTACGGCCTTACAGCTTGATGAGGACCTCAAGAGCGTCACTGCCACGCTGGAGTTGAGTCGACAGATTGAGCCCCTGATTCGGGAAAAAACCGAGTTTTGGCTGGTTCAACCCCAGATATCCCTGTCAGGCATATCCGGACTGGATACCCTGGTTGAAGGTAACTACATCAGTTTCAAGCCCGGGGAGGGCGAGCCCCGCGAAAATTTTACCGCCCTGTATGAGCCACCGCCGCTGGCGAGCAATGTGCCGGGCTTGCGCCTGCGCCTGCAGGCCGACGCCTTGGGCTCGCTGGCGGTCGGCGCGCCAGTGCTTTATCAGCAGATCGCCGTGGGCGAAATTGAAGGCTATCAACTGCTCGAAGAGGGTGTTGAAATCATCGCCCGCATCGACCCGGTGCACCAGCATCTGGTGAACAGCAGCAGCCGCTTTTGGCGGCAGAGTGGCTTTAAGGTCAACGCCGGGCTGCAGGGCGTGCAGATTGATGCGGGGTCGGTGGCCAGTATTCTGGCGGGTGGTGTGACCTTTGAAACGCCGGTAAAAAATCGTCCGGGCGCAGAGCAAGATACCGAATACCGGCTTTATGAAAGCCGCGAAAAAGCGCAGGGCAGTCGCCGGGTGATGGTGCAATTCCAAAACCCCGACGGCTTGAATGTGGGCGCCAGTGTGCGGCTGCGCGGCCAGGAGATTGGCCGTGTGGAATCCTGGCGGTTCAGCGGTGAAAATCCGGCAGAGGGGGCCGACGTCAGTCTCGAAATAAAGGCCCCCTATCACCGTTTTCTCAACGCCGATACCCAGTTCTGGCTGGTCAAACCCGAGGTGTCTGCCAGTGGCGTCAGCGGGCTGGATGCACTAATCGGTGGGCCCTATGTCAGCGTAAAGCTCTCGGCTGAGGGCGGCGAGGTGCCGGAGCGCTACACCGCACTGAGCGAACCGCCGCAGGCGCGGGTGCCGGCGCCGGGCTTGCGGATTGAGCTGCGCAGTGACGAGCTGGGTTCGGTCAGTGTGGGTAGCAAGGTTTATTACCGCAAGATTCCCGTGGGGCAGGTGGAAACGGTCGAATTGGGTGCGCGCGGCGTCAGTGTCGGCGTCTTTATCCATGAACGCTACGCGCATCTTGTGCATCGCGAATCGATGTTCTGGAACGCCAGTGGTATCAATGTCAGCGGTGGGCTGAGTGGCATCAATATCCAGGCGGAGTCGCTGGCAACGATTGTCGCCGGTGGTATCGCCTTTCACACGCCGCAGGTGGCCAAACCCCAGGCGGCCTGGGAAGGTTTGCGCTACAAGCTGCACCCAACCTATGAAAGCACCCTGGTGGATGTGTCCCGGGAAATCAGTCTGCGTTTCAGCACCGGCAGCAGCATCACCAAGGGAACGGAAATCAAATATCAGGGCATTAAGGTGGGCGAGGTTTATGGCGTCGAGCTTGATGAGGATATGAACGGCGTTACCGTCAGTGCACGGCTGTCGCCCTCGGCCAAAGGTCTGGCTCGCGAGGGCAGCCAGTTCTGGCTGGTGAAGCCGCAATTGGGCCTGGCTGGCACCCGCAATCTGGAAACACTGGTTACCGGCACCTATATTACGGTGCGGCCCGGCAGCGGCAAAGCGCGCAACAGCTTTGTGGCCCTCGACAAGCCACCCTCATTGGAGAAACCGAAAAGTGGTCTCAACCTGGTGCTGACTGCTCCCCAGCGCGGTTCCATCAAGGAAGGCGTGCCGGTGCTCTACCGGGATGTGCCGGTCGGTGAGGTTTTTGCTTACGAGCTGTCTGCGGATGCGACTCATACTCTGATTCACATTAACATCAAACCGCGCTACGCCAATCTGGTCAGAAAAGGCAGTAAGTTCTGGAACTCTAGCGGAGTCAATGTAGATGTGGGGCTGTTCAAAGGCGCCAATATCCGCAGTAAATCCATTGAGTCCCTGCTGGAAGGCGGCATCGCGTTTGCCACACCGGAAGAAGCCGCTGATGAGCCGGTAGTCACGCAGGGCTCGCAGTTTGCCCTGCACACCAAGGTCGATGATCGCTGGTTGAAGTGGAGCCCCAAAATACCCTTGGTAACCGCTCCCTAGCCCTGGCGCAGAAAATAAAAAACCGGGTATTGCTCCCGGTTTTTTATTGCCTGGCAAAAGCCTGTTTTTCTAAAGTGAAATATTCATCAGATTGTCGCGCTGGCCTGCTGTAATTTCTGCGGTATAACCCCAGTCAACGGGAATCAGGCAGCCACTGACGAAACGGAACAGATTACTGTTGATGGCTACCAGCGCATCGCCCATATCGCCCCCGTCCGCGTACTGCCCATTAGCCGGGGTAAACAGATCGGTAACATCCTTGCCCAAGCCAATTTCTTCCATTTGCTGGCTAAAGGCCGATTCGGTTGGCGAAGGGCAGATGGTGTTGATGCGAATATGTTTTTTTGCCAACTCGCCGGCGATGTTGAACATGTACACAATCATGCACTGCTTGGAAAAGGCGTAACCATCGGCGCTGATGGCGGCACCTTCTTCTGTTTGTAGCCAAGCGTCGGCGGCCTCGAAGGTATCTTGTGCCAGAAACTTGTCGACGTTTTCTTTGTTTGTGCGCCAGGCCATGCCCGCAGTCGAGGCGATCGACGCGATGCTGCCATTTTTTACAATGCGCGGCAGCAGCTGGCGGGTGAGTTCGCGCATGCCGACAAAGTTGATCATTACCGTGTTGTAGGGTGGTACCGGCGGGCAGGGTACCCCGGCACAATTGAACAGGGAAAAGATCTTGTCGGGCAGTTCGGCAACCGCCGCTGTAATTGAATCCTTGTCCATGATGTTGACCTTGATGGCCTTGGTGACCGGAGCGCTGATCTCATTGATATCCAGTGCGTAGACATTGGCACCTGCCTCGATCAGCCGCTCGGCGCAGGCGGCGCCCATACCGGATGCCGCACCGGTGACCACAACATTTTGATTCTGATAGCCGAGAATATTATTCATTATTTCCTTCCTTTCAGGCTGTAAGTTAATGAGCTTGTATTTTGGTGTTGTTCTGAAGACGCTTTTACGAGGGGCGTTGTCCGCCGCAAAGCACGTCGGTGATCATTTCCGTGTCCATATATTCTTTGAGTTTGAGGACTTTCCCGTTTCGCATTTCAAAAAGAAAGTGGTAGAGGTTGCGGTAGTGTTTGCCTGATACGTGTGTGCCGTTGGATTCGGCTTCGACCGCAACGCGATCGCCCTCGGCGGCCATGGCGTGCACCGTAAAGGTCAGCCCCTCCGGGAAAGCGTCGAAGATGGCGCCGGCTCCCTGCTCTATCTCGGCTTTGGTGAGCGTGCCGGATATCAGGGTGTTGCCAGAGGTCCACACGCTGCCTTCATCGTCGTAGAGGTCGATAAAGCCGGCGATATCTCCTCGGCTCATGGCATCAAAAAATGCCTGCACGACCTGTTTGTTTTTTTCTGTTTGCATGGTCATAGCTTACGTGGCCTTTTATAACTGGGGTAGCGTGATTTCTACCATCGCCTACTTTATATGCGTGAGCTGGGGGGTGTTTATTAATCATTCGTCAGTATCTGCTTGACGAGGGCCGCTATAATCGGCGGCCTGAAATACCTTTGCTGCGCAGTGGGCGTGGTGAAAAATTGAGCATAATCAGAGGGCGAGACATGTCAACTCAGGAATTCCCGGAGCTCGGCTGCTACCTGCTGCCGGGTCACACCGAAACCCCGCGCGATGCCATTGCCGAAGCGAAGCGGGCTGAGGCCCTTGGTCTGGGCAAGGTCTGGCTGTCTGAGCGTTTTGACGTAAAAGATGCCGGCGTGATCTGTTCGGCGGCGCTGGCCGTGACCGAGCACATCAAGGTGGCGACAGCGGCAACCAACCTGCACACCCGTCACCCCCATGTGTTGGCGACCATGTGCAGCTCGCTTCATTACCTGTCTAACGGCCGCTTTGAGCTGGGCCTGGCCAGAGGCGTGGCAATCCGCAATCAATTGATGGGGCTGGATACGGTAACCAACGCCCACATTGTTGACGGGCTGAAGGTACTGCGCACCCTGTGGCAGGGCGAATCAGTGGCCGGCTACGAGGGCCCGATGGGGAATCTTCCCTACCTGAAAAGCGGAGACTGGCTGAATGCGGACATACCCGTTCACTTTGTTGGTTTCGGCCCCAAGAGTCTGCGCTTTGCCGGTCAGCATTTTGATGGCGTTCACCTTCATACCTTCATTACTCCGGCGGGAATGAAACGGGCTCGCGAACTGGTTGACGAAGGCGCCGCCAAGGCCGGCCGCGAGAGCAAAGTAAGGCTCTGCAGTGTGATGGCGACGTTGATCAATCCGAGCCGCGAGGACTACTTGCGCAAGGTGGTGGGTCGCATGGGATCCTATATGCAGGCGCCCGGTTATGCGGAGATGTTGGCGGCGCTCAATGGCTGGGATCAGCAGGTCATTGAAGATTTTCGCAAGCATCCGGTAGTTGCCGGTATGCTGGGCAGCATCGACAGCGTGGCGACACTGGAACAATTGGAAGAGATCGAAGCGCTGATTCCAGAAGAGTGGGTTTCGGCGCTTGCCAGCGGCAGTGAGGAAGATTGCGCCAGGCGTCTTCACGAGGAGCTTAGCTACGGCGCCGACGAAGTCTGCATTCACGCCTCCACGCCCGACCAGTTTGCCGGTGTGCTGGATCACTATCGCAAGCTCAAATAACAGGCAGGTTTATCCATGTTGGACATCATTACCCACCCAGACAATATCACGCCAGACTGGTTGACCGAGGCGCTGCAGTCCTCCGGTCACTTGCCGGCGGGCAGCGTTGTCAGCGCGGACTACGCCATTATCGGTACTGGCAAAATGGGAGATAACGCCCGTTTTAAGCTGACTTACGAAGGCGCGACAGAGGGTGCCCCGAAATCGGTGATCATCAAGTTCCCGGCGGAAGATGAAACCGCCCGCGCATTGGCTGGAGCTCAGGGCGCTTACTACAACGAGGTGATGTTCTATCGCCATCTGGCAAATCGCACCGCCATGCGCACCCCGACCATTTACGCCAACGAGATCAGTGAAGACCGGCAGTCTTTTATCACGGTGATGGAAGATATGGCCCCCGCCGAGCCGGGCAGCCAGCTGATCGGCGCAACGTTGGAGCAAAGCCGGGTCGCGCTGCGCGAGGCGGCCAAGCTGGCGGCGGCGTTTTACGGGGATGACACGCTCGGTGACTACGACCACGTGATGAGTCAGGCTCGGACCGACGGCGGTGCCTTGGCCCAGGACTTCCTGACTCAGGCCTGGCCCACCTTTCAGGAGCGTTTTGGCCACGGCATCAATGACGAGTGCCTCGCCTTTGCCGAGCGCTATATCGGCCGGCACCTGCATTTCGCCACCCGATTTCAGGGGGCAAAAACCCTCGCCCACGGCGATTTTCGCAGCGAGAATATTCTGTTTAACGGCAATGAGGCCTGTACGGTAGACTGGCAAACCACCA
The DNA here is from genome assembly GCF_041624475.1 of Litorivivens sp. Lineage (GTDB taxonomy): Bacteria > Pseudomonadota > Gammaproteobacteria > Pseudomonadales > Spongiibacteraceae > Litorivivens. Next base: position 64,230 of record NZ_JBFJUX010000008.1, read on the forward strand.
TGGAAACCAGTGCGCTGGCCGATGCGGCCTACTTCCTCGGCGGCAGCGTGGACACCGATGACCGCCGCCAGTGGGAAGAATCGCTGGTGCGCGAGTACAGCGAACAGTTGGCAGCGCTGGGGGTCAACCTCGGTTTTGACGAGTGCTGGGCGCAATACCGGGAACAGAGCATGCACGGGCTGATGATCACCATCCTCGGTGCCAGCTTCTCCTCGCCTGATGAGCGCGGCGACACCATGTTTCTGGCCATGATTCAGCGCCACCTGCAACACTGTGTCGACCTAAAGGCAGACGAGTTTCTGAGCTAAGCGCCGGACTTCTACCAAGCTATTGGCCGGGGTAATCCATCGGTAACATACAGGGGCTTGACCAAGGCGGTAGAATCCCGCTTTTGCTATAACCCATCGATAACTAAGACTAAAGAGAGCTGCTATGTCTGATACTGTCAATGAATCAGTCCTGACCCAAGGCATCACCATGCCCGACCTGCTGATCGAGGGCTTGAATCGCTACAACGATCGCCCCTGTCTGTTTATGGGTGAAGATCAAATTCTGACCTACGCTGATATGCGTGCCCTGGTCAGCCGCATGATGCAGGCGCTGGCCTCGCTGGGGCTGGGTAAAGGAACGCGCGCGGCTATTTTGTCTGGCAACCGCCCCGAAGTGCTGGCCAATACGGCTGCCATGTCTATCTCGGGTTTTATTGGCACGCCGCTGCATCCCATGGGTTCTATGGATGACCATGTCTACGTGTTGGAAAATGCCGAAATCGATGTGCTGATCTACGATGAAACCCTATTCGGGGAAGTCGCAGCGGCATTGAAAGAGCGTGTACCCGGCATCAAGCACTTCATTGCTTTTGGCCCGAACGATATCGGCGAAGACTACATGGCGCTCGCGAATCAGTTTGAGCCCAAACCACTGGTCAAAGCGGACATCACCCCGGATGATCTGGGTTCCGTCAACTACACAGGTGGCACCACCGGCAAACCGAAGGGCGTTATGTCTGCTCATCGGGGCTCGGCCGCCATGGCCATGATCCAGGCCGCTGAATGGGAATTTCCCGACGAGCTGCGCATGCTGATGGCGACTCCGCTGTCCCACGCTGCGTCGGCTTTCTTTGTGCCCGTACTGCAAAAAGGCGGCGCGTTTTATGTCATGCCCGGCTTTACCCCGGATCTGTTTTTCGACTGGGTTGAGAAATACAAGATCACCGCCACCATGCTGGTGCCGGTCATGCTCTACATTCTGCTGGATTCGCCGCGCGCGGCGACGGCCGATATGTCCAGTATGGGGACCATCTTCTACGGTGCCTCGCCGATGAGCCCGGCACGCCTGAAAGAAGGCATCGAAAAGTGGGGTCAGATTTTCTATCAGTTCTTTGGTCAGTCTGAAGCGCCGATGGTGATCACCAATCTGTCGAAGAAAGAGCACGACCTCAGCAAACCCGAGCGTCTGGCCTCCTGTGGCCGTCCGGCGCCTTGGGTGCATGTGGCCCTGCTGGATGATAACAATCAGCCAGTGGCTCAGGGTGAGCCGGGCGAGATCTGTGTGCGCGGCCCGCTGGTGATGAAGGGCTATAAGGACCTGCCGGAGCAGACCGCAGAAGCCTTTGCTGGCAACTGGCTGCACACCGGTGACATTGGTCGCTTCGATGACGAGGGTTTCCTCTACATTGTCGATCGCAAGAAAGACATGATCGTGACCGGCGGCTTCAATGTCTTCCCGAAAGAAGTGGAAGACGCCCTGTCCGGACACGAGGCTGTGGCTCAGGTTGCCGTTGTCGGCGTGCCCGATGAGCGCTGGGGCGAGTCTGTGAAGGCGGTGGTAGTGGTCAAGCCGGGTGTTGAAGCCAATGACGAACTGGCAGCGGCCCTGTCGGAGCACGTCAAGCAGAAGAAAGGTTCTGTGCAGGCGCCCAAGTCGGTTGATTTTGTGGACAGTCTGCCCATGACGCCGGTCGGCAAGCCCGACAAAAAAGCCCTCAAAGCCAAGTACTGGGGCGACGCCAAGCGCGGCGTACAGTAAGTACTGTAGGCAGCGGCCTTTGCTGGCCGCTGCCATCCTTTCTTTTTCCTCCTCTTTTTCTTCCTCGCTTATCTCCTGATCAATCGTTAAAACACGGATCGCGTGCTGCGGCTGTTTGCAGCGCTTTGGCTGCACCACAAAAACATTGCAATAAAAATGTTATTGGGTAGCATGTAGCTGCAAAGCAGTCAGATAGCCTGAGCAGATGCCGTGAGCTGCTGACTTGATACAAGAAGAATAGAGGTAAGCATGGCGCAATTGCAGCATTCGGTTGATCTTCTGGTGGTGGGCTCCGGTGCCGGCGCCATGACGGCGGCGCTGCGTGCAGCTCACGCCGGGCTCGATGTATTGATGGTAGAGAAAGCCGCGAAATACGGTGGCACCTCTGCCACGTCCGGTGGCGGTTTGTGGATCCCCTGCAATCACCTGATGCCGTCAGTAGGTATTGAGGATTCCCGTGAAAAAGCCCTGACCTACCTTAAACAATTGTGCGGGGACGATGTTGCACCGGAAAATCTTGAAGCCTTTGTCGACCACGGGCCACGCATGCTCACGTGGCTGGAGCAGCACAGCGAAGTGCGTTACATGGCGATGGAGCACTATGCCGACTACTATCAGGAGTTGGATGGCGCCGCGCCCGGTGGCCGATCGATAGATCCCTTCCCTTATCAAGCCCAGCAACTGGGCGACGATTTTCTCAACCTGCAGGACAATCATGTGCAGACCAAGGTCATGGGCATGATGGGCTACACCAATATCGAAGGCGCAATACTGCTGAGTAAATCGCCGGGCTGGTTCAAGCTGGTCTTGAAGCTGGCCTGGGAATATTTCAGCGATATTCCCGGTCGCCTGAAATCGCGCAAGTCACGTCGCCTGACCATGGGCAATGCCTTGATCGGCCGCTTGCGCCGCTCGCTGCTCGATCAACAGGTGCCATTGTGGCTCAACAGTCCGGCCCGAAAGCTGCTGGTTGAAGATGGCCGGGTCTGCGGTGCAGTGATTGAACGTGAGGGCGAAACTGTCGACGTTCGCGCCAAAGCCGTCGTGCTTGGCAGTGGCGGCTTTGAACACAGCCAAGAGCTTCGCGAGCAATACCTGCCGCAGCCGACGCGCGCTGACTGGTCGTCTGCGAGCCCGACTAACACGGGTGATATGCTGCTGGCGGGACTGGAAGTGGGCGCTGCCACCCATCTGATGGACGAGGCCTGGTGGGGGCCAAGTATTACCCTGCCGGGAGAAGACCGTTCGCGGCAACTCTTTACCGAGCGTTCGATGCCGGGCTGCATCATGGTCAACAAGGCCGGCAAGCGTTTCTTTAATGAATCGGTTGCCTATACCACCGCCGTACAGGCGATGCAGAAGCAGGGCAATACCCCTGCCTATGTGATCTTTGACAGCCGCTATAAGCGCGAGTATCCCTTCGGGCCGCTGTTGCCGGATGGCATGCATCTGAACTGGTTGCAGCCGCCGCGCTTCAAGCAGCTTCTGACTAAAGCTGACAGCATCGATGCTCTGGCCGACTCGCTGGGTGTTGATAAACGCGGCCTGAGTGAGACGGTTGAGCGTTTCAATCAGTTTGCGGCGCAGGGTAAAGATGAAGATTTCAATCGCGGTGAAAACGCCTACGATTTGCTCTATGGCGATGTGCGCATCTCGCCCAACCCCTGTCTGGCGCCCATAAAAGAAGGGCCCTTTTATGCCATGGAAGTCTACCCCGGTGATATCGGTACCAAGGGCGGCCTGCTGACCAATGCCTCGGCGCAGGTGCTCAACAAGGAGGGCGAGGTAATTGAAGGCTTGTACGCCATTGGTAATACCGCTGCGTCTGTGACCGGCCGTTATTACCCCGGCGCGGGGGCAACACTCGGGCCGGCAATGACCTTTGGTTTTGTGGCGGCGGAGCATATTGCGAGAGAAGCGCCCTCACCCTAACCCATTGACTCGCTGCGCTCGGGGCTCCGCCCCGCCGTCACGGGTTCCGGCGCCCAAACCCTGCGGGTTTGTCCCAGAGGGAGAGGGGACTTTCAGCCCAGCTCCGTGCGCCCCCTCTCCCTTTGGGAGAGGGCTGGGGTGAGGGGGAACTGGCGAGGACAGTAACGCTTATAAAAATATCCCCAGCGTCGGCACATTAACCGTCGATATATCCATCACAATTTCCCTTCGCTTTATCTGAAAGCTATCACCGTTCGCAACGAGCGTATCGCGCCGCTGCCCCGCGTAAAAGAAATCTTTCAGGCCGGGCCGCGCGTAAAACAGATGGAAGTTGCTGAGCACAGACAGCGATTCGTCACTGGCGTCCAGAATCTCCACGTTACCGATGATCCGACGGGTGCGCGCCGGCGGGTTTTCTGCCCAGGAATTCATTTTGTAACTGCGATCGACTCGCACCCAGAGCACGGCGTAGTTTTCATCGCGGTAGGGCAAGCCATCGGATTCCACGCCCTCCAGTTCGCGCTCCACGCTGATCATGCTTTCCTGACCGCGCTCGCGGTTGTCGACCATAGGGTTGGAGCGCCCCGGCATGCTGTAACTGATCTCCGGATGAATCAGTGCAAACCACTGCTGGTATTCCCGGTTGTCGAGCAAGCGCGCTTCCCGGTAATAGAATTGTTCAACGCGATGCTGAAGTTCTAATGAGCTCATGCCTCGGCCTCCGCAGCCAGCAAGTCCTCGCGCCAGCGGCTAAAGAAGGCGCGGGCATAGTATTCATTGGCGCCGGTAGTTACTGTGCCGGGCAGGTCCGGGTGGGTACTTTCCTCACCAAGACCAAGGCCATAGAAGAATTTGCGGTCGTCGGCGAAATCGATATTGGCGCCCAGGTTCTGCTGCATCCAGGCTTCGGCGTCTTCCTGCTCCAGTACGCCGCCGGGACCAAAGAACGAAGCGTGGTTGTTGCGCAGTTGCTTCTTCAGGTGTTCCGGCGCATCGGCAGGCACCACCGACCAGGACCAGTACTCCACCTTGTTGGGGCCGCGCGGGTGGGAAACCTTGAAGCCCGCGTTAGACCACAGGAAAGACAGGTTGGGGTACACCCCGTAGGCGAGGCCCTTCATTCGGGCCCGTATCGGGCCGACATACTCTTCGGCACTTGTTTGAACGCTGCGCAGATAGTCTTTCAGTTCATCGCTACCGAGCTGGCCGACGGTGCTTTCAAAGCCCCAGGCCACCTGGTCTATCGGGCTGTCTTCCGGCATCAGGCGAAATGAGGCGCCGTGCCCCGGCGTCGGGATAACGTTATAGGCGTAGCTGTCAATTTCCTTGCCCGCCTCCGAGTCCGGGGAGATCAGTGAGCCGTGCAGGTAGGGGCCGTGGTACACATCCCCCAGCTGATTTTCTACCGGCAATTTCCAGTTGCAATCGATTACCCAGCGGTGGGGTGAGCCGACAAATTCAATGCCGCCGGGAAAACGGTCAATCCAGGCGCCCAGATAGAATGTCATATCGCCGAGAAAGTCTTCCAGCGGTTCGATGCTGTCATTGAATGAGCCAAATATCAGGCCGCGCCAGGATTCGACGCGGGGCACTTTCTTAAGCCCCAGCTCAGCCTTGTTGGGTTTGCACTTTACCTGCCGCTCCTGCGGGATGGCCGCCAGTTCACCGTCTACCTTGTAAGACCAGTTGTGATAAGGGCAGACAAAGCGTTTGGTATTGCCGTGGTCACTGCGACATACCGGCAGGCCCCGATGGGAACAGCTATTGACCGAGGCGTGAATGCCACCGTCATCGCCGCGGGCGAGAATGATGGGGGTTTCGCACATATAGGCCTGAACGAAGTCGCCGGGTGCTTTGATCTGAGATTCGTGCCCCAGAAACAGCCAGCTTTTGGCAAAGATTGCGCGCTTCTCCCGCTCGTACACGGCCTGGTCACTCCAGGCCCGGCGACTGATCAGCGATGCGTCGTCGTTGACCAGTTCTTTGAGATCGATCGTCATGGCTTTTCTCCTGAATTGCTAAAAACTATCACTTGATAATAAAATGCGCAAATACTGAATGCGGGGAATCGTTGTGACGAGCAAAATGACCAAGGGGGAGCGAACCCGTCAGCGCATTCTCGATGCCGCGGAGGAGCTCTTTGGCGAGAGTGGCTACGACAACACCAGTTTGCGGGATGTGGCCGAGCGGGTTGGTATCAAGGAGCCGGGACTCTACAACCATTTCAGAAATAAGGAAGCGCTTTATCGCGATGTGCTGACCCGCGCCTTGCAGCCGCTGGCTGACGTCATTTTGGAAACCCTGAACAGTGGTCTGAGCAAGCACGAACTGCAGGATTTGCCGGGCAAGATCACTGATCTGCTCAGTGAGCATCCGGCCATGCCGGGCCTGTTTCACCAGGCCTTATCGGGTAAGTCCGGTGATGCAGGGCAGGTAGCGATGGAGGACTGGCTGCAGCGTTTGTTCGCCCAGGGCGAGAGCTTGTGGGAGGCGCTCAGTGTTGACCCGGCGTCGGATCACAAACGCATTACGCTGAAGATGATCATGATGTTCAACGCGGTGACCGGCTATTTTCTGTCGCAGAAAATTCTCGATCAGGCGAAGATGGGGAGTGTGTTGGACGCGGAGAATTTGGCCGAGCAAAAGCAATTGATGGCCAGTGTCATGCGAGTTTTTGCAGACTCCTGATCAGGGTAGGGGCAAGCCCCACCTTAGCTATCGTCTAGATAAAGGCGAAATAGCGAAGCAAAAACAAGCCGGCTGTTATGGTAAAAGGCGCCAGAGCCGTCGACAAAACCACAATATTGGCTGCGAGCTTTGCATCGCCTCCTCTCGCTGCCACCATAATATGAGACGCAGCTGCAACAGGCCCGCTAAGTAGCAGGAAACTGACCCCAAGCTCTACTTCGCGCACACCCATCAATAGAAAGATTAGCAGTGCCAGCGCGGGTGCGAACAGTAGTCGAATCGTCGTGGCAAGTACGAGAGCTTGCTGGGAACGCCGTGAAGGTTTTAGATCAATCGCGCCGCCCAAGAAAATAAGCGATAGGGGGATCACCAGAGCGGTGAACGCCGACCCTGCGCGGTAGAAATTGGCGGGCAGTTCTACACTGCTTAATGCCGCCACAAACCCCAGGGTTATCCCGATAATAAGTGGATTGCGGATTAAATTTCTGATCAAGGGGCGCAGCGCAAAAGGCACTCCGTAGGCTGCGTTCAAGACGGCAACGGCCAGCACGTTGAACAGGAGTGTCCAGACAGCGACCGGTAGTGCCGCCAAGGCAAGCCCCTTTTCACCAAATGTGCTGGCGCAGAGAGCAAGGCCAATAATGCCAAGATTGGCGCGATACCCGGCTTGCGTGATGATGCCGGTTTGCTCGATGTCGTAGTTTCGCCAGCGCGCGAAGCCCCAGCTAAACAATAATGCGGATAGGGTGGCGACGATGCCGGCGATGGAATAGGTTGCGGTCAACGCTTCTGAAGGTTCGATTTTGGATGCGGTGATAAACAGGATGCCCGGAATCCCGATATAGAAAACGAACTTTTCGCCGAAACGGTAAACGTTGTGCAGGCGCGGCAGGCAGCGTACAAGAATTGCGCCAAGGAATATCCAGGCGAATACCGGAAAGATAGAAAGAAAAGATAAATAGAGAAGTGAAATCATCAAAAGGTTAGCGCTAACTAGAGATCGCTATTGTAACGATTTTGGGTGATTGAGGTGGTTAGCTTTCCTGCGTATTCTGAGAAAGCTTGATGAATAGAGGGCGGTATGTGGCGGTGGATGCGTTTTTAGGTCGTTGATTTGTTTGAATCGCGTCCGTTTGGCGTCTGCGGTGAACGTTACATCATCACAGAGATCCGTTCAGAGCCCGTTTTATGTTGGTGAAGGAGTGTATTTTTTATGAGTTTGCAGGATAAAGTTGTGATCGTAACCGGCGGTCTTGGGTCGCTGGGTCGTGCAGTGTCCAGCGCAGCCGCCAAAGCGGGCGCCAAAGTTTATGCCGTCGACGTTGTTGATGGTCAGCCGGAAGCAGGGGTCCAATCCACGCCCGCACTGGATCTCGGTGATGCTGATGCCACTAACAAGGCTTTTGCCGACATTGCTGCCAAAGCCGGACGTATCGATGCACTGGTGAATGTGGCCGGTGGCTTTGCTTGGGAAACCCTTGAAGAGGGTTCGATCGATACCTGGGACCACCTTTACAAATTGAATGTGCGCACCGCAGTTAATGCCAGCAAGGCAGCGCTGCCCCACATTCCTGCTGATGGCGGTCGCATCGTGAATATCAGTGCAGCGGGCTCGGTGAAAGCGGATATGGGGCTGGGAGCCTACGCTGCATCGAAGTCCGGTGTTTCCCGCTTGACTGAAGCGCTGGCGGAAGAGCTTAAATCTCGCAATATCACGGTAAATGCGGTTCAGCCCAGCATTATCGATACCAAGCCCAATCGTGATGCTATGCCCGATGCGGATTTTTCGACCTGGGTAACGCCCGCGGCTCTGGCCGATGTCATCCTGTTTTTGCTCAGTCCGCAGGCTGAGGCTGTCACCGGCGCGCTGCTGCCGGTTGTCGGCAGGGTTTAGCGCTATTGCCGGGCTGGTTTTTAAGTGTTACCGGTCGTTAAGTAGACATTACAGGCGAACTTGCTACTATTTCGCGCTTGCTGCCGCCCGTCTGTGGCGGCATAACGCGAACTGATAAAACAGCAGCCATCAGGGATGGCGCGGTGTGGAGTAGAGACACATGGGTCAAGTAACTTACGTCAGCTTTGATGGTGAAGAAACCGTTGTCGACGTCCCAAACGGTGACAACCTGATGCAAGCCGCTATCGATAACGGCATTTCCGGGATTCTGGGCGATTGCGGTGGCGGTTGCGCCTGCGCTACCTGCCACTGCATTGTGGATGACGCTTGGGCCGCCAAGACGGGTGAACCCGATGAAATAGAGCTCGATATGCTCGATGGCGTAGTCGATCCGAAGCCGAATAGCCGTCTAAGTTGTCAGATTACGATGAGCGATGAACTGGAAGGGTTGGTGATTCATCTCCCGGAGAGCCAGTTTTGAGTGAGACCGTTGTTATTATCGGTGCAGGTCAGGCCGGTTGTGATCTGACAGCAGCCCTGCGTCAGCAAGGCTTTGAGGGGCGCATAGTGATGGTTGGCGAAGAGCCCGCATTGCCCTATCGTCGCCCGCCGCTGTCAAAGGCCTACCTCTCCGGTGACATGACCGAAGAGCAGCTCTATATCAAGCCTGCCTCCACTTACGAAAAACAGAATGTGGAAGTGATTACCGGCGTACGGGTAGAGCGCATTGATCGGGCGGCAAAAAACGTCACCCTCGCCAATGGTGAGGTACTCGACTATACCAAGCTTGCGTTATGCACTGGCGGGCACGCCCGACGCCTGCCACTGCCGGGCGCGGAAAAGCCCAACGTACATTACGTGCGTACCATCGCTGATATTGAAAAGCTCAAGGCCCAGTTCCTGCCAGGTAAACGCCTGCTGATTATTGGTGGCGGCTATATTGGTCTGGAAGCGGCTGCGGTCGGTATCAAGAAAGAACTCAAGGTTACGCTGGTTGAAGCGATGCCGCGCCTGCTGGCGCGGGTGACTGGCCCTGCGCTGTCCGAATATTACTACGGCGTGCACTCTGCCAAAGGCGTTGATATCAAACTCGGTGCCGGTGTCGATGCGCTGGAAGGTGACGAGCTGGTCGAGAAGGTCGTGCTGGCCGATGGCACCAAGCTCGATGCCGATGTGATTATCGTGGGTATCGGCCTGATCCCGAATACCGAGTTGGCGGAAGCAGCAGGCCTTGAAGTGGATAATGGTATTCTGGTGGACCAGCAGTGTCGCTCCAGTGATCCGGATATTTTTGCTGCCGGCGACTGCGCCAATCACGACCACGGCTTTTTGCTGCGACGCATGCGTCTGGAATCGGTTCCCAATGCCTCTGAAGGTGCGCGCGTTATTGCGGCAACGATCTGCGGCAAAGAAGCGGTGCACAACGGGGCGCCCTGGTTCTGGTCTGATCAGTACGACCTGAAGCTGCAGATGGTCGGAATTAATCAGGGCTACGAAGAGGTGGTGATTCGCGGTTCCATGGAAGAGAACAACTTCTCGGCCTTTTATCTCTGTGGTGGCGTGATTATTTCGGCGGATACGGTCAATCGCCCGAAAGATTTTATGGTTGCCAAGAAGCTGGTTGCGGGTCGCGTCAAAGCCGACGCTGCCACGCTGTCGGATGAATCGGTCGAACTCAAGTCGCTGATCGCCTGATCTCCCTCACCCCAACCCTCTCCCACAGGGAGAGGGGGCGCTGAATCTTTCTTGGGAATTAATTCACTTGAGCGTCTGCCGAACTGGCTATCCAGTTCCCTCTCCCTCTGGGAGAGGGCTAGGGTGAGGGAATAATTTAACTGAAATTCTCTCGTTGAGCTGTCAGCCTGCGTACAGGCATTTTTTGGAGAACTCCCATGCTATCCCTCTCAAAACCCGACCTGCTGAGAAACCAGGCCTACGCCAACGGCCAATGGATTGATGGTGAAACTGGCGATGCCACAGAGGTTTTCAACCCTGCCACGGGTGAGCTGGTCGGCAGTGTGCCGAAGCTGAGCGGGGCGCAAACTCGGGCGGTGATTGAGCAGGCCAATACGGCCTTCGCGGCCTGGAAAAAACTCACTGCCAAAGAGCGCTGCGGCCTGCTGCGCAAATGGTTCGACCTGATTACGGCCCATGCCGATGACATCGCCAAGATCATGACCGCCGAACAGGGCAAGCCCCTGGCCGAGGCCAAGGGTGAAGTGGGCTACGCGGCTTCGTTTATCGAATGGTTTTCGGAAGAGGGTAAGCGTACCTACGGTGACGTGATTCCCAGCCCTTCCAGTGACAAGCGTCTGGTGGTGGTGAAAGAACCCATTGGTGTGTGCGCGGCGATTACTCCTTGGAATTTCCCCGCTGCGATGATTACCCGCAAGGCGGCACCTGCGCTGGCGGCTGGGTGTTCGATGATTGTGCGCCCTGCAGATGCCACGCCGCTGACCGCGCTGGCCCTGGCGGTCTTGGCCGATGAAGCGGGCATTCCGGCCGGTGTCTTCAATGTGATTACCGGCAAATCCCGCGAGCTGGGCGCCGAGCTGACATCGAGCCCGATTATCCGAAAACTGTCCTTCACCGGTTCCACCGAAGTGGGCCGTGTGTTGATGGAACAGTGCTCGCCCACCCTGAAAAAACTGTCCATGGAGCTGGGTGGCAATGCGCCCTTTATCGTTTTTGACGATGCCGATTTGGACGCGGCGGTGGCGGGCGCGGTGGCGTCCAAATACCGCAATGCTGGTCAGACCTGTGTCTGCACCAATCGGCTCTACGTGCACGACAAGGTCTACGATGCCTTTGCGGAAAAGCTTGCGGCAGCAGTAGGTCAGCTAAAAGTGGGCAACGGTTTTGATGAAGGCGTAACTCAGGGGCCGATGATCGACGGCGGGGCGGTGGCCAAGGTCGAAGAGCATATCAACGACGCTCTGGCTAAAGGTGCGCGCACCGTGTGCGGTGGTAATCGACTGGCGCTGGGAGAAAACTTTTTTGAGCCAACGGTGTTGGCCGATGTGACGCAGGACATGCTGATTGCCAGCGAAGAAACTTTTGGACCAGTGGCGCCGCTGTTTCGTTTCAGCAGTGATGAGGCAGTGATCCGGATGGCCAACGATACCGAGTTTGGTCTGGCCAGCTATTTTTACAGCCGCGATATCTCAAGGGTGTGGCGCGTTGCTGAAGCGCTGGAATACGGCATGGTGGGTATCAACACCGGCATCATCTCCAACGAAGTGGCGCCCTTTGGTGGGGTGAAGCAGTCCGGATTTGGTCGCGAAGGCTCCCACTACGGCATCGATGAGTACATGTCTCTCAAGTATATGTGCATGGGCGAGATCTGAGGTCGCCCGTCATTGTCAGTTGATATTCAACCCGCTCGATAGCATGGCCTAACGTTCAAAAACCGTCGCGACCTGCCGCCCAAACATCAGCGGCTCGCCGTTCTGAGTCCACAGGGTAGCGACATTGTTAAAGTAACCGTCGCCAGCCGCCTGGCAGCGATAGTCGTAGTAAACAAAACTGTCGGCACTGACTTCGGGAAGCGTGGCCGGCAATTCTACATACCAGCTCAAGGAGCTGCCAACGCCCGGCAGCTTGATCATGTTCAGGCCCGGCATGGGAGGTACATCGCCCAGCGCCAGCAGATGACTCAGGGTGAGTGGCTGGGCTTCGCGAAAGCGCAGCCACATACCAAAATCGGCACTGTCTGCGCGGCTGAAGGGCATGCTGCCGTGCTCGAGATACATGTCGAAATGGCGGGTGAATTCGGGTGTGATGCCTTCGATGTAGGGGAATTTCGCGCACGCTTCGGGGGCTTGCAGTTCCGGCAAGGCAGGTGCAGCCACCTGAATGCTTGATTGGCGGGCCTTGCCAAAGGCGGCATTGACTGAGACGGCCACCTCCCCATTGCACAGCAGCTCGCCCTGCATATGGGTTACCGAGCCGCCTTCGCGCAATACTCGGGTGCTGATACGATGTTCGCCAGCCGGGGCCGGTCCCACAAAACTGACGGCGAGGGTGCGCAGCTGGCGCTCGGCGTCAACCTGCTGGCGCATGGCTTCGAACACCAGCGCGGTACTCAGACCGCCAAAGGCTGTGCGCCCCTGCAGCCAGGATGCTTCGATGGTGGCGCGGTAGTCGCCATCGGCTGTGGCAATGATGCCTGACCGCAGCTGGTTGAAGGCGGTTTCGGGGCGGGCCGATTTGGCGGGTACAGCGTGGCTCATAGCAGTTTCACCGATGGTATGCAGAATAATTCGGTGGCCATGCTACGAGAATCACGGCAGGGCCGCCAGCGCCGGTTTTGCAGATGCTTTGTGCGTGGCGCGGCCTGTCACAAATCGTCTACCGTTTGGTGACTTCCGCCATGGCAGGATGCTTTCCTACGCGGGACAATAACCCTATTAGACTCTACACCATGTAATTAAAACGAGAGGAGCAATCATGGGCCCACTGACAGGCATGCGTATTATTGAAATCGAGGGGCTGGGGCCAGCCCCCTTCTGCGGCATGATGTTTGCCGATATGGGGGCGGAAGTGATTTCCATTTCCCGCCAGTCCAGCGATGCTGATCGCAGTACTCAGATCAGTGAGCGGAGCAAACGCAGTATTGCCCTGAACCTGAAGTCGCCGGAGGGTGTCGAAGCCCTACTGAGGCTTTGCGAAAGCGCTGACGCTTTAATCGAAGGTTTTCGTCCCGGCGTTGCCGAGCGCCTTGGTATTGGCCCGGACGATTGCTGGGCTAGAAACCCCAAATTGGTTTATGGCCGCATGACCGGCTGGGGGCAGACCGGCCCGCTGGCCCATGTTGCCGGCCACGATATGAATTACATCTCCTTGTCGGGCGCTTTGCACGCGATTGGCCGCGCCGGCGAGAAGCCAGTGCCGCCGCTGAATCTGGTGGGCGACTTCGGCGGTGGCGGCATGTTTCTGGCCTTCGGCGTAATGAGCGCCATCTGGGAGTCGGGGCGTTCCGGCAAAGGGCAGGTAGTGGATGTGTCGATGGTGGAAGGCTCGGCGGCCCTGATGCATATGATGTATTCCTTCAAGGCCATGGGCGTTTGGGAAGATGAGCGCGAGCGCAATATGCTCGACGGAGCGGCCCATTTCTACGACACCTACGAAACCAGCGATGGCAAATATGTCTCTATCGGCTCCATTGAGCCGCAGTTCTACGCCTTGCTGATCGAGCTGGCTGGGCTCGACAAGGAGGAGTTTGCGCCGCAGATGGACAAAGCCCAGTGGCCGCAGCTGAAAGAAAAGCTGGCCTCTGTCATCAAAACCAAAACCCGCGATGAGTGGTGCGAGATTATGGAAGGCAGCGATGTTTGCTTTGCGCCAGTGCTATCCATGAGTGAGGCGCCATCGCACCCGCAGAATCAGGCGCGGCAATCCTTTGTCGAGCTTGGCGGGGTGGTTCAGCCTGCGCCCGCGCCCAAGTTCAGCCGTACGGCGCCGGCCACACCACGTCTTCCCACCCCGACCGGAGGTGATACCGATGCCGTCTTGCTGGCAGCCGGATACACTCAGGACGATCTGGCGCGCCTGCGCGAGGCGGGTGCGCTTACCTGAGTTGTGTGCCTGGCCGAGAGCCTGGTGGTTGACTGTGTTAAACCGGTAGCAGAAGTCTACAACTTCGGCGGCTTTTGCTACTGGTCTGACGCGCTGTGGCGGTTATGATCCCGGCTTCACTAATTTGGGAGTTACGTCATGTCGAGCAGATTGTCAGGCAAAATCGCATTGGTTACCGGCGCCGGTCAGGGTGTTGGTCAGGGTATCGCCTTTGCGCTGGCCGCCAACGGTGCAAGCGTTGCGGTGACCGGTCGCACTCTGTCCAAGCTCGAAACCACCTGCGCCGAAATTGAAAAGCGCGGTGGTGTGGCTCTGCCGATCGAGTGCAATGTCAAAAACCTCGATTCAATGACCGCCTGCGTCGAGCAGGTGGTCAGCCACTTTGGGGGCTTGAATATCCTCGTCAACAACGCCCAGGAAGTGCCGCTGGGCGATCTGCACTCTGTCACCGAAGAAGCCTTCGAGGCGGGCTGGCAGTCCGGGCCGCTGGCAACCCTGCGCATGATGAAGCTGTGTCACCCGCATCTGAAAGGCGATGGCTGCATCGTCAATCTGGCCTCTACTGCGGCCAAGCGCTGGGATATGAAGGGTTACGGCGCTTACGCGGCGGTTAAAGAGGCCATTCGTTCCCTCAGTCGCGGGGCTGCCTGCGAGTGGGCCGAAGACGGTATTCGCACCAACGTGATTCTGCCCCACGCTCTGTCACCGGCGCTCCAGTGGTGGACTGAGAACCGCCCCGAAGAAGCCGCCGAGTTTGTCGCCAGCATCCCCATGAAGCGTATTGGTGACTGCGAGCTGGATATCGGCAACTTTGTCGCCAGCCTGTGCAGTGAAGACAGTCGCTATGTAAATGGCCAGACCATCGCGCTGGACGGCGGTCAGGCCTCCTTGGGCTGAAATCCCCCACTGACGCGGAGGCATGGTTCCCGCTATAATGCCGGGCTTGATTTTTTGGCATGCGGGAACACATGACTATTCAGGACACCATGATCACCATGGGCCGTCAGGCGCGAGAAGCCTCGCGCATTATGGCGGCACTGGGCACGGGCGAAAAAAATGCGGCGCTGCAGGCGATTGCCAAGGCGATTGATGCCGCACGGGCAGCTATTGCCGAGGCCAATGCTAGGGATCTGGCGGCTGGCCGCGACAATGGCCTCGATGCAGCCCTGCTGGATCGCCTCGAGCTGACCCCGGCGCGAATCGACGGCATGATCGAAGGCCTGCAACAGGTAGCGGCGCTGCCTGATCCGGTCGGAGAGATCAGCGACCTGAACTATCGCCCCAGTGGTATTCAGGTGGGCAAAATGCGCGTGCCGCTGGGCGTTATCGGCATCATCTACGAGTCGCGCCCCAATGTGACCGCCGAGGCGGCCAGCCTCTGCCTTAAATCGGGCAACGCTGCGATTCTGCGCGGCGGTTCTGAAGCCATCCATTCCAACCAGGCTATCGCCGATTGCATTCGCAGTGGTCTGGCCTCTGTTGGTCTGCCGGAAACGGCCGTGCAGGTGGTGGCGACCACCGACCGCGCTGCGGTGGGCGCCCTGATCACTATGCCCGACTATGTGGATGTGGTGGTGCCGCGTGGCGGCAAGGGGCTGATCGAGCGCATCTCGCGAGATGCGACGGTGACCGTTATCAAGCACCTCGATGGCATCTGCCACGTCTATATCGACGACGAGGCCGCTGCGGACAAGGCGCTGGCTATTGCTGTTAACGCCAAAACCCACCGCTACGGCACCTGCAATACCATGGAAACCCTGTTGATTGCGGCTAGCCGTGCGCAGGAACTGTTGCCGGGTATTGCGCAGCAGCTGCAGGCAAAAGGCGTGGAGCTGCGCGGCTGTGAGCAGAGCCGCGCGATTGTGGCTGACATGCTGGCAGCCGACGACAGCGACTGGGCGACAGAATATCTGGCGCCGATTCTTTCGGTGAAAGTGGTCGGGGGACTGGACGAGGCGATTGCCCATATCAATCAGTGGAGCTCTCAGCACACCGACGCCATTGTCACCGAGAATTACAGCAAGTCCCGACGCTTCCTGCGTGAAGTGGATTCCAGCTCGGTGATGGTAAACGCCTCCACGCGCTTCGCCGACGGCTTTGAATACGGGCTCGGTGCGGAAATTGGCATCTCTACCGACAAAATCCACGCCCGCGGTCCAGTGGGGCTGGAAGGCCTCACCTCGCAGAAGTACATTGTGCTGGGCGACGGACACATCCGGCAGTAATGGCGCACGCGATCCTCGGCGGCACCTTCGACCCGATTCATCGCGGGCATGTGGAGTGTGCCGTGGAGTTGCGGCAGCGTTTGGGGTTTTCCCGGCTCGATCTGGTCCCCTGCCATCTGCCGGCTCACCGCAACTCGCCCGACTCCTCCGCCAGCCACCGTCTGGCCATGGCGCGCCTGGCGACTGCCGGTATTGCCGGTGTCGGAGTGGACGATCGCGAGCTGCGTCGCGAAGGTCCGTCCTACACGGCAGATACGCTGGCGGAGCTGCGCGAAGTGTTGGGCCGGGATGTCAGTCTGACGTTTGTTATGGGTGGCGATGCCTTCAACACCCTGCAGCACTGGGCGCGCTGGAAATCCCTGTTTGAATTTGCGAATGTGGTTGTCATGGAGCGGGACGGAGTTGCGTGTCAGCCCGCCGCGGAAGTGATTGCCTATACTGAACCGCGCCGGGTTGACGCCCAGAAGATAACGGCACAGTCCAGCGGCGGTTTTGCTCGTATAGCGCTGCGGCCGTGGCCGCAGTCGGCCACGGAAGTGCGTCGCCGTCTGCAGGCAGGCGAGCCGCTGGGTGACTGGTTGCCCGAGGCGGTATTGGGCTATATCCGCGAACACCGGCTTTATCTTTAAAATCTGGAGACACATGAAATCTGTTGAATTGGTGGAACTTGTCAAAACCGCGCTGGACGATATGAAGGCGCGAGACGTGGTGGTGCTCGACGTGCGCGACATGACAGGTGTGACGGACTATATGGTTGTGGCCAGCGGCACCTCCAACCGCCATGTAAAGTCTTTGGCGAACAACGTGATTGATGAAGCCAAACAGCAGGGCATTAAGCCCTTCGGCACGGAAGGGGACAATGTCTCTGAGTGGGTGCTGGTGGATTTCGGCGATGTAGTCGTCCATACGATGCTGCCGGAAGCCCGCACCTTTTATGATATTGAGCGTCTCTGGTCGGTGCCGGCGGGCAAACCGGGCGATGCGGATTAAACTGCTCGCGGTGGGTACCCGTATGCCGGCGTGGGTGGAGTCGGGCGTGGCGGAATACCGCAAGCGCCTGCCCGCCGAGTTCAGTCTGGACATACAGGAGATCCCGCTGGCCAAGCGGGGCAAAAATGCGGATATCCGCCGCGCCCGGCAGCAGGAGGGTGAGGCGCTGCTCAAGGCGGTGCCGCGTGACGATCTTATCGTGGCGCTGGATGTTACCGGCCGCTCGCTCAGCACCGAAAAGCTGGCCGAGACTCTTGGCGGCTGGTACGACGAAGGTCACAATGTGAGCCTGCTGGTGGGCGGGCCGGACGGGCTTGATCCAATGTGTCTTCAGCAGGCCCGACAGCGCTGGTCGCTGTCCGCCATGACCCTGCCTCACCCGCTGGTGCGGGTGATGCTGGCCGAACAGATTTATCGCGCCTGGAGTATTCTCCAGGGCCATCCCTACCATCGATAAGCGCAATCAGGATGCCGCCAATCGATCGACTGAAAGACCCCAACCGCGAGCGCACTCTTTTTGGTCGCCGCTATCTGGTGGCCATTCTGGGTATGGGGGTTCTTCTGGGGGTGATCTGTGGGCGCTATATTTACCTGCAGGTGATGCAGCATGAACTCTACCAGGTGCAGTCGGATCGCAACCGTATCCAGTTGCAGCCCATCCCTCCCAAGCGCGGCCTGATCTACGATCGCAACGGCGTGCTGCTGGCAGAAAACATTCCCAGTTACAGTCTGGTGTTGATCAAGGAGCGGGTGCCGGATATCGACAGCACACTGGCCGAGCTGGCCAAACTGATTGACATAGATGACGACGATATAACGAAGTTCAAGCGTCGCCTGCGCCATCGTCGCCCCTATCAGGCGGTTCCGCTGAAGCTGCGTCTGACCGAGGAGGAGATCGCGCGCTTTGCGGTGAATCGCTATCGGCTGCCGGGGGTGGACATTGATGCCCAGCTGATCCGCTACTACCCGCAGGGCGAGCTGCTGGCCCATGTGCTGGGCTATGTGGGGCGGATCAACGAGCGTGAAATGGAGCAGATCGATACGGTCAACTACAGCGCCACCAACCATATCGGCAAGCTGGGCATTGAGCACTTTTACGAGGATTCCCTGCACGGCACCGTTGGCTACCAGAACGTGGAAACCAATGCCCGGGGCCGGGTGTTGAGAGTGCTGGAGCGGCACCCGCCGATTCCCGGCGCGGATCTGGTGCTCAATATCGACGTCAATCTGCAGCGGGTGGCCCACGAGATCCTGGGCGATGAGCGCGGTGCCATTGTGGCGATCGACCCGGCCGACGGCGGGGTGTTGGCGATGGTGAGCACACCCAGTTACGACATCAACCTGTTTGTGGGCGGGATCAGCAGCGAGAACTATAGGGCGCTGCGCGAATCCCCGGATCTGCCCCTGTTCAATCGCACCCTGCTGGGTCAGTACCCCCCGGGCTCTACGCTCAAGCCAATCTTCGGGCTCGGTGGGCTGCACTACGGCGTGGTGACCCGGCGCACAACGGTTTACGATCCCGGGTGGTACAAGCTGCCTTACGACGAGCGGATTTATCGGGACTGGAAAGCTGGTGGTCACGGCAACCGGATCGATCTGCATCAGGCGGTTGTCGAATCCTGTGATGTTTACTTTTACGACATGGCCTACAACATGGGCATTGACCGTATTCACGAGTTCGGATCCCGTTTTGGTCTGGGTCAGCGCACCGGTATTGATAATGACAACGAGCGAGCCGGCTTGCTGCCTTCTCGGGAATGGAAGCGCGAAGTCAAAGGTTCCCACTGGTTCCCGGGTGAAACGGTCAACGTCGGCATCGGCCAGGGGTTTATGTTGACCACACCGATGCAGCTGGCGGTGTCGACCGCGGTGCTGGCGAGTCGGGGTGAGCGCCGGGTGCCGCGCATTGCGCGCAGCATCAATGGCGTGCCGGTGTCGGCACCGATCAAGCCGCAGGTGGAACTGGCCAATGAAAGTGACTGGGATTACATGCACGAAGTGATGGAGGATGTCGTGCATGGCCCCCGCGGTACGGCCAAGAATATTGCCAAGAATCTGGACTATCGCATCGCTGGCAAAACCGGTACTGCCCAGGTCGTCAGCATCGAATCACACGAGGATTATGACCCGGAGCAGGTGGCCAAGCGTCAGCGCGATCACGCCTTGTTTGTCGGATTTGCACCCGCTGACAACCCGAGTATTGTTCTGGCTGTGGTTGTGGAAAATGGCGAGGCGGGTGGTCGCGTGGCTGCACCTATCGCGCGCCGCGTATTCGATGCCTACCTGCGTCCTGATACCCTCAAGCATCAGCCGAAGCTGAATCCCGCTACGCTCAAGGCCGCTGTAGGAGACGAAGAGGTATGAGTCACTCAGACTTCATTCGCCAGTTACCGCGCGACCACCACGCCCAAGATATTCAACGCAACATTTTCCAGCGTTTGCGGCTGGACCTGACCCTGTTGGTTCTGTTGCTGACGCTGACCGGCTTCGGGCTGGTGATTTTATACAGCGCCAGCGGTGAGAGCGCCGCGATGGTGGCGCGGCAGGCGCGCTACCTGCTAATTGGCTACATTGTGATGTTTGCGGTTGCCCAGGTGAACGTTGAAAGCCTGAAACGTCTGGCGCCGATCGCCTATGTGGCGGGCATAGGCCTGCTGTTGGGCGTGGCCTTTTTCGGCGACGGTGCCAAGGGCGCCCAGCGCTGGCTTTCCATCGGCGGTTTCCGTTTTCAGCCCTCCGAGGTGCTGAAACTGGTTCTGCCGATGACTCTGGCCTGGTATTACGCGATGCGGCCGCTGCCGCCGCGTTTCAGCGCGGTGATGAGCGGACTGGTCATCCTGCTGGTGCCCGCCTTCCTGATTGCGCGCCAGCCGGATCTGGGGACCGCCATCATTATTGCCTCCTCCGGTATTTTCGTACTGTTCCTGGCGGGTATCGGCTGGCATATCATTGCCGCCGGCTTTGCCCTGCTGGGCGCGGCAGCCTGGCCGATCTGGGAGTTTGTGCTGCACGACTATCAGCGCGGGCGGATTTTGACCATGCTCAACCCGGAGCGCGACAAGCTCGGCGCTGGTTGGAATATCATCCAGTCGCAGACGGCCATCGGCTCGGGCGGGGTTGACGGCAAGGGCTGGCTGCAGGGAACCCAGTCCCACCTGGATTTTCTGCCGGAGAGTCACACCGACTTTATTGTCGCGGTACTGGCCGAGGAATTCGGCCTGCGCGGCGTGCTGGCGCTGGTGCTGGTCTACCTGTTGCTCATTTTGCGCGGGTCCTGGATTGCGGTCCATGCAAAACACAGCTTTGGTCGTCTGTTGGCGGGGAGTATAACGCTCACTTTTTTTGTCTATGTATTCGTGAATATGGGGATGGTGTCGGGATTGCTGCCGGTAGTTGGTGTACCCTTGCCCCTTGTCAGTCAGGGCGGTACGTCGCTGGTGACTCTGATGATTGGATTTGGCATTTTAATGAGTATTCGCGCCGACGAGCGCTTTATCCACCAGTAATCATAAAAACGGAAGGTTTCTGAACACGATGCGTAAAGCCCTGATGTCCCTCGCGCTGCTTCTGTCGCTGCCGGCAGCCTCGTGGGCGAATTATCTGGATCACGAGCAGGCAAGACCGTTTACCGACCGGATGGTTTCCGAGCACGGCTTTGAACGCAGCCGGGTCGAAGCGCTACTGGCGCAGGCCGAGCGCAAACAAAGCATTCTGGACGCTATTGCCCGCCCGGCGGAGCGCACCCTGGAGTGGAAGGACTACCGCAGGATATTCATTCAGGAGTCCCGAATAGAACAGGGCGTCGAGTTCTGGCGCGAGCACCGTGCCACGCTGGAGCGGGCCCATAAGGAATACGGGGTGCCGCCACAGATCATTGTTGCGGTCATCGGGGTCGAAACCCGTTACGGGCGCCACAAGGGCAACTACCGTGTGCTCGATGCGCTGGCGACCCTGGGCTTTGACTACCCGCCCCGCAGTAAATTCTTTGGCAAGCAACTGGAGGAATACCTGCTGATGACGCGCGAGCAGAGCCTGGACCCGCTTGAATTGAAGGGCTCATACGCCGGTGCCATGGGCTTCGGCCAGTTTATTCCCAGTAGCTATCGCAGTTTTGCCGTTGATTTCGACGGCGACGGTGTTGCGGATATCGTCAACAATCCGGTCGATGCCATCGGCAGTGTTGCCAACTATTTCGCGCGGCATCACTGGCGTCAGGGCGAAGCCGTGGTGCTGGCCGCCGATGTGGCAAAGCAGCATGATGCCGAGGTGTTCGAGGCCGGCCTGAAGCCAAAGTGGAGCGTGGCCCAGCTGGCTGACAAAGGGGTGCGCAGTTATGCCAAGCTTGACGGCGACGCCATGGCCAGTGCAATTCGCTTTATCGGCGACGAGGGTGAGGAGCATTGGCTCGGGCTGCACAATTTTTATGTGATTACCCGCTACAACCACAGCTCCATGTATGCGATGGCGGTGTATCAATTGAGTCAACTGGTGGCCCAGCGTTACACACAATGAAGCGGACCTTGTCGTATTGGGCTTTGGCCCTCTGTCTCGTGCTGCCGGGCTGCTCTTGGCTGAAGGATTCACCGCCGGTGCCGCCATCGGGGCCAGCTAAAGACAGTGCGCCCAGGCAGGTGCTGGACCCCGCGATGATCAACGATGCGGTGCCGCGCTGGGAACCGATTACCTCGCGCGGAAACGTCAGCCCCTATGTTGTTATGGGGCGTCGCTATGAGTTGATGACGGATTATCGCGACTACCGGGAACGGGGCATTGCGTCTTGGTATGGCACCAAGTTTCACGGACGCCTGACCTCTAATGGCGAGGTCTACGATCTCTACAAAATGACGGCCGCCCACAAAACGCTGCCCATCCCGGTCTATGTGAAAGTGACCAACCTCAATAACGGTCGCACGGCGATTGTGCGAGTCAATGACCGGGGGCCCTTCCACGGTGACCGGATCATCGACCTCTCTTACGCGGCGGCGGTTAAGCTGGGCTTCGCCGATCAGGGCACGGCGCCAGTGGAAATCAGCGTCATTGATCTGGATAATAAACAGCTTGCCAGCGATCCGGCCCGCGAACGTGCGCCTGGCGCAAACTATTTTCTGCAGGTTGCGGCGTTTCAGGTAAAGGGCAGTGCCCTGCGCCTGCAGGCGGAATTGGCAGGGCGGCATGAGTTGCCGGTGCATATTAGTGCCAGCAATGACTCTCCGCCTTTTCATCGTGTTCGCGTTGGCCCGTTCACCGATTATCTGGAAGCCGAGCGGGTGCGGCGGATGTTAGAGCGCGACAACTACGGGCTCGCGTCCATCGTCACCGACAACAGCAAACCCTGAAAACTTGAAACGGAAACCCATGTCCTATACCAAACGCCTTCTAGCTCTGCTGTTTATGTTGTTTCCCGTCTGGGCGGCCGCCCAGCCTTCGCTGATTCCGGCCCCGCCGCAGATCGCAGCCAAAGCCTGGATTCTGATGGACGCTGACAGCGGCGAGGTCATTACGGAACATAGGGCTGATGAGCGCCTGCCGCCGGCCAGTCTGACCAAGCTGATGACCAGTTATGTGCTGTCCTACTGGCTGGAAAATGGTCAGGTAGCGAACGACGATATCGTTACTATCAGCAAAAACGCCTGGGCTCAGAATCCCGTATTCAAGGGCTCGTCCCTGATGTGGCTTGAAGTCGGAAAGCAGGTCTCACTGGGTGAGCTGCATCGCGGTATTGTGGTGTCGTCAGGCAATGACGCTACCGTGGCTGTTGCCGAATATATTGCCGGCAGTGAGAAATCCTTTGCCGAGGTGATGAACCAGCATGCCTATCAGCTGGGCATGGAAAACACCCATTTTACGAATTCCCACGGTCTGCCCCACGAAGATCAGTACTCGTCAGCCAGGGACATGGCGCTGCTCGCAAAGGCAATCTTGGGGTACCCGGCAGAATACGCGCTCTACAGCGAAAAAGAGTTTACTTACAACGGGATTCGCCAAACCAACCGCAATCGTCTCCTGTGGAGCGACCCGAGTGTTGATGGCTTGAAGACCGGGCACACTGAGGCGTCTGGCTATTGTCTGGTAGCCTCTGCAGAGCGTGAAGGTATGCGCTTGATTTCCGTGGTGATGGGGACCAAAAGTGAGTCTGCGAGAGAGCGAGAAACGCAGCGTTTGCTGGCCTATGGCTTTCGCTTCTTCGAAACTCACCATCTCTACACCTCCGGTACCGAGTTGAGCACGAGTCGGGTCTGGAAGGGCGCAGCAGACTCCGTAAGCCTTGGTGTGAAAGATGAGGTGCACCTGACCATTCCCCGCGGTAAGCACAAGGAGCTGGAAGCCGCGCTCAGCGTCGATGACGTGCTGACGGCCCCGATTAGTGAAGGCCAGGAATACGGTGAACTGGTCGTGTCGCTGGATGGTGAGGAGCTGGTCCGCACCCCGCTGGTGGCACTGCAGAACGTCGAGGAGGGCGGCATCCTGAAACGCCTGTGGGACGCCATTGTCTTGTTTGTTCTTAATTTGATTGGCCGCTGATGACTGAGCCAGAAGCCCCGAAAATTGAATTTCCCTGCGCCTATCCGATCAAGGTGATGGGCGACGCCAAGCCGGATTTCAGCGATCTGGTGGTCAATGTGATGAGTGAGTTTTGCGGGCCCATCGACCCGCAGGATATCCGTGTCAAACTGAGTCGAACCGGTAAATGGTGCTCGGTGTCTGTCACGATTACCGCGACTGGCGAGCGCCAGCTGCAGGCCATTTTCGAGGCGCTCAAGGCAACCGGCCGCGTTCAGATGGTGCTGTGATGGCGGCGCCCTCAACGCTCACGGTGCGCTGGCTGGGCCAGAGCGAGTACGAGCCGACCTGGCACGCGATGCAGGATTACACCGCCAGCCGTGGCCCCGATAGCGCCGACGAGCTGTGGCTGCTGGAGCACCCCGCAGTATTTACCCAGGGGCAGGCGGGCAAAGCCGAACACCTGCTGGCCCCCGGTGATATCCCCGTGGTGCAGGTGGATCGGGGTGGTCAGGTCACCTATCACGGCCCGGGACAGCTGGTCGGCTATGTGCTGCTCGACCTGAAGCGGCTCGGTATCGGTGTGCGGGCGCTGGTTACCGCCATCGAGGAAAGCGTTGTTGCTCTGCTGGGCGAATACGGTGTCAGCGCGGCACCCCGTGCCGATGCCCCCGGGGTCTACCTTGAAAATGGTGCCAAAATCGCGCAAGTGGGCCTGAGAGTGCGCCGAGGCTGCAGCTTTCACGGCCTCAGCCTCAATCTGGATATGGACCTGAGCGCGTTCCAGCGCATCAATCCCTGTGGTCATGCCGGCATGGCGGTGACCGATCTCGCTACTACCCTGGAGCGAGCGGTTGATCTGGCCCGCGTTGGCATGCGTCTGGCCGAGATATTTCGGGGGGCCTTGGGTTATTCTGCCTGCGATCACGTGTACAATGCGGGGTTTCCCTGTAGTTCGAGGTAAGTCATGACTGAGCAAACCGACAATACACCGGCAGCCAAACGCGCTCGGGGTCGGGCTGCGCAGCGCCCGGTGGTTCAGGGCGAGAAGCTTCGCGGTGCTGAAAAAGTAGCGCGGATTCCGGTAAAGGTCATTCCGACCACCGAATTGCCCGTCAAGCCCGACTGGCTGCGGGTGCGGATTCCGGCCAGCCCTGAAGTGGGCCGCATCAAGAATGTCCTGCGCAAGCACAAACTGGCCTCGGTCTGTGAAGAGGCCCAGTGCCCGAACCTTGGTGAATGCTTCAGCGGTGGCACGGCCACTTTCATGATTATGGGCGAGATCTGCACCCGTCGTTGCCCCTTCTGTGATGTTGCCCACGGTCGTCCCAATGCGCTCGACGAGAACGAGCCGCGCGAGCTGGCGGAAGCCATCGCGGAAATGCAGCTCAAATATGTGGTGATAACGTCGGTCGACCGCGACGATCTGAAAGACGGCGGCGCCGAGCATTTCGCCCAGTGTATTCGCGAAACCCGTGCTCGCTCGGAAGGTATCCGTATTGAGGTGCTAGTACCGGATTTTCGCGGTCGCATGGATATCGCGCTGGATATTCTGGCGGCGGAGCCCCCCGATGTCTTTAACCACAATCTGGAATCTGTGCCCAGCCTGTACCGCAAGATTCGTCCCGGTTCTGACTACCAATGGTCACTGGATTTGCTCAAACGCTACAAAGAACGTCGTCCGGAAGTGCTCACCAAATCCGGCTTGATGCTGGGGCTGGGTGAAACCCGTGAGGAATTGATTCAGGTTATGCACGATATGCGCGAACACGATATCGACATGATCACGCTCGGTCAGTACCTGCAGCCCAGCCGCGACCATTTACCGGTCGATCGTTTTGTGCACCCGGACGAATTTGATGAATTTGCGGATATCGCCAGAGAGTTGGGCTTCAAAAGTGTTGCCAGTGGCCCTCTGGTGCGCTCGTCCTACCACGCCGATAAGCAGGTCGATCTCAGTTTGCTTAAGTAAGTGCTTCCGTGCCAACGCTCGCCTGCGCCGCAGGCGAGCCCCATCTTTTTTGCTTTTTCAGGAATTTCGTCATGAGCCCCAAACAATTGCTGGACGCCCTGCGTACCGGACCTGTTGCCTTTAGTGAGGTTATGCAGGTGATTGATGAGCATTACGTGTTCACGCCCACCGCTTTTCGCAATGGTGATGTGCACAACGAGGCGGGCAGTAACAATGGGTCATGCAAAATTTTTGCCTTTGCCCAACTGCACGGCCTTGATGAGAAGGCAACGCTTAATGCGTTCGGCGATTTTTATACTCAAGATGTGCTGCAAAATCCGGCTGGTGATGACCATGCGAATATCCGGAATTTTATGCGCAGCGGCTGGCAAGGTATTGTTTTCAGCGGCGCTGCATTAACGCCGCTGTAGCTATTTTGCTACAAAAGAATTAATCAAAAAACGCCGGATTTTCCGGCGTTTTTTCGTTGTAGTGCCGTTTTTTACGTTGGGTGCCCACCGTAAAAAGACGACCACTTCACAAAGTCATTATTCTTAACTTACAGCCCTGTGCAGTATTCACAGGAACCCCTTATGCCTTCTGGTAATCCAATACCCTCAACTTAAGCTTTGTTTTGTCTGCTTGTAGAAAACCTTCTGTAAGGAGAACCAATGGCAAACTGGATTACGAGTGGGCGCTGCCTGTTACTGTTGGTGGTTGTTCTGTTGATCTACTTTGGCAGTCCGGCCATGCAGTTGTTCAACGCGCTGCTGGTGGTGGTGATGATCAGCCTTGATGGGCTCGATGGCTATATCGCGCGCAAGCGTGGAGAGGAGTCGGTGTTTGGCGCCACCTTTGATATTGCGGCCGATCGCATGGTGGAAAACGTACTGTGGGTCGTGCTGGCCCATGTCGGCTTGATTCCCGTGTGGGTACCTCTGTTGTTTATTGCCCGTGGTGAGCTGGTTGACGCCATCCGCAGTCACGGCGCCGCCCAGGGCACAGCGGCCTTTGATATGCTGCGCAGCCCGCTGGCCAAGGTCATTGTCGGTGGACGTTTTATGCGGGCATTTTATGCGGTCGTCAAAGCAACGACTTTTACCTGGGTCATTTTCTGGAGCGGTGTGGCCTCGCTCTCGTCTCCGTTCTGGGCCGAATGGTCCAGCCTGATCGACATGATCTCTCAAACCCTGATAGTAACCTCCGCGGCTCTGTGTATCTTGCGCGGAGCGCCGGTTGTGATTGAGTTTGTTGCAGCCCGCAACGAACACAATGAAGGTCAGGAGGGCTCGCGTGAAGCTGGTGCTGTTTGATATCGACGGCACGCTGGTGACAAAACCGGGCAGTGAGCTGCGTTTCTTCCACTACCTGCGCACACGCCGGGTGCTGGGTGTGCAGAACTATCTGGCGGCAGGCCTGTTTACCCTGTTGTGTCTGCCGCGCTACGGCCATCATGTGCTGCGCAAAAACAAAGCCTGGCTGAGTGGTTTAAAGAAGGCGGAGATCGCGAGTCACGCTGAGCAGTTTGTCTGCGAGGAGCTTGCGCGGCACCTGATCAGCGACAGCGTTCGGCGCTTGCGCAGCCACCGTCACGCGGGAGACTGTGTTGTCCTGTTGTCGGGCACCCCCCAGTTTATCGCGGATCCGCTGGCACGCTATTTGGGCGCTGAGTTTGCGGTGGCGGCGCGCTGCGCCGACGACGGAAATCGCTTTCTGGCGCGCCCGCCAGTCCGTCATCCCCTGGGGCGCAGCAAAACAGACGCCGCAAAGCAGATAGCAGAACGCTGTGGTCTGCCGCTGTCGCAAGCCACAGCTTACGGCGATTCCTGGAGTGATTCGCTGTTGTTTGAGGAGGTTTTGCAATCTATCGCCATTCGGCCGGATCGTCGATTGCGCCAGTTAGCCCAGCGCAAGGGCTGGGAAATAGTCACCAGTTAACGCTGCGCAGGCAGTGTAAGGAGAGCTAAATGAAAATATGGAAAAGGATATGTATGGCGGTGGTTTTGTCGATGCCGATGGCGGGGCAGGCCGCGTCGATAGCGTCAGATCAGGTGGCGCGTCTCGACAGCATCGTCAATCTGAATAAAGGCCAGGCAGAGGAAATTGAAAGCCTGCTGGTGGAATCCGAGGGTAAAACCGAGCAGCTAAGTCGGAAAATCCAGGCGCTCAAAATTCAGCTGGGTCAGGAAATTGGTCCTGAGTTTGACGAGAAGTCGATTCGGCACCATTCAAAGCAGCTGGGCGAGCTGAGCGGTGAGTTGACCGCAGAAACGGCATTGCTGCAGGCTCGGATTCAGACCGTGCTGACTGAAGATCAACGCGCCATTCTGCTCAAACGAGCCCAGCAAATGCAGCCTCAGGCAGGCTCGCCAAAGCATTCCCAGTAGCTATGCACTTCTTGGTTGCCAGCCGGGACTTACTGTTGGTCAAGGTGTTCTTGGTGCAGGGCCGTCAGGAAATATTCCAGCGCGTAAATTACCTGCAGGCTGCGCCGTGAATACCAGAGCTCGAAGGCGTGTTGGGCGTGGGGAAGTTCCGCAAAACCCACGCGAACGCCGCGTATTTCTCGCAGCGCTTTGTAGAGCGCATGCGATTCTTCAACCGGGGCCAGTGTGTCGCCGTCGCCGTGTATAAGCAGCATCGTTGGTGCCTGGTCACTGACGTGAAACAGGGGGGACGCCTGCTGCCAGCGCTCCGGCTCCTCGCTGAGCATGCACTTCAGTACCCGCTTGCCAACCAGCTCTTCCAGCCCTTTATGACGCCGCTGGCTGAGACTGTTGGTGAAATCATAGATGCCGTAAAAGGGCACTGCGCCCTGCACTCGGGTATCTTCGGCTTCGAAGCCCGGCTGGAAGGCCGGTTCATTGGCCGACAGGGCGAGTAGGGCGGAAAGGTGGCCGCCTGCAGAACCGCCGGTTGTGATAATGAAATTCGGGTCGCCACCATAGTCGGCGATGTGCTGTTTCACCCACACCAGTGCCCGTTTGCAATCGATAATGTGGTCCGGGAAGGTGGCGCCGGGGCTAAGCCGGTATTGCACTGTTACGCACACCCAGCCTCGGCTGGCGAGCTGGCCCATCAAGGGCAGGGCCTGTTGATCCTTGTTGCCGATAACCCAGGCGCCGCCGTGAATCTGCAGCAAGACCGGCGCATTCGGCGGCAAGTTTTCCTGATGAAAAATATCCAGCTTCAGCGGGCGCCCATCCTGTTCGTGATAGGTTACGTTGCGAACCCGACGAACGCCCGGCACTTTAAAGGCAAAAGGATTGATCAGTTCAGACAGCTCCGGACGCGCGGGAATATCGCGGCGGCGCTCGGGAGGGATTGCGTCGATAAAGTCCTCACCGAGAATCTGCCGTGCCGCTCCCAGCACTTCGGTGCGGGCGCCGTCAGCCTGGGAGTAAAACTGTGCCAGTGCCAACCAGGAAGCACCGGCGATCAACACGGCGGAGGCATCCAGCAGGCCGTATAGGCCGCCGCCCGCAATCAGGCCGATGGTGATAAGAAACTCGATAACAATAATATGCAGCGGCAGTTCGCCTACCAGCAGTCCGAAGATGAAGCTGACCACGCCGAATATTTCGGGTTTGCCACGCCAGGGGTGATAGCAATTCCAGGCAAGCCAGGCCCAAAACAGGGATAGGATCAGCATACTGCCACTCTTTTTTGTTATTCGTTCATAAATTATTCGTTGTCGGTGAAGCGCCGATAGGCTCTTGGTTTACCGGCGTTTCACATCACGGTACAAGGTATTCACTCATGGGTATACAGTCAATCTTGTCGAAGTCGATAAAGCGGGCGCAGCTCTCCATCATGATTTTTTCCCGTTCTTGCTGTAGTTCGGGTTTACCCTGCGCATCGTAAAAGGCTTCACGGCCGTGTATCGCGGCCTCCGGAAAGTTCTCTTCCACAATGGCGTCGATCGGCGGTGCGTTGTCCGTGAGTGCGCGCGCCACGACATTCTGGCGGTAGCCAAAGGTGGATTGAGTCTCAATGGCGATGTCCGTGTGGCTGCCATGCCAGATGTCAATCCATTCGCTAAAACTCAGCCGCTCGGGCTTTTGCAGAAACACCACCTGATTCATGCCCGTGGTGCGCTCGCCTGGCGCAGGAATATGGGTGGTGTTAAGCAGCGGCTCGGATTCGGTTACCAGATAACCGCAGAATTTCTTGCAATGATCTCCGAGAATGCGTTCTACGCCTTTGCGGTTAATGGCACTGTCCAGCCAGATCGAGAGAATCGCATCTGCGGCAGGTTTCATGCTTTCCAGGCGATAACCTGCCGCAGCATCGACGTCAGAATCCGATACGCACAATCTTATTAGGTGAGGCGTTTCACCTCTGAGTTCGGCGCTGGCTTTATCGCGCAACAGCTCCCGAAAGTCGTCGGCTGAGGCCGAGTCTTCTTTCCACAGCAAGTAAATGATTTTTTCCATGTTGTTGTCTCTGTAGTGGGCAATCTGTAGCGACAGCGTAGCTCAATCCACGCCTTGCTGACACCGCACAAACTCCGGATGGCCAGCTGTCCGCAGATTTAGGGCCGCTGGTTTAAATCTTTGAAGTTTCTTGTGTGGGCGGCGGCATGGCATCACGCCACTTTTTTGCCGCGAATGCCCCAGTTGTGCGTGCTGTCACAACAAGTAAGCACTGTAAATATTTACTGAAACTTGAAGCGCGGGGCCTCGTCCCAACTAGTAAGAACAGGCAAAACCAGAAGCAAAAGGAGGAGCATATGTTTGTTAAGAAAACGCTGGTTGTAAGTTTACTTGCAGGTAGTGGCCTGGCGGTTGCGCAGGGCCCAGTGGGGACTGGTAGTTTGCCTGGTGGGCTCGGTGAGACGCTGCCATTTAGTGTGAGCGGTCAGTCTTCTTTGGAAGCTGAACCCCTGA
The DNA here is from genome assembly GCF_041624475.1 of Litorivivens sp. Classification (GTDB taxonomy): domain Bacteria; phylum Pseudomonadota; class Gammaproteobacteria; order Pseudomonadales; family Spongiibacteraceae; genus Litorivivens. The sequence goes on from NZ_JBFJUX010000008.1 coordinate 94,905, forward strand.
CCAGTGCCGCAACGCCGAACGGCAACGCCGGTGCGAATTTCAGTGTTTCAGAGTTTCTGTCGGGTTCTGTGTTTACTGACGCCAATTCACGGTCGTTGCCGGGCTTGGCGCAGCAGACCGCCGGTTTCGTCCAGAGTCAGGGCGGCGGTGGTGGAGGAAGTGAGCCTTCTGCGCCATCGGCTCCGGAGCAGCCGGCCGCGCCCGATAACCCCGTGGCAATGAGCGGAGGGGATATGGATAGTGATTCGGCACCGGGCCCTGAAGACTTTGTAAGCGCCGCGTCGAATAGCGAGCCGCCCACCCAGGACGATCTGGAAAACCGGGCATCGGCCACCCAAACCCAGCTGATGGGGGTCGAGGCTACTGTAGCCAGTACAGAGTCTCCTGAGGCGCCTTCAGATTCTGCGGCACCGTCGGCACCCGAGGGTGGGAATGATGGTGCAGCGCCCTCTCAACCGCAGCAACCTGCCTTTCCACCCGAGGGCGGCGCGCCTGAGGATGATGGCTTTCAGGTAGCGTTTGGTATGCCCTCAGATGCTGAAGAGCAGTCGCCGCTGCCGCAGCCCTTTGCCTTGTCAGAGATTGTGAATATCACAGTCACTCTGGAGGCTGAACGCCCCTCGGATTCCGGTGGTGGTTCAGCGCCTGAATCAGGTGACGCGCCTGCGGCCTGATGATCCCGGCAATCCAAACCAGCGGTTTAATGAATTAATCCCGCTGTAGCATTTCAGCCAGCCCGCCCTTTGTCGGCGGGCTTTTCGTGTAAGCTCTCCTGAAACCCGGTGGCTCAGGAAGGTTTACGGTGAATAACGAACTAACCCGGCGTTCGATGTTAGCGGGTCTGGCGGCGGCGCCTCTCAGTGCTTCGGCCCTGACCGCAGGTTCCGTGCGCAGCTGGTTTGCGAGTGTCGATGTCATTGTGGTCGGCTCCGGTGTCGCCGGAACCGCTGCGGCCATTGAGGCTTGCGCCGCGGGCGGCACGGTACTGGTGCTGGAAATGCTGCCAAAACTCGGCGGTTCTTCGGCAATGTCCGGCGGAGTGGTTTACTGTGGCGGCGGTACCGCCCTGCAAAAAGCCTGCGGCGTTAGCGACAGTGAAGAGGCCATGCGTGATTACATCACGGCGGCCAGTGGTCTCTATGCCCAGTCAGAAAAAATAGACCTGTACTGCGAGCAGTCCCCCGCCCATTTTGACTGGCTGGTTCAACAGGGTGTTCATTACGAGCCATCGTTTACCGCTGAAAAGGGCCTGCCGGGCAGTGCGGACTCCCTTTATTACTCGGGCTCTGAGCAGGTTGCCGAGTTTGCGCGGCAGACGCCTCCCGCGCCGCGCGGTCATGTGCCGGGCTACTCCGGCTGGACGGGCGGGCGCAGCCTGATGGAGGCTCTGATACCCTCGGCCCAAAAAGCCGGCGCGAAGTACCTTACAGGGGTTACCTGTAAGCGGCTGATTGCCGAATCCGATGGTCGCATTGGCGGCATACAGGTAGAAATGGACGGCGAAACCCGACAGCTGCGCGCCAAAAAGGGTGTGGTACTGGCCGCTGGCGGCTTTGTTCACAACTCCGACATGCTGCAAACTTACGCGCCTGAACTGGCGCAGTGTTCGGTGCCCTGGGGCAATATGGGCGATCAGGGGATGGGCATACAAATGGGCATCAGTGCTGGCGGCGCCACCGCCCAGATGCACCACGGTTTTGCGATCATGCCCCTGTATCTCCCCGACCATGTGTTAAAGGGCATTGTGGTCAATCAAAACGGGCAGCGTTTTATTGGCGAGGATCACTACCACGCTTTCCTCGGTCATGAGATTGCCTTTCATCAGCAGGGCAAGGCTTGGTTGATCACTGATAAAACCAGCCAGTACGGCTATGACGACTACCGGGTGGCGGAAGTGGCGCGTGGCAAAACGCTGGATGAATTGACCGGCCAGTTGCCCATGCCCAAGGACGCGCTGCTGGCGTCTGTCGCCTACTACAACCGGCATGCGCGCAAGCAGCGGGACCCTTTATTCGGCAAGGTGAAAGAGTATCTGAGCCCCCTGCGTGAGGCGCCTTTTGTTGCCTACGATCTGAGCGTGGACAAGGCTTTTTTCCCGGCCCATACCTTTGGCGGTTTGCGCACCAGTGTGGACAGCCAGGTCTTGAACGGTTTTGGCGAAGCGATTCCCGGGCTCTATGCGGCCGGGCGCACATCCGCAGGCTTGCCGGTGGCGCCCTATATTGCGAGCGGGATTTCTCTGGGCGACGGCAGCTTTTTCGGGCGGCGCGCGGGCCGTCATGCTATGGGGGTGCGCTCATGATTCGTCTGATTAGTTTAGTGCTGTTTTTGTCGGTTCCTGCCTTGGCGGAAATGCCCGAAGGGGATGCGGAGCGCGGCCGCCTGAAGTTCGGGGCCTGCCGCACCTGCCACTACCCGGAGCAGGCAGTGGGTCACAATAACGGCCCGAGTCTGTGGAATATTTTCAACAAGCGCGTAGGCAGTCAGCCCGGTTTCGACTACTACAGCGACGCCTTGAAACAAGCCGATTTTGTCTGGACGCCCGAGCTGATGAATGTCTGGCTTGCCGACCCGCAGAATTTTCTGCCGGGCAATATGATGATGAGCAAAGGTATTGCGGATGCGCAGGACCGCGCCGATGTGATTGAATACCTCAAGACCTTTTCTGAAGCGCCCTGATGTGACTCACCATCCCCTCAAGGCAGCGGCCTGGATGGCCGGTGCCATTGCCTCCTTTTCTGCCATGGCGATCGCGGCGCGCATCGTGCTTGGTGATCTGACGCCGCTGCAGCTGATGTTCTACCGCAATATTATTGCGGTTTCGGTGCTGCTTTGTTGCTTCCCTTTTATCGGCGTTTACAGGCTGCGAGTGCGGCAGCCCGGCGTGCAACTGCTGCGTCACAGTGTGCATTTTCTGGCGCAATACGCCTGGTTTGTGGCCATTGCGCTGATTCCGCTGGCGCAGGTATTTGCGCTGGAATTCACGGTGCCGATCTGGTCGCTGCTGTTTGCGGCGGTGCTGCTGGGAGAAAAGATTACCGCGCCGCGCGTCGCGGCGGTGGTGCTCGGTTTTCTCGGCACCTTGTTGATCGTGCGGCCGGGACTGGTGGAGCCGGAGACCGGCACTATGGTGATGCTGGCCGGAGCCTTTGCCTTTGGTATCGCGCATACCCTGACCCGCAAAATTACCCTGACCGATTCACCGATGTCGGTACTGGTTCTGATGAATCTGCTGCAATTGCCGATGGCGGCGCTGGCCTTTTCCTTTGATCCGATATGGCCGCCCGGCTGGCAGTGGCCCTGCCTGATTTCCATCGCGCTAACCGCATTGACGGCTCATTACTGTTTGACCAAAGCCTTGTCGCTGGCGCCGGCCAATGTGGTGATCCCGATGGATTTTCTGCGCCTGCCCTTGATCGCCCTGCTGGCCTGGCTGATTTTTCAGGAAGCGGTTTCGGTGTGGGTGTTTGCCGGTGCGGCATTAATGCTGGTGGGGGTGTGGATCAACCTTCGTAGCGAATCGAGATAATAGCGTACTCGCGCTCGCCTTCGGGTGTGCGCACGACGATCTCGTCGTCGAGACGCTTGCCCAGCATGGCCTTGGCCAGTGGTGAGTCCATCGACAGTTTGCGGGCTTTCAGATCAAACTCGTCCGGCCCGACAATCCGGTACTCCACGGTCTCTCCTTGTTCGTCTTCCAGTGTCACCCAGGCGCCGAAAAAGACTTTGTCTTGGTCCTCAGGAGCGCGGTCAACCACCGTCAGTTCGTCCAGGCGCTTGGTCAGAAAGCGAACCCGGCTGTCGATTTCGCGCAGTCGGCGCTTGCCGTAGATATATTATAACCCCACTCAATTTTATACTATTTAAGCCTTATACCACGTAAATGCTAGATTGCGTTGTAGGAATAAGCTTACCTACTCCGATGAAATAACCCTATACTATGTAATAAATACTTTGGCGGCGATCCATGTCATATGTTGTAAAGATAAAGGCGAGGTACACAACAAATATATATCGGAAAACATTTCGGTTGCCGGCATTGCTTACTGAAAATGGACTTCTAATTTCCCACCTTCGGTTCCTGGCAGAAAATTCGAATAAGAGTCAATCGTGGATCGAGCGAAATACCTATTCCGTAATGCTGTTGGTAAAGTACATCAACGCTAATGGCAATAAATTTGTTGCTGGGTCTGATCTGCTAAGGTCATTTGTTATCGCCCTAACCTTTGGGACAATCGATCGTGACACACTAGAAGACAATTCCGGATTGTATTGGTCACCGAGAAAGGCTCGTGATGCCAATATAATCCTGTATCACATAACCAGTTACACGGATTTCCTTTCCGAGAAATCAGGTCACAAAGAAAATAGGATAAATCCATTTAGAAAGGCAACTTCTATCGAGGAGCGTCTAAATTATTGCGCACATATTCATCGGCAAGATCGGTCTTTTTTGAAGCATTTATCCCAGCAAAACAAAGAGAAATACAATTTGAACCTCGTCCGAAAAATAAGAGCGCACAGGCCGCCAATGTATCGGCTAGAGGACTTTTTCAGGTTTCCCGCTTCAAAAATATCTAAGCTACTTAACGATGGATTCGTGAGGCGATATTCTACTATCGGAATGCCGCCGGAGGAACGTACTGATTTTAAGAATCAGGCGATTACATATTTGATGCATTTTGGTGGACTCCGAAAAAGTGAGATATTCCACATTTACGAAAGCGATATATTGGTAGACGAAAAACGATTGGAAGCAGTGGTTCGCGTTTTTCATCCTTCAGATGGCGAATCTCCAGAATATAAATATAACAATCGACGGGAATATTTACTGAAAGAGTTTGGCCTTCCGCCTAGAACTGATTACCCTAAAACAGAGCGTCTTCATGCGGGTTGGAAGGATCCGTTGCTGACAGACCGAAGGAATTTTTTCCAAGTAATATTTTGCCCCACTTCTGCGGCTAGAGAGTTTCTTTATATTTGGACTAGTTACCTAAAATATCAGAGGGTGGCGCCCAGTGATAATGCCAAACACCCTTATGCTTTTACAAATAGTAAAGGTGAACCTGAAACGATAAAGAATTTCCAGCGTATGCATTCAGATGCGGTAAGGCGCATCGGTCTAAGTCCCAAAAAAAATGAAGGAACTACGGAGCATGGGCACAGGCACGCATACGGTTATGAGTTGGCTAAGCGCGGTTTTAACCAGTATGAAATTCAGAAGGCGATGCATCACAAAAGCCCTGACTCTTGTCTGATTTATATACAAGCTAGCGGTGTAGAAATTCGTGATGCGATGAAGAAGACTGAGGCGGGAGAAAAAAGCGATTGTGTTAGAGGGAAGTTCAATGAATAGAAACATCCTTCTTCGGCTTGCTTTTCAATAAGAATGACTGAAAGTACTTATAAATACTGGCTACACGCTAGTCATGCAGCGATCGGGTTAGGGATAAAAAGTAAGCGCGAATATCGAAGGCGCTATAAAGAAGACCCCCTTCTCCCGAAATTCCCAGAAGAATATTATAACGATATTTGGAAAAGTAATAACGAATGGGATGGATTTCTTACCCATCGGTCCAATCGACGGGCTGATCAAATTTATCAAACGTGGGGGCAGGCTAGCAAAGCAGCTCAGCGATTAGGGATTAAGAATTCCTCAGACTACAAGCAGCGATATTGGGAGGATTCGTGTCTACCACGCAACCCTGACAATCATTACGCGAGTGATTGGAGGAAGAATGGTGGTATAGACGGCTTTCTAGGTAAACCCGTAGTGTCACACTACGACACATGGGAGGAGGCAGCAGAATCAGCTAGAAAGCTCAAAATGGTCTCTGCGAAAGATTACGTAAATCGTCGTGATAGAGACCTTCGCTTACCTGGAAAGCCTGAAGAAAAATATAGAACCGAATGGGGTAAGCGAGGTGGATGGCAAGGTTTCTTGGATACAGGGTATCTCAAAAATAAGTATAAAACATGGGATTTAGCTAGCAAAGCAGCGATAGCCCTAAATATCAAAAGTGCGGAGCAGTATTATCGGCAGTATAAAAAGGATCCAAAGCTTCCTAGATCTCCCCAAATAGCGTATCCAGAAATTTGGAGGGATGCCAATGGTTGGAAAGATTTCTTGGGTACTACGAGCAGAAGAAAGATATTTTTTGCGTCATACGCTGAAGCTTCGCAGGCCGCTCGAGCACTAGGCATTACAAGTCAGAAGGAGTACGTCGAAAAATATAAACTTTGCCGACAGCTCCCGGCAAAGCCTAATAGGATTTATGAAGACGTATGGTTACAAAACGGAGGCATGAAAGGATTTCTTGGGGTTGGTTACTCTGGGAAGTTCTATGAACAGTGGCATGTTGCAAGCGCCGCTGCTAAGGCGCTGGGATTTGAGACACCTAAGGACTATATTCAGAAGCATGCGCTAGACCCTAAGTTGCCCGCAACCCCAAGAGATAAATATAAAGATGTTTGGGTGAAAAATGGTGGCTGGAGAGGTTTCTTGGGTGGTGGCCGAGTGCTAAATCCTTATGAAAGTTGGGGTGATGCGAGCGTTGCAGCGAAGAAATTGAAGATTAAATCGTGGCAACAGTACGCAACGGAACATAAAAAAGATATTAGATTGCCTGCTGCGCCAATGAATCAATATTCAGATGTGTGGAGCGAATATAACGGTTGGCATGGATTTCTGGGAATAAAGACAGAAAGGGATTTCTGGTATAAAACTTTAGATGAGGTGCGAGCTGCTATTCGCAGGCTTGGTATTAGAAATCTTTCAGAGTACAGAGCTCACTATAAAGATGATAAGGGATTGCCAGCAAATCCAAATCGTATATTTTCCAGCTTTCCTGGGTGGCCTGATGTCGCGTTACCGGTTAGATATCGATGTTTGGGCGATGTCAAATGGGCTGTAAAAGTACTTAAGATCAAGAATAGCGTTGAGTATAAAAAAGCAAGGAGGGCCTATCCATCTTTGCCAGCTCATCCGGAACTTAAATTCAAGGAAGAGTGGGTTGATTGGTTCGATATGTGCGATATCCCTCGGTTCTATGAATTTGACGAATGCAGAAATATAGCTATAGCAAATGGTGCTTCAACTCAGAATGAGTACAGAAGGCTATGCGTAAAATTAAAAGATCCTCGTATGGCTAAAACGCCGGATCAAGTCTATCTGGAGGAGTGGAAAAATTGGTATCACTTTTTAGGGCGGAAAGAGCCATATGTTACAAAGAATATAGATGCCTCGTTTGACGCTTGGAAAAAAAGTTTTGACGAATTTCTAAGTTGTTCTCGAGCATCAAAACAGAAGGAGTCATATTTATGTAGGTTCTTGCGCGATTATATTGCTAAGTATGATCTAGCTGGTACGCCGGAAGAATTTGTCTCTAGGAAAGATCATGAGCTGTGGAGTTTTCAGGTTTTTTTAGATGAGCAGTCGTCAATTTCAGTTGGAAATAAAATTCTGATGACGCTGAATGAGTACTTTGAGTACGTTATCAGTATGAAGATGACATTTGAAGACTTGGAATCCGGCGAGATTAGAAAGATTAATAATGCAAGAAACCCATTCAATAACTATAGAAATAAATCAGGCGTTGAGTCTACTAGGCGTGATGAGTCTGTAAAGCCATCGTTGGCATTTCAGTTCGTGGACGAGTTGAGGCGATGGATTGTGCCGGATGGTGCGACAAACTTTCAGGATCTTAGACATCTTCAAATCTTTGATGCAGATTGGGTGAATGTTGACGAGGAAACAATTGATTTTAAAGATCCTAATTGCGTAATAAAGTTCGAGCATGGTCGCTACAAAATTTGGTGTCCTGTTTATTGGATGCATACCTACGCACTTTGTAGTGTCCCCGCTCGAGGGAAACAGCTTGCGTATAATGATTCTGGTGAAGCCGACGTAGATATTCCCATTGTTAGTGGGGATAAATTATCTTGGACGAAAAATAGAGGTCAGCTCGCTGGTATGCTGGACAAGCAAGGCTTTATCAAAAAATTAAATGACGATGCTTGCGGCATGTATTTCACAACAAACAAAACAGGTTATCAGGGAAGTGGGTACAGTGTGCCGTGGATTCCCGAAAGGCTCGCCTATTGGATGATAATCCTTAGAGAGTGGCAGTCAAAATATAACCCAATTGAGGAGCCGACGGCTTGGTTGTCTTGTCGGCGCACACTGTTAAATGAATCACAACTGCGTGCGAAGGGTGCCAATTGTTTTTTATTTCGTGATTACAATGATATTGAGCCAGGGCATTTTCAAGGCAGGTTGGCGGCTCGAATTGCTGCTGGCTTGTACTATAGCCAACCGAAAGATTTGAAATTGGCTTCGCTTGTTGGTCAGAAGGAGATTCTTGCTCACTATAAAACTGATTATCCACCGCATAGTATGCGAGTTTCTTTGATAACTGCATATGCGACGGAGTTCGGCCTTCCTCTTGATGTGATCATGAAAGTTGTTGGGCATGCGTCGATAGTTATGTCGCTATACTACGTGAAATCGTCGCCAGAGACGCTTAAGATGAGGATTGATGAGGGTGAAAAGAGAGCTTTAAAAAATAAAGCTAGTTTTGCACAAGCTATGATGGAGCAAAATAGAATTTCGGAATTGCGTGGAGAACTAATTGGAAGCGATGGCAAAGATGCTTACCAGACGTATGCGTCTCAACCGCCCGGTAGCTTTTTATTTCGAGACTATGGTATTTGTCCCTATGCAGGCTCTAGATGCTCGGATGGGGGCGAGCTGCTTGGAAAAAAGAGAGTCCGCTCTCAAGTCGTCAGTGGCTACCTCGGACGTCAGAATTGTGTGAGATGTAGGCATTTCATAACTGGTCCGGCATTTCTAGGTGGCCTGATTTCTTTAGAGAATGAAATATCCTTAGCGGCCAATACACAAGCTGAACACTATCAAGGGTTGGTCGATGCTCTTGAGCTTGTAAATATTCAGATAAAAGAGGAAACAGAAGTTTTCTATGATAGGGCAAAAAGAGGTGATGGCCTTGATGATGGTGCTCTATATTCACTTGACCAGAGGAAACGAAAAATCACATCAGAGTTAGAGAGTGCAGCTGAAAAACTAGACCTTCTTATGTGTGATATGCAAGCGGTATCTAGTTTTGTAGCTGATTGCCTCGATATAATTAATAACACTGCTTTAGATGCTAATAGTCGGAATAAATCTGTCTCGCTAGTAGCAGATAAATATAGTGAACTGAGTAGTTCGTGGGAAGAGGTTTCTCATTTCCATCAATTATGCGAGGTGTGTGAAAACGCAGAAATATTTGAGTCTTCTTCAGCTAAAAATGCCGTAATACCCAGATCCCAAATGCTCGACCGTATGGCTGACCTCAATAAGCTTTCTCCACGATTATATAATCTTTCTCCTGATCAGCAGCTTATTTTGGGCAATCAGGTCGTCAGACTTCTTCTGAGTAGATTGCGGACGTGGGAGTCGGTAGATAAGGTTGTGAAGGGTGAAGTAAGAATTAGCGACTTGTCGTTTGATCAGTCTATATCAGATGACGAATTCAAAATAATATTTTCAGAATGTCGAGCATTGGTGCCTGGGGTAGATCCATGAGCCCAGAAGACACATTGGAGCATTTGAAGAGCATAAGCTCTAGTAGGATTCATTCGACACTAGACGCTATTTATAAAGTATGTTGTCAGCAGCGTGAGTTAGGTAATTCTGATTTTTCTATAGCTACTATAGCGAAAGTCGGGACGGATCTTGGAGTTCCAAAGGCACAAAGTATAAGAAACAGTACGGGGGAGAATTATCGTATCCTGATAAAGTCTTTTCGTGATTCTGTAAAGTCTGGATCTATTAAAAAAAATGCAAAGGGCAAGGACTCATGGATTGCAGACATTGAAGATCCTGGTTTACGGCTTCTCGTGCAAGTTCAGGCCGCAGAGTTGGCAGAGGCTAATCGTCTGATTTCAGAATTTCTGCCGCCGGGCTTAGAAATAAAAGTCACAGATAATATTATAAAAGCTGAGCTCAATTTAATTGAGCGAAGAGCACTGGAATACCTGGTGTCTTCCAGTTTTTTGGAAGATGCCGGATTAATACTTGGATCTCGCGGTGATGTCTTAGACGAGTCAGGTAAAACAGTCTTTCCTGTGGGCACTATAGATGCACTTCGAAAGGCTCTTGATAGCTTATAGTGTCGAGCTTATTGATTAGGTATGTACCATCGATGTTGCTTAATCGGAATGGTGTTATTCGGAGTCTAGGCCATTGATGGTCAATAGTTCCCGATGAAAGCGGCCGAACATATTTAAAGTCAATTCGTAGGATTCCCGCAACGTTGAAGGCGCTATGGATTGGGATTGGTCTACAGTGGGTTGTACAGGAGTGGCAAACTTTGTTCCAAAAATTATTCGCATATCAGATTGTGCCGGAGGGTTCTTTTGTCGTGAGGGTGAAGGCAGGTCGCCGCCGCGTGTGGGGCGCATGACCTCAAATTTCACCGGCTGGACGGTCGGAATATCCTCGGCTAAGCGCTCGGCATATTCGATTAGCGTCGGTTCTGCAGGCATGTAGAGGTAACCTTTTTCACCGCTGAGCCCGTTGGCGCGCAAGATCCGCCCTAGAATCTGTCGAAAATATAATTCCGTTTTTACGCGCGTGAGGTGACAGCAGACGCGCAGGCGGGGAACATTAGTGCCTTCGCTGATCATGCCCACAGATATAATCCACTTATCACGGTTGCGCTTGTAGCTTCGGATCGTCGCTAGCGGGTCATCTTCACGATAAGTGGCAATGGCTGCGCTCTCACCGCATGTGCGCACCAAAAGATCAGCGATAAAATGTGCGTGAGACACTGAGGCCGCGACGATCAGTCCGCCGGCATTTGGCGAGGTCGCGCGTATTCGTGTCAGAGTATGATTAGCCTGCTGAAGGATGTATGTGATGAGGGCTTCAGTCTCCAACAGTTGCTGGTAGGTGCACTCGCTTTCTGCAAGCAGTTCGCGAAAATTTGCGTACCGGTCGAGGGCATTACGGCGCTGGATCGTTATTCGGTCGTTGTCGACGATGGTCAGCTGTGGCGACCGGCAGACCCCATCGGCGATCGCTCGCGCCAATCCGTACCTGTAGTCGCAGTGGATCTGGCCATTATCCCGGCAGTAGTATGACAGCGCGATAGGGATGGCGTCGGAACGCCAAGGTGTTCCGGTGAGCGCCAGCGTATAGGCGGCCTGCCCCTGAACTCGCGAAATGACCCGTTCGCCCCAGGCGTTTGCTGTCTCCGGCGTTTGCCCGGCGCAGTGGTGTATTTCGTCAAATATCGCGAATACCCGCTGGCGTCGGAACAGGTCCCAGAAGCTGTCGTTGATGCTCAGCATCGCCTGGTACGTCAGGGTGCGTCCGCGTGAGCCAAGCAGGCCGTCAAAGGATTCCTCAAACTGGGTTTCCAGCTCAGTCCGAAAATCGTCTGCCACGATGACTGAGGGGGCGAAACAAACCACCAGGTCAACCAAGCCTGCGTCCATCAAACGCTTGGCCAAAGCGGAAGCCATCCACGTCTTACCTGCCCCTGGCGTGGCTAGACACAGGAAGTGCGGCTGGCCACCACAATAGGCTTGGTACGCCCGAGTGATGCACTCAGCCTGCCAATGTCGAAGAGTCATGATTGGGTGGCCGGAAGATGATCGGCGATCACGAATTCCAGTGCTCGTACCCTGCCGAGCATTTTGGTGCAGCGGTCTCGCGCGTCGTTGTAACGTTGTTGAACGGAACTGCGTAGCTCCGGGAATTCGCTGCATAGGGCATCGTATTCCTCGGTTTCACCGATGACCGCCAGGATTTCCCGGTTATAGCGGTGTAGTTTGTCGTGGAGGCTACGCAGCTCGGTCTCGTTCCTGGCATTGTGATGACCCGAGGGTGGCTGATTGTGCTCGGATTTCAGGTGCCCTTCTTGTTCAGCCCCAACGTACCGATAACGAGGCCGGCCGTCGCTGCGTTCAACACGTTGTAATACCCCTTTCTCTGTTAGGCGCAATACATTGCGGTACACGAATTGACGGCAGGCTTTCGCCGTTTTCTGGGAGCGCGCGGGTAAGGCCATATAGGCAGCTGTCAACTCCGGCACTGTAAAGGTGTCGAGCTGATCTGATTGCAAAAGGAAGAGCAGCTCCGGGTGGATGCGGAGTGGTTTCATAGGCGCGTCTAGAAGGCTGAGTGTCTCGAATTTCGCGACATTCTACATTGTCTCTACTATCGAGACAATGAAGCCATCTGCCTATTCACAACATTATTACAAGCTTCGCACTTGGCTCAGGGCCAAGCGTGAAGAACAAGGCTTGTCGCTACGTGCTGCTTCTACGTTGGTAGGCCGGCACCATTCTGTGCTAGGCAAAATGGAGCAGGATCGACGCCGCATCGACATCATTGAGTATGTGGAATACTGTCGGGCCTTAGGAGTCGATCCGCATGAAGGGCTCGAACTTGTCCTGACTTCAATGGCGCTTTCCACCAAACATCGCGGTTAGAGAATATTAAAATGCTGCTTTTTTGTTGGATGGCGGTAAGCCATCGGGAAGGGGGCGGTGTGCGCCCCGTAATCATATGTTCCTGAGTCGCTGAGAGTATCGGCTTGTCAGCGAATCTTTCCCAGGATGGGAAGCGGTCGACTCGTCAATGCATCAAGGGCTAAATGGCTGAGATAAGCTGCCCCGCCTAGCAAAAGCAGGCCCCGCAAAAGCTGTTTAACGTTATCCTGCGGATCCCAGCGATAAACTTTGTGCATGCCTACTCCCAATAACCCTAGCACTGTTAAACTGTGGAAAAACTGCCGATGGTGAGCGTTGCCCAGCGAGGGCTCGATCATGTCGGGTAGCTCGCCCAGGTATGCGCCAATGGGTATTGCAACGGCCGGATGATGCAAAGGTGTTGTCTTGTTTTTTGAGTCATGCTGTGCGATCGCGAAAGCTGCAACGGCGCCAGCAAATTGGTGCGTAGGTCCGTTCATAACTCCACCTAATTATTTGAGTTTCTTCTTCACGTTTTCAATCAGTTGCTCGCAGCATCCCGAAACCTCAAAATTCAGGGAGTCGAGGTTGCGGCCCTTGACCTTAATCTTTGGCTTCTGGTCATGTTCAGGGCATCGGGCTGAACCTACCGCCTTGGTAATGGACTGCTGTAATGACTCTACAAAAGCTGATTCCAGTGCGCTTCCAATATTTCGAGGCGATACCTTTCTGCCGTTTATTTCAAACGAAATATCAATCACTAGTCGTCTCCTCAGTCACTTTCTTTCCGTACGCCCTTGAAGGGACACTTATTGGAGGTTTTTACATCCATAAATCGACTAGTCGTTGTGTCTCGCTAGATATAGTTGCCGGATGGAGTCTTCGTTTGGGATCGTCCAAGAACTGTTCCATTCCGGCGTCCGTCACCTTTAGGGGGATTTGTTGCCATAGTCCCTTAAGGTCAGCATGGATAGTGTGAGTTACCTTTTGTTTTGATATAAGATTTGACACCTTTATCAAAAAGGGTAACTTTCTCCTTTTAAAAAGGATGTGTCAGGTCAGGTCAGGTCAGGTTTGGACTTCTGCATTTCAAGATCTGACTTTTACTTCCTCGTCAACACCAAGTGATTTTCGCCACTGTTCGATATAACTCCACGACCATTTTCCAGCTGGAATCACGTCGTATGTAGGGTCGAAAAATTTTGACGAGACACCAACACCCTTCCTAAAGTAATTTAACAGTTTTAGCGTATCGACCGTTGCATTGAAGCGATAGTGCGTAGGAGAGTACAACTTCTCGACCTCAAGAATTATTTTCCAGCAATCTGGAATAAATTTGGACACTATATTGAACGCAGCACCTATGCGTGTTTTGTAGGAGTTATCAAGCTGAGACAGCAGGCTAATGGTCACCGAGTGATGCTCTAGTTCCTCGCACCAATGCCATTTAAATACATCTAGCACCCTTTTATCGACGGTTTCATCTTTGTAGAATCCAGTGTCTATAAACGTTAATTTAATTACGGAGAAAAATAGGTGCTCCAATGCAGCCGCAATAGCTAGATTATCTAGAATAGATAGATTCGAAGTTAGCCCGCGCATCGTTTTTTCTAGATTGGAGTTTTCGCCTATATCATTTATACCTAGCGCCTTATTTAGCTTCACATGAACTACAGTGTGCTCCCTCTCCTGTTCTATAAATTCGTCAACTAAAATCTTAAGCCAGGCATTATCCTTAATAATTGGATCATTCTTATAAGCCAATACTGAGCGCATAATATACTTCTCAGCTGCGGGTGTTATTAGAGAGACAGCTTCCCAGAAAACCCTCATATGTCTTGTGTCGCACCAGGCTTCGCAAGTGCTTAAATTAAGGTCGAAATCAACTTTCTTTGAGTGAAAGTCGATGGCTTCGATCGTGTTCATATATTTTCTCCTGTCTAATAATGTCGTGTTTATAGTTTTACGACGTTATTGAGGTATGGTAGATGCTTAATCGTTCTTTCCACACGTAACTATGTAAAACATTTATTTTTATAATAGATGCTGATGTTGGAACTATAAATTAGTTGATATGACCGTTTAATGGATTTATGTGATGCACATTGACAATGTCAGGCGCTGGCAAAGCCAGTCAATATTGAATCTAGCGTTCCCGCTGCGCTTGTATTCATAAGTCGTCGATAGTGATCTATTTGTGACTCTCGGAAACCTATCGGCGCATACCGATGTATTACCTTATGCGCTTCAGTTTAATTGGTAAATCATCAGCCGGTTTTGGCAGTGGCACAGTCTGGAGCCGTTTGCCAGAGTCGGCCGTTAACGTGAATTTGTAGCGAGGTAAAAACTGGTGCACAAAGGTTTTGGACTGCATCAGAGCAAAATGCATACCGATGCATTTGTGGGCGCCACCACCAAACCCGACGAAGTTGAAGGGATGTCGCTTGTGCTCATTGCGAGGATCCAGCCAGCGGTCAGGCTCGAATGAGTGAGGGTTATCCCAATACTCGGCCATACGATGGTTGTACTGGGGAACTAGGAACAGAATAGTGTTTGCGGGGATGAAGTGTCCGCCGAGTTCGCAGTCGCGAATAGTTCGCCGTTGCGCAACCATAGCTGATGGATGAAGTCGTAATGTTTCCTTGATCGCCGCATCGGTATATGGCATCTTATCCAGATCGTCGTAATCAAGAAAATCCTTATCGATCGACATCGCTTCATCACGCAGGCGCTGTTGCCACTCCGGATTCTCCCCCAGATGCAACATTAAGTGGCTGAGGGCACTAGTGGTGGTGTCGTGTGCTGCGAAGAGCAGAAAGCTCATATGTGCGATGATGTCGTCGTCGCTAAAATACCCGCCGTTCTCGGTTTTTTCCCGCGTGAAATAACTGAATGTGTCGATACCATCGCCGTAACGCCTTTCCTCGATCAGCGAACCAAAGAAATCCTGTAGATATCGCTGGGCCTTTTTCCCTCTCGCGTATTTGGTCCCAGGAATTTCTTTCGCAACAAACCCCATCAAACCAGTGGCAATATCCAAAAAGGCTCGATTTAAGTTGTTGGCTCGTTCGTCGTTTTTATCCAATCCCACAAATATTCTAGCGGCCACGTCCAGTAGCGTTCGCTTTATGGCTGGAAAGAACAGGAGATCCTTGCGACCGTCCCAGCTTTCAACTGCGTCCTGAATCATCGGGCCCATTGTACTAAAGTATCCGCGCATGGCTTCGGTCTTAAACGCGCTCTGCATAATGCGACGCTGGAGGCGATGTTCGTTATGATCTCGGAGCAGCAGCGCACCCTTATAGAAACGACCAAGAGTGCGAGAGTAGCCCATCTCGGCCGAAAAGTTTTTGTTCTTGTCGAGATACACTTCGCCGTAAATATCTGGCCCGACCAGCAGAACACCCTTTAGGTACGCTACGCTCAGTTTTGACACTGGCCCGTAGCGGCAATACTGCCTGTCGATGGTGCCGTAAAGATCGTTCACCATATCGAAATAATGGCCTATAAACGGGCGGCCATATGAACCAGGGATGTGCTTCAGGTCAGAGTTGTCCGAAGCATTTTTGTAGTTGTTAAATTCCGCAATGCTCATAATATAAAATATTACCTGGTTAGGGGGGTTGTGATGGGCGGGCACAACAAATCTTGTGATGTGCCTTATAAAAGCCTATTAGGCGGCTTCGCTTGTCAGGTCGTTAGGGCAGTGTGGCCTTCTCGTTCAAATTGCACTCCTTTGCTTTAAAACCCATTTCCTGACTTCGGCCAAAAAATGCGTAAGACACACACGAGCATTGCGCACATCTCCAAGTCTCCATCTAGCATTAAGTTCTTTATCCGCCTGTCTAAACTAGCAGCAAGCCAATCTCGAAAAAATAGAAGCATTTGATATAATGATGGATCTCTGTGACGCGGAGTGTTGGGCGAGACGAGTAGCTTATGGCGCAGCTCCTAACTCGCTTCTATCGCGTAATTACTGATCGCCGAGTCGGTTGCAGCGTCATCCGATCAGAATGCGGTGGTCTTCCTTCGCAGTGAATAGGTGGAGCTAAATGGGCGGCTGAATCGTTCGCGCAGCGTTTACTCTTTTGGGTGAGATAACCTGTAAGCTTTTGGTGACATGCCGTAGTATTTTTTAAATAACCTGGAGAAATTGTATTGGTCGCTGTAGCCCACCACATTGGCGATTGATTTAATGGATTGGTTCGAATTCTGTAACAGTAAGCGTGCTTTGTTCATTCTTAAGTTGACGATGTATTCGAATGGTGGTCTTCCTAACTCTTTCTTGAACAAGCGACTAAAAGATTCTCTTGTCATATTCTGGCGCTTGGCAAGGTCCTCTATTGCGATACATTCTGTGTAAGATCGGTTTAGGTAGCTAACAGATTTCTGGATGCGTCGATCGATTGCTGTCCGTTTAAATAGCGCGATGTCCAGTTGGCTTAAAACGTAACTAACCAGAAGGTTGCTATAAAGCTGTCCAATCAATCCGTACCGCTCATTTTTCTCCATTGAACTGAGGCGTGTGGCGCGATCAATCACGATATCAATCGCAGGAGACTTATAGACACCTGGTTCTAAATCAATATGAAAGGATGGCAAATGAAAGAAGAGAACTAATTGGAATGACGACGAAAGTAAAGTGCCGTATACCTCGGTGTTCGGCGGTATTAAATAAATAAAGTTTGGCTCTAGAAGTATTTGGCGGCTTTCATGCTGGAGAGCCGCTGTAACCTCGGCATTGTAGTATAGGCACCACTCTTTAGTGTTCATTGGAACTTTGCCAACATTTTTGTCGACCCAAACGTATTCGCAACTGACTAAATCTACATGGAAACTCTCAATTTTCATAAGCTGTACTTCCAAGTCTAAATCAAGGTTGGCGGCATCAACTTTTAAGTCGAGCTGGTGTCGATGCCATTTCGACTTGCAATCCTGAGGATAGTCCGCGTTCCATAGCGAAATTAACAGAGCGCGCGGCGACGTTCTGGTGGCGAATATTCCGTCGTAGAGAACCGGCGGCTACAGCCTACCCCTTTGCTCGATTATTCGACCTGAGCTCTCAGCACTGATTCCCTACTTCTCCGTCGGCGCTTGATGGCGATTAATCACGGTTCAGGCTGGGATCTAAAATCCGAGAATATTTGACCTTCAATTTCGTAACGCTCTGGTCCACGGAATATACCAGTCTTGTTGTCGCCGGCTGCAGTCGGAGTGATAAAGTATCCTAGATCGAGGGTGTCATATACTTATGCGAGATTGATTGCAATCGTACTGCAAGGCCTCCATTTATATTCACGTCAATGGTAGCTTTGCAGTGATGTAATTGCACCCAGAATAAATCATTTCAATTGGAAAACGTCGCAGCAGCATCAATCACATACATCCATCATTTGATCATATTGCTACATTTTGGTGTCCGAAAGTTATTGATACCTTATAGCGAGGTAGAGGCGGCAAAGCAACTGACCTTTCGGGTCTGAATTTCCCTCATCGTTAGAGATCTTGAGTACTCTGATCCTCAATATAAAGATCGCAATAGTAAGGGCGCCTTGATTGATGGGTTTCGATAAGTTTGAGCGACCTTAACTCGGAGTGGCAATCTCGGCAATTTGTGTATTCGGTTGCCCGTGAGTTTGATAGTAAAAAAGCCATGGGAGAACAATTTGAAGAAGTTACTACTTGTATCAGTGGGGAGTGGTCTACTTGCCAGCTCGTTTTCCTTGGAGGCTTACGCCCAAGAAGGCAGTAATTCCTTAGAGCTAGAAGAGGTTGTAGTTACAGCCCAGAGAAAGTCACAGTCACTTCAGGAAACGCCAATTTCGTTAACCGCTTTCGGGGAAGAGCGCCTTGAGATCGACGGCATTAATAGCTTGAATGATCTCGGCTCGAAAGTACCCAGCCTGACTATCGAACCATTCCCGATCAATAACGCAACTTTACGTATATTTATCCGTGGTGTTGGCATCGCTGACGTACAGGTTACTCAAGACCCGCCGGTAGGTGTCTACGTAGACGGCGTGTACATAGCGCGTTCTACTGGTACCGCACTCGATGTGGCAGAACTACAACGCATTGAGGTATTGCGAGGCCCTCAGGGTACACTTTACGGTCGAAACACCACCGGTGGTGCAATTAACTTGGTCACCCAGCGTCCCACCACAGAGTCCTTTGAATTCAAAGAAAAGCTCACTTTCGGAAATCGCAATCAGTTCGGTTCCAAAACGAGCGCCAACATACCCCTTGGCGATACTTTAGCTGCCAAAGTTGCTTACCTGGCAACAAGGAGAGACGGCTTTATCGAGAATACGGGCCCCGGGGGCGATTTTGGTGACCGCGAAGTCGAAGGTTATCGATTGGACTTCCGTTGGGACGTCAATGACTCCATGACCGTAGACTACGCCTACGACAAGTCGGAATACGAGTACATCAACTACATATATCAAGCGATCCGCCCTGCTGAAAATAATAAAGGGCAGGCTGAGCCGGTGAGAGAGTTTTCTGTCACGCAATCCAAGTATAGCGACGACCGCTTTGACTCGATGGCATCATTTCGCCCTATGGAAACATCAGAAACCGAAATTGAAGGGCACTCGGTCATATTAACAAAAGATTTTTACAACGTTCAGGTGAAATATATCGCCGCATACCGGGAACTATATGACGCATCTTACGCAGACCTCGGCGGAGGTATAGGTTCGGGCCGCTACCGAACAGATTCACATGAGTACTGTGGCCCGGCCGTGAGAGCGCAAACTGGAGAGGATTGTTTACCCTTGGTTGTGCCACAGATATCTCAGGAACAGATTTCTCATGAGCTACAATTTATCGGTTCGTTATTTAACGAATCTTTGGATTATATCTTTGGGGCTTATTACTTTGAAGAAGAGGCAGTCGAAGACAACTCACCGCTGCACCACCAGTTTAGCTCCGAGCTGAGTGACACTCTTCTCCCACTTCTGGAGCCAGTATTAGCGCCAGTGATTGGCACTGTGCTTTCTCTCGGTGATGTTTCAATCGTCAATATGCTTTCTCAACACTACGAAGTCGAAAATACCGCTAGGGCTTTGTTCGGTCAATTTACATGGACGCCTGGCATTCTGGATGACAGGCTGAGCTTAACCATTGGAGGTCGCTACTCTAAAGATTCCAGAGCGGCAATAAAAAATCAGACCGATAAAACCTATCTGCAAATTGGTACCTTGAACCAAGCAGTAGATGTGCAAAATATAGGGGTCTTGGCGCCCGTTCTCGCGCAGATTGATTTCCTGGTGCCGGGCGACCGTGCCTTTGACAATATTAATGCATCGAAGGATTTTACTGATAGCTCCTTTAGCTTCGTAGCCGAATATGACCTCTCCGAAAATAGCAATCTCTACGGAAAGTATGTTCAGGCTTACAAGTCAGGCGGATTCAATACCCGCGATCCGCAGCGCGGCTCTACCGGAACGCAATCGGGCGTATTTGCCGATGAAGGGCGCGGCGATGACACCGACGAGCCTGCAGCTGATGGCATTGTCTACGGTTTCGGCTTTACAGATGGTTTTGAGTCGGAGCACGTAGATTCTGTTGAGGCTGGTATCAAAAGCGAGTTGATGGGGCGCCGCTTACGTGTCAATGGCAATCTGTTTTACAGTGAATACAATAATATGCAGCTTAACTTCGTCCTAGCTGGCACGATAGCAGACACCAAGGTAACGAATGCTGGCGAGGCGACAATGAGAGGCTTGGAGACCGATATCACATTCGTCGCAACTCGGAATCTCATATTGATGCTCAACTACGCCTACCTTGATGCCGAAATTACTAAGGCGGAAGATAAAGCCGGGAATGATGTAACAGACACTTTTGTTTTCTTCTCGGCTCCTGAGCACAGCTATACTGTGGCTGCCGATTGGGCTATAGCCGCGACTGATTGGGGCGAGCTATCATTAAATTTGAGCTACAACTTTATGGATAGGCGTAACGGCGGTCCGCGCTTGGCAAATGTAGAAAATACTTTTAGTAACAGCTACGGATTATGGAATGGCCGTCTAAGTATGAGTCGGGTGCCAGTTAGCCATTTTGGCACGCTGAGCTTTGGTTTGTGGGGAAAAAACCTTGCCGACGAAGAATATGTCATTACCTCCATTGATAATATTCCGCATAGTGATCGGTCAGTTATTTGGGGTGAAACACGGACTTACGGCATGGACATCATTTATGAATACTAAAATAGCTGTTTGTAAATGTCGGCTTATGGCTTCAATCGCAAATAAGAAAGTAGCGCCTCTATTTGGCCTCTGGTTAGCCACATTCTGCGCGATGGCCGACAGTCCATCCACATACCCTGCCTGGGAGCAAGTGAAAGAACGAGATGGCATAACTGTGTACCAGCGTGAAGTTCCTGGATTGAACATAAAAGAAGTTCGTGCTATTAGCGAAGTAGCTGCCTCAATGAATGATTTGTTAGAAATAATCACTGATCTAGAGTCCTACGGGAAAATTAACAAAATTGTCTCAGCCGCGGGGCATGTCCATCAAAGAAAACCGGATAGTAATTATTACTTCATTGTTCTGGATATTCCTTGGCCTATCACTGACCGATCCGCCATATATTCGAGAAAGGTTACTGTCAGCGAAGACAAACAGAACATCACTATTACTGACAGGGCCGATAGCGAGTTGGACATCATTCCAGCCATGAAAGGCACTATCCGTATGGTGCAGTCAATGCAGGAATGGAAGCTAGAGAAAATGAGCGATTGCTCGACTAAAGTCTCTTTAACATCCTTAACTGACCCGGGCGGTCCTATTCCGGCGTCCCTGGTTAATTCGATGTCGATTGAAGAACCTTTGCAGTCGATTGTAAACCTGAGGGAGCTTATGTCTATTCCGACGAATCAGGGCTTTACTTCGGTTGAAAGTAAGCACTGCGCATCTACGTAAGCTCTTCCTCCAGGTGGATATTTTAAATGTAGTTTTCTTCGAGACGTTTTTAGCTGTGTTTCTAGTGGTGTCATTCGCCGGGCGAATCGTTTGGCTGTGGAAGGTGGCATGATAAGAGAGCGCGCAGCGTCATCCAGAAAAGCTCAAGATTGAAGCTGTTAAACACAGAGTTATCAGTTCGATCAGTAAGATAGCATCACAAAACTCCATCATTTACCTGGATGCTGCAATTTTCGCCTAAACCTCCGGGTGATAAAATATCGACGTAATAATCCAGAATTTGGAAATAACAACAGGAGCTAGATACCAATGGCCGCAGAATTACTTCCGATGATGTCACCGGATTATATCGACTATCCGGAAAAGTACTGGCAAAAGCTAAGAGAGAGCGATCCACTCTACTGGAGTAAGGAGTTCAATTTCTGGGTGGTTACTCGCTATGAGGATGTAGAAAATTTTCTAAAGCGCCCAGAAGATTTTTCGTCATCGAGCGGCCCTGGCGGCGGTTTAAGAAGCTCAGACGACACAACTGCCGAAGATGTTGTCGGCTTTTTGCCAATGATTCAAAATGATCCGCCAGAACATACGAGATTGCGCTCTATATTTGCTAGAAGTTTCACTTCGCGTCGAATAGCACGATTGGAAACTCAAGTCCGCGAAATAGCGGATCAATTGATCTCTGAACTACAAGAAAAATATTCTAAAGGTGTTGGGATCGATCTGTACAAGGATTTTGCTAGTCCACTGCCCGTTGCAGTTATTGCAAAGCTATTGGGAATTCCACTGGAATACTATGAGCGGCTTCAATTCTGGAATGATGCATTGGGCATCGGGGCAGGAGGAAGTTATACAGAAACTCAGCGTATTAAAGCTACAACTGAAATGAACGAAACATTATCTGAAATCATTAATGCTAAGAGATCAAACCCTGAGGATGACCTGATATCGTCGCTTGTTAAGCTGGCAGACGACGAGGGTGATCAGCTAAAAGCTAATGAACTGTTAGGGTTCTGTAAGTTATTATGGATTGCTGGTAACGAGACAACAACGAATTTGATAACCAATGCTTCAGTTGTTCTCCAAGGCCAGCCTGAGCTTATCGAAAAACTGCAGAATAATAAGGAACTAATTCCGCAGTTTGTTGAAGAAGCACTTCGCTACGTGGGGCCAGTAAATGGCCTTTTCCGTCGAGTAACCCGGGATCTTGAGTACAAGGGAAAGAAATTCAAGGAGAATGACAACGTCTGGATAATGTTTGCCTCAGCTAATAGGGACGAGAGTCATTTTGAAAACTCCGATAGCTTTGTTGTAGAGCGCCACCCTAACGATCATCTGGCACTTGGAAAAGGTGTTCATTTTTGTATGGGCGCAGCATTGGCGAGACTTGAAGCTCAAATTGCTTTTGAGTATTTGGTGGACGTGCTACCCAGATTTCAGCTGAAACCAGAAGAAGGTGTTCGCATCCCGGTTCCAGTGCTTCGGGGTTGGTTAAAGTTGCCAATGATTCGCAAAAATTGACTTCACGAGTTCCGGGGTGTGTGTTTGTGCGCGTTCAGCGAAAACATCGGTCGCCGTAGTTATGAGCTGGTGGCCGTGGTTTCCACTTAATGTTTATTTAGATTAGTTCAGACTAGACCTGACACCTTTCCTTGAAAAAGTGAGGGTTACCGGTTTGATTGACGGTGACTAAACCTGAAATCAACCGAAACCAAAGGTAATCCTCATGCTCCATACTAATGACAAGATCGTTAAACACAAGGTAGGTCTGCTTACGACTTTGTGGCAAACGCTAGTGATGCTATTGCGACCGGCTCAGCGCAAGATTTTTGCCATCCAACAGCGTTGATTGTATGAATGTGTTTTCCTCTTCGAACGACATTTGCGCGACTATACAAGTTCTTATCGCCCATAGCGGGACGGAGATAGCTCGTTTGTATAGAAATCAATGCGCAATCTTGAGATTGAGTAGAATTTATGACGGCGAGCATCGCGGTCAGCTCAAGAACACCCGAAACTACACCGCCGTGCCAGGCTCTTAAGAGTGGATTCCCCGTAAAAATGTCTTGCCACTTAGTGACACATTCTATTTCAGGCTCTAATGCAATAATATCTGTCCCGAAATTGCCCGCATAAGGTGCCGCTCCAAGATAATCGATAATGCTCTGATTTATCATCATGCGCGCCTACAGTGGTTTTGCGCTGAGTACGGGGCCCGGTGTGTCAGATTTAAATACCCCGATAGAGTTGCAGCACATTATTCTTGAATGTTCTTGAAAGGCTGCTGCACCAACGTAGATAAAGTCGTCAGCAGTTTGATAGCAGCTAGCTTCAACAACCAGGCCTAGCCCGGGATCGGGTTTACGTATATGGTCGATTCTCAGATTTACGGTCGCTATTGTGGTCGGTTTGCCAATATGAAGCATCACCGCACAGCCGCAAGCGCTATCAACAGCTGTCGCAATTGCGCTTGTATGAAGACTGCCATTTTCTATTGAGTCAGCGTGCTTATGCTGAAACGGGAGCTGAACAACAACGATATTGTTTTCTACCTTTTGGAGCGACAGCCCAAGGTCATGATGAGTGCCAATTGTAAAGAACATATCGAATAACTGTTCCATGCTATCTACGTCCGTTGTTCCTAGATTGAACATGCGTCCTTCCACGATTAGCTTTCAAGTAAATATCCTGCGCTCCAGGCATGTCGGCTATAGCAACGATGCGAGCACTCTCGCACCTTTCGCTCCACGTCTACTGTCAGATCGGTTCGCTGGAGTTGACCTCACGAGGCATAAACGAATCTATTCCGCCAAGCCCTTCATTTTCAGGCCCTGTTTTACGAGTTAAATTTTCACGTACTTTGGCTAGCATGGAGATGAATTGCTCGCACTGCTTTACATTAATACCTCGCAAGGCGTCTGAGTATAGTCGCACTGATTCGGCACGCATCGGCGCGACCAGCCGATCAAAGGCTTTAGTTATGTAGATTAGGTTGGCCCGCCTGTCGTCGGCGTGTGGACGCCGTTCGATCAGACCCTTTTCCTGAAGCCGGTCGACAACTTTACCAAGCGTGGCTCTATCCATGTCAGCCAATTTTGCAAGATTAGTCTGGGTATGCCCATCCTCCCGGTGAAGCTGTGCTAACACAAACCACTGTGCTCGCGTCAAACCCAAGTGTTTGATGCGAGCATCGAAGGCGCGCCTCATCAGACGTGCTGCATCATCTAGCAGGTATCCCAGATTTAACTCTAAGTCCTCTCGCGTCATGAAAAATACTCTGTTTACATATATTAAGTAGACTTATAGTATGCATGAATAAATATTGCAAGGGGCATCCCATTGCGTCTAACTAGCAAATCGATTTTTGTTGTGTCGCTGGCGCTGATCGTCCTTTATTACACGGGTACGGTCATTGCGGCGTCACTGGTAGAGAGCGAGTTTAGTGAGCAAGTACCGCCGTCCGAGGGTGCTCATCCGTCTCATTCTGCCTTATATACGGTCACTACTGAAAACGTCGTTATGCCTATTTTGGCAACTGGTACCGTAATGGCGGCAAAAACCAGCAATATCGGCCCTCAGATTGAAGGGCCGATCGAGGAAATCTATGTGCGTGTTGGCGACCGGGTGAATAAAGGCGACGCTTTATTTCGAACCCGAGATGTAGTGCTCAAGTTGCAGTTGCAGGAGCTGGTTGCTTCATCCGCCTTATACGCCGCCGAATCTCGGAATGCGCAGATTGAATTTAATCGGGTGTCCGATCTGCGCAAGAAGGGAGTGGCTTCTGGGGCGCAATTTGACACCTCGGCGGTCGCTTTAGAAACTGCAAGAGCTCGTGTCGATATTACCGCTTCAAAACTCGCCCAAGTCGAGCAGAGTATAGACGACGCTATTGTCCGTGCGCCCTACACTGGCGTCATCACCGAACGATTTGTGGACGAAGGCGTTTTCATCTCAAGCCGAGCCTCTGGCATGGGGAACTCGGCCGTGGTCCAGGTAAAAAAGGCCGATCCTGTCGTAGTCGTCTGGAGTATAGCTGCCAAGTACTTACCCGAAATCACGTTAGGCGCGAAAGTCAAAATCCGCATCAATGGTATACCGGATGTAATTGATTCTGAGATTAACATTATTAAAGATCGAATCGATATAGCCTCTCGGTCGATTGACGCACGTTCAGTTGTCAACAATGACGGCTACAAAATCAAACCGGGCCTTTTCGCGCGAGCGGAGATTTTTCCCAAGCCGCACAACGTTGTTCTTCTACCCCGTTCTTTATTGCGTGGCCCGCCCAACGACCCCTATGTCTTGCTCTACGAGAATGGCAAGGAAAGAATACGCCACTTAACAATACGTGACTACAACACTGATTCCGTTGAGGTGCTTAGTGGACTGGAGGCCGGCATGCGCGTATTGCCGCGCTCGCACCTTACTGATGTTTCTGACGATGTCGTCATAACCAGACAAAAAGGATTGGAAAACTGATGTGGATTTCCGATCTCTCTATCAGACAACCGGTCTTTGCAACCATGCTAAGCGGTGCACTGGTTGTACTTGGATCGATTTCGCTAACGCGCTTAGGCGTTAATTTTTTTCCCGAATTGGATATACCGTACGTATCTGTAACCACGGCGCTTGAGGGGGCGTCGCCGGAAACTATTGAGACCGCAGTCACTGATATTATTGAAGAAGAGGTCAATACCATAGCGGGTCTCAAGCTGCTTCGCTCTGTGAGCTCAGAAGGACTGTCGCAGGTCTTTCTCGAATTTGAGATGGGAGACAACCTCGATGTGAAGGTCCAGGACGTCCGGGACAAGCTGGACACTGCACGGCGCAACTTGCCCTTAGATATCGAACCACCCACTGTTGAGAAAGTCGACCCTGCATCTGCGCCGATTTTGTCCGTCATGATTGCAAGCAAAGTACCAATCAGTGAGCTGACAGTATTCGCTGAAGATACGGTTAAGAGCCGCCTCCAACGCGTCGCCGGCGTCGGAACTGTGACTGTAATCGGCGGACGTGAACGGCAAATACGAATTTGGTTAAATGCAGAGCGCTTGCGCGCTTATGGCTTAACCGCCGATGAAGTGGTTCAGGCTATAAAGCGAGAACATGTGGACGTACCGGGCGGGCGCATGGAAACCAGAATGAAAGATCGTGAATTCGGCGTGAAGACGAAAGGCGAGGTCGGCTCAGTCCCCGAATTCGAAGAGCTCATCGTCGGCTTTGACCGCCAATTGCCTGTAAAGCTCGGTGACCTGGCTCGCATCGAGGATGGGCTGGAAGACGAGCGCACCTACGCGGAGCTAGACGGCCGCATCGGCATTTCCCTTGATATTCGCAGGCAATCTGGCACAAACGTCGTCGAAGTCGCCAACGCCGTAAAAGAGGCACTCGATGAGGTGCGGGCTTTAGCGCCAGAGGGAACAATTATCGTCACAGCTCAAGATGCATCTCTCTTCACCGAGGCCGGTATTCGAGACACATTTGCGGACATGATATTTGCCATCGGTCTCGTAGCTATCGTCACCTGGTTCTTTCTACTCAGTATAGGGGCAACGCTAATTGTCTCTATCGCCATGCCATGTGCATTGATAGCCACATTTCTTGCCTTCTATACCGCAGACTTCACCATCAACATGATGACCCTGATTGCGCTCGCCATGGCGATCGGTCTTCTGGTTGACGATGCCATCGTTGTACTTGAAAGTATTCAGCGGGACGTAGAGGACGGCATGAGCCCCGTGAACGCGGCCTCCCATGGGGTTGATCGCGTAGGCGGTGCGGTCATTGCGTCGACAATCGCAATCATGGCAGTTTACGTGCCCATCGCTTTTATGGAAGGCGTAATAGGCCGATTTTTCCGTGAATATGGATTAACGGTAGTGTTTTCCATTGGTGTGTCGCTGCTCGTGTCGCTCACGCTTACACCTGCGTTGTGCGCGCGAATTTTAAAACCACAAACGCACAAAGGCGCCATTAGCTCCCGAATCGATCGAACCCTGTCACGCCTGGAAAACTGGTATAGCCGAATACTCGGCATCTCTATTCGCTATCGGTATTTAGTGGTCGCAGCCGCGCTGGGTTTTGTGGTGGCTGGTGTGCTCGTCGCACAACGCTTGGCCATCGATTTTATCCCGTCGCTCGATAGGTCAGAGTTCATCGCCGACGTAGAGCTGGAGCAAGGCGCAGGCATATCCCGATCGCGAGAGCTTGCGGTGCGCGCCGCCGCTGAGCTTGCAAAGATAAAACATGTTGATAACGTATTCTTCACCGTCGGCGGCAAGCAGACCGATCGCGTTAACGAGATTAGTTATTTTGTCAAACTTGTCCACAAAAAAGATCGCCCGTCGGATCAATTTGGCGTAATGGCCGAAGTGCGCGAAGTACTCTACAGGGTTATACCTGAGGCCAAAACGATCTCTGTTTCTGAAATGCCGATTATGACCGGTGGCGGACTGACGTCCTTTGACGTCGAATATGCATTGACAGGTTCAGATCTGGGGGAGCTGGAACGCCTTACCGAGGAGGTCATGCGACGTATGCGAGAAACCGACATCTATGCGGATATACACTCTACTTACAGAATTGGCCGACCAGAACTACAAATTGATGTCGATCGTGCCAAAGCCGCAGATTTAGGAGTCTCGATTAAAGGCCTCGCCAACAACGCACGTATTATGCTGGGCGGGATGGAGGTCACTTCCTATGAGGAAAACGGAGAGCGGATCGAAGTGCGCGCCCAGATGGAGGAAGACGACCGCGCTGACATGCGCTGGGTCGAGCTCATTCAATCGCGGGCCTCGGACAGGTCGCTCATTGATCTAGCCAATGTGGCCGATCTCCGCTTTGCATTAGGCCCAGCCCAGATTGAACGCCAGTCACGATCCAGAAAAATCGGCATTTTCGCCAACACGCAACCAGGCATCGCGCTCGGGACTGCAACAGAAGAGCTAGACCGCATCATCGCCGAGGTCGGCCTGCCAGAAGGTTATTCCGGTCTATTCCTTGGCCAAGCCAAGCGCATGCTGGACAGCACAGACGCGATTATATTCGCCTTCGTTTTAGCCCTCGTGTCGCTTTACATGATCCTCGCGAGTTTATTCAATAGCTTTATGCAACCTCTAATTGTAATGGTCACGGCGCCGCTCTCTTTTATAGGCGCCTTCACGATGCTCTATTTTTTCAACCAGCCCTTGAACATTCTTG
Organism: Litorivivens sp.; assembly: GCF_041624475.1. GTDB lineage: Bacteria > Pseudomonadota > Gammaproteobacteria > Pseudomonadales > Spongiibacteraceae > Litorivivens. Next base: position 123,513 of record NZ_JBFJUX010000008.1, read on the forward strand.
TTCAAATTGCACTTATTGCGCTCATGGGGCTCGTCATGAAGAATGGCATCCTGCTTGTAGACCTAGCAAATCAGTTCCGCGATGCAGGCGCAGTGTCGAGAGAGGCGGTTTTGAGTGCAGGCCCTCAGCGATTACGGCCAGTACTAATGACTGCTTTGTCTACTGTCTTGGGTATGGTGCCTGTGGCGTTAGCTAATAGCGACGGCTCTGAACTCCGTAATCCGGTCGGTTTTCTCGTCATCGGTGGCATGTCTTCGTCTACCATCCTCACGCTTGTAGTACTACCAGCCGCCTATGTTATTGTGGACGATGCTGCAAATTCGCTACGAAAATTCAAAAGTTTAGTATGGCTTTGGAGGGAAGCAGGATAAATCTATTTCTCATTTTTTGTGCTTAACGTATGGCTGCGAGCGGATGTAGCTATTGTTATGTCCAGCAATCTCGGCTGATGCGGCGCGTCCCCCGTCACTACTGACCTTGTACCCAAATTTAGCGCCCTGACCTTGATGAGATTTCCAGTTAACCTAGCGGGATGGAGATCTCAAAATGAAGAAGCGCTACACCGAAGAACAGATTATCAAGGCCATCAAGGAGCATGATGTCGGAGCCAAGGTTGAAGACATCTGCCGCAGGCTCAATATATCAAATGGCACCTTCTACAACTGGCGTAGTAAGTACGCTGGATTGGAAGTCAGCGAAGCCAAGCGCCTACGAGAGCTCGAGTCCGAGAACAATAAGCTCAAGAAGCTGCTGGCAGACAAGCTCCTTGAAGTTGAAGCTATGAAGGATGTGCTCTTAAAAAAGTGGTAACGCCCGCTGCGCGCAAAGATGTTGCCTCTCACATGATCGATAACCATCGACTCAGTGAGCGGCGAGCCTGCCAGCTATCGGGCGTGAGTCGTACGGCATTCAGGTATCAACCGGTGGTTCGTCAGGATCAGAAGTTCAGGCATCGCCTCTTAGAGCTAGCAGCAAAGCACAATGGGCTTGGATATCCCATGCTGCATGGGATGCTGAAATCAGAGTCTCTGGTCGTTAACAGAAAGCGAACCTACCGGCTGTACTCTGAGGAAGGTCTGCAACTGCGTCACTGGCGCAAGAAGAAGCTAAAGCGGCCAAGGATGCCGCTTGTGGTGCCTCTGGGCGCCAATATCCGCTGGTCAATGGATTTTGTTTCTGACCAACTGAGTAATGGGCGACGGTTTCGGGTGTTGAACGTAAAAGACGACTACTCAAAGGAATTGGTTGGGCAGCTAGTTGCATACTCCATCGGCGGACACCAGGTCGCTCGATTTCTCGACCAGCTGATCGCGCAGCGCTCAAAGCCTGACCAAATCACCTGCGACGGAACGGAATTCACGAGCAAGGCCATGTTCTTCTGGCAAAAAGAATCGGGTGTGAAGCTGGGGTTCATCCAGCCGGGCAAGCCAACTCAGAACGCGTTTGTGGAGAGTCTGAACGGGCGGTTCCGACAGGAGTGCCTGAATCAGCATTGGTTCCGTACGCTGGAAGAGGCTCAGCAAATCATTGATGACTGGCGCCACCACTACAACAACGAGCGGCCACACAGCACGCTTAATTACATGACACCTGCCGTTTTCGCGAAGAAGGCGGCATAATGAAAATCTCATCGGGCGTTTGGTACTAAACCGGGGGTAAGGTCAGCACCTAGGCAACCCGGAATTTGTTGCGCTGGGTGAGAGATTAGAAAAAATCAAAGAGCGGATAAAGGAAAAGCAGGCAGCTATCGAGGCTCAGAAAAAAGAGCGTCGCAGGTGGGAAAACCTGCACGAATTGATCGGCCCCGCCGACGGTAAGAAATACCGTAATTTTGCCCAGGGGCTGACCTTCGATATGATGATTGGTCATGCCAACGGGCAACTGCAGAAAATGACAGACCGCTACTTGCTGATCCGTGACGACGCTCAGCCTCTGGAGCTCAACGTGGTCGACAACTATCAGGCGGGGGAGATTCGCTCCACGAAGAACCTTTCCGGCGGCGAGAGCTTTATCGTCAGCCTGTCCTTGGCTCTGGGCTTGTCCCATATGGCGAGCAAGAACGTCCGGGTGGATTCGCTCTTCCTGGATGAAGGCTTCGGCACCCTAGACGAGGAAGCCCTCGATACCGCCTTGGAAACCCTCGCGGGCCTGCAGCAGGACGGCAAGCTGATCGGCGTCATTTCGCACGTGCCCGCCTTGAAGGAGCGGATCAGCACGCAGATCCAGGTGTCCCCCCAAACCGGTGGAAGAAGCAGCATATTAGGGCCTGGATGTCAGATGCTGGAGGGGGGTTAGGATCTTAACTCCGTATATTTTATGAGGTTTTATTTTTGAACACACCCCTTATCACCAAACAAGGTTACGAAGAGCTCAAAAGTGAGCTTGATGAGCTTTGGCGTGTCGAACGGCGCGAAGTCACCCAGAAGGTTTCATGGGCTGCCGGCCAAGGTGATCGTAGTGAAAACGCGGACTACCAATACAATAAAAAGAGGCTCAGGGAGATCGACCGGCGGATTCGCTACCTTAAACGGAGACTTGAGAACCTCAAAGTTGTAGAGCACAGGGCTGAGCAGGCCGGAAAGGTTTTCTTCGGTGCTTGGGTCGGTGTGGAAAACGACCGGGGCGAAAAGTTGCGATTTCGAATAGCGGGTTACGATGATATTTTTAAGCACCCTGACTATATCTCTATAGATTCTCCGATGGCGAGAGCCTTGTTGAAGAAGGAGGTTGGTGATTGGGCAGAGATACAAATTGATTCTGAACCTGTCCGATGGCGTATCACGGACATCGAATACGCCTAATAGTATATTTGTTGAGTATGTGTACTATTAAATAAATGCTTAATAATCAATTTTTTAAATTAAATAGTATGCCTATCTGGGGTTATTGGATATAGTCGCCGTTTTCCGAGCGGTCGCCGTTTTTCGCCGCCTCGTGAACTACGGCGGTTACTTGTGGCCGTTCCACTTTCCACAACTGACGAAGTTCCTCGCGCAAGGTTCTTTCGCCCTCGGCGGTAATGTAAGCTGACCCCTTCGGGCGCGGTGGTCGGTAACGGCTCATGTTGGCTCCTGGGGCCTGAAAACGGCTGTATTGTAATGAATTCTGCACGAGGGGAAATATGCGTAGTGCTTTGACGCTGCTGTTGCTGACGGTTTTCAGTGCGGCACAGGCGGTTGAACTGAGCGGTGAGCTGGCGCAAGGCGGCTTGCTGATAGGTCAGGCCGAACCCGGCGAGCGGGTCTGGCTGGGAAAAAAGGAACTCAAGCAGACTCCCGATGGCCGTTTTGTGTTTGGTTTTGGCCGCGACGCCAAGCCCTCGGCGCTGCTGAAAGTCTGCAAGGGTGACAGCTGCAGGGAGCAGCGTCTGGCAATCCGCCAGCGCCAGTACGATATTCAGCGTATTGAAGGTGTTCCCCAGAATACGGTGACACCGCCGCCGGAGGTGCTCGAACGCATCCGCAAGGAAAATGCGCAGGTCGCCAGAGCCCGCCGGGTGGTAAGTGATAGTCTGGCCTTTGCGGGCCCGTTTATCTGGCCGCTTGAAGGCCCCATTACGGGTGTATTCGGCAGTCAGCGTGTTTATAATGGCGAGCCGCGCCGCCCCCACTTCGGGGTGGATGTTGCCGCCTCGACGGGTACACCGGTGGTAGCCCCGGCGGACGCCACGGTGACACTGGCGCATCCGGATATGTACTTTTCCGGCGGCACACTGGTGATGGACCACGGTTATGGCGTGTCTTCCACCTTTATTCATCTCAGCGAGGTGACTGTGAAGGAGGGGCAGCAGGTCCGTCAGGGGGAGGTGGTTGGCAAGGTGGGTGCAACCGGTCGTGCTACCGGGCCCCATCTGGATTGGCGCATGAACTGGTACAAAGTAAGGCTCGACCCGGTATTGCATGTCGGGCCGATGCCGCAACAGATGGCGAAGGAATAAGGGCGAGAGCCCGGCGAGAGACTGATGATTGACAAAAAACTGCTGGAAATCCTGGTGTGCCCCGTCAGCAAGGCGCCTCTGGAATACAACGAAGAGCGCGATGAGCTGATCTGCAAGGCCAGCGGTTTGGCCTACCCGGTGCGCGACGGTATTCCGGTGATGCTGGAGTCGGAAGCCCGGCAGCTGACGGCGGATGAAAAACTTGGCTGAAAGCCACAAATAGCAAGGGCTGCAGACGATACAAGCGCCGCAGCTTCCGCTATACTTCCCACCCTTTGAATGACCAGATGCCCGTCGGGCGATGTAACATCGCTATCGGCGGGTTTTTGGTATCTAACTTTGTGTTTTAAAAACGGGATTCTGAATGAAGAGCGCTGAAATTCGCGACGCCTTTCTGAAGTACTTCGAGAGCAAGGGCCACACGCCTGTGGACAGCAGTTCCCTGGTGCCGGGCAACGACCCGACTCTGCTGTTTACCAATGCGGGCATGGTTCAGTTCAAGGATGTTTTTCTGGGCGATGATCAGCGTCCCTATTCCCGGGCAGCCAGCTCCCAGCGCTGCGTGCGCGCCGGCGGCAAGCACAATGACCTGGAAAATGTTGGCTATACCGCGCGCCACCACACCTTTTTTGAAATGCTCGGCAATTTCAGCTTTGGTGATTATTTCAAGCGCGAAGCCATCCAGTTTGCCTGGGAGCTGCTGACCGACGTCTTCAAGCTGCCACCGGAAAAGCTCTGGGTGACGGTGCATGTGTCCGACGACGAGGCCGCCGATATCTGGCTGAAGGAAATGGGCGTTTCGCCCGAGCGTTTTTCCCGTCTGGATGAAGACAACTTTTGGCAGATGGGCGATACCGGCCCCTGCGGCCCCAGCTCCGAGATTTTTTACGATCACGGCGCGGATGTGTTTGGCGGCCCGCCCGGCAGCCCCGATGATGACGGCGACCGTTATATCGAAATCTGGAACCTGGTGTTCATGCAGTACAACCGCGATGCCAGCGGTGAACTCACGCCCCTGCCCAACCCCTCCATCGATACCGGTATGGGACTTGAGCGTATTGCGGCTGTTTTGCAGGGTGTTCACAGCAACTACGAAATTGACCTGTTTCAGAACCTGATCAACGCAACGGCCGAGGTGATCGATACCCGCGACCTGGAGAACAAATCTCTGCGCGTGGTGGCGGACCATATCCGCTCCTGTGCCTTTCTGATCAGCGATGGCGTGATGCCCTCGAATGAAGGTCGGGGCTATGTGCTGCGCCGTATTATTCGCCGCGCTGTGCGTCACGGTGACAAGCTGGGCGCCCAAGGCCCCTTCTTTCACAAGCTGGTGGCACCGCTAGCCAAAGAGATGGGTGACGCCTATCCCGAGCTGGTAAAAGGCCAGGCTCGCATTGAAAAAGCCCTGCTGAACGAAGAAGAGCAGTTTGCCAAAACCCTGGACCAGGGCATGCGCATTCTCGAACAGGATCTTGCAGAGCTAAGCGGTAGCGTTATTCCCGGCGAAACGGTGTTCCGGCTTTACGATACCTACGGCTTCCCGGTGGATTTAACCGCTGATATTGCGCGCGAAAAAGAACTGACGTTGGACATGGAAGGCTTTGAGGCCTGCATGCAGCAACAGCGCGAGCGCGCCCGCGCCGCGAGTTCTTTTAAAATGGCGGCCGGTGAAAAGCTGGATCTGAAGGGCGAAACCACCTTTTGCGGCTACGACTCACTGGTCGGTGACGCCAAGATTGTCGCGCTGTTTATGGACGGCGACGCTGTCGACAAGCTCAGCGAGGGCGAGCAGGGCATTGTGGTGCTCGACAAGACGCCGTTTTACGCCGAATCCGGCGGTCAGGTGGGCGACGCGGGTCTGATCACTCATGGCAATACCCGTTTCGAAGTCCTCGATACCCAGAAAAACGGCGACCACCATCTGCATCATGGCAGCATCGCCAGTGGCAGTCTAAAGGTGGGCGACAGTGTCAGTGCCGAAGTCAAAGCCGATATCCGGCAGGCGACAGCCCTGAATCACTCCGCCACCCACCTGATGCACGCGGCCCTGCGCAAGGTGCTGGGTGATCATGTGGCGCAGAAAGGCTCGCTGGTGAATGCCGAGCGGCTGCGCTTTGATTTTTCCCACCCTGAAGCGGTGACTGCGGAGCAGCTGGCGGAGATCGAGGCTTTGGTCAATGCCGAGGTGCGCCGCAATACCGCCGTTGAAACCCGGGTGATGGATATCGACAGCGCCAAACAGGCCGGTGCCATGATGCTGTTTGGCGAAAAGTACGGCGACGAAGTTCGCGTATTGAGCATGGGCGAGGGCTTTTCGGTTGAGCTCTGTGGCGGCACTCACGTGGCGCGCACCGGCGATATCGGCCTGTTCCGAATAACCGCAGAATACGGTGTGGCATCCGGCGTGCGCCGCATTGAGGCGGTGACTGGGGAGGGCGCGCTGGCAGACATGAAGGCCGACCAGCAGCAGCTGGGCAGTGCCATGGCGGCTATCAAGGCGACACCGGAGAATTTCGGCAGCAAGCTGAACCAGCTGGTCAGCACCAATCGCGAACTGCAAAAGGAAGTTGACCGCCTGAAAGCCAAACTGGCAACCGCCGGCAGCCGCGATCTGACTGCTGACGCTATTGAAGTTAATGGCGTGAAGGTTCTGGCGGTGAAGATTGAAGGCGCCGATGCCAAATCCCTGCGCGACAGCATGGATCAGCTGAAAAACAAGCTGCAATCCGGCGTGCTGTTGCTGGCCGCCGAAAGCGAGGGCAAGGTGGCGCTGGCTGCAGGTGTGACAAAAGACCTGACGGATCGCTTCAAGGCCGGTGAGCTGATGAAGCAGGCGGCCCAGGCCGTTGGCGGCAAAGGCGGTGGCCGTCCCGATATGGCTCAGGGCGGCGGTGACCAGCCCGAAAATATTGATAAGGCTCTGGCCCTCGCGGCCGAGTACGTTAGTGGTAAGTAGGCCAAAAGCCCGTTAGTTGGAATAACAGAAATGAGTCTGATAGTTCAAAAGTTTGGTGGCACCTCGGTGGGCTCGGTAGAGCGCATTCAGTCTGTCGCCGAAAAGGTCGGTAAGTTCCGGGCGGAAGGTCACGATATTGTGGTGGTGGTATCGGCCATGAGTGGTGAAACCAATCGCCTGATTGATCTGGCCAGGCAGATCAGCAAGCGGCCCAATCCGCGAGAAATGGATGTGCTGGTGTCGACGGGTGAGCAGGTGACCATCGCGCTGCTCAGTATGGCGCTGGAGGAACGCGGCCTTGAAGCGCGCTCCTACACGGGCGCACAGGTTCGTATTCTGACAGACAACGCTTACACGAAAGCGCGGATTCGTGAAATAGACAACGACAATATTCGCGCCGACCTCGCCGCCGGGCGCGTGGTTGTTGTGGCCGGTTTTCAGGGCGTCGACGAGCTGGGCAATATCACAACCCTGGGGCGTGGTGGTTCGGATACCACTGCAGTGGCCATTGCCGCCGCCCTGAAAGCCGACGAATGTCAGATCTATACGGATGTGGATGGGGTCTACACCACCGACCCGAGAGTGGTGGAAAATGCGCGTCGTCTCGACCGTATAACCTTTGAAGAAATGCTTGAAATGGCCAGTTTGGGCTCAAAAGTGCTGCAAATTCGGGCAGTTGAGTTCGCTGGGAAATTCAATGTGCCACTGCGTGTATTGCATAGCTTTCAAGAGGGTCCTGGAACCCTGATCAGCCTTGAGGAACAATCGGAAATGGAAACACCATCAATTGCTGGCATCGCTTTTAACCGCGACGAGGCCAAACTGACCGTTGTTGGCGTGCCGGACAGCCCCGGCGTCGCTTCGCAAATCCTCGCTCCGATTGGCGATAACAACATCGAGGTTGATGTTATTGTCCAAAATGTCGGCGAGGACGGAAAAACTGATCTAACCTTTACAGTAAACCGTAATGATCTTTCCAAGGCTGAAGGAATTTTGCAGGGGATCGCGAAAACCATCGGTGCCGAACAGGTCAAGACTGACGCAAAAATTGTGAAAGTGTCCCTGGTTGGCGTCGGAATGCGCTCCCACGCGGGCATTGCCAGCAAGATGTTCAAAATTCTGGCCGCGGAGGGCATCAATATACAGATGATTACGACGTCTGAAATCAAGATCTCTGTAGTGGTTGATGAGAAGTATCTGGAGTTGGCTGTAAGGGCATTACACGATGGCTTTGGGCTGGACAAAGAACCAGCTTAATAGTAGTTTGCTGCTCTAACACGCCAGATTAGTTGCGAAGTACTGCCCAGGGATGGGTAGAGATGGAGAAGCAGCATGCTCATTCTTACACGTCGGATTGGCGAAACCCTGATGGTCGGTGACGAAGTCACCGTGACCGTGCTTGGAATAAAGGGCAATCAGGTTCGGATTGGCGTAAATGCGCCCAATGATGTCGCGGTGCACCGACAGGAAGTCTATGAAAAGATTCAGAAAGAGGCGAATGTCGACCAGTCGGGACTAAAGTCTCAGGCCGCAAATTCTGGAGGTGATTAGCCTCAGTTGTCGCTTTACCCCTTTGCATATTCTCTCAGTGTGTTATCATGCCGCGCGTTTTTGATGTCCAGTAGCTGTTTATTTTTCAAGCAGTTAGCTGCTAAAGCATCATGAACCTACAATCTGATAGCACGGAGAGGTGGCCGAGTGGCTGAAGGCGTGCCCCTGCTAAGGGTATATCTGGGAAACTGGATCGAGGGTTCGAATCCCTCCCTCTCCGCCATACACAAAAAACCCGGCTTTACGCCGGGTTTTTTGTGTATGGCGGAGAGGGTTTGCGAGAGAACCCTTCGGTTCGACAAAACGCGACAATAGACAGCGTTTTGCACAAGCGGCTGCAAGCCGCGCCGCCCGAAGGGTCAGAACAGCCCAAAGGCTGTTCTGATGCATCCCTCTCTGCCGGATACTGCCTGAGCCCTAACAAGGCTCTGCCCGGCTTTACGCCGGGTTTTTTGCGTATGGCGGAGAGGGTTTGCGAGGAAGAAGCCTTCGGTCAGACACATCCCGCCCGGCCAGTTTCCCCCTAAACCAATAATCTCTGTCCTCTGTCATCTATACCTGCGCGTCGCGCCACTCCCTCCCAGTCTCTACTCCATCCCATAATTGGGTTAACGCCCCATATCCAAACAGTTGTCTTAGTCCGAATGGATTATCCCCGCTGCTGGCGAAAAGCCAAGTTTGGGTCTAAGTTTGGAGATTAATGGATAAAAAACAACAGCTTGCTACCTGTTGTTTTGTGCAGACTGCCAAGAGTGCTAGGTATATACCCCTATAGGTTAAACAAACTTGGCAGAAGACCATAATAATGGTCTATAACTATTTGAAAGGATTAAAGGCTGTAGTGGTGCCAGCTATTCTGCTCCGGGGGGAGACGAAGCGCTGGCACGTAATTTGTATTTCATTGGCTCTAGGAGCAGAAGCATGATGAAAAATGCCGATTCAAAGGCACTGTCCGTTTTAACCGCAGTACTTACCTCCATACCCTTAGTCTCAATGGCGCAGCCCGCGGATAACCGGTCTGCAGAAATTGAAGAGGTTATTGTTACCGCTCAAAAAGTGGAAGAATCCCTGCAAGATACGCCTGTGTCCGTATCTGCCTTTGGCGCTGAAGAGCTTTCACAAATAGGTGTCTCCGAGGCCAAAGATGTTGCTAACTTCACCCCCGGATTGACCATGCGTAAGCAGTCGGCTAGCCAGGATAACTATGCAATCGGTATTCGCAGTGTCTCCTCTGGTGAAACTGCTTTGGCGATTGATCCAACCGTTGGGATTTATCAGGATGGGGTATACATCGCCAGGAGTACTGGGGCTGCATTTGATATTGTTGATCTGCAACGAATAGAGGTTCTTCGTGGTCCACAAGGTACCCTGTTCGGCCGTAACACGATTGGCGGCGCTATCAACATTATCACTGCCAAACCAAAAGGCGAGTTTGCCTTTAAGCAGGCACTGACCTACGCCGCGCGAGACAAGCGCGTTTATCACACTACGGTAGATACGCCTGCATACGGAAATGTAGCAGCTAAACTGTCTGTGCGTACGAGCAAGCATGACGGTCAGAATGAGAGTATCTACACGGGAGAGCAGTTAGGTAATGGTGAAGCCCAGGCATTTCGGGCGGCATTCAACTGGGTGCCCAATGAGCTGATGTCTGTCGATTACGTATATGACAAGTCTGACCGGGAAAGCAATTCAGCAACAACACAGCTAAGTGCAGTGCGCGATATTGTAGGCTCACCCAGTGGCCAGTTTTATGGTGGCTCCTATTATTCAGCGGTTGCTGCCGCCGCTAGTGAGGATCGCCTAGGGAAACTGTATTTGACCAACTCTGACTCCGATGAGACGGCGTCCGATATCGATGGTCATGCTGTCACTTTTACGTGGGATTGGTTTGAAAACTCTACAGTCAAGTCGATTTCCAGCTATCGAGAGTGGGACAGTATTTCCAGAGGCACCCAATTCGGCAGTTTTCCTGTCAGTGCTTTTTCAGTACTTGACGGCAGGGTAAATCCGGCTGCGCCGACACCGGTTCCTGCGGGAACGATGGTGCCGATCTTTGCGGCCCAACGCGATAGCGCACAGCGACAGTGGTCACAAGAGTTTCAGGTTGTGGGTACATTGATGGATGAGCGTCTGCGCTACAATGTCGGGCTTTACTACTTTGAAGAGCAGGCCAGCGAAACCAATCCGCAGGAGTTTGTGCTGCCCTTGAAGTTTGCCGCGTATTCCGGTGCTAAGGGAGCCGGAGCTCCTGAAGCGACAGCCGATGCGACCGCAGCGGGAACTCCGGCGCTAGCGCTTTGGCTTTCTTCGCCATCTTTTGCCTACGCGACAGACAATGCGTCGGCGGCAATCTATGGTCAGTTTACCTATAACCTGATCACAGACCTTGATGTCACGTTGGGGTATCGCTATACCTATGACGAGAAGGAAACGGAACTAACCAATGCCTTGGGCGGTTCAGTGCAGACCGTGTCAGATAAGGAAGACTGGAAGAACTTCAACCCTAGCTTGATTGTTGATTACCGCTTTAATGACGAAGTAAGTTCATACTTTAAAGTAACTACTGGCTATCGCTCAGGCGGCTACAATGTGCGCGCTTCAAGTGTCAGCGACTTCAAAAAGCCTTTTGACGAAGAGAACATTATCTCTTATGAGCTCGGTGTCAAATCTGATTTATTCGATCGAAAGTTGCGTTTGAACGCTTCGTTCTATCATACCGAGTATGAAGACCGTCAGGTTGCTCAGTTCACCGCTGGTGGTGGTGGTGCCTCTACCAATATCGTGAATGCTGGTGAAAACACGGTCGACGGCTTCGAGCTGGAAGCGCTCTACATGCCCTTTATTGGTGCTCGCGTCATTGCCAGCTATGGCTATATTGACGTGGACAATGAAGAGTTCATCACGGGTAAAGTCGATCCGGTAACCGCCAAGCCCACTAGCTACCAAGGAAACAACACGGATATTGCTGGCAATGGAGCTTTGGATAATGTCTATGCGCCTCAGCATTCAGGCTCTTTGGCGCTAGAGTACACTTTTGCTCCAAAAAGCTGGGGGCAATTAACGTTGCGAGTAGACGGAACATACACTGATGAAATCAGTTTCCATCCGCAGTTTAACCTTTTCGATGAATCTGATGAGCATCACCTAGTAAACGCACGAGCCACCCTAACGGAGATTCCGCTGTTCAAGGAAGGCGATGTCACCATCGCCGCCTGGGGTAAGAATCTGGAAAACAAAGAATATCGTGACTTTGGTATAGACTTTGGCGCCTTAGGCTTTGCCGTCAATAACTACGGCGAGCTTCGCAGCTGGGGCCTCGATTTTATCTACGAATTCAACCGTTAAGTAGTAATCCACGTAAACCTGGCCAGCGTTATGCTGGCCTTTTTTTTAGTCCACTTCAACGATTTACAAGGCCGAATGCAGCGCTTAGAGTAAGGGTTACAGCACTATAACTATAAAGAAGGTTGTAATCATGAAGTCCAAAACCACTTTTGGCGCGGTTGTCTTGCTGGCGATTGCCTCTACTCCAAGTTACGCCCAAGTTGCAGACAAGCGCGCCTCATCCATTGAGGAAGTCATTGTCACGGCTCGAAAAGTCGAGGAATCCCTACAGGATACCCCGGTATCGGTAGCGGCTTTCTCCAGCAGTGACCTTGAACAGATGGGAGCCAGCGAAGCCAAGGATGTGGCAAATTTTACCCCTAACCTTCGTATGCAGAAGCAGAGCGGCAGCCAGGATAACTATGCCATGGCTATTCGCGGGGTGTCGTCGGGTGAGACCGCGCTGACCATCGACCCCACGGTGGGGGTGTATATGGACGGCGTCTATCTGGCGCGATCCACAGGCCTTGCCTTTGATATCGTCGATCTTAAGCGCATTGAGGTACTGCGCGGGCCGCAGGGTACCCTGTTCGGCCGCAATACCATTGGCGGTGCGCTGAATATCATTACCGAAAAGCCCAACGGAGAGCCCGGCTTCAAGCTGGCCCTGGGGGTGGGTGACCACGGTTATGATCGGGTGATGACCTCGTTCGACTCTCCGGATTTCGGCAATCTGGCCTTTAAATTCTCGTATATGAAAAACTCCTCCGAGCGCGAGTTGGAGAGCCTGTACAGCGGTAAGCCGCTGGGCGATGCCGAGGGCGAGTATTTCCGTCTGGCAACGCGCTGGAAGGCTTCAGATACGGTCGCGGTGGATTATATCTACGACAAGTCGGATCGGGAAAGTAACGCCAACACCCAGCAACTTAGCCATGTGCGGGCGGTGTATGCCGATCCCAACAGCTCTTTTTATGGCGGCCCTTATTATGAGCAGGCAGAAGCCTCGGCCAGTCAAGAGCGCCAGAGCGTGCTGCCTTTTATCAACACCGACCCGGCAGAAAGTAACTCGGATATCGACAGCCACTCGATTACCGTGGAATGGGATGTCAGTGAAAACCTGCTGGTTAAATCCATCTCCAATGTGCGCGAATGGAATAGTAAGGCGCGCGGTACCGAATTTGGCGCCTTCCCGGTACAAAACCCTGGCGATGTTGTCGATTTGCGTGATCGCTCCTCGCCTTCCAATGTGCCGGTGGGGACGCTGGTGCCGCTGTTTTCCGCTACACGCGATAACTTTCACCGGCAGATCACCCAGGAATTTCAGTTCACCGGCAAACTGCTGGATGAGCGCCTGAGCTATACCGCCGGTATTTATCTGTTTCACGAAGAAGCCACCGAAGACAATCCCCAGCAGTTTGTGCTGCCGACCCGCTTTATCGCAACGGCAGCTACAGGGGCTACCCTGCCGCCGATTGGTGTGGCCTCCAATGCTACCTGGCTGTCTGCGCCCTTTGCCTATGAAATGGAAAACGAATCGCGGGCGGTGTACGGCCAGTTCACCTACAATCTGTTCACTGATTTCGATATCACGCTCGGCCTGCGCTACACCGAGGATGAAAAGGAAAGCACGCTGCAGAACAATCTGGATGGCGCAAGCAGTGCAGTCCGCGTTACCAGCAGCGACGAGTGGAATAATTTCAGTCCGAGCTTCAGTCTGGACTACCGATGGTCTGATCAGGTGAGCACCTACCTGCGCATTGCCAACGGTTATCGCAGTGGTGGTTACAACGTACGCGCCCAGACCAGCAGCTCGTTCTCCACACCCTTTGATCCGGAAGAAATCACCTCTTATGAAGTGGGCATAAAGTCAGATCTGTTTGAGCGCAGCCTGCGCTTGAATATGTCCCTGTTTCGCATGGACTACACCGACCGCCAGATTGCCCAGTTTGAGGCGGGCAGTGGTGGCGCCTCCAGTGTTATCGTCAACGCTGGCGAATCCGTCACTCAGGGGCTGGAGATAGAGTCGGTGTTTATCCCGTCGCCCGGTGTGCGGCTTATCGCCAACTACGGCTATCTCGACGTGGAGTACAAGGAATTTATTTCCGGGCCGGTTGATCCCGTGACGGGCTTTTCTGCGGGCGCCAATCGCGATGTATCTGATGAAGTGACGGAAAACCTCTATGCGCCTGAGCACTCCGGCGCTGTTGCCATAGAGTACCAACCAGCGCCCTGGTCTTTTGGCCAGATGACCTTCCGTCTGGATGCGACTTACGTCGATTCCATCAGCTTCCACCCCCAGCTCTTTCTGTACGACCAGACCGAGGCCTACACCCTGGTTAATGCCCGGGCAACGCTGGCGGATATCCCGCTGGCCGATGGGCGTCTGCGCGTGGCCCTGTGGGGCAAAAACCTGACCGATAAGGAATACCGGGAGTTCGGTATCGATTTTGGCTTACTGGGTTTTGCGGTAAACAACTACGGTGTACTGCGCCGGGCTGGCATTGATATTGTTTACCAGTTTGGTGAATGAGCATTATTGCGGCCGTTCATGCAGCGGCCGCCTCATCTATCAGGTAAGTGGGTGAACAATTCCTGAAAATGCTGCTGGATGCTGTTCATATCGATCAGCGACATACCGCTGGAAAAACCAAACCACACATAGAGGCCGTTTAAGTCCCGGAACATGGGCGGCAAAAAAGTGGGTGCTTCGATAATGCCTTCCAGGTGGTATTGATAGAGCACCGGAATATCATCCAGCGTCACTTTGCCTGCAAACAAAAAGGGCAGCAGTTGCGGCGCGCCGGACAGAATGGCCGACTTGATAAAGTTCACCGTTTCGATAAAACCGCGCACGTAGGACAGGTCCTTGGTGAAACAGGAACCACCGCTGACATCTCCGCCCCGAAAGGTGCGTTGGGCAATGGTGTAGGCATCGCTTTCGCTCAGCCCCTTCTCCACAAAATACCGAAATACCTCAATGAAATCAGCGCCGCGTTCGGCCATATCGATCGCTACCACCCGGTCAGTAATGCGCCGTGCGCGATTGGGGTAGGAACTGAAGGTGAGAGTTTCAATCAGTACGGCAAGCCCTTCTTGGATGGCGGTGATGCGGGGTGAGCCCACACTCAGCCAGGTGGCCCAGGGCTGGGCGCGGCCGTTCAGTGTGGTGCCCAAATGTACCCAGCCTTCGTGTACCTCCAGTACCTGAATATCCAGTGCAGAAAAGTGCGCCTGACTATTGATCTTGAGCGTGTCGCCACCGGCGGAAGCGTCTGAAACGATGCCGTCGGACAGGGCGACCTTAATGGCCCCGGCGGGAAAGTAGGGTTCCAGTCGACTGCGAAGTTGGGTGACAGCCGTTTCGGCGTCGATGGTTTTTGGGTAGGCGGTATTGAGTTTGAGCGCGGCCGGCAGCGAAAAGATATGGGTCAGGCGTTCACTCAATTGCAGCAGGGTTTTGCGATCGCCGCGCAGGTGATCGCTGGCGGAGCCGTAGAGCCGCTGGGAGTTATGCATAAAGCCGGGTTTGCCGCGCTGCAGCAGCATATCAATCACCAGCTGATACTGTTCTGCGGTCTGCTGCAGCATCAGACCCAGCGGATCACTGGGGCCCAGGCTGGTGCGAATGCGCTGCTGCAGGTCGCGCAGGGCGGCCTGGGTGGTGGCCGCGTCAAAGTTGAGTTTCTGCTTTTCGTAGAAAGCCGCATCGACTGGTGGCAAGCGGGTGCCACCGTGATTGAGAAAGTCGACCTTGTACTGGTAGGGCCATTTGATGGCGTCCAGCACGAGTATCGGTTTTTGCAGGGCCAGAAGTTCGTTGGACAGGGCTTTCAGCTGTTCGCGGTAGGTCACGCGGTCTCCCGATCAGGTTTGTCGAGCACCAGAAAGGCGCGAAGTTTACGGCGTCCAAAGGCCGCCATGCGGACAAAGTTCTCCACCGGAATCGGCGCACGGCGGTAGTCGGCGGTTTGCCAGGGTGCATCCGGCGGGTCCGGGTCGTTGATATAAACAAAGTCTTCATTGGCGTAGCTGACAAACACCCAGTGCGGCGCCTTGTTTCTGTTTAGCATCCAGGTGCTGATCAGGGCAACCACCGGGCGCTTGAGTGACAGAATGTCCTGAATCTCCTGTGCATTCAGGCTTTGCTGGCGCACTTCCAGGTCTGCGGCCTGCATCTGCGCTTCAAAGGTCTGATGCACCAGAGTCAGAACC
Organism: Litorivivens sp.; assembly: GCF_041624475.1. Lineage (GTDB taxonomy): Bacteria > Pseudomonadota > Gammaproteobacteria > Pseudomonadales > Spongiibacteraceae > Litorivivens. The sequence goes on from NZ_JBFJUX010000008.1 coordinate 139,496, forward strand.
CGCTTCTTGTCTTCACCGCGTACCGAGTCGAGAAAGGGTATCTCGTCGGTATTGATATACAGCACAGGGCGATAGCCGCGTGCGCTGGCGCTGAGGGCTAGGCCGTGGGGCGAGCAGCCGCCGTGTCCGGCGGTCATAAAGATTGTGGTGGCTTCACGCCAGATTTGCAGCTCTTCCTGCGGGCCCGGCTGGTAGCTCTTGTTCAGGGCCTGCATGGCCATCATCAGCGACGCGGGACCGCAGGTGAATTCCGTGGTCTGCTGATAGTAGGGGGCGGGTGCCGTGGTCGGCGGAACCGGGAGCAGGCGCTTTTCCAACTGCTCCGCGTCGGCCCCGTCTTCATAGTATTGCTTGATATGAGCAAAGGGTTTGTAGCCGAACTTGCGATACAACTCTAGGGCCGCGGTATTGCCGCTGGCCACTTCAAGGCGAATAAACAGACAGTAACGGCGAGCCGCAATTGCCTCGGCCTGTTCCAGGAGTTTACTGGCAACGCCCTTGCCCCGGGCGACCGGCGACACTGCAATCGAATAGATGCGCGCAAGGCTGGTGCCCGAGCGGAACAGCACCAGTACATAGCCGAGCAGGTTGCCGGCCTCTTCAGCCACCAGCAGGTTGTGGGCGCCTTTGCTGACAAAGCGCATAAAACTGCGGCGTGACAGGCGGTCGGTAGAGAAGCAGGTCTCTTCCAAGTGCAGTAGCGCGTCGATATCAAAGCGCGTGCCCGCGCGAACAACCACAGTCACGAGTGTGCCATTCCTTCCAGTGCGAGGCTGACGACCTGGCGGGCGCGCAGCAGAACGGACTGTTGCCAGTTCCTGTCCTGAGGGTAGAAGAAATCGCGCAGGGCCGCCACGTTGGCCTGTGTCAGGTCACGCTTGAACTGTCCATCCCGGCATTGCCGGTAGTAACGCTGTTCATCGATCAGAACGTTGAGCATGGCGTCGGCGGTATAGGTGCCAAATTCAAGGGTGACAAAACTGCCGCGCTCACCCATCAGGCGATGCCAGAAATAATCGAGCAGACCAATCTTGGGCGCTGAGATGGATTCACCCAGCGCACTCGACATGGCGTTGGCGCCATACCACTGCCGGGCCAACTCGAAGCCAGCCGTGTTTTGCGGGTGATCGCTGATGACCTCGCCATAGCCATAGGGGCCGAGCCCGGTGTGCAGGTCGATAACGGCAATGCGTTGAGCTCTCTGAAAGAGCGGGCTTTGCTTGCGTGATTCCAGCCATTGCCGCGACCAGCTCGGGCCGTGGCCACCAAAATACAGACCATTGGGATATTGGTACTGGCCCCGGCTAATGCCGTCGAGCGTTCGGCTGTCAAAACTGCTCAGCCCGCCTTCGGTGCTGCTTAACAGGCGATGCATGCTGGCATACGCGCCGTTGTTGGGGAGGCCTGCTTTGAAGTCGATAAAGTTGCGGTTGAGGTCGATGCCCTCGTGGTCGCAGCGGCGCAGCCAGGCAAAGCCCCACGGGTTGAGGGCGTGAATCATAAGAATGCCCAGCTTGGGGTTTTCGAGCAGCGCAGAGGCTTCAGTTAACAGGTTGCTCTGTACCGCCGAGCCGACAAAACCCTCAACACCGTGAGTGCCCGATATAAGCACCAGCAGCTGCTCGGGGGTTGGGGTTTGGGACAGCAACAGCCAGTCTGAATGGAGGGCGCTGCCATCGGGGCCGGCCTCCGGGTGGCGGTGTTGAATCCAGTCGAAACCCGGCAGCGAGCGCAGCGATTCAGCCCGGTCGAGAAAGGTTTTTCGCGCCTGTCGGTAGTCGCAGGAAAAGGCGCCAAGATCGAGATCGGGCAGAAGTGCTGGCATGGCCGGAATACCTGCGGTGGGCTGGAAAAAGTAGCTGAATCATACGCCGCTTTTACGGGCTGTAAATAAGTATTGCAGGCCTATTGTTAAATCTCTATTTTGGGCTGACAATTCGCCGGTTTTCACCTTCCCAGAGCGTACCTTAATGCCCCGATTTTACGTGGTTGTCGACGACCTTTCCGACTGGTCTCCCTACTACCCCAGCCAGGATGTCATCACCTTTGAAGACTACCTTGCCCAGGTCAGCACCCGCGCCAGCGAGCGGGTGCGCGTGGTCAACCTCTGTCGCAACTACAAGTATCTTGGCAGCGCCTGGTATTGCGCACTGCTGGCTGAGGCGCGCGGGCACCACGCCTTCCCTTCCGTGCGCACCTTGAGTGACTTCCGCTCCCGCTCCCTGTCGGATATTCAGCTGGACGGTATTGATCCCTCACTGCGTAAATTACCTGCCGGTGATAAGACCGAGATGAAAGTGCGCATCTGGTTTGGCGAGTGTCTGCGTAGCGAATTTGCGCCGCTGGCGAAGAAACTGTTTGAGCGCTTTCCCTGCCCGTTAATGGAGGTCTCACTGGCCTTTGACAAGCACTGGGAAATTGATCGGATCCGGCCGGTTTCGTTGCGCGATCTCAAGGTGGCTGAAGAGCAGGAAGCCTTTGCCAACGCCTTTGAGCGCTTCAGCAATAAATTGTGGCGCAAGCCGCGTGCGGGTAAGCGCTTTCGTTATGACTTGGCGATGCTGGCGAACCCTGACGAGGATATGCCGCCCAGCGACAAGGTGGCACTGAAGAAATTTATCAAGGCCGGTGAAGAGCTGGGCATCGCCACTGAGCTGATCACGCCGCGTGACTTTATGCGTATCCCCGAGTACGACGGTCTGTTTATTCGCGAGACCACGGCCGTGGGGCACCACACTTACCGCTTTGCGAAAAAAGCAGAGGCAGAGGGTATGGTTGTTATCGACGATCCGACCTCCATCTTGCGCTGCACCAACAAGGTGTATCTGGCCGAACTGTTGAACAAGCAGAATATTCCCACGCCGCAGACCCGCATTCTGCACAAGAGCGATGCGCCCAGGTTGGCTGAAAAGTTGGCGGATATGGAATTTCCATTGGTACTGAAGGTGCCCGACGGCTCCTTTTCCCGCGGCGTGGTAAAAGTGGCGAACCGCAAGGAGCTGGAAGAGCAGGGCAGCTTGTTGCTGAAAAGCTCGGCTCTTTTGTTGGTGCAGGAGTACATGTATACCGAGTACGACTGGCGTATTGGTGTGTTCAACAATAAAGCGCTGTACGCCTGCCGCTACTACATGGTGAAAAACCACTGGCAGATCTACAAGCACGGTGCTGACAGCAGTGTGAAGTCCGGTGGCTTTGATGCCATGCCGACCTTTGAAGCACCCAAGCCGGTGGTCGACGCGGCGCTCGCCGCCTGCAAGCTGATTGGGGATGGCTTTTATGGGGTCGATCTGAAGCAGGCGGGTGATCGGGTGGCAGTTATAGAGGTCAACGACAACCCCAGTATTGATTCGGGTGTGGAAGACCAGTACCTCGGCAATCAGTTGTATACGTCCTTTATGGAGGAGTTTCTGCGACGTCTGGAAGAGCGGCGCCGTAAGTAAGGCGTTGGACAGATTTGTTCTAGTTATATAGCTAAATGGTATATCAATGTGCAGTGGCTGCCGCGATTTCAAATGGGGCGCGTCGAATTTAATGTATGAATAACAAGGGCTTGTGGCACCGTCGCGGTTTTGGGCGGCGGCCCGCGCAAGCGGCCTGACGCTGGCGTTTTGTCGACAGCCCATGTCGGGCGTTTTTCTCAAATTTCCAATTCTGTTTCCTTTCTCTAAAATGCGCGCACCTTGATGCCAGTCAAAAGGGATAGCGCATTGTTTTATCACCGGAATTTCCTTCTGCTCGCTCTGTTGGGTGGCACAGCCCTGAGTGCGGCTAATGCGGTGGCTCAGCAGACATCGAACACTGAGACCAATAGCTTTCGCAGCCGTATGGTTATTGAAGAAGTGGTGGTGCGCGCCCAGCGTCGTGAAGAAGATGTGCGGCAGGTGCCCATTGCGATAACCGCAATGTCAGGTGATCAGCTGAAAACCCTGGGAGTCAGTGATGCCCGCGATCTGGGCGGCATTGTGCCGGGGCTGGTGGTATCGGAAGGGGGGCAGGGTGCCCCGGTTTATACCCTGCGCGGGGTCGGCTTTACCGACAGCAGCTATTTTGCCACGCCGACCACGGCGGTTTATCTGGACGAGGTAAACCTGCCCTATTCAATTATGTCCAAGGGGGCGATCTTTGACGTTGAGCAGGTTGAGGTACTGAAAGGGCCTCAGGGGACCTTGTTTGGTCGCAGTACAACCGGCGGTGCCATCAATTTTATCGCCAACAAACCCGCCACTGAGCTGGCAGCGGGGTTAACAGCGAATTACAGCCGCTTTGATACTCAGGATATTGAGGCCTACGTCAGCGGCCCCGTGTTCGACAGCCTGCGCTACCGCGTCGCGGTGCGCGATATTCAGCGTGAAGAAGGCTGGCAGTACAGCAATACGGATAAATCCCGACGCCACGGTGAGCAGGACCGAACCGCCTATCGGCTGGCACTGGAGTGGGAGCCGAACGAGGTCGTGAGTTTCTATCTGGTGGGTTCGCGCTGGCGTGATCGCAGCGATGCCCAAGCCGGTCAGCCCATTGGTCTGGTGCCGCAAAACCCCTATGCCGAGGATGAAAACTCCCCGCTGGTGGCCGACAGCGTGCGCAACTACCCCTATGTTGATCCGGGTACCGAAGACAACCGGGCTGCCGAGTGGTGCAGCGGTCACCCGGACTGCGTGCGCTCCGATGGCCGGCCAATGGACTTCAAGCTCGATGAAACCTTTGAGCAGATTGCGCTGCAAAGTCGTTGGCATATCAACGACAATCTGCAGGCCAATTTTCTGGCCTCCTACACCGAGCTGGTCAGCGATGATTCGGAAATTCCAACGGGTGCGTTTAATCAGCGCCACGCCGAGCTCGGCGTCGATGTCACTATGGAAGTGGTTGATTACGAGCTGCGGCTCAGTGGTTCAAACGACGACGAAAGCCTGCGCTGGTTGCTGGGCTACCACACCACGCCCAGAGACGAGGTGGATGAGTACCTGCACCTGATCATGAGCGGCACAGCGAGTGTGGTCTTTCCCGCGCCGGTTATTGAACAGAGCCTGCTCGTCAGCGAGTACTACTACTCCGAAGCCGAGCTTTCCTACGAATCCAAAGCGCCCTACGCCAATGTGGAATGGCAGTTTGCCGACGAGCTGAAGCTGGTGCTCGGCGCACGTCACACAGAGGAGGAGCGTTACTTTTCCGGTTGCTCCGGCTCCAAGAGCCCCTTGAGCGGCATGTATGTGCTGTTTCAAACCCTGGCAACTCAGCGCGCGCTGGAAGCGGGAACCACCCCTGACACGGTGGATGTCAATGGCTGCTTCAGTATTGGCGAGGGTGGTGAAGTGGGCCCGTACACCGAAACCCTCAAAGAAGACAGCCTGTCCTACCGCGCTGTTCTCGATTGGACGCCGAGCGAAGATTACCTGTTGTACGCCTCCTACACGCGGGGATTCAAATCCGGCTCCTTCCCCCTGTTTCAGACCTCTGACCACGCCCAGCTCAAATCCGTCAAGCAGGAGCAGGTGGATGCCTATGAGCTGGGCGCCAAGGTGGATGTGTGGGATCGCCGCGCCCATATCAACAGCGCAATCTTCTATTACCGCTATCGCGACAAGCAATTGCTGTCGCGTTTCAATGACGCCGTCTTCGGACCCTTGCCCGCGCTGCGCAACGCCCCTCGATCTGAGGTCAAAGGGGTAGAGCTGGATTTCACCCTGACACCCGTGAGCGGTCTGTATCTGGCTGGCGCGATCGCCTACCTGAAAACCGAGATCAAGGAGTTTCAGGCTATCAATAACCAGGGCGAAGAAGTGGATCTGGCCGGGCAGGAGTTCAACTACTCCCCAAGGCTTTCCTACTCGCTAACGGTCGACTATAGCCTGCCGGTGGCAGATGCTTATGAATTGGGGCTTGGGCTGGACTACAATTATGTTGATGAAACCAATTCCAGTATTGAGGGTGACCCGCTGTTTGCCCACCCGGATTACGGTGTAACCAATGCCCGTATTCGTTTTGGGCGCATCACCAGCGACTGGATGCTGACCCTGTGGGGCCGGAACGTCTTCAACGAATATGTGGTCAACAGCGTCCATCAGGGAGTAGGGGATATCAAATACCGCATTACCGGCATGCCCCAGACCTACGGCGCTACGCTGTCGTTTAAATACTGAGCAAGTGCTGTTTCAGCCCCCTTTGAAAGAGGATTTTCCCTGTCCCAAGGTTGACACTCAAGAGGCGCTTCCCTATAGTACGCGCCTCGGCAGAAATGCCCACAAGCGCCTGTAGCTCAGCTGGATAGAGTACCTGGCTACGAACCAGGCGGTCGCACGTTCGAATCGTGCCAGGCGCGCCATACAAACTAAAAAGGCCCCGCTCGCAAGAGCGGGGCCTTTTTAGTTTGTGGGGTGGGACCGCCCGAAAGAACGTCTCCGTTCGACCAAAGCGCTGCTTTGGGAGGCTCTACCCAATTAACGGGGGACGGCACCCATCCAACCCTGTTGATAATACTGAACCCTTCAGGCCCTCCGTCCCTAGCTGGCCCCGCCCTATGCTCAGCCCATCTGCCTTGCAAGACGGTCGCCCCTCCGTGTTAAGGTCGGCCCTATCTTTTTAACCAACCAGAGGGAGACCCGTATGACATTTACACGCACATTGGTAGCGGCTGGCCTGGTGTTGTCCGCATCTGCCGCGAGCGCGGTCGATTGCACCGCACCCGAAGCACCTCAGGTAATTGACGGCAAGAACGCCAGCGAACAGGAAATGCTCGAAGCCCAGCAGGCGGTCAAGGGCTTTGTCGCCAAAGGCCGTCAATACATTGGTTGTCTGAAAGCGGAAGAACAGGCATTGGGCGACGATGCGGCGGAGGAGGCCAGCAAGGAACTTGTCGACCTCTACAACGCCATGGTCGATGAGATGAAATCGACTTCCGAGGAGTTCAATAACGCCGTGCGCACTTATCAAGCAGCAAACGCAAAATAGTAAACTGTCTTTTGGGGCTGTACGACTGCAGAACGCGCCCTTTCGCTCAAACGCCCGGCGCATCCTCAATCAGCCCCATCAGAATTCTGGCTGAATCGGTATAGGTTTTTTCATTGATAAAGGCATGCTGGCTGCCGGTGTACATATCCCGGAATGAACGCTCAAGCCGGCTGCCTTCACGAATGGCGGTGGTACCCGCCGCCAGATGGGCGAAGGTCACGATGTCCTTGGCCGCTTCGGTGGCGTAGGTGGCGCTGATGCGCATATCCGCGCGCATCGTTGGGGTGAGTTCCTGGCCATCGAGAATCTGCGCTTCAACGCGTGAGTAGGCTTCAAAGACGCCGGCATTGGCAGCGCGCCACATGGCTTCATGGTGGGCGAGATCGCGCTGGAAGGTAAGCTTGTTGCCCAGTGTGGATTCGTCGCCCATACGGGTTTTTTCTTTGGCGACCTGAAAAATATCATCCAATGCACTGCGGGCAACACCCAGCGCCCAGGCGGCGTGGCCGGCACCGGTCAGCGGCATAACCCCCAGCTTGAAAATATCCGGGCCGCGTTTGGGCTCCCGGGTAAACAGGGGGAAGACTCTGGCCTCGGGCACAAAGATGTCCTGAACGTTGTAGTCGTAGCTGCCAGTACCCTTCAGACCGGTAACGTTCCAGTTGTCGGTAAAATTGATCTGATCGCGGGGCATGATGGCCACCAGCATCTCCGGCATGCCGTTTTCCAGAAAGGTCATCTCGCCATTTTTGAGGGGAATAAAGCCGCCCACCACGTACTGTGAATGCCCGGTGCCGCTGCCGAAGCTCCAGCTGCCGCTCAATTGGTAACCGCCCTCAACCACTTCCGCCATGCCGTTGGGGGCAAACTGCCCGCCCATAGTGATGCGATTGTCGTTATCGGTGAACACCTCTGTGAAACCATCATCTTCGAGAAAAGCGGCGGAGAAGGCGGCAGAGGGAAAGTTGGCGATGCCGATCCAGCCGACGGTCGCGTCTTGCCTTGCCAGCTCCAGCCAGGTTTCAAGCATTTCAACCAGCGAGGGCTCCTGACCGCCAGCCTCTCTGGGGTTCATCCAGTGCATCAAACCGGAATTCCACAGCGCGTCGACGGTGTCCTGTGGCAGTGTTCGCAGTTTTTCTGCTTCGGCGGCGCCAGCGGTGATAATACTTTCTATGGATTTGGCCATTGCCAGGCCATTGGAATGCGGTTGTGTTGTCATCAGACGGATCCGTGAGTCAATTTGTCATTATGGTTTGAGCAGTAGAACCTACGTCATCCCATGCCGCTCGTGAATTACCAAGCGTTAATTGGTGTTTGTTCGCCGCAGCCCAGCTTTCTGATGTCGGCGGTCTTTGGCTCGTGGCCGTGGGTTGGGTTGAGAAAGGTGTTGTCTAGCTCCTAATATCGTCTGCTTTGATTATGAAGCAGATGTTTTAATGCGTGCATAATCGCGGGCAATAGATGTGGAGGTATCTGGCAATGTTGCGTAGAACAATGGTGGTTTTAGCTCTTTTGGCGTCGGCCCTTTGTTTTGGTGAATCCTATTCGCCGACGCTGGCAGATAGTTTTCCCTCCAGGCTGCTCTGGGGTGACACCCATTTGCACTCGTCGCTGTCTGCTGATGCCAATACCGTTGGTAATGCGACCTTGTCACCGGCGGATGCTTATCGCTTTGCCAAAGGTGAAATTGTCAGCGGCAGTAGTGGGATGAAGGCGCGGCTGAACCGGCCTCTGGATTTTCTTGTAATTGCTGATCACGCCGCCTATATCGGCGTGCTTCCCGAGCAGCGCAAACAGGGCACGCTTGACGATGTGGTGGCGTTCGGGCGCCGTTTCTTTCGTGACATTATGGGCTTTGCTGGCGGCGAAAAGCCCGATCAGGTACTGACGGATATTATGCGATCTACCTGGGCGGAATCGTTGGCGGCGACAGAGTCGGCCTATGAGCCCGGGATGTTTACGACGCTGGCGGGCTTTGAATGGAGTGCCATGCCCGGTGGCGACAATCTGCACCGGGTGGTGATTTTCCGCGATGGCGCAGACAAGGCTGGTTCAGTGCTGCCTTTTTCAGTCAACGACAGCCTCGATCCCCGCGATTTGTGGGCTTATATGGAGGACTATGAGCGCAGCACGACCGGCCGTGTGCTGGCCATTCCGCACAACGGCAATGTCAGCAATGGACGAATGTTTGCCACACAGGTAGATGATATCCCCATGACGGCAGAGTATGCCCGGCAGCGGGCGCGCTGGGAGCCGGTGGTCGAGGTGACTCAAATCAAAGGTGATGGTGAGGCGCATCCCTATCTGTCACCCGACGATGAATTTGCGAACTTCGGTACCTGGGACAAGGGGAATCTCGGGACGACCCGGCGCAAACAGCCAGAAATGCTGCAATACGAGTATGCCCGATCGGCACTAAAACTGGGTTTGCAGCAGGAGGTGCGCCTCGGTGTTAACCCTTTCCAGTTTGGCTTGATCGGATCAACCGACGCGCACACCTCGCTGGCGACGGCTGAGGAGGATAACTTCTGGGGTAAGGCGGCGAATTACGAGCCAAGTGTCAAGCGCAGTCAGGGTAACTTTATGGTATTCAAGGCAAAGGGTAGCGTGGTCGATGCCGCCAGCACGGATACCTCCGGTTGGGCCGATTACAAACCCACCGGTGACGATGTGCCAGTGCATACCTGGGAGCAGTTGGCCGCTGGCTACGCGGCGGTGTGGGCGCGCGACAATACCCGTGAGGAAGTTTTCGACGCGCTCAAGCGCAGGGAGGTGTATGCCACCACGGGACCGCGAATGAGCGTGCGTTTCTTCGGCGGTTGGCACTTTGACGCGCAGGACGCCCACCGTCCGGATCGGGTGCGTCACGGCTACCGGTTTGGCGTACCCATGGGCGCCGAACTGTCGGCGGCTCCCGAATCGCGCAGCCCCAGGTTTCTGGTGAGCGCGCTGAAAGACCCGCAGGGCGCGAACCTGGACCGGGTGCAGATTATCAAAGGGTGGCGTGATGCGAAGGGCGAGCTACAGGAGAAGGTCTATAATGTGGCCTGGGCCGGACCGCGCCGATTGAACGCCAAGGGTAAATTGGCGCCGGTCGGCAGCACAGTGGAGCTTGCCTCGGCAAGTTATCGCAACACCCTAGGCGCGAGCGAGTTGTCGGTGGTCTGGGAAGACCCCGCGTTCGACCCCGAGGAAAATGCTTTTTACTACGTTCGCGTTCTGGAAATTCCCACGCCCCGCTGGATTGTTTATGATGAGGTCCGTCTTGGGAGTCGATTCCCGGAGAACGCCAAGCGTGTCCATCAGGAGCGGGCCTACACCTCGCCCATCTGGTATCGGCCACGACGCTAGCGCTGCGCGAGCATTGATATTCAAGCCATTATTCTCAAATGAACGGAAATGCGTATTAAAGCGGCAATTTTCGTCGTTTCCTGCCTTGTACACTTTGGCTAGTCTGCCCAGTCTTCATCTTTAGTACCCAATAATAACGATACCCGTTGGCAGGAGACCTGGAAGAATGATCGTGAAAACAAGTGTGCGCAAGCCTTGGCTGTTCATGGTGGGGGTGTTGGCACCGGCGGTGCTGGCTCAAAACAGCAAACCGATGCTGGAAGAGGTCGTGGTAACGGCTCAGAAAAAAGAGGAGTCGTTGCAGGATACACCGATTGCCCTCGATGCCTTTGGCGAGGAGGCGTTGGAGC
>NZ_JBFJUX010000009.1:0-127160 GCF_041624475.1 Litorivivens sp.
CAGGTGGTGGACTCGGTGTTTTTCCCGGGAACCTATTACGCCCAGCAGAATCCGGGGCGGCAGGTTTATGGTGCGGTGAGGTTCAATTGGTGATTTGCTTTCGGACTGCGTGGTACAGCGCGTCCGGTGCCAGATCTGCATCGTTAGGCCAGCACAGGGCTCCGAAAGGATCAATCGAGACTTGGGCAAACAGGCTTGGATCCTTCAGTGGCTCGAACATCGGGCCAAATAGGCGGTCGCCCAAGGCAATTTCGCCAGCCGTGCCATCGTCAAACACAAGCGCGAGTGTGTAGTTGGGTTTTACCTGAACCTGAGTAATCTTGTGCATGCTGTGCTCTTTTACTCTAACGGGGCTATTCGTTTGAGCGGATAATGCTTTTCTGCGAGAGCCCAATCTTCATGCAGCTCTTCGCGATGTTCCGATGCCCATTCCAGAATCAACGCCTTTGCTCGCTTGGGGAGCTTGCCATCCATTATAGCGAGAGTGTCGATTCTGATCAGGGCCTCATAATCGCCGTAGTAGGCGTGAAAATGTGGAGGATTATGATCGTCGTAGTACATCCGAATAATAATCCCGAAAAATTCGCTTATCGTCGGCATCCTTGCCTCCGCTAGTGCGCTTCCCTGTTCGCTCAGGATATAAGTGTTTCAATTTTTTTGTTCAAGTTTCATGTTCTGTCCGTCATACCCGGTATCAACCCAAAACGGAGATACCGGTATGAAAAAGCCCCTGATGCTTACCACTCTGGCCCTGGCCGTCGCGGCCTGTTCTGTAAATCGCGATGAATCGGCCGTGGGTGTTCCTGCGCCTGCTGAAAAAACCGTTGTTGAGAACAGAAAGGCGGAGGCCGAAGTCGCGTATGGCGCGAAGGCACAACAGCAGAGTCTTGCGCAAAAACGTCAGCTCGCTACGGCGCCGGTGGCTGACTATGCAAGCTCGCAGCTTGTGCGTCATCCGCACAGACCTCACATCGCCCACATTGTCGAGGAGCGCGATACCTATCAGGGCACCGTAGACAACCCGGTGAAAAGTACCGCAGGCGACCCCCTTTCTACCTTTTCGGTGGACGTGGATACCGCCTCTTTCAGTGTGGTGCGGCGCTACTTGAATGAAGGGCGCATGCCGCCGGAGGATGCGGTGCGCACTGAAGAAATCATCAATGCGCTCAGATATGAGCCTTTGTCGGGGCTATCCGCGGCGCAGCCGCTGGGCCTTGAGACGCGCATCATGCAAACGCCGTGGAATGCAAAAACCCGCTTGCTGCAGGTGCGACTCAACGCCTGGGAGCCGGAGCAGGCGCAACTGCCCGACAGTAACTATGTCTTTCTGATTGATGTGTCGGGGTCCATGCAGGGGGAGGATCGCATTGGCCTCTTAAAGCGCGCCTTCAGTGTGATGCTGGGCAAGCTCAAACCGACCGATACGGTGTCACTGGTGACCTATGCCTCCGGTTCGCGCACGGTGCTGGAACCCACGCCAGCAAAAGACCGGCACGCTATTCTGCAAGCCTTGCAGGGCCTGACCGCAGGTGGCTCTACCCACGCCAGTGATGGCATTCAGCGCGCCTATCAACTTGCCCGGCGGGCTTTTATTGAGGGCGGGAACAATCGCGTGATTCTCGCTACCGACGGTGATGTGAATGTGGGTCTGCGCGGCGAGGCACTGGTAGACATGATCGAGCGCCAGCGCGACCAGGGTATTTATCTGACCGTGCTCGGTGTGGGGAAGGGCAATTACATGGATGCCCAGCTGGAGCCGCTGGCCAATAAGGGCGACGGCAATTACTACTATCTCGACAGCTTTCGCGAGGCGCGCCGGGTGCTGGTCAGTGGATTAAAAGGCACCGCTTATACCCTGGCCAAGGACGTGAAACTGCAGGTGGAGTTCAATCCGGCGGTGGTGGCTGAATACCGTTTGATCGGCTACAACAACCGGCAGTTGGCGCATGCCGATTTTAATAACGATGCCAAAGACGCCGGTGATATTGGCGCGGGGCATAACGTAACAGCCCTCTACGAAATTACCCTGACTGACAGCCAATACCGCTTTGTGGATGAGCGCCGCTATAGTTCTGAAACAAGAACGTCAGGCAATCACAAGGAACTGGCGCTGGTAAAACTGCGCTACAAGTCCCCGCAAGGCGGCGCCAGCGTGCGTCGTGATCAGGTGGTCTACCGACGCGCGCTTGAGCACCTTCAGCCAACTACGCCGGCGGTATTGGCGGCGGGCTTTGCCGAGAAACTGCGTCGTTCGCCTCATCTGGCGGGCTTTGACTGGGAGAAATTGCAGGTACTGACAAGAGAGCTGGATTTACGCCAGGATGAAATGACCGATCTGAAACGTATGGTGGACAGTGCGGCGGTGTTGCAGGGAGGAATAGCGGGGTAAGAAAGAGAGCTTGGCCCTCTCCGAAAGGAGAGGGCCGGGCAGAACTTAGCCTTCGAGCATCGCAGTGACATGCTCGTAGGCGTCGGCGTATTCCTGCAGCAGACGCATGACAACGCCGCGGGAGGACTCCACAGAATTGATCTGGCCAACGACCTGGCCGACCGGGTTGAAAGCCACTTTCTGGCACTCGCCCACTGCCGCGTACTTGGCGGTGCGGCGGATACCGTCGCCGGATACCAGACCCTGCAGCGGCATACCCAGAGGTTTGGGGTTTTCCGGGGCTTCCCAGGCTTCGGTCCAGTCATTTTTCAGCATGCGGCAAGGCTTGCCGGTCCAGGAGCGCGAGCGCACGGTGTCTTCGCTGCTGGCCTTGAGCAGGCTTTCTTTCTGAGCCGGTTCCGCGTGAGCTTCTTCTACGGTCAGCCACAAGGAGCCGGTCCAAACACCCGCGCATCCCAGTGCCATGGCAGCCAGCATCTGTTGGCCGGTGCCGATACCGCCAGCAGCGAGTACCGGCGTGCCTTCGGCGGCAGCGACGGCCTGGGGCCAGAATACGATAGAGCCGACGTCACCGGTGTGACCGCCGCCTTCACCGCCCTGGGCGATAATGAAATCCAGACCAGCCTCAACATGAGATTTGACCTGCTTCACCTTGCCGCAGAGGGCGCCAACCAGGCGGCCGGAATCCTGAATCATTTTGACCTTGTCGGCCGGGGGGGTACCCAGGGCATTGGCGATCATCACACACTTGTCGCGGGTCAGGGCTTCTTCCAGCAGGGGGGTGGCGGTGGCTTCAGTCCAGCCCAGCAGGCCCATGCTTTTGGTGCCGTCCGGCCACTCGGGCACGCCGTGATCTGCCAGCAGCTTCTGGGCAAAGTCGATATGCTCTTGCGGTACCATTTTGTTGAGCTGCTCTTCCAGCTCTTCCGGGGACATATCGCCCATGCCTTCGTACTTCTGCGGGATAACGATATCGACGCCGTAGGGCTTGTCGCCGATGTGCGCGTCAATCCAGTCCAGCTCTTCTTTCAGCTCTTCAGCGCTGAAGCCTACAGCGCCCAATACGCCGATGCCGCCAGCCTTGCTGACCGCTACCACCACATCGCGGCAGTGGGTGAAGGCGAAGATGGGATGTTCAATACCCAGTTTGTCGCAAAGTTCAGAACGCATGATGATGTCTCCCTTGAATCATTCGGGTGTATCCGTTTGCCCGACAGTATTGGACAGGCCGGCGAACGGGACAATGGCGCCAATTGCCATTATTTGGTGATTATTTAGATCAGCGCCAGCCACAGCCCTTTTGTCTGCCAGTCAGACCCATTACTATGTCGAAACGCGCAGTACTCGGGTTTCGCCCCCCCTCATGAGTTTGGCACATGATAGAAGAACTGGATCACAAGGAAATTCGTGCCCGTTTGACGGAGCTACGCGTCCTGCATCGGGAGCTGGACCATAAAATCGCCAACTTGCAGGAATACCCTATACACAACCAGCTGGAAATGCGGCGCCTGAAAAAGGAAAAGCTGTACGTGAAGGACTGCATCGAGCGGCTGCGAGCGCGCATCATTCCTGACCTTAACGCCTGATCCCCTATGTTGATTGACCTGCAAGACCTGTCCCCGAACCGCATTTATTTCACCATGATCCAGACTCTGATTCCCAGGCCGGTTGCCTGGGTGTTGTCGGACAATGGGCTTGCGGGCAGTTTTAATCTGGCGCCCTTTTCCTATTTCAACGGGGTGTGCTCCAAACCGCCGCTGGTGATGCTGTCGATTGGCAAAAAGCCCGATGGCGAGATTAAAGACACCCGTCGCAACATTCTTGAGCGCAAACACTTTGTGGTTCACATAGCCCACCGGGAAATGATGGAGCAGGTCACCCGCAGCAGCGCGGTGCTGAACCACGGCGAATCGGAGCTGGATGGCAGCGGGCTGGAGACCACCACCTTCGGTGATTTCGCGCTGCCGCGACTCAGCGACTGCCGGGTGGCCTATGCCTGTGAGCTCTACGAACACCACGAGATCGGCGCCCAATCCATCGTCTACGGTCTGGTGAAGCAGATTTACCTGAGCGATGACATCGCCCGCGAGGAAGAGGGGCGCCTGCAGGTCGATGCCAAGGCACTTGACCCTATTGCCCGGCTGGGGGGCAACGATTACAGCCTGCTGGGGGATATCCGCAGCATTCCCAGGCCCAAATAACGGGGCAATGTCGTGTAGGAAATATCTTACAAATACCTGTGAATATTTCCTATATTTCAAAAAGTGCCGGGAAGCGAGAATCAATCCCGGGCTAAGGACGGCCCTCTGACTCGCACACCGGACAAGGTGACTCCCCAGGGAAGGGGGCGCGTTGAAGGACTCGACGCGCTATGAGTCGGTTCGGATCGAGTCAAGATCGACAATTCAAGCCGGGGGTTCCCCCGGTTTTTTTGCCCGTCATTTCTGCACTTTTACGGTATCCTTCTGCCGCAGTCTCTTTCCGGCTGCGCGTTTAAGCTCAGGACTGACAATGGCAGGTGATCAGATATTCAGCGGCAGGGCCGAGCGCTTCCGCGACCGCATCTACGGCTCTGCCAAGGGCGAGCTGAGGTTGGAGCTGGTGTGGCGCGACATGCTTGAGCATTTGCCCTTGCAGAGCACGGCACTGGATTGCTGGGATGCCGGCGGCGGGCTGGGTCAGATCAGCGCCCGGCTGGCGAATCTGGGGCACCGGGTGGTGCTGTCTGAGCCGGCCGAAGACATGCTGGCGCTGGCGCGAGCGGAACTGGCTCGGTCAGAACTGCAAGGGCGCGTCGATTGTCGACAGGAAACCCTGCAGCAACATCTGGCCGACGGCGCTGCCGCCGAGGGTTACGATCTGGTGGTGTGCCACGCGGTACTGGAGTGGTTGGCGCAGCCGCAGCAGGCGCTGAGCGGACTGATAGCGGCATTGCGGCCCGGCGCCTACCTTTCCCTGCTGGTATACAACGTCCACGCCATTGCCATCGGCAATCTGATCAAGGGCAACCTGCGCAAGGTCAATGCCGAGCGCTTCGCCGGAGAGCCCGGCAGTTTTACCCCACCGTCACCCCAGGAACCCGCGCAGTTGGGTGTTTTTCTGGAGCAATCGGGCCTGGATGTTATCGGTAAACGCAGTGTCCGTTTTGCGCTGGATTTTATGCCCAGAGCCCTCCGCGCCGAGCGTTCGCTGGACGATGTGATGGCGGTGGAGTGGCAGTTTGGCAACCGCGAGCCCTACTGGCAGTTGGGGCGCTATGTTCATCTTGTCTGTCGCAAGCCTCTTGGGGGCTAATCGGGCCGCCAGAGCGTTCTAGCCTGCCGTAAATACGCGACTGCGAATGCGCCAGCCCGAAGCAGTTCGCACCACGTCGTCGCGGTAACGGCCAAAGCCGAGTAATGCTCCCGTATCCGCATCCACAATGCTGAGGTAGGCGTGGCAGAGGGCTTCACTGGCTGCGCCTTCGATATACAGATTGTCGATCAGATGGCGGGCATTGGGCACGGTGGCAACGGTGTCTTTAAAAAAGGCAATCAATGCTTCAATACCTGTGATATTTACCTCGGGCTCGTCCGCCTGGAAGCGGCAGTCGTCGGTCCAGATGTCGCGCATGGCGGGGAGATTGTGATAGTCGAGGGCGTGGGCATAGCGTGCCATTAACTCGCGTATGTCCAGCCGGTCTTCCAGTGTCAGCGCCATACCGTTTCCTTCCTCCTGTCGATTGCAGCCCAAGTTTGTGTGCCGGGTGAGTGTAATGCAATGGCCGCGGCTGTCGCTGCGAATATCCAGTTGTACTTTTTGGGCGACATTCATAACTGATTGATATTAATAAATATTATGGCAAGTGTGAGTATTTCTGTCGGAAAACAGGGACAGAAATGCTGATGGTTTTCACAGGGCAGAATTTAAGCTGTTGAAATATAAGCAAAAAAATACTGGCACGCTCTTTGATATAGCCCTTGTGGAGAGGCAGTTTGGCCCTGCGTCGGCTTGCCTCGAAAGACTATGAATGAACAGGAGACTGTTATGAAAGGTAAAACGGTAATTGCAACGCTGGCTCCGTTTCTGTTGATCGGTGCTATGGGCGCTCAGGCCGGACTGTTCGACAAAGGCGATGACGCGAAGCAGGAAGGCGACAAACAGCAGCAACAGGTCCAACAAGGCGGTCAGAACAGCGGCATGTTTAATGCCCTCGACGCAAACCGCGATCAACTGATCAGCCCGCAGGAAGCCGAGTCGAATGCCGACGTCGCGATGTCCTTCGGTGAACTGGACAAGAACACCGATGGTCATTTGAGCGCTGACGAGTTCAACGAGTTTCAATCTATTCAGCAGTAGCGCTTCCTGGCGGTGGCGGCAACCTCCGAGGCTATCCCCACACCTGCGCCGTCACCGCTTTTTTATTTCCCTCTAGAGCTGGCCCTTAGCCCTCGCGGCGGGGCCAGCCTTCCAGTATCAGTGCTTCGCCCTCCTTGCTGCGAAATACCGCATCAAAGTAGCGGCTGAGATCCTGTGGCTGCAGCGTACGTACTGATTCCAGTACGGCTTCCTGCCAGTTTAGCCCCGTCTGCTGTTTCGAAATATGGGACCAGTAGTGATCCGCCAACTGTTCACCGCGTAGCGCGCGCGGATCAAGCTCGGCGCTGACCCGCGCTTTTACCAACGCCAGCTGCGCCTCTGTCAATGTGTTTAGCCAGTGTGGAAAATCACTGAGAAACTGCTCGGTTGCGCGTTTTAGTATGTCTGGGGTAGTCGCGGCAGATTGGGCAATCAGCGCATACCCCCGCTGTTGCTCAAAGTTGACTGGCACGACGGTCACCCCGTAGGCCAGACGCTGCTCTTCCCGCAAGGTCGCAAAGTACTGCCTTTTTAACAGCGGTAGAAGCAACTGAAATTGCGCCTCATCCTGTGGTGTGCTGCGCGGCGTGACATGGTAGCGGAGCAGCGCGTTGGACTCACTGAGCAGCTCAGTGCTGCGGGTGCCACCTTGAATTTCTTCCGCCGCTAATGCAGTGCGGGCAAAGTTGTTGGTCGCTGTGTCGCCTGGCGATTGAACGGCGTGGGGAAGTGTTAGAGCGTGGCTGAGTGCGCGGGCCGTCTCGCGATCTCCGCCGTAAATGTAGAGCGTAGCTCTCAGAGCCGACAGCGATTGCTGTTGGAGGGCCAGCCAGTGCGGGTGGTCGCTCTCCTGCAGAGCCGCAATGCGTACCGCCGTTGGATCTTCGGCGGGAATAAGGGAGTAACGCAGCTTTTCTACCAGTCTTTCGAAGGCAAAACGATAATCCGGGGGCCGTTGCCAATCGCCGATCATTCTGGCTTTCAGTGCGTCGAATTCCGCCTGGGTCAAGGTTGTCTGCAACATGTCAGCGATGCTCGCCAGTTGGTCTCGTATCTGAACGGGGGTGCCACGCAGCTCGACCGCCATGCCCTGATCATGGCGATACCAGTCACTGTCCGGAAAGCGCTGGCTCGTGATATCCAGTGCTTCGAGCCACAGCAGGCCGAGCGTCCGGTGGTGGGCAGACTGGCCGATTACCGGCAGGTCAAGAGATAGCTGCACCATGATAGATCCGTTAGCCTTCGGCGTTGCGGAATGCCAGGTGGTGATATGGCCCGTGTCTGCAAGGAGTTTCGGCTTGTCGGCCTGCGACGCAAGTTCCGGCAGGGTCGGCGATTCCCGAAGATCGACAGGGGGCGTAAAGGCCTCGAGTACAGTTGCATTGTGAGGCGCAGCGGTGGGCTGGGTCAGTTTCTGCAAGGTATAAGGAACGTCAAATACCGGTGAGCGCTGTTCGCCGTCCAGGGTCGGGTGCAATTCAATCAACAGCAGCTTGCGCTTATCAAGCAGCGACAGGAATTGCTTCGAGGGCAACACAGCGGGCAGCTCGCTTCTCTTTTTGGCGAGGGTCTGCAGCCAGGTTTGAACATGGTGACTTTCTATATAGCCGGGTATCCGATTGCGATCACGCAATTGGTGGGCGCGGAAGCGGGCCAGCACATTCGGGTTGCGCGCCTGAACTGCCAGAGCTTGCAGCGCCTGCAGCAGTATCTGCCACGTGGCGTCGCCAGCGGCTAGCCCGGTACCAGTGGGTACCCAGTGCAGACTTAAACTGGCCTGGTTTCCGGCCGCAATCCCGCGACTCAAGGTGACACTTTTGAACAGGCCGGTACTCAGCAACTGCCGCCGCCAGCTCCCTGCGCTGTCGGTATCGGTCCAAAAGCGCAAATAGTCGACGGTGGCTTCCCCTTCCTCCCTAGAGAGGCCGGCAAGTGGCAGCAGTAGATTGAACTGGCGTGAAGATACGGGCGCCTGAATGTGCAGATACTGCGGCAGTGTACTGCTGTCGAACAGGGGGGGCTCTCGGATGTTTGCTGCGGGCAACACCGGCAGGTCGCCGAAGCTTTCGCGTATATTCTGCTGTTGTTGGGCTGGGCTTTCCGCGCTGATATAGACCAGACTGAGGTTGGCAGGGCGGTAGTAACGCTCAAAAAAACTCTTCAGCTCGGCTTTTAATGCGTCGAGGGAGTAGGGCGCAAAGCTTGCTTGATTGCCGGCGCTGTTTCGCCGGAAGGGATGTCCGGCTGCTGTGGCGGATTTGAGGGCGTCCTGCAGCAACCAGTTTTCGCGGGTTTTGAGAAAAGAAAATTCGTCGCTTACTGCGCTGATTTCCGAGGCAATGATCGACGTCGTAACACGAGTTGTCCGCAGCAGCTCCGCTAGCTCCTGCAATAGCAAGGACGCCGCTTCACGCTGGATCTCAAAGACGAAATAAGTGCTTTCGTGGCTGGTTTTGGCGCTGACCCGACCGCCGTTTAATGTGAGGAAATCGCGTAGCGCAAGCCGCTCCCCTCGGGCGTCGACAATGTGCTGGCGCAAAAAAACATGCTCGGCCAGATGGGCCAGTCCGGGCACGGTATCCTGAAAACTGCCGGCGTTAAATTGCAAACCAATCAGGGCATTGGCGCGAGCTGGTCGTGACAACGTGAGACTGCGCAGGCCGTTGCTGTGATCTTGTAGTGAATGGCTGTTGTCAGGAAGCGCATCGGTCTGCAGGGGCAGCAGCCCGAATGTGGATAGGATTGCCAGATTGCGCAGGCGTCGCGGTGGAATCATGAACCCTCTCCGCTGCGAAATGACTGACTATTGTAGCCTTGTGTCGGCAGGAATCAGGAGGTTTGTCACGGTAATAGTTGGAGCGCTGCTGCCGGGGCAGCAGCGCTCTGGCTCAGTTTTCTGAAGCGGCTGCGGCCGCCTTTTTGTCACTCGTTGCGGGCTCGTTGGCGACGGCCTTTCCGTTAAAGAACTCACTCAGCGCCGCAACCGCTTTGTCGATATCTTCTGCCAGCGACCAGCGTGGCACCCGGCCGTAGATGGGCGTGCCGGTGTTGAGGGCATCGGGGAACTTACCACCATCGGCGGGTACTGCTTCGGCGACCAGTGAAGCGTTCTCTGGCGCGTTCAGCTCGCTGTATGACAGCGCCGACTTGCTTTCCATGCGCGGGTAGATCTTTTCGATACGCAAGGGGAAATCAGCCCCGGCCGAGGTGTGGGCCGGTACGGTCTGTCCCACTTTAAGCTTGCCCTGAGCTGAGGGCGGGAAGAACAGAAAGGCGCGAGTGTCATCCTGTTCCAACATGATAACCGCCGGTTCCCCGGCTTTGAGTACGTCGCCGCGCGAAACACGAACGTTTGCCACAACCCCATCGGACGGCGCTCGCAGCTCCAGGCTGTTGAGCTGGTTCTGGATGCTGTCGCGCAGCTTGGTTAACGACGCGAGACGATTTTCCGGCATTGCTTGTTGTTCATCGCGGGACTGAGATTCAGCCAGCGCCGAGCTTTGCCGATAAGCCGATTGCAATTCGGCCTTGACCCGCTGCAGGTCGGACCAGGTTTCCGAGTGCTGCATTTCCAGCTCCTGCAGGCTGCCTTTGGACACGGCGCCGGCAGCAACCAGTCGACGCATGGCGTTGATGCGTTCTATCTCGGTGCGCGACTTGTTTTCCAGTGCTTCCAGCTGGGCGCGGTTGGATTCAATGCGCGCTCTCAGTTCTTCTCGATTGGAGGAAATGCGCGAGGTGCTTTCCACCATATCCGCCTGCATACGCGCGATTTCTGCTTCATTGCGGGCCAGTGCCTGTACCAGCTCCGGTGAATTGAGTTTCACCAGCGGCTGCCCGGCTTTGACGGTTTCTGAAGGCGAAACCAGCACTTCGTCAATGGTCACAGTCTGTGAGGGCGATACATTGTATTGTTGTCCGCTGACGGCGCCCTGGGCGTTGTACCAGAACAGGCCGGTGTAAATTTCTCGCAACACCAGCCCGACAATGCAGGCAATAATGGCGAGGTAAATATAACGTCCCCATTGGGGTTTGCGCGGCTGGGCGACTTCCAGTGGCAACGAGTCGGGCCCTTGCGCACTGGAATACCATTGGCGCCAAGGGTGGCTGGGCGCGCCGCCTGATGAAGGTTTGGGCGCGGGTTGTGTGTGATAGTCGCGTTTTTGCAAAGCATTCTGTCTGTTTACCATGAGTCATACTTCCTTGATTGTTCCTGTACGTACTCGGGGACGTAGGTTTCCCAGTATGAGCGTTTGAATAGATACTCATCGGCGTAGGCGATCAGGCGCACAGTGCGCAGGTAGAGCCCGGTGAATAATCCGTAGAGGGGCAAATAGGGGAACATCGGCAAATCCAGATGCGGTCGCTCACTGACTGCCAGCGCTATGAGGTAGTGGAAGATATTCACAAAGACATAGAGGATCGTGACCAGAAAGGTTACCTGCCAGAACATGTCCGCGTGATTCATCAGCATCCACACGACATAGATGGGCAGTGAAATGGCGAAGATGACTTCGAAGATCACTTCGTCCAGGGCGCCGAGCAGGTTCCGACCATTAAAGCTGCGGCTGAAGGGATTGAAAATGCCGCTGTACTTTCTGATCCTGAAGCGCACCACGCTGCGGTTCCAGCGCAGCTGCTGGCGAAAGTAGCCCCACCAGTTGTCCGGCGCATCAGTCATACACATCGCCTTGGGTGCGAACCCGATCTTGCCGCCGGCGAGACAGATTTTGGTGGTCAGGTCACCGTCTTCGCCGGGACCGGCTTCCCAGCCGCCGATCTGTCTGACAATCGAACTGCGCAGCGCGCCAAAGGCACCGGACACAATAGACAAGGTACCTGCGGCGGCGGAGGCCCTTCGCCCGACACCGATGCCGAACAGGTATTGAATGGCCTGGCATCGGGTCAGCAGGTTGGTTCCGGCATTGCGCACGCGCAGGTTGCCGGCAACGGCCTGAACTTCCGGGTCGTAGAACTCAACCAGCAAATGCCACACGGAGTGGCGGTCGAAGGTGGAGTCTGCATCGCAGATCACCATAAACTCACCGCGCGCAGCGTTTGCCGCGAAGTTCTCGGCCGATGACTTGCCACCGCGCTGGCGATGTTCGAAATAGCGCACCCAGCCACGTCGTGCCAGACGGCGGCCAATGGCGTCCATCCCGTCGGAGGAGCCATCGTTCACCACGATGATCTCCAGGTTGGGGTAGGACTGCTCCCGTAGAGACAGCACGGTGGTTTCCAGCGTTTCTGCCTCGTTAAAGCCCGGCAGCAAGATAGAAACCAGCGGCTTTTTATGAGCAAGGTACTGACGAAAGCGTACTTTCTCCGGCGGTTCTGGTTTAAAGATCATCGCCAACACGATGATTTCCGACAGTATGTAGCGGGGCACCGAGAGAAACACGAAAGGCCACATAATCAAGGCCAACTCCCACAGGGTCAGTGCTTCCACCAGCGCCCAACATTCAAGCCAGAACTGGTTAAACCGGACGGTCAGTTCGTTAAGCATCACAGCCACCTTTACGCATAGCGATCAGCCTCGTCAGCTACGATAGGCGCGTCGCTGTCGTCCACTTCGCTGATCGAAAGGTCGATACCCGCTTCGCGTAATACCGCTTTTTCCAGCTGGCGACAGGTAGGTGTATGTCGGTCGGGCGAATCGTGCAGTACGATCATAAGCTCCTGCTTGCGACGCTCAACGCAGAGTAGTGAATCGCTGGCTAATTGCTGAATTACCATGCGCGCCGTTTGCAGTTCTTCGCTGGCATCCTCGCCTGGCGAGCGCAGCGCTGCGCTGTAGACGGTCGTTGGACTCTCATTGTCGCTGGCAACCTTAAGCACCACTTTGGCAATCGCATCCATAGCCGAAGAGCGTTTGTTCTTTGCAGGTTTTTTTCGTGTGGCCGTGCGCTTGCGTGGTGCCGCGCTGTTTTGCGCGGCCACGTGTTGCGGATTCCACGAACCCAGGCGTGCCACCGACATGGCATTTTGTGTCAGCGAATAACTGCTGATATTGACCGGTCGCAGATCCGCCGGCGAATGGTAGGTGTTGCACACAGCACACCACGCCTGCAGGACCGGCTCGGTGGCCCAGTAATTACAGTCGCCGCAAACCACAAACTGGCCGGGGCGGTTGTATTCCACGCCAATATGCTGGACATCGCCGTGGCATTTTGGACAGCGGGGGCGGCCGGTTACCATAAACTCGGCTTCCGGCGCTACGTAGCCGCAGCGGAAGTGGTGGATAGACTCCTGGGCTTCCAGGTGGGTGGAGTTACACTCGGGGCAAAGCTCCTTTGCGCAAACCCGGTAACTGCTGCAGTCGGGACAGGTGAAAACCCGATCGACGTGCTTGGCACTGACTACGCTGTGGCGGGCCATATCGTCCAGCAGCTCGCGTACTTCGTTGGCGCTGCCGCCAAGGAAAAGCTCGGCCAGAGGATAGCTGTAGGCCAGCGTCTCCTCGGGAGAAACCATCGGCTCGAGCCTTGAGCCGCGCGTATACAAATACTGCAGCAGAGTCAGTGGGCGGTCGTCAGCCGCCTGGCGAATGTCGCGCAGTTGGCGGTGCAGCATCGACAGGGTGAGCGATGTTTCTCGCAACATCTCGCTGTCTGGTCGCGGCGGAAGCACACCGTCGGCGAGGTGTTCCAGCAGCGAATCGGTAGCGTGATCGGCCAGGCCAATCACGGCAATCGGCCGCAGACAGTTTTCCGGATGAGCTCGGGTATCGCGCACCAGCTGCATCACTTTGTGTTTGTCGTAACCGGTGATGACCAGCGGCAGAATGCGCCGGTCTATCGGCGTGTCCGCTGCGGGTGAGCCAAACACAGCGCGGACTGCCGCCGCTTCGTCCGTAACCCGGTCAAACTCTTTCAGCTCCACCAGTTCATAGGCGAGTGCGTGGCTTACGGGCACTGATGATGAGCTATTCCGCAGTACTGAAACCATGGTTGTCTCCTTAACATTCGTAAAGCGGAGCACAGATGGCGTTCTCGCTTGCCAGGTTGCTCTCGCGGAAGTTGCTTGCCAGGTAGTCCGGTTCGCTAACGGCCCAGGTCATGACATTAGCCAGCCACTCGCCGCGTTCGCGCCAGGTGTCAGCAACACGCAGCCAGAAACGTGCAGTTTCCACATCGATTTGCCAGGGGTGCGGTGCGCGACCGGAGCCGGGTTGTGATGCGCGGGTGCGCATCTGTTGCAGAATGCGGCTCTGTTGACGCATACGTTCAGTCGCGCGGCTGAGCGCGGCAACGGATTGGCTCCACTGATTGCGCAGATCGATCAGTTCGCGCTGGCGTTGCAGCAGCGCATCGGCCGCTTCGCGGCGGCGGGCTTCAGCCTGATAGCGCAATGCTTTTCCCTGGTAGTAGTCGCTGGCGCCGAGAGGAATAGTCAGCACGGCTCCCACTTGCGGGCCGTCCTCGGCATCGTCGCCATTGACGCCTCGTCGTTGAAATACCTGGCCGGCGTAGACATCCAGATTGATGCCGTTGCCGCGATAGGACTCGGCATCTTCTTTCAGTGCCTGGGCTTCAAACTCGAGAATTTTTGCCTGCGGCGCGTTGTTGGCCAGTCGAACGATGTCGTCGCTGCCCGGTGCGCGCTGCGGCAGCACGGTATAGTCGATGGGCGGGCGCGGCGCCGACGGTTCAAAAGGTGAAAGACTGTCGAACGCGCTGGTGATTTCGTTGTGCAGGATGAGAGCCTCCGCCTCGTTGGCAAGTGTCGCTTCGGTAATTTCCGGCATCGACGCTTCGGCGGAGAGTTTCAGCTTTTTTTTGGCGGCCTGAATCGCGTTAAGCGCCTCTGACAGTGCCTGGTACTGATACTTTTCTGCCCAGGCGATGGCCGCACCGCGCGCCAGTTCGGTTGCCGCTTCGGTGTTCTGTTCTGTGACCCGGTACTCGGCCTGACGCAGCCGCGCTTTGGCGGCGTCGACCCGGGAGCCTTTGCGCAGGAGTTGATCCAGCAGCTGGAAGTTCAGGCGTACATCGGAATACTGTTCCAGGCTGTCATCGGTTCCGGTGCCATTGTTGATGTTGCCGCCGAGCCCGTCAGGGTAGTCCGCATAACTGGCCGACAGGTTAAGTCCGAGATCGCCGCGCTCTGACGCCAGCGCGGCTCTACGGGCCTCAAGCTCCAGTTCTTCGACATTGGTGCGATAGGACTGCTGCGACAGATGGCGAATCTGGGTGATAAAGCTCAACCACTGTTGCGCCGGTTCCGACAGTGCCCCCTGTTGCGTCTGAGAGCCTGTAGCTGCTTCGTTTTCCTGGCTGAGACCCTGTACGGGCGTCAGCGAAAAACTCAGGGCCGCGATCGCTGCAGTCAAGTGGCGCTTGCGCGGAAGCGTACGGTTACATTTCTTGGTTTTGTGCAGGTTCATAGTGTTCCGGTTCATCATGTTCACGGCTTGATCCCCACTCTCTCTGTGGTCGCCTCCGAGGCGATGGGTTGTACAAATGGTTCACCCGGCACATGGCAAGAGCTGTGCCACTCGCAAAAACATTTTTAAAAACAGCGGCTTGAATTCTCAGTAAGGGAAGTTTTGAAAAAGACGTGTGGTTTTACATCTCAAGTTGTCGCGAGAAAGCAACAGGGCCTTGGCGGGTGGTAGCTAAGAGTTTGATATAAAAAGACTATTCGCTGTTGCCTTGATGCGACAGAGGGGGGTGAGCCCGCGACTGCGGAGCGTTAAAGGGTGCCTTACTCAGGCGGTAATCTGTAAATAACAGCCTGAAACTGTGCCCGGTTTTTGCATTGCAGACCTTGCAATAGGTATCGGGATAGCGGTGTCGAGGGAGACTGACGCAGTCGCAGGAGTTGGATGAATGAGCAGTACGACGCGAGGCGATTCAAATTCGGACAAGGCAGGGCGTGGACGCGCTGTGCAAATGCAGGTTCCTGTCAGTCAGTTGCGCCAGGCGCTGGGCAGTGAGGCGAAGGCGATGCGGCAGTTGCTGGCAGTCGTCGATGAGCAGTGTAAAGCTCTGCAATCTGCGGAGCCTATGCCTCATCGGGAAACGCGGCGCCGCAAACTTGTTACTGCGCTAAACCATGTTGGGGGGGAAGAGTTGCAGCAAGCTCGTCTGGCGCTGAGTCAGGCCGCTGACCGGCTGTATCAGATCGCTGCGGAAGTGGATAAGCACAACGCCGAGATTAATGCCCTGCCCCTGATCCGGGGCCTGTTCAAACGCCGCGCAATGTTGCGGCGCGCTGAAAAGCTGGAGAAATCGCGCCGCGCTGCGATGATGGAGTGTGAGCAGGCCCGGGAGCGAGCCGACCAGCTGTTCCGATCGCTGGCCACGCCGGACAATATTTCAGAAGTGATTCGCATATCCCGCGAGATGCGACAGCGCGTGCGCAGCGCCACGAATACACGAAAGCATCTGAGTATCAAACGGAGGTTGTTGCTCGACAATCTCAACCTGTGCGAAGAGATCGACAGTCTGCTGCAGATGTTGAATACCGATGAAAAAATCGCTGTTCACGAAACCGATATGCAGGCATTGATACGCGACGATGAATTCAAGTCGTCGTTAAGAGACAGAGTCAACAACGACCTTGGCGAAAGCCCCTAGCGCGGTTCGCTCAATTCGAACTGCATCACGTTGTTCCTGCGCACTGTTCGAGGCGCAGGGCTTCTATCCCGCCTCGAATTCTCTGTGTTTGTGAAATATCTACGCGCGGGCGCGATTCAGGCAGCACTGGCATAGCCATTGCACTTATCCCCTCCAGACATCAACGCAATCGGCAGATGTTTCTCATTGAATAACTGTCGGCAAAACCTGGAGAAAGAGTATGTGTGGACTTGTTGCAGCAATCGCAAAACATGATGTGGTTCCGTCACTGTTGGAGGGGCTGCGAAGGCTCGAGTATCGCGGCTATGACTCGGCCGGTGTGGCCGCGATCAATGGCGTCGGCCTGAAGAGTGCAAGGTCGCTGGGTAATGTGGAGGCGCTGTCAGGTCGTCTTGGCGAGCAGCGCCTGTCGGGTAATATCGGTATCGGCCATACCCGCTGGGCAACCCACGGCGAGCCTTCTGAAATCAATGCCCACCCGCATTTGTCGAGAGATGAAATTGCAGTGGTTCACAACGGCATCATCGAAAATCATGACGCTCTGCGCAAAGAGCTGATTGAAGCTGGATACACCTTTGAATCGCAAACGGACACAGAAGTTGTCGCCCATTTGATTCACCACTATAGCCTGACCGAACCTTCACTTCAGAAAGCTGTGCTCAACGCCACGCGGCGACTGGAGGGAACGTATGCGCTGGCGGTGATCTCCGCCCACAATGATCGGGAGCTTGTGGCGGCCCGTCGCGGCAGCCCTCTGCTGGTAGGCGTCGCAGAAGGCGAGGCGTATATCGCCTCCGACGTCACGGCCCTGCTGCCAATTACTCGCCATTATATAGCGCTGGAAGACGGCGATGTTGCCGAGGTCAGTGCGCAGTCGGTGAATATTGTTGATGAGAAAGGTGCGGTAGTGGTTCGGGAATTGAGTCAATCCCAGCAGAGCCGTGTCGACACCAGCAAGGGTGTGTACGACCACTTCATGCAGAAAGAAATTTTCGAACAGGATACGGTGCTGGAACGCACCCTGCTGCCGGGGCTGAAAAATGGCATGGTCAACGAAGACGCCCTGGGGGATGATGCTGCCAAATTGCTGCAGGATATTGAACACGTACATATTGTAGCCTGCGGCACCAGCTATCACGCCGGCATGGTAGCAAGCTATACCCTTGAGTCGCTGTGCGGTGTTTCCTGTAAAGTCGAACTGGCCAGTGAATACCGCTACCGCCGGGTTGTGGTAAAACCCAACACGCTGTTTGTAACACTGTCGCAATCTGGTGAAACCGCGGACACACTGGCAGCGCTGCGTTTTGCCAAGCGCCAGCCCTACCAGGCAACGCTCGCGATCTGCAATGTGCCGGAAAGCTCACTGGTGCGCGAATCGCAACTGGTGTTTCTCACCCAGGCCGGACCGGAAATTGGCGTCGCCTCAACCAAAGCCTTTACCACCCAGCTGATGAATATGTCGCTGCTGGCAGTACTGTTGGCGCGGTATCAGGGGTTGGGGCGCCAACGCGAACTGGCGCTGATCGATGTTCTGCGCCGTGCGCCGGAGCAAGTGCGGCGCGTCTATAGCCTGGATGGTCAGATTGCCGAGCTGGCCGAGCGGATTGCCGAGCGCAACTACGCCCTGTTTCTCGGCCGCGGCCAGATGTATCCGATTGCAATGGAAGGTGCGCTCAAACTCAAAGAAATCACCTACATGAGCGCCGAAGCCTATGCCGCCGGTGAACTGAAGCACGGTCCGCTGGCCCTGGTTGATACGCAAGTACCGGTCGTAGCGCTGGCTCCCTATAACCCGCTGCTCGCGAAAATGAACTCCAACCTGGCCGAGGTTCGCGCGCGCGGTGGTCAGTTGATCGTGCTCGCTGACGAAGGTGTCGGTTACAAGGGTAGCGGCAGCGAGCGCGTGCTCACTGTGCCAAAATCCGGCGGCTTGATTGCGCCCATCGTTTACACCTTGCCACTGCAGTTGTTGGCGTATCACGCTGCACTCTACCGCGGAACCAATGTAGACCAGCCGCGCAATCTGGCCAAATCGGTCACGGTAGAGTGAGGAATGACGATGAGCTGTTTACAGGAATGGATTCGACTATCAGGCAAGGTCAGGCGACACGCCTGCCTTTGCCTGCTCGCAGTGCTGGCTAATCACGCCGTGGCCTCGGAGTCTTCGGTAGTTCCCGATGCGCATGGCGCCTGGGTGTATGACGTAACTAACCGCCCCGGGGAGCCGCGTCGCTACGACCCCGGCTACTTTGCCACTGGGCTTAACAATTACAACCGCAGTGCAGAGGAAGGGCACAAGATCAGGCTGATCTACACCTATGCGGGCAGTCTGGAGATGTACTGTCCGGGGCGTAAGCCTGATCAGTGCCGGCTTGAGGATCTGGTTGCGGTATACCCACTGAACGCCGATAAGCGCCTGCATGGCGCCGAAGGTGAGGCCACTGTGAGAGCCTATGCCTCGAAGATTGACGGCGCTCTGGCCGGTGGCCGCGTGTTGGCTGTGCCAGTCATCGATGGCGCGATTACCGGTGATTACGAAGGCAGTATGAAAGGCTTCAATGAACTGCCACGCGAGCTTGCCCGAGCCTTTGCCGACAAGGTGTCGCGCAAGATTTGCTCTGACCCGAATGTGGCTGGCGTACAGTTCGATATAGAACCCTTCAACGTCAGCGAGCAAAACGGGCAGTTTCATTTCTACCAGCGCATTGCCGAGAATTTTGCCGGTACGGTGCCGGCAACCCTCCGCGAGAGCGCAGTGAATTGCAAAACCGACGACTTCCCGAAGGGTCGCTTCTTCTCGGTATTTGCTTCATCCAACCAAATGAATCCGGCAGGGCCGGCGGCAAAGAATATTAGTGAAATACTTACGAAATTTAACAACGGGTATCTGATTGCGCCGCTCTATGACCTGGGGTCCGGTCCGCCGGGCCACGCACTCTCTGTGACGGAATACCAAAAACGCGCCGAGCGTCATGCGAAACAAATGGCAAAATGGTCTGCCCAATCAGGCGTGAAGTTTCAGCTCGGTGTTCCCGCCTCGGCGACGGTGCACGAGCACGCCTACTGCCGCGGTGGCGGGTGTAGCAGGGCGCCAGGCGCCGCTGCTGAGGTGCCGACCCAGGATGCCTACTTGCGTGCAGCGCTGGATGCGATCGATAGCAGTGGTGCCAGGCAGAGTCCGCACTTTCGCGGCGTGTCTGTTTGGGGCTGGACGAGAGGTGTAACCGTTCACGGTCTTCAGTTTGAACCGCAGGTGCCGCCCTGGAATGCACTCAGTCTGCTGGGAAAGCGCCTCTAGGTAGATCTCGCTGTTGGTGGTGGTAAAAGTTGAAAACCCATATATGAGGAAAGGGGTGCTGTAACCAGCCCTCTGAGACATGGATAGCACATTGCCACAATATGCCAAGGATACAGCTGCTCCCAAGCAAGTCAGCGGCCTGACGCGGTTTTATCCGCGCAAGGTCATGCACTGGATGGCTCTGGGTATTGCGCTGGTGGTTTTGCCGCTGCTGCTGGCTGTTGGCAGCGCCGCCCACTATGTGCGTCAGTTGGCGGTCGACAGCCAGGATGCCGTCCTGGACGGTACCCAGTCCGTGCGCCTCAGCCGCATGCTGGGCGACTACTTGCTGGGTATGGAACGAAATGCTCGTGTCTATCAGGTCATCGGTGATACCAAACTGCTTGAAACCTATCAGGAATTACACAAGCAGTTTGAAAACTCGGCGAGTGAACTGCTGGCAATAGAAAACGAGCGCGCCGTACTCGAAAAAATCACACAACTGCTGGCGCTAGGCGCTGGATTAAATGAGGTGCTGGTGCAGGAGCCGCCCAACAGTACGCTGGCGATAAACTCCTTGCAGCGCTTCGCTGAGATGCGCGAGATAATCCGTTGGCTGGTCGACCGCAATAGCGAAGTAATTCGCGAGCGTATACAGAAATTGCATAACTACGCGACCGAGGCGCA
Organism: Litorivivens sp.; assembly: GCF_041624475.1. GTDB lineage: Bacteria > Pseudomonadota > Gammaproteobacteria > Pseudomonadales > Spongiibacteraceae > Litorivivens. Next base: position 20,273 of record NZ_JBFJUX010000009.1, read on the forward strand.
ACAGATCCTGCTGTGGGAGGCCTTCATGGTGCTGCCAGTGGCCACCGGTTTGGGCTTGTTGATTATGTACCGGGTTAGCCGGCCCATGAGAAAACTGGATAGAAGCATCCGAAGACTGGGCAGTGGCGATGTAGACGAAGTCATCCAGGTTGATGGGCCCGAAGATATTCAGGCGCTCGGCTTTCGCTTAGAGTGGCTGCGCCAGAGGTTGAGTGAGCTGGCGGATCAGAAACGGCTATTTCTGCAGCATATATCCCACGAGCTGAAGACGCCCCTAGCCAGTATTCGAGAGGGCACCAGCCTGCTAAGCGGCGATGTTGTGGGTCAGCTTAACCAGCAGCAGAAAGAAATCGTGGATATTCTCGACAGCAGCAGCCTTCAGTTGCAGCGCCGTATCGAAGACCTGTTGGCCTTCAGTGTTAACGATGAACCTCGCTCTAAACTTGATATGGAATGGCTTTCGGCTGAAGATTTAGTGCGCACGGTCATTGATTCTCACCAGTTGGTGGTGCGGGCAAAAGGGCTGACTATTGACACGAGATTCAGCGAACCACGGGTAAAGGCTGATACTGAAAAGCTCACGGCAATTATCGATAATCTGGTGTCAAATGCCGTGAAGTACTCACCCGAAGGCGGCCGCTTAAACATCAAACAAACTGTTTTGAACGGCCGTTGGCAGCTCGATGTGAACGACCAGGGGCCAGGTATTCACCCCAGCGAAGCGGAACGAGTTTTTCAGCCCTTTTACCAAGGCGCTACGCCCTACAGCGGTCATTTGAAAGGTACCGGTCTCGGTCTGGCGATTGCCAGGCTTTATGCACGTTTACATCAAGGGGATTTAATCGTTTTACCCAGCAGTCATGGCGCCCACTTGCAGTTGAGCCTGCCGATGGCATACAAACCCAAGAATGGAGCCAATACATGTACATTGGAACGTACCTCAGAATCCTGACGCTAGGCCTGCTGCTATCAGGGTGTGCGACACAGAGTAATACGCAGTCTGGCGCTGTAATGAATCCACCGGAAAGCCTGGTTGAGCTAATGGATTACAACGCACGCGTCGCCGCATTAGACAGTGCGAATTATCAGCAAGAGTTAAATGCCGCGCGCGCTGATTTTGGTCGCAGTGGCAGCAAGAAATCGCGTATGCGATTGGCGATTCTGTTAATGAACGGAAGTGATGGCGACGCGATGAGTCGTTTTCGCGAATCTGAAGACTTGTTGAAAAGTTACATTGATGATCAAGGCTTTGCATTTTTTGACAGAGATTACGGCGCCTTTGCGCGAATGCTGCTTACCATTAATCAGGAATGGCAGCGTATGCAGAACCAATTGATCACTGCGCGTGTCGAAACGCAAAACGCCCACAAAAAGTTGGAAGAGCTTAAGTCGATCGAAATGCAGTTGAACCACCCGGGCAATGGCTACCACTGACTTCACCTGAGCAATAAAAGGTTCTTATGAGTAAACGCGTACTTCTGATAGATGACGACAAAGACCTTCTGAAGCTGGTCTCCATGCGCCTGACCTCTGATGGCTTCGAGGTGGCCAGTGCTGATGGCGGCCGCAAAGGCCTTGCGTTGCTGGATAGTTTTCAGCCGCAAGTCGTGGTTACCGATCTGCGGATGGACGATATTGACGGTATGGCGGTGTTCGAGTACGTCAAAGCCAATCGACCCAGTTTGCCCGTCATTATGCTGACGGCCCACGGCTCGATTCCGCACGCACTAGAAGCGACCCGACGCGGTGCCTTTGCTTACCTGACCAAGCCCTTTGACAGTGCCGAATTGGTCAGCGAAATCAACAGCGCACTGCAGGCTTATGGCGATCCCGGTGATGAAAGCTCCGATGGCTTTTGTGCGCGCATTGTTACGCGTAGCCCGATGATGAAAGAAGTGCTGTCACAGTCCAGAATGGTTGCGCAAAGTGACGCCAGTGTCTTGATTCAGAGCGAAAGTGGCACTGGTAAAGAGCTACTGGCGCGCTCAATTCACGATGCAAGCGAACGTTCCGGAAAGCCCTTTATGGCGATTAACTGTAGTGCAGTACCGGAATCGCTTCTGGAATCTGAGTTGTTCGGTCACAGTAAAGGAGCCTTTACCGGGGCGACCAAAAACCACGAAGGCCTTTTTCAGGCAGCCTATGGCGGCACGCTGTTTCTCGATGAGGTGGGCGATATGCCGATGGGTTTCCAGGCAAAGTTGCTGCGCGTATTGCAGGAGCGAGAAGTTCGTCCGGTGGGGTCGACCACATCGGTACCCATCGATGTTCGGATTATTTCAGCGACTCATTTTGATCTTGAGAAAGAAGTACAGGAACAGCGTTTCCGCAAGGATCTCTACTATCGGCTGAATGTTGTGCAACTGTCATTACCACCGCTGCGCGAACGCCGTGATGACATACCGCTGCTGGCCAACCATTTTCTTAGAACGCTGGCGGAAAGCAAAGGGCAGGCACAGAAACGCTTTTCAGCGGAAGCACTGGAAATACTCGTCTCAGCGGCGTGGCCTGGCAACGTTCGGCAGCTACAGAATATTGTCGAGCAGACCACCGTACTGTCGAGTACACAGGTTATTCCCTCGCAACTGGTGCAGAACGCGCTGAAGATGGACTCAGGTGAGATTCCGTCATTTGCCGAAGCGCGTGACAACTTCGAGCGCGAGTATCTGGCTGAGCTATTGAATATCACCCAAGGTAATGTTTCGAAAGCGTCGAATCTCGCGAAACGCAACCGCACCGAGTTCTATCGTCTGCTGCATCGACATCATCTTGATCCGAGCGAATATCGCGGTCGTCGACAGGCCTAGTGACTTTGCGACCGATTGCTGTAGCAATATCGGCTCACGGCTTCGGCCATCTTGGCCAGTGTGTGCCCGTGGTGCGGGCGCTGCAGCGGCGCTTTCCAGGTCGTCGTGTGGTGGTGCTCAGTGAGATATCGCCGCACGTACTGCGTGATTTTCTGGGAGAATCTGTAGAGTTTCTACCCGCGCCGAATCACGTCAGCATATTGATGAAAGATGCTTTGCGGGTTGATCTGAACGCGACGAGCCAGGCCTTTGTGGCCTGGCAAAGCCGTTACCATGAAAAGGTTGCTGCGTTCGTCTCTGTGCTCAGGTCGATTGAACCAGCGCTATTGTTGAGTAATGTCGATCACACGCCTCTAAGTGCTGCCCGGGAGTTGGGTATACCTGCCTTCGCGATGTGCTCGCTAAACTGGGCGGATATTCTTGAATCGCTATTCTTCGAAGACGCAAACGCCGTCAGCGATACTGATGGGGGAACGCTGGCAAAGGTTTGCAGGGATATACGCGCGGTGTATAACGGTGCGGAGGCTTTTTTGCGGGTAAGCCCAGGTATGGGAATGAAAAGCCTGACGAACCTGCATCGGGTCAACGTGCTGGCACGGGAAGGTGAGCGCTACGATCTGCATCAAAGATTGGGTGTTCCAGAACATCATCGGCTGGTTTTGCTGTCACTTGGTGGTATTACTCAGCGTTTGGAGCTCGATCGCTGGACGCTGCCTGACAATACCCATTGGATTGTCCCAGACAATGCTTGTGTTCCGACAGACCGCTCTCGCATAACGCCATTCGCTGAACTAAACATGAGATTCATCGATGTGCTGACGTCGGTCGATATTCTGTTGACCAAACCAGGCTACGGCAGTTTCTGTGAAGCTTGGCGAAACCAGACGTCGGTACTGTATGTAAGACGGCCGAGATGGGCAGAGGAGGCGGCACTGATTGACTGGATTCAGCGACATACGCCGGCACAGGAAGTGTCTCTTGAAGCATTTGAGCGTGGCAATATTACCGGTGCAATGATGGCATTATTGCAACGTCCGGCTACGTTTTCGTCGCTACCCGGCGGTGAAAGTGAAGTTTTAAATCATCTCGCACCCTATCTGGTATAAATAGCCTGTTTCTCCATTGTCTTTTTACTCTTCTGGCCGTCGCCTTGTCGTATTCCAATCCCGCCGTCGCTGATTTGTTACATCCTTAGTTTCCTGCTTTTCAACAACTTAGCGAATTGCGCTTCAGCCTTGTCGCAATTCGGCAACGATTAACCACAATATATTCTCCACGTACCGCGTAAAACCCCTTTATTTAAAGCTTTAATGCGACTGGCACGCATGTTGCTCAGCTCTTGGTACTCATCTTTCGAGTAAACAAATGGCAGTTGCAGGTTGGCTATCACGCACCGCTTCTGCGAACAACGAAACAGAGCTGGGAGGCGCATATGTCGCAGCCGAAAAATTCACCCATCCTGGTGTTGGGGGCAGATGGTTACCTTGGCTGGCCCTTGAGTTTGAGATTGGCCAGGCAGAATCCGGAACGTCAGATCATCATGGTCGATAACTTTTTGCGTCGACGATTGGTAAGAGAGGTGGGTGGTGACAGCATTCTGCCCATTCTGGAAATGAAACAGCGCCTGTGGGCCGCTAAACGCGTTCATGGTATCGATAACATGGAGTTCATCCATATGGATGTGAACTCTGACGCTCTCGATCTGTTGCTGGAAGAGCGGCGTCCGGCCGCGATCTACCATCTTGCCCAGCAGTGCTCAGCACCCTATTCGATGAAAGGCGTGGAAGAGGCACTGCTGACCCTGCGTAACAATGAAGAGGGCAACATGCGTTTGTTGTGGGCTGTTCGTGAATATGTGCCCGATTGCCATGTGATAAAACTCGGCACCTTTGGTGAGTACGCCAAGGGCGGTATTGATATTGCCGAGGGTTACTTCAAACCGATGTATCGCGGACGCGCTGCGACGACGGCAATTCCTTACCCACGCCGGGCCGACGATTTTTATCACGCGTCAAAAATCAATGACACCAACTACATCGCGATTGCCTGTCAGCACTGGGACTTGCGGGTAACGGACATCATGCAGTCCACGGTGTTTGGTACCTGGACTGAGGATATTGACGGGCATCCCGAGCTCTTCACTCGGGTCGACTACGACGAATACTTCGGCACCGTAGCCAATCGATTTATTGCCCAGGCTCTGTGCGGCGAACCGCTGTCAGTCTATGGCACGGGTAACCAGCGCACCGGACTGATGGCCTTGAACGATGCGATTACCTCACTGGCTGGTCTGTGGCAGGACAAGCCAGAGAAGGCCGAGCATCGTGTGATCAACCACGTTACCGAGAAAAGTTTTTCGGTGAATGAACTGGCCGACAGCATTGTCGGCAGCGCTCGCCAGGAAGGCCTTAAAGTGACGGTACAGCGCGGCCGCTACGATCCCCGAGCAGAACAGGTGGACGCCAAAATGGCCTTCGAAATTGAAAGCGCCTATGTCGACAGTCATTTGAAGCAGACGCGGATGCGTGATGTGGTACATAAGGCCTTTGTCATGCTGAGTCAGTATCGCGAGCGAATTTCACGGGAGCTGTTTGCGCCGAAGACTGACTGGCATGGAGATTCCAGGGCACGGAACAAATCGCGCGATAAAAACGTGGTCGTACCCATGCGGCAGCAGGATGTACACCGCAAACGTGCGCCTGTGCTGAAGTCAGAAGCGGATTGGGAGGTCTTTCGTCGAGAATGCTTCCCTTATGACAATCTGAATCTGAATCCCGGCACGCTGGGCTCGCCGTCGGAGTCGGTACTGCAGGCGGTGCGCAAAGCACAGTCGCGGGAGCTTCTTTCGCAGCCGCTGGACCAGTATCGACGGGGGCGTGAAGTGTATGAAGAAGCCCGCGCCGAAGCCGCAAGCCTGTGGCCCAGTGACCAGCATGAATTGCAGTTGGTCGGCAGCGCGTCGCAAACCTCCAACTTGTTGGCGCTGGCCTTTGCCCGCCTGGGTGGGCAGATGAGCAGACCATTGCGGGTGCTGACCACCATGAACGAGCATGTGGGTGGTATCGGCGCCTTTGAGCGCATGCCGGAATTTCGTATCTGCTACCTGTCAGAAAAGGAGATTCGCGAGCCTAAAGCCTTCACTGCGCTGGTCGCAGGTTTCAAGCCGGATATTGCCCTGTTTTCTCATGTAACTTATGACACTGGGCAGGCACTGCCGGTCGCCAACTGGATGAAAGAAGTTCGCACACTGCGCCCCGGTGCGACGACGTTGCTGGATGTATCGCAATCGCTGGGTGTTATAGCGCCGGTTTTCGATTGCGCGGACGTTGTATTTGGCAGCTGCCATAAATGGTTGTTTGGTCCACGCGGCACCGGTGTGATGTGGACCAACGAACGCTTTCGTCGCCGGGTCGGTGCCCTGAACTGGTCTGGGGAACCGTTGGCGAAAGGTGGCAAGGATTTCGGTTTTTCGCCCTCGGGCGGCTTGGATTTTTCGCTTTACGCGGGACTGCTCGCCTGCTTCCGACTGTATCGCCAGCTGGGTGCAGAGAAGCTGCGCGAGCGCAGTGCCGACCTTGCCCTTTACTTCCGGGTGCGGCTGACCAATCTGCTGAAGGGGCACGGTATTCGTTTCCGTGTGCTGGAGCCTTGTCAGGGAAGCCCTGGTGCGAACGGAATGTTCTCCATTGCCTTTAGCAATTTTGACCCCTATCCGCTGTACGATGCAATGAATGCACAGAAGGTGCATTGCAAATGTATCAAGGACAGAGGCCGCGACGGGCGTGAGCGACAGTTGCTGCGCTTTGGCATTCCGTTCTACGAAACGCAGGACAGGTTGCACAAAGGGCTGGCGGTGATAGAGGACTGTTTGCGCGAACAGCTGGCAAACAGTGCGGATCACTCGCTGCGCTATCTTCTTAACAGCGGCGCGGCGCCATCGCCGCGACCAGGGGTGCTGGCTAGCTCAGCTCGGCCAGTATAAAAGCGCGCGTGCGAATGCGCCCGCTGAGGCGGGCGCCCACATCGAGAAGGCGCATTTGCCAGCCGTACTTCAAAACCAACTGGCGATGAGCCTCTCTGGCTTGTTCGGCGTCGGCCAGGGTTGCGGTTGCGGGAACGAAATCGCCCAGTGGCTTGCCGCTGACGGTACAGGGAGCGAGACGGATTTCGGAGAAGTTGCGCAAGCGTTTGACTTTGCCTGCGTCACCCGCAGAGAACATGTATACCTGCTTGCCCTGCTTGGCAAACCAGACGGGGGTATCGACAAAGCTGCCGTCTTTTTTGCGCGTACTGAGCAATGCGTAGCGGTATTTGTCCAGGTCGCTCATGTTGATCTCCCGATAATTCGGGCACGAGCGTAGCACGGCCTTAAAAAAAAATCCCCCGCTGGGCGGGGGAAAGCATCGATCGTTGGGTGGGGATCAAACCAGCAGCGCGATGCAGTAAATAAAACCGGTGACCAGGATGGAGAGTACGCTGAACTGGACAGTGTTTTCAGCAATGTCTGACGCGTGGGTGCTAGTGGTTGAGTTCATGGTTGGCTCCTGAGAAGTCCTGTTTTCGACACTGACCAGTCTACGGATTTGCCGGTCTTTTTCGCTTACAGCGCTTGTGCTCGGTGCCTGCCTAAAACACAGTTTGTGACTTGAAATTTATACGCAATTTAAAACATTATTCTTTATAAATCAGTTGTATAGACTGATTGTGTCGCGATCGTTAGCTACGGTTAATCCAGCGGTAATGATGTCTGGCGGGTTAAATCGCTGTAATACAGGCTGTTTTCCATAAATCAGATAAGTAGGGTGGCGATGACAGCATTTAACGGACAGTCAACAACCGACGATGTAGTTCAGGGTGTCGATCTGAGCGGCAAGACTGCACTGGTAACCGGGGCTTCCTCCGGCCTGGGCTTTGAAACCGCACGCACTCTGGCAAAGATCGGCGCGCGGGTGATTGTCACTGCGCGCAGTGAAGAAAAGGCCAAAGCCGCGCGCAAAGCGTTGCTGGAGGCTGTTCCTGAAGCCGATATCAGTACGCTGGTGTTGGAGCTCAGCCAGCTGGATCAGGTGCGCAGCGCTGCGGCAGAATTGCTGTCGCGCGAGCCGTGCATTGACTTACTGATCAATAACGCGGGCATTATGGCGTGTCCGCTGGAGCGCACACGCGAGGGCTGCGAGATGCAGTTTGGCGCCAATCATATTGGCCACTTTCTGTTTACCTGTCTTATTGCGCCGGCATTGAAAAAATCGCCAACACCGCGCGTTGTTAACCTCAGTTCGGCAGGCCACAAATATGCGCCTGTGGACTTTGACGACCCTCATTACAATGAGCGCGAGTATGATAAATGGAATGCCTACGGTCAGGCTAAAACCGCCAACATCTGGTTTTCGCTGGGCCTGACTAGGCGTGGTATTCCCTCCAACGCCGTTCATCCGGGCGCTATCATGACTAACTTGGGTCGCCATATGACCGAGGACGATATGAAGGCCTTCGGTTCTCAGGCCCACGAGAGCGGTTTTGAGTTCAAGTCGGTAGAGCAAGGCGCGGCGACCAGTGTCTGGGCGGCTACCTGCGCCGAGCTTGAAGGTCGCGGCGGCTTGTATCTGGAAGATTGTCAGGTCGGGGAGCCGGTTACCGAGAGCAAGCCGGCGGCGGGCTATGCAGACTATGCCCTCGACGAAGCGGCAGCGGAACGCCTGTGGGCTCTGTCAGAAAAGATTGTCGGCCAGCGCTTTACGCTGACTTGATTGTCAGGTTGGTGGTGTCTGCGACCGGGTCGCGCTCGCCCAGCGTTGGGCGCAGCCGGTCGACCACTTTCTCACCGGTCAGGCGAAAGCCAGTGAGCTTGCCGCCGTAAATTGCCAGCGCGCGGGGCATGGCGACCGTCTTTTCGTTTGCTTGCTTTGCCGTGCCATTGCTGTGGGTTTCCGGCTGATTGTCCAGATCGGTGACAAAGCGGGTTTCGCGGCTGCGCCTGTTGGTGGAATCGTCGCCCGTTGGCAATACCCTAAGCCCGGCGAAACTTTCCAGCACCTCGGTGCTCTTGTCAGGAAAGTAATGGGCGAAACTGCGTTGCAGATAATCAATTTCTTCGGGGCTGGCGGCGATGGAATCCAGCGGACCACTGTGTTCGGTTTCCGTGGTGCCCACCAGAATAGTGTCGCGCCAGGGCATGGCGAACATGGGGCGGTTATCGATGGGCGATTGCAGGTAATAAATACCCTTCGCCAGCGTGCCGGGAATCACAATGTGGCTGCCTCGCACCAGTATCATCTCCGCTCTGGGTAGTGAGAGCCGCTCCTGTACTTCGTTTACCCAGGGGCCGGCGGCATTGACCACGGTTTTTGCGTGGCAGTAGACCGGCTTGCCTTTGACCGTCAGCAGCAGTTTGTATCCGCCTTCAAGCCGTTCGCCCTTGATGAGTTCGGCCGGACAGAAGGCCTTTGCGCCCAAATCCATGGCCGATTTGATAACGGCGCGAGTCAGCAGGCGGTCATCGGTTTGCGCATCCCAGTACTGGAATACCGCGCGCAGGTCATCGAGCTTAAGTGAGTCGAGATAGCGCCAGGCCCGCGGGTCCAGGCGGTGAAACTCCGAGGTTCGGCTAAAGCGGGCGAGCAAACGGTAGAGCAGCAGGCCGGCATAAATCTGCCAGGACGGGCGCGAGCTGTTTTTGTACACAGGAATATGAAAGGGCGTGCGCGTAACCAGCGAGGGGGCATTGCGCAACAGCAACTCCCGCTCCTTGAGGTTTTCGTAGACGAGTTTGATGTCGCCACTTTCAAGGTAGCGCAGACCGCCGTGAATCAGCTTGCTGGAGCTGCTGGAGGTGGCGCCTCCCCAGCTGGATTTCTCAAATACCATAACGTCATAGCCGGCAGCGGCTGCTGCCTGGGCAACGCCTGCTCCCTGTATGCCGCCGCCGATAACGGCTACTTCGGTGGTTAACATTTTTCTTGTTATGCTCCCTGAGCAATTCGTGGGCGCGTTTAAATATGCCTTACGCTGCCAGTAATTCACCGATGGCAAAGGTTTCTATTTTTGCGGCACCGCGTTGCAACCAGCTGCGCGCTAAATCCGCGTCGTCAATTTCGTAAAGCACGCAGGGAAAGGGCGCGTCGTGCAGCGTTGTACCGGCTGGAATAATTTTATAATCGAGAAATACGCAACTCGCCGCCGCCGGCATCAGTGTCGGGTCATGCAGATCCTGCCACTGCTCCAGCACCGGACCAACCCGCCAGCCCAGCGCAGCGGCCTCGTGCAGTATAGCGTAATCAAAGCTGATCAGAATGATCTGGTCAAAGCAGCAAGCCAGTGAGCGTTCCAGCTCATCGAGCACGGTCTCATTGTCAAAGTGGCCGAGAATTTCTTTTTTGATTTCAACGTAGAGGGTAACGTCCGAATAGTTGCTGACCAGCAGGGCAACATCTTCCAGACTGCTAATGACGGTATCAGTGTCGTTGCTACCCAGGCGCTCGGCGGCGGAGATTTTGATGGTGATCAGCTCGTTCAGGGTAAGCGCATAAATCTCACGGGGATCGCCACACTTGCGAAACAGGTCTGGATCGTGGAACACCACCGCGCGACCATCGCCGCTGAACTGAACGTCAATCTCCACGTGGCGCGCCCCGGCGCCGATAGCCTTATCCACGGCCAGCAGGGTATTTTCCGGATAGCGCCGCTGCCAGCCGCGATGGGCCACCAGCTGGTCCGGGGAAAGTTTTTCCGGGGTGGGCATATCAGTGAAGTTCCAGCCGTGCTTTCAGGGCAAGGATGACCTGTTCCACGTTATAGGGAAAGAGCCTGTGGTCTGCCTCGAGGTGTGGCTGAATTTCCTTAAACAGCTGCTGTTGTTCGGGGCTGATGGCGCTCAACGCCACGTCGAGCTGTTGCTGCAGATTGGTGTCATTGGGCCGGGCCGTGGCTATGACCAGCGAGCACAGCAACTGGTGGGCCAGCCATTGCGATGCCTGTGCCAGAGCGGCTCCGCGAAAGCCTGCGCGGTGCAGGGTTTGAATCAGTGGTGCGTGAACCCTGAGCCAGCTCGGTGGAATCCGGGTGCTTTCCGGCAGCAGTTGCACCACCTGTGGATATCGGGACAGGTGCTTGTGGCAGCGCATCAGCCACTCCCGGACATTGCCTTCCCAGGGCGCATCCGCTGCCAGGCTGAGGTCTATTTGTCCCATCACCCGTTCAGCGATGCCGTCCATCAGATCGTCGCGGTGCTGCACGTGGGTATAGAGGCTCATGGGTGCAGTGCCCAGCGCCTTGGCGACGCCCGTCATGGTGATTTTCTGCCCCGGCGAGCGCTCGATGAGTTTGAGAGCGCAGTCGATGATCTGTTCCCGGGAGAGCTTGGCGGGTCGACCGCGACCGCGGGCTGGCGTGGATTGCGGCATCAGAAGTAGGCTTGTCCTTATTAATCGTATATATTACGGTAATTGTTTGCGCAGCAATAATAACCGATATAGAGCGTTAATTTACCATGACTTTGACCCCAAGCGGCGGCCTGCCGCCTGCGACAGCCTACCATCGTTTACCGATTCGCCTTCTCAACAGCCTGTGGCGCGTCGCCAATGCCTGCGGACGGGCCCGCGTCAGTCTGGACGCCGACGAGATGATGGACCGTGTGCGGCGTGAAACCGGCCTCTCGGATTTTGGTGACCCGCGTTTTCTCGAGCCCTACCAGCTGCTCTGCCGCTGTCTCCAGACCGAGGCGAACCTGAACCCGGCTGGCCGGCTGCTGACCCGCATTTCCCTGCTGCGCATTCTTCGCCATCGGGTCTGGGCGGAAGCCCTGATCAAAAAGCATCCGGAGATTCTGGAGCGCGAGATCAAGGCGCCGGTGGTGGTGGTGGGGCTGGCGCGCTCGGGCACCACGCGCCTGCACCGCCTGCTGGCGGCTGACACCGGCTTTCTTCATCTGAAATCCTGGGAGACGGTCAATCCGGTGCCCTGGCCAGATTCCTACGGCGCCGAGCGCGACCCGCGCATTAGCTCCATCGAAAAAGGTTTGAAGGCGGTGTTGTATATGAGCCCGCAGATGGCGAGCGTGCATCCGCTGGGTGCCCATGAGGTAGAAGAGGAGGTGGGGCTGATACAGCACGCCTTTTCCAGCCAGCTGTTTGAGGTAATGACGTATATTCCGAGTTTTGCCGAGCATCTGATGCAGCACGATCAGACCTATGCCTATGAGTATATGGTGCGGCTGATGAAAATTGTCAGCTGGTGGCGCGGCGACGATGATCGCCCCTGGGTGCTGAAAACGCCGCAGCACATGCAAGATCTGGATTCGCTGATGAAGGTGTTCCCGGATGCGCGGCTGATCTGTTCACACCGCGACCCGATCCGGGCGGTGGGCTCTGCCTGCTCCATGACTTGGAATGCGATGGTGCGCGATACCGACAGCGTGGACCCGCACTGGGTTGGGCGGGAGTGGCTGGGCAAAACCGATGCGATGCTGCGCAAAACCCTTGAAGTGCGCTCCGGCGTGCCGGCACGGCAGCAGACCGATGTACTCTACGCCGATATCAACCGCGACTGGCGCGCGGCGATAAAGGGCATTTACGACTTTCTGGGCAGACCGCTGACCGACGAGGCCTTAGCCAATATGCAGGCCTGGCTGGATAGCAACGCCCAGCACAAGCACGGTGCCCACCACTACAGTCTGGCAGATTTTGGCCTGAGCGAGCAGGAGGTTGATCAGCGCCTTATGTACTACCGGGAATGCTTCAACATTCCCTATGAGGGCGGTGTTAAACCAGCTTGAAGAAGATGCGGTGGCGGCCGTCGTCTATCTTGTCGAGGGTTACCTGCACGTCCTGATCCAGCTGGAACAACTGCTTGTCGTTGTACAGGCGCAGGCTGACTGGATCAAAACTCAGTTTGCCCTCAATGCTGCGTACATCGACAAAGCCTTCAATACCGGTTTCATCGAGGCGCACGGTGAAGCCACCGCCTGCCACTTGCACAATGCGGGCGGCAAAGTTCTCGCCTGAGCGAGCGCTCAGGTACTGGCATTTCAGCATCTGCTCAACCTGATGCACCGCCTGCCGATTGCGCTGCAGCAGTTCCTGTTGCTGTTCGGTCCAGTTGCTGTCAATGGCGGGCAGGGTTTGGCCGGAAAGCTTGGCGTGGAGGCAGCGTTGCACCATGAAATCCATGCTCTTGCGCAGCGGCGAAGTGCAGTTGGTGTAGCAGGAAAAGCCCAGCCCGTGGTGGGGTTTGGCCTCAACGCTCCATTCCCCGCGCTCCAGCATGCGGCTGATGATGCTGCGCAGCGGCCGGTCGCTCTGGGTTTGCGCGAGTTGCTGCTGCAGTTCGATAAAGGCTTTCAGTTCGGTGAAGGGCAGATCTTTCAACTCCGGTGCAAATTCCGCGAGCAGGGTTTTGATATTTTCGACGCGGTCTTCGCGCACCCCTCGATGGGTCATGAACAGGGCCGGCTGCTCGCGCAGGAATTCGGCGGCGCAGCGATTGGTGACCAGCATGCACTCTTCTACCAGGCGGTGTGCGTCGTTGCGCTCTACCTTGCGGATCAGTTCGATCTTGCCCGAGTCATTGAGAATCAGCCGGTAGTCCGGGCGGTCATCCATCACCAGGTGTTTTTCCCGGCGGCGGCTGAGCAGGGTGTCGAGCACCTGTTTTAAGGGGTTGAGCGCGGCGTGCTCAAGTTGCTGGTCCCCGCGCAGGTGAGCCGCCACTTCAGCATAATTCAGTTTGGCGGCGGAGCGCACCGTGGCTGTGAGGAACTCAAAACGGCTGATTTCACCCTGGGAGTCGGTTTCGATATCGCAGACCATGGCCGGACGGGTTTCGCCGGCCAGCAGGGAGCAGTGCTCCTGACTGATGCTTTCCGGCAGCATCGGGATCACTTTGCCCGGCATGTAGACCGAGCTATTGCGCGCCAGAGCGGCTCGCTCCAGCGGGCTGTCGGGGGCAATCAGGGCGCTGGGGTCGGCAATGGCCACCATCAGGCGCCAGCCGTTGTTGGTACACTCGGCGTAGAGAGCGTCATCGAGATCGCGGGATTCCGGCGAATCAATGGTGACAAACGGAATGTGGGTCAGATCTTTGCGCTCGGCGGCGTATTGATCCTCCACCAAGCCTTCCAGGTCACCCTCCTGCCACTCGCTGGGCAGGCCAAACTTGCGTACGGTCAGTGCGGCTTCAATGCCGGGTGAATCGGCGCTGCCAATGGTGTCGAGAATATCCACCAGTGACTTGCCATCGCGAATGGGGTGGCGTTTGACGCGACACTGAATATAGTCGCCGGGTTGAGCTTTTTTGCGCTCAGAGGGCGGAATAAACAGCAGACGGTTGAAGTAGAGAATATCCGGCTCGACAAAGTGGGCCTTGCCGCGCACCACGTAGCGGCCGATAAAGGTATCGAGCGGGCTTTCCAGCAGTTTTTCGATCTCGCCGGCCTGTTTGCCGTCTTTTTGCTCAATAATGGCAATGCGGACCCGGTCACCGGGAAACACTTTCTGCATTTCCGGCGGCGGCAGAAAAATATCGCGCTTGTCTTCCAGCCGCACAAAGCCGAACCGGCCCTGGCTGCCCCGGACTACACCTTCTACACGCTCTACCGAATCGTGAATTTCCTTCTTGAGTTGTTTGAGTTGCTGCAGGGAATCCAGATTGAGCATGTGATACCAAAAAAAGCCATTGCGAAAGGACGGATAGACTAGCGGATATAGCGGGGGAAGTCAGGTGGAATTTGGCGTAATGCCAAATCCCACCGGGGCTGTCAGAAGCCTTCGACCTTGTGGATCTGCTTCCAGATCAGGCCGGGCGCAAAGCGGCGCATCAAATAACCGATGCGGGAGTCGCGATTGGGGAAGACCCAGAATTTGCCTTTTTCCAGGTGGCTTTCGATGGCGTCCAGCACCTCCTGCGGGTCGAGCAGGGTGCCTTGATCCAGCATTTTCGGCCAGGCCGTGGCTTTGCCCTGTTTCAGCAGCGGGGTGTTGGTGGTGGGCGGGCACACGCAGGCAAAGCGCACACCGCTGTTCATGTTCTCGTGGTAGAGAATTTCGGTGAACATGGCCACAGCCGCCTTGGTGGCTGAATAGCCGCCGGTGAGTAGGGTCGGCAGGAGTCCGGCCATGGAAGCAAAGCTGATAAAGTCGCCGCGACCGCGCGCCACCATGCCCGGCAGCACCGCCTGGGTGATGTGGATCAAGCCGTTGTAGTTGATTTCCATCATCTTTTTCATCACATTGGCATCGTGCTCCAGCAGTTTGCCGAAGGGCATGATAGCCGCGCAGTTGTAGAGCCGATCGATGGGGCCAAGCTTTTCTTCTACCGCCTTAACCGCTTGATGGACCGAATCGGCGTCGGTGATATCCACCACCCAGTGATGAATGGTGTCGTGGCCGGTGGCTGTTTCAGCCAGTCCTTCGGGGTTAACGTCAAAAATCGCCACCTCTTTGCCGGCGGCCGCCAGATTGCGGGCTGCCAGACGTCCCATGCCGCTGCCGCCGCCGGTGATCAGTACTACCTTGCCTTCAAAAGCCATGATGAGTTCCCTTACAGTCAGTGTTTTGATTTTGTTGTGTTTATAGTGAGGTCACCGCGGCGCCGGTGGAGCCGGTTACCTTTTACTGCAAGCGGTAAATTCTAGAGGGGCTTATTCTTGTGGCACAAGAACATTTGAAGCCTTGACGGGGAACATTTCGCTTCCTCTGCAAAAATATCCGCGTTTCGATACAAGAACATTTGACAGGGAGCGCCCCGGATTTTAATAATCGGGGTGTGGCAGAAATGGATATGACATTTGCTAGCGGTTGATTCGCCATACATTCCAATGGGCCAACAGGTCCGCCCCTCCTATCAGTTTGCCCCTGTATCTCCTCCGTTCGCGCCTGTTAAAGCGCGTGTTTTCACGGCCCACGGGCCCACCCTGAGAGCGTCTTATGGAAAAACTGTTTGTGTTGGATACCAACGTACTGCTCCACGACCCGATGGCGCTGAATGCCTTTCACGAGCATCGGGTGATTATCCCCATGACCGTGCTCGAAGAGCTGGACGCTATCAAGGATCGGCGTGACAAAGACGTCAGCCGCGAAGCGCGGATTGCGATTCAGGCCATCGACAAGATTCTGTTCAATGCATCACCTTCGGCCATTCAGGAAGGGGTGGAAATACCCTCCAGCCGACCGGACGGCAACAACGGTACCCTGGCGATTTTCGCCGACCAGCTGATAAGTCACGACAGCGATGCCCCCTATCTGGATGGCTCGGTGCACCAGACCAATGACAATCGCATTATCAACGTTGCCATGCACCTGCAGGCCACCCACCCCAAGTCCTATGTCTGCCTTGTGACCAAAGACATCAATATGCGGCTCAAGGCCAAGGGTTCCGGTCTGGCCAATGTGGAAGACTACCGGCGCGACCGGGTGCTCGACGATATCGAATATATGGCCAAGGGCTACGAGCATATCGAGGGAGACTTCTGGCAGCGCATCGAGAGTGTGGAAACCCGTCGCGACGGCTCGCTGACCCTGCACAGTATTGACCGGGCCCATGTGCCGCACGCCCACGTTAACCAGTTCCTGCTGGACGATAAGGATTTTGTCGGCCACGTGCGCCGGGTCGAGGGAGAGACCATTGAGCTGGTCGACCTGAGTCGCGACCAGTTGATGCATCAGCGCATTTGGGGGTTGAAGCCGCGTAACATGGAACAGGCCATGGCCTTCTACCTGATTCAGCAACCCCATATCGACATGACCGTGCTGACGGGGCCTGCCGGTTCCGGTAAAACCCTGATTGCGCTGGCCTACGGACTGCACGCCATTCTCGAAGAACGCCGCTACGACAAGCTGATAGTGGCGCGTTCAACGCCGCCGATGGCCGAAGACATCGGCTTTTTGCCGGGTACTGAAGAAGAAAAAATGGCCCCCTGGCTGGCGGCCTTTGATGATAACCTGGAAGTGCTGCACGGCAATGATGAGTCGCCGTTCAGCAGTATTGAGTACGTCAAAGACAAGGCGAATATCCAGTTCAAATCGCTGAACTTTATGCGGGGCCGTTCCTTTAACAATGCCTATATTGTCATTGACGAGGCTCAGGGCCTGACCCAGTTCCAGTTAAAATCGATCATCACGCGGGTGGGGGGAAACTCGAAAATTGTGGTGTTGGGCAATCTGGCCCAGATCGACAACAAGTATATCTCGCCGCTTACTTCGGGCCTCACTTACCTCGTCGAAAAGAGCAAACACTTTGCCCATGCCGGTATTATGCACGTAAACGGTATCGAGCGGTCGCGTCTGGCGGCCTTCGCGGAGGAAAATCTGTAGCCTGTATTCAAGGCGATTTTTAGCGGGCATCATCCGGTGCCCCTTATTCTATTTTTGGAGTCAACATCGTGAGCAGCGAAACACCGCAGCTTGAAATCTGTAATCTGTCGATGGATCACTACCCGCAGATCAAAGATCTGATGGATCGGGTCTACCACGATATTGGTGGTGCCTGGGAAAAGTCCACTATCGAGAAACTGACTAAGGACTTTCCGGAAGGGCAGATCGGCATTGTCGATGGCGGCAAGCTGGTCGGTATGGCCCTGACGGTACAGGTAGACTACGAGCAGTTCAGCAACCCGCATACCTATGACGACCTGATCGGTCATCGCAATCAGATCCTGAACAACGCCAAAGGCGATGCCATGTACGGGCTGGATGTACTGATCGACCCGGACTATCGTGGCTTTCGTCTTGGCAGGCGACTTTACGATGCGCGCAAGGAGCTGTGCCGCCAGTACAATCTGCGCGCCATACTCGCCGGTGGGAGGATACCCAATTACCACAAATATCAGGATGAGATGTCTCCGGCGGAGTACATCGAAAAAGTCGATCACAAGCAGATTTACGATCCCATCCTGACCTTTCAGTTATCCAACGATTTTCAGGTAACCCGGTTGTTGCACAAGTACCTGCCCGAAGACGAGCAGTCCATGGGCTATGCCACCTTGCTGGAGTGGAGCAATATTTTCTTTGCGCCGGAAGAGGCGGTGTTGCATACGCCGCGCACCACTGTGCGAGTGGGAGCTGTGCAATGGCAGATGCGAAGTGTCGGCTCCGCCGAAGAACTGCTGTCGCAGGTGGAGTACTTTGTCGATACCGTGTCGGACTACCAGAGCGACTTCATTCTGTTCCCGGAGTTTTTCAACGCACCCTTGATGGGCTTGGCCGATGATGACCGTCAGGTGGAAGCGATCCGCTATCTCGCCAAGTTTACCGAGCTGTTTCGCGACAAGATGTCCCATATGGCGGTGTCCTATAACACCAATATTATTACCGGCTCGATGCCGCTATTGGAAAACGACAGGATTTACAACGTCTCTTACTTGTGTCGTCGCGACGGCACGATCGGCGAGCAGCGCAAACTGCATATGACGCCCCATGAGCGCTGGGACTGGGTGATGGTCGGTGGCGATAAACTGAAAGTGTTTGACACCGACGCCGGTCGTGTTGCCATTCTTATCTGCTACGACTGTGAGTTTCCGGAGCTTGGCCGGCTACTGGCCGAACAGGACGTAGAAATATTGTTTGTGCCGTTCTGGACTGATACCAAAAACGGTTATCTCAGAGTGCGCCACTGCGCCCAGGCCCGCGCCATTGAAAATGAGTGTTACGTGGTTATCGCCGGCAGCGTAGGCAACCTGCCGCAGGTGGACAGCCTCGACGTGCAATACGCTCAGTCGGCGGTTCTCACGCCGTCAGACTTTGCCTTCCCCCACGATGCGGTCTTGAACGAAGCCACCCCGAATACCGAGATGCTGCTGTTCTCAGACCTCGACCTGGACAAACTCAAAGTACTGCACAACGAGGGTACGGTTATGAACCTGAAAGATCGCCGGCTTGACCTGTATCAGGTGCATATGCCGGGCGCGGAGGTGGAAGTGGATACGCCGCGTTAGCGATATAACTGAATCTTTGCCCCCTCACCCGTGGAGAGGGGGCTTTTCTATCGGGTTCAGATTGCAGAGCCAAACGCTTCGGTTTTTGGCGGGGGGTAAGCCCGTTTAAACATACCCAGTGGCGCAAATCACATAGCCGGCTATTTATGTGCCAAGGGTTTGTTGGTAAACAGGTAATCTTTTAACTCGCCGTCGAAGGTGGGGTCCTGTCGGCGAATCCATTCAAGAACCATGGCGGCGTGTTCTTTTTCTTCGTCGCGGTTGTGGGCAAGAATTGCTTTCAGCTCGCTGTCATTGCACGCATCAATACGCTGGTTATACCAGTCGACTGCTTCCAGCTCCTCCATGAGCGAGGTGATAGCGCGATGCATATCGCGCGTTTCTGCTGACAGCTCATTGATCGGTTCGTGATAGCCTTCGTTAGCCATACTGTCTCCTCAAAGTTAACGTGCCTTCGTTTTGCGCGTCAGTCTCGGTCTCTTTAAGAGTGCTTTACCACGTGACTTCCTCGCCGTTTTCTACGACCCGCCCCGATGGGATGATTCGAGTCGCTACCAGTACTTCCTGTAAATCTAGCAGAAAGTAGCGCGCCAGGGCGCGTGCTAATCCTGTCTGCAATGCGGAACTACTCTGGTCGGACCACATTGAAGCTAAAAGTAAATCTGCCGTTATCGAATATGAACGCCCAAACTGCCGATCCGCGACAATGATATTGATCGTCATATTTTCACTGGATATTCCGGACTCCCGGGACCACAGCTCGATCAGATCGCCGGCGCCGGAATGCTTGCCAGGAGATACTATGCAGTTGGCTACAGGCATTCGCTGTTTCCTCTGAAATGGTTTGAGCGCTCGCTCAAGTGATCCGCTATAGTTTGTGGTCCTGATGAACAGAGCAATGTCGCATGCAGTAGTTTCGACCTACTCTTATGTCCGCTCAAAAGAGACAGTTTGGAAGTGTGGGTTATCCACGCAAGCTTCTAATATCGAAACCTCATCCAGAACCACCAGCGTGTGTTCGCCACCACTGTCGATCTCTATACATTCCTGCTTTTGCGCGTTGCGTGCCGTATCGATGCCAATGCCTTCGATAACCGCCCCAGTCACTAGCGTTAATTTCAGCGGGTATCGAAAGGTGCAGGCTATCTCGATGTAGTCGTGCTGCTCGCAACTGATCATTGTAGTCACCATGCGATTGTTCAGAGCAGGATAGCCGGTGGTGAGAAAACCTTACAACCCAGGTTTGTCAGAACGCCTATTCATCGTTTTCGGGCTCAGGAAATGCGCCCTCAAGCAAAAACTGATGGGCCAAGGCTATCGCTTCACTGTCGCGCATAATAAAAGGATGGCTGGCTCCGACAACGGTGAAGCCCTTCATGCCCTCGAGTTTTGTGTTTTCTATGGAGACTTTACCATCGTCTTCGCCGGGAATAAGACTGGAAAGTATGAGGTTGATAGAGCGGCTACCTGCGATAACGCCTGCGTCAAACGTTGCCGGCCCCAGCGAACGTGGCAGGTCGTCTGGCGCGGTGCCGAGCTGGTTGCCGGCCGGGCCGTTGATCATTTGAAAGACGGCCCAATCACCCAGTTTATCGACGACTTCGCTACCCTTGTTGGGCGGCCCGAGCATGACGACTCGACCAATGACGATTGAGCTCTCAGTAGCAGCGATTTGTCGGACGATAATGCCGCCTAGCGAATGGGTAACGAAGTTGATCGGTGTCTGGGTATTGTCAAAGCACTGTCTGAGACTTGGCTTCACGTAGTCCGAGGCCAGGCGCTCAACCCGATAATGACGGCTCGGGTAGTCGATATTGCAGACCTTGAAGCCCGCCTCTGAAAGATAGTCCTCGAGCTTTTCCATGGAGGCCGCTGATCGGGCCAGACCGTGCAGCAGAGCAACATTTGGGGAAACCGGATCGGCAGCGGCGATCGCGTTGGTGGCAAGTGCAATCAGTGCTGAGCAGATCGCCCTACTAATAATCATCGTGCAGTTTGTCATTTTGTCTGTTTCTGGCAGCCCGGTGAGCTTGCGGCCTTTTGCACGCAGGCCGCGCGACTGCCGTCAATTAATGCCACTCCAACATAATTGCTTTGGTCTGGGCGGATTGACTTGCCAGCTCCTGAGCGCGCTCGCCGAATTTGGCTTCCACCTGATCGCGCTTAAGCTTCATAGTAGGCGTCATCATGCCGTTGTCTATCGACCAGGGTTCTTCCGAAATAATGACCGCGCCGATGCGGGCGTGTTTCTCGATAGCGTTATTCACTTTCTCGGTCTGATCGAGAAGCGCTTTTTCAACAGTTTCCTTTGGCTTTTCCGCAGCGGCCGGTGACAGCACACAGGTCATTACCGTTTTGGAATAGCCGCGGCCCAATAGACAGAGTTGTTCCACGTAGTGACATTCGGCGAAGGCATCTTCAATGGGCGGTGGCGCCACAAATTTGCCCTGCACGGTTTTGAAATAGTCCTTCACCCGGCCAGTGATATAGATAAAGCCGTCCTCATCAATTCGCGCTTTGTCGCCGGTATGGACCCAGCCATCGACAAAGGTTTCCGCCGTTTTCTCCGGCTGTTTGTAGTAGCCGGTGGAGAGACCGTCGGCCTTGCACATCAGCTCATTGTCTTCAGATAGCTTGACCTGCACACCCGGCACCGGACGACCAACCGAGCCGATGCGGCGGTTATCCGGTGTATTGCCGATTAATCCCATGGCTTCGGTCTGGCCAAAGCCTTCGCAGATGGTAATGCCCAGAGTTTCATACCAACGCAGCAGAGAGGCGGGAATGGGGGCGGCGGCTGACAGCAGGATGTCGTAATCGGTGAAGCCCGTCGCCGCCTGAATCAAGGCCTGCGTGCCGGCTTTGTCATCTGCCAGCATGGCGTCCAGGGTCTCCTGTGAGCCGAGTTTGGCGAGAATGCCCTGATGCAGCATTTCCCACACGCGCGGAACACCAAAAAACAGGGTGGGTGCGGTCTCTGACATATCGCGGACCAAAGTGTTTTGGTCTTCGTTATAAGTGATCGTGCCGCAGCACACGAGGCTGTTAATCCATACAATGGCGCGCTCGGCAATATGCGAGAGTGGCAGGTAGGAAAACAGCCGCGGATTCTCACGAATCTGAAAAAAGTCCAGTGCCCGCACGGCGGGGATCAGCATGGAGTCGTGGGTTTGCATAACCCCTTTGGGTAAGCCGGTAGTGCCGGAGGTAAAGGGAATGGTAAACAGTTCATCGTGACGACACTGGTGTTTGGCGCGTTGCCCCTTGAACTCCTGCGCCACGTCGTTCCAGTGCAGGGCGTCGACATCTTCGCCGGCATCAACGCCGGGCAGTACCAGGACCTTGGTGTCAGCAGGCAGAATCGGTTTGATCTTGTCCCAGTTGCTTGCCTCGCCAAGTACGATCAGTTTGACCTCGGCAAAGTTCAATATGTATTCCGTGGTTTCGGCATTCTGGGTGGTAAACAGCGGAATGGAGACATTGCCGGAAGCCAGAATAGCCATGTCTGCCAGCGTCCAGTGTGCACGGTTCTTGGACAGTATGCCGATGCTGGTGCCACTGTCGCCGTACTGGGCTTCGAGCCAGGCGGCGACCGCCTGGAATTCATCAAAAGCCGACTGCCAGGTCCATTCGCTAAAATCGTCACCCTTGCGATCCCGCAGCCAAACCCGATCCGGACAGGCCTCCAGCCAGCGTTGTACATAGTCCATCACGGTGTCGTTTGCCCAGGCCATGCTCATACCTCTTGCTTGTTTATTGTTATCTACGTGCGGCCGACGAGGCCACTGAGCAAGAATAGTCCCTGTGGCTAGTGATTGCCAACCGCCTTGGGAACTTGCGCATTACGCGTGATTTTCTCAGGTCGAATGCAGGCAGTCGCGCGCCCGTATGGGTATGCGCTTTAGAAAGGCAAAGCCCTTCGCTCGCTATGGAACCGCTAAAAACCGTCGTTAATTGTTAACAACCCGGTTGAAATCGGCGCTTCTGTCATTAGCCTGAAATCAGGCGGTATTAATACCGCAGATTCTCTGTTCACTGTTAACTGTTAGAAGGAGGGCTTTATGGCATTTCTACGCTGGATTGCAGCCGTGGCAGTGTTGGCGCTGGCAGCGCCGGCCCTTGCCACTAACCCTTATGCAGAGCCTGACGGTACATGGATCAGCCTGAGTGGTGAGGTGGTAAATCCGGAGAACGATTCATTTATCCTCGACTACGGTGAAAGCGCGGTGACGGTCGAAATGGACGACTGGTCAGTAGATGCTGATGGCGCGGCGCTGGTCGATGGTGACAAAGTTACCGTTTACGGCAAGATCGATGATGACTTCGCCGAATTCACCACCATCGAGGCTGGCAGTGTCTACGTCGAAAGACTTGGCGGGTATTTTTACGCCAGCGCAGCTGACGAGGAGTCATTGCGGTTTAGTATCGTCACGCCAATCGTAGTAGGCGATGTTGAACTGGTAGGCACTGTGTCGAGCGTCGGCACCGATGAATTCACGATTAACTACGGCTTAAAAGATATTACCGTGGACACCAGTGAGCTGATTAACAATCCGCTTGATGGCAAGGGGATGCGTAAGATTGGCGAGGGGGATCTGGTGAGCGTTGACGGATCCGCGGAAGAGGATCTGTTCAATAACCTGGAACTCGTCGCCGACCATGTAATTATCCTTGACCGCAATCACATCTGATCAACTGCACCGCCAGGCTGATTGGTCCGGCGGCAGCGCAAGGGCGCTGTCGCCGTTTTCATCACATTTAATGGACGGAATTACTCGTCTTCTTCACTGCGGCCAATCCACCAGGCCGAGCCATTGGACATCGCGTCGGCCAGGGCCTGAAACTCGATATTTACTTCGCTCTGGTCCGCCATCGCCACCGTTTCCCAGTGGGTGTCTGTCTTCCCCGTCACTCGCAAAACCGTGTCGTTGAATACCAGTTTTCGTCCAATCATCGTGTACTCCCGTTCAGTTGGTTTCAGCTATGAGCCAGCTTCAGCCCAATAATACCAGCGCAAATAAAACCTAAACTTACCAACTTGAGCAAGTCGGCAGATTCCCCAAACAATACAATGCCCAAGATGGCCGTGCCAACCGCGCCGATACCGACCCAGACGGCGTAGGCAGTACCTGCAGGTAGCGTTCTCATGGCTACGCCCAACAGGAGGAAGCTCGCTACCAGACACAAAGCCGTACCCAACGTGGGCCATAGCCGGGTAAAGCCGTCGGCATACTTTAGGCCAATTGCCCAGCCAATTTCCAAAAGCCCCGCCGTAAATAGAATGATCCAGTTCATATTTAGTACGCCATGAGAATAGGGGGCGTCCCCTGCTGATGTTTGAGAGGTGAGGTCGTCCCCACTTCAACTATGAGGTAAACGGTAACGTCGGCTCCGATCACTTGAGTCGGTGCTCACCGCAGTAACTGTAACCAAAATCAGCGTTATGCCGAGCATCTGCAGCCCGGTCAGGCTTTCGTTTAACACCACGACGCCGAATAGCGCCGCGGTGACCGGTTCAACCATTGCCACAATTGAGGCCACCGCCGGCGCGGTATGCCTCAGGCCGACTATATAAAGTATGAACGACAGTCCCGCACCGAGTACACCAATGGCGGCGAACAGCGGCCAGCTCGATGTGGTCAAGGCAGTGGTGGTTTGGTCTGCGTCGCCGGGCCAGACCAGAACAACAGTCAGTAGCGCAAACGCTATCACGAGAATGGCCTGTGGGCTGCCGTGCGGCGCCGCATATTTGAAGCCAAAGATGAATACCGCGTAAGCCAGCCCGGAAAGCAGCCCGGCTGCCAGGCCAAGCACTGTGACGCCGGCCGTGTCTGTGTTGTAGATGCGGGTAAGTAACGCTATACCGAGCATCACAGTTGCGATAGCGGACCATTTACGTGGCGTGGGTTGTTCCAGCTTGAGAACAAAGGACACGAGATAAACGAATACTGGCGCGCAGTACATAAGCATTGCCGCCACTACAACACTGCCCTGCGCGATGCTCACAAAATAGAAAGCAAAATTGCCGGCAACGCCGAGGCCGGCAATCGCTGACCAGAACCACAAGCGGCGATTGCCCAAGCCACTGCCTTGCGGGCGCAGTGCCAGCCAGGCGAGAACAAACAGCAGCCCGATCGCGCCCCGGTAGAAGGACACCACGAAGGCGTCCCAGCCTTCGGCGATGAGGATTCCGCCAATACCACCGGACAGCCCCCAGCATAGCGCTGCGAGAGCCACGAACATTGTACTCGCATTCGCCAATTGCTCTCTCCTGCTGTCTGAACTGACATTGTCGGTGACGACATTGGGAAGCACTTTTCAGATCAATAATTCTGCAGGCTTGATTGGGCGCAGGAAAGCGCTTCCGGATGCCAACGAAGACACGCCTGATGATAGGAGCTGCGTTATCAATTTAATAGGTAAATACTTGGGCCGGCATGTGGGTGTCAACCGGACAAGGCATGTCATTGTCTGATTGGTCACGCTTATGCAGCATAGGCCTTGAATAACAAAGGAGATTGCCATGCCCGTTGTAAACCCCTCTCGTGCCCAGTTTGATGCCATGCTGGCGATGCCTGCCGGTGAGCCGGTGTACATGCTGAACCTGCTGCGCTTTCGCGAACAGGCGGACTACGGTGAGCGCGACGACATTGAGGCCTGCAGCGGTCGCAAAGCCTATGCCCGCTATGGGGCCGGCATTGCCGACATTCTGCAGAAGGTGGGTGGCCGTCCGGTGTGGCAGGGCGACGCACAGCTGAGTTTTATTGCGCCAGAAGGCGAGGTGTGGGATGAGTGCCTGTTGGTGCGCTACCCGGATGTGAAAGCCTTTCAGGCGATGCTCACCAACCCGGATTATCAGGCGCAGACCTTCCACCGGGATGCGGCGCTTGTGGATGCGCGGTTGGTGATTACCCACACCGCGCTGGTCGATTTCCCGAAAGACGGCCTATAGAGCGGGTCGGCCGGGATCAGTTGCTCTGAACAATGGCGTCCGGCAGTCGCAGCTCATAGGTTTCACCGGTGCCAAAGCGGCGCTGGGAGCTGAAATAGAGCCTGGAGCCGTCTGGAGAAAAGGCCGGGCCGCAGATTTCCGAGCCGGGGTGAAATACCTCAACCAGCGGTATGGCCTGGCGATTGGGCTGCACGACCATAATGCGTGAGCTGGGCGATGAGGGCGGGTCTTCCGCTACCAGTATGTCGCCCCAGGGGCTGACAGTCAGGTTGTCCACATCGCCAAAGTCCGGCTCGATCTGGCTGTTGTCGAAAATCAGCTCAACCAGCTGGTTTTCAATGTCCAATGCCCAAACCCGATTGTCGCCTTTGGTGGTAAAGAACACTAAGCCGCGAGTATCAACACTGCCGCCTTCAGGCGTGTTGGCACCCGGTGAGACGGGGGCGGGCAGTTCGTAGTACCAGAGACCTTCGCCGCCATCAAAAAGAGTGCCGGGGGAGTTGCCGCCCGCCGCTTCGATATCGCTGCGCACGCCGGGCTGGGCTTCATCCGGGCGTACCGCATCTTTCCAGCTGACGCGGCGCAAGGTTGTCAGGGCTGTATCGTTGTCTTCGTAGCCGCCGTCTTCCAGCCCGGCAATATTCATCACCTGCAGCGTGCCCTGTTCCATGCGCAGCCGGCCGCTGCTGTCCACATCGGCGCTGTCGGCTACCCAGCGGTAGAAGCGGCCATCGCCGGTATCCTCGGTCAGATAGATCACGCGGTTTATGGGGTCTACTGCAATCGCCTCGTGGGGGAATTTACCCAGCGCCGGTTTGGCGATGCCTTCGCCGGGCTGAAACGGATCGCATTCGAAACACAGGCCATCGCTGACTTCTTCGCAGGATACCCAGGTATTCCACGGCGTTTTGCCGCCGGCGCAGTTCTGGCGGGTCTGGGTGAGAATGGGATAGGCATCGTCCACTTCACCGTTGGCATTGAACGCAATGGCGCCGCAACCGCCCAGGGGGAAGACGGGCACTTCCGAGTTGGAGGTGTAAATCCAGCCGCCGTCAGGCCTGCTGTAGCAGGCGCCGCCATCGGGAAAGCGGTGCCAGCTGTACGTGCTCAGCGGTGTCTGTGCGCCTGGCGTCGGCACCGGCAGTTGCGATGTTGCTACCGCGCGAATGGCAAAACCCGCCGGTATCGCGATTTGGGTAATTGGGTCGGGTGCCCCCAGCGCGCTGATATTGGCCAGCGGACCGAGCGGTATATTCAGTTCGCTCAGATTGGCGGGTACAAAAGGCGCTGAGTCGGCTGCAGAGGAGCTTGAAGAGCTATTGCAGGCGCTTAACAACGGGCCAAGGCTGGCGCCGGCGGAGGCATAAAAGGCATTGCGCAACAAACGGCGGCGGGTGGTTTTGGGATTCATAACGATTCTCTTACTGCGGCGTGTAGCTCTGAGTTCGTGACGATTATCCGCAATAAATATGACAGTTCGGTTACTTGCACCTGGTCCCGTGCTTGTTAAGCTCGCTGCATGACGGATTTACAAAGTGTATTGAATGCTCTGGTGGGCTTTCTTTGGGGGCCGCCGCTGGTGGCATTGTTGGCCGGCGGCGGGCTGTTCTTTCTGCTGTATTCCCGGTTTCTGCCCTATCGTTATCTGGGGCAGGGTGTGCGCCTCTTGCTGCGCCCGGCTGATTCCGAGGATCCGGGCCAGCTGTCGCATTTTCAAGCACTGAGCACCGCGCTGTCCGGCACGCTGGGTATGGGCAATGTGGCGGGCGTGGCGCTGGCCATTGCCATGGGCGGGCCGGGCGCCATTTTCTGGATGTGGATGAGCGCCCTGCTCGGGATTGCCACCAAGTTTTATACCTGCACCCTGGCGGTCATGTTTCGCGGCAAAGACAGCGAGGGCGAATGGCAGGGTGGGCCGATGTATGTCATTCGCGAGGGCTTGGGGCAGCGCTGGCAGCCTCTGGCGCTGTTTTTTGCCTTTGCCGGTTTGCTTGGCACCATGCCGATCTTTCAGGTGAACCAACTGGTGCAGGTGGTGCGCGATACGCTGGCGGTGCCGATGGGGCTGGCTGGAGATCAGTTTTTTTTGTTCGAGCTTGGTTTTGGTTTGATCCTGGCGCTGTTAGTTATTGTGGTGGCACTGGGGCAACTCCCGCGCCTTGGTCGGGTAACTGCTGTGCTGGTACCCGCTATGGTTGTGGGCTATTTGCTGTTAACGGCGGTGGTGTTGATTACCCATGCCAGTGAAGTGCCTGCAGCGCTGGCTTTGATTATTCGCGATGCTTTCAGTGGTGAGGCGGCGGCGGGCGGTGTGCTGGGTGCGGTGATCATTACCGGCTTTCGGCGCGCGGCTTTCTCCAATGAGGCGGGTATTGGCACAGAAGCCATGGCTCACGGCGCCGCACGCACCTGTGAACCAGTGCGAGAAGGATTGGTGGCGATGCTCGGCCCGATTATTGATACCTTGATTGTGTGTACCTGCACGGCGCTGGTGATTCTGATCAGTGGCGTGTGGCAAAGCGCGGATGTCGACGGTGTCACCTTGACCGCGCTGGCCTTTCAAAAGCTGTTTCCGGTCGGCGGCGCCTGGCTGCTGGCTCTGCTGGTGAGTGTGCTCAGTATGAGTACGGTTTTCACTTTCTGGTATTACGGCAGCAAGTGCCTGGGTTTTCTGATCGGGGCGAAGCACCAGCATCATTATGTCTGGATTTACGCGACGCTGGTGGTGTGCGGTGCGGTGCTGTCCTTGAATCTGATCGTCAGCCTGATCGATTCCATGTACGCGCTGATGGCGATCCCCACCATGACCTCGGCGCTGTTGTTAGCGCCGAAGGTCAATGCGGCTGCGCGCCGCTACTTTGCCACTACCAGCGAAAGCTGAGGGTGGTAAACAGTTCGCGGCCGGGGTTCTGGCTGGGGTTGTAGGTGCCGGGGAAGAGAGCGGTATCAATAACCTGATTCAGCTCGCGCTCGTCGGTCAGGTTTTTGCCACCCACCGTCAGCGCCCAACCGTGATCCAGGCTCTTCAACGAAATATGCGCAGAGTAGGTCACAGTGTCCGGAATCTCGGTATTGGGGTCGAGATCTGTGTCGGTAAAGTGGCTGCTCTGGTAGTTGATATTCAGCGCCGTTTTCAGCATGAAACTGCCAATCGTGTATTCCAGTGTCGGGCTGAGGGTGCCACTCCACTCCGGCGCAAAGGCAAGCGTTTCGCCACCCAGATTCTGCTGCGCGCCCTGACCTTCTGAGATAGGTGCCGGCGCTGCGGGGTACTCGTCGTATTCGGCCTTCAGGTAGCCTATCGAGCCATTGATGGTCAGGGGGGCGTAGGGCGTCAGCCATTGCACATCCAGCTCGAGGCCTTGTGAGACCGCCGAGGCCGCATTAGTTACATCAAAGAACAAACCGTTAAAGGCCAGTACCTGAAGGTCGTCGAACTCCATGCGATAGGCGGTGGCATTGAGCTTCAGTGTGTTTTCAAGAATCTGGCTGCGAACCCCAATTTCAAAGCTCTGGGCTTTTTCCGGCTCGTATTCCAGATCTTCGCCGGTAAAGGAAATGGAGTTTACGCCGCCACTTTTAAAGCCCTTAGACCAGGCGCCGTACATAGACACATCGTTATTGAAAAAGTAGGTCAGCGCGACCTTGGGCGAGACGTTGGTTTCGGTGCGCTCAATCTCGCCGGGGGCGTAATCCTGGGCGCTGATAACAGTTGAGGTAATGCAGGGTGCCAATGCCTTGTTAGTGCAGACGCTGGTGCCGGTTGGGGTCGATTTTTTCACTTCCCGGTTAAAGCGGATGCCGGGGGTCAGTGTCCAGTTTTCGGTTATATCCCAGGTCATCTGGCCAAACAGGGCGGTCGCTTCCGTGTCCTGGAAATAATCAAAGCGATAGTAATCGGTTTCGTTGACCGAGCCAGTCAGAGGTGGCAGGTTGCCACCGATTAACCCGCCAAAAGGGTTGCCCGGTGTCGAGCTGCTGCCGGAAAGCAGTTGCTGCGCATCGTCGGTTGTCGCATAGGAGGCAATATCCTGGCCTATGATAACGTCGGCAATGATTCGAAAGTCAGACTGGAAGTAGTAAGCGCCGGCAATAAATTCCACGTTATTGCCCAGGCCAAACAAACTGTTGGCAGACCCGTTAAAACGCCACTCAACCGACTCCTGTCGGTAGTCATCCACTTCGTCAAGGTTGAGCAGGTCAGCAGGAGAGACGTCCAGGTCCTGAAACTGCTCAACGTCCAGCCACGACACGCCAACAATAAAAGTCGTGCCCAGTTCATTCAGCCCCCACATTTCACCGAAGGAGTAATTCACGTTGGTGAGTACGGTGTCCGAGCCTTTGAACATTTCGCCCGGATTGTTGAAACTGGTCTGGAAGTTAGTGGGGTCGTCTTCAATCTGTGGGTCGAACTGGCTCAGATAGTCGCGGGTATCGTTATCCAGGTTCATTAGTTGGCGCGGCCAGAAGTTAAGCGTGGTGTCAGAGGTTTGCGCCACCAGGTCAACCGCCAGTGCATCGCTCGGGTTCCACTCCAGCTTCAATCGAAAGGCGTCCTGATTGCGGGTGTCTTCTTTGCGGTTGAGCTTGGTGTTATCCATGCGTCCGTCACGGTCTGACACCAGCGCAGAGGCGCGAAGGGCCAGGCTGGGTGACAGCCGATAACCAACGCCCGCCTCCAGCCGGGTATCGCCGAAATCGCCGTGTTTGTAGGAGAGGTTTCCGGCGCTGCCTTCTTCATCGGGTGCACTGCGCGAGCTGACGTTGAATACGCCCGCGATGGTGTTCTTGCCGAACAGCGTACCTTGGGGGCCGCGCAAAACCTCGACCCGCTCAAGATCAAACATGGACTCGGTAAAGTAGGTGCCGCGTCCGAAAAAGATCTCGTCCTGCACAAGCCCAACGGCGGGTTCGAAGCTGGGGTTGAAGGTGTTGGTACCAAAGCCGCGAATAAAAACCTGAGGCGAGGAGGGGCTGGTAAATTCCACTCGCACATTGGGCACGTAAGTGGAGACCTCTACCAGATCACCTATGGCGTTGTCCTGCATAAAGTCACCGGACAGGGCGCTCACAGAAATGGGCACATCCTGCAGGCTCTGCTGAGTTTTCTGGGCGGTAACCACGACTTCCTCGATCACCCGCGCCTGTTGCGCGGCGAGAGTGGTGCTGAGCAGGCTCAGGGTCGTAGCGGTCGCAAGACGTCGAGTCAGGCCAGGCATGGTGTCAGTCCCCTTTTTTATGTGGCTTAAATGCTTGTCATTGTATGGGTGTATAGCCAGCCAAAAGACTGGCTGTTAGCAGTGCGATGCCTGTTAACAAGAGTAACAGGAAAACCGCGATACGAAAGCGTGCTTCACTAATACGGTGGTGGAGCCACTCACCTGCAATCACACCGACTACGACCACGGGTAGAAATGCGGCAATGCGTGGCAGGGCGGGCAGCAGGCTGCCGTCGACAACGAAAATGAGGGTCAGCAGCGAGTTGAGGCTGAACCATACACTGATCAGCGTGGCGCGAAAGCGGGCCTTGTCGAGGGATACTCCGGTCAGTGAATACACCAGCAGCGGGCCGCCGGAGGCAAACAGGCCGTGGGTAACGCCGGCGGCAAGCATCCAGCCGCGGGTCCACCAATTACCGTGGGTCGCGCGCGCGGAGGCATTTGCCTTCAGCAGAAAATACAGCTCGCGTCCGGCAAACCAGATAATCAGCAGGGCAAACAAACTGCGCAGACCCGCATCGCCCAGCCAGGGCCGCAGGCCGTAGCCGAGCAAGGTGCCCAAGCCCATAATGGGCAGAATAAGGCGCAGCAGGGTGGACCAGTGAATGTGCTGGCGGTGGCGCAGCGCCAGATAGCCCGTCATGCAGATGTTGAGCGGTACCAGCACCGGCAGCATGTCAGGAATCGGCAGCAGCAGGGCGCCCAGTGACAGGGCGATCACAATGCTGCCGAAACCGGTAACCGCCTCAATGGTGTAGGCCACAAACACGAACAGGGCCAGCCATAGCCAGGGGTTCTCTAAAAGAGCGGCTAAATCCATCAGCGCTGCTCCAGTTCGACCGCAAAGCGTTTGCGGGTCATGCGTTGGAAAAAACCGGGTGCAATGCGCCACAGAATGCTGGCAAAGAGGGTAAAGCGATTGGGAAACAGGCGCGGCTTGCGTTTCTCCAGTGCGCTGACAATATTGCGCGCTAGCTCGCCGGCGTCATCAATGCGACCGATGGTGGAGCGTGCGTGTTTGGCAGGCTGGCCGTCGCCGCCCAAGGCATTTTTTTCGATGGGTGTATCGAGAAAGGACGGGTAGACCATCAGCACGTGAATGCCATTGTCGACTTCTTCCATGCGCAGCACTTCGAAAAACTGCGCCAGTGCGGACTTGGCGGCGCAGTAGCCCGCGCGCCCCGGCACCGGCATCCAGCCTGCCATTGAGCCAATATTGATAATCGCGCCCCGGGTTTTATAGAGAGCTGGCAGCAGTGCCAGTGCCAGCTCCATGGGGGCCTGCCAATCGACGGCCATCACTTTTTTCATCACCGCGGGTGAGGTATTGGCCGCCAGTGAACGCTGGGTGATGCCGGCGTTGTTTACCAGCACGTCGAGCGAACCAAGCCCGTTTTCAACCTCGGCGCGAATCTGCTCAACCGCGTCCGTGTCGGTCAGGTCGCAGGCCAGTGTGCTGACGCGCTCGCCCAGTTCCGCTGCGCGCTGACTCAACCCTTCGGCGTCGCGATCCACCAGCAGCAGACGATCGCCTCGCTGATGAAACACGCGGCTCATTTCCCAACCCAGCCCGCTGGCGGCACCAGTGATCAACACGGTTTTCATACTTGCGGCCTCTCCTGTTTTAGTCGGTTTTCAACAAACAGCTGGAAAACCTCGCTGGAGGTCAGCTGCGGGGTGTAGCCGAACTCTTCTTTCAGGCGGCGATTGCTGAGCACCGGCCGGTAACGCAGAAAGTTGATCTGCTGGGGAGAATAGCGGGTCAGGCCCAGCGCCTTGCCGATGGTTAGCGCCAGTTTCAACAGTCCCGCAGGTATCGATATAACACGTTTGTTAAGTCGCTTGGCAATTTCGTGAATACTGAGCGCGCCATCGCCGGCCAGGTTGTAAATGCCGCTTTTCGATTCGCGAATGCCTTTTTCAATAATGTCGAGTACGTCTTCATCCCAGATAAACACAAAAGGCGAATCCGACCCGCTGATGCCCAGCAGCATCGACTTATCAAAAAGATTGGTGATCTGATTGCGAGTTTCTGCGCCGAGTACCGTGCCGGGACGAAGAATTAATTGCTGCAACTGCGGGTGCTGCTCGCGAACCTCGGCGAGATAGTTTTCGACCATGGCCTTGTGTTTGGAGTAGGCAAATTCCGGGTTGCCGCGCAGGGCATCTTTCTCGTCTATCCAGTTGGGGTTGTCCGCGTGATAGCCATAGGCGGCACCGGAGCTGGTGACTGTCAGATGCTTCACGCCACCTTGCAGACAGGCAGCAACCACATTGCGGGTGCCGTTGACGTCGATGTCGTAGTCGCGCGCTTCGTCGCCGGAACTTTCCAGAACCGAGGCGAGATGCACCACATGACTGATCGCATGTTTGGTAACGATCTCAGTCAGCCGCGCATCACGAATGTCGCAGACTTCAAAATTGTCAGCGGGACTTTCGGGCTCCCGAATATCAACGCCGATCACCGGCATGTGTTTTGCCAGTCGCGCGGCTAGACGGGAGCCGATATAGCCGGCGGCGCCGGTAATCAGAACTTTTTCAGTGGCCATGAGAGTTAACCTGTCGTGTTGCGTCGGGAAGTGTCTGGCGCGACCAGATCAGGGCCAGCGTCAGCCCGGCAATCAGGTGCCAGAAGCTCCAGAAGCCGGCGATCAGCATCATGCCGCCCGCTTCCGGGAAAAACGTAAAAATAATGGAGAGACCCAGCGCCGTGTTCTGGATGCCGACTTCCATGGTGACTGCTCGCCGTTCTGCGATTGGCAGTCGCAGCAGCCGGCCGGACACATTGCCTATGCTCAGGGCGACCACATTGTGAATCATCACCAGTATCAGGATCTGCCCCGCGTACTGCACAAAGCTGTCGACGTTGTTAGCGAAGGCAATCACCACGAATAGTAAAAATACCAGCAAGGTGATGACGCGCATGGGCTTGTCGGCTTTTTCGGCCAGTTCCGGGTGGCGCTTGCCAATCGCCATACCCAGTAACAAGGGCAGCACCAGTACCAGACCTACCAGTGCGAGCAGGCTGACCGGGTCCAGTGAAATCTCGCGCAGCAGCGGTCGGGTGAGCGGGTTGAGGTAGCCGTAAAGGGTGAAGTTAAAGGGCGTCATCACAATGGCGGCGAGACTGGAAACCGCCGTCATGCTGACTGACACTGGAACGCTGGCCTTGCCCAGCCAGGTCATCACGTTGGAAAAGCTGCCGCCGGGGCAGGAGGCGACCAGTATCATACCCAGCGCCAGTTGCGGCTCTACGCCGGCCAGCGCGGTGCCCAGACAGGTAATGGCGGGCAGCAGAACAAACTGGGCCAGCAGGCCGGCAGCCGGTGCACGGGGTTGGCGAATCACCCGCACGAAATCCGCACCGGTCAGTTTCAGCGATACGCCGAAGATCATCCCCGCAAGGATGGCATTCAGTACCAGCAGGTTGCCCGGGCTGAACGCCACGTCAACCTGGGAAAAGTCGCTCATGCGGGCTGCTCGCTGGCAGGCAGGTCTCGCTTGAGCTCACGAATATGCTTGGCGATGGCTTTTTTGTAGGTGTCTTTGTGCACGTAGTAAGCCATGCGCTCCAGTTCGAGGTAGTTGTAGCCACCGTCGAGTCGTTCGCCGCCAAACTGGTGAATGGTCTGCTGCATGTGTTGTCCGGATGCGCGACCAGCTTCGCGTTGCTTGATATAGAGGGCGACCATTTCGGCCTGCTCGTTACGGCCTTCCCAGCCGAGCCCGGCGGCTTCAATCATACCCATTACAAACAGTGAATCCTGTTTCGGGTTGAATATGTTGAGGTATAGAGAAGGCGCGCCGCCCTGATCCCAGTTCAGGTACTTTTTGTCGATAAAGGGGTAGTGAAGGTGGTAGCCGGTGGCCAGCAGAATCAGGTCGTAGTCGCCCTGTTCGCCATTGGTAAAGCTGACGGTGTGGCCGTCGATAGCCTTGATGTCCCGGCGCGGCGCAATATCACCGTGGCCGATATGGTGCAGTACCAGCGAGTTGATAACCGGGTGGGATTCGTACATCCGGTAGTCAGGTTCCGGCAGGCCGTAATCCGAGGGTTTGCCAACCACCATCTTGATCAGTGTGGCATCAAGGCGTTGCTTCAGCGGGCGCGGCAGTTTGATCGCGCCGCCCAGGGTGTCAGTCGGACGACCGGCGATAAACTTGGGCAGGAAGTAATAGCCGCGACGTACGCTCAAATCCACGCTGGCGGCGCGGTGCACCGCATCCACCGCGATATCGCAGGCGGAGTTGCCGCAACCGACAATCAGTACGCGCTTGCCTTCGAATACCTCCGGGCTGCGATATTCGCTTGAGTGCATAACCTCGCCCGCAAACTCGCCAGGCAGATCGGGCATGTTGGGATGGTGAAGGGTGCCGTTGGCAATCAGTACACCGGCAAAGTTATCTGTCTTTTGCTCGCCATTGCATTCGCTGGTCACTTCCCAGCCGCCCTTGCCATCGGGTCCCACTGCTATCACCCGCGTGTTAAAGCGATAGTGGTCATAGAGCTTGAAGTGAGCGGCGAAGTCGCGAAAATACTGGCGCAGCTCGGAATGGTGAGGGTAGGGCGCCCCGTCCCTGGCCATTGGGAATTCCGCGAATTCAGTCATATGGCGCGACGAAATCAGATGAGCGGATTCGTACATGGTGCTGTGGGGGTTATCGATATCCCACAGGCCACCCACGTCACTGTTGAGTTCAAATCCGACAAAAGGGATGTTGTACTTCTGCAGGTTGCGGGCTGTGGCCAGGCCCATGGGGCCGGCACCGATGACAGCGTACATAGTGGAGCCTCTGATGTTATGCTTTCAGACCATAATAAAGGAGGCACAGGCTGGCGTGATGGCTTTTTCGGGACGGACTCAGGTTAATTAGGGACGCTATGCGCGCGCAACCCAGTGTCACTCAACAGTTCACTCAAGGCATCCTGCAGGGCGCACAGCGCTCGGGCATTGTGCTGCCTGAAAGTCTGCTGACACGGCTGCCCGCCGATGGCCGCACTCCGCTGGCCTTGCAGGACGAGCTCTGGGAAGCCTACTGCCAGCTCAGCAATGACCCCTTGCTCGGCATCCGTTTGGGCCTGTCACTGCACGTCGGTCATCTGGATCTGGTGGGCATGTTGCTGATGAGCTGCGAAACCCTGGGCGAGGCGCTCGACATGCTGGTGGACTATCACCCCATTGTCGGCGAAGGCGGCGATTTCAGTCTGGCCTTTCACGGCCGGCAATGCCATCTGGTCTACCAGCCTCACTACAGTGTGCGGCGTCGGGAGCGAGTAGAAGCGGTCATGGCCTGTGTGCTGAATATGGCGCGCTGGGTGTCTGGTGGTGATTTCGAAGGCTGCCATCTGCAATTTACCAGTACCCCCGCCGCGTCCATCGAGGATTACCGGGCGTGTCTGGCGGTGGATGTGGCGTTCTCGGCTGATACCGATGCCTTGTGCTTCAGTGAGTCTCTTCAGGCCATGCCATTGATTCAGGCTAATGCTGCCATTCGCGACCATCTGCGACCGTTGGCCGACAATATTCTGGCCGGCCTGGACAGTGCAAGCCTCAGCGCCCAGGTGCAGCAGCTGCTGCGTCAACAGCCGCGATGGGGCAAGGAGCGGGTGGCTGACCAACTGGGCATCAGCGGTCGTCATCTGGTGCGCAAGCTGCAGGAAGAGGGCAGTAGTTTTCGTCTATTACGCGCCACTGTTTTACAGCAGCTGGCTGAGCAATTCTTGCGCGCAGGTGAAACGGTCAGCCGTACTGCTGAAGCATTGGGATTTTCTGATGAGAGCGCCTTTGTAAAAGCGTTTAAGCGTTGGGCGGGAACCACGCCTGCCCAATATCGACTTAGTTACGATGCGCAGCAGGCGGGCGAAGACTAAGGCATCTGCCCGGTCGTTTTTTGCGTAGACGCTACTTCACGAATTTTTGGGTGTATTTATGCTGGTTGATGCAGAGCAGATCGCCAATTGGGAGTCGCGCTATCGCGCTGCTTTCGTCAATTCTCTTACCGGGTACAAATCCGCCAACCTGGTGGGCACGCGCGACTTGGAAGGCCGCGAAAATCTGGCGATCATGAGTTCGGCGGTGCATCTGGGATCTCACCCGCCGCTGATCATGTTGATCGTGCGGCCCGACGAGTCACCACGCCATACTCTAGAAAACATTCTCGCCAGCGAAGTCTATACTCTCAATCATGTGACCCCGGCGATAGTGCCCGCGGCGCATCAGACTGCTGCACGCTACCCCAGAGATGTGTCAGAGTTTTCTGCCTGCGGTTTGACGCCGGGCTACCAACCCGGCTTTGCGGCGCCCTATGTCCGCGAAGCGGCGGTCAGTATGGGGCTCTATTTGCGCGAGCACAGAGAGCTGTCCATCAACGGAACCCATATGGTGATTGGTGAGGTGGTATGGGCAGCGCTGCCCGATGCGGCGCTGCGTGAGGATGGATCACTGGCGCTTGAGGCGACGCAAACCGTCGCGCTCTCGGGGCTGGATACCTATCACACCACGCAGACCCTGAAGCGCATGGCCTATGCCAAGCCCGACAAGCCGCCGAGCGAAGTTGAGGGCTGAATTGGCGACCGTGGCGAATCTGTTTTGGTGTCTACAACGTAAATGTCTTCATATGAAAGACAAGGATTAAGCCATGAACACAGAGATTCAGGCGCGGGCAGACGGCCTGCTGGACAAGGTTCATACACTGCTCCCCCGTATTCGCGAGCGCACCGAGGAGTGCAAGGCGGGGCGCCGGGTTCCCGCAGAGACCGTTTCCGAATTACAGGATGCCGGCTTCTTTCTGGCCCTGCAGCCTGCCCGCTATGGCGGTCTGGAGCTGATGCCGCAGCATTTCTTTAGGGCACAGATGATGTTGGCCGAGGCCTGTATGTCCACCGCCTGGGCCTGCGGCATCGTCGCGGTTCACGCCTATCAACTGGCGCTGATGGATGATCGCGCCCAACAGGATGTCTGGGGTGATTCAATTCATACCCGCGTGTCCTCAAGCTACGCCCCGATGGGTAAAGTCGAAAAGGTCGAGGGCGGGTTTCGTTTCAGTGGTCGCTGGGGTTGGTCCAGTGGTTGCGATCACTGCAGCTGGGTGCTGCTGGGCGGGATTGTGCCCGATGAAGGCTACCGGACTTTTCTGATTCCCCGCGAGGACTACGACATTGAAGATACCTGGCAGGTGATGGGCCTGCAGGGTACGGGCAGTAACGATATCGTGGTGAAAGATGCGTTTGTGCCCGACTATCGCACCCACAAGCAGATGGATGGTTTTCTCGGCACCAACCCCGGCAAGGCGGTGAACCCGCAGGTGCAATTCCAGTTCCCCTGGGCCCAGCTCTTTATTCGCACCGTATCGTCGCCGGCTATCGGCGCCTGCCGGGCGGCCTTGCGACTTGCGATCAAGGGCGCCAATGGCAAGGCCAGCAATGATCCCACCAAACTGGCCGGTGACACTGCAACACTGGAACGTCTGGCTCAGGCAGATTGCACCATCGACGAGCTCGAAGCGCTGCTGTATCGCAACTTTGATCATATGCAGGCTCGTCTTGAGCGAAACGAATCCATTCCGCTGTCCGAGCGTGCACGTTACCGCTTGCAGGCAGGTCAGGTGATCGAGCGATGCATGTGTGTAGTCGATAGCCTGTTTTCGTCGGCGGGTGGCCGGTCGGTGTTTCTCGACAGTGAGATTCAGCAACGGTTTATGGATATTCATACGGCGCGCGCCCACGTGGCCAACAACCCGACACCCTTCCTGCGCAACCACGGTGGCCTATTGTTGGGGCTAGAGAACAGCGATGTCTTTATCTGAACGCCCCCGCGAGGGACGGCCGAGTGCTTACGCCATAGCCTCTGAACCATTGCGCGCCTCGCTGGAAGTCGCAGCGCTGCCCTGGAAATTGCCACGTGCGCTTCGTGCTTTGCCACGCGGCGACGGTCATCCGGTATTGACCTTGCCGGGCTACGGCGGTGCCGATGGATCGATGGCGGTCATGCGGGCGGCGTTGAAGCGACAGGGTTATTGCAGTCACGGCCTCGAATTGGGGCGCAATCTGGATCGCGGTGAGGACCGCATTCAATCGGTAGATGACGCGCTGCGCTTCCGCCGGAAAATGGTGGGGCTGATCGAGCAGCGTCTTGAACAACTCCATGAGCAGTATCAGCAGCCGGTGAGTCTGGTGGGCTGGTCGCTTGGTGGCGTGTATGCCATTGATGTGGCCCAGTCGATGCCTGACAAAGTGCGTCAGGTGATTACCCTCGGTTCACCCTTTGGCGATCCGCGCGGTACCACACTGTTTAATGTCATGCGTCGGATCAGCGGCAGTCAGGTCCCGCTAGAGGGGCAGGATTATGCGGGCTGGTGTGCGGGAGCCGAATGGCGGACGCCGTCGGTGCCAGTCACCGTCATTTACAGCGAACGCGACGGGATCGTGTCCACCTCCATAGCCCGGCTTCAAAACGACAAAGCAATCCGCTACCGCAAGGTTAACGCCAGTCATATCGGGTTTTCTCACAACACCCGTGCGATCACCCTGGTTGCTGAGGTATTAGCCACTGAGTGCGCAGCGCAGTAGCTATTCTGGTTGCGCGAGAATTTCTGACAGGGCATCGTCGATGGTAGGAAAACGAAACTGAAAGTCCTCCTGCAGTGCCGCTTCCGGAATCACAAACTGGCCGGTGGTCAGTAGTGCAGAGACTTCCCCCAGTATCAGTCGCAGGGCCAGAGGCGGCATGGGAATAATCGCAGGTCGATGCAGCGTCCTGCCGAGCGCCTTGGCAAAATCCCGATTACTGACTGGTTGCGGTGCGGTGGCATTGATAACCTCGGCCTTGATCTCGCCGCGCAGGCAAGCCAGGAAAAGGGCAACCAGATCGTCGATGTGAATCCAGCTGAAGCCCTGTTTGCCGAAGCCAATCGGGCCTCCGAGACCCAGCTGGAAGGGCGGTAGCAGGTTGTTAAGTGCGCCGCCCCGGCCAAGCACAACACCAATGCGCAGGCATTGCACAGTGGTGGCGTCCTCAGCCTGTCGCGCGCAGGCTTCCCAGTCCCGGCAAAGATGCGCTGCGAAATCCTCTCCCGGCGGTGCACTTTCATTGAGAGCGGGCGAATCGCTGGCCCCGTAGTAGCCAATGGCTGACGCCGAAAGCAAACGCTTGATATTCGAGTTGGCCCTAATGCCATCAACCAGTTGGTTGGTGAGCTGCAGCCGGCTTTCCCGCAGGCGTTGTTTCTGTTTATCCGTCCAGCGTCGGGCAAAGAGGTTTTCGCCTGCGAGATTGATGATGGCTTCGAACGGCCAGGGCTGATCGGGCGGTGGTAGCGCCTCTATATAACGTAAGGCTTCGCTGTCCTTGTATTTTTTGCGCTTTTTACGCGTCAGTATTGTGACGCGGTAGCCCTGATCAATCAGGGCGCTTGTCAGGTGGCTGCCGACAAAACCGGTGCCCCCGGTAAGCAGTATCTGTGGTCCAGAATCCGACACTTCGTCACCTCTTTATTGGCTCAGTCTACTGCGTTTTTCTGCGCTTTTACGCACACGTTCAATTATCTCACTATAGTACGC
This sequence comes from Litorivivens sp., assembly GCF_041624475.1. Taxonomy (GTDB): domain Bacteria; phylum Pseudomonadota; class Gammaproteobacteria; order Pseudomonadales; family Spongiibacteraceae; genus Litorivivens. The sequence continues at coordinate 60,732 of NZ_JBFJUX010000009.1, forward strand.
AAAGCAGGGGCTGTCCCGATTCGATTCATGGTGCGGTGGCTGTGCTGTGCCCTGGTTGGGCTGGCGAGGGATATATAGGATGCGCGCTTATTTGCGGCTTTTGTTGCGCCCGGTCTTCTTCTTTTTCTTTTCCCGGTTGTGCTGCAGCACATTGAGTGCGTCCATATAGCTGACGAGCCGATCGAGATAGGCGGGAGAAACCGCCTGAATTTCGTTCAGGATTTTTACGGCGAGCATATGAGGGTTCAGGGGTCCGGGGTTTTCCGGTTTCTGCTCCAGCGCAATGCGCACTTTTCGGTGTTTTGCGTTCATTAGCTTGAACTGTTGAAACTTGCTTGCAGCGCGCAAACCGTCCGCTTCGTTTGTTGTTTCCTGCATCTGACAGACAGCCATTTCAGGCTCGCCAAAGAGCTTCCTGTTCTGTTCCTGCAGTTGCCTATCCAGTTTGCTGAGTGGTGCGGCTTGGGGCTGTGAGCTGTTGCTGCGCAGCGTTTTGATTAGCTGGCTCAGCGGCGAAGGCTTTTGCTCTTCAGCGGCTCGCTGTGCCGGCGGCTTGCTCGGCAGGGCTTGCTGCAGGCATTTATCCACTTTGTGATAGAGCCTCTGGGCGACTGCTTCGCGCTCGCCTTCCGCACGCGCCAGCAGGTTTTCAGCGAGCAGCAGAGATAGCGGCGGGCTTGAGGTGTCAGCCTGCTCTCGCCACTGAGCGAGTTTTTCTTTCAGTTGCGCGGGGTCGGGTTGGTCAGTCATTGTCTTCGCGATTGCCTGCGCGCGGTACCGGGGCCATTTCCACGCGCCGATTGCGGGCGCGGCCCTCGGCATCGGCGTTGGAGGCGACCGGTTGCTGGGCGCCGAAGGCGGCGGCAAACACCAGTTCGGCGGGCATGCCGGCGTCGATCAGGGCGCGGGTGACGGTCAGCGCCCGCTGTGCGGACAGCTCCCAGTTGTCATTGAAATTAAGATTGCCCTCCTGAATCGGCAGGTCATCGGTAAAACCGCTGACCATCAGGATCTGGTCGTGCTCACTCAGGTAAAACTGCAGGGGTTGGAGCAGGCTTTCCAGCAGGGCACGACCTTCGTCCTGCAATTCAGCGGAATTGAGTTCAAACAGAACGCTGCCGCTGATGCCGATGCGGCCCTGTTCAAAAGTAATACGACCTTGGGACAGTGGTGCGGCAAGGGCTTGTTCCAGAGCCTGACGCCGGGATTGTTCCGCTTCGCGCTTGGCGACTTCCTGCTTGAGAGACTGCGAAAGTTCCAGTTGAAAGCCCAGCGCCCATACCAGCAGCAAGACAAACACGCCGACCAGACCGGTCATCAGGTCGCCGAATACGGCCCAGATGGGGGGCTCCTGCTCGAGACTGTTGTCGAGATCCGCCATTAAGCGTCACCGTTGTTTGCGGTAGTTTCAGACTGCAGCCTGGCTAGCAGTTCCTGATGGGTCAGCAGGTTGTGGTCGATGATTTCACGGGCCTGATTCAGGTAGTACTCCATTTGCTCGTCGCTGCGCTGTCCGGTAGAGGCCAATACCTCTTCCATTTTTTCCAGTCGCGACATGAGATTGCCGTTTGCTTCGCCAAACTGCTGAACCGCAGCCGTGAAGACCTCGCCGAGGGCGGTGAGTTCTGCTGTGCTGGCCGAGAAGTGCGCAATCTGCTCGCTGAGAGCCTCGCTTTCACTGGCAACTTTCTGTTCGAAGGCTTCGGCGACGCTGCCGAGTTTTTCGTTCGAGCCTTCCAACATGGATTGCACCGCTTCGCGCTGCAAGCGGGCGTTTTCTTCGAGGCTGGCGGAAAGGCTCTCCAGCTTGCTGAGAGTATCGCGGCGCTCTTCGAGCAGACTGTTGTCGCGCTCGATATTTTTACTGATTTCGCCGCGCAATTGGGCAATCACTTCGGCCGCCGCACGGGGCGCCTCCGAGGCGGTTTCGATCAGCTGGGACATGGGCGTTTCCAGTGCGGCGCCCAACTTGGCCAGTTGTTGTGCGCTGCTTTCCTGCAGGGCTGCCAATTGAGCGGCGGCGGCTTCTCCGCGCTGCTTTTCTTCGTCGCGCAGTTTCTGCAGTTGTTCGCTGGCACTGTTGATCAGGGCCTGCAGGTGCTGCGAGGCCTGTTGCTGCCACTGGTCGTCGCGTTCCTGTTGCGCCTGGAGCAGCGCGCTGCTTTGCTCCAGCAGCTGATTGATCTTTTCCTGATAGGCGTTGCTGTTGTCGCGAGCTTTGTCTGCCAGCTCAGTGCTGGCCTGCGCCAGCCGGTGCGCGCTGCTTTCAATCTGGGTTTGCCAGTGCTGCAAACGATCCTGCTCGGCCTGCTGGCTCTTTTCGAGCCAGTCGCTGTTGGTGTTTTGCAGGCCTTTGAACAGCGCTTCGCTGCTTTGGGTGAACTGAGCCTGTGCCTGTTGAATCTGCTGGTTGATCTGCTCGATCAGCTCATTGCTGCCCTGCTGGTGTTGCTGCAGGATTTGCTGCCAGTGTTCCTGCTGCGCCCCGGTAGATTTCTCAAGCTCACCGCTGATGGCAGAAAGCTGCTGGGCGACGGCGTTCGCGACCTGTTCCTGTGTTGCTTTGCTTTCCCGGCCAAGCGTTTGAATGAAATCCTGCAGAATAGGCTGGGCACTTTCCGCGGCGAGTTTGCCGGTGTCGCGAAAGCCGGCACTCAGGGCATCGCTGACATTCTGATTCAGCTCGCGCTGCTGCGCCGACAGGCTGTCCTGCAGCGCTTTGTGGCTGTCGGAGAGCTTATCCGCCAGTTGTTGAAAGCGGGCATCGAATTGCTCGGCCAGCTGGCCTAGCTGGGCGGCGGCTGCAGGCAGGGCGGTGGCCTGGGCCTGCAGTACTTCGTAGGTTTGGCGGCGCTGATAGCTCAGTGAATGGCTTTTGAAAGCATCGGCCATTTCTGAGTCAAGTTGGCGCGAGGCCAGCAGTCGCTCGCGGCGGCTGAGGGTGGAGATCAACCCAAGCATGGCCGAGGCAGTAACACCGGCGACGGAGGTGGCAAAGGCCAGGCTCAGGCCCTCGATGGGGGCAGCCAGCCCTTCGCGCACGGCTTCCAGCTCGCTGCTGCCCTGCAAGGCGCCCACAGCACCCTGAAGGGTTTCCACCATGCCGAGAAAGGTTCCCAGCAGACCAAGCATGACCAGCAAGCCGACCAGATAGGGGGTCAGCAGCGGTGCGGGCAAGCCTGTGGCTTCGCCGTAAATCCGCTGGCGCACTGAAAAGCGCAGCGAGGGCGGCAGGGGGCGCAGCCATTCGCTGAGGTCAGTCACCGGGTGTTCGGCGCTATTGAGGGCGTGCTGCAGCTTGCCGGTTTCGCTCTGGTAGCGCAGCAGCTCGACAAAGCCGGTGGTATAGGCGGCGGCGATCAATACGCTGACCAGCAGGGCCAGCATACTGCTGGTAACAAAGCTGGAGCCCATCCACAGCACCACGACGGCGCCGAGGGAAAAGAGAATAATGGAAACGGTTCGTGTCATGACTTGTCCTGTGTTTCCAGGGCATCCAGCAGGGCGCGGGCGGGCAGCAGGCGAAGGTCAAGTTCCGCCAGCAGCATTTGCTGCATGTCCTGTTGAAAACCGTGAATCCAGCCACCTTCGGTCGTCCAGGCGGCGGGGTCGGTAAGTTGCTCGGCATCGGCCGAATCTAGAAAAGCTTGTCTGTGGGTTGAGAAATGCTCACCCAGCAGGCGAGTCACGCCGCCCAGCACATGGCGACCGTATTCGCCAAAGGTGTCGTCGACAATCCGATCCAGAGCCGCGAGCCGGGAGCGCGGTGGCCCGTCCAGGGCCAGCGAACCGCGCAGGGACTTGCGCAGTTTGCTGACTCGGTGATCCATCTCGCTCTGGTGAAGCGAATAAAAGCGCAGGTAGGGTTTTACGCCTTCCGCCGGGTCATCCAGCGTTGCTCGGTTGGTCGCGGGCACCATAAAAGGCACGTTGGTTTCGCCGGGCTCAAAGCTGCGCAGGATAAAGCGGATCATACCACCACGGGCGTTGAGAAACTGTCGCTGCGGGCGTTCCAGCGACACATTGTCGCCGAGTTTTACCTTGTCCAGAGACATCAGTGCTCTGGCCAGCGAGATCGAGTCTGACAGATTGATCTGATCGCCGAGACGTTCGGCTAAGTTGTAGTTTGGCGTTGGACCGCCTTCCAGCAGCTTCAGGCTGGTCAGCGTATGCAGGAGTGCGGGCTGGCTTTTGCTGTCGGGGGCGGCTGAGGCCTGGCTCATAAAAGTCCGGATCTTCGGGAAACTGGTGGGCGAAAGTGCCTGAACGGCGGCCCGGTTCGCTTTTTTTGGTGGGTCATTATCGCCATTTTGACGGTGGCATCAAGTTGGCGGCAGCCCGCGCTCTACAGGGATTTGCGGTGCTGACTCGTGCTTGAAATTTTGTTTTGCGAAAACAGGAGCTTAGCTGCCCTTAGCCCGCTACCAGTTGGCTTCAACCACCAGCCCGACCGTGCGCGGCGGCTGCGGCGCAATCAGCGAATAGTTGCCGGGGTCGGGTTGGGAGAAATGGTGGGTAAAGATATCGTCGTGATTTTCCAGATTCTCGACGAAAACTCCGACCTGGTAGGTGTCAGCCGGGCTGTTCCAGTTCAGGCGGATATCGGTTTTGTGGTGCGCATCGACCGTATCGATGGGATTGTCGTAGGGGCGGCGCTGATAGTCGTCTGACCAGCTGAACTTGAGCAGCCCGGTCAGTCGGCCCCAGGCGTCCAGTGGGTAGGTGTAGCGCAGCAGGGCGCCGAAGGTAAATTCGGGGGCATCGCTCATGCGGGCGCCTTCGAAATTGTGGGGTTGGTCTGCGTCGCAGCCGGGCTGGGTGGCCTGGTTTTCCAGCTCATCGTCGCGGCCGCAGAATTCCTCAAATTTTGCATCCAGCCAGCCGAAGGAGAAATGTGCGAGAAAGTTGGGCAGTGGCGCCCATTGCAGCTCGGCTTCAAGCCCGCGAATGGAGGCGGCGCCAGCGTTGTTTAATTCAATGCCAGTGACCACGATTTTCGAGACCTGCAGGTCTTCGTAGGAGTAATCAAAGGCCGACAGGTTAAGTGTCAATGAGCGGTTGTCGAATAGGGCGGTTTTCCAACCGATCTCGATCATATTGAGAAATTCCGGGTCGACCTGATTCAGTGCCCCGCTGGTCAGTATCTGGGCCGTGCCGGGCTTGTAGCCGGTAGCATATTTGCCGTAGACCATGCCCTCTTCGCTGTAGAACCATTTGCCGCCAATCTCGCCGGTGCGAGCGGTGGATTCACCTGGCGCGTCAAAGGACTGGTCGGACACCACAAAGGGTGGGTTGGGTTGGCCGGTCTGGGCGTCTTGGGCTGAGGCGGTGTCGCGCTCGACCAACAGGCGGTATTCATCGCGGTTGTAACGGATTCCGGCGAACAATTCGATTTCCGGCAGGGTGGATACCCTATCCCGCAGATTGGCGCGGACATTGAAAAACGCCGCTTCGTTTTTCGTGTTCTGGTTCAGGTCTTTGGTAACGACATAGGCGTCGAAGATGCGATCTGCCAGACCGCCGGGCAAATTGATGGGCGAAAAAAACAGCTGTCCCAGATTCTGTTGGGTGCGGGCGACGACGAAACGATCCTGATGGTCGTCATCCCGGTACCAGAACAATCCGAATATCCAGTCAATGCCACTGCCGTTCTGCGAGGTAAAGCGCAGTTCTGCGTTGCGGCCTACGCCGCTGAAATAATTGTCAGTTTCAACGATTTGAACTTCAGTGCCGTCAAGGTCGTTGTAGCGGTGTTCGCGCCTCCGCTCGACGCCTCCAATAAAGTCGATATCAATACTGCCCAGTAGCCACAGGTCTTCAAGGCTCCAGGTAAGGTCGGTTACGATGCGGCTGCTTTTGTCGTCGGCCGGGCCGAAATCCTGATACTGCTGGGAACGCACTTTGAGCAAATCGAGCGGCATGGGTTTGACGCCAAAACTTTCGTAGCGCTCGCTCTGACGGGTGGAAATGGAAGGGCTGGCGACCATATGCGCGTTGGTGGTTTTGTTGTACTTGATGGCGTGCAGGGCAAGGCGCAGGTTTTCGCTGACATATCCCTCAATGATGCCGCGGTACAAATATTGAGAAAAACTTTCAGGCTCTTCGTCGCCAGAGGCCAGTTCGTTATCGAGGTAGCCGGTGCGTTCTTCATAAAGGGCGGCAAAGCGAGTATTAATGCCTTCAGCAACTGGCGCGTTGATAAAACTGCGCACCCGACGGTTGTCGTAGGGCGCTATCTGTAAGTCGCCACCCATTTCCCAGTGGTCAACCGGTCGCTGCCATTTCACATCAACCGCGCCGGCGGTAGCGTTTCTGCCATAGACCGTACCGGAGGGGCCGCGAATGACTTCAATGGTCTGAACGTCGTAAAAGGGTTCGGTCGAGTCTACGAAGAAACCGTTGATGTGGTAGGCCACCGGTGAGGTGCCACCGAAGGCTTTGCCTATGCCGCGAATGCTGATGTCGTTGCCTTCGCGATCGTTGCGCGCTACCAGGCCGGGGGTGATATCGGCCAGCTGGGTAAAGCCATCGATGTTGTTTGATTTGATCAGCTCGTTGGAAAAGGCGGAAACGGCAGCCGAAACTTCCTGAATGGATTCGGTGCGTTTGCTGGCGGTAACAAAGACCTCTTCAATCATGGCGGCGGGTTTCCCCTCGCCAGGCTGTTCCTGTGCTTGTTCCTGGGCTTGGGCCAGGGTCGTAAGTGAAAAGGCTGTCAGCAGGCTGGCAGCAACGCGGCAGTGTGATGTTGTCATCCGGGAGTGCTCGATTTTATAGTTATTTGCGGAATAGTATGTTTCGCAGTGCTGCCAAGTCAATCAAGGAGGGACGCTGTCTGACAGGTAGGCTTTGCTGCGCTCTTCAAGGTTGGCGCGTAGATTCATCCAGAATAAATTGTAGTCGTAGGCGTGGTAGCCCTTGCCCGGAAACAGCGCGAGACCGTAGCCGCGGGCCTCGGGTTCATCAATCCAGAGAATACCGTCTTCGCAGTGAGCCCCGGTCTGCCCAGAATGGGGGGCATCAAGAAAATAGGGCCCGGTAAGTGGCAGTGAGCCGAGGTTGTATTCCTTGCCTATGCGCTCCCCGTCGCGGCGCCAGGACAGTGGGTTCACACAGACCGGCTCGCCCTTGTTCTGCCAGTGGCTGCCATCACCACCTTTCGCCACCGCATTCCAGCTTATATAACAGCCGGTTGCGGTGGGCGAGTCGCATACCGGCAGCAGGTGCTGCAGCGAGGCTTCTACCACCGTATTGCCAATCAGGTAACCCGCCACCAGGCGACGCGCATCGAGAGGTCTCTGGGTAAACAGGTATTGCAGCAATGGTACGGCGTGGGTCGTGCCCTGACTGTGGCTGCCAATCAAAAAGGGGCGGCCGCGATTGTAGTGAGCCAGGAAATAATCAAAGGCGCGGCGCACGTCGCTGAATGCCAATTGCCGCGCTTTTTCAAGATCGGCCTGAGACGTCGGCTTCATCTGTGCGCCTTGTGACATTTGCCGGTAGCGCGGGGCATAGACTTTGCCAATGCCGTTATAGACCGCAGCTTGCTGCGGCAACATGCCAAAGTCGGTAATCAATCGGGCATGCCAACTTGAGGTGCTGCTGTTCCAGTTGCCTCCCAGCAAGTAGCTGGTGGGGTGGATATAGAAAATATCGATCGGTGCCGTGGCCTGACGGTCTTTGAGCCCTGCGCCCTTGGGGACCAGGTCAGCGTTATCTTTTCGCTCCGGCAGTGCCGCCCAGTTTTGTGGATCGCGATAATCCGGCGTCGGTGGGCTTTGGGCTATGTCGAATGGACTGGAGGGGTAGAGTAAGCCATCAAACACATTCAGCGCGCTGGCGGGAGCGGCGTTACTCAGTAACAGTAGGCCGATAACAACAATAGGGATAACGCGCATAAGGAGCCTGCTTTGGTTTTTTAATAGACACTACCACATTTTTTCAGTGGTGCATTCTATTCACGTAACCCGGTGCCGGCCTGTGTTGCGGGTTCCGTTCCGTTAGCCCTCTGTTGTGCGCTCTGACCTGTTTTTCCGGCTTTTTATGGTTTTGTCTGAGCGCTGAATAGGGTAGCCTGAGTTTCGCAGCTGTAAGTAATAACGATAACAATATAGAGGCGGGGCTATTTGTGGCTAAAAACTTCTGGTGCGTAAAGCGCTGTTTGGTTTTTCCGGTAATTGCGGCCAGCATTGTGATTTCCGGACACGGTTGGGCGGCAGAAACGCGGGTTATTGAAGAGGTTCTGGTTACCGCCAACAAGCGACTCGAAAGTTCGCAAGATGTACCGCTGTCGATATCGGTGGTGAATGGCGATTTTGTGCGCGAGTCGGGTATCACCGATGTGGGTGAAATCACCCGCTATATTCCTAACGTTAATTTTGATGCTTCGCTGGCGCTCTACACGACGGTTACCATTCGCGGATTTGGCACGCCCCCGCTTGGGGTTGGTTTTGAGCCCTCTATTGGTCTGGTGATTGACGATGTGCCGTTTGGGCGCTCCACCTTTACTCAGGATGCAGTGTTTGATCTGGAGCGGCTGGAAGTGCTGCGCGGTTCGCAAGGCACCCTGTTCGGAAAGAATACACTGGGTGGGGTCTTTAACTTTCACACGGCTTCGCCCACGGATTCTCCCGAGGGTTACATCAGTTACAACAGGGTCGAAGATGTCACCACCGAGAGCGTGGAGCTCGCGGTTTCGGGGCCCTTGATCGGCGACAATCTGCTGGGCCGCATCGCCTACCGCTACAGCGACGGCGACACGCTGGAATACAACAGCACCCGTGACGAACAGCAGACCCAGCGCGATGAAGGGCTGCGGGTAAAACTGTTGTGGGATATCAGCGATACGCTGACGGGCAAGGTTAATCTGCTGCGTGCCGAGTCTATCACCAAGGGTTATACCCAATCGCTCTTCATTGCCAGTGAGCGTAGTTTGCGGGTCTTTCGCGAATACGATCCGGAGACAGAAGCCGATCCCTATGATCAGAATACCTCCACCGACGGTTTAACCCTGTCTGACCGGGAAACGGCGGCAGCCTCGCTGCAATTGCTGTGGCAGACACCAACCTTTTTGGGTTTGCAAAACACGCAACTGACATCGATTCTGGCCTGGTCTCAGGTCAAAACCCCCTACGCTCTGGACGTGGATTACTCGCCGGTGAATCTGGTGGTGTTTAACGGGCCACCGCGGGGCAATCCCTATTCTTCGCGCTCGGTCGAATTTCGCTTTGATGCCACAGCGCCGTCCTTTTTCGGTTTTGGCGATGAGGTGGATTTTGTGGTGGGCCTGTTTGGTCAGCGCTCAAAAGTGAATGTTTTCCAGGATATTGATGTTGACCTCAATGGTCTGTTTGCCTTTGCCCGCGCTGGTGCCATTGTTCAAAATCAACAGCTTCCTTTCGATCCGTTCCTGCTTGGCCTGCCGGTGGATTCCAGTGGTTTGATTATCGCCGGCGAGCGCGAGCGATTTATTTCCGGAACCTCGGCAGAAACGGTGTCCTATGCCGTTTTTTCCCAGCTGAACTGGGCGGCCACCGAGCGGCTGAGTGTGACTCTAGGTTTGCGTTATGGCGAGGACGAGTCAACCGGACGATCATTTTCTGCGGTCGCCGAAGGCAACAGTTTTTCGGCGGGCTCTCTGCAGCAGGAAAGCTTTAACGCGCCGGATCTCGAACGCAGCGAATCCAATGTGTCGCCCAAGCTGGCGCTGAACTACGAAGTGCTGCCCGACATCAATGTTTATGCGACAGCGGTGAAAGGCTTTAAGGCGGGCGGTTTTGATTTCGCGCCGCTAAACCCGAACTCACTTGAGTACGGTGCAGAGTCTGCGGTGACCTACGAAGTTGGTTTGAAATCGCGCCTGCTGGGCGGCTCGCTGGTGTTGAACATGGCCGCCTTTGATTCGGAAGTGGAAGATCTGCAGATACGTACCTTTAATGGCGTTACGCTGGTAACGGACAATGCGCCGGAATCGGAGAGCCGTGGCGCGGAGCTGGATTTCTTCTGGCTGCCGCCGCTGCAGGGTTTGAGTATCGCTGGCAGCGTCGGTTATCTGGATGCGATTTATAAAGAATTTCCCGATGGCCCCCCGATTTTTACCTCGGGTCAGGATGAGGGTCAGGACCTTGCCGGTAAGCCGCTGCCATACGCCTCGGAATGGAATGCAACCTTGTCGCCGCGCTATGAGTTCGCGTTTTTCGGTATTGATAGTCTTCGCGCCAGCGTCCGCCTCAATGTGAGTTACAACAACGGCCGGTTTCTGGATTCGGACATCGACCCAAACACATATCAGGAAGGTACAACGCGCATCGATGCAGGCTTCGGTCTGCGCTCGGAAACTGGCGGCTGGTCAATAAATTTTAACGCCAAAAATCTGACCCGAGAAAAGGATTCACTGCTGATTCTCGACCAGCCATTGCTGCCTGGCAATTACACCATGACGCCCTACCCGGACCAGACCATCTATCAGCTTGGCCTGCGCTGGGATATGGGAAGGTGAGCTATTTAATCCGAGGTGCCTTAAAAGGGCGCGGCCTGACCCAAAACCAACTCCACAACACCAGCAGGCCAAAGCCTGAGTAAAGGCTGATAAATACCCAGGGCGGTGCGCGGTAGTACAGCAGCTGCTCCAGCCAGTGGGCGATAAAACTGCCCGCGTATACGGCGTCGCCGGCTTTTTCGCGCAGCGCCATTTCCCAGCTGGTTAGCGGGCAAAGGACACCGAGCCAGGCCTGTGCGACCACGATACCAATGACGCCTAGGTGTCCCCAGCGAAACCAGGGGTTGCGCACCCAGTGCCAGTCACGCCACTTGCCGAGCACAATAAAGCTCTGCCCCAGAACAATAAATGCCACTACCAGCACATGAATCAGTAGCAGAGTGTCAGCGGCGATGGCATAGAAAACGTCCATACGGTTATGCGTTATCACCATCGCCATATTGCGGCGCGACGCCCTTAGGGCAGCATGCGTTTCAGAGTGTCGTCTTTATCTATCAACGTGTGCCAGAGCGTACCGGCAATATGCAGCAGGATCAGTGTCGCAAAGGCGGGCGCTGCGACGTGCTTGTGCACTTCCAGCACCTGTTTGGCCAGTTCTTCATTTTCGGCAATAAAGGGTGGGATGGTAATAAAGCCATAGAGCACCACATCGTAGCCGCTCAGCAGCGTTGCGCTGACACCGGCAATGGGCATGGCAATGACCAGGATTGCCATGCCCCAATGAGTTATACGGGCCAGCATAATCTGCCAGGGGGCGCCGCTGCGTTGTGGTCGGCCCTGTTTTGCCAGCACGATCAGCCAGGCGATCATCAGCACCATCGCACTGATACCTACGCTTAAGTGAGTGCGCATCCACCAGAGTTTTTCCGGGTCGCCGCGTTCGTAGGTTTCAGCAATATTGACGGCGACAAAAGCCGCAATCACAAAAGCAAAAAGCAGCCAGTGTAAAAGCTTGCTGGCACCACTCCACTCACGGGATTGTTCTACTGACATGGCGAGCCCTCGACGGCAGTAAGGTTTAAATTGCGTTAGCGCTTGCCAATAACGCTAGCGCAAAGCCGTCGAGGGTGCAAAGGGTGCTACAAGGAAGGATTAATCAGGAACTTTTTGCCGGTAGCCTGTTTGCTGTACTCAGCGACAATGTCTGCCTGCAGCGCATCGGTCAGAGAGATCTCATCGCTGTAATGGCTGGCAAAGGTGGTGGTCAGTTCGTTGGCCACGCGCTTTTGCAGCTCCTGGGTTTTTTCCGGCCCCACTTTCTGGATGAAGGGCGTCAGTAGCCAGGCATTGATGCCCCAGCTGAAGCCGAAGTTGCGATTGATTACGGTAGGGGACATGTCCAGGCTGCCGTAAATATAAAGCTGCTTAAAGATGTTTGAACCGTAGGGGCCGGGCAGCTCAGTATCTTTCAACGCCGCCTTTTCCATGCAGGTAAGAATGCGGCTGCCTAGATCACCACCGCCGGTGGCGTCAAAGGCGACGTAGGCTTCCGTGGCTTCAATGGCGGCGGTGAGGTCGCGCATGAAATTATCGTCGCTGGAATTGAGCACGTATTTAGCACCCTGTGATTTCAGCAGTTCAACCTGTTCGGGTTTGCGCACGATATTGACCAGATCAATGCCGTCGTTCAGGCAAATGCGGTTCAGCATCTGGCCCAGGTTGGATGCGGCGGCGGTGTGCACAATCGCCTTGAAGCCCTCCGCGCGCATGGTTTCAACAAAGCCCAGCGCGGTCAGCGGGTTGACAAAGGAAGAGGCGGCTTCGCGAGCGGTGGTGCCTTCGTTCAGGGGCATGCACTGCATCACATTGACCTTGCGGTACTGGCAGTAAAGCGCGCCATCCATCACTGCAACGGTTTTTCCGAGCAGGGCCTGTGCGGCTTTGCTGGAACCGGCTTTAACCACGGTGCCAGCGCCTTCGTTTCCTGCCGGCAGTGGCTTGCCGATGCGCGGTTTTACCCGGCTTTCTACGCCGGCTTTGAGTTTGGCGCTGTACACAGTGTCAGCGCCGCTGCCGCTGGTCTTGCCGGTTGTGACATCGGCAGGAAAGATCAGGGTTGCCTGGTCTGAGGGGTTGATGGGGGTGGCTTCAATACGCACTACCACTTCGTCATCACCCGGCTCCGGAACAGGCGCTTCTTTCAGGATCAGTTGCAGGTGACCGTCGTCGGTGACCAGTGAGCGAAGGTTAAGTCCGGTATCTGGGCTTTGCATGCATTTCTCCGTCTAGTTGGCGCTATTGAATCAGCGAGACGTAGGGTATCACTACCTTGTGGCCTGCGCAGGCGAACCAACGCAGAAGGAGGGCCGCCTTTGTGCGTTTACGCAGGGAGGTGCCTTAACAAAATATAAGAAACTAATGGCTGTTAGTCCTTACACTGGGCAGCACGTGATTTATGAGCATCAGGTTTTCTATGGACAACAATAAAATCCTTACCCTGCCCCAGATTACCGATCAGGACGTAGGCGGCAAGGCCTCTGGCCTGGCGGCGTTGGAACGACTAGGGCTGAATGTGCCGCCAGCGTTTGTGATAGTCGGCGCCAGCGAGTCGCAGATGCCCTTCGATCTGGAAGCCCAGTATCAGGCGCTTGGCGGTGGCCCGGTTGCCGTGCGCTCTTCAGCCCTGGGTGAGGACGGTGAGGACAGCTCGTTCGCCGGTCAGTATGAAACCATACTGGATGTGGAGGGGATGGATGCTCTGAAGGATGCCATTGCCCAGTGTGTGCGTTCTCTGGCCAGTGAGCGCGCCACCGCCTATCAGGCGGCGCAGGCTGCACCGCTTGAGGTTTCCATGTGTGTGGTGGTGCAGCGCATGGTCAAGGCCAGATCTGCCGGCGTGTTATTTACCGCAGACCCGGTGACAGGCCGTCACGACCGCTTGGTTATTGATGCTGTGGAGGGCTTGGGCGAGGCGCTGGTCAGCGGTGAGCAGACCCCGGATCACTATGTGCTGGATACCGGCAATCAGCTGGTTCAGCAGGAGTTGGTAGGCGAGAGTCCGATTCTGGCCGAGCCTGAGATCAAGGCGCTGGCGGAAGGTGCTCGTGACGCTGCCGCCAAGATGGATAGCTTGCTCGATATGGAGTGGGCTATTGATGAGAGCGGTGAGCTGTTCTGGTTGCAAGCGCGTCCTATCACAACCCTCGGTTCTGACCTGAACGAGCTGGATACCCCGATTCCTGATGATCATGTGATTACCCGCTGCAATGTGGGAGAAATGATGCCAGGCGCTGTTTGTCCGCTGACCTTCTCGGTACAGGGGCGGGCAATAGAACACGGCATGCAGCACATGCACACGCAATACGGTAATCGCCCGGCGATTACCAACGAGTGGACTCAGATTAACCTGTTCTATGGCCACATGTTTATCAACATGACCGGCGGCATGGAATCCTCACGCTTTGTTTCCATTAATACCGCCGATTCGATGGGGCAGAGCCTCTGCGGTCGCCCTGTGCCCGAGCTCAAAACACCAGACAACCTGGCCCCGGTGTGGCGACGTTGGTACGGCACCTACAAATTTGTACGCTACGTTTTTCGCGCCCAAAAGGAGCTGACCGAGTTCGAAAACCGTTTCCGCCACGCCTACATTCCTTACACCGACAGCAGTGTGTCGATGTTTGAGGAAATCGATCGCTACATGCCCTGGATTTGTGAGACCAACGAAGTGCACCTGCGCTCATCGGCCCTCTCCGGTGTGATGGAGGGCGTGGTGCAGGGCATGGTGACCGGAGGCAGTCAGCCTGCCGACGGAGATCAGCAGGCCGAAGCCGCGCGACTGCTGGCTGGCGCGAGTGACGTGGAAAGTGCGGTGATGGTAGACCGGCTCGACAATGTGCTCGATGCCATTGCTGAGCACCCGGATGCTGTGAGCGCCTTTCAGAAAGTAGAAGCCGCCGCTGCTCTGGATTGGCTGCAGAGTGAGCGTGCCGGTGCGGCTGCGCTGCGGTTTCGAGATTTTCTGGCCCTACACGGCCATCGTTCCATTCGCGAGCTCTGCCTGCGCGAAGCGGGCTGGGTGGATGAGCCGGAAAAACTGATTGTGACGATGCAGGCTTCGGTTGCAGCTCGCCTGCAGGGGAGCTACAAGCCGCGCTCCGTCGAGCGGGTGGATATCAAAAGTCTGTCTCGCGGTTTGCGATTTATGCTGCCGCTGGCCCACAGCGCGATTCGCCGGCGCGAGCACACTAAGTCACTGCTGGTGCTGGTAACGCACCGCCTGAAACGGGCCTACCGCCATCTGGCCGACCTGTTGGTCAAGGAAGGGCACCTGCCGGAGCCCGACCTCATCTTTTTCTTCACCCACGACGAGCTGCGCGACTTTGTCGCCGCGCCCTTTGCGGGTTGGGTGACGCGCGCGCAACAGCGACGTCAGGCGCTTTCTTTTCAGGAGCGCTTGGAATTCAGCGACGTTTATGTCGGTAAGCCCGAGCCATTGGTATGGGAGCCGCCGACAGATCAGAAAGAAGGTGAACTCAGCGGTCGTCCGGTCAGCCGTGGCGTGGTGGAAGGCACTGCCCGGGTGGCGCTGACGATTCAACAGGCTGCAGCCCTGCAGCCTGGCGAAATTCTGATTGCGCCAATCACTGACATTGGCTGGACACCTTACTTCAGCCTGATCGCCGGTCTGGCGACTGATGTCGGCTCGGCGGTATCCCACGGCGCAGTTATCGCGCGCGAATATGGCCTCCCGGCCGTCGTCAACCTGCGGCAGGCTACCAAGACCTTTCAAACCGGTGACCGGGTGCGGCTCGATGCCGATCGCGGCGTGCTTCTCAAAATAGGGTAAAACTACCAAACTCGGCCTGCATCCCCTGCAGGCCCCGTTTCTTCTGGTTTATCGATAAAACCTATCGCTTTGTTAAAAAAATACTATTTCCTCTATCGACGGTGAGGGTCTATAACTATTTCAGAGCCTGACCAGGCGTGGTGATGTGGCGCCGTGATCTGCTGTCCGGCGCTCGCCCCATTGGTGAATAAGGAGAAAACCATGTTCAAGTCCGCGATACCGCAGATGGCGGCGCTGGCCGTTGCTGCGACACTGGCTTTGCCCGCCGCAGCCGGCAGTCCGGCAAAAGAAGGAACTACCAACAAATTCTGGTGGCCCGACTTGCTCGACCTTCAGCCGCTGCGTCAACACGACAATGAATCCAACCCCCTTGGCGACAATTTTGATTACGCCGAGGAATTTAAAAAGCTCGACCTCGCCGCCCTCAAGAAAGACCTCGAAGCCCTGATGACCGACTCCCAAGACTGGTGGCCGTCTGACTACGGGCACTACGGGCCGTTCTTTATCCGCATGGCCTGGCACAGTGCGGGCACCTACCGTGTATTTGATGGACGCGGCGGTGCCGGTGGTGGCCAGCAGCGCTTTGAGCCGCTGAACAGCTGGCCCGACAACGTTAACCTCGACCGCGCGCGTCGTCTGCTGTGGCCGATCAAGCAAAAGTATGGCAACCAGATTTCCTGGGCCGACCTGATGGTGCTGACCGGCAACGTCGCACTGGAATCCATGGGTTTTAAAACCTACGGTTTTGCCGGTGGTCGTGAAGACGACTGGGAGCCTGACCACGTCTACTGGGGCAGCGAGAAAAAGTGGCTGGCTGGGGACAAGCGCTACCACGGTAAGCGCAAACTGGAAAAACCGCTGGCCGCTGTGCAAATGGGCCTGATTTACGTCAACCCGGAAGGCCCCAACGGCAAACCGGACCCGCTGGCCGCCGCCAAGGATATTCGTGAGACCTTCGGCCGCATGGCGATGAATGACGAAGAAACCGTTGCCCTGATCGCCGGCGGTCACACCTTCGGTAAAGCGCACGGTGCGCACAAGCCAGACGAGTGTGTGGGCGCAGATCCCTCTGCCGCTCCGGTAGAACAGCAAGGTCTGGGCTGGAAGAACAAATGTGGCAAGGGCAATGCCGAGGACACCATTACCAGTGGCCTGGAAGGTGCCTGGACATCCACGCCGACCCAGTGGACCACCCAGTACCTGACTAACCTGTTTGCCTTTGAGTGGGAGCAGACCCGCAGCCCGGCTGGTGCTATCCAGTGGGTGCCGAAAGATGGTCAGGCCGCCAACCTGGTGCCGGATGCCCACGTCGAGGGCAAACGCCACGCGCCGATCATGTTCACTACCGACCTGTCTTTGAAGATGGATCCGGCCTACCGAGAGATTTCCCTGCGCTTCAAGGAAAACCCGGAAGAGTTTGAAAAAGCCTTCGCCCGCGCCTGGTTCAAGTTGACCCACCGCGATATGGGGCCGAAAGCTCGCTACATTGCCGGTGACCTGCCCGCCGAAGACCTGCTCTGGCAGGACCCTGTGCCGGAGGCGGACTACAAGCTGATTGGTGGCGGCGACGTGAAAGAGCTCAAGGGCAAGATTCTTGAGTCGGGCTTGACCGTGCCGGAGCTGGTGCGCACCGCCTGGGCGGCGGCTGCCTCCTACCGTGGAACCGATATGCGTGGTGGCGCCAACGGCGGCCGACTGGCGCTGGAGCCTCAGAAAAGCTGGGCAGTTAACAATCCGGACGAAGTGGCCAAAGTTATCGCTAAGCTTGAAGAAATCCGCAAGGACTTCAATGATTCCGCGTGGTTCAACAAGCAGGTATCGCTGGCCGACATGATCGTCTTGGGTGGTGCTGCGGCGATTGAAAAGGCTGCCAAAGCCGCTGGCCACGATATCAAGGTGCCGTTCAAGCCGGGTCGTACCGATGCCACGCAGGAGCAGACCGACGTTGAGGCCTTTGCAGTGCTTGAGCCGAAAGCCGATCCGTTCCGCAACTACTACACCCGTGAAGCCCGTTACACACCAACTGAAGCCATGGTCGATCGCGCCAGCCTGCTGGAGCTGACGGTTCCTGAAATGACCGTCCTGGTCGGCGGCATGCGCGCACTTAATGCCAATACCGGCGGCAGCAAACACGGTGTGTTTACCGATCAGCCGGGAACCCTGAGTAATGATTTCTTTGTGAACCTGCTCGATATGTCCACCGAGTGGTCCAAGTCGAAGGGAAGCAAAGGCATCTACGAAGGTCGCGACCGCAAGACCGGTGAGCTGAAATGGACCGCCACCCCGGTCGACCTGATCTTCGGGTCTAACTCAGAACTTAGGGCAGTGGCCGAGGTCTATGCTGTCAACGGTTCTGAAAAGCGCTTTGTGCAGGACTTTGTCGACGCCTGGGTCAAAGTGATGCAGCTGGATCGATTTGATCTGCGCTAATTGAAACAGGTTTTATCTGAATTGGCTCGCCATTCAGGTCTCGTGTAGGGCTCCTTCGGGAGCCCTTTTTTGTAAGCGCAATCTACTGCCGTGGCTTTGCCGGATTCCGATGGGATTGGTTTCTCAGCCCTTCACAGAAAGTTGTAAACCAGTATTCCTATCAACAGCGCAATCATCCCTATGGCAGCGAGCGCGAAAACGCCATCGTTGGCGATAAGAGCCAGGGCTAGCACAATCAGTACTGCACCGGCTGTTGTGGCCAGAAAGGGGAGGATCTCCATTGGCGGAACGGAAAGGGCCACAAGAATGCCCGCGACCGCGATGACGACAGTGCCCAGACCTTCGGTGAGCAGGGTCAGGCGAGGCTTGAGAAAACGATCAATAAAACCTGCGACCGGATAGCACCAGCGCAGCAGAGCTTCCAGCTTTTGACGGGAGATGGACCGCCGTTCGATTGCGCTCGGCAGCCAGAAGTGGTTGCGGCCCAAAAGCATTTGGGAGGCTATCAGCAGTACCAGAATGGCTGCGGTAGTTGGCAGCCCCGGAATACCGCTGAGCGGCGAAAACATGATGAGGCCAGCCACCAGCAGCGCAGGGGCGAAGGAACGAGAGCCCGCAGCATCCAGCAGGGTCTTGATGGACACGGTTTCCCGGTCTCCTACACCGTCGCGCAGGGTATCGAGCATCTGTTCCAGGTTAGCAGGTTCCTCGTTCTGCTTGGAGGTCGACTGATTATTCTCACTCTGGTGCTGCCACCGGTAGTGTTTGTCTGAGTCACCGCTCGTCATTGCTCCTCCTGCTGTTGAACGGGGTCTATTGCTTTAAGGGCTTAAACGCACCGAGCTAAATGCGCTAGCCCTGCCCGCGGTAAAGAGTGAGCCTACCTTTTTGGCGCTCATAGAGCACTGTCAGTATTGCCATTTGTCGAGGTTTGTTCCTGGGCTTCATAATTCGCGCAGTTTGCTGCTTGTTCAATGGCCATGTCTCTCACGCTGATATCAGCCAGGGCTTCGTCCAGAGCCCGATCAATGGTATCGCGCACTTCGCTTACGCCTTTTACCGGTTTTGCTGGAGTCTTCAGTGCGAGCGGAGGCGTTGCGCAATCATTCCGCACGGTGTCCAGTACCTGCTTGAGTGAGGTTTTTTCCAGTGGAACATTGGGCAGATAGCGCGGCGGATCCTCACTGTTTTTGGTGATCAGCCCGGCCCGGCTCAGGGCCGCCAGTATCTGCGTTACACCTTGAATAGGTGTTCGTAGGCGCAATACAAAATCGGTGGCGCTGAAGGGTCGGCGGGATTCGTAGTAGCGCTGGGCTATGATTGCCATCACCTGTAGTGTCAGTGTTTCCTGCTGGCGGATACTGAGCATGCCGCTGCGATGATGGGGCAATACATATTCCGGGTGCTGAACGTAAAAGGCGATACTGCTGCCCACCAGCAAGGTCAGCCAGCTGATGTACATCCAGATCATAAACAGAATGATAACGGCAAAACCGGAATATATCGCATAGGTTCCGCTGTCACTCGCCGACACAACCACACTGCCGAAGCCCCAGCCGAGGCTTTGAAACAGGAAGCCGGAGACTACACCGGCAATCAAGGCGGCTTTGAATTTAACTCGAGTATTGGGGATAAACATGTAAAAGAAGGTGAAGGCGCCAATGATCATCACGTAGGGTGTGGCAGCCGTGAGAAATGCCAACAGTTCCTGCACAAAGGGCACGTAATTGCTGATTCGCTGTGCCAGCCCGCCACTGAGCACACTGGCGGAAAGACCTAGGGCGGAAAACACCAGCAGTGGCCCGATCAGCATCACGCTGCCGTAGTCGGCAAAACGCCTGCCTATACTGCGATGCTGGTCGAGACGCCAGATGTAGTTAAAGGTGCCTTCAACTTTCTGAATCAGAGATATAGCGGTATAAAAAAGCAGCGCTATGCCAAAGGTGCCTAGTACGCCGATCTTCACATTGTCGATAAAGCCAATGATCTGTGCGGTAATCTGGGTACCTTGTTCGCCCAGGGGCGCTAAAAACTGCAACAGCACTGGCTCAAGCTGCTTGTTATGCATGCCGAATGCTTTGAGCACTGAAAAGCTCACGGCCATCAGCGGCACCAGTGACAGCAGGGTGGTGTAAACCAGACTCATGGCGCGCAGCGTTAGCTCGCCCCGGGCCAGATCGTCCAGTACCACGTAGGCATAGCGCAGGCCGCTGAACAGCGCGCGCTGCCAGGCGGGTTTCTGTTCAAGTTTTTCGGACCAGAGATACTCTGCTGCTGCGCGATTGAGGGTCTTGTCCATTAGCAAAGTCCGTCACAGATTGATCACAGCACAGGATGGATAAAAAAACGGTGTAAGTCGAGGAAGTATGCCTGGTCGCGAATAGTTTAGGCGCCGATTATCGCAGCAGCGTGGTGTTTCCGGATCAGGAGAAAAAACTCGACAGCCCGGCGATAACTACGGCGTAACGCATGCCCTTACCGATGGCTACCAGCAGCATAAACAGGCCAAATCGCACCCGCATCACCCCGGCGACAAAGGTCAGCGCATCGCCGCCTATGGGCATCCATGACAAAAGAAGGGTCCAGACCCCGTATTTCTGAAACCATGCCTGCGCGTGGTGTAAATGCTTTGCTTTAAAGGGAAACCAGCGCCGATCGGAATAGTGTGTCAGGTGGCGGCCAATCAACCAGTTGATCAGAGCGCCCAGGGTATTGCCGGTGGTTGCCGCCAGCCACAGACCAAAGGGATCCAGTCCGCGGTTGTAAAGCGCTATCAGTAGGAACTCCGAGTAAAAGGGGAGGATGGTCGCGGCGCCCAGCGCCGTCCAGAATAGTGCTAGATAAGCGCTCATTGTCGTTGCTTTGCCGCCTGACACAGCGCCTTGAAAATGCCGCGCTGGGAAGAAAAGTAGGGCAGGTATTCCGGGTGCCACTGCACCCCCATAATAAAGCGCTCGCCGGGTTGCTCGACGGCCTGCACAATGCCGTCGAGGTCGCGGCCACTGACGATGAGCCCTTCTCCCAGTTCAGAAATCGCCTGGTGGTGCAGACTGTTGATACGCATGCGGGGCTTGTCCATCAGATCCGCCAGCCGCGTATCGGGTTCCACCAGCAGAGTTTTGCGTGGCAGGGGGGTGCGACGGTTTGAGGTGTGTTGGCGAATGCGGCGCAAATCCGTATGCAGCGAACCGCCGAGTACGACGTTCAGAAGCTGAGCGCCTCGGCAAATGCCCAGCACCGGCAGACCCCCGTCCAGAACGCGCTTCAGGATGTCTATTTCCATCTGGTCGCGGGCGGCATCCATAGGTGCGGTTTCCGGTGCATCGGGTAGGTAAAGGCTTGGGTCGATATCGTCACCGCCGCTGACCACTATGCCGTCGAGCGCCGCAGGTGGGTCTGGGTTTCGGGGCGTCAAATGGCAGACTTGCACACCGCAGCGCTGCAGTGCCCAGCGGATAAACCACCAGGCTATGGGTAGGCGGCTATCACCACCGGTCACACCGATAAGAGGTTTACTGTTGGCGTTAGTCATAACAGCAAGCTTATAGTAGCTCGGGCAGCAGCCAGCGCGTTGAGGCGGTGGCCCAATCTTCAAACAAAGCGCCCGCCGGGTTTTGCAGATACTTGCGGTAGCTTTTGCATACCTCATTAAGGCGGCTGCCGTCACAGGCCAGGGCCTCGATCTGCAACCAGTCGCGCCATGGACGAATCAGTCCCCACTCAGGCTCATCAATCTGACAGTTGGGTAAGCGGTAGTGTAGTGTTGGCCGCGACTTTATCCGGTCGTCAGTTACTGCGGCGCGAACGCTATCCTGATCAATATGAGCAAACAACGGAAGCATATCCAACGCTCGATTTCGGGTGGGGTTGTATTTCAGATAATCGTCAATCAGTTGATCCATATCCGGGGCGTAGTCATCAGCCATGATGAGTTTGATGTAGTCTTTCTCAAAGGGGTCGATGTAGGGCGTTACCCGCCGTATCAGGTCGATTTTGCTCCGGGCTCGCAACCATTCAAACATCGCCAAAAAAGCTCGCAGATAAGCCAGTATCGTCTCTGCCTTCAGGTCTGGCATTTCAGGATTGAATTGCAGACCAAATGCATAGGCTATCGCATGCTTGGTGCCTTTCGCACCGATGCGGCGCAAGTCGGTGATAAGCGACTCCAGGCGCCAGACCTCATTCATGGGCAGTGGCGGACTCACGATTTCGCAGGGTACCAGTCGCTTGGCGACGAGGGCGAGTACCCCTTCCGTAAGGTTGTCCAGATCATCGACTTCAAGGTCGGGATCTTTTTCCCGGCCCAGTTTTTTCAAATAGGCGAAATCGAGCTCAACGCCGAAATCGCCGAGCGGTGTGTTGCGGACAAAACTCTCGTAGTCTGAGACCTTGTCAATTTCGCCACCAAAGTGCTCCTGAATAAGCTCCGCTATCTGCGTGATTTCCAAACCGGCAAATTCTATCTCCACGCCCAGCCGTCGCATTTTCCGCTTCTGTGTTTGGGTGTGCAATGGCATCGGCCAGAGCGCTGCGCGGTAGGACTGAATCGGGTCTTTACTCAATCAGCTATCTCCTATTATGTGGGCAAGCGGTGACAACGTAGAGGAATGCTGGCAAATCACCTGAAACAACGTTAATAAGGGTACCGCCAGTAACACGCCGGGCGCCCCCCAAAGCCAGCCCCAAAAGAATATCCAGAGAAACACCACAATGGGATTCAGTTGAAAACGGTAGCCATGCACTAATGGATCGACGACCTGGCCGACAAATGAGGCGAAAAGCAGATAACCCAGCGGCGCGGCGGCTATATACCAGAGGCTTTCAAAGCTCACCGCACCGACCACCGTCAGCAAAACTACCGTCGAGGAAACCCCGAGGTAAGGGACAAATCGCAGCGCTGCGGCACTCACTCCCCACAGGGCTGGATCAGGGAATCCCATCGCCCAAAGCGACAGAGCGGTTATCAAGCCCATAGCGCAGTTAACGGCAGTCACGGTCACCAGATAGCGCGACATTTGTTCGTGAGCATGCCGCGTCAGATGCACAGCCTTTTTTTTGTCCTCCAACCTCGGCAGGGTTTCGATCGCGCGGCGCAGCAGCGATTCACCCGATGACAGCAAAAAGAACAACAACATGATGCTCAGCGCGCCAAACATGAAAAAATTTCTCAGGCCTATCCACAACTCTGTGCGCAAGCCGGGCTCGGTTATGACAACTTTGTTGGCATCGTTGGCTGATGACATGCCAACTTGATCGGTAAGGGATTCAATATTTCGGGTTGCAGAATCAACCTCTTTAACTTCTCTCTGCACATCGACCAGATGGTGCTTTAAGGATTCAGCCGCTTCGGGCAGCTTTAGCAGCCACTCCATTGCAGATGATGACAGCAGGTATATACCAGTGCCAAACACAATAAGCCCGGTGCCGATCAATAACACAGAGCTCAGCGCCCGAGGAATGCGGAAGGCTTCGAGTTGCTTTACCAGAGGGGCCAGCAGCAGCGCGAAGATAATGGCGAGCGTGATGGGTAAGAGTACTTCGCGGGCAATATGCACTGTGTAAAGCACAGCCAATACGGCCAGTACAAGAATGGCCACGCGAGCAGAGTGTGTGCTGGTGTCACTCATTGTTTGGCGAGCTCTGTGGTGACAATGAATTGGTCTCCCTGCTAGCAAAGCGTTTTAATGGTTTGGTAAATCGCAAGGTGAAATAAGTGACAAGACTCAACGAAATAGCGATTTCATAACGCTGAAATGCCACCGCTGTTCCAATTGCGCCAGTGGACCAGATGGCTGCCGCTGTCGCGGTGCCGCTAACGTTTCTGTCTGTTTTCAGTATTGCGCCACCACCGATAAAGCCAATGCCGCTCATCAAACCGTACATTAGCCTTGCGTAGGCTTCGGAACCGCTCAATACTTCGAGGCCAATGAGCAAATAGCCGCAACACCCTGCGGCCACCAGCGGAAACGTTCGCAAACCCACACCGCGCGAGCCGGCTTCACGATCCCAGCCGATCGGTAGAGCAAGAATATAAGCCACTGCTAATTGCAGCAGATGATAGTAGACCAGCGTCCAGCGGATGTCGGGGAGTTCACTCATAGTGAGTCAGCAGTACGGGCAATACTATGCCCGTCCCTCCCTGGGACCAGCCAACCACCAGATGATTAGCCCGATGACGGGCAATACGAGTATCAGCACAATCCAGATCAGCTTGTTGATGGTTTCAACGCGAGACTGTGCAATGTTCAAAATCGCCCAGATGTCTGCAATCAGAATCAATAAACCAAGTATGCCGCCGGCATAAATATCCACGCTGAACCCCTCCGTCTAACTCCATATAGTTGTTGCAAAAAATGACTTTTCCAATGTCGGGACCGCTATTAGTGCGCTCACTACAGTAAGACAGCATTGAATGAATCTCCAATGCAGCGAGTGGTAAGTTTCACGAATAGTACTCGTTATCGAATCGATAACGAGCCAAGACGCTCGTCAGAGCGCCATACAGTGGGCCTGCTTTAGGTCTGCTAGGGGGATCTTTGGGGAGTAAGGGATCGCTTATCCAGTATGCGATTGCCAACAATTAAAATCACCGCGGGCAGCATCATCAGTGCGCCGTAGGCCAGTGCAGTGAACAGGGCCATGCTACCGAGCCCCGCCACATCGGAATTGCTGGCGGGAAACAGTGAAGCAATGATCAATACAGCCAGGTTCACATTGCGCACCGATACCTCCATATTGATGGCGACAATATCCTGCCGTGATAGGCCCAGCAGGCGGGGAGCGACTAGCCCCATACACATCAGCAGCAGCGTGAACCCAACCAGAATCATGGCATTGGTACTACCAAAGGCGTTCCAGTCCAAACGGCCGGAGCTCGCGGCGCCGAGAACAATCACCACAATAATCGTTAAGCTGATGCGTATCGACCACTTGGCAATTTGCATATTGTAGCGCGGCAGTTGGACGTAGATCACCATGCCGAGCGCGAGCGGAATAAGAATGGCAGTCAGCGTCTCTCTCGCAATCTTTCCCACAGGCAAACTGAAATCTGGCGGCACGTACTCACTGATCAATAAACGCAGTACCAGTGGCACCGTTATGAGACACGCCACAGTGGTTATGGCGGTAATCGCTATCGACAGGGCAATATGACCCTTGGCAAAAAAGGTGTAGATATTCGAGGTTGTGCCGCCGGGAATCGCCGCTATTATCGCCAAACCAATCGCTACTCCGGGGTTGATATCCAGACTGACTAGAATAAGAAACGCAGCCAGCGGCACCAGCACGATCTGAATGCCAAGCCCGCTAAGCATCGCCTTAGGCGCCTTGCTGACGGCAACGAAATCCTTGACCCGAAGCGTCGCCCCCATACCCAGCATGGCAAGAAATAGCTGAGTGAACGCCAGCCAGTATTCGTGTTTAAGATAAAACTCGCCCATTGATTTTGACCTTATTTGAAGAGTTATGGTGGTAAATCAGTCGGTTGGCTTATTCCCAGTGGTGCGAAACAGGAGTTTCAGGCTTTCGGTTTTGGGGTTACTCTACCCGGAAAAATGGCCGCGTTATAGCGAGCCTGTCGTTCAATCAGGGGTTAGCCATGACGCCAGAAGAAAACCATCGGCTCATAAAGCGCATGTTACAACATCTCACTGCCGGCACAACTGACCTTGCTCCGCAGTCGATGGTGATACCGGCAGAGGAATTTTTGTCCACCGAAAGATTTCAACAGGAGCGTGAGCAGCTCTTTCTGGACACCCCCCAGGTGATTGCCTTTTCTGGCGAACTTCCCGGCCCGAATACCTATATCACTGCAACGGTGCTACATATACCGGTGCTGGTTACACGGCTCGAGGATGGTTCATTGCGGGCCTTCCTGAATGCCTGCGCCCATCGCGGCGCGC
Source organism: Litorivivens sp. (assembly GCF_041624475.1). Taxonomy (GTDB): domain Bacteria; phylum Pseudomonadota; class Gammaproteobacteria; order Pseudomonadales; family Spongiibacteraceae; genus Litorivivens. The sequence goes on from NZ_JBFJUX010000009.1 coordinate 86,350, forward strand.
CGGTCGCAGCGGGCTGTGGGGAGGCTAAGCGTTTGACCTGTAAATTCCACGGCTGGAGCTATGGGCTGAATGGCTGCCTTGCAGGCCGTCGTTCGGAATCTTCGTTCGACGATGTAACGGCAAGCACTGACTTGGTGTCTTTGCCGGTCGCCGAGCGCTGCGGGCTGATTATTGTCGGTGCGAGAACAGGTGTATCGCAGCACGATGTTGATACGGCATTGGCAGATATCGAGCCTGTGATGGCCGGGTTTGATTTGGCAAAGGCTGTACCAGTGGGTAGTTATCGCTATGAAGCAAAGGCTAACTGGAAGCTGGTAGCCGGGCTGAGCCATGAAGCCTACCATTTTGCTTCAGTCCATCGGGATTCACTTGCGTCCTTGATGTATGACAAGGCCGTTGTGGACACATTTGGCCGACATACTCGCTGGGCCTTTGCCTTCCGTGGAGCCGATAAGCTAGCTGACACAGACCCTGAGCTGTGGCCGAATCACTTTCCCGGGGCCATGAATCACACTCTGTTTCCCGGAACGGTGATTGTCGTGAACAACGACGACGCTGAAATGATTCGGGTAGAGCCCGGCTGTTCTCCAGGTGAAACTGTCGTTTACTACTCAGGCGTATCGCGGCGCCCGGATAAGCTTGAAGCCTGTCGTAAAGCCTTTGAATTTGGCGGAAAGCTCTTTAACGAAGAAGACTTGCCCGCTGCTGAAGCCAGTCAGCGGGGCTTGGCAGCAGGGCTGTCGTCCGTGATTGTCGGGCGCAACGAACCCGTGGTTCAGTTTTGGCATCGGCTCTGGAATCAGCAGCTGCAGGGCAGTGAAGCAGTGTAGTAAGAACTAAATGAAAGGCGTTACCATCAATGGTTCTTTCTGGATATCGTGAATTTCCCCCTTCGGTGAAACCTGAAAAGGATCAGGCAGCTGGTATGTTAGGGTTTTTGGTGCCTTAGAAACCGAATTGGCAGCCTGGCTGTCTTGGGGTTTATGGGTATTTCGGGTGTGCCAGTGCGGATAATCACAGCTTGCGCCTGGCATGTTACCCTGTCTATTCTCTACTACTCGTAACCGACCAGAAAACGGAAGTTCAGCCTCCCCTCCGGCTGAGTGCAGTATGGTCACACAGGGAGTCCGACCGCGACCATGCAAGAGGCTACGCCTACTCCAAACGAAAAGCAGAGGCTTGAGGCTTTATACAGGCTGGGAATTCTTGATACTCCCAGCGAAGAGCGCTTTGACCGCGTCACCCGTATTGCCCGACAGTTGTTCTCCGTGCCGATAGCTCTGGTCAGTTTAGTTGATAGAGAGCGGCAGTGGTTTAAATCAAAGCAAGGTCTAGACGCCTGTGAGACCGGCCGTGATATCTCTTTTTGCGGACATGCCATAAAAAGTGAAGAGCTGTTTGTCATTGAGGACACGCTGCAGGATGAGCGTTTTAGTGATAATCCCTTGGTTATTGGAGCGCCTCACATACGATTTTACGCTGGGTGTCCAATCAAGGCGCCGGGCGGCGAGGTAATCGGTACGCTCTGCTTGATCGATACCAGGCCGCGCAGCTTGTCGGATCGGGAGTATGAATGCCTTCGTGATCTCGGTATGCAGGTTGAATCTGAGTTACGTATAAACTCGGAACCGACCGGTATTTTCCTGCTGGACCGCTTTCCCAATCTGGTGTCCAGTCCTGTTGCGTCAGCGATTATCTCGGTGCTTTTATTTTCCTTTATGGCATGGGGCATTGTTCAGTACGACCGCACGTATCTGGAAGCATTGCGTGCCGAAGACGAGAAAGAAGTTGTCAGCAAATTGTCACTGGTGCGCGGCAACCTGGAATCAGCACTGAACGCCAAGCTGGCGCTTGTCAACGGCCCTGCGGGCATGATTCATGCGACGGGGGTGGCTAACCAGGAAGCATTTTCCCGTTTTGCAGCGCAGATAGGCCGGAATGTCTCCGGCGTGAGCAGTTTGCAGCTAGCTCCGGACGGTATTGTGACGTATGTGTGGCCGCTGGAAACCAATAAGGCGGCTATAGGCCACAATCTGCTTGGCGACCCGGATCGCGCGGAGGCAGCCAGGCGCGCGATTGAGAGTCGAAGTACATGGATTGCAGGTCCTCTCGATCTGATTCAGGGCGGGACAGCACTAATTGCCCGGCAGCCGATCTTTTTGCCAGAACCGTCTGGCGGAGATCGATTCTGGGGCTTTTCAACGCTCTTGCTTGATCTTGATTTACTATACGAAGAAGCGGGTCTGAATGAGGCTGGCGGGGATATTCAGCTGGCGATACGCGGTAAGGATGCCAAAGGTTCTCGCGGTGAAAAATTCTATGGCGCTGACGACTTCGAATGGAATAAGGCAGTGATGGCAGAAGTCTCATTGCCCTCAGGGTCGTGGCAAATGGCGGCGATGCCTCGCGGCGGGTGGGCTGCTCATTATAAAGAGCGGCAGCGCTTGATTGCTGTCTTGGGTTTCACTTCACTGCTCTTGGCGTGTCTGTTCTATATTATCCTACGAATGCCACAAAGCATGCGCCGAATGATTCGTTCAGCTAATGCTGCTCTTGAGCGCAGCGAAACGCGTTTCAGAGATGCTATCGAAGCGGCGCCCTCTGGTTTTGTGGTATTTGACCAGCATGGTCAGTTAGCTTTTAACAATCAAAATTTTGATAGTTTGTATCGTTCTGCTTCGCGGTCGATCACGCCGGGTATCCATTATCGCGCTTTTGTTGAAGAGACTATAGCGGCTGGAATATACCGTGAGGCGCCTGAAAGCAGCGATTCTCTGGCGGAAGACCTGTATAGCCTGCTGGGGGAGGCGCACACAAGCCTTGAAATCCAGTTGGCTGATGGTAAGTGGATAAACATTCTCTATCATCCTATGCGCGACGGCGGCTGGGTCGGTTTTCATCGGGATATTACAGAACTGCGCGATAATCAGACCCAGTTGGTCCGTGAAAAAATCCGCGCAGAGGAGGCCAGTAAGACGAAAACAGATTTTCTGGCAACCGTTAGCCATGAGGTCAGAACGCCGCTAAACGGTGTGCTTGGCATGCTGGGCGTTCTGCAGGAAAGCTCTGGCCTCTCGGAAGAGCAGGACAACTACATTCGCACGGCGTACAGATCCGCACAGCATCTGCTTACAATCCTCAATGAAATCCTTGATATCAGCAAAATCGAGGCAGGCAAACTGTTGCTTGAGCCTGAAGTTTTCAATGTGGCTGAAATACTGTCGGAGACCAGCGAGCTTTTGGCGGCTAACGCGCAAGAGAAGGGTCTTGCCTTGCGTCTAGACTGTGCGGAAGACTTGGAATCTTTGGTGGTATCTGCTGATCAAGGCCGTTTGCGTCAGGTCATTCTGAACCTGCTGTCGAACGCTATTAAATTTACCAGTGAAGGCTCAGTAATTCTGAGTGCCGAGTCCAGTCATAGTGGAGATCGCGAAGTCTCGCTAACTATTAAGGTAAGCGATACCGGTGTTGGTTTTTCTGACGCGGATATTGAAAAGTTGTTCGAACCGTTCACGCAGTTGCAAACCAGAGCGGACCGGCAATACGGTGGAACTGGTATTGGCCTGCCTATCTGTCGTCGGATCATCGAAGCTATGGGAGGGTCGCTCACTGCGCACGGTGAGTCGGGCAAGGGGGCCTGCTTTACGGTCAATGTTAATCTTCCTATCGCAGAGTTGGCTTCACCTAGCAACAACAGGTCGGAGGGTGATCTGCCGCTGCTACCAAAAGACAGAGGCACGACCCTGCGCCTATTGCTTGCAGAGGATGGTGAAACCAATCGGATCGTCGTTCAGGCGATGCTCAAAGACAGTGGCTACCAGATTGATGTGGCGCATGATGGTCAGGAGGCCGTTGATGCGGTGTCGAGGTTTCCTTACGACGTTGTTTTGATGGATGTCTATATGCCGAATATGGACGGTCTGGAAGCCACCCGTCGTATACGCGCTCTTGAGCGCGGTAAGGATATTCCGATTATTGCGTTAACGGCTAACGCGATGGACGGCGATCGGGAAAAGTTCATAGATACGGGAATGACTGATTATCTACCCAAGCCGGTTAAGAAAAATGATCTCCTGGCGGCGCTGGCTCGCGCAACAGTTACTCTGAATTCACTATAGCCTGCAATCCAGGTGGGCTTTGCTCCCACTTTCGTACCGATTGCCCGATAAGATTTCCATCGCGCTACCGTCTTCGAGAAAGCGGTGGCGAATCTATACCGCCGCCCGGACATCGCAGGCAACTTCGAGGCCTTGGGCTTTGTTTTGTCGGAAATGCGCCGACCCTTATATGAACTCCTAGGCCTAGCCGGATGCGGGTTGATGTAGCCACTGCTTTCGTAATGCGAATCAATCCCATCAGTTGATTTGGAGGGCTATTGGACATGGGGCTCTTTTAGCTATCCGAGTCTGCAAAAAAGAAACTGGCATTAGTGCAGGATTGGTTGCGTTGGAGCGCATGGGGGCGTTAGAGTGAGTTATACCCAGTATCTCATCCAACCCATAGTAGCGCAGAACCAGTTTCGCGTTAGGGTGGTCTATTGCTTGGTGCATTGAACTGTCAATGTTCTGGGCTGGCACTACGAATACAAGGAGCTCGATAATGTCGATTAAACCAGAGTCAAAAATGTCTCAAGACGTCTTGGCCTGGCGCGATCCTGAGATGGATTCCGTTAAGGGAACCGAAACGCCCAAAGATCCAAATAAGGGTTATATCGCGCTGCTTGGTTGGAGTGTTAACGCGATCAAAGCGGCTCAGAAATTTAACCGCCGCTATGTCGTAGTTGCGCCTGAATGGGCAGAGGATTTTTGTACAGCAAATAATATCCCGTACATTTCCTGGAATTTTGAGCGGCTGAACGACCGCTCGATGGAGATTGCGCAGCGTCTGAAAGCAGAGGGCGTGGATGTCGCTGTCCCTCTGTTCGAGGAAACGGTCGAGTGGTCCGGTGCGATCAATTCTGTTCTGCTGGATAACCCGCGCATGTATGGGCAGTCCATACTGTTCCGCGACAAGGCGTTGATGAAGCGTCGAGCCCAGCTTGGCGGTATTCGCGTTGGCATCTTCGAAGAGGCCCACGAAAAAGAAGACGTGGTACGTTTTATGAAGCGCGTCAACCAGACTCTGCTTAAGCTCGATGGTGATCCGGATGATCCGATTCACGTTAAAGCTTTTGATAAGGCGGGCTGTCTGGGGCACCGTATGATCCGGACGATCGAAGAAGTTGATGGTATTCCCGACGAAGAATACCCGTTGCTGATGGAGAGCCATCTGGACGGTTGGGAGTTTGCGGTTGAGGCCTGGATTCACGATGGCAAGATCCAGTTTCTGAATATATCCGAGTATGTGACGCTAGGTTACTCGGTCTTTGTACCGGCCACGCATGAGTTGGAAAGCTGGCGCCCTGCGATTACCAAGCAGATTGAGTTGCTGATCAAAACCTTTGATATTCAGTTCGGTTTGATTCACCCCGAGTACTTTGTGACTAGTGATGGCACCATGTACTTTGGCGAGGTTGCCTACCGTCCGCCGGGCTTCAAGGCCTTTGAGTTGATAGAACGGGCCTATGGTTTCAGTGCTTATCAGGCCTCGATGCTGGTGTTTGACCCGAAGAGCACGAAAGAAGAGGTCGAAGCCTTCTTTCCGAAAGAGGTGGAAGATGCGAAGGGCTACGCCGGCTGCTTTGGTGTCTACCCAAGACGACGCGTGATCAGCAAGCTGGAAATGCCCAAGGAGTGTGTGGAGCACCCCTACTTTGAGTCGCACGAGCTGGTGCCGCCGGCAGAGGAAACGGTGCCCGACCGCAATGCCTTTGGTACTCACTGGGGCCTCGTTTTCTTCTTTGGCGACGATCCGATCAAGATGCGAGACTTGCTCAAAGCTCAGGAAGAGCTGGACTTTTACGTTTAGTTTATCGAGCGAGTATGGGGCAAGGCCGGGCGGGACCGGTTGCAGAATGCCGCACGTTTCCGGTCATGTGCCAGGGTTAGCTGGTAGTTCGTCGCTGTCCCTATGTCTGTGCTGCTGCGGCAACCCCTCGTCACTCGCTTTTCGTTTTTGGGAAAGTCGACTTGAAATCGCCTTGAGAGCCTCAGGCATCTTTAAGGGCATTAAGCTCCAGGCAGTCTGAAGAACGCTTATAAAAAGGTGCATGCGCTTGTACCAGAGGACCCGGCGGATCTTTTTCTTCATGGGGTTATAGCCTTCCAGGTAAAGCTCCTCAATGCAGTCTGTGTTGTTGGTAAGGCTATAGCTGCTGAGGTCCAGCATGAGTGGTATGTCGGCTTTTTTGAGCTGCTTGCGCGTGTTGAAGTCGATTCCAATGTTGATGGCGTTGGTGATGACATCGAAAGTGTTTTCAACCTTCGGATATCGGCTGACATGGCTGAGGTCCACCGCGACAGTAATGCCTGCGCCCATTTTCTCCAGCGGGGAAATGGGCACGTTTTCCACCAGCCCGCCGTCGACCAGCACGCGTCCATCTATCTCCACTGGAACAAACAGGCCGGGCACGGCCATTGAGGCACAAACAGCATCCGCCAGGTTGCCTCGGCGAAAAATCAGCTGCTCACCGGTTTCGATATCCGTAGCGCAAATGGCTAGTGGGATGTCTGCGTCCTCGATCTGAACATCCCCCAGATCACGAAGGATCATCTCGCGAATGGTGTCGGTACTGAACAGGCCGCCGCGTTCGAAGGTAAAGTTGAGGATCTTAGAGAGGTTCAATGTCGAACCGACGGAGAGTATGGATTCTGCAGGGCGGCCAAAGGCGAAGTAACTGGCGATAAGCGCGCCTGCGCTGGTGCCGGCGACACAATGGACTTTGATTTGGTCTTCCTCAAGGGCCTTCAGAACGCCAATGTGAGCGATGCCTTTGGCCGCGCCGCCGCCCAAGGCTAGGCCGATGCGGGTGTTAAAGGGCTTGAGGTTCATGTTGGTAAGCCTGCGAGAATTTTCGAGTGGGTGCCGGATGCTGTGCCCGTGTAGGGAGGGGAGTCTAACTGGGATGCCACGAAAGGCATAGTGAGGCAGACGCCTACTTTGCGTTTGGTTATGGGTTATGACTAGGTAATGGTGGTGCCCAGAGGCGGAATCGAACCACCGACACGGGGATTTTCAATCCCTTGGCCATTCTTCTATAAGTATCTGATTTAAAACAACCTTCCTTGTTTTCACTTCTAAAAAAACTCGCCATAACTGGCGGGTAAACAATTGATTTTCGTAGTTCTAAAACCGGGTTTTAGAACGTGCACGCAATCAAAATTTTCACCTGCCGGGAAAACAAAAAACCCCCGAAAGTTAATTGTCTTGGCGGACGACTTTCGAGGGTTCCCGGCTCACTGAGTGAGCGCATTTCCATAGGGATGGTAGTCCTGTTGGAACAAATGCGCAAGCAACTCAGGGGCCGCGCTCGGCCCAGAGATTGTGAAAACAAACCTGCTGCCGAGCTCGGCGGCAGGTTTGTACGTCCGAGGAGCAGAAGCACAGGTCGCGCTGTAGCTTCTGCTCTGGCCTCGCTGGGCTTGCCGTTGTATCAGCCCCTCCCGGCGTAACAACCGGGCAACCCTTAACGTGGTTTAGCAGGCTGCGTTTTGGGACCGTACAGAGGATCTCAGGGGGTCGCGTGGGATTATGCCCGGCTAACTATTGCGGCAGCCGGGTTGCCGGAGCGCGGAGCACAGCTTGACTGGAGAGTGCGCAGGGTACCGATAGGTGTCACTGACTGCCTACAAGGCATCATCTAGGCGCTGTGAAAATACCGGCAGGCTGTTTGCCGAAGTGGGCGCAGTCTTTCGCCTGCCGATGCAGATCCACGGCTTTAAAGTGGGTGTGCGGAGGTAGGGGAAAGACTGGCCAGCCAGCGGCTGGACCGAGCGGGAGAACAGCTTCAGGAAGCTTTATGCATAGAAAGTCTGTGGGCGTGAAAAGCACAGGGCGCACTTACCGGTTTCTGAAACACGAAACCGGTAGCAGGGGGAAACCCCCTGCACCCCGGGGGGCATTGCCCCCGCTGTTCGCTCCCCCAACATCGAGAGCGATTTATGGCAATTTACCATTTGAGCGCGGGTACGCTCAGTAAAATAAAATCGTCCTCACGGCTGCGTGGGCATAGCGCAACGGCCAGCTTCAATTATCAAAATCGGGAGGGAAAGTATTCCAGGAAAAATCTAGATAAAGTTCTCTACAAGGCGTCAGGCCACATGCCTGAATTTGCAGTTGAGGAGCCTAAAAAATTCTGGTTCGCTGCAGATAGATGTGAGCGAAAGAATGGTCGGCTCTGCAAAAAAATTACTTTTGCCTTGCCCAGGGAGCTGACGCTGAAGCAACAGATAGTTCTGGCAGCCTATTTTTCTAGAAAGGTTGCTCAGGATAATAAGGGTGGGCCTCTGCCATATAGCCTTGCGATCCATGCGGGGAAAGGAACGAACCCTCACTGCCACTTGATGGTGTCTGAACGGGTTAATGACCGGATTAAGCGTCGTACTCAAAAAGCTTATTTTGCTAGGGCGAATACGAAGAATCCAGAAAATGGTGGATTTAGAAAGACAGAAGACCTGAAGCCGAAATCCTGGTTACTAAGGACAAGGGCAGAGTGGGCCCATTTGGTAAATAGGGCATTAGAGTCGATAGGAAGCACTGAGCGGGTCGATCATCGCAGTCATAAGGATGCCGGTATAGACCGTCCGCCGAGTACTCACATTGGCCCGCATTGGGCGAATAGTGAACACGTGCCGCAGAGAGTTGCTAAAAAGAAAAAAGTTGCTCGCGTGGTGAAGTACATTTTGGTTAATGCGAAAAACGGCGTGTTTGAACATAAGGGGGTTACCGTAGATGCAAGAAGGACTGGGAATATCTCTAGGTATATCCAAGGAGACAATAGACGAAGCAATAGGGGCGGTCGGGTATTTGGGGGGGCACGCAACGCCGCTCGGCCTTTTGCGACGAATGAAAGTAGCCGAGGGCCTGGAGTTAGACACGAAATTAGCAACAACGATGATCGAGCCGGAGGCGGAGGGTATGCTCCTCGAATTGGTGAGGCGACAGGAATTCATCCTCTGGATGGCATATATAACGGCAGTGGAGACGAATATTCACTTTCCGAGCAGGTTTCGCCTCGAGCTCTGGGAGAGCATACAGAGCAAAGACCTTCTAGAGAGGCTCATTTACTTCATAGGACGAAGTCTAGGGTTAGACGTAAGAGTAACCATAACGACCGGCGCAGGCGTGCCGCGGCGATCAAAAGAGCCAAAGGAAAGAAGCCTCAAGAAAGTCCAAGAAAAGCAAGGTGATTTTCTCAGGTTTTCGCCAGTTTCAGATTTGATGCCCGACTTACCAGAAGGTTGCTGGCTTTGCGGACCGAATAGTAAGTTTCTTGTTCAGGTCGAAAGTCGTGAGAAAGGCGTCTTTATGCCAGAGTTCCCTCACCTTCTAGCAGAGTTGCACTTTCCCCTATGTTGAATTGAGAAGAAATTTTTACGCCTATTAACAGTGAGCGCTTTCGACAAGCCCATTAGCTCGAAAAGCGTGCACCTAAGGGACCATTTGTGATCCCGCAAGAATCACAAGTGGTTGTTATTGTTTCCTAGAACGCTTCGGCTTTTTCTCCGGAGCAGGGAGAAGAGAGGTTATCTTTTGGTAGAGCTCGAAAAGGAAGGCCACTCGCTCCGCTTCGGTTGCCCAGGTGCGTTTTCCACCGCTTGGTACATAAGCAGCATCAACCGCCCTGTCAAGTTTTTGGTGTGCCTTAACGAGCGCTGGCGGCATGTTTAGAGGGTCATAGAGATCAGCCAATGTCGCTTCGGGGAACTGCGCTCTGGCATCCAGTACGCTCTGAGCTGCAGCAGAGACTGACTCCCGCTGCTTGTCATTGGAGTCCATCGGCCAAGGGTAGTTGTTGTAGACGATTTCGTTGGTATATCGGTAGTCGCTCTTAATGCGGCCACACACGGTTCGTACCCACGCCATGTGCATTGCTGATGAAAACACTCCAAAATGGAATAGGTTTGCGTCTGGGATGACCAAATTGGCGTCGCCAGCAATTAAATCGGGTGACATGAAGCCCACCGGAATGTACGCCCTTCGCTCTGACGAATGGCGAGGCACCAATAAGTAATCAGATTCGGGCTGCCGAATCTCACCGAATGATGCCGGTATCGCAGCAAGCTTTCTTGTGGCTGCCCGTTTGCTGGCAAGCCGGTATTGTCTAACAGCATCGACCCGGGAGCGAACTTGCGGCATCTTTGCCAGTGCTCCTGGAGGCAAATCCTTCAACCATAAGCACCAGCGCGACAATCCGTTTAAGAATTCTCTCGCTCCCAGGAACTTTCGAACCCAAGCAGAGGCACTTGGTTCGGCGGCAATCAAAGCATTACGCTCGTCATCGTTGAGAAGTAGGTTGCCTCCGTCATTTGGCATCGAGCCAAACACGATCGGTGGGACAGGCGAAATCGGTGTTCTGCGGCTTCCTATCAATACATCCGGAGCATCGACAAGATAAGCATTGATCCGCTTGACTGCGGACTTTTGGGGTTCTCCAGAGATGTCTTGGTAGTCAAAGATCGCCGGAGATGCAGGCTTACACTTTCCAAAACCAATAATTACGCAATGGACCGCAGCTACGCCTTTAGCCTCATTGCTCCACCGAAAAGTTCGATGAGCAAAGTGGATATGTAGCCCGTAGCTTTGTAGCTGGCTCCACATAAGACCGACCTGTTCGCCTTGCGCAATCGAGTTGGTAGAAACGAACGCGCATTTGGTGGTCTCGCAGGCGTATCGTGCTGCTTTCACATACCACGCCGCCACGAGATCAAGTTCCTTTGCTCCTTTGGTGTCGCCATACAGCGATGCAAGGTCTGCCTTCTGTTGCTCTGATTGGTGCTGCTTGCCGAGAAACGGGGGATTACCGAAAACAAACGAACATTGGTCCGCAGAAACGACTGCCTCCCAATCCAATCTCAACGCATTACCATGCACAACATTGGCAGATTTCACTAAAGGAATTCTAACTGCCGCCTGGCCGAACGTTTCACCCACCAATAGGTTCATCTGATGGTCAATCAGCCACATCGCAACACGTGCGATCTGAGCTGGCCACTCCTCGATCTCAATGCCGTGGAACTGGTCAACATCAACTTTTATATACTGATCTATAACATTCATTGAGAGCTGTTGCTGATCTTTGCCATAAAGACGTTTGATTACCGCCAGCTCCAACAAACGAATTTCACGGTAGCTGATAACCAGAAAGTTTCCGCACCCACAGGCCGGATCAAAGAAATGCAGTGATCCCAACTTTTCATGGAATGCCTGAAGTTTCTTAGTTTGGGTTTTAATCTTTTCAAATTCTTCCCACAGCTCATCCATGAACAGCGGCCCGATTACCTTCAGGATATTTTGTTCGCTGGTGTAGTGTGCTCCGAGGTTTCGGCGCATATCGGCATTCATGATGCCTTGGAAGAGCGAGCCAAATATAGCTGGGCTTATCGCCCCCCAATCCAGCTCACAACATTCTAGTAGAGTTTCCCGCATAGCCCTGTCGAAGCCGGCTTGGGGTAGGATTTCTTCAAACAGCTTGCCATTCACATAGGGGAAAGCCGCGATTTGTTCATCGAGGTTCTTCAGGCGCCTTTCAAGTGGTGTATTAAGCGTTTGGAATATCTGGTTAATACGTGGAGCAAGGTCGGAGCCATCTTCTGATGTGCGGACTCTGATGAAGTCCTCGAAGGCACTTCGTGGCATGAAAATGCCAGTGTCATCGGCGAATAGGCAGAAAAGTATCCGCACCAGGTAGACTTCAAGTTCATGCCCTTCGTAGCCGACATCCTTTAGAGCGTCGTGGAGCTGCGCCAGCTTCTCCGCTGCTTTGGTGTTAACCGGGTCTTGTTCTTTGTATTCCCGCGCCTCATAGCCGGCGACAAAACCGAAAAGGGCCAGATTTTTGGTCAAATCCTTGAGAGGGAATTCGACGCTTTCGCCGGTATCGAGGTTCCTGATACGGAACCGGGCAAAGTCCGACACGATGATGTATCTGGGTAACTCTTTGTCGCTGAGCCCAGGGAAATAATCCGTGGCCTGGTCATAGGCAGAGTCGAGATCTTTTCCTCGAGACTTGTGCTCGGCCAGCAACATCCCTGGCCAAAAGAGGTCAATGAAGCCGTCTTTGCCATCGGCCTTTTTGACATGCTTTTCGAAGGCCGCCAGCCGCCTCCGGCTGACCCCAAAAACCTGGAAGAACTCGTCCCAGAAAGTCTTGGCCTCGGCGTGTTCCGATGACTCGTCTTCCCATTCGCGCACAAAAGTAACCGCACGATCCCTGATCTCATTCCATGACAGTGGCTTTGCTTGCATTGCTTCCCCTAAGATTAATTGTCTGAGGCCAAATAAAATCCATTCTCAGCGGTATGGCCTAACTCTCCGTGTTCACGTCCGGTTTTTTATCTGCGAAATCAGAGCGCTAAACAGCAGTGTCAGCTCAGGTCTAACACTTTCCTTCTTTTCACTGCGCCCTGAATTCGGGGCTACTGGCTTAGCCCGTTTCCTGACCAGCTTTTCGACCTGCAGGATGTATCGGTTATCAGTGCATACCTAGGAGGCCGCCCCCCGGCCCAAGCGGGCGTATGAGTAATCGAAAATAGGTGTGTTTAGTATTAGATGGCTTTTATATTCTGTTTGCCATGCTGTTGATTGTTCTGGGCTGGTTTTTGCTAAACCACCGGAAAATAAGGAAAAACCCGCCATTTGACAAGTGAAAAATTTTCACTTGTCAAGTAAGTCATTGAAATATATAGAAAAAATGTTGACCGCTGGTCAGTGTTTGGCTATGTTTATTTAGGTTGGAGGGGGAAATATCAATGATTTCGGCGTTGTGGCTTGTTTTGAGTAGTCACGAATGCTGGGTCATTTGGTGGGTTGGCCCGGGACGTAATTGGTCAGTCAAATAAAGGGGATGGACCTGAAAATCGTGGTGGGCTGTCTGTTGTGTTGGATAACTTAGAGTAAGTGGCTAGTTATGTTGCTGACGGAAGAAGAAATCGTCGAATTGACCGGCTATTGCAAGCCTGCTTTACAGCGAAAGCAGCTTGAGAAAATGGAAATTCCTTTCCGGGTAGGGCGCAATGGCCGCCCTAAGATTCTAAAGCGGTCACTGTATGATCAGTTTGCGACAGAGCCAATGAAGAATAGCGGTAGGCGAGTCGGACCTAATTTTAATGCGCTGGAGCAAACGGAGGCTTGAGGATGGGGCGACCCCGAAAAAAAGACCGACATTTGCCGCCATACATGTACCAAAAAGGCGCTAGTTATTACTTTTGTCGAGGCGCGGATTACGTCAATTTGGGCGCATCTTTGCGTGAAGCTTTAGTTGCTTACGTTGCGGCGGCCGGAATTGACCGTAACATTGTGACGATTAATGACCTAATAGATGATTTCTTGGTTGAGCTGGAAGCCAAGCAGCATCCTGATTATAGGGGGCTGTCATCGCATACAGTGAAAGACTATAAGAAGCACTTTAATCGATTTCGACTTGTGTTTGGCCCTATGCGCCCAGGTGATCTGAAGCGGACGGATGTTTATGGGTATAGGGATAAGCGCCGAGACGCGCCGGTGCAGGCAAATCGAGAGCTTTCTTCTTTACTGAAGCTCATGGAGCACGCGGTACTCAAGGGTTTGATTGAGGAAAACCCAGTACGAAATGTGAGGCGTTATCCGGAATCTCCGCGCAATCGTCTCCCCAGTCAAGGAGATCTTGATGCCGTGATGGGGGTTGGGGATAAGAAGATTGCGGGCTATGTAAGGTTGAAGAATTTAATCGGTTTGAGGCAGGGAGACATGTTGGCGCTTCGTTGGGCGAATCAGCTCGATGAAGGTTTGCTGGCCTATATCAGTAAGGCTCAGAAGTGGGTGATATTTGGTTGGAATGCCGATCTCAGGGCAGCTCTGCAAGAGCTTAGAGATATCCAGAATGAAGAATCAACTACTTCAGAGTTTATAATCTGCAATAAATGGGGCAGGAAATATAGTCAGGACGGGTTTCGTTCGCGTTGGTCCCGAGCTCGTAAAAAGGCGCTAGAGTCTGGGAAGCTTGCAGAGACTTTTACTGAACATGATATTCGCGCAAAAGTAGCGACTGACATTTCTAGTGCATTAGGGTTGGAGGAGGCATCTAAGGTCTTGGTGCATGCTTCATTAAAAACAACAGGTCGGTATGTAAGAGATATACCTGTGCTGGAAATTAATGGTAGTCTTAAAAGTCCTAACGATTTGGAGGAGTTTTAGAAAAGCGCGAGTTTTTTAGAAGGACTAAAAAACGGCTAGGCTTTTAAATCGTTGTCTTTATAGAAGAAAATGGTGCCCAGAGGCGGAATCGAACCACCGACACGGGGATTTTCAATCCCCTGCTCTACCGACTGAGCTATCTGGGCGTATCGCTGAGAAGTTCTTGTTGGCTTGCTGAACTTGCGAAGGCGCGTATTAAACCGTTTCAGATTGCCGGAGTCAAGGGAGCTTACTCACTTGGCGGCACATATCCTTCGGCTTTGTCGAAATCTTCGCCGGAGAAGAACTTTTCCATCTCGGTTTGCAGGTATTTGCGGGATTCCGGATCCATCATCGACAGCTGCTTTTCGTTGATCAGCATGGTCTGGTGGGCCTGCCATTCGTCCCAGGCTTTCTTTGAGACGTTATCGAATATGTCCTGACCGCGTGCGCCGGGGAAGGGCGGGTTGGGCAGGCCGTCGAGTTCTTGCTGGTACTTTCGGCAGAATACTTTGCGCGTCATGGGGTCACTTTTTGATCAGTTGCTTGAGCAGTTTCTGAACCGGGGCGGCGAGGCCGACCTCGGGAGCTGAGGGGCTGTTATACCAGAGCAATTGGTCGCCTTCCATGATTTGGCCGGGAATGCTGTCTAGGGTGATGTGTACCGGGTGGATATCCAGGTGGTAGTGGCTAAAGGTGTGGCGCAGTACGGGCAGGGTTTTGCTGCTGCCGCTCAGGCCGAAACGCTGGATGGCGGCTTCTTCTGCGGCTTCTTCTACAGCCACTTCCGGCAGGCTCCAAAGGCCACCCCAGATACCCTGTGCAGGGCGTTGTTCCAGCAGGATCTGTTGCTCTGGCGCTTCGATAATCATCATCTGTACAGCTTTGACCGGCAGGGCTTTCTTGGGCTTCTTGCCGGGGTAGTTGGCCTGTGTGCCATCGCGGTAGGCAATGCAGTCTGCATTTACCGGACAGTTGTCGCAGTCCGGTTTGCTGCGGGTGCAGAGTGTAGCCCCGAGATCCATAATGGCCTGACTGTAGGCGGCAGGGCGTTTTTTCGGGGTGGTGGCTTCGCTCGCCGCCCAGAGCGCCTTCAGGGTGGCGGCTTCGCCGGGCCAGCCGGCGATGGCCTGATGCCGGGCCAGTACCCGTTTGACGTTGCCGTCCAGTATCGGGGCGCGTTTTTTGTAGGCGATGGAGACGATGGCGCCGGCGGTGGAGCGGCCCACACCGGGTAATTGTTCCATTTCTTCGACAGTGTCGGGAAATTCACCCCCCAGCTCATTGACTACATGCTGGGCGGCTTTGTGCAGGTTGCGGGCGCGGGCGTAGTAGCCCAGTCCGGCCCAGTGATGGAGCACCGTGTCGATGGGCGCGCGGGCCAGCCGTTGCACGGTGGGGAAGCTCTTCATAAAGGCCAGATAATACGGTACGACGGTGTTGACCTGGGTTTGCTGCAGCATGATCTCGGACACCCACACCCGATAGGGGGAAATGTCCTGCTGCCAGGGCAGGTCTTTGCGCCCGTGCTTGTCGAACCACGTTAGCAGGCGGTCGGCAAAGGGCTTCAGGGCTGCCATTGATAGGTCGTTTCGTTTGTAGCCGCAAAGCCCAGTTCGGTGAAGAGATCGGTAAGTTCAGGGTGCTCACTCAGGTCCGCGTGGATGGGGCGATTGAAGCCGAGAGTCTTCAGGGCGCTGTTGAGGGTCTGGCGCGCAACCCCCCGACGGCGGGTGATTTCACGTACCTGCAGCTTTTCCAGCTTCCAGTGATCGGCGGCATGGCGAAGCACAAAGGCACAAACCAGACGGTCGTTGAAACGCCCGGCAACGACCATATCGTCGCCAGCGACGGCTTTTTGCAGCCAGTCATCCTGGTTTTCGTAGGTTTTTTTCAGGTCAATCAGGTCCTGAGCGCTGGGCTCAGACACTATTTCGGCAACGACAGGCATAGTAAGTGGTTACTGTTCCAGTATTTAGTGGCTGTAATGGTGGCGGGGATTTTCTATAATACCGCGTTTTCACACAAGAGCAGGATAAATGGCGGATCGCAAGGCGACAATCACCCGCAATACGCTGGAGACCCAGATTACCGTTAGCGTCAATCTGGACGGCACTGGTGCGGCCAAATTCGAGACGGGCGTTCCCTTTCTGGACCACATGATGGATCAGATTGCCCGCCACGGCTTGATCGACCTGGATATCAAGGCCGAGGGCGACCTGCACATCGATGCTCACCACACGGTGGAAGATATCGGCATTACCCTCGGTCAGGCCTTCACTCAGGCGGTGGGCGACAAGAAGGGTATCAATCGTTACGGCCACGCCTATGTGCCGTTGGACGAGGCTCTGTCACGGGTGGTGATCGATTTCTCCGGCCGCCCCGGCCTTGAATTTCACGTACCTTTCACCCGCGCCAGCGTGGGCGGTTTCGATGTGGACCTGTTTATCGAGTTCTTCCAGGGCTTTGTCAATCACGCCAAGGTGACCCTGCATGTGGACAATATTCGTGGCCACAACACCCACCACCAGGCTGAGACGGTGTTCAAGGCCTTCGGTCGCGCCCTGCGTATGGCGCTGACCGCTGACGAGCGCATGGCCGGCATTACCCCGTCCACCAAGGGCAGCCTGTAACTTAGGGACGTTTATGACTACGCCTTCTGTTGCCGTAATCGACTACGGCATGGGTAATCTTCATTCTGTGGCGAGTGCGCTGGCGAAAGTGGGCGGTGACCTGGATATCCGTGTCACCGATGACCGCGCGCAGATTATCAGTGCCGACCGGATTATTTTCCCCGGTGTGGGCGCCATTCGCGACTGTATGGGCGAGATTCGCCGGCTCAAACTGGATGATGTGGTCAGCCATTGTATTGCTGCCGGCAAGCCTGTGTTGGCGGTGTGTGTTGGCATGCAGGCGCTGATGAGCCACAGCGAGGAAAACGGCGGCGTGGATTGCATTGATTCCATTGCCGGCAATGTGTGTTTTTTTGGTGAAAACCACAAAGACGCCGATGGCAACAAGCTGAAAGTGCCCCACATGGGCTGGAACAATGTGTTCCAGAAAAAAGCTCACCCGCTGTGGAAGGGCATTGCCGACGGCAGCCGCTTTTACTTTGTGCACAGCTATTTTGTGCAGGCTGAAGATCAGAGTCTGGTGACCGGTGTAAGCGATTACGGTCGTGAATTTCACTCGGTACTGTCGCGCGACAATGTGTTTGCGGCCCAGTTTCACCCGGAAAAAAGTGGTGAGGCAGGTTTGCAGCTTTTGCAGAACTTTTTAGGTTGGGACGGAAGTCCCTGATACGTTCGCGAGCCACGCTTGCGAAGACACACAGGTTGTTGAAATGCTGATTATCCCCGCAATTGATTTAAAAGACGGCCAGTGCGTGCGCCTGAAGCAAGGCGTTATGGATGATTCCACCGTCTATGGTAACGATCCGGTCGAAATGGCCGCTCGTTGGGTGGAAACCGGCTGTCGCCGTTTGCATCTGGTTGATCTCAACGGCGCTTTTGACGGCGAGCCGGTGAATGGCGAGGCGGTCACCAGCATCGCCAGGGCCTACCCGAATCTGCCTATTCAGATCGGTGGCGGTATTCGTTCACTGCACACTATCGAGAAATACCTTGAGGCCGGCGTCAGCTACGTGATCATCGGCACCAAGGCCGTTAAAGATCCGAAATTTGTGACCGAAGCCTGCCGTGAGTTTGAAGGCCATGTGATTGTCGGTCTGGATGCCAAAGACGGTCGTGTGGCTACCGATGGTTGGGCCGAGGTGTCCGACGTGCTGGCCACCGAGCTGGCCAAACGCTTTGAACAGGACGGCGTGTCCTCCATCGTGTATACCGACATTGCCCGCGACGGCATGATGCAGGGTGTGAATGTAGAGCAGACCGTCGCTATGGCGCAGGCTTCTTCCATTCCCGTTATTGCCTCAGGCGGCATTACCAATATGGACGACATTCGCGCTCTGAAGGACGTTGCGGACAAAGGCATTCTCGGCGCCATCACCGGTCGTGCGATCTACGAAGGCACGCTGGATGTGGCGGAAGCCCAACAGTATTGCGATCAATAACGCAGCAGGATAGTTATGGCACTGGCAAAACGCATTATTCCCTGTCTGGATGTAGACAACGGTCGCGTCGTTAAAGGCGTGAACTTTGTTGATATCCGCGATGCCGGTGACCCGGTAGAGATTGCGCGCCGCTACAACGATCAGGGCGCCGACGAAATTACCTTTCTCGATATCACCGCCACCCACGAAGGGCGTGATACCACCGTGCATACGGTCGAACAGATCGCCAGTGAGGTTTTTATTCCGCTAACGGTGGGCGGTGGCATTCGCGAGCTGAAAGATATCCGCAATATGCTTAATGCCGGCGCTGACAAAGTCGGTATCAACTCTGCGGCCATCAAGAACCCGGAATTTGTCAAAGCTGCCGCCGACAAGTTTGGCTCGCAGTGCATTGTGATCGCCATTGACGCTAAACAGGTGGAGCCTAACGCTGACGGTACACCGCGCTGGGAGATCTTTACCCACGGCGGGCGCCGCGCGACCGGCATCGATGCCATCGACTGGGCGGTGCGCATGGTGAATTACGGTGCCGGAGAGATTTTGCTAACCAGTATGGATCGCGATGGCACCAAGAACGGTTTTGATAACGACCTGACCTCACGCATTTCAAAAGCGGTGCCCGTGCCGGTTATTGCCTCCGGTGGTGTGGGCAATCTCGATCACCTGGTGGAAGGTGTCACCAAAGGTCTGGCCGACGCCGTGCTGGCGGCCAGCATTTTCCACTTTGGTGAATACACCGTTCCCGAGGCCAAGCGGTACATGGCCGAGCGCGGCATCGAGATGCGTTTATAGCAGCGAAGTGAGTCGCTAAACCGGCTCAACCCGCTGCGCAGACCTCCACTTGCGCACCATTAACCACACTGGTGCCAGAGGGTACATCCAGTACCGTCCAGTCAATCAGATCGTTGCAGCTCACGCCGGGCAATTTTTCTTTCGCGATGCTTTGCCCGGTATCGCTGAATCGGTGTCCGAAACCGTGAGGTAAGCTCACCACTCCGGGCATCACACTGTCGCTGATCTCGACTTCAACGGTAGCACTGCGCCCGGCGCCTTTTACCAGCGCCTTACCACCCTGCATCAGCCCCAGCTTATCGGCATCGGTTGGGTTGACCAGCAGCGTGCAGCGATTCTTGCCGCGTACATACTGGTTAATATTGTGCAACCAGGAGTTCATATCACGAATATGACGGCGGCCAATCAACCTGAAGCCGGTGTTGGCTTCTGTCATGGCTGACCGCAAGCGGCTGACGTCTTCGGCGATTAAATCGGGGGCGAGGTTGAGGCGCTTTTGCGGCGTCTGCAGCGCGTCGGGAAGGCGGGGTGAGAGGGGCCCAAAGTCGACGCCGTGGTGGGCGTCTTTGATACGCTGAAGGTTCCAACCCTCGCGCTGGCCAAAGTGATCCCCGTGGGGGCCGGCGCGCAGCATCATATCCAGCAGTCTTTCGGGCCCGCTGTGTGCTTCAGTTGTGGTTTTTACGGTGTCTGCATCAAGGGAGCCCAGCGCCGGTGATGCGGCAAGCTGTGAGGCCAGCCCTTCTACCATCATGGCGTGCAAATCGTCGGCCTGCATACCGTTTATTCTGGCTACCAGCTCGGTCATGATTTCGTACTGATCGAGCGAGCCCGGCTCGGGTTCAAAGATTTTCGGCGAGTAGCGGGCAAAATTCCGGACCGCTGTGGTCTGAAACAGAAAGTCATAGTTGCTGTGTTCCAGCTGCGAAGTGGACGGCAGAATATAGTCGGCCAGGCTGGTGGTTTCGTTGATATAGAAATCCAGCGCAACGATCAGTTCAAGCTTCTCCATCGCCTCGCGGATCGCCTCGCCGTTGGGCACCGACAGCACCGGGTTGCCGGCCACCGTAATCAGGGCGCGGGCCCTGTCCTCTCCGTCATAGGCCAGCTCTTCGGCCATCAGCGAGGCGGGCATCATGCCCATATATTCGGGAAAGTTGCGCACACGGGTTTTGAAACGATCGCGGCCCAGTTCATTGATAACCGGTTCCGGCGGCGGTGGAAGTTCTGTGGCGGCCTGAGGGAACATGGCGCCGCCCGGTTCATCGAGCCGCCCCTGCAGAATGTTCACGATATCCACCAGCCAGCTGGCCAGGGTGCCAAATTCCTGTGTGCACAGGCCTATGCGGCCATAAAGTACCGGCGCCTGTGCCTGCTTAAACGCTTTGATCAAGGCGCGCAGTTCGCTGGCGGGTACACCGGTAATGTCGGCAGTGTTTTCCGGCGTAAAGGGGGCGGCCAGTGCGCGCAGGGTATCAATGCCATCGATGTGGGTGCCTAGACGACCCAGATCAATATGGTTTTCGCTAAAGAGCACGTTTACCCAGGCAAACAGCAGGTAGGCATCGGTACCGGGTTTGATGAATAGATGCTGATCAGCAATGGCGGCGGTTTCGCTGCGCCGGGGGTCGATAACCCAAACCTCACCGCCGCGCTGGCGTATGGCGTTCAGTTGGGCTTCGGCGTTGGGTGCTGACATCAGCGAACCTTGCGAAACCAGTGGGTTGCCACCCATGCAGACAAAAAAGTCGCTGCGCTGGATATCGGGGATGGGGAACATCCAGGCATTGCCGTAAAGCAGTTCGCAGCTGAGGTTTTTCGGTTGCTGGTCAACCGAGCCCGCCGAGAAAAAACGCTCGGTATTGAGCATCTGCGTGAACAGCTCGGTGTATACCATGCTGCTGAAGTTGTGGCCGTTGGGATTGCCGTAGTACATGGCAATGCTGTCTTTACCGTGCTCCTGACGCAGTGCGCTCAGCTTGTCGCCGACTTCAGTCAGCGCTTGTTGCCAGCTGATTTCCTGCCATTCGCCGTTGACCTTTTTTACCGGGCGGCGCAGGCGCTCGGGGTCTTCATAGACATAGCGAAAGGCCTGGGATTTTGCGCAGACGTAGCCCTGTGAGCGTTCGTCGTTCGGGTCGCCTTTGATGGAAAGCACCTGTTTGGTGTCGCGATCGACCTCCAAGACCAGCCCGCAGCTGGCTTCGCAGGTAGGGCAGCTTCGATACAGGGTTTCTGGCATGGCGGCCTCCCGTCAGCTTATTATCGTAATGCTTACGACTTTAGCCTATCGACGGGGGCGGCGCATGACAAGGCTGTCATTTTTTGGCGTGGGATGCCCAGCCAGGGCTTATTCTTTCGAGGCGTCGAAAAATTTAACAACCTGAACATCCGGGTCGCGACTGGCGCCGGCTTCGTGCAGCTTGTTCAGATAATCTTCCCAGTATTGTTCGCGATTATCGATAAGGTCGCGCAGGTAATTCCAGGAAAAGATACCACTGTCGTGGCCGTCGCTGAATTTGAGCTGGATGGCGTAATTCCCAACCGGAACAATATCGGTGATGGCGACATTGATTTTGCCGGTCTGCAGGGTTTCCTGACCGGCCCCGTGGCCGCGCACTTCTGCCGAGGGTGACAGCACCCGCAGCAGTTCGCAGCTGAGCCGGTGGCGTTCGCCATTGGCATACACCAGTTCCAGTTCCCGGGATTTCTGGTGTAGCTCAATACCAACCGGCGTTACGTTGTCGCTCATGGTGTTCGCTCTTAAAGAATGAAACGACTGAGGTCTTCGTTTTTGGCCAGCGCGCCGAGCTGGGCATCTACGTAGGCCTCATCGACGATCAGTTTGTCTTCGCTGGCATCGGTTGCGGCATAGGAGGCCTCTTCGAGAAGACGTTCCAGCACTGTGTGCAGACGTCGGGCGCCGATATTCTCGGTGCGCTCGTTCACTTCCCAGGCGGTCTCGGCAATGCGGCGAATTCCGTCTTTGGTGAATTCGATGGTCATGCCTTCCGTTGCCAGCAGGGCGATGTACTGCTCTGTCAGTGAGGCGCTGGGCTCGGTGAGAATGCGCTCGAAATCATCGGGTGTGAGCGCTTCGAGTTCCACTCGCGTTGGCAGGCGACCCTGCAGTTCCGGAATCAGGTCGGAAGGTTTGCTCAGGTGGAAAGCACCGGAGGCAATAAACAGAATGTGGTCGGTTTTCACCATGCCGTGCTTGGTGCTGACGGTGCAACCTTCGATTAGCGGGAGCAAGTCGCGCTGCACTCCTTCTCGGGACACGTCGGCGCCACCGGTTTCCTGACGCTTGGCAACTTTGTCGATTTCATCGAGAAATACAATGCCATTCTGTTCAACCGCGGCGATCGCCTGTGCCTTGGTTTCTTCCTCATTGACCAGTTTGGCGGCTTCCTCGTCGGTCAATTGTTTCAGGGCTGACTTTACATCCATGCGTCGTCTTTTTTTGCCCTTGCTACCCATGCTGGAAAACATGTTCTGCAACTGGTTGGTCATTTCTTCCATGCCGGGCGGAGCCATGATTTCTACACCCATCGGTGAGGCGCTGACTTCGATGTCGATTTCCTTGTCGTCCAGTTCGCCCTCACGCAGTTTTTTGCGAAACAGTTGCCGCGTAGAGCTTTCTTTGTCGACTTCCTCACCCTGGCCGGTCGGCAGCAGAATATCGAGTATGCGCTCTTCGGCGGCGTCGGCGGCGCGGTGGCGCACTTTGTTCATTTCGGCTTCGCGGTGCATTTTGATGGAGGCGTCCACCAGATCGCGAATGATGGATTCAACATCCCGGCCCACATAGCCCACCTCGGTAAACTTGGTGGCTTCCACTTTCAGGAAGGGCGCGTTGGCGAGTTTGGCCAGACGGCGGGCAATTTCGGTTTTGCCAACGCCGGTGGGGCCAATCATCAGGATATTTTTTGGGGTGATTTCAGCGCGCAGGTCTTCGTCGAGCTGCATGCGGCGCCAGCGGTTGCGCAGGGCAATGGCAACGGCGCGTTTGGCCTTGTCCTGGCCGATGATAAAGCGGTTGAGTTCGTGAACGATTTCACGGGGTGTCATTTGTGACATGTTTGTTCCTCGATTGGTCGGACGTCGGATGTCTGACGTCGGACGCGATTCGGGCAATATGATGATAGCTTTGGCGTCAGACGTCCGACATCAGACATCCGGTCACTCCGCTAATACTCCAGCGTTTCAATCACTCGATTGTGATTGGTATAAATGCAAATATCGGCCGCAATCTTCAGACCTTGCTCGACAATGTCTCGGGCGCCCAGTTCGGTATTATCCAGCAGGGCACGAGCTGCGGACTGGGCAAAGGGACCGCCGGAGCCAATGGCAATCAGGTTGTCTTCGGGCTCAATTACATCGCCGTTACCGGTAATTACCAGCGAGGTTTCCTTGTCGGCTACGGCCAGCAGGGCTTCCAGTCGGCGCAGGGCGCGTTCGGTGCGCCACAGCTTGGCCAGCTCTACCGCTGCGCGGGTCAGGTGGCCTTGATACTTTTCCAGCTGGGCTTCAAACAATTCAAATAAAGTAAAGGCGTCAGCGGTACCGCCGG
This sequence comes from Litorivivens sp., assembly GCF_041624475.1. GTDB lineage: Bacteria > Pseudomonadota > Gammaproteobacteria > Pseudomonadales > Spongiibacteraceae > Litorivivens. Next base: position 110,037 of record NZ_JBFJUX010000009.1, read on the forward strand.
CAAAACCGGCCAGAACCTTGTCGCCGTAAAGGCGGCGTACCTTGCGGGCATTGCCCTTCATCACGGTATTGCCCATAGACACCTGGCCATCGCCACCGATGACGACCTGGCCGTTGCGGCGCACGGAAAGTATGGTTGTGCCTCGGTATTGTTCCACGCGGGACCTCAATTGTTGGCGGGTATCAGGAGGATATGGGGCAGCAAAGGGCGAAATTCAACCCTTGCGGTTTTTTCGTCGGGCGTCACACATCCGACGTGTAATCAGCCAGCAATTTTGCGCTTGAGCAGCAGCGTCTCAATCCCTTCCGAAATCAACGTGGTACGTGCTTTCGACAGTTTGGAGCGCGAGGTAAAGGGGCCAACGTAAACCCGGTGCCAGGTGTCGCCATTGGCCTCTACCGCTTCAATCTTGGCTTCCAGGCCGAGCAGCAGCAGTTCGGCGCGTCGGCGATCCGCATCAGCGTTGGTCTTGAAGGACCCTGCCTGCAAGATGAACTGGTACTGCTCCTGACTGGCGGCGCTCTGTTCCTGAGGATGCTGCTCTTCAGGCACAATCACTTCGCGCTCGGGCAGCAGCGTAAAGAAATCGAACTGGGTTTCTGTGGTCTGCTTGGCAGGTTTTGCCGGTTGCGGCGTGGTTTTACTGGCGACTTCTGGCTTGCTGTCACCGGTGCCGACACTGCCCAGAAACACCAGAAAGGTGAGGAATCCGCCACACAGGGCGCCGGCGCAGAAGATTACCCAGGCCGGTATGCCGCCGTTGGCTTCGCGGGTGGCGCCCCGGCTGCGTTTGCGATTATTGGTCGCCACTTACATTTCCTCCGGCGCAGATACGCCCAGCAAATTCAGGCCGTTGGCAATAACCTGACGCACGGCAACAGAAAGCGCAAGCCGCGCATTGCGCAGGGCTTCATCGCTTTCCAGTACCTTGTTGCTGTTGTAGTAGCTGTGAAACTCACCGGCCAGTTCGCGCAGATAGTTGGCGATGGTGTGAGGCTCGAAATTGGCAGCGGCGCTGCTGACCACATCCGGGTAAGCGGAGAGGCGCTTCATCAGTGCCAGTTCGGCGTCTTCACTCAATCGATCGAGGAAATTGCAGCCGCTCTCCACTGACCAGCTCCAGCCCTGTTCGGCCAGCTTGCGGATCACGCTGCACACCCGGGCGTGGGCGTATTGAATGTAGTACACCGGGTTTTCGTTGCTTTGGGAAATGGCCAGATCAATGTCAAAGGTGAGCTGGGAGCTCGGTGCGCGGGCGACCAGGAAATAGCGCGTGGCATCGCGCCCCACTTCGTCGATCAGGTCGCGCAAGGTAACGTAACTGCCGGCGCGCTTGGAGATTTTCACCTCTTCACCGCCGCGCATTACCATTACCATCTGGTGCAATACGTAGTCGGGCCAGTCTTTGGGGATGCCGGCGTTCAGCGCCTGCAGGCCGGCGCGAACGCGGGTGATGGTGCTGTGATGGTCGGCGCCCTGTTCATTGATTACGGTGCTGAAGCCGCGCTGCCATTTGTTCAGGTGGTAGGCCACGTCGGGCACAAAATAGGTGTAGCCGCCTTCACGCTTGCGCATTACACGATCTTTGTCATCGCCGAAGTCGGTGGTTTTCAGCCACAGCGCGTCATCTTTTTCGTAGGTAAAGCCGTTGTCGATCAGCGTCTGTACGGCTTCTTCAACCTTGCCTTCCGAGTAGAGGGACGACTCCAGGAAGTAGACATCGAAATCCACGCCAAAGGCTTTCAGGTCGAGATCCTGCTCCCTGCGAAGATAGGCCACAGCAAAGTCGCGAATGGCTTCAAGGTTGTCAGCATCAGCCGCGCCGGTGACCTGCTTGTCTTCGGCTTCGACCGTGTCGCCCTTCATGTAGGAGGTGGCGACGTCGACAATATACTGGCCGCGGTAGCCATCTTCCGGCCATTCGGCGCTGTCCGGCCCAAGGCCCTTGCAGCGGGCCTGAACGCTTTTGGCCAGATTGTCTATTTGGGCGCCGGCGTCGTTGTAGTAAAACTCGCGGGTCACCGCATGGCCGGTAGCTTCCAGCAGGCGGCACAGGGCATCGCCGACTGCGGCGCCGCGGCCGTGGCCAACATGCAGCGGCCCGGTCGGGTTGGCGGAGACAAATTCCACCTGCACTTTTTTGCCTTTTGCGGCGTCGCTGCGGCCAAAGTTTTCACCGGCCGCCAGCACGGTATTGATAATGCCGGTGGCGGCATCGGCATTCAGAAAAAAGTTAATAAAACCCGGCCCGGCGATTTCGGTTTTGCTCACCAGATCGTTGTCGGGCAGGGCGTCTATCAGTTGCTGGGCAATCGCGCGAGGATTGCTGCGCAGGGGCTTGGCCAGCGTCATCGCCACGTTGCTGGCAAAGTCACCGTGGCTTTTGTCGCGGGTCTGCTCCACCTGCACCTTGGTTTCGAGGTCTGCTGGCCAGTCGCCTTGTTTCATGGCGGCGATGGCTTGCTCGATCAGGGTGACGATCTCTTCCTTCATGGCGGGTGGACAACTCCTGCTGGGTAAAAAGTTCGGTGTATATAAAAGGGCGGCTATTATCCCTGTTTCGTCCCGAGCCTGCCAGCGCGGGGAAGCGGAGGGCGTCACACACGGCTCAACCCGGTGCTAGAACCACTCCAACGGATCGACATCAATGGTCCAGCGCAGAGCAAAACCGGGTTTGAGCGGCTCGGCGGCGCGGCGCGCGCGGTTGAGCAAGCTGTGCAGCTGTTTTCTGTCCTGGGCAATCAGAATCAGCGAGCAGCGATAGCGGTTGGCCTTGCGGGTGATCGGTGCAGGCAAAGGGCCGAGGAACTGATTGCCGTTACCGGGCATGCCGGTGCCTCGGCGCACCGCATGCAGAAATTTATCGCAGGCGTCCAGAGAATTGGCTTCGGCGCGAATAACGGCGCTGTAGCTGGAGGGAGGCAGGCCCAGCTGCCGGCGCTCTGCCAGCAGCCGCTCGGCGAAGGGGCTGTAATCCTGACGTAACAGGGTTGCCAGTATCGGGTGATCCGGCGCGTGGGTTTGAATCAGCACTGTGCCCGGGCGTTCGGCTCGGCCGGCCCGCCCGGCAACTTGGGTGAGCAGCTGACCGGCGCGCTCGGCACCGCGAAAATCCGGGCTGAACAGGCCGCCGTCGATATCCAGCATCACGACCAGCGTGACAAGCGGGAAGTGGTGGCCTTTGGCCAGCATCTGGGTGCCGACCAATACGCAGGGTTTGCCCTCATTGACGGTGCTGACCATCTCGCTCATGGCGCTTTTGCCGCCGGTGGTATCGCGATCGATCCGAATGACTTGTGTGTCCGGAAAGGCGCCCTTAAGGGTTTGTTCCAGCCTTTCCGTGCCTGGCCCTTTGAAGGTCAGGCTGTCGTTTTCGCAGTCGGGACAGACCTCGGGCAGTGGTTTGTAGGCATCGCAGTGGTGGCAGCGCAACTGGCGGCGACCAAAGTGAACGGTCAGGCTTACGTCACAGTGATCGCACTGGCCCAGCCAGCCGCAGGCGTGGCATTGCAGCAGCGGTGAGAAACCGCGCCGGTTGAGAAAGACCAGGGCCTGCTCGCCCTTGGCCAGCGTGTCGCCAATGGCGGCGAGGCTTTGCGGCGCCAGCCCATTGTTCAGCTCGCAGTTGCGAATATCCATCAGTTTGATGGTCGGTGGCTGGGCGCCGCCAGCCCGCTCGTTGAGCAGCAGGTGACGGTATTTGCCTTGCTGCACATTGTGCAGGCTTTCCAGGCTCGGCGTGGCGCTGCCCAATATCACCGGGCAGGTGTGGTCCGCGGCGCGCTTCACTGCAATATCCCGGGCTGAGTAGCGAAAGCCGTCCTGCTGCTTATAGGAGGGGTCGTGTTCCTCGTCGATGATGATCAGACCCAGTTCTTTGAAGGGGGTAAACACCGCCGAACGGGTGCCGATCATCACCGCGCAGTCACCCCGCCCGGCGCGCTGCCAGTCTGACAGGCGCTCGCCGTCGGCGAGACCTGAGTGCAACACACTGATCTGATTCGGGAAGCGCGCTTCAAATCGGCGCAGAGTCTGAGGCGTAAGGCCAATCTCGGGCACCAGTACCAGCGCCTGCTTGCCCTGTTTTACGCAGTGCTCAATGGCCTGCAGATAGACCTCGGTTTTGCCGCTGCCGGTTACGCCCTGCAGCAGAAAGGGCTGAAAATTGCCGGCCTGAGCGTCGACGCTGGACACCGCGTGCTGTTGTTCCGGGTTTAGGCTTTTGCCTTCGGCAATGGCAACCGGGCGCGTTGGAGCGGTCCCCCTTTCCAGAAAACCCTTGTCCAGCAGAGCTTTGATCTGGGGATATTCGAAGCCGTTTTGTTTCAACGTATTGCGGCTTGCGGTCTGCTGGTGGCTGAGCCAGTCGAGCAGTTCGGCTTGCTTGGGGGCCCGCGACAGGCTGTTTGCGGCGAGGGCCTCGCGACCGGCGTCGGTCACCCGGTAGTAGGGTTCGGTCTGATCGCGTGCGGGGTTTTCCTTGCGCAGGCGCACCGGCAACATCTGCTGCAGGACTTCGCCGATGGGGTGATGGTAATAAGCCGCGGCCCATTGGGCGAGAGCGAGCAGATCGGTACCAAGGGTCGGTTGGTTGTCGAGAATGTCGACGGCGGCCTTGAGTTTGGCCGGGTCTACCTGTGAGGTGTTTTTACAGGACAGCACCACCGCCACCAAGCGGCGGTTGCCAAAGGGCACGAGTACGCGCGTGCCGGGCTCAACCGACTGCACTCCATCGGGAGGCAGGTAGTCAAAACTGCGGCGCAGGGGGCAGGGAACGGCGACATCAAGAATCAGCATCGGCGAATTATATAGAAAGCGCGGGCAAAATCAGTAAAGACGGGTGTTCCGGTTGATTATTGGTCAACTTCTGGTAAGATTCGCCGCCTGTTTCGTCCCCGGGCAAATGCCGGGGCCGGTTTTAATGACTGATGACCTGCGCGGTGCCTGGCAAGAGATCAGGTGGCGGTGCACAAGAGGATTCCATCATGCGTGCGGATATTCATCCCAAGTACGAAGATGTCACAGCAACCTGCAGCTGTGGCAACGTGATCAAAACCCGTTCAACCATGTGTCAGGATATTCACCTGGACGTGTGCTCATCGTGCCACCCGTTCTACACCGGCACCCAGAAGATGATGGATACCGGCGGCCGTGTTGACCGCTTCCGCAAGCGTTTTGGCTCTCGCGGTGGTGCTAAAAAAGCCTGATCTGATCAGGGTTTTCAGCATGAATAGCAAAGCGCCCGGCCAGTTATGGCTGGGCGTTTTCGTTTCTGTACTTTATCTGGCGCTGGCCTTACCGGTCTATGCCCTGTGTCCCCCTCCCCAAAATCTGCAAGCGGCCAGACTCGAGAGTGTTGTCGATGGCGATACCCTGCGCCTGGCCGATGGCCGCTTGGTGCGCCTGATCGGTATTAATACGCCGGAAATTGGCCGCGATGGCCGGCCTCATGAGCCCTTTGCCGTTGAGGCGTCACAGGCTGTAGAGCGCTTTCTCGGCAGGGAGCTGTTGCTGGCCGAGGGCCTTGATGCCAAGGATCGCCACGGCCGAACGCTGGCAGCGGTCTATAGAGCCGGTGATCGCGCCCACCTGGGCGAGTACCTTCTGATAAAGGGTCTGGGCTGGCATATTGCCGTACCCCCTAACCTGCGGGATCTGGATTGCCTGCAAAAAGCCGAGGCCGAAGCGAAAAAATATCGCCGTGGCGTCTGGAATACGCCAGCAGCCCCGGTGCGAGCGAGGGATTTGAACAAGCGCCATGCTGGCTTTATGCGCGTAAGCGGTGAGGTCAGCCGGGTTGCTGCGAGCCGCAAGGCGATTTGGCTGGAAATTGATCAGAATCTGTCACTGAGGCTCGACAAGCGGGATTTGCCCTACTTTTCCGGTATCGAACTGGACGCTCTTGAAGGACAGATGTTGACGGTGCGTGGATGGTTGATTTATAGAGGTGGACAGAACTCGCGCTATCCGGCGCATAAAATGTCGCTGCGTCATCCGGCGATGCTGGAATTGGAAAAGGATTAGTTATGGTAGCCAGTAAAATCATCGCCAGTAAAAAGAAGTTGCTGCAGGCGGCGGAGCGCAAAGTATTTCGTGGCTTTGACGTGCCAGAAGATCTGGCTCCGCTAACTGATATCGACCCGAACGAGTCAAAGGCCAGTGCCAAAAGTGGCGTTGCGCCAGAAGCGGTGGCGGATATCTGGTCTGCCATAGAAAGTTTTTACCGGCGCGGGGCTCATCCCTTTGTGTCGGTCTGTATTCGCCGTCACGGCGAGATGATCATGAATCGCTCGCTGGGCTACGTCAAAGGCGCCATGGGCGAGTGTGAGCCTGTTATCGGCAGTCTCGATACGCCGATCTGCCTGTTTTCATCCTCGAAAGCGGTATCGGCCATGCTGATCCACAAGCTGGCCGAAGAGGGGCATATCGACCTGCTGACGCCGGTGAGTTATTACATTCCCGAATTTGCCGCCGGCGGCAAGGCAAACATTACTGTGCACGATCTGCTCAGCCACCGCGCCGGAGTGCCGGGCATCGCCCCGGATGTGCCGCGCGATGTGCTCTATGACCCGGAAGAGGCGCTGCGCCATATCTGCGCCATGGAAACTCTGCACAGCGACGGCCGGGTATCAGCCTACCACGCGATTACCGGCGGTTTTGTGATGGCCAAACTGGTGGAAGTCACCACCGGCATGAGCATTCAGCAGTATCTGGACGCGGTATTCCGCCAGCCCCTCGGTATGAAGTATTTCACTTACGGTATCGACAAGGCGCTGCAGCCCTCGGTTGCCCACCACTACGAAACGGGCCTGAAAAACCCGAAGCTGATCGAGAATGTGCTGACCAATGTGCTGGGTGCGACGGTCGCTGAGGCCATCGAGATATCCAATACCCCTGAGTTCATGTCGTCGGTGATTCCCTCGGGCAATATTTACTCAACCGCTGAAGAGGCTTGCCGCTTCTTCCAGATGATGCTGCAGCGCGGTGAGTGGCAGGGCCAGCGCGTGCTCGACCCGGTGACGGTATTGCGGGGCACTCGGGAAGTGGGCGGCGCCACGCTGGATAAATCACTGATGCTGCCCATGCGCTACAGCGCGGGCATGATGCTCGGCGGCAAGCCGGCAGGTTTGTACGGGGTCGACACCCATCACGCCTTCGGTCATCTGGGCTTCAGCAATATTCTCTGTTGGGCGGACCCGCAGCGGGATCTGGCGGTGTCCATCGTCAGCAGCGGCAAGCCGGTCATCAGTACCCATATCGTGCCGCTGCTGTTCAGTGTATTGAACAGGATCAATAAAGCCTGTGAGCCCTGTGTGGATGGCCTGTACGAGTTGCCGCAATACCGCCCGGCAGGTTGACCCTGCACCTTTTGCCTCGCGTTTGTGCTGTGGGCAAAAGTATTCATAGTAAACACTCTGAATATGCCGAAGAGGGCATGAAATACGGCCACTGGCGCCCTTGAGGCGCCCTTCGCTTTTCTATATGCTTCAGCGCCTCATTATCGGTATTACTGCATCCGGACCCACGTAAATGTCTGAGGAATTCAAGCGCGCTGCGCTGGCGTATCACGCCGAACCGACACCGGGGAAGATCGGTGTTCACCTGACCAAACCTGCGGAAACCCAGCGGGACCTTGCCCTCGCGTACAGCCCCGGCGTCGCCGAGCCGGTGCGAGAGATCGCCCGCGACCCTCAACTGGCTTACAAGTACACCTCCAAAGGCAATCTGGTTGCAGTCATTTCCGATGGCAGCGCCATCCTCGGCCTGGGCGATCTCGGCCCCCTGGCCAGCAAACCGGTTATGGAAGGCAAGGCGCTGCTGTTCAAGCGTTTCGCCAACGTTGATTCCATCGATATTGAGGTGAATGCGGAAGATTCTCAGGCGTTTATCGATACTGTCGTGCGTATTGCAGACACCTTCGGTGGCATCAACCTGGAAGATATCAAGGCGCCAGAGTGCTTCGAAATCGAGCGCATTCTGAAAGAGCAGTGCAATATTCCTGTGTTTCACGACGATCAGCACGGCACGGCAATTGTTACTGCGGCGGGCATGCTGAATGCACTGGAGATTCAGGGTAAAACCATCGAAGAGGCCAAAATTGTCTGTCTGGGAGCGGGTTCTGCGGCTATCGCCTGCATGAAGCTGCTGGTCAGTCTGGGTGCTCGATACCAGAATATTTTCATGATTGATCGGCGCGGTGTGATTTATCCGGGTCGAGAAGGTATGAATGAGTACAAGCAGGAGTTTCAAAACAGCACCGATGCGCGAACTCTGGCGGATGCCATGGTCGGTGCCGATGTATTCGTCGGCCTGTCCGGCCCGGATCTGGTCAGCGAAGCGATGCTGTTATCGATGGCGCCCAAGCCCATCATCTTCGCCTGCTCCAACCCGGACCCGGAAATTCAACCGGAGCTGGCCCACTCCCTGCGCGACGACCTGATCGTGGCGACGGGGCGCTCAGACTACCCGAATCAGGTTAACAACGTACTGGGCTTCCCCTTTATTTTCCGCGGTGCGCTGGATGTTCGTTCTCGCGCCATCAATGAGGAAATGAAGATTGCAGCGGTACACGCCATTCGCGAGCTGGCGAAAGAGCCGGTACCTCAAAAAGTCATTGATGCCTGTGGCTGTGGGCCGCTGGAATTTGGCCCCAACTATATTATTCCCAAGCCTGTGGACGCGCGCCTGCTGAGTCGGGTGCCGGCGGCGGTGGCTCAGGCGGCGGTGGATACCGGCGTGGCTCAGTTGCCTTATCCTGAGCACTATCCGCTTTAGTCTATTTTTATCCGGGCATTTGAAATGCTATGTCGGAGCGCCTGCGCTCGGAGATAACTGTCTTTTGCCCGGAATCCTTCCGGTCGCTGATATCGATATTGGCGCCAATTACGCTCATGGTTTGATCTTGTGGGGTCTCAATGACCGTGGCCGGTGACAGCATCCAGCGATAATTGCCATCTGCATGTCGGAGACGGTATTCGATGCTGTGATGACCGCGCGGATTTTTCTCTATCTTTTTTTTCAGGGCCAACACGCTGCCGAGATCGTCAGGGTGGATAAGAAACTGAAAAAACTCGGCAGTATGCGGAAAGCTTCGCTGTGTCAGGCCGAGTTGCTGCTGCCACTGCTCGGAAAAACGCATGCTGTTGTCATGGATGTTCCAGCTCCAGAAACCGATATTGGCGCCTTCTACGGCTAGACGCAGATTGGCATCTTTTTCGCGCAGGGCAATTTCACCCAGCTTGCGTTCATGGATATCGATAATGGTGCCGATCCACTCGCTGATTTCATCCTTGCCATCAACAATCGGTATGCCCTGAGATTCAAAATGGCGATAGCTGCCGTCCGCCATGCGCATTCTGAAATCGGTCAGGAAAGGGCGCCCACGCTCCATCGCGTCGCCCCAGAGTTGCTGCGCCTGCTGCCGGTCGTCGGGATGAATAACGTCGATCCAGTCATTGATATCGGCACTGGCGGGAGATTTTCCTGTGAGCCGGCCAAAGGCCCCGCTCAAATTCAGCAGACCATTTTTGGTGTTGGTGCGCCAGACAATATGGGGCAGGGCGTCCAGCCGCTGGCTGAAATCCCGCTCTCGGTTGCGCTGCTGGCGTTTACGGAGAAAAAGCAGGGCAATCCCAATGCCGATGACAATAAGCGCAATGGATTCGAGGAAACTGATAATCCCTGCAGGGGTGATAAGCGGATGTGCCATAAGCGGGCGAGGCAGTAGCAGGCAGCCATAACAAAACCAGAGGCGGTAGCGGGCGATCGTGTAAGACACAGATTTCTCCATCCCTATAAGGCTCGGCGGAAGCGGGCAAGCCTTGTCGTTTGGCTGACGCAAGTATCGGTGTCCAGTATAGCCGATACCCAAACCGCGACCAGATGCCGGCATCAGGGCCGCAGATTTTTGCCATGTCGAAAGCTAGGCAGTAGCATCAAGGCCCACGCGAGAAAAAGAGGAAAGCGTCATGTCACTGGGGAAGCTGGGCGTTTGGGCCTGGGTCGACAACGCGGGTTTTGACGGAGCGGCTGACTTTGCTCAGCAGATTGAAAGTCTTGGTTATTCGGCCCTGTGGGTTCCGGAGGCGGTAGGTTGTGACCCCTTTGTCACGCTGGCCTTGCTGGCCCAGCGCACGACCACCCTGAAGCTTGCCACAGGTATTGCCAATATTTACGCCCGGGATGCCATGGCCATGCAGTCGGTGCGCAAAACCCTGGACGGCCTGAGCGGTGGCCGACTGATCATGGGCTTGGGGGTTTCCCATCCGGAAATGGTCAGCACCTTCAGGCAGCACGATTACGGTAAGCCGGTGTCGACCATGCGGCGCTATCTGGATGCGATGGAGGGCGCACTGTATGCCGGTCCGCAGCCTGAGCAGCAAGGTTTGCTGATGTTGGCGGCGCTGCGTAAAAACATGCTCGGTCTGGCGGCGGAAAAAGCCGATGGCGCCCACCCCTACTTTGTACCGGTGGAGCACACTGCCCGCGCCCGCGAGATTCTCGGCCCCGATAAACTGTTGGCACCGGAGCAGATGGTGCTGCTGGAAACCGATCCGGCCGAGGCCCGCCGCATTGCCCGCGGTTATATGGCGACCTATATCGGCCTGCAAAATTATCGCAATAACCTGCTGACACTGGGCTTTGACGAGAGCGACTTTGACAACGGCGGTTCCGACCGGCTGGTTGATGCCATTGTCGCCTGGGGTGATGAAGAGGCATTGGCCGAGCGGGTTCGCCAGCACTGGCAGGCGGGTGCCGACCACGTGTGCATACAGGCTTTGCGCAAAGACGGCGAAAATGGTTTCGACCTCGAAACCGTGAAAAAACTGGCACCGCTGACGAGCGAATAGCAAGTGCCAACCAGCATGAGCAAAGTGGTGGTGTTCAGTGGTGCCGGCATCAGCGCCGAAAGCGGCTTGCCGACCTTTCGCGACAACGGTGGCTTATGGCACAACCATTCGGTGTACGACGTGGCAACACCCGAAGCCTGGGCGCGCGACCCGCAGCTGGTGCTCGACTTTTACAACGCGCGGCGACAGGGCCTACGCGAGGTTAAACCCAATGCAGCGCACTGCGCGCTGGCCGAACTCGAGCGGCATTGCGATGTGGTGGTCGTAACCCAGAATGTGGACGATCTGCACGAGCGCGCCGGCTCCAGCCGGGTGATTCATTTACATGGTGAACTGACCAAAGCCCGTTCATCGGAACGTGAATCATTGATCTATGATCTGGGCGAACGCGATATTGCCTTGGGTGATGTCTGCGAGCTGGGTTCGCAGCTCCGCCCCCATGTGGTGTGGTTTGGGGAGATGGTGCACAACACCGACGAAGCCTGCGCCGCAATTGCCAGTGCCGACAAACTGCTGGTGGTGGGCACTTCACTCTCGGTGTATCCGGCGGCGGGCTTTATCGAGTTGGCGCCTCCCGATGCCGAGCGAGTTGTCGTGGCGCCGGAGCTGGAGCGCGTACCGGCGGGCTTTGAATGGCAGCGCGGCAGTGCCACCGAGTTTGTACCGCTTTTGTGTAGCTGTTGGTCTCGGTAATAGCGGGTTCTCAGGAGCTGGCTTGATCGTCCCTTTACAGACCGCGCCTTTGTCATCATCCAATCGTTTTCTTCCTTCGTAACGCGATATGGCGCATTGGCGCCATTTCATTCACAGATTGCGCAAGGAAGAGTCTCTATGAATAAACAACTCCCTCTATTTGGAGCGCTGGTGCTGGCCAGTTCTTCGGTGCTGGCTCATCAGCAGTGGCAGGGTTATTACCTTGGTGCTAGCGCGGGTTTTGGGTTTAACCCCGGTGACAACGGCGAGCTGGAGTTCCGGCGGGTTGATGGCAGCGGCAACGAACAGGCGATCGAGAATGCCTTTGGCGACAATTTCGAGGGTAAATTCAATGCCGGGTCGCTGATTGGCCTGCAGGCGGGCTACGACTTTCAGAATGGCCGCTATGTCTATGGTGTCGAGCTGTCGGTCAGCGCCGCCGACCTGTCTCAGGAGCAGAGTGCATTCTCTGCGACTCCCGCAACCTATATCGAGCGCCGCGAAGTGGATGTGCTGACCACCTTGACCGGTCGGCTTGGTTTTGCGAGTGAGCGCGCCTTCCTGCCCTATATCAAGGCAGGGCTTGCCTATGGCGATGTGGATTACAGCTGGGAAGGGAACTCCGGTGCCTTTCGCGGCGAAGCCGATGATGATGACGGCAGTGGGTTGGGTTATACCGTGGGTATTGGTATGGAAGTGCGGCTGGAAAAGAACCTGACCTTGTCGTTTGAGTATCAGTACGTGGATCTCGGTGACGCCGACTTTGCGACCAACTTCAGTGGTGAGCAAAGTATTGGCGGCGGTAACGGCGCGTTCAATGCCTTTGGGAATGCGGCTTCAGGTGGCACCAATGCCGAGGGTAGCGACGACGATTTTGATTTTCAGGTGGTGCACACCCAGTTGAAGTATCGCTTTTAGTCGCGAAGGTTCAGGTACCCTCTTTACACATAACGCACCGCGCCGCCATCAATCCGGATATTCTGGCCATTGATAAAGGCGGCGCGTTCACTGCACAGAAAGGCCACCAGCTCAGCCACTTCTTCACGCGTCGCCAGACGCTCGCAGGCATTGGGAAACTCGGTTTCCACAATCTTGCGCTCAATATCCGCCCAGTCGTCACCCCAGCCCTTTTTCTCTGCTTTCAGGCGAAAACCGGCCTCCAGTTCCGGCGTACGAATATAGCCCGGTGAAACGGTGTTAACTGTAATCCCACTGCCGCTGAGCTCTTTGGTCAGGCTCACCCCGAGTGTGGCCAGAGCGCCCTTGGCGGCGTAGTAGTGGGGCATGATGCTGTTGGGCTGGTGGCTGCCAATAGTGCCGAGATTGACGATGCGCCCCCAGCCTTCCTGTTTCATTCCGGGTATTACGGCTTCACAAAGGCGGGCGACCGACAGGACGTTTTTCTGGTACATGTCGAGCCAGTCTGCTTCAGAGGTTTTTCCCCACTTGCCGGCACTGGCGGTGCCGTAGTTGTTGATCAGAATATGGACATGCGCATTCATCGCCTCAAGTTGTTCTACAACCTGTGCGCAACCCGCGGTGGTGGCAATATCACCCCACACGCTCCGGCTTTTGCCGGCGATGTCGTCTTGCTTTAGGCCGTGCCAGATCACCTCAACACCTTCGGTCGCCAGGGTGTTGGCTATGATTTCGCCGGTGCCGCGGTGGCTGCCGGTGACCAGTGCTGTCTTTCCAGCTATTCCAAGATCCATAAATACTTCCTGTTTTGTTCGGGACGCGATGGAAAAACGAAAATAGTCTCACGATCCTGCTCTGTGGCAAAATTACCGACTACCCATAAAACATAAGAGGTTCCCATGAATTACTGCCCCCAATGTGCCAGCCCGATGGGTGAAGTCCTGATCAACAGTGAAATCCGTAAGGGCTGTCCTGACAGCGCCTGTGGCTTTGTGTTGTGGAACAATCCAACACCGGTGGTGGCGATGATTGTAGAAGTCGAGGGCGGTGTCGTGCTGGCCCACAACGTGAACTGGCCGAAAAGTTTCTATTCGATCATTACCGGCTTTCTCGAGGCTGGTGAAGACCCCTTGGAATGCGCCAAGCGTGAGACCATGGAAGAGCTCAATCTGCACACGCTGGACTCCTCACTGGTGGGCGTTTACGCCTTTCCCCAGCAGAATCAGGTAATTATTGCCTACCACATCAAGGCGGCGGGTGAAGTGAAGCTGAATCACGAGCTGGATGACTACAAGATTGTGCCGGTCAATGAACTGAAAGGCTGGGACATGGGTACCGGGCTGGCCATTAACGATTGGCTGGCCGCTCAGCGGGCATCCTGACCACTAACCTCGGGCGATTCCTCAGCAGAGGCATCGCTCTCATCTTCTTCACTTTCTTTGGGGTCGAAGAACAGATCGTCCAGGGTTTTGTCGTCTTCGTCGTAGTCTTCGTTACGCGGGTCGATCTCGGCCATAACCGGGAATACATCGGGCGACACCGAAACAAAGTCTTCCTGCTCTTCGGGTGATATGGCGGGAACGCGCTGCATATCGCGCAGAATAAGAATCAGCAGCACTACAAGCAGCAAACTATTGGCGAGAAAGAAACCGTTTGCGCCGACCGCATCCATGACGCTGGCGTTGAGCAATGGACCGACCAGATTACCGATACCGTAAGCGGTAAGCAGGGTGGCACTGGCAGCCACAATCTGGTTCTGGGTCATTCGGTCGTTGGTAATGGCGACGGCGATAGAGTAGATCGAGGCGGATAGCCCGAAGAAGACGGCGGTAAATGCACAGATCCACAGGAAGCTTAGGTTGCCCAGCAAAAATATGACGGCCCCCGCGAGGCTGGAGATCAGGGTTACAACCAGCATGACCCGAGCCCGATCATGCCGGTCACAGAAGTAGCCGATAGGGCCCGCAATAATCATGGCTGAGAAAATTGCGACAGACATGAACACGGAAATCTGCCCGACATCCAGCCCGGTGCTGGTGGCGTACACCGGTGCCATCGCGTAAAAGCCGCTCATAATCACGCCATTGAGGAGAGAAGCGATAACGCCCAGGGGCGCTTCGCGGTAAACCTCCAGCATGGGCAGAGCCTCAACAGCCTCGATATTCGGGGAGTGCATGTGGCTCATGGCGAGGGGGATCAACGAGCCGACCAGCAGGATGGCTGCCAGGCTGAAGGGGATTGCGGACTCAGGAGGTGCAACCTGCAGCAGTAACTGACCGCCTGCAACGGCAGAATAGAAGAAAATCTGGTACATGGAGAACAGTCGCGCCCGGTTGCCCGCGGTTGCGACACAACTGAACCAGCTTTCTACAGTGATAATCAGACCGGCTGCCGCAACACCACTGGCAAAGCGCATCCCCCCCCACAGCCACATCGATTGGGACATCGGGTAGACCAGCGCCGCGATGGCGGCGGCCGCTGAAAATACGGCGAATGCACGAATATGGCCAACGCGCTGAATGATACCCGGGCAAATCCGGGAGCCGATGACAAAACCCAGAGCAAAGAAAAACAACACGATGCCAATGGTCATCGGTTCTATGCCACTGAGACTCATGCGAACGCCAAGCAGTGAATTTACAAACGCATTTCCGCTGGCGAAAAGGACAACGCTGATAATCAGGGCTGATAGGGCAACTACAATCTGGGTCATGAATACTGGGCGCGGTCTATTCCGTGTTGATGGTTAAGCTCAAGGATAACATCGGCATGTGAGGGCAGGGCTACAAGATTGGCTTCAGTCAGGCGCTGATAGTGCTGGATAAAGCGTGCAATCTCTTCGGCGCTCATGACGCCGCTGCCATCGGGCCTGAGAGCGGCGAGTTTCTGTTCCTGCTCCAGCCGCCAACGATAAACACAGCTGAAATCCGGGGCTTTCAGCATGACCATTGTATGCAATCGCCCGAACAGTTGCTGGTAATTTTTCAGACTGTCGTTTACGAATTGCCGCCAGCGACCGTCGCTGTCCTCATTTTTTTCCAGCGCATTGATGGGGGTGGTCAGCTCATCCGCACTCTGAGGTCTGGAGCCGACACACCAGCCTTCCAGAATGACCATATCGATCGGGCCTTCAATCGTGGGCCACTGTGACAGTGGGGCGCGATCATCACTGCTTTTATCGAAGCGAGGAAGCGATGTGGTATCGCCATGACTCAGGCTCAACAAACTTTCCAGCGTCTGTAGCGCCAGCGTCAGATCGTGGGTGCCGGGTACGCCCCGGGTTTGCAGCAGCGGGTGAATGGTTTGCGCCAGCTGCTCTCTTTCGCTGCGGGTGAGATAGAAGTCGTCGATGGACAGCACCGCCACCCTGCGCCCGCGCGCGCCCTGCAAGGCGGCGATAAAATCTGCGAGAGTGGATTTGCCCGAACCCTGACAGCCGTTGATGCCGAGCAACAGCGGGCATTCCGTTTTTTTGTCGAGCCAATCAATCAGCGGAAGATAGATGTCGCGGGCGATATCGCGAAAGGAGTCCGGCAGCCGGTGATGCCGCATAAAAGCCGGGATAGTGCCCTCTGTGCTCGACAAGTCAGAACTCCTTACTTGCCAAACAGCTCTCGGTCGTTATCGCTGGCCGCTTCACGGCATTCGCCGGTGACGGTGGACTGACGGAAACCAATGATCTTTTCAACGACGACGTAACCTTCGCGACAGTAACCTGTGCTATCGAGCTTTTTCTCAAGCAAGGCCATTACCCGGGCTTCGATAGCGGCTTTTTCGTCGTCAGCCGAATAGGCAGACATCTCCGGCGGCTCGTTCATATCCGTGGGCTCGTTGGCGTCAAAGACCAGCGTGGGTTTTACACGACCGTCAGAGGGCGAATCGAGGCGATAGTCGAACAACTTGCTGCCGTCTTTGAG
The DNA here is from genome assembly GCF_041624475.1 of Litorivivens sp. Lineage (GTDB taxonomy): Bacteria > Pseudomonadota > Gammaproteobacteria > Pseudomonadales > Spongiibacteraceae > Litorivivens. Next base: position 126,415 of record NZ_JBFJUX010000009.1, read on the forward strand.
AATGCGTGGGCTAAAGGTTTCGGTCTCGTTGCTCTGAAGCTGTGCGCCGCTGCAGGCCGCCAAAAGAAAGCAGAGCAGGCTCGCGCCGGTGAGCTTGGTGTACTGAATCATGAAACCCTCCTTGATCACTGAGTGGGCGATTTTTTACCAAATTGCTCGCGGTCTTCTGCTGTGGCGGCTTCCTTGCACTCGCCCCGCAGGCTGCCGTTGCCGTAGCCGACAAGCGTGTCGAGTGTGTAATAGCCTTCGCGGCAGTAGCCGTTTTCTTCCAGCAGGCGGGGCACCGCAAACTGCAGGTGGCGCTGGTTTTTTTTGCGCAGCTCTTCGGCTGAGTATACGTCGCGCCCGTCACTGAAACCGCCGGACTGGTCGTAGGCAAATACAGGACGCAATTTATCGCCACGGGAGAATTCATAGCGAAACATTTTGGTGCCGTTGTCGAGAATCTGCGGCGTAAACTGTTCCGTGATACCGGTAGCAGGCGGAGTACTCGAACAGGCCTGGAGCAACAGGCCGAGGCCTACAATAAAAACCGAATGTCGCAAACCCGCCTCGCTAACCAATGGATAGGGCCAGCATACGGCTTAGCTGGCACAACTGCCAGCCGCTTTCCGCGCGCATCTCGTTGAAGGCTTCCTGTACCTTGCGCAGATCGCGCTGGGAGATGGGATTGTCTTTGTCGATGATGCCGTTGAGTTTCAGCGCCGCGCACACGTCGCGGCTGAGAATGAAAGTGTCTTTGCCCA